>NZ_JAHKRN010000019.1 GCF_019396385.1 Nonomuraea harbinensis | reverse complement strand
GACTCGGTCTGCAGAGCGAGAAGGTCAGGAACTTCGAGCGGCTCCTGGATACGCGAGAAAGAGACGCGACGGGGACCAGCGGGTACGGCGGAGGCGTTGCGCGAGGCTGCCAACAGATGTCCTTCCGGAGAACACGGATGGAGTCGAGCTGCGCGCACACCGAAAGCCCCGGCGGAAATCCGGGGCGGCGTGGCAGCGCGAGGGAGCATCATAACGCACTCGGGAAACGAATGTCCACGCGTACTAAAAGCGTCAACCTCGGTGCCGCCCTCAGAATGTCACAGCACGAGGCGGCTCGTCAACTCCGGCGATCGCGCTCCGTCCCACCGGCTCGCGGGCGGCCTCCTGGCTCACCTGCGCGCGGCCTCCACCGGGTCGAGCACCTCGAACGCCGGGCGGCGCGGCACTCTCAGGACCGGCGGCCCGTACCCGAGCCTGATCAGCATCTGCACGTGGCCCAGCGGCCCGGCGCGGTCGCCGGAGTGCTGGGCGGGCCGCAGGTCGAGCGGCTGGCTGAACAGCGACGCCGCCACGCCGCGTGCGGTCGCGGTGAGCAGCACCCGCTGGAGCGCCTGTCCGGCGCGCAGCCAGTCGAGCGGCCCGTCACCCCTGGTGAACAGGGCCGCAAGCTGCGGATCGGCCTCGAAGGCGGCGCTCGGCGCGCCCTCCGCGTGCCGCCCCTCCCCCAGGCGGAAGTCCCGCATGGGCAGCTCGCCGTCGCGCGGGCGGGGGCCGACGGCGTACCGGGGCACGCCGTCGCGGCGGCCGGGAGCCGTCCAGCGGGCGAGCTCGGCGCGGTAGGACTCCTCGGCGGCGAGCGTGGCCTCGGCCGCGCCGATCATGCCGAGCACGCGCCGGGCCGTCCGGCCCTTCAGCAGGACCAGCGTGGCGCCCTCCGCGTGCGCGGCGTGGACCAGCTCCACCAGGACCGCGGTGGGCAGCCGGCGGCCGTCGAAGGGGAAGCGGTTGGTGCGCCGGTGCGGAATCATCTCGTACAGCAGGCGCTCGTCCTGGCCGGGCGGCCCCGCGGGGACGGCGCGCACGCGGGCCAGCAGGTCGGGGCGGTGGGCGGGGTCGGGCAGCGTCACGACGTGGGCGTCGTGCCCGGTCATCCGGACCGCCAGCCGGAGGTTGCACAGCGCGGCCCCGCAGCTGACGCCGAGCCCGCGGCCCAGCGGGTCGGTGACCCGGAGCAGCCGACCGAGGTCGGCCCACAGCTCCATGGTCTCTTCGTCGGCGCAGCGGAAGCGCCATGGCTGGGTGTTGTGCACCGACGGTGCCGCGGCGGCGGCGTTCACCATCCGGCTCACGCCGCCGGGTGTCGCGAACGGGGGCGCGGTCATCGGGACGTCTCCGGTGCGGGGATGACAGGTGACATGGGCCTACGATCCCGCGCCCGGCCGTGGTCTCGTCAGGGACCAAAGGCCCGGGGATCGCCGCCGATGGCCCGTTCGCGGCCTGGCCCCACGGGCTCGCGGGCTACGGGGTCGTTATACGCTGGCGTCATGACCCCGCAGGATCTCGACAACCTCACCCACCTGCGGCGGGCGCGGGATCTGATCGACCGGGAGTACGCGCGTCCGCTCGACGTGCCGACGATGGCCCGTCACGCGCTCATGTCTCCGGCCCACTTCTCCCGGCAGTTCCGGGCCGCCTACGGCGAGACGCCTTACAGCTACCTCATGACCCGCCGCATCGAGCGGGCGATGGCGCTGCTGCGCGCGGGCGCCAGCGTGACCGACGCGTGCATGGCGGTCGGCTGTACCTCGCTCGGCTCGTTCAGCTCGCGGTTCACCGAGCTGCTGGGTGAGACGCCGAGCGCCTACCGCGCCAGGGAGCACCACGCCGTGTCGGCGATGCCGCCGTGCGTGGCGAAGATCCGCACCCGCCCGGCCAGAAACGCTTCGAGCACGATCCGAGAAGCGCGCCGCGAATCCGCCGCCTAGCGTTGCCGGCATGACCATCGCCTTGCAGTACTGCCACATCAGTGTCAACGACGTCGACGAGTCGCTCGCCTTCTACCGCGACGGGCTCGGCCTCGAGGTGCGCAACGACGTCCCGTCCGGCGAGTTCCGCTGGGTCACCCTCGGCAGCCCCGACCAGCCGGGCGTGGAGATCGTGATCTCCACGCCGCACGCCGGCCGGTCCCAGGAGGACGGCGACGCCCTCCAGGAGCTGCTCGTCAAGGGCGCCCTGCCGATGATCATCTTCCGCACCGACGATCTCGACACGACCTTCGAAAGGGTCCGGGCGACCGGCGCCGAGGTGCTCCAGGAGCCCATCGACCAGCCCTGGGGCCCGCGCGACTGCGCGTTCCGCGACCCCTCGGGCAACATGCTGCGGATCTCGCAGGAACCGAAGGCCTGACCGCGCCCCCGGAGCGGTGGCCGGCCCGAGAGGGTCAGGTGAAGCGGCGGTAGCTGACGGGCCGCCCGTCGGCGGCGACGCTCGCCACCATGACCTCGGACCCCGGCCGGGGCGCGTGGATCATCTGGCCGTTGCCGATGTAGACGCCCACGTGGCCGGCCGGGTGGCCGAAGAAGACCATGTCGCCGGGTTGCGGGGTGCTGACCGGCTTGCCGCTCGCCTGGTATCCGGCGGCGGTCGTGTCGCCGATCTTCACGCCCGCCTGGTTGAGTGTGTAGTAGACGAGCCCGCTGCAGTCGAAGGCGCTCGGCCCGTTGGCCCCCCACACGTACGGCTTGCCGAGGTGCATGCGGGCGGCCTCGACGATGCGGTCGCCGGTGGCGGTGCCCGGCGCGAACGACAGCGGTTGCGGCGGCGCGCCGGAGCCGCCCGCGTACGAGGTGGTCCCGGTGCCCGGACCGGTCGCGGAGTACGGAGTGGTCCCGCCGGGCGGTGTGCCGTCGCCCCCGCTCTGGTACGTCGTCCTCATGAAGTCGTCCGGCAGCGTCGACGGCTCCCACACGACGGTGTGGCCCGGCGCCGGCACGAACGTCTGGTCGCCGGGCGCCTTGATGGCGGCGAAGGTCGACTCGTGGTCGTCCAGATAGCCCTGGATCTTGGTCATGGCGGTGGTGACGGCGGTGTTGGCCTCCGTCTTGTGCGGCGTGGCGGCGTCGATCGCGTTGCCGACCTCGGTGGCGACGGCGTCGCGGTCGTCGCTGTGGCTGTCGGCGTACTCGACCAGGCGGTTGCAGATCGAGGTGATCTCCGACTCGGCCGTCTCCAGCGCCCCGGCCGCCGTGTCGAGGGAGGCGGCGCTGTCCTCCAGCACGTCGTGGAGCGCGGTCCCCGCCTTGTCGTACTTGCCCATGTACCCGTCGAAGGCGTCGGCCGACGCGCCCTCCCAGGCGGTGTCGACGTCGTTCACCGCGGTCGTGACGCGCCCGGTCTGCTCGCTCACCGTGCCCGCGGCGGACCGCCACCTGGTGGCGATGGCGCGGATGTCCTCGGGGTTGCCGCTGACGCTGCGCAGGATCTCGGCGAGCTCCCCGCTGCGCGAGCCGGGCAGTTGCGAGATCTGGGTGGCCAGGTCCATCAGGCCGCCGCGCCGCTGGCGTTGTTGGCGGTGCGGACGTTCTGCTCCACCTTGTCCAGGGCGCGCTCCACGCCTCTGAGCTTCCTGCCGGCGTGGCCGAGCTCGGTGTCGACCGTGTTCTCGACGTCGTCGACGAGGGTCGCCAGGCCGGAGGAGTCGGTCAGCTTGCCGAAGATCGACGAACTCGTGCCCGTGACCGGATAGTCGTCGCCCAGTTCGGAGAGCCGGCTGGCCGCCTTACGCGCGGCCGACGCGCACTCTTCAAGCGCCTGGAAGTGGAGGCCGAGGTCCGCCACCGACTGCTCCCCCCGCACTTTTCGCCATGATGTCCTTGCCGCAGACCATATTGCCTCAACATCAACAACAAGCGCATCTGTCCTGGAAGATCCGCACGGCCGGAACCGCTCGGTCGCGGAACCCGCCTCCGCCGTTGACGCTCCAGACCTTCGGCGGCGATGTCGGCGACGCCGAAACGTATCCGTACATCAGTGTACGTTTCTGTTAATCGAAGGAAAGGTGAGCATGAGGGGTTCCGGGCTCAGGCGACGCGACGCCGTGCGGAACCGCGGGCGACTGCTCGCGGCCGCCCGGCGCGTCTTCGCGGAGCACGGGCACGAGGTGGCGCTGGCGGAGATCGCGCGGGCGGCCGACGTCAGCCGCACGACCCTCTACCGCACCTTCGGCTCCAGGGAGGAGCTCGCGGCGACGGTCTACGAGGACAACATCGTCCGAATCGAGGAACGCGCCGCGGAGCTGTGCGGGCCGCACACGCGCACGCCGGACAGCGAGACCGCCAGACACGGGCTCGCCTGGACGGTCGAGCGCCTCGCCGAGGGACCGTGGTCGCCTTGAGCGGCCACGGCCGGTCCACGACGCGTACCAACCAGCTCGGACCGGGGTCGCCCTGAGCCACCACGGCCGGTCCACGACGCGTGCCGCCCGGCTGCGGAGCGCCGGGGACGGGTGGGCGCTCGGCTCTGCCGAGGCCGCCTCCTGTGAGGGCCCTACCTCTCTCGGGCCTCTTCCTGCGGGAGGTAGGGCGTGAGCTCCCGCTGGTACGGGAAGCTGCCCGGCTGGTAGCCGCACCAGGGCTCCTCGGCGAACACGTCGCCCGTGCAGGCGTACGCGCGAGAGCGTGAACCGCCGCAGACGGCCCGGAACTCGCAGGCGCCGCAGCGTCCGGAGAGCCGCCCGGGATCGCGCAGCGCGCGGAACAGCGGAGCGTTCCGGTAGATCTCGGTCAGCGGCCGCTCGCGCACGTCGCCGCAGGCCACGGGGAGGAAACCGGACGGGTGGACGCTCCCGGTGTGGGAGACGAACACCAGGCCGCGACCGGCGTTGACGTCGATCGGCGGGCGGCGGGCCCGGCGCTCCCTGATCAGCCCGGCGCGCCGGGCGCGCCGCCGCAGATCCCGGTAGAGCGGGCCGAGCCCGAGCTCGGCGGCATGGTCGGCGCCGCGTTCCGCCAGGATGAGCCGCTGTACGGCGACGCGCCGGAAGTGGTGTGCCTCGGTGGTCTTGACCGGGACGACGATGCCGAGGTCGTGGACGAAGTGCAGCACGTCCTCGGCCTCCTGCGGGCTCAGCGCCGCGAGAGCCCTGCCCCGGCCGGTGGGCACGAGGAAGAAGACGCTCCACAGCATGGCGCCGTGGTCGCGTACCAGCCGGGCGATGTCCGGCAGCTGGGACAGGTTGCGGCGGGTCACCGTGGTGTTGATCTGCACCTTGAGCCCGGCTTGGCGCGCCGCCCGCCAGGCGGCCAGGGTGCGGGAGAACACGCCGTCGTAGCCGCGGAACTCGTCGTGGCGGGCGGCCGTGGCCGCGTCCACGCTGAGCGAGATCGCGGCCGCGCCGGCCTCGTGCAGCCTGCTGAGGTTGGCGGAGGTCAGCGCGGGCGTGGCCGAGGGCGAGACGGAGGGGGCCAGGCCGAGCTCGCGGCCGTACCGTACGAGGTCGAACAGGTCGGGACGCTCGAAGGGGTCGCCTCCGGTGATCACGAACAGCGGCGCGGGACGGCCGAAGGCCGCGACCTGGCGCATCAGCTCCCGCGCCTCGTGCGTGCTCAGCTCGCCAGGATGGCGGTCGGGCCGGGCTTCGGCGCGGCAGTGCAGGCAGGCCAGCGGGCAGGCGCGGGTGGCCTCCCAGATGACGATGAACGGCCCGGCGCCGACGTCACGACGCGCACGCCGCAACGGCCGCGCCGTCAGGGCGGGGCCTCTGGCCGCGGCCGGGTCCGTGGTCACGGCGGGGTCCGCAGACACGGCGGGCTCTGTGGCCGCGGCGGGCTCTGTGGCCGCGGTGAGGTCGGTGGTGGTGGAGGTGGGGTCGGTGGTCAAGGAGGTTGCTCCAGGGTTCAGGGTGCCAGGGCGATGCTCGCGGTGAGCAGGGCGGCGCCGGTGGCGGTCAGCAGCGCGCCCAGGCCGATGACCAGGGTGGTGACCTGCCATGCCTGGTAGGCGTTGAGCAGTGAGGCGCGCAGCATCTGCCCGGTGAAGGCCGTCTGGCGCAGCGCCGCGAGCTCGTCGTCACCGCCGGGCGCGGCCATCAGCTCGGCGCTCACCTGCGCGTAGGTCCGGCCGCCGGTGGCCGCCAGCACGTTGTCGCCGATCACGTCGGCGAACGCGCGGGCCTGGGGGCCGGTGACGACCGCCCGTCCGGCGAGCACGGCGGGCGGTCCCGTGCGCGGGAAGCTGATGCCCTGGCCGCGCAGTTCCCGGCGGATCTCCGCGCGCCCTCTGACCCCCTGGACGGCCATGACGGGTCCCGACAGCACCATCGCCGCGCCCACCGCGCCCAGCAGGGTCACCGCTGTTTGCAGCATGCTCACGTATCGCTCCTGACGTCGTCACGCTGGTGGGTCCGGCGTCGGCCGGACACCGCCCAGGCTTCCGGCGCGGGCCCGTGCACGGCAGGGACGAAAGTCCCGCGGCGGCGTCCGATGGACCATCTTTCCGAACGCCTGCCCGATGGCCGTCAGCCGCCCACGACGCGGAAGGTGGCGTCGCCGCGGCCCTGCGCGTCGGTGATCGGGTCGATCCTGAGCAGGTAGTTCGAATGCCGGAGGTACCGGTCGGGATAGTTGTACGACTGGAACGACGTCCACGACGAGGCGGCGAGCCCAGGGACCTGGCGGAAGGTGGCGTCCGCGGCGAAGACGGCGGTGCCGTCGTCGGGCGCCAGCACCAGGTCGTACCCGTAGTGCCGCAGGTAGTAGCCGGGGAAGTTCACCGACGCGAAGGACACGTACCCGGAGCTGTTCGCCAGGCCCGGCACCAGCCGGAACTGCGCGTCCTGGGCCGGGCTGACGTTCGCGTCGAGGCGCACGTCGAAGTCCGCGTGCCGGACGTACCGGTCCTGGAAGTTGTACGACTGGATGCGGTTGACCGGCAGGGTCGCGCCCCAGCGGCCGAGCACCCGGCTCTCCTCGGCGGCGGTCAGGCTGAGCACGGAGCCGTGCCGTTTGCGGCCGGCGCCCATGCCGTAGTCGGAGCGCGTGCGGAAGTTCCGCGTGCTGCCCAGGTTGGTCGAGGTGATGGGCATGTAGCCGCGGCCGGTGGCGAACTGGTCCAGCCAGAGCGCCCATTCGTCGCGGTCGTGGAACTTCATCCACATCGGGCCTTCCACGACGTTGCCGCCGCCGGTGCCGTTGGAGATGCCGAGGTGTGACAGGTTCCCGAGGCTGGTCCAGGAGCCGAGGATGGAGTTGGCGGCCTCGATCGAGATGTGCCCGTCGGCCGACGCCCGGTAGTAGCGGTACCCGCCCACGGCGCCGGGCACCTCGACGATCTGCGTGTCGATGATCCCCTGGGCGCCGCCGCGCTCGATGAACGGCTGCGGCGCGGTGAAGCTGCGGAAGTCGCTCGTGCGTACGTACCAGATGCGGTGCTTGGTCACGCCGTCGCGCGGCGAGTTGGTCGCCCAGTAGATGACGTAGTCGCCGGTGGCCGGGTTGTAGATGGCCTCGGGCGCCCAGGCGTTGCCCGCGCCGGGGATGGCGCCGGCGACGTTGATCAGCCGTGGGGCCGACCAGTTCACCAGGTCGGCCGACTCCCACACGACGAGCGAGGTGCTCCCCCGGTTCGCGGCGTCGCTCCAGGACGTGCCGGCGGCGATGCGCAGGTCGGTGGCGACGATCCAGTAGCGGTCACCGGCGGGCGACCTGACCAGGGCGGGGTCGCGGACCCCGCGCGTGCCGACCGTGGAGCGCAGGACGAGCGCGCCGTTGTTCAGGTCGGTCCAGTGCAGCCCGTCGTCGCTGTGGGCGAGGTAGATCTGCTCCCCGTTGGCCGACTCCCCGGTGAAGTGCGCCATCAGATATCCGGTGAAAGGTTCCAGCGCGGCGGCCTCCTTCTGGTCGGCCACGGACAACGACGCGAACAGCAGGCAGGCGGCGGCGAGCACCGCGCCCAACCGGGAAAGGGCTCTCGACATGCGCGTCTCCTTCACCAGACGGGATGTTATCGCTAACATTTCGGAACGGACCACTCCCCCGGCATTCCCGCCAGTGTGATCGTCCGTACCGAGGCGGTCAATACCCGAGACGACCCGCCGCACCTGGGGTGCGGCGGGCCGGCGGCGGTCAGCGTGCCTGGTTGTCGACGTCGAGGACGAGGCGCGCGAGCTCCACCCGATCGACGTTGGGGCCGTACGCGTCCGCGTTGCCCAGGACGATCGCGCCCCGCTCGGTGGTGAGGGTGAGGGGCGTCGCCTGCGGCCAGAAGTTGTCCCAGGCGTAGTTGTGCCGGAACACGCCCCGGGTCGTCGTGCCGCCGGTCTCGGTGATGTCGAGGAACCGGTTGATGACGTCGGTGTTGTAGGGGTGGCCGGTGTTGGTGTCGGCGTTGGCGTAGTGGACCAGCAGGACGTACGCGCCGGGGCCGAAGCCGGCCGGGCGCTCCAGCGTGAGCGTGTTGCCCGCGCCGTTGCCGAGGTAGCCGACGTACGCGCCCTCGGAGGCGTTCGAGCCGCTCGACGCGGGGACGGTGGTCACGTTCGCCGTGCCCGCGAGCGCGGCCCGCTCGGCCTCGACGCGGTGGACGGCGGTGTCGGCCCCGGCGGCCCGGGCGGTCGCGACCCCGCGCAGCTCCAGACCCGCCGGGCCGCCCACGTCGACCGTGGAGACGCCGGCCGGCAGGTACACCCGCGCCCGGGAGGCGGCCTCACCGGGGCGCGTCGCCCGCAGGCCGGAGATCTCGCGCCCGTCGAGCCTGACCCGGAGGTCGCCGGCGCCGCGCGCCCGGTAGGAGAGCACCAGGTCGTAGTAGCCGTCCTGGCCGGCGGCGACGAAGAACCTGGCGCGCGCGTCGCCGCCGAGGGCGACGGCGGGACCCTGGCCCTCGCGGGTGATCCGGGCGCCGCCGGACAGCCGCGCCTCGTCGGCGGGGTACGCCGCCCGCTCTTCCCCGGTGATCTCGGTGAGGTCGAACCTGTCGAGAGTGATGTCGCTGCCGGGCAGTCTGGTCGTGCCGTCGGCGCTGGTGCGCAGGGACAGTTGGTGGGTGCCGGCGGTCAGCTGGATCTCCACGTCGGTGCGGCCCCGGTAGGTCCAGCCGAGGTTCGCGGAGTACTGCACGATCTGGCGGAAGGCGCCGTCCACGAACAGGGCGTGCCTGCCCGGGGCCTTGTTCGCGCCCTGGTAGACGCCGAGCCGGTAGCGGCCGTCGCGGGGGACGGTGACGGGGAACGTCACGGCGGAGCCGGTCTGGTTCATGGCGCCGACGTCCCGCTTGCCGGAGGTCGCGTACTTCTGCG
Organism: Nonomuraea harbinensis; assembly: GCF_019396385.1. Taxonomy (GTDB): domain Bacteria; phylum Actinomycetota; class Actinomycetes; order Streptosporangiales; family Streptosporangiaceae; genus Nonomuraea; species Nonomuraea ferruginea. The sequence goes on along the minus strand of NZ_JAHKRN010000019.1, from coordinate 141,965 downwards.
GGTCCGCCGTGGTGTCCTGGTCGAAGGCCCGGGCCGCGGTGAGGGTGGCCGACTCCGCCTCGGCCGACGCCGTCCACGGCGCGTCCGGACTCGGGGCGGCGCCGCTGGAGGGGACGATCGTGACCCGGTAGGCGGCCATGACGTCGCCGCCGGGCAGGTCCACCTGGAGGCTGCCCGACGGCACGGCCGCGCGCCTGGCCGCGATCACGGGCGGCTTGAGAGCGTCGCCCTCGTACCCGGTCCAGGTCGTCCTGGACACGACGACGTCGACCTGGGTGCCGAAGAGGTCCCGGCCGAGCCCGGAGACGTCGAGCCGGACCGGCTCGGAGCCGCCGCCGACGAGGATGGTGCCGCGCCGCGCCGAGGCGTCGACGGCGGCCACGGCCTGGACCGTGTCGGCCGCGTTCAGCCGCGGCGGGGTCGCCCTCACCGTCTCCCCGGTCAGGTCCGCGTACCACTTGAGCAGCCACCAGCCGCCGTTGGCCTGCCTGGTGCGGACGGCGTGGTCGTCGAGGTTGCCGGCGTAGGTCCAGTAGGCCACGTCGGCGTCGACCTTGGTGTCCTCGAACAGGGAGATCCACTGGATCATCTGGCCGGGGACGGACATGTCACGCCGGTTGCCGTACTCGTCGATGTTGACGGGCAGCGGGCCGAAGCCGAGCTCGCGTTCCAGCTGCCGGTAGTGCGCGTGGTGGGCGCGGTAGTCGGCGAGCCGGTCGCGCTGCAGTTCGTGCCAGGCCATGATGTCCGGCAGGCAGTTCCCCTCGGGGTCCCCCGCGCAGGTGGCGCCCTTGGCCCAGGTGAGGAAGTCGCGGAGGCGGCCGGGGTTGTAGCCCGCCTCGTTGGGGCCGACGATCCGGGCGGTGGGGTCGATCGACCGGATGCGCTCGAACACGGCCTTCCAGTCGCTGAAGAACTTCTGCTTCAGGGTGTTCCAGTTCTGGTACCAGATCAGGTCGGGCTCGTTGAACGGCACCCAGACGAACTTGTCCTTGTCGCGCGGCCGCTCCCGGACGACCTTGCGGACCATCGCGTCGACCTTGGCGAGGTAGTCGTCGATGCCGCGGTTCTCGTACGGCCACTGGCTGTAGACGTCCTGCATGTAGATGACGACCTCCTCACCGCCGGCGGCGAAGAAGGAGTCGGCCACGACGAGCGCGTCGCCGTTGGGGTGCTGGTCGCCGTCCGGCGCCTTCTGGGCGACGGTGCGCGGCCGGGCGCCCGCGAGCAGCGCATCCCCCGGCACGCCCGGGTCCGCCAGGCCGTAGAGCATGCCGGTCGCCCCGCCGTGGACGGGCCCGGTGCGCTGCGCGAAGTCCACCGTGACCACGTCGGGGGCGGCCGACGCGCCCGCCGGGGCGGCGGTCAGGGCGGCGAACGTCACGATGGCGGCCGCCGTGCAGGCATGCCGGAGCAACGGATGGAGGTGCATGGCTGTCCTCTCCTGAAGGGGGGTGATGCGCTTACTTGACGGCGCCGCCGGTGATCCCGGAGATGATCCTGCGCTGCGCGACGGCGAAGACGGCCAGCAGCGGGAGGCTCATCAGGATGATGTAGGCGAAGATCAGGTGCCAGTTGTTGAGATACAGGCCGGCGTTGGCGACCTGGAACAGGTTGAGCGGCAGCGTGTCGAGGCGGCCGCCGACGACGAAGAAGGCGTAGAAGACGTCGTTCCACACGTACAGGCAGATGAGGATGGTCGCCGTGGCCAGGACCGGGCGCAGCAGGGGCAGGATGACCGAGACGAACACGCGTACGGGTCCCGCGCCGTCCATCCGGGCCGCCTCCTCCAGCGACAGCGGCACGGTCCTGATGAAGCCGGTCACGAAGAAGATGACGGTCGACAGGTAGATGCCGGCGTAGACGCCGATCATGCCGGCGGCGCTGCCGGCCAGGCCGAGCTGGCGCAGCAGGAGCACGATGGTGACGACGGCGGGCGGCAGCACGATGCCGCTGATGGCGAGCGCGTACAGCACCGCGTTGAGCCGGCCGGTGCGGCGGGCCAGGATCCACGACGCCATCGAGCCGAGCGTGAGCACCAGCGCGACGGACGGGACGACGACGAGCAGGCTGCCGAGGAAGGCCGCCGGCACCTCGCCCTGCTGCCAGACCTGGGCGAGGTTCTCCCCCAGCCGCCAGCGCGCGGGCGGGGAGAGGTCCGGCGACAGGGCCTCGCCCTGGGACTTGCCGGCGGTCACGACGATCAGCCACAGCGGCACGCCCATGACGGGCACGACGAGCGCGACGACGGCGATGGGGCGCAGCCGCGCGGCGAGCCCCCGGGAACGGGACGGCGGGACGCGGCGGCGGACGGCGCCGAAGGCCGGAACTGTCACGTGATGTCCTCCCTCTTGCGCAGGACGCGGATGACCGGGAAGGCCAGCAGGGCCACCATCAGGAAGAGCACCAGGCTCATGGCGGTGGCCTGGGCGAACAGGCCCTGGCCGAAGGTGCGGTAGATGAAGATGTTGAGGATCTCGGTGCTGCGCGCGGGCCCGCCGCCGGTGAGCGCCTGGACGATGTCGAAGCCGTTCATGGAGCCGAGCAGCGCGGTGGCGACGTTGAAGGTGACGGCCGGGGCCAGCAAGGGGAAGCGGACCGACCAGAAGGCCTGCCAGGGCGAGGCGCCGTCGATGCGGGCGGCCTCGGTGACGTCCTCCGGGATGGTCTTGAGCCCGGCCAGGTAGATGAGCATCGACAGGCCCATCCACTTCCAGGCGTGGATGGCGGCGGCCAGGACGAGCGTCCAGGTGGTGCTGCCCAGCCAGGCGACGGTCACGGGCTGCCCGGTCACAGCCGAGAGCAGGTCGTTGAGGCTGCCGTCCGGCTTGAGCAGGGCCTGGAAGACGTACCCGACGGCCAGCGCGGACATCAGCACGGGGATGAGGAAGATCAGCCGGGCGGTCCGGTTGAGCCAGGTGTCCTTCTCCAGCAGGACGGCCAGGCCGAAGCCGAACAGGTTCTGGAACAGCGCCACCAGCGCGGCGTAGACCACCGTGACGCGCAGCGAGGCGACCAGGGTGCCGTCCGACAGCAGGAAGCCGAAGTTGTCGAAGCCGGCGGGACGGATGTCGCTCTTGAAGCTGGACCAGTCGGTGAAGGCGTAGACGAAGTTGAACAGCGTGGGCAGGAAGAAGAACACGAACAGCAGGGCGAACGCCGGCGCGAGGAACCACATCGGGTGCGTGCGGCCGCGCCCGGCCCCGGCGGGCCCCTGCCGTCTGCCGGGCGCGCCGCGTGCTGCGGGCGGGCGGGTGAGCGTCTCCTGACCGGTCGGCACGAGCGGCTCCTTGGTGAGAGCGGCGGGAGTCCGAGGCCTCCCGCCGGGACGGGCGTGGGTCAGAAGCCGGTGGCCCCGGCCGCCTTGGCGAGCTGGGCGAACTGCTTCTGGGTGGCGGCGGCCACCTCCTCGGGGGTCAGGCTGCCGACGACCATGTCCGCCAGGTTGAGGTACAGGTCGGGGTTGGCCACCGCGAGTGCCTGCATGGAGCCGGCCGACCGGCCGAGCGAGGCGTGCACGTCCAGCAGCGCCTGCGGCACGCCGTCCGGGCTGGGCACGTCCGTACGCAGCGAGACGGTCTTGCGGTCGGCCGCGAACCCGGCGTAGCCGGGGCCCATCCAGTACGCGAGCAGCTGGCGGGCGGCGGCCTCGCGCGCGGCGTCACCGGTGCGGAAGGCGACCAGGGCGTTGGACTGGTCGGGGATGAAGGTGCCGACGTTGCCCGACGGCGAGATCGGGAAGAAGCCGATCTTCTTGTCCAGCTCCGCGGTGCCGGCCTTGGCCTGCAGCTGGCCGAAGAACGAGTTCACCTGCATCACCATCGCGGCCTCGCCGGACAGCAGCGCCTCACCCTGGTCCTCGAACGTCGCCGTCTTGATGTCGGCGTTGAAGAGCCCTTCGTCGATCAGCGCCCGGTACTTCTTGATCGCGTCCAGGATGGTCTGGTCCTCGAAGGTCTCCTTGCCGGTGTTGACCCGGTCCCAGAGGCCGTCCTTGGCGGCGTCGGCGAGCTGGACCTGCACCCACCACTGGGTGGCCCACTTGTCGCCGGCCATCTCGAAGAACGGCGTGACGCCCTTGCCCTTGAGCGTGCGGGCCACCTCGACCATCTCGTCGAAGTTCTTCGGCGTCCCGGTGATGCCGTTGGCGGCGAAGACCTCCTTGTTGTAGTAGACGCCCTCGACGGCGGGGCTGGTGATGAGCGCGGCGTACCGGGTCTCGTCCAGCAGGCCTGTGATGTCGCGCAGCTCGGGCGACAGTGTGGAGAGCCAGGGGGCGCCGTCGAGCGGCTGGAGGTTGGCGCGGGCGTTGAGCGCGGTGAGCATGGACGCGGTGGGCTGCCAGAAGGCCAGGTCCGGCTTGTCGCCGGTGGCCACCTTGGTCTGCACGCCCTGCTCGTAGGGGTCGGGGATCGTGACGACCTCGACCTTGGCGCCGGTGGCCTGGGTGAAGGCGTCGATGACGGCCTTGGGCGCGGTGTTGCTGTTCTGGGCGGCCCAGATGGTGAGCGTGGTCCCGTCCAGGCGGGCGGCGGGCGAGGGCCAGGCCGCCGGTGAGGCGCCTTCGGCGGGCGCGGCGGGGCCGGCGGCGGGATCGCTGCAGGCCGTGACGGCCAGGACGAGGGCCGCGGCGGTGGCGAGGCGCTGTACGAGCTTCACGGTTTGTCTTCCTTTATCCGCGTTCGGCAACGATAGTGCCGAACGTCCCGTTCGGGGGGTCAGCGGGGACGGAGGTGCAGGATGCGGGCGGAGGGAGCGGCGCCGGCGGTGACGGTCAGCTCGCCGGCGCGCGCGTTCCACGCGTGCGTCCAGCCGTCCGCCGCGGCGGGGTAGGCGATCTCCACGTGCAGATCTCGCCCGGTCAGGTGAGGCAGCGGGAGCGCCGTGGCGCCCGTGGCGCCGGGTCTGCGCCAGACGCCCAGGTGTGTGGCGTCGCCGGCGCGCAGGCCGAGGGCGAGCCAGGGGTCGTCCCAGCCCGGCAGGCCCAGCGGCCAGCACGGCGTGGCGCGCGGCAGGTCGGCCCTGAGGCTCTGGTGGAGCCGGAGGCCCTCCCGGACGAGGGCGAGCTGGCCCGGGGTCATCCGGTGCAGGTTGCCCGACAGGTAGAGGCGGCCCAGGATGCCGGTGCACAGGGTGAAGACGATCTCCTCGTCCGCCATCCAGGGCTGGGGGTAGGCCCAGTTGGCGGCCTGCTCGGGCAGCACCGACAGCGGCGCGGCGACCGCGATCGGCGGGTAGCGCAGGAAGTCCTGCTGGTCACTGGTGGACTGCAGGTTGAGGCGGGCCAGCATCGCGTAGTCCATGCGCATCGCGCCTGAGCCGCAGTTCTCCAGCACGAGGCGCGGATGGCGGTCCAGCACGCTTTCCAGCCAGGCCAGGTGGGCCCGGTTGTGGGCGAGCAGCCCGGCGCCGGCGCTGGTGGCGCCGACGTCGGTGCCCGCACCCGGGTTGATGTTGTAGTCCAGCTTGAAGTAGCCGACGCCCAGCTCCTCCACCAGCCGGTCCACCACCTGGTCCAGGTGCGCGACGGCGGCCGGGTGGCGCAGGTCCAGGTGGTAGCGGCCGTGCTCGGCGACGCGGGCGCCGCCGCGCTGCAGGAACGCCTCGGCGGGCAGCTTGCCGGCCATCGGGCTGCGCACGCCGATGACCTCCGGCTCCAGCCACAGCCCCGGGGTCATGCCGTGGCCGGTGATGCGACCCAGCACCTCCTCCAGGCCCCGGGGGAACCGCGTCCGGGAGGGCTCCCACTCCCCCACGCTGTCCCACCAGTCGCCCCCGTCGTCGTACCAGCCGGCGTCCACGCAGAACACCTCGGCCCCGGCGGAGGCGGCGGCGTCGACGAGGGGCAGCAGCTTGTCCGTCGTCGGGTCGCCCATCACCGTGTTCATGTAGTCGTTGAACACCACGGGCAGCGCGATCCGGTCGGGATGGGGGCGCACCAGGGCGCGGCGGTGCGCGGTCATGGCCGCCACCGCGCCCTCCACGCCGTCGGCCGAGACGGCGACCGAGACCGGCACGGTGGTGAACGACTCGCCGGGCGCGAGCAACTCGCTCCACTGGTGGTCGGCGTCGGCCGGCCCGGACAGCGCCACGTACGCGCCGTCCAGCCGGTCGCCGATCTCCCAGCGCCAGGGGCCGTTGTGCTCGATCTGCCACAGCCAGGTCTGTCCGGTGCCTCGATCGGTCAGCCCGCCCATGGGCACGTGCCGGCCGCTGGACCAGGTGCCGGTGCTGGTCAGCGCGAACGCGCCCCGGCCGTGCTGGCCGTGCCCCGCCAGGCCGAGATCGGCGATGCGCGCGCCGAGCGGTTCCCTGGTCCACCGGCTCTCCCCCAGCCATTCGCTGCTCGCGTACAGCACGTCGAGGTCGGCCACCGGCCGGCCCAGGAAACCCGCGGCGAAGGACGTGACGGCCAGCAGCAGCACCGGCTCCCGGCCCAGGTTGGTCACCCGTACCGACGCCTGCACGGCCGGCACCCCCTCCCGGGAGCGGAGCGTCACCTCGGCGGCGAGACCGGACGCCTCGTCGCGCATCCGCAGCCGCAGCTCGTGCCGGCCGCCCTCCGCCGACTGCGCCGCGCCCGCGTAGCGCAGCCGGCAGCCCACCGCCGTCTCCGACAGCCGCTGCGAGGCCCTGGCCCGGCCCTCGCCCGGGACCAGCACCTCGACCAGAGGTTGCGACACCCGCGCGGCCAGGGCGGGCGGCCCCGCCGACAGCTCACGCAGCACCACCGGGCGATCCGGATGGATCTCCACCACGGCGGCGAGGCCGGCATGGCCCCAGCGCAGGTGTTCGGCAACGTCGGCAGTCATCAGGACCTCGCTCTTCACTGGACGATGTGACCGGTCACATTTGCGAGTGTGATCGGTCACACGCCGCGAAGGGAAGACCTGTTTACGGGATCGTTACGTGGCGGTCCGGGGACCGGGCGGCGGCGCGGTGGACTCGCGCACCACCAGGCTCGGCGGCACGAGGGCCGGCCGGGGCTGCTCCTGACGGCCCAGCTCCGCGACGGCCGCGCGGAAGCAGGCCCGTCCCAGTCCTACGAAGTCCATGCGGACCGTGGTCAGCGCGGGGGTCGAGTAGGCGGAGCCGGGGATGTCGTCGAAGCCGACGATGCTCACGTCGCCGGGCACGTCCTTGCCCGCGTCGTACAGCGCCCGGCGCACGCCCTGGGCGATGTCGTCGTTGCCGCACAGGATGGCCGTCACGTCCGGGTCCGCCGCCAGCCGCCGCCCGGCGGCGTAGGCGGAGGCGATGTCCCATCCGCAGCCGAGCACCTCGGGGATGTCGGCCCCGGCCTGACCCAGCGCGTCGCGCCAGCCCGCCAGCCGGCCGCCCGAGCCGCCCTCCGACGGGATGGCGACGTGGTGGACGGTGCGGTGGCCCAGCGCCAGGAGGTGCCGGGTGGCATCGGCCGCGGCGCGGCGCTCGTCCAGCGCGATCGCGACCCGTCCCCGCTCGGGCGCGGCGGGCTCGGCGGCGGCGACGGCGGGGACGTGGTCCGGCAGCGCCTCCAGCACCGCGACGCCGATCGGGTCGAACGCGATCACCACCACGCCGCCCGCGCTGGGGTCGCCGACGTAGTCGGCCGCCTGCTTCACCTCGGCGGGCTCGGCCGACTCCACCACCCTGACGCCCACGGCCATGCCCTCCGCGCGGGCGGCCTCCTCGATGCCCTGCAGCGTGGCGGCATAGCCGTACAGGACGGTGTTGGACGTCACCACGGTGATGCCGGGGGCGCGGCCCAGGCTGAGCGCGCGGGCGGCCCGGCTGGGCCGGAACCCGAGCTGCTCGATGGCCGTCAGCACGGCGGCGCGGGTCTCCGGCCGCACCCGCGGCGACTCGTTCAGCACCCGGGAGACGGTCTGGTAGGACACTCCGGCGGCGGCGGCGACGTCGCGGATGCTGGGCACGGCGATCTCTCGGGAGCGGGACGCGCGTCGGGGTGTCGGAGTCACGGTCACATCGTAATTCCGGGCCCGATCGCGCTCAGCCGGCCACCCGCTGCGCGGCCAGGTCGGCGACCCTGATGCCGAGCTCCGGCACGATCTGCTCTTGCTCGGCGGCGCGCAGGACGTCGGCGAGCTCCCAGGAGACCGCGCCGTCGCCGCGGAAGGCGAGGGCCCGCAGACCGGGCTCCTCCCCGGTGGCGAGCACCAGGTCGGCCCCGCTCGGCCAGGTGAAGCGGGAGATCCCGGGCTCCAGCGGGGTCTCGGCGCCACCGAGGACGTCGCGGAGCACCCGGCGCACCGGGTCCCACCGCGACACCTGCCCGGCGACCGCGGGCAGGGCCGCCCAGGCGACCTCGGGTTCGGGCCACGGGGGCGTCAGGCTCAGGCCGGGCATGTCGCCGGCCAGCTCCTCCGGCATCTCCTCGGCCTGGGCCATCTGGACGAGGAAACCGAGACCGGTGTCCTTGGGGTGCAGGAACGCCTCCTGCCATCCCTCGAAGTCCAGGTTGACGAGGATCGGCTCGAACCCGGCCGCGCCCGCCGCGCCGAGGCTGGCCCGGATGTCGCGCACCTTGAAGGTGATGTGGTGCGGGCGGGCCCGCGCGCCGGTGCCGTCGAGGAAACGGCGGACGAACGACGCCGGGTCGGAGCCGGGCTGCAGCAACTCCACCCGCATGCCGTTGGCGTACTCGATCTGCGCGGGGTTGAAGGCCCCGGCCTGCTCGAAACCGTGGCGCCAGCGGCCCCCGAAACGGCCGGCCAGGACCGGACCGCCCTGGGTCCAGCTCCGCACGGCCAGAGCGACATGATCCAGCGAGTAAGCCGTCATGAGACCCCTAATTTCGGACGAAAACCGTCTATTAGACGCTAAAGCGGGTGCCGGGCGGTGTCAAGATCCGGGAGCGCGGTAGTGGACGGCGGAGAGCACGAAGTCCACGGTCTCCTCGGCGTACGCGTCCTTGCGCGCGGCCAGGGAGGCCGTCTGGCTGATCGGCGTCGAGAGGAAACGGTTGGTCAGGACGCCGGCGACCGCGTCCAGCACGAGCGCGGGCGACGTGCCCGGCGGCAGCTCGCCGCGCTCGATGGCGCCGATCACGATGACGCGGCCGATCCTGATGCGCTCGCGCTGGAACGTCTCCAGCGCCTGCCCGAACAGCTCGGGATAGACCCTGGCCTCGATCTGGGCCCTCAGGTAGACCAGCCCCTGGGGTTCGAGGTAGCTGTCGAGGATCTCGCCCGCCATCCGGATCAGGTCGTTCCGCAGCGAACCGGAGACCTTCTCCTCCGGATGGCGCGGAAGCCCCGTGGCCAGGGCGTCGACGATCAGCTTCTCCTTGCTCCCCCACCTGCCGTAGAGCGTCGCCTTGCCCACATGGGCCCGGCGGGCCAGCACGTCGAAGCTGAACCCCGCCCAGCCGACCTCCCCGTAGAGTTCGAGGGCCGCGGCGTGCACGCGGGTCTCGAGGTCGGGGTCCGGTGGACGGCCTCGTGCGCTCACACTCCCAGTGTGCCAGATTCAGTGATCATCGCTCAGCGATCGGCGGCCGGCGCCATGGCCTCCACCGCGGACAGCAGCAGGTCGACGCCGAAGGAGTAGTAGGCGTCGAGGTCGGGAGGGCCGGTGAGGGTCGCCGCGAAGGCGGCCAGGTGAGGGTAGCGGCGGGGAGGCAGGCGTTCGAGGTCGAGGCGCTGCCGCCGGCTGAGCTCCGCGGCCTCCTCCTCGTCGCCGCCGGCGCCGCCGGGCTGGCAGGACACCATGGCCGTGGCGCCCATGAGCAGGTAGGTGGCCACCTGGTCGGCCTGCGGGAGGGTGAACCCGGCCTCGGTGAGCAACCCGATCACGGTGTCGGTGGCGCGGTGGTAGGCCTCGGCCGTGCCCTTGTCGATCACCGGCAGCAGGGCGGCGAGATAGGGGTGCGCGCGGGTCTGCTCGACCAGCGCGGTGACAAGCGCGCGCAGCCGCTGCTGCCAGGGCCGGCTCGGGTCCACGTCCGCGACGAGCGCCGCGAGCAGGTGGTCGGCGAGCGCGGAGAGCAGCTCGTCCTTGTTCTTGACATGCCAGTAGAGAGCCGTCGGGGTGACGCCGAGGTCGGCGGCGAGGCGGCGGATGGTGACCGCCTGGAGCCCGTCGGTGGCGGCGATCTTCATCGCCCGCTCGACGACGGCCTGACGGGTCAGCTTCTCCGGAGTCACCCGGCAACCTTATCCTGTCCACTGTTCATGTACGGTGTTCATGAACAGTGGACAGGAACACTGGACAGGAGAGTGTCATGAAGGCCACACGACTGCATCGCCTCGACCGCTGGCTCTATCGGGGCGGGCGCCCCAACCGCCTGGCCCGGGCGATCAACCGGATCTGGGCCACCGTGTTCGCGGCGGGGATCCTGGGGACCGGCCGGATGGTGACCCTCCGGGTGAAAGGCCGGCGCACCGGCCGTGACGTCTCCTTCCCGCTGGTCGTCGCGGACCTCGGGGGTGAGCGCTACCTGGTGGCGATGCTCGGCCCGGACACCAACTGGGTGCGCAACGTCCGCGCGGCCGGGGGCCGGGCGGTCCTGCGCCACGGCCGCACCGAGGCCGTGCGCCTGGAGGAGGTGGAGCCCGGGTCGCGCGCGCCCGTCCTGCGCCGCTACCTGGCCGTCTCGCCCGGAGGCCGCACCCACATCCCCGTGGATCAGGAGGCGCCGCTGGAGGAGTTCGAGCGGATCGCCGCGCGGTACCCGGTCTTCCGCGTCACGCCGGCATAGCGGAAGCCCGGCAGCCCGCTCGGGCTGCCGGACCTCCGGCTGTCACGCGGCGTTGCGCGCGGCGAGCGCGGCGCGGGCCGCCTCCACCTTCAGAGCGTCCCGCTCGGGGTTGGCCAGCAGCGCGAAGAGCGCGCCGCCGGCGATGGCGATGCCGCCCGCCATCATGAACACGTCGAGATATCCGTCGGCCCCGGCCCCCGAGGCCTTGGCGGCGTCGAGCACCACGCCCGCCAGCCACGGCCCGACCACCGAGAGCAGGCCGCTCAGGGCGAGACCGATCGTCAGGACACTGGTGCGCTGCGCGGCCGGCACGATCTGGGCGAGGGTCGGGTTGGCGACGGCGTAGATGCTGGTGACCAGTCCGTAGCCGAGCATGAGCAGCGCCATGGGCCCGGCGACGCCGGAGACGAGGGGCAGGGCCAGCAGCGACAGGCCGCCGGCCGCCACCAGCGCGCCGCCGATGAGCACGCGGACCACCCGGGCCGGCACGCCCCTGCTGAGCGCCTTGTCACCCAGCGGCCCGTACAGGAACAGGAACACCACCGACATGATGCTCGGCACCCCGAACAGCGACCCGGCCATGACGGCGGAGAAGCCCAGCCCTTCCTGGAAGTACGACGGGAGCCAGGTGAGCACGATGACCACGAGGATCCCGGCCGCGGTGAAGACGGCGAGGTAGCCGATGAAGGTGCCGGTCAGCAGGATGGACAGCAGCGGCGCGCGCCTGCCCACCGTGGGGTCGGCGGGGCCCTCCGCGACGGCCTCCGCCTTGGCGGGCGTCACGTCGTCGGCGTACGGGCCGACCTTGCCGACGAACGCCCAGGCGATGCACCAGACGAAGCCCATGATCGCCACGGTCAGGAAGCCGGCTTCCCAGCTGAACGCGGCGATGATGACGACGATGACCGGGGCGAAGATCAGTTTGCCGAAGGACGCCCCGGTGGTCAGGATGGCCGCCGGCAGGCCGCGCCGCTCGTTGGGCCACCAGGAGTAGGCGATCGAGTGCATCAGCGAGTTCGCGGGGGCGTCGGCCGCGCCGAGGATGAGCCTGGTCACCAGCAGCAGCCCGGCCGAGGCGGCGAAGAAGATGGGCAGCTGGAGCAGCGACCACACGAGCACGAGGGTGAAGAGGGTGTTCTTGAGCGGCAGCCGGTCGGCCACGAAGGCGAACAGCAGTGCCGCGATCGGGCTGAGCAGGCTCGCCGCGCCGCTGATTGCTCCGAACTCGGCGGCCGTCAGGCCGAGGTCCGCCATCGCGGGCTGCGCGACCAGCCCCAGGATGGCCCTGTCGAGATAGCTGATCAGGGTGCAGCCGAGCAGCATGAGCGTGATGACCCACGCCACGACCGGCCGGTGCTTAGGCTGATCCGCCACCGTGGCGGTGTCGGGGTTGCCTGGTTCGCTCTGCGGTGGAACACGCTCACTGACCATGCGGGGCTCCTTGCGGTGACGTCGCCGGCCGCACGCCGAAGGGCAGGAAGGCATGCGGGCGGGATGTGTGGCGGGGGGTTGGGGGGCTCCCGGGCGTCAGCCGGGAGGCGAGGCGGAAGACGCGCCCGGCTCGTGGCGGTTTCCAGGCGTGGCGGAAGGTCTTGTGGACCGTGCCAAAGGCATGCGTGACGAGGGTGCCGGCACCCCGCCCGCAGGCGTCTTCCGGTAGCTGGAACGATGAGCTATGGAGCTGGTTTCGTGGCGGTACGCTGGGGATTTAATTTGGACGAAATGCGTCTGCAAAGAGACGCTAAGTCCCACCCCGCGGAGTGTCAAGAGTGCCGTGGCCGGAGCCCCGCCTAGTTTCGGACGATCATCGTCCGCGTACTCAGGGGGTCCAGCCCAGGAACGTCCCGCCCGCGGACATGGCGGTCCACCAGAAGGCCAGCGAGACCACCGGCACCAGCAATCCCCACGGGGAGCGGGCCCGTACCGCCTGGACCGCGGCCACCAGCAGGGCCAGCCACACCGCGAACAGCACGATGATCGCCCAGAGGGGGGCCATGAGACCGCTGGAGACGTAGAAGGGCACCAGCGTGCCCAGGTGGCCGGCCAGCCCCAGCCAGCTCGCCACGCGTCGCGCGACCGTACTCATGCGGGAAAGATCCCAGGTCCACATCACGAGCCGATGTCGGTGACCAGGGCACGACGGTCACGGCCACCCGGCCACGCGGGTTCCGCGCCCCGGGCAGCCGGTGAACCCGGCCTCGGCCAGGTGGCGGAGCAGCGCGTGGACGGCGCCGGTCCAGGGACGGGCGGGGCGCCTGACGGTCCGGCCGGCCGCGGGGAGCGGCCCGGAGGATGACGCGGCGTGCACCAGTTCTCCGCCGCGCCACCGGTTTCACGTCCGCCCGGCCCGCCTGACGAGCAGCCAGATGAGGTAGCCGCCGCCGATCACCGTCGTGACCACCCCGACCGGCAGCGAGATGGGGGCGAACACGGCCTGCGCCACGAGGTCCGCGGCCGGCAGCAGCACCGCGCCGGTCAGCGCGGCGGGCATCAGCGCCACCCCCGCCGTCCCGGCGAGCAGCCGGCCGATCTGCGGCGCGGCGAGCGCGATGAACACGATCGGCCCGGCGACCGCCGTCACCGTGGCCGTGCAGCCGACGCCGGCCAGCACGAGCAGCAGCCGCAGCAGGTTCAGCCGCACCCCTGACGCGACCGCGAGATCGTCGCCCAGCGCGGCCTGGCGCATCCCGGACGACAGCGTCACCAGCAGCAGCGTCAGCGCGCCGATGACGAGGAACGGCAGGACGAGCTCGGCCCAGTCGACCCCGTTCAGCGAGCCCGCGCTCCACCCGGTCGCGGCCATGGCCACCTCCAGCTCGGCCCGCAGCACGATCCAGGAGTTCAGCGCGGTCAGCATGGCATTCATGGCGATGCCGATGACGATCAGCCGCATGCCGCTGAGCCCGGAGCGCAGCGACAGGAAGTAGACGGCCGCCGCCGCGGCCAGGCCGCCCGCGACGGAGCTGACGGAGAGCTGCGCGGAGGTGCCGCTCAGCACGGTGATGGCGAACAGCGCGCCGGTGTAGGAGCCGGCGTCGAGCCCGATGATGTCCGGGCTGCCGAGGGCGTTCCTGGTGAGGTTCTGGAAGATCGCCCCGGCCAGCCCGAGCGCGGCTCCGAAGACCAGCGCGGCGGCGACCCTGGGCAGCCGCCAGTCGCGGACCACCACGACGGAGTCGCCGTGGCCGGCCAGCGCCGCGAGCACCTCACCGGGACGCGACCACGAGGCGCCGAAGCACAGCGCCGTGAACGCCAGCGCCAGCGCCGCCGCCACGAGCGCGAGCGACGCCACCAGCGGCCGCCGCGCCACCCTGATCGAGTACGTGCCCGCACGCAGCACGACATGACCGGTCATGACCGCACCGCCCCGCGCCGTCGTACCGCCCAGATGAGCACCGGCGCGCCGAGGAACGCGGTGACCACGGCCACCGGCACCTCCCCCGTCGGGAGCAGCACGCGGGCGGCGATGTCGGAGACCAGCAGCAGGATCGGCCCCAGCACCATCGTGTAGGCCATGAGCCACGGGATCGACGCGCCCGCCGCCCGGCGGGCCAGGTGCGGCACCATCAGCCCGAGGAACGCGATCGGCCCGGCGGCGGCCGTGGCCGCGCCGGCGAGCAGGGTGACCAGCACGAGCACGCCGAACCGGGTGCGCGCGAGGTGCCCGCCGAGCGCCCTGGCCACGTCGTCGCCGAGGACCATCGCGTTCAGCGGCCTGGTGATCGCCACGGAACAGGCGAGCGCCACCGCGATCGTCCAGAGCGCGAGCCTCAGCGGCTGCTGCTCGTGCCCGGCCAGAGCTCCGACGGACCAGAACCGGAACGTGTCGAACACGTCGGGCAGCATCAGCCGCATGCCGAGCGAGACGCCCGCGAGGACGGAGCTGAGCGCCACACCGGTCAGGACCAGCCGCAGCGGCGAGGTCGAGCCGACGGCGTAGACGGCGACCGAGGCCAGCACGGCGCCCGCGAAGGCCAGCCCGAGCTGCCCGGCCGGGCTCCCGGCCAGGCCCAGCACGGCGCCGACGGTGATCGCGAACCCCGCGCCGGCGGTCACCCCGAGGATGCCCGGCTCGGCCAGCGGGTTGCGGGTCAGCGTCTGGACCAGCGTGCCCGCGGTGCCCAGGGCGGCGCCCACGAAGATGCCGAGCACCGTGCGCGGGACCCGGATCCCGCGCACGATCTGGTGCTCGCCGGTCCCGGCGTAGGCGGTGAAGGCGCGCCAGACCTCGGCGGGCGCGATGGCCTGGGCGCCGACGCACACGCTCACGCCCGCCACGACGAGCAGGAGCGCGAGGGCGGCCACGAGGATGGCCGCCCGTCGCCGATCAGTCTTCAAGCCCCGCGACTCCACGCTTCCAGTAGCCGGTGAACAGCGAGTCGAGCCGCCCCGCGCTCCACTGGCGCAGCGGCCTGATGTCGCCCGCCTCGCCGGCCGCGTACAGGAAGACCGGCACGGGCGGCAGCGTGAGGGACTGGACCGTGCCGGCGAGCGAGGAGTGCCCGTTCTCGCGGACGAGCCAGATCACCTCCACGCCGTCGCGCTCGGCGAGCGGGTAGGCGTGCTCGGCGGGGTCGTCGGTCTCGATCACGAGGTGCGCGGAGACGCCGGGCGGCGACTCCTCCAGCCACCGCGCCGCCGCGGGCAGCGCGGTCGCGTCGACCGCGAACACGTAGTGGCCGTACGTGTGCGGGAACGCCTTGGCTCCGGGCGGTCCGGCGATGGAGACCTCGTCGCCCACCCGGACGGTGGCCGCCCACGTGGCCGCCACGCCGCCGTCGTGCAGCACGATGTCGAGGTCGATCTCGCGGGAGTCGGCGTCGTACCGCCGGATGGTGTACGTGCGCGTGGTGGGCGAGGGGTCGGGCCAGTCGAGCATCTGCTCGTCATTGGGCACGGGGAGACGCAGGGTGCCGTCCGCGTCCGGGAAGACGATCTTCACGTGGTCGTCGGCCTGGTAGCTGTGGAACCCCTCCAGCTCCGGGCCCCTGAGCGTGAGCCGCAGCATGCGCGGGGTGATCAGCTCGCGGGCGGCGACCGGGGCCGTGCGGATGCCGATCGGGTAGCCGACGCGGGCGACGCCGTTGCCGTTGACGTGATGCTCGGCGACCCGTTCCCGGGGGTTGTGGCGCTCCATCCTCATGAGGCGAGCAGCGGCGCGAGCGCCTCGTCGACGGCGTCCAGGGTCTTCATCGCCGACTCGTAGGTGGCGGCCTCGGTGTAGCGGATCGGGAAGACCTTGCCGGCCTTGACCGCGGGCAGGCCCTTCCACAGCTCGGAGTCGAGCACGTACTTCACGGCCTCGCTCGGCGTGCCGTCGTCCTGGACCGAGTAGGTGATGGCGTCGGCCTCGCCGAGGCTCTTGGGCAGCTCCTCGATCGAGGGGTACTCCGAGACGTCGCCGGAACCGCCGGTCTTCTCCTTGACCTCGCCGTAGTAGGTGACGCCGACGTCCTCGATGATGTTCGGGCCCCACGACCCGGAGAACTCCCGATGGAACGTGCCGTCGGAGATGTCCCCGTACGCGCCCACATGGCCGAACTTCAGGCCCGACACCGCGTCCTTGTACTTGGCCGTGAGTTCGGCGGCCTTCTTCTCGTACGCGGTCTTGGCGGCGTCGAAGTTCTCCGAGCGGCCCGCGGCGTCGGACTGGCGGCGCGAGAGCTCACGCCACGCCGACGGCACCGTCGGGCCGATCACGGCCACCGGGGCGATCGACTTCAGGCGTTCGATGTCCACGTCGGCGAGGACCGGCTTGGGGACGCCGATGACGATCAGGTCGGGCTTGACCTTGGCGATGGCCTCGTAGTTGGTCTCGGCGGCGGACTCCCCCGCGACCTTCTCCAGGCCGTCGTACGTCGCCAGGTCCTCCTCGGACATCAGCGGCAGGCCGCGCTTCCACGTGGAGATGCCGACCAGGGCGGCGTCGGCCTCGATCAGCACGGGCACCGCGTACCCGGTCGCGACGACCCGCTTGGGGTCGGCGGGGATGGTGATCTCGCCGTCGTCGACGGTGAAGGTCCGGGTCGCGGCGGCCTCGGCGGGCTGCTCACCGGACTCGGCCGTACCGCAGCCGGTCGCCAGGGCGAGCGCGAGGGCCACGGCGCCGGCGGTGCGCCAGGGCAGGGCAGAACGCATCAGAAACATTCCTCGGAACAGGGTGAAAGGCCAGGCCACGAGTTGGCCGAGGCATGGTTAGGCTACCCTTACCTAAGTTGCTTGTGATGTCGACGGGAGGTCAGCCGATGTCGCTGAGACGTCAGACCGTGTCCCTCGCGGGGCCGACGGGCGCCGATCCGCTCCGGTGCGAGGAGTACGGCTACGGTCTCGGCCGGCCCACCGGCGTCCTGGTGCTCAAGTACCGGTCGGCGACCGTGCTGGAGTTCGGCGAGAGCCGCGAGGACTTCCTCCACCAGCTCTACTGGTCGCCCGACGGCATGCTGTCGGCCAGGCACGGAGCGCAGGCGCAGTTCGTGGGCCCGCGTGAGGCGTTCTGGGCGCACCGCGCGGTCACCCACGAGGTGCGCGCGGCCGACCGGCAGACGGTCTACCGGATCTGCCTGCGCGAGGTCCCCGCGGCGCTCGGCGGGCTGCGGGCCGGAGCGGTCTCCGTCGCCCCCGAGGCGGCCCGGCTGATCGAGGCCATCGCGCGTCCCGGTCACGACGAGGCCGCCGCCCTGGAGGCGCGTGCCCGCATCATGGCCGGGGTCACCCCGGCGAGCCCGGAGCCCGCCGGGCATCCCGGCTCGGGCACCGGCTTCGCGCTGGCGGTCGTGCGCGAGCTGTCGCACAACCCCGGCGAGAGCGTCCGCCTCGACGAGTGGGCCGAGCGGCTGCACGTCAGCGTCAAGACGCTGCAGCGCGACTTCGAGCGCGAGTTCGGCATGCCCTACTCGCGGGTGCGCACCAAGCTGCGGCTGCGCACCTCGCGCGCGCTGCTGGAGACCCGGCCGGTGTCGGAGGTCGCCCGCCGGGTCGGCTACTCCAGCCCTTCGGCGTTCATCACGGCCTTCGTGAAGGAGTACGGCTGCACGCCCGGACGCTACTCGGCCCGGTAGTCAGGAGAGCAGGGCGCGGGCCAGGGCGTTGCCCTCTCCCGGGGCGACCGGCTGCTTCAGGAACACCGGCCCCTGGGACATGAAACGCGGCCGGGTGCCGCGGTGCTCGTCGGCGGCGTGCACGGTCAGCGGGTGCAGGAGGTACATGTCGCCGGGCAGGCCGGTCGCGTGGGCCACCGGGCGGTCCTTGGAGGCGGCGTCGAGCAGCGGCCCGGCCTCGAACGGGTCGAGCACCCGCTCGCCCAGCGCCTCGGCGGCGTCGCGGTGGGAGCCCACCCGGACGCGGGTCGGCGCGTCGTCGTCGCCCACCTCCGACAGCAGCACGAGCAGCAGCATCGTCTCCGGCCGGCCCGACACGGCCCACGAGCCGTCGGGCCTGGCCACCGAGGCGTCGATGTGCCAGCCCCGGTCGTCGACCGGCGCCTTGCCGGGGAAGCGGATCGGCATGTTGCCGAGGGCGGCGCGCGGCACCCATCCACCGGGCCCGGCGATCTCGTCGAGCGCCTCGCGCAGCCGCGGGCTGCGCGCCAGCTCGCCGAAGGCGCCATGGCCCGTCATGTCGGCGGTCCACACCACCGGCTCCCGCCAGCCGGCGGGGTCGTCGGGCGAGAGCCCGATCTGCTGCCACACCTGCGCACTGGCCGTGTCCGCGACCTCACGGGGCACGGCCGCCTCCAGCTTGGCGAATCCTTCGGTCACGAACCGGTCGACGTCCACGACAGTCATGCGAGCCACACTAACGACGCCGTCCACCGGTTTTCAGCGATCTCCGCACGGCGCGAAGGATCGGCGGTAGGCGGCGGGAGTCGTACGCACCAGGGTGTGGAAGCGTCTGCGGAGATTGGCGGCCGACGACAGGCCGACCCTGGTCGCGATCGTCTCCACGGGGAGGTCCGTCTCCTCCAGGAGGGTCCGGGCCGCCGCGACGCGCTGCTGGAGCAGCCAGCGGCCGGGGGTGACGCCGAGCTGTTCGGCGAACCGGCGGGCGAGGGTCCGGGGGGAGATACCGGCCTGGGCGGCGAGGTCGCCGACGCCGAGCGGCTCGTGCAGCCGTTCGAGCGCCCAGTCGAGGACGAGGGCGAGCGACTCCGGCGGGTGGCCGTCGCGGTCCTGGGCGGCGTACTGGAGCTGGCCGCCCTCACGATGCGGCGGCATGACCATGTGCCGGGCGATCCTGGCGGCGTGCGCGGCGCCGTGGTCGGCGCGGGCCAGGTGCAGGCACAGGTCGATGCCCGCGGCGGTGCCGGCGCTGGTGGCGACGTCGCCCAGGTCGATGTAGAGCGTGTCGGGCTCGACCTGGACATCGGGGAAGCGCGCGGCGAGGTCGGCGGCCATCCGCCAGTGGGTGGTGGCCCTGCGGTGGTCGAGCAGCCCCGCCTGCGCCAGGAGGAACGCGCCGGAGCAGATCGCGACGATGCGGGCGCCGCGCCGGTGCGCCCGCCGCAGCGCGTCGATCACGGCGGGCGGCGCGGGGCGCTCGCGGTCCTGCCAGCCGGGGACGACCACCGTGTCCGCGGTCTCCAGCGCGGCCAGTCCCAGGCGTACGACCATGTCGTAGCCCGCCAGGGTCGGGACCGCGCCCGGCCGCTCCCCGCACACGGCGAACGCGTAGCGGGCGGGCAGCCCGGGGCGGCTCATGCCGAAGACCTCGGCGGCGCAGGCCAGCTCGAACGTGGACTGCGGCGGCAGCACCAGGGCGGCCACCCGGTGAACACTCATGGCAGAAAAGTACCCGAAGACGTCATTCCAGACACTGGGCCGCTGGGGCCCGCCGTCGCGACGATGGGTCTCATGACGCGAGAGCCCGATGATGTTCAGGTCCTGCACGTGGACGAGGTCGAACCGGTCGAGGTGGTCCCCGGGATCATCCGGCGGCGCCTGCCCGCCACGGAGTGGGCGCGCGGGTGGATGTACGACTTCGCCCCGGGGACGGAGTGGCCGGAGGACGACGTCCACGACGGTGAGGAGCGCTATTACGTGATCTCCGGAGAGTTCGTCGACCGGGGGCGGCGGCTCGGGCCGGGCAGCTACGTGGTGTTCGCACCCGGAAGCACGCACCGTCCGCGCACCGAGACCGGCGCCCGCATGCTCGGCATCAGCATCATGACCCGCTGACCGGCTTCCGGCCGCCCACCACCGCCACGGGGCACGGGACGCGCCCCTGGAACACGCCCGCCACACCGGCGCGCGTGGCGTGCTCGCGGCCGGCGACCACGAGAGAGGCGGACGCGCCGGCGGCGAGCGGCTCGGTGCGCACGCCCGGGTGACGCGCCGCCTGCTCGGCGAGGTCCGCCGAGGCGGCGAGCGGCAACTGGCGCAGGGCGGCCTCCTCGAAGGCGAACTCCAGGACGGCCGCGTCCGGCGCCGGGTCGGCGACGACGATCGGGCCGGGGTTCGTCGTCACGGGCAACGGTCCCGGCCCCCGTACGACGACCACGGGGCAAGCGGCGTGGACGGCGACGTACTCGGCCACCGAGCCCACGACGGCCCTGGACAGCGTGTTGAGCCCGCGCGATCCGACCACGACGAGCGCGGCGTCCTCGGAGAGCTCGACGAGGCGTTCGGCGGCGGATCCCTCGTGGAGGTCCGTCTCGACGCGCACGCCCGAGCTGCTCTGGCGGGCGCAGTCGGCGCCGTGCCACAGCACGTGCTCGGCCGCCTTGCGCAGGTGGGCCTTGGCCTCCTCCGCCGCCTGGCCGTAGGGCCACTGCCAGGCGTGGGCGACGGTCAGCGGCAGTTTTCTGAGCTCGGCCTCGTCCAGGGCCCAGTCGAGCGCCTGCACGGAGAAGTCCGAGCCGTCGTAGCCGAGCAGGATCTGGTTCATGTAACCATCGTCCCCCCGGGGACGGCACCTCAACGAGAGGCTTTCGTCCTCCTGACCAGGGTCTTCCAGCCGGGCATGCCGGCGCCCACCTCCGGCTGCCGGAGGTGGGCGCGGGATCGGTCGCGCTACTTCAGCCAGGCGGTGCGCCGCACGATCGGCAGGTTGCCCAGCCCCCAGGTGCGTCCGGCTTCGGCGAGCGCGAGACCGACGAGGACGATCGAGTAGATGATGTGATCGTCCATGAACGGGTTGTTGGCCAGGGGCAGCTCCGCCGCCCACATGAGCACCAGCATCGCGGTGCCGGCGCCCGCCGCGATCCGCGTGCCGACCCCGAGGACCAGCGCCAGGCCGACGCCGAGCAGACCGGCCATGAACAGCCAGTCCACCCACGCCTGACCGGCCAGGCCCGAGAAGAGGCCGCCGAGCGCGTTCTCGCCCGTGCCCTTGAGGAACCCGGTCGTCGGGCTGCCGCCCGAGATCCAGGCCCGGTCGGCCGGAGTGGCGAACCCCCACCCGAAGGTCTTGTCCAGGAACGCCCACAGGAAGACCCAGCCGATCGAGATCCGGGCGACCGCCCAGACGTAGTCGACCGGGCGTCGCGCCTGCGCGGCGCCGGTTTCCCTGACGGGCCTGCTGACGGTGGCGTCCATGATGGCCCCCCTTCCGAAGGGTGATCGCCGTTTCCGTGTCACCTATAGCACACCGCATGCGCGGTCTCAGGAGCAGTGCCGTACGACTCCCGGCACGAGGACCTTCGTCCCGTCACCGCTCCCCCGGCGGACCGCTGCCGCGAGGCGGCGCGCGAAGGGCGCGGGCGGGGGACATCCCCCTCCGCGCCCGGTCGTGGCGTCAGTGCTCGACGGTGATCCGCCGGCCCTCGGCCTTCTTCTCCTCCTCCAGCCCCACGCTGATCTCCAGGACCCCGTCCTTGTAGACGGCCTTGACGTCGTCGGTCCTGGCCGTGGCGGGCAGCGTCACCGTCCGCGAGAGCGCCCCGTAGGCGAACTCGGAGCGGTGCGGCTCGGTGGCCCGGTGGGTCTTCTCAGCGCGGATGTGCAGCATGCCGCCGTCCACGGTGACCTCGATGTCCTCCTCGGGGTCGACCCCGGGAAGTTCGGCCCGCAGCACGTACCGATCATCGGCGATGTAGTCCTCGACCCGGACGAGCTGACCGAACGGGCGGAACCCGAACATCGGGTTCTCCACCCACTCCAGCAGCTCCGGGAACGGGAACCTGACGTCTCTCCGCTCAGGCAGGTTCATGGCGGCCTCCTTCCGTGTCCCACGTCTCCAGGCCACACCCGGCACGACCGCGCTCCTAGAGAAGGAGGTCCCGCGACGGCGGGACCATCGTCACCATCTGCTCAGGGTCGGGAACGGTGCCTCCCCAGCGTCACCCGCCGGTCAGCCCTCACCCGGGGTGACGACACCGGACTCGTAGGCCAGCACCACCGCCTGGACGCGGTCGCGCAGCCCGAACTTCGTGAGGATGCGCCCGACGTGCGTCTTGACCGTGGCCTCCGACAGGAACAGCTCGGCCCCGATCTCGGCGTTGGAGGCGCCCCTGGCCAGGCCGCGGAAGACCTCGCGCTCACGCTGCGTGAGCGCCCCGAGCACGGCCTCCGGGTCGGTGCCCGGCTTCGTCACGAGCTGCCGGACGAGACGCCGCGTCGTGGAGGGCGCGATGATCGAGTCGCCCCGGTGGACGTGCCGGATCGCGGCGATGATCTCCTCCCCCGGCGCGTCCTTCAGCATGAACCCGCTCGCGCCGGCCCGCAGCGCGGCCAGGGCGTGCTCGTCGAGGTCGAACGTCGTCAGCGCCAGCACCTTGGGCGGGTCGTCCAGCCGCTGGATCTCCCGGGTCGCGGCGACGCCGTCCATCCGGGGCATGCGGATGTCCATCACCACCACGTCGGCGCGCCGCGACTCCAGCCCCTTCAGTGCCTCCAGTGTCTCCAGGGCCTCCAGCCCGTCGCCGGCCTCGGCGGCGACCTCCATGTCGGGCTGGGACCTGACGACCATGGCCAGGCCGTTGCGCAGCAGCTCCTGATCGTCGACGATCATGATCCTGATGATGGCAGGCTCCTCGGCTCGTAGGGCACGGCGGCCGACAGTTCGAAGCCGGCCCCGGGGCGCCCGCCGGCCTCCAGGGTGCCTCCCACCATGCTGAGGCGTTCGCGCATCCCGGCCAGCCCGACGCCCGCCTCCGCTCCCGCCGGCCCGGCGCCGTCGTCCTTGATGGTGATGTGCAGGCCGTCCGGACGCCACGCGAGCGTCAGGTCGGCGGCGGCCACCGGCCCCGCGTGCTTGATGACGTTGGTCAGCCCTTCCTGGATGACGCGGTAGGCGGTCAGGTCGGCGGCGGGGCGCAGCGGCCGGGCGTCCCCGGCCTCCCGCACGGCGACGCGGACGCCTGTCGTGCGTACGTGGTCGAGCAGGTCGGAGAGGTCGCCGAGACCCGGCTGCGGAGCGGTGCCGCCGTCGGCGCGGAGCACGCCCAGCAGGCCGCGCATGTCGCGCAGGGCGTCGCGTCCGACGCCGGCGATGGTGGCGAACACGGCCGCGCCGGGCGAGCCCGGGTCGGACAGCCTGCCGCCCTCGGCCTGGCTGACCATGACGGCGAGCGAGTGCGACACCACGTCGTGCATCTCGCGGCTGATCCGGTCGCGCTCCGCCCGCGCCGCCTCGGCCCGCTCGCGCGCGCGGTCGGTCTCGGCGCGTTCGGCCTTCGCCCTGAGCTCGGCCAGGAACAACGCCCGGATCCGGCTGAGGCGGCCCAGCGACCACAGGCACGCCGTCACGGCGACCAGGCCGGCCGACAGCCCGATCCGCCAGGCGACCAGGTCGTAGCCGCCCGACGAGCCTCCCCACGAGGCCGGGTCCCAGAACCGCGCCAGGACCAGGACCACCCCGGTCAGGGCGACGGCCAGGCAGGCCAGCCCGGGCAGCAGGTCCAGCCTGCTGGACACCGTGTAGAGCAGCAGCCCGAACACCAGCGAGCTGGGCAGCAGCACCGCCGGGTAATAGGCGCCGGACGGGTCGTGCAGGGGCGGCAGCAGCACCAGCAGCAGCATCGCCGCGGCGGCCAGGCCGTACGCCGTCAGCGGGCGCAGGCGGCGCGCGACCACGCAGCCGTGCAGCACCAGCAGCCCGGCCCCCGCGAACAGGCGCAGGGAGAGCGGGCTGCCGGACGCTCTGAGCAGGCCGAACGAGACCAGGCCGAGGGGCACGGCGAGCAGGACGGCGAGCACGGCGTCGCCGCTCACCTGGTGCCGGCGGAGAAACGAGTCCACCGCGGCCTCGGCCGGAGACGGGGACTCTTTCACACCCGCCATTATGGTCGGCGGCCGTGCGCGGCGTTCCGGCGGCTGAGGTACGCCAGGGCGGCCACCGCCAGGGCCGCGCCCCACAGCGGCCACAGCATCTCCGGCAGCCAGGCGCCCAGCTCGTCGCCCGCCCCGGCCGGGCCGAGCCGCTCGCCGCCGAGTTTCTTGCGTACGTACATCAGCCCGGCGGACGTGATGGGCAGGGAGACGGCCAGCGCCGCGCAGGCGGGCAGGCGCGCCGGGACGGGCCGCCCGCGCAGGAACGGCACCCAGCGCGGCCAGACCTCCCCCCACGGCCGGACGAGGCCGAGGGTGAGGACCGCGCCGAGGAGCCCGACGGCGGCGAGGCCGGCGCCGATCGGCGTGATCTCGTCGATGTACGCCAGGAACTCGTCGCTGATGCCGACGGGGATCCCCAGCAGCCAGCCGAAGCGGGTGACGGCGTAGAAGACGGGGACCGCGACCGCGACGGCGACCGCGTACCGGCCGGCCCTGAGCGCGCCGGCGGCGCTGCCGGGCCGGTCGGCGAGCAGCGCCCGCGTCCCCAGGACCATGAGGCTGACGCCGGCCGCCGTCAGGATCAGCAGGTTGAGGCTCGGCCAGGTCAGCATGGACATGATCAGCGAGAACTCGGCCTGGCCGGCGAGCACGGCGACGAGCATCACCGGCAGGTACCCGGCCGTCATCATGATGCGCACGTCCGGCAGGAGCACCGCCAGGCCGGCTCCGGCCACGACGGCCACGACCGCGGCGGCCCGGGTGAGCCGGCCCCTGACGGCGAGCACGGCGACGCCGCCGGCCACCAGCGCCGACACCGCCAGCACGCTCCCGCCGACCGCGGGCGCGAGCGGGTCGAGCAGGGTGTTGCCCGGGCCGGGACGGCCGGCGTCGAAGGGGTACCCGGGCCCGCCGAGCGCCCAGCGGAGGCCGAGGGCCAGATAGCTCACCGACCAGACAGCGATGATCAGGACAGACACCGCCGGACGGCGCCTTCGCGGTTGAGAGGTGTTCACCCGGCTCAATCTGCCGCCGCGGCGGCCTCCCGCACATCGTCGCCAGGTCGCGACGGGGTCATCCGGAGGTCTCGCCCTGCGGCCGCTAACCGCGCACCACCCGCTGACCGGCGCGCGTGCCCCGCGTCGGCTGGTACCTTGCGCGGCGGGGTTTCCGCGGCGGGAGGACGTCATGCGATTCGGGGTGCTGGGGCCGCTGGCCGTGTGGACCGATCACGGCGAGCCCGTCTCGATCCGGGGGCGCATGGTGCGGGCCCTGCTGGCCGACCTGCTGGTGCACGAGGGACGCCCGGTGTCGGCGGACCGGCTGGTCGAGGACCTGTGGGGCGGGGCGGCGCCGGCCGACCCCACGGCCGCACTCCACGTCCGGGTCTCCCAGCTGCGCCGGGCCCTGGCCGGCGCGGAGCCTGACGGCCGGAACCTGGTGGTGTCGCAGGCTCCCGGGTACGCGTTGCGCGCCGGGCCGGAGGCGGTGGACGCGGCGCGGTTCGCGGCCCTGACCGGGCGGGCGCGGGCTTCCGGCGATCCACGGGTGCGGGCGGGCCTGCTGGCCGAGGCGCTGGAGCTGTGGCGCGGCCCCGCGCTGGCCGACTTCGCCGACGAGGAGTTCGCCCGGGTGGCCGTGGCCAGGTGGGAGGAGCAGCGGCTGGCCACGCTGGAGTCCTGGGCGGAAGCCCGGCTGGAGCTGGGTGAGCACGGCGACCTGGTCGGCGGGCTGGGCGAGCAGGTCGCCGGGCATCCCTACCGGGAGCGGCTGCGGGCGGCCCACATGCGCGCCCTCTACCGGGCCGGCCGCGCGGGCGAGGCGCTCGACAGCTTCCAGGAGCTGCGGCGCGCGCTCGCCGGCGAGCTGGGCCTGGAGCCGGGCCCCGAGCTGGTGGCGTTGCAGCGGGCCATCCTCACCGGTGACCCGGCGGAGGACGCCCCCGTACCGGCACCGCGGTCGACCCGGCCGACCACCAATCTCCCGGCGCCGGTGTCCGAGCTGGTCGGCCGCGACCTGGCCGTGCGGCGGGTGCGGGAGTCGCTGACCGCCGCCCGGCTGGTCACGCTCACCGGCCCCGGCGGGGTGGGCAAGACCAGCGTGGCGCTCGCCGTCGCGCGCGCCCTGGTCGAGGCGTTCCCGGAAGGCGTGTGGCTGGTTGACCTGACCGCCTGGGACGGGCGGGGCGACCCGGCGGAGCTGGTCCTGTCGGTCCTGTCCATCCCCGACGCGACCGGCGATCCGGGCCCGGCGGGCGAACGGCTGGCGGCCGCCCTGCGCGGGCGGCGGACGCTGCTGGTCCTCGACAACTGCGAGCATGTCATCGACCCCGTGGCCGAGCTGGTGGGGGCGTTGCTGCCGGCCGTGCCGGAGCTGCGGGTGCTGGCCACCAGCCGGGAGCCGCTGCGGCTGCGCGGCGAGGTCCGCCGGGATCTGCCGCCGCTGGACGTGCCCGACAGCGACGACCCCGCCCGGCTGGCGGACTCGCCCGCCGTGCGCCTGTTCCTGGCGCGGGCCGGGCTGGCTCCGGAGCCGGACACCGTCGCGGGGGTGGCCGAGGTGTGCCGGCGGCTGGACGGCATCCCGCTGGCGCTGGAGCTGGCCGCCACCCGGGCTCCGGCGCTCGGCGTGCGGGAGCTGGCGGCACGCCTGCGCGTGCCAGGGGACCGGTTCGGGCTGCTCGGCTCCGGGCCGCGCGACGCGCCGGCCAGGCAGCGCACGCTCGCGGCGGTGATCGACTGGAGCTGGAGGCTGCTGACCGAGCCCGAGCAGGCCGTGCTGCGCCGGCTGGCCGTCCACCCGGGCGGGTGCACGCTGGCCGCGGCCGAGGCGGTGTGCCGCGGCGGCGTGGTCTCCGGCGGCGAGGTGCTGGATCTGGTGGCGGGGCTGGTGGACCGCTCGCTGGTGACGCGCGGGGAAGGGCCCCGGTTCCGGCTGCTGGAGTCGGTCTCCGCCTACTGCCTGGACCAGCTGGGCCGCAGCGGCGAGGAGGCGGAGCTGCGGCGCCGGCACGCCGGCCACTACCTGGCGCTGGCCGAAGAGGCCGGACCCCGGCTGCGCGGGCCGGGCCAGCGGGAGTGGCTGCGCCGGCTGGACGCCGAGGCCGCGAACATGCGGGCGGCCCTGGAGACCTTCCGGCACGAGGGCGCGGCCGAGCCGGCGCTGCGGCTCACCACCGCTCTGGTCTGGTACTGGTTCCTGCGGGGCCGGTTCGCGGAGGCGCGCCGGGCCCTGGAGGCGGCGCTGGCCGTGGCGGGCGACGCTCCTCCGGAGCTCCGGGCCCGGGCCGGGACCTGGCACCTGGGTCTCTCGATCCGCCTGGGACAGGCCGGGCCGGAGCGGGTGACGGAGACGCTGCGCGGGTTCCCCGAGACCGACCAGGCCGGACGGGCGCACGCCGCCTGGTTCCTGGCCGCGTCCATCATCGACTTCGGGGACGAGAAGACCACCGGCGAGCTGCTGGAGCCGGCGCTGGACACGTTCCGGGCGAGCGGCGACAGGTGGGGCGAGGCAGCGGTGCTGAGCACCCGCGCGATGCTCGCGCACCTGCACGGCGACCAGGGCGCGCTGGAGCACGACGCCCGGCGCGGCGCGGCCCTGTTCGGCGACCTGGGTGACGACTGGGGGGTGCTCCAGGCCCGCGACTGGCTGATCGGCCTGGCCGACCTGACGGGCGACCGGGCGGAGGCGGCCCGGCTGGCGGAGGGCGACCTGCGGATGGCCGAGGATCTGGGGCTGTGGTCCGACGTGGCCGGTCGGCAGGCCTGGCTGGCCTGGGTCCACGTCCAGACCGGGGACCCACTGCGTGCTCTCCGCCACGCCGAGCAGGCCAAGCGGCTGGCCGCGGAGCTGGGTCAGCGCTCGGGTGAGGTGTTCGCCACCATCGGCCTGGCCTTCGCCGCCCGCCGGGCGGGCCGGCTCGACCTCGCCGAGGAGCACCTGCGCGGGCTGCTGGCCGAGGCCCGCGACCGGCAGGCCGGAGACGGCGACCCGCCGTACCTGTCGATGGTGCTGGTCGAGATGGGGCTGCTGGCCGGCGAGCGGGGCGAGCACGCCGCCGCGCTCCCCTGGCTCCGGCAGGGCTTCGACGCGTATCGCGACCAGGGCTCGGCCCGCGGCATGGCCTGGGCGATCGCGGGCATGGCCGCCGCGGCGGCGGCCGACGGGCGGCCCGGCGTGGCCGCGCGGTCGCTCGGCGCCGCCGCGGCCGCGTGGCGGGAATCCGGGCAGCCGCTGTCCGACTCCGAGCGCGACGAGCTGGCGAGGATCACCGGCGGGGTCGAGGCCGCGGAGCCCGGCTTCGCCGCCCTGTTCGCCGCCGGTGGCGGGCTCTCGCTGGAGCGGGCGCGCCGGCTGCTCGACGACGCCACGGGCACGTGACCTACTTGGGGACGTAGACGTGGACGACGATCCCCGAGCCGAACCGGTTCACCTCGGCCAGCTTGAGGTGGGTGGTGTCGAACCCCGCGCCCTCGAACAGGTGCTTGCCGGCCCCGACGACGACCGGGAAGTACCAGAAGTGGAACTCGTCGACCAGGCCGTGCTCCACCAGCGTGCGGTCCAGCTCTCCGGTGCCCCACTTGATGATGTTCTGTCCGGGCTGCTCCTTCAGCTTCGCGACCTCCTCGGCCACGTCGCCCCGGATGAGGGTGGCGTTCCAGGTGGTCTCGGTCAGGGTGCGCGAGGCCACGTACTTCGGCATCTTGTTCATGGCCTCGGCCTGGGGGCCGTCCTGCGCCGACCACGCCTCGGCGAATCCCTCGTAGGTCACCCGGCCCAGCAGCATGGCGTCCGCCGAGGCGGACAGGTTCGTGACGTAGCCGTGGTGCTCGTCGTCCCAGTACGGGTGGCCCCAGTGCTGGGGCTCGGCCCGTGACGCGGTGGAGGGGCGGGTGTCGTCGATGATGCCGTCCAGCGACACGAACGTCGACTCGATGAGCTTGCGCATGGTCTCACTCCTTGGTCAGCGTGCGCGGCCCGGTGTGCCGCTCACCTGCTGACATCCAGGCTGCCGCCTGCCCCTTACCGTTTTCTTACCGGTACCGCCGGACGACATCCGGCCGATCGAGGCTCTGCGCCTGCTCCAAGGGAGGTGGTGTCGGGCTGGAGTTCCAGCGCTCGTTCGCCTCCAACACGCTGCTCCTGACGGCGTACGAGCTGGTCATGTACGCCGTCTCCGGGCTCGCGCTCATCCCCTTGCGAAGAACCACCCACCTGCGAAAGGAACTCGTGGTGGTCGGCGCGGGCCCGGTCGGCCTGGCCGCCGCCGCGCTGTGGGCCGACCATGCGCTGCCCGCCCGCGGCTCGCTCGGCTCCGGCCTGCGGCTGCTGGTCGACCAGGGCCTGGTGGACCTGCCGCGAACGTCAAGATTCGAGCCGTGCGCGTACGACCGGGCGGAACCGGCGTCGAACTGGTCTCCCGGCAGGCCGGCGGCTCGGAACGGCGGCTCGCCGCCGCCCGCACGGCGTGGACGAGCTGACCCACCCGGAGCCCGGCTACTACGCCATCGGCATGAAGAGCTACGGTCGCGCCCCCGCCTTCCTGCTCGCCACCGGTTACGAACAGGCCCGCTCGGTGGTGGCCGCGCTGGACTTCCGGCGCGCTGACCCGTTCTCCCGGCGAAGGGTGTCGCCCGGCGGGACCTTCGCCCCTATTCCCGCCCGCCCGCGGCCGGGAGCGTGGCAGGAAGGACAAGGAGGCTCCTATGAAGGCGATGACCTATCACGAGCCGGGCCGGCGCACCTGGGAAGAGGTCCCCGACCCGCAGCTCACCTCCCCGACGGACGCGATCGTACGGGTGGACGCCGTCACGATCTGCGGCACCGACCTGCACATACTCAAGGGCGACGTGCCCGCGGTCGAGCCGGGCAGAGTCCTCGGCCACGAAGCCGTCGGCACCGTCGTGGCGGCCGGCAGCGCGGTCACCGGCGTCGAGCAGGGCGACCGGGTCCTGGTCTCCTGCATCACGGCGTGCGGCCGCTGCCGCTACTGCCGCACCGGCATGTACGGACAGTGCCTGGGCGGCGGCGGCTGGATCCTCGGCCACCGCATCGACGGCACCCAGGCCGAGTACGTCCGCGTGCCGTACGCCGACACCTCCACCCACCTGCTGCCCGAGGCCGTGACCGACGAGGCGGCGCTCATGCTCGCCGACATCCTGCCCACCTCCTACGAGGTCGGCGTGCTCAACGGCCGGGTCCGGCCCGGCGACACCGTGGTCGTGGTCGGCGCCGGACCGATCGGCCTGGCCGCCATCACGACCGCGCGGCTGTTCACACCCGGCCACATCATCGCCGTCGACCCCGCCGCGACCCGGCTGGAGGCGGCCAAGAGGCTCGGCGCGGACCTTCTCGTGGGCTCCGGGGACGACCCCGAGGCCGCGGTCGCCGAGCTGACCGGCGGCCTGGGCGCCGACGTCGCCATCGAGGCGGTCGGCATCCCGGAGACCTTCGAGCTCTGCACCCGCCTCGTCCGCCCCGGCGCGCACCTCGCCAACGTCGGCGTCCACGGCGCGCCGGTCACCCTGCACCTCGAAGACCTGTGGATCCGCAACCTGACCATCACCACCGGCCTCGTCGACACCTACTCCACCCCGGCCCTGCTCGACATGGTCGCCGCCGGCCGGCTCGACCCGACGGTGTTCGTCACCCACCGCTACGCCCTGCACGACATGGAGGCCGCATACCAGACGTTCTCCGACCCGGCGGGCAGCGGGGCGCTGAAGGTCGTCCTGTCCCGCGACGCCTGAGGCGTGCGCCGAAAGGCCTGGGGAGCGGGGACGTTCGCTGGTGTCGCGGGACGGCCGGAGGGTCCACCCTGGGATCAGGAGCACTCACAGGGAAGAAGATGATCGACATGCTCCCGATTCGTTCCCTCATCGCCACCACGATGGTGGCCACCACCACGGGCCTGCTCGCCGTACCGGCGCAGGCCGTCCAGCAGGCCACGCCCACGCTCGTCGGGATCCGGGCCGCGCACCACAACGGCCTGGACCGGCTGGTCTTCGAGTTCCGCGGGCGGGTGCCCGACCAGCGGGACGTCCGCTACGTGTCCAAGCTGATCGCCGACGGCTCCGGCCGGCGGGTGAACGCGGTGGGCAGCGCGCTGCTGCGGATCCGCTTCGCCGGGGCCGACGGCCACGACCGTAACGGCAAGGTCACCTACGGCCCGGCCAGCCGGACGTACGCGCTGCCCGGCCTCATCCAGGTCGTCAACACCGGCGACTTCGAGGCCGCCTTAACCTTCGGCGCGGGGCTGGCCTGGCGCGCGCCCTACCGGGTCTACACGCTCACCCGGCCGAGCCGTGTCGTCATCGACATCGCCACGCCCCATCGGACGGTGCCGGTACGTGCCCACTTCCTCGACACCGCCAGGTACGAGACCGGACGGGAGCCGCACACCACCGGCGTACGGCGGCCGGTGATTCCACCCGCCACCGCCCACGGCGCGCTGCAGCGGCTGTTCGCCGGCCCCACCCAGGCGGAGAAGGCGCACGGGCTGCGCTTCGTCAGCTCCAGGGCCACCGGCTTCAGCAGGCTCACCGTGAAGAACGGAGTCGCCAGGGTCTACCTGACCGGCCGTCTCACCAGCGGAGGGTCGACGTTCACGGTCGCCGACCAGATCAGGCCGACGCTCAAGCAGTTCCCCTCCGTCAAGTGGGTGAAGATCTACGACGCCGGTGGCCACACGCAGCGGCCCTACGGCCCGTCCGACTCCGTCCCGGAGTCGCTGGAGCCGTGAGGCGGGCCTCCTGCGGCGATCATGGCGGCTGGAGCCGTCCGCCCGTCCTGCGCCGGGCTTCCACGACGGCGAGGGCCGCCATCCCGCCCAGGGTCCAGAACGTCACCATGGCGAGGTCCGTCCACGGCCACGGCCGTCCCGCCAGCGCGGCGAGCACCGTGTGCGACACGTGCTTGAGCGGGAAGACGTCCCCGGCGATGCGCAGCGCGCCGGGGAGTTCGCCCCCGATGACGAAGACGTCGGAGACGAAGGCCAGGGGGAGGAACGTGCCGAGGGTGATGGCGTTGACGGTCTGCTGCCTGCTCGCGAACGCCACCACGAGGGCTCCGAGCACGGTGAAGCACGCCGTGCCGAGGACGATCGCGGCGAGCATGCCGGCGAGCGCGCCGGGCCCGATCCTGACGCCGTGGCCGAGCGCGGCCACCAGCGCCAGCAGGACGGTGGTGGCCGTGGTGACCAGCAGTGCGGTGGCGAGGTGGCCGGTGTGGTAGGCCCAGCGCGGCAGCGGGGTGCCGGCCAGCCGTTTGAGCACGCCGCGCTCGCGATCGCCGGCGATCGTGTCGGGAATGTTCACGTACGAGGCCACGCCCACCGTGTAGGTGATCATCGCGGCGAGCATGAACACCGGCAGCCGCACCCCCGAGACCCGGGCGCCGGCGAAGATCAGTGAGATCAGCGCGAGCAGCAGGACCGGCAGGATCACCGTGAAGAACGCCGTGGACAGGTCCCTGCGCAACCGGACCAGCGCGTGCGTGACCTGATCGGTCACCAGCCGCCATCGCGCGGGGCGCCCCTGCCGCAGGGGACGCCGGTTCCGCGCCGCCCTCGCGGTCTGGGCATGAGCCTGGGGCCGTTCCCAGCGGAAGCGCCAGACGGCCACCACGGCGCCGCCGGCGCCCCATGCCGCCAGCACCGCCAGGTGGCCGGCCTGGAAGCCCGCTCCGGTGAGTAACGGGTTCATGGCGTCGCGGACGGCGTGCGCGAAGTGCCGCAAGGGGAAGACCCAGCCCACGACGTCCAGCCAGGCGGGCAGCCGGGCGCCGACGAGGATGACGTCGGAGATGAACGCCAGCGCCAGCAGCAGGCCGGTGCCGAGTAACTGCACCGCCGCCGCGTTGCGCAGCAGCGCCACCATCGCGAAGCCGAGCGCGGTGAAGCAGGCCGCCCCGAGCAGCAGGGTGAGCAGCAGAGCGGGCAGCGTGCGCCAGACCATCTGAGTGCCGTAGAAGAGTCCGCCGACGGTGAGCAGCACGGCCACCGTCGTGGCCGCGACCGCCAGCGACGCCCCTGTCAGCCCGGCGAGCACCGCCGAGGCCGGCACCGGCGTGCCGTGCAGCCGCTTGAGCCAGCCGCGGTCACGCAGATCCGCCAGGCGGATGGCGAGCGCGCCGAAGCAGCCCTGGGCGACGCCGAACACGGCCATGACGGGGATCACGAACTGCATGACGCGCACGTCCGTACCGGGCTGGACGACCTGGTTCCCCACCGCCGCCCCGACGATCACCGTCATCAGCAGGGGCATCGCGACGGTGAAGAACGCCGCCATCGGGGTGCGGACGAAGGAGAGGGTCTCGTGCCGGACCAGCCGCCCGATCATGATGGCACCTCGCCGACCAAGTCGAGATAGACGTCCTCCAGCGACGGCCGGGACAGGGTCAGCGAGGTCAGTTCGATGCCGCGCTCCAGCGACCAGCCGGTCAGCGCGTGCAGGTCGTGGGCGGGCCGCGCGGTCTCGACCGACACCGCCGCGCCACGCACCTCGACGCGGCCGGTGAGCGGTGGCAGGTCGGCTGCGGCCGTGCCCTCGGGCAGGAGGAAGGACAGCACGCTGGCCCGCTCGGCCGCGATGAGGGTGTCCGGCGTGCCGCAGGCGGCCAACCGGCCCGCGCGCAGCACCGCGACCCTGTCGGCGAGGTGCTGGGCCTCGTCCATGTAGTGGGTGGTGAGCAGGATCGTCGTGCCGAGCGAACGCAGGCCGTCGATCAGTTCCCACGCGTGATGGCGGGCCGACGGGTCGAAGCCGGTGGTCGGCTCGTCCAGGAACAGCACGTCCGGGCGCCCGACCAGGCCGAGCGCCAGGTCCAGCCGGCGCCGCTGCCCACCGGACAGCGTCCGCACGCGGGCGTCGCGCTTGTCCTGAAGCCCGACCTGCTCGACAACCTCGTCAGGATCGCGTGGGCGCGGGTAGAAGCCTGCGTACAGCCGCACCAGCTCGAAGACGGAGAACTCCTCCTCGAAGCCGGCCTCCTGCAGGACGATCCCGATGTGCTCGCGGAAGGCCCGGCCGCCGGTGGCCGGATCGAAGCCCAGCACCGACACGTGACCGGCGTCGCGCCCGCGGTGCCCTTCCAGGATCTCCACCGTGGTGGTCTTGCCCGCGCCGTTCGGTCCGAGCAGCGCGAACACCTCTCCCCGTTCGACGGTGAAGCTCACCCCGTCGACGGCCTTCACCGTCCCGTACTGTTTGCGCAGTCCCTCGACCATCACCGCTGACATGCCGGCTCCTCCATCCGCTGGGCCATCTCCACGAGCCGGTCGGCACAGCCCCATGCGTTGTCGTAGCAGCCGTTGATTCCGATGCTCATGCCCTCATCGTCCGGCGATCCCGGCTCGTGGGTCAGAGGCCACGGTCCCGCGATGGGACGGACCTTCGCCCCTCGTCCCGGCGGGCCGTCATCCCGCTTCCGGCGGCGGTGCTTACCGGTCCCCGCCGATCGGGCGGAGATGCCTCAGCAAGGTCATGGCGGTCACGGCCAGGCCGAGCACGAGCACCCCGCTCAGGGCCGTGACGACGAGCAGCCCCTGGGTGAAGGCGGCCTGCGCCTCCGCCACCAGGTCCGCGGCCTGTCCCGGCGGCAGCGCGGCGGCGGCGGTCAGCGCCTCGCCGAGCGAGCCGCCCGCGTGCGGCGAGGTGACCGTGCCGCCGTAGACGGCGGTGCCGACGCTGCCGAGCAGCGCGATGCCGAGCGCGATGCCCAGCTCGCCGCCGCACTCGGCCATCGCCGACGCGGACCCGGACCGCTCCGGCGGCGCCGCTCCGACGATGAGGCCGAGCCCCAGCGCGCCCACGGGCGCCATGCCGAGGAAGGCGATCGTGACACCCGCGATCAGCGTGCCGAGGCCGTCGCCCGCCACGACGACGGCGAACCCGGCGGCGGACATCACCAGCCCGGCCCCGACGACGAGGCCCGGCCGGAACACGCCCGCGACGAGCGGCGCCGCGAGCGACCCCGCGACCAGGCCCAGAGCGGGGACGGCCATCCACAGGCCCGCGGCCAGCGGCGAGAGGCCCTCGACGAGCTGCAGGTGCTGGCTCACGAACAGGTAGACGCCGCCCTGCAGCACCATGGCCAGCGCCAGGATCAGCAGGGCCGCGCTGAACGAGCGGTCGCCGAACAGGCGCAGGTCCACCAGCGGCTCCGCCAGCCGGCGCTGCCGCCGGACGAACGCCCAGCCGAACGCCAGCCCGACGCCGAGGGCCGCGTACGCCACCGGCTGCCCCGGATCGTCGGCCAGCTCCTTCAGTCCGTGGACGAGCGGCAGGATCGCGGCCAGCGACATCGCCACGCTCGCCAGGTCGAGCCTGCCGGAGCCCTCGGCCCTGGTCTCCGGCAGCAGGACCAGACCGCCCACCAGGACGGCCACCATGATCGGCACCCCCATCAGGAACACCGAACCCCACCAGAAGTGCTCCAGGAGCACCCCGCCGATCACCGGCCCGGCCGCCGCCCCGCCCATGAAGCAGGCGGTGAACACGCCGATGGCCAGGGCGCGCCGCCTGGCGTCGGCGAACAGCCCGGCCACCAGCGCCAGCGCGGACGGCCCGATCGTGGCGCCCGCGATCCCCAGCAGCACGCGGGCGCCGATCAGCATCACGGTCGTGGTGGAGTACGCGGCCACGAGCGAGGCGGCGGCGAACGCGGCCGCACCGATCAGCAGCAGCCTGCGCCGGCCGATCCGGTCGCCGATCGAGCCCATGGTGATGATGAATCCGGCGATCATGAACCCGTACACGTCGGTGATCCACAGCAGCTCGGTTGCGCTGGGGTTCAGGTCGGCGGCCAGGTGAGGCAGCGCGAGCATCAGCACCGTGTTGTCCACGGCGAGCAGGAGCGTGGCCAGGGCGAGCACGAGCAGCCCCAGCCACGCCCGCGCCCCGGTCCTGGGGGAAGTCGTGGTGGTCGTCATGCGATCAGCCTGGAGGGCGGACGTTCGGGTCCTGTTCGGAACTGCTTAGGGTGAGATCCATGCGCTTCGCCGTACTCGGGCCGCTCGAGGTGATCGCCGACGACGGGCGTGCCGTGCGCGTGCCCGAGCTCAAGGTACGGGCGCTCCTGGCCTGCCTGCTCGCCGGAGACGGGCAGGTCGTGGCCGCCGACCGGCTGATCGGGAACCTGTGGGGGCCGGAGCCGCCGGGCAACCCGCTGGGCGCGCTGCGCGCCAAGGCGTCGCAGCTGCGCAGGGCGCTGGACGAGGCGGAGCCGGGTGCCAGGGAGCTGATCGTCACGCGGTCGCCGGGCTACCTGGTCGACGGCGACACCGACGCCCGCCGCTTCCGCGAGGTCGCCGGCCGGGCCGGAGCCGCCCGGGACCCCCGGGAGAGAGCCGCCCTGCTGGCCGAGGCGCTGTCGTGGTGGCGCGGCCCGGCCTTCGCCGGCTTCCCCGGCGAACCGCTCGTGCGGGGGGCCGCGGCCCGGCTGGAGGAGCAGCGGCTGACGGCTCTGGAGGACTACGCCGACGTACGGCTGGCTCTCGGGCAGGACTCGTCCCAGATCGGCGAGCTGGCCGAACTGGCCGCTCAGCACCCCACGAGGGAACGCTTCCACGGGCTGCTCATGCGCGCCCTCTACCGTTCGGGGCGGCAGACCGAGGCGCTGGAGGTCTACCGGTCCCTGCGTGAGCGCGTCCGCGACGAGCTGGGCCTCGACCCCGGCCCCGAGCTCGCCGCTCTCCACCAGGCGATCCTGGAGCAGAGCCCCGGCCTGCGCCGCCCGGCGGTCGTCCCGGCGCCCGCCCCCGCCCGGCTGCCCGAACCGCTCACCGAGCTCGTGGGCCGCGACGAGGCCCTCGACGAACTGGCCGCGCTGCCACCCACGACCCGGCTCGTGACGCTCACCGGCACGGCCGGCGTCGGCAAGAGCCGCCTCGCCCTGGCTGCCGCCCACCGGCTCGCCGGCGACTTCCCCGGCGGCGCGTACCTGGTGGAACTGTCATCGGTCACCGCGGGCCCGGACCTGGCCGAAACCATCGCGACGACACTCGGGGTGCCCGGCGGAATGGGGGAGTCGATCGCCGCGGTCTTCGGCGATCGCCGGGCTCTGCTGGTGCTCGACAACTGCGAGCATGTGGTGGAGGCGGTGGCCGAGCTTGTGGAGCGGCTGCTGCGCGGTGGGTCCGGGTTGTGCGTCATCGCCACCAGCCGGGAGCCTCTGGGGGTGACCGGCGAGGTGGTGCGGGAGGTGCCGCCGCTGGACGTATGGGCGGCGATGCGGCTGTTCGCCGCCCGGGCCGCCGACGCGCAGCCGGGTTTCGCGCTGACGGCCGGGGACGCCGACGCCGCCGAGGTGATCTGCCGCCGCCTCGACGGCATCCCGCTGGCGCTGGAGCTGGCCGCCGCCCGGACGCGTTCGCTGGGCGTGGCGGCCCTGGCGGCGCGGCTGGACGACCGCTTCCGGCTGCTGTCGGCGGGACGCCGGGCCGGCCCCGCCCACCAGCGGACCCTCAGGGCGGCACTCGACTGGAGCTGGGAGCTGCTCACCGAGCCCGAACGCGTGGTGCTGCGCCGCCTGGCCGTCCACGTGGGCGGCTGCACGCTGGAGGCCGCCGAACGGGTCTGCGCCGTGCCCGTGCCGATCCAGGGAGCGCCGCCCGCCCGCGGGCCGGACCTCGCGCCGGACGACGTCGCCGATCTGCTGGCCCGGCTGGTGGACCGGTCGCTGATCGTACGGTCGGGCGACAGGTACCGGTTGCTGGAGTCCGTGGCCGCGTACGGGCTGGAGCGCCTGCGCGAGGCAGGCGAGCACGACCGCGTCCTGAGCTGGTACGCCACCTACTACACCCAGCTCGCCGAGTGCGCGGAGTCGTACCGGAGCGGGCCCGCGCGGCACCGCTGGATCCGGCGGCTGGACGCCGAGGCCGCCAACCTGCGCGGCGCGCTCGATGCCGCCATGAGCCTGGGCGACACGCGGCTGACCGAGCGGTTCACCGCCTCGCTCGGCTGGTACTGGGTGCAGGCCGGCCGGTTGACCGAGGAGCCGGGCCTGCGTGACCTGCAGGCCACGTGAGCTATCGCCCGCCAGAGGCGAAGGGCCCGGAAACCGGGGTCCAAGTGCCCGCGCGCCCGGTGACTTGTAGCCGGTGACACGGGCCGGAACCGCGGCCTAGCGTTTCAGCATGCCGAGTACGCGCGGCCGCGCCCCGTTGCTCACCCGACAGAAAGGCTGAACCCATGACCGCATCCACGGACCGCGGCACTCAGGACGGTGTGCTGGCGACGATCCGCGCCCACCACGACCAGCTCGGCCGGACCATGTCCGACCACGCGCTCACCATCAGCCGCTCGATCGACCGTCTGGCGTCGCCCGCGGCCCGGCGCGGGGTGCTGGTCGACTTCTGCAACCAGGAGGTGCTCCCGCACGCCATGGCGGAGGAGGAGACGGTGTACCGCGTCGCCGCCGACCTGCCCAGGACCAGGCTGCTGGTGCGGGCGATGCACGACGAGCACCTGACGCTGCGCGAGCTGGTCGGCGACCTCGCCTCGGCCGGCTCCCCGGGAGAGATCTCCGCCGCAGCCACGGCGCTGAACGCCGTCTTCCAGAGCCACGTGGAGAAGGAGAACGAGATCCTGCTGCCCGCGCTGGCGGACGCGGGAGTCGACCTCGCCGCCCTGCTCAAGGGCATGCAGGAGGTCCTCGGCGGCGAGCAGGACACCGTCGAGGCCGTCGAGGAGGAGCGGGCCCCGGCCGAGTCGCCGGAGCTCGACGTGCGCCGGCTGGTCCCGGCGCAGCGCCACGAGCAGATCTTCGCCACGTTCGGCGAACTGACCGTGCGTACGGCGTTCGTGCTGGTCAACGACCATGACCCGAAACCTCTCTACTACCAGTTCGCCGCCGAGCACCCCGGCGAGTTCACCTGGGAGTACCTCGAGTCGGGCCCGACTGTCTGGAAGGTCCGCATCGGCCGTCCCTGACCACAAGGCCCGGCCACCTCGGCCAGAGCGCCACAAGGGCTGCCATGATGGTCAAGAGCCGGTCGCGTCCGTCAGCCGCGGCAACATCACGGCGAACTGCCGCGCACGGCAGCATGTCAATCAAGTTCACAGCCTGGTAGCCGAGCCACAGCACGACCGGCATCCTCCGGAGTGACGCTCGCCGGATTCGACGGCGGCCTGAGCGAACACCCGGCCATTCTGAGTGCGCGAATTCCTCACCTCCCGGCGCGCCAAGATCACTCCCGAGCGTGCCGGGATGAGCGTGAAGTATTACGCCAAGCTCGAACGCGCCCACCTGCCGCGCCTCGCGCACGAAACCAACGGCGGCAACGCCATCCCGCGCCGCCGCCCCACGCAGCCGACGGCACGCCCCGGCCTGCAGTGGATGCTCGACACCCTCACCACCGCCCCGGCGATCGTCGGCAACGACCGGTCGGAACCGCCAACCTCCTGGGCCGCGCCCTGTGCCTGACGTCTGCGTGCCTGACGTCTGCGCCCACCTCACCCGGCCGCCGAACTTCGCCGGTTTCACCTTCCTCGACGCCCGGGCCGCTTCGACCTGGTCGGCGAACTGCCCACTCTCGGCGACGACTCCCGCCGCCGCTGGGGCGCCCACGACGTCCGCATCTGGCGCGGCGGTGGGGTGCGAGGGCGGGCATGGCTCCGCTCAACGGGCGCTCACCTTGAACAGGCCGTGCGCGCCGGCCTCCGCCTGGCGCATCGTGTGGTCCACGACCGGGTACGTGCCCGCCTCCGGGAAGACCAGCTCGGCGAAGCCGCCCTGGGCGGGGGCCAGATCCAGCACCTGCGCGCCGCCCGCGTCGTCCTTCCGCAGCCGGTACGCGCCCTCCTTGTAGATCGTGTCGAACGGCGCCCCCACGACGTGCAGTGCCGTGCCCGAGCTAGGACCTGCGGCGACGGCCCAGATCCGCACCCGCTCCCCGGCCTTCGCCGCCAGTGGCGCGTGGTCGTACCCGGCGGCGGTGCCGTTGAACATCCAGCCGTCGGGACGTCCCTCGCGGATCTTGGCCACCTGGGCGTCGCCGCCCGGCTCGCCGAGGTGGAGCTCGCCCTGCACCAGGAGGTACTCGCGGTCCACCTCCGGCAGCTCCGGCGGATCGATGATCACCGCGCCGTACATGCCGTTCGCGATGTGCTGCGTCATCGGCATGGTCGAGCAGTGGTACAGCCAGGCTCCGGCGTGCCCGGCGCGGAAGCGGTAGGTGAGGCGTTCGCCCGGCTCGATGGTGCGCATGACCTCGTCCGGCGCGTTCGCCCCGGCGTGGAAGTCGATGCCGTGGCCCATCGTGCCGCCGTTCACGAACGTGACCGTGAAGGTGTCGCCGACCTTGCCGCGCAGCACCGGGCCAGGAACCTTGCCGTTGAACGTCCACACGCGCTGCCGCACGCCGGGCGCGACCTCCTGGACGGCCTGGTCGTCCACGCGGATCTCGACCTGGTGTTCCACGCCTCCCGGCGCGGGCTTGAGCGTCGCGTCGTGCGGGGTCCATTCCGGTGACATGGGCGCGGACAGGTCGAGGCGGGCGGGGGCCGCAGTGTCGCCGCCGGTGTCGCCGCCGGTGTCGCCGCCGGTGGCGTGGCCGCCGTGCGCGGTGCCGGCGGGGACGATGCGCATGGTCATGCCCGCGGCGCGGTGCCCGGCCACGGTGCACCAGCCGTCGACCGCCTCCGCCAGGGGCGGCAGCGTGAGCGTGGCGCTCTCGCCGCGGCCCAGCAGCGGGGTGCGCTCGCCGGTGGCCAGCCGCAGGTCGTGCCGCTGGGCGTCGGTGTTGGTGACGCGCAGCGTCAGCACGGTGCCGGGGGCGGCCTCGATCACCGAGGGCCTGATGCTCATCCCGGCCAGGGTCACCTCGACCGTCCGCGCCCCCGTAGCGGTGACCCTTTCCGCCGTCCCTTCACCACCGGTCGTCGACACCACGACCGCCGCCGCCGTCAGCAGAATCCCCACCACCACCCCGGCCAGCCCGGGCCAAGCCCGCCGCCACCCACCACCAGTCCCGTCACTACCGTCGGCCGTCGCGCCACCGATGGAGCCGCTGCGTGGCGCGACGCCGCCGGTGGGGCCGTGGCCTGGTGTCGTGACGGTTGTCTTCTCGGCTGCGGGGCGCGTACGCCCGAGCGCTCGGGAACGGGTCAGGGCGATCGTGGCCAGGGTCACGAACGCGGCGGTCGCGGCGAGCACGAGTGCCCAGCCGAGCAGGCGCAGGGGCGCGGGCACCGGCAGCGCCAGTAGCGGCACCCCGAGGTTGAAGGCCGCCAGCCGCACCGCCCAGCCGCGCTCCAGCAGCGCCGCGTTCTCCTTGAAACGGGCCGGGCCGCCGCCCAGCACCGCAGGGAGCAGGTGCAGCAGCGAGCCGAGCAGCACCTGGGCGACGAACCCGGCGAGCACCAGCGGCAGCAGCGGATCCAGCCCGGCGGTGACCTCGGCGGCCGGACGGGTGGCCACGATCGCCAGGTTCGCGGCCAGCGCGATCCCGAACCAGACGACGCCCGCTCCCATCGTCCAGGCCGCCCCGGTGTGCGGGCGCCGCCGGCGCACCGCCTCGGCCAGCGGTGCCAGCGCCGCCACGGTGCCGGCCGCGTAGGCGGCCAGCCCGGCGACCGCGGCCCACCGCCAGCCGGTCAGCAGCCCGGCCACGGTCACCGCCAGGCCGGGGGCGGCCAGCCACAGCCCGATCCTGGAGGCCCGGCGGGTCCGATCGGGCATGCGGGTGCGCAGCACGGTCGGCCACAGCGTGAACAGCGTGCCGAGCACGGTCAGCCCCACCCAGCCGAGCAGGTTCACCTCGGCGTGCGCGGCCTGCATGCGCTCGTGGGCATCGGCGTGCGGGACGTGCGCGGCCAGCAGCCCGCCGAGCACGCCACCGGCCGCCAAAGCGCCGGCCGCGCTCACGTACCAGCCGATGACGTGCCCGAACCTGCCGGGCAGCGCCCGGCGCAGCAGCGCGACCAGCACGTACGCGTGCCACAGCACCACGGCCACCACCACGCCCGCGCCGGCCGCGGCGAGCGGCCAGGGACCGGCGGCGACCCCGTACAGGATCGCGATCGTGGCGGCGTTGAGCAGCGCGAGCCGGGTGAGGCTCGCCGTCTGCGCGGGGGTCCTGGTGCGCAGCAGCGCGACGGTGAAGTGCTCGCTCCAGATGAGGATCGCGGTGGAGACCCCGCCGAGCAGGAACACGTGGATCAGCAGCCAGCGCGGCGCCGGCAGCACGTCGCCGGCCAGCGCCACCGCGACGGTGAGGGCCAGCCAGCCGACCACGATCGCGTTCGCCCGCAGGTGCCACGACGCGCGCGGGCGCTGCGGCGGCGTGCTCGGGGCACCCGGCCTCTGACGGATCTCGACGGGGTTCACCGCCGGCACCTCCTTATCGTGACCGGACCGCGAGCGCGACGCCGCGACGGCGCATCCGGCGAACAAGAGCAGGGAGAACACGGCCAGGACGCCGCCGAGTGTGCGGACCGCGTCCAGGGCGGCCAGGTCACCGGCGACCCGGGCGGCCACGGCCACGTGCAGCAGCGTCAGCGGCGCGTACAGAACGGGCCGGTACGGGAGCCGCACCCGCAGCACCGCCGGCAGGATCACCGGGGCGTGGCCGAAGACCATCGACATCACGAATCCGAGGAACAGCGCGTGCAGGGCCGCGTCGTACAGGTAGCGGCCGGACGACAGGCCGGTGGCGGCCCACAGGGCTCCCGCCACGCCGAGCCAGGCGTAGCCGGCCAGCAGGCACGCGGCGGCGTACCGGGGCAGGCCGGAGCCGCGGACGGTGTGGCGGGCCACGTCGCGCCAGGCCAGCCAGACGGCGACCAGGACCATCCCGGCCCCGGCCGTCCGCGCGCCCATGGCCGGGTCGGCGAACGAGACGAGGGCGCCGCCGCCGACCAGCGCGGCCGCGGCCACCAGGCCGCCCCACGCCCCGGGTCGCAGGAAGACGACGTGCGCCAGCTCCAGCCGTTCGGCGGCGATGGTCAGCACGTGGAAGGCGGCGAACCAGACCACCAGCTCCGGGATCGGCCGTCCGGCCAGCCACAGCAGGCCGCCGCCGAACCAGGCCAGCGCGCCGGCCAGCTGCATGAGCGTCTCGCGGCTCACCCGCCGGCCCAGCAGCGCGACGTAGACGGCCACCAGCCAGCCGGCGGCGGCGGTCAGCGCCGCCTTGCCGGCCTGTTCGGCGCCGGCGGCCAGGGCGACCGCCCCGAAAGCGGACAGCGCGGGGGCCGCGTATCCCCAGAGCTGCCGGAGCGCCACCGCCCGTTCCAGCGAGATGAGCGTGCCCAGGAAGCCCAGCGCCATCAGCGGCCCGTGCTGCTCCGTGAACGCCGCGGGGGCGGGCAGCCAGGCGACCAGCAGGGCCACTCCGCCGAACAGGCCCGCGACCAGCGCCACCGCGGCCCCGGCCAGCAGGGGGAGCCGCCCGGCGGCCAGGCGGGGGCCGGGGTGCGCACGGGTCGTCGGCACGGGCGGTTGCTCCACTTCCGGGAGGGACGTGACCAACGTAGGGCGAGCTCAGGCCGCCGGTCGGGGGCCGAAGGTCATCTCGGGAAGGACCAAAGTCCTTTTCCACCCGATCGGCAGACGGGGTCAAGGAAGCCGCGTACGGAGCGTGACCCGGGGTATGGGGCGCCCCACCGCCCTCGACAAGCGACCACGCCGCGAGATCATCTGCTCCACCACGCCAAGGAGGACATTTCCGTGGAACGCGTCATCGCCGGAT
Organism: Nonomuraea harbinensis; assembly: GCF_019396385.1. GTDB lineage: Bacteria > Actinomycetota > Actinomycetes > Streptosporangiales > Streptosporangiaceae > Nonomuraea > Nonomuraea ferruginea. The sequence continues at coordinate 98,368 of NZ_JAHKRN010000019.1, read as the reverse complement.
TCGACGGCTCGCCGGGCTCCGTCAGGGCGCTCGGGTGGGCGCTCGGCCAGGCTCGCCTGCACCGCGCCGAGCTCCAGCCCTGGACGATCCTGCCGGACCGGACATCGGCGACCGGCGAGAAGACCGAGGAAGACCTGCGCCGGGCGGCCGGCGACATCACCCGGGGCTACGCCGAACCGCGCTTCGGCCACGGCGGTGCCTCGGCCGGCCTCATCGCCGCCTGCTCCCCCGGTGACCTGCTCGTCGTCGGTTCGCGGGGCCACAACCGGCTCGCCGGGCTGCTGCTCGGCTCGGTCAGCAAGGCCTGCCTGTACCAGGCGCCCTGCCCGGTGACCGTCGTCCCGGACCTGCCGCGCCTGTCCGACTCGCACAGCCATGTGATCGCCGCGGTCGACGGATCGGAGCACGCCCGGCACGCCCTGCGGGTGGCGGCCGAGGAAGCCGCGCTGCGCGGCGTCGACCTGCACGCCGTGCACGCCGTGCACTGGGACTCCGTCGGGATCGAACTGGTCAAGCCCGACACCGACCGGCTGATGGAGTGGGGCGAGCGCACGCTGGACCGCGAACTGGCCGAGACCGGCGTCAAGGCCCGGCCCCTCGTCGTCCAGGGCCACCCCGCCGACGTGCTGACGAGGCTCGGCGCCGAGGCGGACCTGCTCGTCCTCGGTTCCCACGGCCGCAGCCGGCTGGAAGGCGTCCTGCTCGGGTCCACCAGCGAGTACTGCGCCCAGCACGCGCCCTGCCCGGTCATGATCACCCGTGACGTGACGTGACGGCTGGCCATTCCACGGGCGCGGGCCGTACGATTCCGCGTCATGATCATTCGTTTGTCGGCGGCGGTGGCCGCCGGTGTGGTGCTTCTGTCAGGTGCGGCCCACGCCGACCCGGTCAAGGGCGCCCCTGAACTGACCCACAACGCGCTCTACAAGGCGGCCAAGCTGCCCAAGGTCTCCTGCGGGGCGGCCAAGGGCACGACCGCCGCCTCGACCAGGACGTACATCACCAAGCTCGTCGGCTGTCTCAACAAGGCGTGGAAGCCGGCCATCAAGGACTTCCAGCCGGTCAAGGTGGAGTTCAGGGCCAAGGACGACCTCCAGTCCTGCTCCAGCGGCATGGACCTGCGCGAGTCCTTCTCCGAGGTCTGCGGCACCGTCATCAAGGTGCGGCTGGCCGACGACTGGATCAGGGCGAAGAAGGACGACAAGATCCTCTCCTCGCTCACCCGGACGTGGAGCGGCGTCGTCCTCGGCCAGACCGGCATCGGCCGGGCCTGGTGGGCGCTGCGGAACGACGGCTCGGAGAAGGTGATGAACGAGCAGAACCGCCGGTACGGCCTGCAGTCCGACTGCCTCCAGGGCGTGTCGGTGAAGAGCCTGGGCCGCACCGTCAAGGACTGGCCGGCCTTCCTCAAGTCCGCTCAGCCCAAGGCGTATGCCAGGTTCGCCAAGAACGACGGCAAGCCCGCCAACCGCGCTCACTGGGCCGGGCAGGGCCACAAGGCCGGCAAGCCGGGTGCGTGCAACACGTGGAAGGCGCCGTCCGCCAAGGTCGCGTGACCCCCTCGTCAGGGCAGCGTCGCCAGGAAGTTGGCGACCACCGGGTTCGGGTCGTCACGGCACCAGGCGGCGGCGACGCGGGTGCGGGCCGTGCCGGGCGTGATCGCGCGGAAGGCGACCCCGGCGAGCCGGACGCGCCGGATGCTCGCCGGGGCCAGTGACACGCCCAGCCCGGCCTCCACCAGGGCGCACACCGTCAGCCATTCCACCGCGTGCCGGCCGATCCGCGGGGTGAAGCCCGCGCCGGCGCACAGGTCCGTGATCTGGTCGTACAGGCCCGGCCCCGCCGCGCGGGGCAGGAGCACGAACGGCGAGTCCGCGAGCCGCGCCAGCGGGACGGACCGGAGGGACGCCAGCGGATGCGCGGACGGCAGGACGGCGACGAAGGGCTCGGTCAGCACCGTCGCGAAGCCGAGCTCCGCCTCACCGGAGTGCGGCTCGCGCAGCAGGCCGACGTCGATCGTCCCGTCGTGCAGGGCGGCGAGCTGCGGGGCCGTGGTCATCTCGCGGATGTCGGGCCGCACCTCGGGGAACCGTTCCAGGAAGGCGCGCAGCAGGCCGGGCAGCACGGTCAGCGCCAGTGAGGCGGCGAACCCGATCCGCAGCCGGCCGGTCCGCCCGCTTCCCGCGTCCCGCGCGGCGGCGAGCCCGGCCGCGACGCCGGCGAGGGCCCGCTGGGCGGCCGGCAGCAGCTCCCGGCCCGCGGCGGTGAGGGAGATCCGGCCCGGCTCGCGGTGGAAGAGCGGGTGGCCGACCCTCTCCTCCAGGCGGCGGATCTGCTGGCTCAGCGGCGGCTGCGCGATGCCGAGGCGGACGGCCGCGTGGCCGAAGTGGAGTTCCTCGGCGAGCACGGCGAACGCGTGCAGGTGGTGCAGCGGAAGCTCGGGACGGTCCATACGCCCAGAGATATCAGTCCATGAGCCCACGCGTCTTCGACGTATCGCCGCCGATCACCTATCGTGCCGCGCATGACAGAGCGACGCGCCATCCTCAGCGGTTCGGTCTTCGAGGAGCAGATCGGCTACGCCCGCGCCGTGGTGGACGGCGACTGGGTGCACGTGTCCGGGACGACCGGCTTCGACTACGCCACCATGACGATCTCCGGCGACGTGGTGGAGCAGGCCGAGCAGTGCCTGCGCAACATCGGCTCGGCGCTCGCCGAGGCGGGGTGCGGCTTCGGCGACGTGGTCAGGGTGCGCTACCTGCTGCCCGACCGCGCCGACTTCGAGCCCTGCTGGCCCGCGCTGCGCCGCTGTTTCGGCGAGGTCCGCCCGGCCGCGACGATGCTGGTCTGCGGGCTCGCGGACCCGCGCATGAAGATCGAGATCGAGGTGTACGCGCGCCGCCCGTCCTGACCGGCGGCGCCTGATCCGGTGCCGGCGGGGAACGCTCCGGGTCATGGAAGTGCTGAGCAGCCGCGTACTGCTGCGCCCCGGCGACCTGGAGCGCAGCCGCCGTTTCTACGCCGAGACGCTCGGCCTGGCCGTCTACCGGGAGTTCGGCCCGCCGGACCATCCCGGCGTGGTCTTCTTCCTCGGGCAGGGGTTCCTCGAACTGTCGGGGCACTCCGGCGGACCGGCGGGCGAGCGCATGATGCTGTGGTTGCAGGTCCGCGACGTGGGCCGGGAGGAGGAGCGGCTGCGGCGGGCGGGCGTCACCGTGCTGCGCGAGGCCAGGCGGGAGCCGTGGGGGCTGGTCGAGCTCTGGATCGCCGACCCCGACGGGCACCGGATCGTGCTGGTGGAGGTGCCGCCCGAGCATCCGCTGCGGCGCGATCCGCGCTGAGACGCGGTCTCTCGGGGGCGCCCGTAGCATTGATACGGTTCAAGCGCCGCCGCACTTCATGACCGAGGAACGATGCCGAGCATCAAAGACGTCGCCCGACTCGCCGGGGTTTCCGTCGGCACCGTGAGCAACGTGCTCAACCGGCCCGAGATGGTGGCCAGGGAGACCCGCATGCGGGTGGAGGCGGCGGTGGCCCAGCTCGGCTACGTGCGCAACGGCTCCGCCCGCCAGTTGCGGGCCGGGCGCAGCACGACGATCGCCGTGGTCGCGCTCGACCTGACCAACCCGTTCTTCATCGACGTGCTGAACGGCGTCGAGACCGCCGCGCAGGACGTGGACGTCAACGTGATGGTGGTCAACAGCAGCAAGGACGCCGCCCGGGAGGCGCGGCTGCTGCGCATGTTCGAGGAGGAGCGCCCGCTGGGCGTGCTGATCACCCCGGTCAACGCCTCGGGCCAGCGGGAGCGGCTGGGCGGGCTGATCTCCCGGGGCATCCCTGTGGTGACGTTCGACAGCTCGTCACGCCACTCCTACGGGTGCGCCGTCTCGGTGGACGACGTGCTCGGCGGCCGGCTCGCCGGGCGGCACCTGCTCGACCGGGGTCACCGGCGGATCGCCTTCGCCGGCGGGCCGTTCCCCGTCCGCCAGGTGGAGGACCGCCACCACGGCCTGGCCGGTGTGCTGGGCCCGGACGGCGAGCTGACCGTGATCCCGCTGCCGGACCTCACCGTCGCCACCGGCCGCCAGGCCGGCAAGGAGCTGGCCGGCCTGGCCCGCGAGGAGCGGCCCACCGCCGTGTTCTGCGCGAACGACCTGGTGGCGATGGGCGTGCTGCAGGAGCTCACCCAGCGCGGCCTGCGGGTCCCCGCCGACGTGGCGATTCTCGGGTACGACGACATCGACTTCGCCGCGGCGGCGGCCGTGCCGCTGTCGTCGATCCGCCAGCCGCGCGAGCAGCTGGGCCGCACCGCGGCGCTGATGCTGCTGGAGGAGGCCAACAGCCCCGGCGGCCACGAGCACCGTCACGTGGTCTTCCAGCCTGACCTGGTGGAGCGGGTCTCGACGGCGCACCCGTGAATCCCGGGCCGAGCTGTCACGTCAGAAGGCATGGGGGCCGAAGCGGCCCCAGGCCACGAACGCGGCCAGGACGAGCAGCACCACGTTGACGGCGATCGCCGGATGCTCCCCGCGCCGGCCGTGCGTGACCGCGGCGCCGATCATGACGATGACCAGCCCGGCCGCCGCCAGCGGGGTGAGGATCGGGACGACGCCGAACGTCGCCGGCAGGATCAGCCCGAGCGCGGCCAGCACCTCCAGCCCGCCGATGGCCTTGACGGCGCCGGCGGAGAAGTCCTCCGTCCAGGCCAGGCCGGAGGCCGCGAGCCTCTCCTTGGGTTGCGCCAGCTTCATCAGCCCGGCCACACCGAACACGGCGGCCAGCAGGCCCGCGACGATCCACAGTGCGAGGTTCATGGGGGGTCCCGTTCTCACGCGGCTTGAAATGTTCAACAGGACCTTAGAGGGTGCGGCGGTCCGTCCGTGCGAGCGGCCCTGGCCGGGCCGCTCGTACGGAGACCGCTATCGCTGTGCGGCCGCGGCGCCGGCCCAGCCGAGCAGGGCCTCGGCGGTCTGGAAGCGGCGGCTGGAGCTGGTCTCGCCGAGGAGGACGCCGACGAGCCGGCTGCCGCCCCGATCGGCGGCGAAGGCGAGCGTGTAACCGGCGGCGCGGGTGTAGCCGGTCTTGACGCCGAGCGCGCCGGGGGTGCCGAGCAGGCGGTTGGTGTTGCGCCACGCGTACGAACGGCGCTCGGAGGTCGCGGGGACGGTGTGGTACTGGGTCGAGGTGACCTTCTCCAGGGTCGGGTTCTCCAGCACCTTCTGGGCCAGGCGGACCTGGTCGCGGGCGGTGGAGTGGCCGCCGCCGCCGTAGGGCATGCCGTCCGCGTTGACGTACAGCGTGTCGTTCATGCCGAGCTGCCGGGCGGTGGCGTTCATCGCGGCCACGAACTCCTCGACGCCCGGCCCGTACGTGCGCGCGAGCGCGTGCGCGGCGTCGGCGCCGGAGGGCAGCATGAGCGCGTGCAGCATGTCCTCGACGGTCAGCGTGTCGCCGGCGCGCAGGTGGGCGACCGCGGCGCCGCCCCTGGCGGCGTAGCCGACGTCGGCGGTGGTGACCTCGACCTCGTCGGTGGGCTCGGCCCGCTGGAGCACCACGTACGCGGTCATCATCTTGGTGAGGCTGGCGACCGGCCTGCGCAGGTCGGCCTCCTTGCTGAAGTGGACCTGGCCGGTGGTGGCGTCGACCAGGTGGGCGGCCGTGGCCAGGACGGCGGGGGCGGCTGGGGCGTGCGCGGCGTCGACGGGGGTGGCGACCGGCGGGGCGGCGTGGGCGGCGGTGCTGCCGGCGGTCAGCGCCGCGGCGGCGACGGCGAGGCCGATCAGCGCTCCGCCGAACCGGTGGGTGACGTTCATCTGGGGGCTTGCTCCTAGCTTCCATGCCGCCTACCGGGTTAGCTGACGGGTTCGGGCGTGGAAGTGCCCTACGGCGCGTGGTGCGCCGATTCACCCCAAGGGGAATGGGTCCCCGGCTCCGCGAACGGATTCGGCGGCCGTGCGCTCCCCGGGGGTGGGGCACGCACGGTCTGGGCAAATGAAGCCTTAACGTAATGCAATCCGACAAACGCCGCAACTCACCACAATTCGGATTTGACCGGCGCTATCGCCGGTCACGCTCCCGGCCGGACGACCATCAGCACGACCACGGCCGCCCAGACCAGGTTGTAGAAGCCGGCGAGCATGGACAGCGCGCGCAGCCGGCTCCCGTCGTCCGGGTCGCGCAGCGCGTCCCGCTGGCGCGGGTAGATCTGGGTGGCCAGCAGGACGGCCGCGACGCCGGTCAGCGCCATCGAGGCGACGATCCAGAGCTCCCCCATCCGGCCCTGCGCGAGGGCCATCACGATGCCGACGGCGGGCACCACCAGACCGAACAGGCTGTAGCCGCGGGTGATGCGGTGCAGCGCGGCGGCCACGGCCGGGCTGCGCTCGCCCTCGCCCGGCGGGCCCGCCACGGGGGCGTAGCGGGGAAACAGGCTCGCGGCCACGGCCGAGCCCCCGACGAACACGATGGCCGCCAGGACGTGCACGGACAGCAGGACGTGATCCCTCACGTTCATCCTCCAACCTTCAGGGTTACTGAAGCTTAGCGGAAGCTTCAGGCACTCTGAAGGTTGCCCTACCTCCCAGCCGGCGACGGAGGCGCCCTTGACGGTTGCGGTGTTGGCGTTAACACTTGGCACACATCTCTCCACCAGCAAGTGAGCACGACGAAGCAACCGGTTGTGTTAGCGCTAACACAACCAGTCGACCCCACCCCCCAAGGAGTCCTCGTGTTGGCTTCCCTGCCGGGCACGGCGCGCCGGATCCTGACGCTCGCCGTCGTCACGATCGTCCTGTCAGCCCTGTTCACGACCGGCCGCGCCCAGGCGGCGCCCGGCCCGTCCTTCACCAACCCCGTCGTCCCGACGCCCAACAGCGCCGACCCGACGCTGGTCTTCCACAACGGCTTCTACTACTACGTCGCCACGACGTGGAACTCCGACGTGGTCATGCGCCGCTCGGCGACGATCGCCGGGCTGCGCAGCGCGCCCGAGCAGGTCGTCGTACGGACCGGCGGCAACACGATGTGGGCGCCGCACCTGGAGATGGTCGGGAGCCGCTGGTACCTGTACTACTCGGTGGAGCAGGGCAGCCTGCCCCGCCGCACGCACGTCGCCGAGAGCGCCGGGTCCGACCCGATGGGGCCCTACACCGTCCGCGGGATCGTCAACCTGATGCCCGACAACGGATGGGCGATCGACGCCAGCCTGCTCAAGCTCGACGGCAACCTCTACATGACGTTCTCGGCGTTCGCGTCCGACGGCCTGCAGTCGCTGTTCATCGCGCCGATGTCGAACCCGTGGACGGCGAGCGCGTTCGGCAGGCGGATCTCGGCCCCGACCCTGGACTGGGAGCGTCAGAACGGCGCCGTCAACGAGGGCTCCTTCGCGCTGCAGCGGGGCGGCCGCACCTTCCTGACCTACTCGGCCAGCCACTGCAACGGCCCCAACTACAAGCTCGGCATGCTGGAGTACCGCGGCGGTGACCCGCTGTCGGCCGCGTCCTGGACCAAGTTCCCCAGCCCGATCTTCCAGCGCAACGACGCGAACGGCGTCTACGGCCCCGGCCACCACTCCTTCTTCACCTCGCCCGACGGCACCGAGACCTGGATCGCCTACCACGCCAACTCCTCGTCGAGCCAGGGCTGCGGCACCACCCGCACCACCCGGGTGCAGAAGATCTCCTGGAACGCCGACGGCACGCCCAACCTCGGCGTCCCCGTCTCGACCTCGACCGTGATCCCCGGCCCCTCGGGCGAGCCCACCCCTGCCACGGTGCGGATCCGCAACCGGCACAGCGGCCTCTGCCTGGACGACTACAACTGGGTGACCACGCCGGGCGCGGAGGTCCGCCAGTGGACCTGCAACGGCCTCGCCACGCAGGACTGGCAGATCACCCCGGCCGCCGACGGCTACTCCACGATCACCAACCGGCACAGCGGCCTCTGCCTCGACAACTACAACTTCGGCACCACCCCAGGCTCAGAAGTACGCCAGTGGACCTGCAACGGCCTGGCCGTCCAGCAATGGCGCGTCACGTCCGTGGGAGGCGGCTACTCCACCCTCACCAACCGGCACAGCGGCCTGTGCCTGGACAACTACAACTTCGGCACCGCCCCGGGCTCCGAAGTGCGGCAGTGGACCTGCAACGGCAACAACGCCCAGCAGTGGACCGTCTCCTGACCAGGAGAGGCCCTAGCCGAGGCGCAGCCCCGCGACGAGGAGCCCGACCATGCGGCGGGCGTCGTAGCGGGGATCGCCGGCGCCGACGCAGAGGTTGCCGATGCCCCGCATGAGTTCGAGGGCGTCCTGGCCGGGGCGGATCTCGCCGGCGGCGGCGGCCGCTTCGAGCAACCGGGCGCACACGGGCACGAGCCGGTCGAGGAAGTAGGCGTGCAGGGCGTCGAAGCCGGCGTTGTCGGACTGCAGGACGGCGGCGAGCCCGTGCTTGGTGACCAGGAAGTCCACGAAGAGGTTGATCCAGCGCTCCAGGGCGGCGTACGGCGTGGCACTGGTCGCCAGCAGGGCCGGACCGGCCTCGGCGCAGGCTTCGACCTGGTGCCGGTAGACGGCGATGATCAGATCCGCCCGCGTCGGGAAGTGACGGTAGATCGTGGCCGTGCCGACGCCCGCCTTGGCCGCGATGTCGCGTATCGGCGCGTCGACGCCCGACGTGACGAAGACTTCTCCGGCGGCGTCGAGCAGGTTCTTCTCGTTGCGCCGGGCGTCCGCCCGTTTGGGCCGGGCCGCGCGCCCCGCGCCCCGCTCGCCGTCGTTCATCGCGCCGTGCCTCCGGTGTTGCTAAACGGGACAGTGTCCCGTATCGTCAAACGGGACGCTGTCCCGCTTCTTTCATGATGCCAGAGCGGGCGCCCGCCGGCCAACCACGCCGGCCACTTCACCCACGAACGAGGAAGACCTTCTTATGAGCCGATCAGTCATCGCGCCCGCACACGCGGCCCAGGGCGCGCCCCTCCCGGTCCTCTCGGCGCGGCCGGTGGTGCTGCCGGCCCCCGGCCGGGGTGAGGACCTCCAGGTGCGCGTGTCCGCGCCCGCCGCCGGGCGCGACCTGCCGATCATCGTCTTCTCGCACGGCTTCGGCTGGTCGATGGACGGGTACGACCCGCTGGCCGGCTTCTGGGCCGCCCACGGCTTCGCGGTGGTCCAGCCCACCCATCTCGACTCCAGGACGCTGAACCTTCCGCCCGACGATCCCCGTACCCCGCTGATCTGGCGGTTCCGGGTCGAGGACCTGAAGCGCGTACTCGACCACCTCGACCTGGTCGAAGCCGCCGTCCCCGGCCTGAGCGGGCGTCTCGACCGGAGCCGCGTCGCCGTGGCCGGGCACTCCTGGGGCGCCCAGACGGCGAGCATGCTGCTGGGCGCGCGGATCGTCGATCCCGAAGGCGGGCCGGGACAGGACCTGTCCGACCCCAGGGTCAAGGCGGGTGTGCTGCTCGCCGCGCCCGGCCGGGGCGGCGCCGACCTGACGCCGTTCGCCGCCGAGCACATGCCCTTCATGAACCCGGACTTCAGCCACATGACCACACCGGCCCTCGTGGTCGCGGGCGACCGGGACCAGTCCCACCTGACCGTCCGGGGGCCGGACTGGTTCACCGACCCGTACACCTTGAGCCCGGGCGGCAAGAGCCTGCTCACGCTGTTCGGGGCCGAGCACGGGCTCGGCGGCATCGTCGGCCGCGACGTCACGGAGACGACGGACGAGAACCCCGAACGGGTCGCCCTGATCCAGCGGCTCACCACGGCCTACCTGCGCAGCGCGCTCGACCCGGAGGATTCCGGCTGGACGGCGGCGCGCGCGGCGTTGCTGGAGAGCGCCGACCCGCTGGGTCGCGTCGACTCCGACTGAAGCCCCGCCCGCCGGCCCTCCTCGTCACCCGGACCGTATCGGGCGTCTCCCCCTCGCGTGGCCGCTAGATTGGGCGAAACGGTCATCGGATGGCGAGGTCGAAGGTGCCGATCGGACGAGGGTCCCGGGAGCCGGGACGGGGCATGCGGCCCTACGGATGGATGCTGGTGCTCGCCGCGGCGGTGCTCGCCGTGGACCAGGCGTCCAAGCTCTGGGCGGTCTCGGCGCTCTCCGGCGGCGAGCGCGTCACGGTGATCCCGGAGCTGATCCAGCTGCGGCTGCTGTTCAACCCCGGTGCCGCGTTCTCGATAGGGGCCGGCGCGACGTGGGTGTTCACCCTGACGGCGGCCGCCGCCGTCGCCGGCATCCTCTACACCGGGCGGCGGCTGCGCTCGCCCGCCTGGACCGTCGTGCTGGGCGCGCTGCTCGGCGGCGCCACCTCCCATCTGCTCGACCGCCTGTTCCGCCCGCCGGGCTTCGCTCAGGGTCATGTCGTCGACTTCATCGACTACGGCGGCCTGTTCGTCGGCAACGTCGCCGACATCGCGCTGACCGCCAGTTGCGTCGTCCTCATGGTGCTCACCGTGCGCGGCATCCCCCTGGCCGGCGCGGACGCCGGGGAGCGCCCGAGCTCGTAGCCAGGGCCGTGTCAGCGGCCGCGTCAGCCCGGCGACGGCCCCGTGTCAGAGCGGCCGGCGATGGTGGGCGCCATGAACGATTCAGCCATCGCCGCCTCCGGGCTGCGCAAGGCGTACAAGGACAAGGTCGTGCTCGACGGCGTCGACCTGGACGTCCGGACCGGCACGGTCTTCGCCCTGCTGGGGCCCAACGGCGCCGGGAAGACCACGACGGTGCACGTGCTGACCACGCTGCTGGCCCCCGACGCCGGGAAGGCCGTCGTCGCCGGGCACGACGTGGCCACGGAGACCAAGGCGGTGCGCGCGGCCATCGGGGTCACCGGGCAGTTCGCCTCGGTCGACGACCTCCTCACCGGCGAGGAGAACCTGCTGATGACGGCGGACCTCCTGCACCTGCCCAGGGCGGAGGGCAGGAGGATCGCCGGCCGGTTGCTCGACCGGTTCGACCTGGCCGGATCGGCGGGCAAGCTGGTGGCGTCCTACTCGGGCGGCATGCGCCGCAAGCTGGACCTGGCCATGACGCTGGTCGGCAAGCCGCGGATCATCTTCCTGGACGAGCCCACGACGGGACTCGATCCGCGCAGCCGCCGCACCATGTGGCAGATCATCAGGGAACTCGTGGCCGACGGCACGACCATCTTCCTGACCACTCAGTATCTCCAGGAGGCCGACGAGCTCGCCGGCCGGATCGCCGTGCTCGACCAGGGCCGGCTGGTCGCCGAGGGCACGGCCGACGAGCTCAAGCGCCGGGTTCCGGGCGGTCATGTCCGGCTGCGGTTCACCAGCCGGGAGGAACTCGACGCCGCGGCGCGGGTCCTGCCCGGGTCCACGAGGGACGACGAGGAGCTGACCTTGCGGGTGCCCGGCGACGGCGGGGTGCGGTCGCTCCGGGCGCTGCTCGAACGGCTCGACACGCATGCGGTGGAGGTCGGCGAACTGTCGGTGCACACGCCGGATCTGGATGACGTCTTCTTCGCCCTCACCGGGCACGGGAACAAGGAGGTCAGTGCCCGATGAACGCCTTCTCGGCTTTCCTGGCGGACTCCGCCACCATGGTGCGGCGCGACTTCAGGCACACGATGCGCAATCCGCTGACGCTGTTCAACGCCGTGTTCGTGCCGGTGTTCGTGATGTTCCTCATGGTCCACGTGTTCGGCGGCGCCTTCGACGTCGGGGCCGACTACGTCGACTACGCGACGCCTGGATTGATCATCATGACCATCGGCTACGGCATCGGCCCCACCGCGACCGCGGTGAACTCGGACATGACGACCGGATTCATCAACCGGCTCCGCGTCATGGACGTGTCCAGGGCCGCGGTGCTGAACGCGCACGTGATCGCGATCATGCTGCGGACCATGGTGGCCATCGCGATCATCATCGGGGTGGCGGTGCTGCTGGGATTCCGGCCGGCGGCGAGTCTCCCGCAGTGGCTCGGCGCGATCGGCATCGTCGCGTTGACGGTGCTGGCGATCGGCTGGCTGACCGTCGCATCCGGGCTCGCCGCGAAGACGCCGGAAGGCGCGGGACTCGCCGGGGTCCCGCTGATGCTCCTTCCCTTTCTGAGCAGCGCCTTCGTGCCGGCCGAGACGATGGGGCCGGGTGCGCGGCAGTTCGCCGAGTACCAACCGTTCACCTCGATCATCGAGACCCTGCGCGGGCTGCTGTCCGGCACGCCGTCGGCGGGCCCAGCCATCACGGCGGTCGCCTGGTGCGCCGGGCTCACGCTGGTCGGCTACCTGTGGGCGCGCAGGACGTTCACGAAGCGAGCGTGATCCCGGCCAGCTCGCGCCAGTCCTGCCGCTGACCGGCACGGAACGCCTCGGCGAACACGGTCTCGCCGAGGCGGCTCCGCGTGGCCGCGGCGATCCTGGCGGCGTCCGGCTGCGAACGGTCCGGCGTGCCGCGTACACCGTCGCTCGCCGCCAGCAGCCGCACGGCCTGTTCGTACTCCCCCTGGCGCAGCGCGAGGTCCGCGATCCCGATCAGCATCTCGGCGATCATCGGCGGGTGCGGGTGCTCCGTGGCCGCGGCCGCGCGGAACGCCTCCTTCCGGTAGGCGCGGGCCTCCTCGATGTCCTCGGTGAGGTAGCCGTACAGGTGCATGGTCATGGCGTGGACCGAGCCGGGCATGCCCGGCTCGCCCATCACCGCCCGCACCGTGGCCAGGTGCTCGTGCGCCTGGTCCGGCTCACCGCGCCAGCGCGCCAGCTGCGCCTTCGACAGCGCCAGCTCGGCGAGCGCGTCCGGCCAGACGATCCCGCCCGCGCACCGCTGCGCCTCCGCCATGGCGGACGCGCTGGACCGCTCGTCGCCGAGCAGCCAGTACAGCTGGGCCTGTCGCGCCCGCACGCCGACCACGTCCTCGACGGCGCCCACCTCGGTCAGCGCCCCGACGACCTCCTCGTGGTGCTCGCAGGCGCGGGCGAACTCGCCGCGGGTGGCGAGCCGGTCGGCCAGGAAGGTCAGCGCCAGCGCGATGCCCATCCGGTCGCCCAGCGCGCGGAACTCGGCGAGCGCGGTCCCGGCGTCGAGGTCCACGTCGGTCTCGTCGCCGCCGAGCGTGAGCCGGAACCGGCCCCGGGTGAGCCTGGCCTGCGCGCGCACCCACGGATCGGCGCCGGCGATGAGCGGCTCGAACGCGGGCATGAACTCCGCCGGGCCCCGCAGCGTCCGCTCCAGCAGCTCGACGAAGCCGAGCAGCGGGCGGCGGGACCCGCTGCGCCGGGCCAACCGGTGCGCCTCCTGGATCCACTCCCGCGCCTGATACTGGTCACCGCCGATCCCGGCGGTCACGAACATGGTCACGATGAGGTACGCCATCGCCCGCACCTCGTCGGACACCTCGCCGGGCAGCGAGGCCGCCGCGACGCTCAGCTCGGCGCCCTCGGCTCGGTGCCCGCCGAGATACCAGAAGTAGCCCGCGGCCGCGACCAGCCGCATCGACTCCTGGGCCCATCCCCCGGCGATGGCCCGGCGCAGGGCCGCGGTGATGTTGTCGTGCTCGGCGTCGAGCGTGGCCAGCCATTCCAGCTGCCCGGCCCGGCGCAGGTGCGGATCGGCCGTCTCGGCCAGCTCGGTGAAGTACGCGAGATGCGCCCGGCGCGCAGGCTCGGTCTCCCCGGCTTCGGCGAGCCGGTAGGCCGCGTACTCCCTGATGGTGTCGAGCATCCGGTAGCGCATCGCGCCCCCGCCGTCGGCGAGCAGCAGCGACTTCTCGATCAACGCGGTCAGCACGTCGAACACCTGCTCCCCGCCGGACGACTCGTCCCCGCACACCCGTACGGCCGCTTCCAGGCTCGCCCCGCCGGAGAACACCGAGAGCCGCCGCAGCACGCGTCGCTCGGCCTCGCTCAGCAGGTCCCAGCTCCAGTCGACGACCGCGCGCAGCGTCTTGTGCCGGGGGAGCGCCGTCCGGCTGCCGCTGGTCAGCAGCCGGAACCGATCGTCCAGCCCGCGTGCCAGCTGATCGACGGACATCGTGCGCAGCCGTGCCGCGGCGAGCTCGATCGCCAGCGGCATCCCGTCGAGCGCCCGGCAGATCCGCGCCATGGCCGGCAGGGCGGCCGCGTCGGCGCCGAGGTCCTGGCGCACCAGGCGCGCGCGGTCGCGCAGCAGCCGCACCGCGGGCGAGGACCCGATCTCGGCGGGGTCCGCCCGCTCGGCGGGCAGCGCGAGCGGCTCGACCTGCCACAGCACCTCCCCCGTGATCCCGAGCGGCTCCCTGCTGGTGGCCAGGATCCGCAGGCTGCGGCACTCCCCCAGCAGCCGATCGGCGAAGGCCGCGGCCTCCTCGATCACGTGCTCGCAGTTGTCCAGGATCAGCAGGATCGCGCGTTCCCGGACCGCGGCGATGAGCCGGTCCGTCCGGTCCCCGCCCCGCACGCCGCCGAGCAGGGCCTGTTCGCGCAGGCCGATCGCGGTGAGCGCGGCCTGCGCCAGCTCACCGCCCGCCCGCACCGGGGCCAGCTCGACCAGCCACGCCCCGTCCGGCAGCTCGGCGAGCATCGTCCGGGCGGTCTCCGCGGCCAGCCTCGTCTTACCCGAGCCGCCCGGCCCGGTCAAGGTGACCAGCCGGTGCCTGACGGCCAGGGCGGCGACCGCGGAGACGTCCTCGTCCTTGCCGACGAAGCTCGTCAGCTCGGCGCGCAGGTTGGTGCGGCGGTGCTCCGCCCGCTCGCCCACCTCGCCGCGGAGCAGCGCGACGTGCAGCGCGGACAGCTCGGCCGACGGGTCGGCGCCCAGCTCCTCGGCCAGCCGCTCACGCGTCCGCTGGTAGACGGTCAGCGCCTCGGGCGTGCGCCCCGCCTCGGCGAGCGCCCGCATCAACGCCGCCACGAACCCCTCGCGCAGCGGGTACGCGGCGACCAGGTCGGTCAGCTCGGAGACCAGCTCCGAGCCGCGGCCGAGGCGGATGTCCGCGTCCACCCGGTCCCCGAGCGCGGCCACGTGGAGCTCGTCCAGCCGCCTGACGGCGGCGTCGAACAGCTCGCTGTCCCGCAGCGCGAGGTCCGCCATCGCCGTGCCGCGCCACAAGGCCAGGGCCGTGCGCAGCAGGTCCGCCCGGGCCGCGGGCTCGGCGGCACGGGCCTGACCGGTCAGGCGCTCGAACCGGCACGCGTCCACGGCATCGGGGGCGACGGCCAGCCGGTAGCCGCCGGAATCCGCCTCGATCACCCCGTCGGGTAACACCCTGCGCAGCCGGGACACCAGCGCCTGCAGGGCGTTCACCGCGTCCGCGGGCGGTCGCCGCCCCCAGATCCAGTCGACCAGTCTCGTACGGGGGACGATCCGGCCGGGTTCGAGGGCGAGCGCGGCGAGCAACGCGCGCAGCCGGACCCCGGGGACCTCCACCACGGCCCCGTCGGGATTGCGGACCTCGAACGGCCCGAGCAGTCCAACTCGCACAGGGGCCATTGTGCCGAACCTCGGCGGCGTCCCGGACCGTCGGGCGGCAGGAAGCTGAGTCGCGTCAGCGGCCGTGTCAGCACGGCGACGGCCCGGTGTCAGAGGCGCAGGCGAAGGTTGGACGCGATGACCGTTCGACAACGACACCAAGGCGGATGACCATGGAACACACCGTCGCCACGATGCCGACCGCGCGCCGGCCCGGATGTCCCTTCGACCCGCCCGGCGAGCTGATCCAGGCCCGCGAGCACGGCCCGATCAGCCGCTACACCTTCCCCGGGGGCAGGCCCGGCTGGCTGATCACCGGATACGACCTGGTCAGGTCGGTCCTGGCCGACGCGCGGTTCAGCTCACGCAAGGAGCTCATGCTCCACCCGTCCATCGACGTCAGCGGCATGGAGATCCCTCCCGCGCCGCCCGGCGAGTTCCTCCTCATGGACGAGCCGCAGCACGGGCGCTACCGGAAACCGCTGGTGGGCAAGTTCACCGTGCGGCGCATGCGGCAGCTCACCGAGCGCGTCGAGCAGATCACCGCCGACCACCTGGACGCCATGGAGAAGGCCGGGCCGCCGGTGAACCTGGTGACCGCGTTCGCCAAGCCCATCCCCACCATCGTCATCTGCGAGCTGCTGGGCGTGCCGTACGAGGACCGGGGCTCCTTCCAGGAGCAGGTCGACTCGTTCCTCAGCGGGGAGACGAGCGACGAGGACATGCTCGCCGCCTACACGGCGACCCAGCGCTATCTCGGGGAGCTGGTGGCCGCCAAGCGCGCGAACCCGACTGACGACGTGCTCAGCGACCTCACCGACGGCGACCTGACCGACGAGGAGCTGCGGGGCATCGCTCTCATCCTGCTCGCGGCCGGGCTCGACACCACCGCGAACATGCTGGCGCTGGGCACCTTCGCGCTGCTGCGCAACCCGGCGCAGCTGGCCGCGCTCCGCGCCGACCCCGCGCTCACCGACCGGGCCGTGGAGGAGCTGCTGCGGTATCTGAGCGTCGCCAAGACGTTCATGCGGACGGCGCTGGAGGACGTCGAGCTGGGCGGCCGGACCATCGAGGCCGGGACGACGGTCATCCTGTCGTACAACACCGCCAACCGCGACCCCGAGCGCTTCGCCGACCCCCACGTGCTGGACCTGGGGCGGGAGGCCCCCGGGCATCTGGCGTTCGGCCACGGCATCCACCAGTGCCTGGGTCAGCAGCTGGCCCGCGTCGAGATGCGGGTCGCCTTCCCCGCGCTGGTCACCCGCTTCCCCACGCTGCGCCTGGCCGTGCCGCCGGAGGAGGTCGGGCTGCGCCCGGAGACCGCGGACATCTACGGGCTGAAGAGCCTGCCGGTCGCCTGGGACGTGTGACCCGCGAGGCGCGCGTCAGGGGCTCCACACCATCGTCCGCTGGTGGACGCGCCCGCCCTGGTGGCGCAGGCCCGGCACCAGGGGCGCGGGGCCGTGCGCGGTGAAACCGGCCCGTTCGAAGAACCGCACCGCCCGGGTGTTCTCCACCAGCGTCTGCAGGTGGCAGCCCGGCGATCCCGCCTCCTTGAGCCGCCGCTGCCACGACTCCATGAGCCCCTGGGCGGCGCCGGTGCCGCGGGCTTCAGGGGCGACGTTGATGTGCAGGTGGGAGGGCCAGCGCGGGTCCTCGAAGTCGCCGGGGCCCGGCTGCCGGCGGATCGCCGCCCCCGCCGCGTCGAGCATGGCGTGGGCGAAGAAGGCCGCCGGGCCGCGCCGCAGGTAGAGCCGGTGCCTTCTGATCGCCCGCGTCATCCGCTCGCTCTCGCCGGGGAACGTCGCGCCGTCCAGGCAACCGGTCAGGTAGCCGACGAGGACGCCCCGGTCGGCGGCGAGGAACAGCGAGTCCGGCTCCTGGTCCATGTAGGGCTCCAGGTAGATGTCACGCTCGGACTCCACGTGCCCCCACAGCGAGCCGGTGGGCGACCCCTCCCCCGCGCGCGCGAACAGCTCGCGCAGCTCGGCTCGATCGTCTTCCC
The DNA here is from genome assembly GCF_019396385.1 of Nonomuraea harbinensis. Classification (GTDB taxonomy): domain Bacteria; phylum Actinomycetota; class Actinomycetes; order Streptosporangiales; family Streptosporangiaceae; genus Nonomuraea; species Nonomuraea ferruginea. The sequence continues at coordinate 80,963 of NZ_JAHKRN010000019.1, read as the reverse complement.
TGAACGTCCGGATCTCCATCGGCACTCCTCAAAACTGTGTATGTCGTACAGAGTAATCGATGGCGCCGGTCGACGACGCGGATCACGACGCGTCTCGGGCCCGCAGCAGCAGCCCGCCGGCCAGCAGCGCCGCCGCCGACCAGGCCGCGAGCACGCCGAGACCCGCCCAGGGCGGGATCGGCAGGCTCGCCACGTTCACGGTGGTCTGCACGGCGAGGCCGGCGTTCATCGGCGCCAGGCTCCACAGGACCCGGTGCCAGCCCGGATCCGACACCATGTGCGCCAGCAGCGGGAACAGGTAGAGCAGCCCGAGCACGGCCGCGATCGACGCCGCCGGATCGCGTACGGCCATCGCGATCCCCACGCCGAGCAGCGCGACCAGCGCGAGGTAGAGCACCGAGCCGGCGGCCGCGCGCAGCGTCGGCCCGTCGGCCAGCGACAGTGCCGGGTAGCCGCGGCCGGGCAGGATGAGCCGCCCGGCCAGCGCCGACGCGAGGACGGCGACGGTCCCCGCGACCGCGGTCAGCCCGGCGACGACGGCCGCCTTGGCCGCCAGCACCCGCCCGCGGCGCGGTATCGCCGTCAGGGTGGTGCCGATCATGCCGGTGCCGTACTCGCCGCCGACGGCCAGCACCGCCAGCAGGGCGACGCATGCCTGGCTCACCGGGAGTCCGCTGAACGTGAGCTTGACGGAGTCCTGCGCGCACCGTCCCCAGGGGCAGGTCAGCGTGGCGGCCAGGGCGGCGCCCATGGCCACGGTCAGCACGACGGCGAGCAGCAGCAGCGGGCCGGTCCCCGCCACGGTGCGCAGCTTGGTCCACTCGGCGTGCAGCGCCCGGTTCACGCGTCCCTCCTGTTCAGCCTCACCACGGCCAGGGCGAGCGCGAGCGCGGCGTAGCAGCACAGCACGCCCAGCCCGGCCCACGGCGGCAGCGGGTAGTAGCCGCCCTGCGGCACGTAGAAGTCGACCACCTGCGGATACTCGGGAATGCTCTGCTGGACGGCGAACGCGGCGGCGGGCGTGATCCGCAGCAGCCACAGCGACAGCTCGACGGGCAGCACGGAGGCGGTGGCCAGCACGTGCGGCAGCAGGATCAGCGCCAGCGCGGTGACGACCGCCGCCGCGCTGCGCCTGAACAGCGTCCCGAGCGCCAGCGCCAGCACGGCGGACACGGCCAGCAGCGCGGCCACCCCCGCGATCACCCGCACCTCGGTGAGCGCGGGCACCGGCAGCACGTGGTTGCCGTTGCCCCGCAGCAGATGCTTGCCGACCGGCATCGCGACCGCGCTCGCGGCCAGCCCGGCGGCGAACACGACCCCGCCGATCACCAGGGCCTTGGCCGCGAGCACCCGGCCCCGGCGCGGCGAGGCCGCCAGGGTGACGCGGACGAGCCCGCGCCGGTACTCGGCGGTCACGAACAGCACCGCCACGACGACCACCACCACCAGCGCGAACAGTATCCCGGTCAGCGTCAGCTCCACCGCCATGCCGCCGTCGGTGCCGACCGGCGCGATGTCGCCGCTCCCGACCACGGTGAACGTGCCGCCCGACTCCACGGCGCTGCCCGGGTGGTGGACCTCCCCGGGGTTCGTGCCGGGCGTGGGGCTCACGTCGGTGTGCCGCCACGCCCCGGGCGCCGCGCCCTCGACCTTCACCTGGTCGAACACGGCGGTGGTCTCGGTGAACCGCATCTGCTCGATCAGCCCGCCCAGATCGGCCTGCTTCACGGTCAGGTCACCCGGCGAGGCGGCGAACATGCCGATCTCCACCTCGGCGGGCAGATCCGGCAGGCGGACGGCGGCGACCTCGGCCCACTGCCGTCCGTCGGCGGACTCGTACCCGGTGAGGGTTTCTCCCGCGCGGGTCAGCCGCAGCCAGCGCGGCGCCCCGCCGGGCCGGCCCGCCACGTCCCCGGTGTAGTCGTGCTGCATCCGCACGCCGTGCTCGCCGGTGGCCATGACCGCCGCGTAGGACGAGCCCGGCTCCATGCTCGCCTTGACGATCACTCCGGCCTTCGCCCACGGCACCAGGCCCGGCACGATCTCGTCGTGGTCCGGCGGCGGGTAGGTGATGATGCCGGACATCGACGTCAGCCGCACGGTGATGGAGCCGTCGCCGTCCAGCGTCCGGTGCACGAAGAAGAACTTGTCATGCACAGCGCGGCCGTCAGGGCCCAGCGGCGGCTCGGGACAGGCGGTCTCGACCCCGTTCCTGTCACACGAGGCGTGGCTGCCCGCCGCGGAGACCGCTGCGAGCAGCGGGACGAGCAGCGCCGCGACCACCGTGCCGAGCACCCAGCCGCGGACCGTGCGGAACTTCGTCCACTCCGCGCGCAGCGTCCGTGCGAACCCGGCCGCCGGGCTCATCGGCCCGCCCCGTCCGCGCGGAACTCGACGGCGTCCCTGGTCAGCTCCATGTACGCCTCCTCCAGCGTGGCCCGGTGGGCCGTCACCTCCGAGAACGGCACCCCGCCTCCGGTCAGCAGCTCCACCACCCGCTCGGCGGGCGGCCCCGACGCGGTGACGGTGTCGCCGCCCGTGACGGCGACCGTGGCGCCCGCCCCCGCCAGGGTCTCCATCGCACGGGAGCGGGCCGTGGTGCGGATGGTCACCCGGTCGTGGGAGGCCGCCTCGATCAGCTCGGCCACGCCCATGTCGGCCACCACCCGGCCCCGCCCGGCCACGACGAGCTGACCGGCGGTGCCCTCCAGCTCGCTCATCAGATGGCTGGACACCAGCACCGCCCGGCCCTCGGCGGCCAGTGACCGCAGCAGGCCGCGGATCCACACGATGCCGTCCGGGTCCAGGCCGTTGAACGGCTCGTCCAGCATGAGCACCGGCGGGTCGCCGAGCAGCGCGGCGGCGATCCCGAGCCGCTGCCGCATGCCCAGCGAGTAGCCGCCCGCCCGCCTGCGCGCCGTCCCGCCCAGCCCCACCAGGCCGATCACCTCGTCCACCCGCGCCGCCCCGAGCCCCTGGGAGTGGGCCAGCCACAGCAGGTGGTCGCGGCCCGTCCGGCTCGGCTGCAACGCGCCCGCGTCCAGCAGCGCGCCCACGCGGGTGAGCGGCTCCTCCAGACTCCGGTACGGCACGCCCCCGACCAGCGCCCGGCCCTCGTCGGGGGCGTCCAGGCCGAGGATCACCCGCATCGTGGTGGACTTGCCCGCGCCGTTCGGCCCCACGAACCCGGTGACCCGGCCCGGCGGCACCCTGAACGTCATCCCGTCCAGCGCCACGGTCCGTCCGAACCGCTTGCGCAGCCCGGTTACCTCGATCGTCGCTTCCATGCCGCGCAGCCTAGGCAGCGGCGGCACCCCGGGTCGTCACGCCGCCGAGCGATCCTCTCCCTCCCTGCCTCCAGCGACCCTGCCTCCCTCATACGGGGGACTCCGGCGTTTCCGGGCGCCGACGTTCCCCACACGAGGGATTCCGGCGCCTCGACGTTTTCGGGCACCGGAGGGAGCCGCGCCCGCGTTCACTTCCCCGCGAGGCGGACGGTCGTGGATCTCTCATGCGGGGATTCCCCGGCTCGCACCCACCCTTCTCCTCCGTGCGGGCTGAAGGTTCTGTCCCGCCGTACGCCGTCTTCGTCCCTCGTACGAGGGATGTCAGCTTTCTGGTGAGCCGAGAGAATGGCCGTCGTGGGTGGAGGAACGTACGGGCGATGGGTCATGGGGCACGCGCCCGTGGTGGCGGGGGTGTCGGCGGCGGTGCTGGCGGTCGGCGAGATCGCCCTGCGGGCGGAGGGAGCCCGGCCGCTCACCCTGGCGATGCTCTTCCTGGTGGGACTGGCGACCACGGCCCCGCCGGCTCTGCTGCCCGGGCAACCGGCCGTGGCCGCCGCCGTGGTGACCGTGTCGGTGCTGCTGTCCCTGACGGCGTTCCAGACCCTGACCGTCGCGGGGGCGGCGGCCCAGCTCGCCTGCGGGTACCGGCTCGGGCGGCACGGCTCCTGGCGGCTCGCCGTACTGCTCGCGGCCCCCTTTCCCCTGCTGGCCCTGTTCCCTGCCCTGACCGCGACCGACGTACGAGTCCCGGCACAGATCTCGACCCCAGCACCGTCGCAGCCCCCGACCCCAGGGCTTTCACCATCAGGAGAGCCCGCATCCACTGCAGAACTGACACCACACGAAAGGCCCGCGCCGTCAATCGGGCCGACCTCCACGGGAGCGCCGCACTCCGCGGACGCGCCGCACTCCGCGGAAGCGCCGCACTCCGCGGAAGCGCCGCACTTCACGGGAGCGGCGGACTCCGCTGGAGGGGCGGCGGGGTTGGTGTTGGTGCTGGGGTCGCTCGCTCCTGCGGCGGCGCTGGCGGGGACGGCGCGGCGGGCGCACGTGGACGCCGCGGCCGGGAGCGCGGCACGTCAGGAGATCGCCGGGACCCTGCTGGAGCACACAGCCCGCGGCGAGCGCGCCCGCATCGCCCGTGAGCTGCACGACGTGGTGGCCCACCATGTTTCCATGGTCGCCGTGCAAGCGGAGTCGGCAAGGCTGGCCGTCCCCGGGATGCCCGCCGCCGGCGCCGAACGGCTGTCCGCCATCGGCGACACGGCCCGTGCCGCGCTGACCGAGATGCGACGGCTGCTCGGCGTGCTGCGTGAGGACACCGAGGTGGAGCGCCGCCCGCAGCCGGGGCTGACGCTGGAGGAGCTGATCGAGCTGGTCGACGAGTCGAGGGACGCTTCCGGGTCCACCACGAGGCTCATACTCAGCGGCACGCCGGTCCCGCTGGACCCGGGCGTCGAACTGGCCGCGTACCGCATCGTGCAGGAGGCCCTCACCAACGCCCGCCGTCACGCCCCCGGCGCCGCGGTCGACGTGGAACTGCGCTACGACGGCGACGGCCTCCTCCTTCTCATCCGCGACAACGGCGGCACGCTCCCCACCGACCCGGACGGTGGTTTCGGCCTGGCCGGCATGCGCGAGCGCGCCACCGCCGCCGGAGGCGACCTCCGAGCCGGCCCCGCCGAGGGCGGCGGATTCCTGGTGGAAGCCCACCTACCACGAGAGGCGACGGCATGAAGGCGACCGCGTTCCCGGTGAAACGCCGCCGACCGGAAAGTACGACGTGAGCGGCGAACACGCCCCCGGACCAGCACCCCAGGCTGGGAGAGGTGGCGGGCGGGTTCGGATCGTGGTGGCCGACGATCACCTCGTGGTGCGTACCGGGTTCGGGGAGTTGCTCGACACGCAGCCGGACTTCGAGGTGGCCGGCACCGCCGCCGACGGCGCGGAGGCGGTGCGGGTGTGCGGCGAGGTCCGGCCGGACGTGGTGCTCATGGACGTGCGCATGCCGCGCATGGACGGCATCGAGGCCACCAGACGGCTGGCCGGCTCGGGCCCGCGGGTGCTCATCCTGACGACGTTCGACCTGGACGAGTACGTCTACGACGCGTTGCGGGCCGGGGCCAGCGGGTTCCTGCTCAAGGACGTCACCGCCGAGCGGCTGTTCGACGCCGTACGGGTGGTCGCCGCCGGGGACGCGCTGCTGGCCCCGGCCGTGACCAGGCGGCTGATCAGCGAGTTCGCCCGGCTGCGGCCGGAGACGGAGGCGGTGCCGATCGCCGCGCTCACCCCGCGCGAGACCCAGGTGCTGCGCCTGCTCGCCGAAGGGCTGTCGAACCCGGAGATCGCCGCCCGGCTCATGGTCACCGAGGAGACGGTGAAGACGCACGTCAGCCGGGTGCTGGCCAAGCTCGGGCTACGCGACCGTACGCAGGCCGTGGTGGCCGCGTACGAGTCGGGCCTGGTGGTGCCGCGCACCCGCCGGTGATCCGAGGTCACTCCCAGACGGGGAGCATGCCCTGCGGGTAACGGGCGCCGTAGCCGCCGGTCGGCAGGATCTCGGCGATCCGCGTAAGGTCGGCGTCGTCGAGGACGAGGTCGGCGGCGGCGACGTTCTCCGCCAGCCGCTCGGGGCTGCGGGTGCCGGGGATGGGCACGATGTCGTCGCCCTGGGCGAGGAGCCAGGCCAGGGCGAGCTGGGCCACGGTGGCCCCCTTGCCCGCGGCCAGCTCGCCGAGCAGCCGGGTGGCCTCCAGGTTCTTCTCGTAGTTGCCCGGCTGGAAGCGGGCGTCCCAGCTGCGCATGTCGCTCTCGTCGTACTCGGCGCCGGGCTTGGCCTGGCCGGTGAGGAAGCCGCGGCCGAGCGGCGAGTAGGCGACGAACCCGATGCCGAGCTCGCGCAGGACCGGGAAGAGCGCCTCCACCTCCCGCTCGAACAGGGAGTATTCCGTCTGCAGGACCGAGACGGGCTGGACGGCGTGCGCCCGGCGGATGGTGCCGGCCCCGGCCTCGCTCAGCCCGAAGTAGCGGACCTTGCCGGCGTCGACCAACTCCTTGACGGTGCCCGCCACGTCCTCGATCGGCACGTTCGGGTCGACGCGGTGCTGGTAGAGCACGTCGATGACGTCGACGCCGAGGTAGCGCAGGCTGTTGTCGACGACCTCGCGGATGTGCTCGGGCCTGCTGTCGACGCCGCCCTCTCTCGTACCGGTGAAGTCGAAGCCGAACTTGGTCGCGATGACCACCTCGTCGCGCACCGGCGCGAGCGCCGCGCCGACGATCCGCTCGTTCTCGCCCTGGCCGTAGAGCTCGGCGGTGTCGAAGAACGTCACGCCCAGCTCGTGGGCGCGGCGGATGGTGGCCTCGCCCTCTTTCTTGTCCGAAGGGCCGTAGGCGAAGGAGACGCCCATCGCTCCGTATCCGATCGCCGAGACCGTCAGTCCCTGCCGTCCGAGGCTCCGCTGCCGCATGATGCTCACCTTCCCGTGGGTGAATGTAAGAGCACTCTAACATCAGAATGTGAGAGTACTCTAACATCCGGAAAGGGAGGATCGTCCACCGTGAGCAGTCCCACGACGCCGCGCCGCCGCTACCATCACGGCGACCTGCGCGCCGGCCTGGTCCGCGAAGGCATCGCGCTCCTGGCCGAGACCGGGGTCGCGGGCTTCTCCGTGGCCAAGGTCGCGGTGCGGGCGGGCGTGTCGTCGGCCGCGCCCTACCGCCACTTCCCCGACCGGGAGGCGCTGCTCGCCGCCTGCGCGGCCGCCGTCATCGGCGAGATCACCGACCTGCTCGCCGAGGCGGCCGAGCGTGCCGGGCCCGACCCGGCCGACCGGCTCGCCGCCACCGCGAGCGCCTATACCCGCTACGCGCTGGACCATCGCGCCGGCGTCGAACTCGTCTATACCCACGACTTCGCCGCCGAGCACTGCCAGACCGTCCACGAGCAGAGCCGCCGGCTCACCGACACGCTGACCCGGCTGGCCGCGGACGTGCTGCCCGCCGACACCCCGTGGGCCGAGCTCCTGGACTTCGTGTACGTGCACCTGTCGACGGCGCACGGCTACGCGACCCTGCTAACGAAGGGCGGCCGCCTGCCCCGCGACGCCGACGCGCACGCCGCGCGCGCCAGGACGGCGGCCCGTGACCACATCGCCGGCTACCTGGCGCGCCGCGCCGCCGGACAGCCCTGACCCGGGCGGGCCGCGCCGATCGGCGCACGATCCGGTCACGATGCCCGACGGTCGGCGGCTGATCCCCGGCGGTGGGGACGCGAGTATGGCTGGCATGGATCCCGAACTCGAAGCGTTCATCCCGCTGTTCCCCCGCGCCGACCTGACCGACCCGGTCGTCGAGCGCAAGAGCTTCGCCGAACTCGCCACCTCGGTCCCGGCGCCCGACACCTCGAACATGGACGTCGAGGACCACACGGTGCCCGCCGACCCCGGCGTGCCCGTACGGCTCTACCGCCCGCACGGGGCGCAGGGCGCGATCATCTGGCTGCACGGCGGCGGCTTCGTCATGGGCGACGTGGACACCGAGCACCCGTGGGCGGCCAGGCTCGCGGACGTCTCCGGCACGACGGTGATCTCGGTGGGCTACCGCCTGGCCCCCGAGAACCCCTTCCCCGCGGCCCTGGACGACGGCTACGCGGTGCTGGCCTGGGCGTCCGAGCACGCCGCCGAGCTGGGCCTCGACCCGGCCAGGATCGCGGTCGGCGGTCACAGCGCCGGGGCGGGGCTCGCGGCGGCGATGGCGCTGCGCTCGCGTGACCAGCAGGGGCCGCCGATCCGCTTCCAGCTGCTCAACCAGCCCGGCCTCGACGACCGGCAGCAGACGTGGTCGGCGCGGAACTTCACCGACACGCCCTGGATGAACCGCGCCAAGGTCACCGCGGCCTGGGGACACTACCTGGGCTCCGCGCCCGCCACCCCGTACGCCGCACCGGCGCGGGCCACCGACCTGTCCGGCCTGCCGCCGGCCTACATCGCCACGGCGGAGCTCGACCCGAACCGCGACGAGGACATCGAGTACGCGCTGCGCCTGCTCCAGGCCGGCGTGTCGGTCGAGCTGCACCAGTGGTCCGGCACCTTCCACGGCTCGCAGGCCATCCTGTCGGCCGAGGTGTCACAGCGGCAGATCGCCGAACTCGGCGCCGCCCTGCGCCGCGCCCTGGCCGGGTGAGCCGCCTGTAAAGCCCGTTGCCCGGCGGCGAGCGGCCTCGCTAACGTCGGGGGGATGGTCAGAGCGCGCAAGGCGACGGCGGCGGACGCCGCGGAGCTGGTACGACTGCGAGCGGTGATGCTGGCGAGCATGACCGGCCGCGAGCCGGCGGACGACGGGTGGCGCGAGGCGGCCGAGCGGAGGCTGCGGGCGCGGCTGGACGAGCCGGACCCGCGGATGCTCGCCTTCGTGGTGGACGCGCCGGGCGGCGGGCTGGCCGCGTGCGCGACCGGCACGGTCGAGGAGCGGCTCGGCGGGCCGGGCGCCCCCGAGGGCCTGGTCGGCTACGTCTTCAACGTCGCCACCCACCCGGAGCACCGGCGGCGCGGCTACTCTCGGGCCTGCGTGACCGCCCTGGTCGAGTGGTATCGCGAGCGCGGCATCGCCACGGTCGACCTGCGCAGCTCCGCGGAGGGCGAGCCGCTCTACGCCTCGCTGGGCTTCGTACGCACCCACGACCCGGCCATGCGGCTGCGGTTCACGGAGCCGCGCCCGTGATGAGCCGCCAGCCCTCAGGTTCGAGGGCGTACGCGGTCACGCTGCCCGAGGCGAACCACCGCCAGGCTGCCGGGCGCACCAGCGTGGCCCCGGCCGCGGCGGCCACCAGGGCCATGGCGCGCGGGTCGAAGCCCGGCGTGAGCTCCTCCGTGCCTCCCTCGTAGGGACCGCGGCGGAGCACGGCGCCCGCCAGCTCGGCCAGCACCGCGGCGCGGCCGCGCGAGGCCGCGCCCAGGACGGCGAGCAGCAGCTGGTGCGTCCGCACGCCCGGCACCGCGGCGGGCTGCGGCCGGGCCGCCCGCCCCAGCGCCAGGTCGAGCAGGGGCGTGATCAGGTCGACCCCCGACAGCAGGGCGTTGACCGGCTCGACCAGGCGCGGGTTGACGTCGATGAACGCCGGCCCGTCCGCGCCCAGCACCACGTCCGCCGACAGCGCGCCGTGCCAGCCGAGCCCTTCGCCCAGGGCCCGCAGGTGCTCGCGCACCTCCGGCAGCGCCACCCCGCGCTTGTGCCCGGCGCCGCCCCTGGCGCCCTCCCGCACCCGCAGGCAGGCGTGGAAGGCCACGAGCGCCCCGGTGTCGAACACCGACTGCACCATGGCCAGCGGCCCTTGGACCTCACGTTGCACCAGCAGCTCCGGCTCGCCGTCCCACGAGGGGCCGAGCGGCTCCCCCGGCCCGGCGAGCCGCCGCACGCCGCTGCCGGCGGTGCCGATCGGCCGTTTCACGTACGCGGGATAGCCGTCCCACCCGGCCAGGTCGCGTACGACGGCGGACGCCGGCTGCGGCAGCCCGAACCGGGCCAGCGTGGCGTGCGCGGACACCTTGTCCTGCACCGCGGCGAGCGCCGTGAAGGGCGGCACGGCGGTGGCGGTGCCGGCTCCGCCTTCCCGCGAGAGCACCGCGACCTGTTCCTGCGTCGGCAGCAGCACGTCGAACCCGCCCCGCCGGTAGACGCCGGTGGCGGCCGCCAGCCAGCCGTACGGGTCGGCGCCGTAGGAGGGCACCCGGTGCACGCGGCGGACATGCCGGGTGAACGCGCACAGGCAGCGCGGATCAGGCGAGAGCGCCTCGACGTGGTGCCCCGCCCGCGACAGCACGGTGGCGCACTGCCGCGAGGTGACGCCCGACCCGTCCGACAGCAGGATCCGCATGGCCGCCTCCCGTTTGTGTATGAGGTAAGCGTACGTCATATACTTACGCCATGGGCAGACCCGCGCAGATCAGTCGTCCCGCCGTCCTGGCCGCCGCGCTGGAGGTCGCCGACGAGCACGGCCTCGACGCGGTGACCATGCAGGCCGTCGCCGCCCGGCTCGGCGTCACCGCGATGGCCCTCTACCGGCACGTACGAAGCAAGGACGACCTGCTCGACGGGCTGGTGGAGGCGCTGCTGACCGAGTTCCCGCCGCCGGACCCCGGCCTGCCGTGGCGCGAGCGGCTGGCTCTGACGGCCACCGCGGTCAGGGCCTCGGCGGGCCGCCATCCGGCGGTGTTCCCGTTGCTGCTGCGGCGGCCCGCCGAGACGGACCAGGCACGGCGGGTGCGCGACGGCGTGCTCGCGGCGCTGCGCGAAGCCGGGCTCGACGACGAGCGGGCCGCCCGCGCCGAACGGCTGATCAGCACCGCCGTGCTCGGGTACGCCGCCAGTGAGGCCGCCGGCCGGTTCGGCCACCACGCGCGGGAGGTGCGGGACGCCGATTTCGAGATTCTCCTGGACGTCATCGGCGCGTGTGTCGATCCGGGCGGGAGCCGTTCGTGTAGGGAGTGAGACCCACGACCACGAGAGGGACGAGACCATGACGGCACCGCGCATCCTGATGGACGGCCTGGGCATCGGCGAGTCGCCGCGCTGGCACGACGGCCGGCTCTGGTTCTGCAACTGGGGGGACGACGAGGTGATCGCCCTGAGCCCGGACGGCCGGGCCGAGGTCGTGTTCTCCGAGCCCGGGGTCGGCGCCCACTCGATCGACTGGCTGCCCGACGGCCGGATGCTGATCGTGCCCAAGAACACCGACCGGGGCCGGCTGCTGCGCCGGGAGGCCGACGGCTCGCTGGTCCCGCACGCCGACCTCAGCGGCCTGCCCTCGGGCTTCAACGAGATCGTGGTCGACGGCCGCGGCAACGTCTACGTCAACGGCGCCGACTTCGACTTCCTCGCCTTCCTGGAGAAGGCCATGGCCGACGGCATGGACACGCCGCTGCACGAGCGACCGGACTTCGTGCCCGGCTACATCGCGCTGATCACCCCCGACGGGCGGGCCCGGCAGGTGGCCGGCGACATCGCGTTCCCCAACGGCATGGTCGTCTCACCGGACGGCCGTACGCTGATCATCGCCGAGTCGTTCACCGGCACGCTCACGGCGTTCGACGTCGCGTCCGACGGGAGCCTGTCGAACCGCCGCACCTGGGCCGCCGGGCTGGGCCCCGACGGGATCTGCATGGACGCGGAAGGCGCGGTGTGGACCTCGACCGGAGGCAACGAGGTGGTGCGGGTGCGCGAGGGCGGCGAGGTGCTGGAGCGGGTCGAGCTGGACCGGGGCCCGTTCGCGTGCATGCTGGGCGGCCCGGACGGGCGGACGCTGTATGTCGTGGCCGCCGAGTGGAACCCGGCCGACCCGTTCGGCGGCCCGCGCACCGGCCAGGTGCTGGCCGTCGACGCCCCGGCCCCGCGGGCGGGCTGGCCGGGACACTGACAGGTCAGCGGGCGCGACGGGCGACGAGCGCCTCGACGCCGTCGAGCAGCAGGTCCAGGCCGAAGGTGAAGTCGGCGTCGTCCGTCCAGCCCTCCGCCCCGCGGAACGCGCCCTCTCGCACCGCCGCCGACAGCGCCGGGTAGGCCGCGGGGTCGAGCAGCGCGTCCAGCATCTGGCCGTAGTCTGCGGCCCCGGAGAGGCCGTCGTAGCCGGCCGGGGCGGGGGCGCGCATCGCGTACGTGAGCATGGCGTCGGAGGCCGCATACCCGGAGAGCGTGGTGGCGGCGCGGACCCGCTCCCCCGCGTCCAGCCCGGCGTCGCCGAGCGCGGCCAGCGCCCGGTCCAGCCAGAGCATGGCGCGCGGGCCGGCGGGCGGGACGGACCGGTCGACGGAGAGCAGCCAGGGCCGGGCCAGCAGGAAGTCGCGGTTGGCACGGGCCCACAGACCGAGGTAGTCGCGCCAGGGCAGGCCGTCACGCTCGGGAGGGTCGGGCGCGGCGCTGTCGGCCATGATCGTCAGCAGCTCGGCCTTGCTGCCGACGTAGCGGTAGAGCGCCATGGTGGCCACGCCGACGCGCGAGGCGACGGTGGCCATGGAGACGCCGCCCAGCCCTTCGGCGTCGGCGATCTCGATGCAGGCGGCCACGATGCGCGCCAGGTCGAGCCGCGGTTTCGGGCCGCGGCGCGGCACCGGCTCGCGCCCCCACATCCGCGCCACCACCGGCGGCAGTTCCATGGCGACCAGCTTAGCCGCGGCTGATCAGCGGAGAGCCGCTAGAGCGTGCCGTTGGCGGCGGCGGGCCAGGCGAGCTCGGCGACGATCGCCGACTCGACGGCCACCCGCAGCCAGTGGTCCCTGGTGAGCCCGTCGATCTTGCGTGCCCGCTCCCGCCTGGGCAGGTCGCGGAACCACCGGCGGTGCAGGTCGCAGGCGCGCATGATGGCCAGCAGGGCCACCGTGTCGTGGTGCGCGGGCAGGCCGCGCAGGGCGGTGAGCAGCCGGTCGACGATCGCGTACTCGGCTCCGTACTCGGGCGCCGACAGCCGCGTCACCGTCCGGTCGTGGAAGAGCCCGCGCGCCGGCCGCTCGCAGACGACGACCCTGCCCTGCTCGCGCAGCGCCGCGATGCGCCGCAGGTGAGGGCGGCCCGCCGCGACGCTGACGATCCGCTGCGGCAGTCCCGGCTGCGGGCCGTGCCGGGCGAGCTCGGCCGCCGCCAGCCCGAGGTCGAGGTGCGGCGGCAGCCTGACCTTGCCGTCGCGACCGATGACCCATCCGTCGGAGGACGCGCACAGGGCCAGGATCAGCAGCTCGTCCGCCATCGCCAGCCGCGACATGCCCGTAGCCTACGCCGGGCCGGGCGGCCGAGACAGACCCGGATCCTTGACATCGCTGGCTAATGACATTAGCTTTCAAGCTATACATCGTAGCTGGAGGCGGGACCATGGCAGAGACACTGGAACTGGAAGGCGGGCGGCTCGGATACGAGGTGTCCGGGGAGGGCCCGCTCGTCGTGCTGGCGCCCGGCATGGGCAACGACCGCGCCGCCTACCGGTTCCTGGCGCCGCGGCTGACCGCCGCCGGATACCGGGTGGCGGTCACCGACCTGCGCGGCCACGGCGACTCGACGCTCGGCTGGTCCTCCTACTCGCGCACCGACACCGCGCACGACCTCCTGGCCCTGATCCGCCACCTGGGCGGGCCCGCCGTGATCGTGGGTCACTCGTTCTCCGGCGGGGCGGCCACCATCGCCGCCGCGCGGGAGCCCGAGCTGGTGCGCGCCGTGGTGGAGATCGCCCCGTTCACCCGCCCGCAGCAGCCGGACCTGGGTGGGCTCGTGCGCAACCCCGCCTACCGCAAGGGCATGTCGCTGCTGATGGCCACCGGGACGCTGCGCAGCCTCGGCCTGTGGAAGCGCTACCTGCACCACGCCTACCCGGGCCGCAAGCCCGCCGACTTCGCCGCTTATCTGGACGAGCTGGGCCGCGACCTGAGCAGGCCCGGCCGGATGGCGGTGATCAGCAAGATGGGCATGGCCGCGCCCAAGGACGCCGGCGCCCAGCTGGCCGGCGTCCGCTCCCCCGCGCTGGTCGTCATGGGCACGGCCGACCCCGACTGGAACGACCCGCGCGCCGAGGCCGAGGGGGTCGTCGCCGGGATGCCCGACGGGATCGGCCAGGTCGTGATGATCGAGGGCGCGGGCCACTACCCGCACGCGCAGTATCCCGACGAGGTCGCCGCGGCCATCCTGACCTTCCTGAAGGAGCGCCTGGATGGCTAGGGCCGCGCTCTCGTCCAAGGCGGTGGTCGGCCTCGCGCTGGAGATCGTGGACGAGTCAGGGCCGGCCGCGCTCACGCTCGCCGCGGTCGCCGCCCGCGCCGGGGTGGCGCCGCCGTCGCTCTACAAGCACGTGCGCAACCTCGCCGAGCTGCGGGTGCTGGTGTCCGGCCAGGTCATGGAGGAGTTCGCCGAGCACGGGAACGCGGCCGTGCTCGGCCGCTCGGGCGACGACGCGCTGCGGGCGCTCATGCGGGCCTGGCGCGCGTACGTGGTCCGCAACCCGCACCGCTACGCCGCCATCCTCCAGTCCCCGGAGCCCGCCACCGCCGCGATCGCCGAGCGGCTGGTGGACATCCTGCTGGCCGCGCTGCGCGCGTACGACCTGGAGGGATCGCAGGCGATCCACGCCGCGCGCTGCATGCGCGCCGCCGCCCACGGGTTCGCGGTGCTGGAGACCGGCGGTGCCTTCCAGCTGCCGGAGGACCTGGACGAAAGCTACGAGCTGCTCATCGACATGGTCATCGCGGGCCTCCGGCGAGAGCCGCCGCGCTCCTAGTGAGCCGCCGGAAGCAGGGACACCAGACCCGCCAGGCCCTCGTCGCCGTGCCCCTGGGCCACCCGATGGCGCATCAGCTCCATGAACGGGACGAGCAGCCGGGGATCCACGCCCTGGTCCCGCGCCGTGGCCAGGAGCGAGTCGTTGCCCGCCGCCATCATGGCGAGGTTGGAGGTGACGCCCTCGGTGTAGTCGCCGCTCGCCAGCTGCGCGGCCATCTCCTGGCTGCTGCCCGCCATCGCGCCGAGCCACTCCGCGAGCAGCCCGGCGAACCTGGCCAGGTCGAGGTCCTTCTCCCGGCTCACCAGGGCGAAGGCGTGGGTGATGCCCGCGAGCATGCCGGTCATCGCGCTGAGCAGGGCGATGTCGTGCAGCGCCGCGTGGCCGGGGTCCTCGCCGACGAACTCCGCCCCGGCCGGGACCTCCAGCGCCTCGCGGTGGCGGTCGAACAGCTCCCGGTCGCCGCTGTAGAACACGTAGCCGCCGGTCTCCGGACGGCCGATCATCGGGGGGACGGCCATGATCCCGCCGTCCAGGAAACGGGCCCCGCGCTCATTCACCCAGCGGGCACGCCGCCAGGCCTGGGCGGGGGTGCCGGTGGTCAGGTTGACGACGTCCTTGCCGTTCAGGTCGGCGCCGTCCAGGGTCTCGCCCACGGAGTCGTCGTCCAGCAGGCAGAGGACGACGGGACCGGCGGCCGACGCGACCGCCTCCGCCGCCGTGTCCGCCGCCCGCGCGCCGCCGCGTACGAGCGGTTCGGCCTTCTCCCGGGTACGGTTCCACACGGTCAGCGGATGCCCCGCGGCGAGCCAGGAGTGGGCGAGCGCGGTCCCCATGTCGCCGAGGCCCAGGAGGGTGATGGGAGTCTTCGAGGTGATGCCGGTATCCATGTCCACCAGGTTCGGGCACGCCCTGGACCATGATCAAGTACGCACTCTTTTGTGGGTGGTTACCTTAAGGTAAGTGCATGACCAGGCGAGACACGTACGTGTGCGGCATCGACGCGGCCATCGACGTGGTCGGCGGCAAGTGGAAGGTGCTCATCCTCTGGGCCCTGGACGAAGGCCCGCTCCGGTTCGGCGAGCTGCGCCGCGGCATCCCCGGCGTCACCGAGAAAGTCCTCACCACCCATCTGCGCGAGCTGGAGAACGACGGCATCGTCTCCCGCGACGAGGCCTTCGAAGGAGCGGTGCGCCGGGTCGCCTACACCCTCACCCCGCTCGGCGTCTCCCTCAACGAAGCGCTGGCACCGCTCGGCGACTGGGGCCGGAAGCACCTCCTCAGCGAGCATCACGAACCCGGCGAAGTGTCCCCGCGCTGAACTCCTCCCGCTTCACAGTCGGGCCACCCGCGAGCGGAAGCGCCTCGTCCCACGGCATCGCCAGACCACTGGCCTGACAGCGGTACGGCGCCCGCACCGGATATCCCGTCCCCATGCAGGACCAGACCACCGACCCACCACCAGCACAACGCCCGCACCCGACATCCCGTCCCCATGCAGGACCAGACCACCGACCCACCAGCAGTACGACGCCCGCACCTGATGTCCCGTCCCCATAGCGGGACCAGAGCACTGACCTACCAGCGGTATTGAACTCCGGTCCTCATGGCGGGGCCAGACCTTGGCGGAAGGCGTAGGTGACGGCTTGGGCGCGGTCGCGGACCCGGGTTTTGGCGAACAGGTTGTTGATGTGGGTCTTCACGGTGGCTTCGGAGATGTGGAGTTGCCCAGCGATCTCCGCATTGGACCGGCCCTGGGCGATCAGCCCGAGCACCTCCACCTCCCGCTGCGTCAGCCCGTCAGGCCGCCTCGGCTGAACATTCTCCGGCCCGGTCTGGTCACCCCGCCCTGCTGCACCCCTCCGCCGCCCGTTGATGTCCCGGCCCCTGCTGAAGCCCTGTCCGACATCAGCGCCCCCGCCTTCGT
This sequence comes from Nonomuraea harbinensis, assembly GCF_019396385.1. Taxonomy (GTDB): domain Bacteria; phylum Actinomycetota; class Actinomycetes; order Streptosporangiales; family Streptosporangiaceae; genus Nonomuraea; species Nonomuraea ferruginea. Next base: position 64,498 of record NZ_JAHKRN010000019.1, on the reverse strand, counting down.
CGAAACCTCGTCCGCCATCAGCGCCCCGGCCCGCGCCGAATCCCCGCCCAACACCAGCGCCCCCGCCCACGCCCGAGCCCCGTCCAACATCACCACCCCCGCCCGTACCGAGTCCCCGCCCATCCGCACCCGCGTGGGCGTTCCCAGGCCCCGCATACCCCCGCCTCTCCTCGATACCTGATCCCGCTCCAGGGCTCAGGACCTCGCCATCCCCGGGACCGCCCGCCACGGTCTCCGCCAGGCGGCGTTGCACAGGAGGCGCGAAGTGTGCTTCGCCCTCAGCCACCACCGAGACGGCCCTGGCCAGGGACTCGGCGTCGGTGTCCTTCGTCAGGTAACCCCGGGCCCCGGCCCTCAGAGCCGCGAAGACAGACTCGTCGTCGGAGTACGTCGACAACACCACGACCTCGGTACGGGGGTGCTCCCGTCGGATGATCCGCGTCGCCGCGACCCCGTCCATGCGAGGCATGCGCAGGTCCATCAGCACGACGTCCGGGGCCAGTTCGGCCACCAGCCTGACCGCCTCCTCGCCGTCACCGGCGGCGCCCACCACCTCGGTGTCCGGGAGCAGCCCGAGGAGCAGCACCAATCCTTCGCGCACGACGGTCTGATCGTCGGCCACGAGCACGCGCACCGTCATGCCGGCACCCGCAGCACCACCGCGAACCCTCCGTCGTCGGCCCCCGCCGTCAGCGATCCCCCGATCAGCTCTGCCCGCTCACGCATGCCGATCAGCCCGTAACCCGCACCGCTTCCCGCGGCCATCTGCCCGCCCGGCTCCGCGGCTCCTTCACCAACCCCATCCCTGACACCCCCGATGTCGGCGTCGTCAGACGAACATGTGCCGCCACTGCCTGACGAGTGGGGCCGGTCAGCCGTGTGCCCGATGCCGTTCCCCTGCTGAGCGCTGTCGTTGCTCAGGGCAGGACCGCTGCCCGGAGGGCTTCCCGTATCAGAGAGGCCGGGACCGGGCGGGCGGGCCGCAGGGGCGCCGCCGTCGCGGATCTCCAGCTCGCACCAGCGGCCGAGCAGGCGCAGCGACACCTCGGCCGGCGCGCCGGGAGCGTGCTTGCGGACGTTGGTGAGCGCCTCCTGGGCGGTGCGGGCGACGGCGAGCTTGGCCTCCGCCGACAGCCCGGCCGCACCGGCGTCGACGGTGAGCACGCACGACGCCCCGGTGGTCGCGCGGAACTCGGCGGCGAGGCGTTCGAGGCGCTCCGGCAGCGGCAGGTCCCTGCCGCGCAGCGTGTCGAGAGCGCGACGGGTCTCCTCCAGGCCCACCCTGGCCAGGTGGACGGCCCGCTCCACCCGGTCGAGCGCCAGCGCCGGGTCGGCGCCCGTCCTGAGCAGGACGCGGGCACCTTCCAGATGGACGATCTGCGCGGACTGCGCGTGGGCCAGGATGTCGTGGACCTCGCGGGCCAGGCGGGCGCGCTCCTGCAGCACCGCCTCGCCCGCGCGGGCCTCGGCCACCTCGACCGCCTGCCGCTTGGTCGTGGACACGTGCCAGATCAGGAACGAGAACACCACCGTGTAGGCCATCCCTGCCGTCATCCCCCACGCCGCCGCCATGTCGAACCCGGTCAGGTAGGACACCAGCGGCAGGGCGGCCAGCAGGAGCGCGGTCAGCGGGACGGCGGCGCGCAGCCGCACCCTGTGCGGCGCGGCGATGGCGGCGAAGAAGGCGAAGCCCAGGCCGGTGTAGGGCTCGATCGCCTGCATGGCCGCCGCCCCCGCGACGGTGACCAGGAGCGGTGGCACGTTGTGGCCGGAGACGGCGCGGGAGCGGAGCAGCCAGATCGCGCAGCCCCAGGTGGTGGCGCCGACGAGCAGCGCGAGCAGCGTCTCCTGGGCCGTCGCCCTGGAGTGCGCGATCGCGACGGGCCCCCAGAGCAGATAGAGGGCCACGAGGGCGAGCCCCGTGACGCGGGCCGCCCGGCTGCGGAGAAATGCCACGTCCCCCAAGGTAATCGGGGGCCGCGCCCCGCACATCAACCCGTGGTTGGAGAACGGAAATCAACCCCTGCTCCCATGCGCGACGACCCCGCGATCACCGATCGTAGGCGCATGACCTCGATCCGCGTCCATCGTCTGCGCAAGTCGTTCGGCAAGGTCCTGGCCGTCGACGACCTGTCCTTCACCGTGCCCGAGGGCACGATCACCGCCTTCCTCGGCCCCAACGGCGCCGGCAAGACCACCACCCTGCGCATGCTCCTCGGGCTGGTCAGGCCGACGTCCGGCGAGGCCGTCCTCGGCGGCGTGCCCTACCACGAGCTCGACCGCCCGCTGGAGCGGGTGGGCGCGGTCCTGGAGGCCACGTCCTTCCATCCCGGCCTCACCGCCGCCACCCATCTGGAGGCCGTACGGATCGCGGCCGGCCTTCCTGCGGCCCGGGTCGCCCGGGTGCTGGAGCAGGTCGGCCTCGAAGCGGCCGCTCACCGGAGGGTCGGCGGTTTCTCCCTGGGCATGCGCCAGCGGCTCGCCCTGGCCACGGCCCTGCTCGGCGAGCCTGACACGCTCATCCTGGACGAGCCGGCCAACGGGCTCGACCCGGCCGGCATGCGCTGGCTGCGCGGCTTCCTGCGCGCGTACGCCCACGAGGGCCACACGGTGCTGATCTCCACCCACGTGCTGGCCGAGGTCGAGCAGATCGCCGACCACGTCGTCATCATCGCCGCCGGGCGGTTGTGCTGGAGCGGCCCCCTGGCCGGAGCCGGTCTGGAAGACCTCTACCTGGAGGTGGCGGGATGATCCCCCTCATCAGGGCCGAGCTGCTCAAGGCCCGCGCGAGCCGCACGACCAGGGTGCTGGTGGCGGTCACGCCGTTGTTCTGCGCGCTGTGGGCCTGCCTGCCCGCGCTGATGCCGGCCGCGTCCGACGCCGTCCGGATGGCCAACGTCTACAACATGGCGCAGCAGGCGTACGTGTTCACAATGATCATCGGCATCCTGGGGATGTGCGGCGAGTTCCGTCACGGGACGATCACCTGGAGCTTCCTCGCCAGCCCCCGCCGGGGCCGGGTGGTGCTGGCCAAGCTGGCCGTCTACGGGCTGGTGGGGCTGGTCGTCTCGGCGCTGTCGGCGCTCGCGACGCTGGTGGCGGGTGCGGCGCTCCTGTCGTCGCAGGGGCATCCCGCGCTGAGCGCCGACGTGCCGTGGGTGCTGACCGGCGCGGTGCTGGGCAGCACCCTGTACGCGCTGCTCGGGGTCGGGCTCGGCGCGCTGATCCGCCACCAGGTGGGCGCGATCGCCCTGGCCTGCCTGCTGTTCATGTACGGTGACGCGTTCCTGGCCTGGCTGGTGCCCGACGTGTTCCGGTGGCTGCCGACCGGGGCGGCCAGGGCGCTCGGCGGCATGCGGCTCGACTCGGGCGGCGAGCTGTTGCCTGCCTGGGGAGGCGGCCTGCTGTTCGCCGGCTACATCGCCGCCGCGGTGCTCGCCGCCCGGTTCATCACTCTGCGGCGTGACATCACCGGATAAACCGGAGGATGCTCCGGCCTTCAGGCCGGGGAGGAATCCGGTTGCCCGCGTAGCGGAGCCAGGAAGCAGCGATTCGCCGTCAAGGTGAATCGCTGTTCGCCCGGGGAGTGCCGATTGCGGCCTCCAGTAGGTGCACGATCTCGGCATTGAGGGATCGCCGGTCGGTCTTCGCCTGCGCGGTAAGCCGGGCGTGGAGGTCGGCGGGTAGTCGAAGGGTGATGCGCACCTCGGTTTCCATGCGTTCATGGTGGCATGCCAGAGGTATAATGACACCATGACGACACCAAATGATGCCGAGGGGGCTGGGCATGCCCGGTGCACCTACCGGCTTCGCGTGTCGTCCAACGCACTCGCGGCGCTACTGACCGAGTGGGACCGGTGCCGGTGGGCGTGGAACCAGTGCGTGGCCACCTCCCGCGCCGCCCACAAGGCTCGTGAAGAGTGCGGCCCCGCCCGGCTGGACAAGATGCTGACCGGTTGGCGCGCTGGGAACGCCTGGCTAGGCGAAGGCGCGTGCGTGCCGCAGCAGCAGATCATCCGGGATTTCGCCAAGTCCCGGGCGAAAGCGTTGAAGGACATCAAGGCCCGGCTGCCCGTCATGCAGCGCGCGGGGATGCCGAAGTTCAAAAAGAAACACCTGGCGAAGCCGAGCTGAACTACACGCGGCGCGGTTTCCGGTTGAGGGACGGTCGCCTGCACGTGGCCGGGGGGTCGCGTTGACGGTGGTGTGGTCGCGGGATCTGCCCGAAGAGCCGTCCAGCGTGCGCATCTACCGCGACAGCCTCGGCCACTGGTACGCCTCCTTCGTCGTGCGGGCTGAGATGCGGCCCCTCCCGCAGACCGGTGCCATGATCGGCATTGACTGGGGCGTCACAGAGACCGCGACCACCACCAGCGGCGACCATGACCTGCCCCACGCCGGGCATGGGAAGAAAGCCGCCGCCCGGCTACCCGATACCAGCGGCAGATGGCCAGGCGGAAGCCCGCAAAAGGGAAAGCGGCCTCGAACGGTTACCGACAGGCCAGGCAGCAGGCCGCCAAGGCGCACAAGAAGGTCGCCCGGCAGCGGACCGACACCGCCCGCAAGTGGGCCAAGAAGGTCGTGCGTGACCATGATGCGCTGGCCGTGGAGGACTTCCGGCCGAAGTTCCTCGCCAAGTCCACCATGGCCCGCAAGGCGGCCGACGCGGCGATCTCGACCACCAAGCACGAGCTGATCAACATGGCGCGCAAGCACGGCCGGGACCTCCGGCTCGTGCACCCCGCGCACACCACCATGGACTGCGGACAGTGCGGAGCGAGAACCAAGCACGCACTCCCGCTGCCGGAACGCACATACACCTGCACCGCGTGCGGAACCGTGTCTCCCAGGGACAAGAACTCCGCCCGCGTGATGCTCGTCCGGGCTGGTCTGAACCCGGCTGGTGCTGATCGTGGAAGACCTCTCGTCCCGCTGGGGCAAGAGGCAGCGTGAGCCAGAAATCCCCTGAAGTCCCTGAAGGGCCGGGAAGAATCCCCTTCCTTCAGGGAGGGGAGCAGTCAATTGACCGGTTTTCTCAGATGGTCTTCATGTTCCGCAGAGGTCGTCTTCAGGCGGCCCGGCGAACATGGGTTGCGCAGGCCTCTGACGTGGAAAGACGGTTTCACGATGAAAACGGTGAGAATGAACGCGCCTCTCATGGCTCACACGGCCGGTGCGAGCCTCGTCACGGCGTCGGCGGGTGCGCGGTGAACCCGACGCTCGTGCGGCGCGCCCTGGCCGCGCTGACCGTCATCGCCATCTTCGGCGCCGGCTTCGAGCTCGCCGTGGAGCGCCACTGGCGCAGCGTCCAGCAGCTCGTGCCGTGGGCGGCGCTGACGCTGCTCGCCGTCGGCGTTCTCCTGCTGCTGGCCACCCGGCTCTCCGGCACGGTGCGGGTGATCGCCGCCGTGGTGCTGCTCGCCTCCGCCTTCGGCGTGTTCGCGCACGTGTCGGCCAACATGACGGTGGGGTCCTTCTCGGGCGCGCTCGACGGAGTGTCGATGATCGGGCAATGGTGGCACGCGTTCACCAAGTCGGTCGGTGACGCCCCGCCGCTGGCCCCCGGCATGCTCGCCCAGGCGGCCCTCCTGCTCCTGCTGGCCACCTACGTCACCGGCCGCCCCTCGGCGGGCAGGCACGCGGAGGCTCCGGTGGCGGTCAAGGAGCCGGCCGAGCGATGACAGGGCTGACCGGCTTCGGACGAGGGTGAAGCCGGTCGGCGAGTCACCGGAGGTGTCCGGCGATCAAGGACCCCTCGGCGAGGGTCGGTGAATCTGAGTCTTGCCACCTCCATCAGGCTCGACCGCTGAGAAGCTCACTGACCTCGGACCGGCAGCCCTCAGGTGGGACACAGGGAAGCACTGCGGCGCGCCTGCCCCGACTCCCGGGCGGGCCGCCGGCGTTTCTGCTTGATCCACGAATCGTCACTAAAATCTGACATGATCCTGGAGAATCCCGGCGTGCCGGTGGCAGCTCGCCCAACGTGCGTGGAGGAGATCATGTCCGCTGGCCCGTTGGAGCCGGGAGACCCACGTGTGCTCGGGGCGTTCCAGGTGGTCGCACGCCTGGGCGAGGGCGGCCAGGGGGTCGTCTACGAAGGGCGGAGCGCGTCCGGCGGCCGCGTTGCGATCAAGGTTCTCAGGGGTGGGAACGATCCTGACACCCGCCGCCGGCTGGCCAGGGAGCTGGAGTCGGCCCGCCGGGTGGCTCCCTTCTGCACGGCCCGCGTGCTGGAGGCCGAGCCTGACGGGCCGGTGCCGTATGTGGTGAGCGAATTCGTCGCGGGCCCGTCATTGCAGGAGCGGGTACGCGCGGGCGGTCCCCTGCGGGACGGCGACCTGGAGCGGCTGGCGGTCGGCACGGCCAGCGCCCTCGCGGCCATCCACGGCGCCGGGGTCGTCCATCGGGACTTCAAACCCGCGAACGTGCTGCTCGGTCCCGACGGGCCACGCGTGGTCGACTTCGGCATCGCCCGGCCGCTCGGCGACGGCACGGCGACCTCGACGATGTCGGGGACGCCACCGTACATGGCGCCTGAGCAGCTCAAAGGAGAGCACGGGTCTCCAGCGGCCGATGTCTTCGCCTGGGCCGCGACCATGGTCTACGCGGCGACCGGGCGGGCGCCGTTCGGCAGCGACACCGTTGCCGCCGTCTTCCACCGCATTCTCACCCTGGAGCCCGACCTTTCCGGCATTCCGCAGGGCCTGCGCGAGACCCTGGCCGCTTGCCTGTCGAAGGATCCCCGGGCCCGCCCTTCTGCCCGGTCGCTGCTGATCCGCCTGGTCGACCCCGGGGCCTCCACCGTCACGGTTCCCGACGTCGGCCCGGTTCCCAGCGCGTACGTCCCCCCGGACTGGCCGGCCCCGAGCCCGACCAAGGCCCTGCCGTCCGTCGACGGATCGACGGTGCGGGGGCAGGGCGACTTCTCGTACGGCGAGACGGTCACCCGGCGGAGGATGCGGCCGGCCCTGCCGTTGATCGCCGTCGCCCTGGCGGCTCTCGCGACGGCCGGTGTGCTGTACGCGACGGGGACGATCGGTGTCCCGGCCGAGGGCGGCGAGGCGACGACACAGACGGCGTCCGATCCGCCCGCTGACCGGGAATCGGCCTCCGGGCGGACTTCGACGTCATCTCCGGCATCGTCGTCCGGATCGGCTACGGCCGGGACGGGCGGGATCCCCGAAGCCTTCGCGGGGACTTGGACGGGACAGGTCGTCTCGCAGGACGACCGTAAGAAGAGCGTCGAGGTCACGGTCACCCTGACGGGCGGGCAGAGCGCCGGGACGTGGGCCGACGGCGACTGTGAGCAGCAGGCCACGCTGACTCGCGTCAGGAGCGACACCGTGCTCGACATGGCCGTGGCGCAGCGGGATCGGTGCGCGGGCGGAGACATGACGCTCACGTTGAACGCCGCCGGGACACTGGACCTCGTACGGCAGGAGGGCGCGGGCTCGCTGGAGTACCGCGGGAGCCTGCGCCGTTCCTGACCGTTCAGCCGGCGCGCGCGATCTGGAAGGAGTACGCCCCGGTCTTGGCCTCGCCCGACCTGACGACCAGCGCATAGCGCCCGTCCCCGCCCGAGAGTGGGATGTCGAACTCGTAGCCGCACAGCGGGATAGGCTGCCGGGCGTCGGCGACGCTCTTCTCCGCTGCGTCGTACAGTTCCAGCTGGATGGCCGTGCACGCCCCCGCGCCGCCGAGGACCTTGACGGCCGTCGCGCCGTCGGAGTCGAACTCGAAGCGGTCGATCCGTCCGGGGACGTCCAGCCGCCCGGCCCCGTCGGGGCTGCCCTCGCCGATCTGCAGGCCGACCGCCACGGGGAAGGTGCGGACCTTGACGGTCGCGATCCGGAAGCTGTATGCGCCTATGACGTTCGTGTTCCCCCAGACCTCCAGCCGGTGCCCGCCCGCCTTGGTCAGTTTGAAGAGCGAGGTGCCGAAGCTCATCGCGACGCTGGACGGGCCCAGCGGTTCGCCGTCGACTTCGGAGAACACCTGTAACTGGATGTCGGCACCCTGCATGCCGGCGACGTAGAACTCCTTGGCGTCGCCCAGGTCCAGGGTGAACTTGTCTTTCTGCCCCGCCCGGGTCAGTTCGGCCGACACCGTGCTGCCGTCGGTCAGGGTGCCGCCCGGCTCGACCGCCGTCGAAGGCTCGTCATTCGCTTCCTGGGCCGGCGCGCTCTCCGCCTGAGCGGGTGCACTTTCGCTGGTCGTATGGCTGGTCACGGGTGCCGGAGCGGTCTCAGCTCCCCCGGTCTCGCCACCGGCGAAGCCGCATCCCGAGAGCACAAGCAGGATGAGTACGAGGACGGCACTGGTGCGGCCGGGGGCGACTCTGCGCACCACAGAGGAATCTGTCATGTCACCCATTCTTCGGAGCCCGCTTACAAGCCGATTGCCCGCAACTATCCTCGCGCCGGAAGGCCGTGGGAAAGGCCGTTTCCCGTCACCTCTCGGCGTCCTGGACCCCGGCCTCTACCGAGACCCGGAGATCCCCAACAACACGCTCGTGCATCCGTACTTCACCTTGCACACCGACCACGGCGTACCGTCCGAGGCCGACCTCCTCGTGCGGGCCTACGCGGCGGCGCCCGAGGAGCGCGGCGCGGCGGTGGTGGCGGCGCTAAGGGTTTGTGCGGCGACCCGGGACCGCGCGAGCGGTCCGCGGCCGGGACGAGCTGCTCTTCCAGCTCAGTGCGGCAGAGCCGGCTGACCTTCGCGAGTCAGTCGCCCGCGTCCGCGCAGCGAGCGGCCGGTCGGCGTGCGGTAGCAGTGGCGACGGAGCGGCATGGCAGACTCAGAGAGTTGAGTCTGCCTCGTCTTCCAGGGAGTCGAGCTACCGGCACAGCCGCCCGACGATCTCGGCGGCGATCTGCCGGCTCAGCCCGTCGTCGGCAGGGTGCTGAGCACCTGTCGGATAACGCAGCTCGGCCAACAGGACCGCGACCCGGCTCTGCGCTTCAGCGACGCTGTCGGCAGCCGTCAGCTCTGCATAGGCCCGCAAGTTCCTCGGCGTCAGTCCGGACGGGTCGAGGTCCGGCAGGAAGTGGGCGACGAAATCCGGTCCGGCGGTCGGGAAACTGTGGGCCGGAGCGAGTGGCAGCATGGCGTCATGGACCTCCTGAAGGTCCACCAGATCGCGCCGGACGGCTTCCTGGAGCGCGCGCCCGAAGTCGTCGTGGTCGGTGAAGCCCCGCATCAGATCCAGGATCGTCCGGAACGGCGTGGTCACCGGAATGCCCTCGACGACGGTGACGTCCGCCGCCGCCAGCCGTTCGACATTCCACCGAGCTGGCGGCGTGCTGGTAGACGCCGTGGTCGAGCTCGGTCAGCAGCCCGGCCTCCCGGAGACGGTCCAGCTCACCGTCGTCGACCCCGAGCCGGGCCAGTTGGGCACGGGTCAGGAAACCCTGCTGCCGCGCCGCCGCGATCGACAACTCGTAGTACCGCTCGTGCGACATGCGCCCTCCCGTGGCGTCCGTTGCCGCCGCGGTATTCAAGGCGTAGTCGACGGGCACACCAGCCTCCGGCTCGAAGTCGAAGTCGATGATGTCCTCGGGAACCGCGAACGGCTGCCGGTCGCCGAACAATCGCCGACGGCGCTCCGCCTCCTGGCGGCGAATCTCCTCGTGGGCTCGCTCGACCACCTCGGGGCTGAAGGTCCGCTGCCTCCAGCGCTGCCTGTCGGTGTCGTCTGCGCCGGGGTCCGCCTGGTCGCTCTTGTCGATCATGTCGTCCTCCTTCCCCAGAGTAGACCTGAACGTCGACCCCGGGGCCTGACGCAGACTGCGGTCGGCGTGATGCGCCAGATGGCGGAGTTGGCAGAACGCGGCGTGGTGCGGCTCCTCAGGGGTTCCGCGCCGAGTCAAGGAATTCGAGCCATCCGTCCCGGCTGGGCGAAGCCCGGCACCAAAGAGAACATTCGAGCGCAGCGGGGCCCTTCGTGGACGGGCGGGCGTGCGGGGTCAAGGGAAGCCCGCGGCAACGGGTGGGTGCGGAGGATATCCAGGGTGTACAGCACCGGGTTCGAACCAGTGAGGCGAGGGGTCACCGGATCCGGCGGACGGATGGGGCCGCGGTGGCGGTGATGGCCAGGAGGAGGAGCCAGGCCGCCAGGGTCAGGGTGGCGGGCTTGGGTCCCCAGGCGGCGATCATGGCGCCGCCCGCCATCGTGCCCGCCGACAGGGCGCCCATGGTGAGCGTCTCCAGGGCGGCCGAGGTGCGGCCGCGCAGGTGGTCGGGGGTGATGGCGAGGCGGTGGCTGGTCATGGCCACCGAGTAGACGGGCGGCAGCACCGATTCAGCGAAGGCGACGAGGCCGAGGAGCAGGGCGTCGGGCGCGGCCGCGTACAGGGGGAAGACGAGGGCCTCCACCCACAGCATGGCCGCGGCGAGGCGGCCGATCGGGAAGCGGGCGGCGAGCCGGGCCGCCAGCAGTGAGCCGAGCAGCGACCCGGCGGCGGCCGCGCTGAAGATCAGCCCGATCTGCTGGGGTGAGGCGCCCACGCCCTGCGCCAGGGTGATGATGACCAGGTAGCCGGCCCCGTACCTGAGCATGTCGCCGGTCTGGAGCAGGCCGAACAGGCGGATCACCGGCTGCCGCCACAGCCAGGTCAGCCCTTCGCGGATCTCCGCGACGAGGCTGCCGGGCCCCGGCGGGCGGGTCTCCTCCTGGAAGGACGCCCGCATGAGCCGCAGGCTGGCGGCCGAGGCGACGAACGAGACGGCGTTCACGGCGAACGGCACGGTCCGGCCCAGCCCGTGGACGGCCGCGGCGAGGGTGGCGCCGCTGACCCGCAGCGTGTTGAGCGTCCCCTGGGTGACGGCGAGGGCGCGGGCGAGCTGGGCGGGGCCGACGATGGTGGGCAGCGCGGCCGTGCTCGCCGACTGGAAGAGCGCGTGCAGCACGCCTCCGAGCGCCGCGACCGCGTACAGGTGGGGCAGGGTGAGCCGGTCCATCCAGAGCGCGGCGGCGACGCTGGCGGCGAGGGCGGCGCGGCCGAGCTCGCACCAGATCATGGTGCGCCGGCGGTCCCAGCGGTCCACGAGCGCGCCGGCGGCCAGCCCGACGAGCAGGTAGGCGGCGGTGTTGACGCCGAGGACGAGCCCGCTCTGCGCGGCCGACCCGGTCATGGCCAGCACGAGGAGGAGGAAGGCGAAGTCCTGGATGTGGTCGCCGGCGTTGGAGACGATCTGGCCGGACAGGAGCAGGGCGAAGTTCTTGTTCCGCCTGAGGGCGGTGTTCATGTGGTGACACTCCGTTAGCACGTACGGACACAGGGCGGCTGAAACCTCGTGCCGGGCGCTATTCGATCGGAGCGGTACGCATGCCGCGGAGGCTAGCAATGACCCGTGGCGGGCCGCACCGGGTTTTCCGGCCGAAGAAGGGACGGAAGGCCCTGCAGCTCGTCCTCCCGCGCCTGATGGAATGGAGGCATGAGGACGAATGCCATGAGGTGGACGGTTCTGACGCTCGCCGGGCTGGCGGCCTTCCGGCTGCTGGTCCGTCCGCGGCTGCTGCGCTGGGGGGCCACCGCCGGAGAGGCGCGCGCCCCGATGCCGGGCGACGCCGTCATCCCGCGCCCGCACGTCATCGCCACCCGGGCCGTCACCATCGCCGCCGCGCCCGAGGACGTCTGGCCCCTGCTGCCGGAGCTGGCCGGGCGGGGCGCCGAGGTCGTGGAGGAGGAGCCCGGCCGGACCCTGGTGATGGCCGTGCACGCCTTCCACGTCACCGTGACCTGGGCCGTGGAGCTGCGGGAACAGGACGGCCACACGCGACTGGTCCTGCGGCAGCGGATCCTGTGCCGTCCGGGGGTGCTCGGGCTGATCTACCTGCTGCTGTCCGATACGTCGGACTTCTTGGCCGTCCGCGGACAGCTCGCCACGGTCAAGGCTCTCGCCGAGGGGAAGCCTCACCGTGCGGCGATCGCCGTACCGTGAGTGGGAGGAGCCACGGCGCATGAGCGTCACCGAGGAGAAGCCGGAGCTGACCGACCGGATCAAGAACGTGATCCACGAGGGCAACGCCCGCATGATCATCGTCAGGGACACGCGCGGTCACACCGTCATGCAGGTGCCGGTGACGGTCGGCGTGGGGGCGCTCGTCCTCGCTCCCGTCGTGACCGCGCTGAGCGCGATGGGCGCGCTCGCCGCCCAGTGGACCATCAAGATCGAACGATCTGACGAGGACGACTGAGCCGGCCCTTCCTCAGTGCGTCCAGCGGTGCCGCATGGAGCGGCGCAGCCTGGTGAGCGACTCCTTCTCCAGCCGGCGCACCCAGTGAGAGGTGAGCCCCATCCGCGCGGCGATCTGCCGGGTGGTGTGCTCCTCGTACCCGTCGAGCCCGTACCGGAGCCTGAGGATCAGCTGCTGGCGGGGCGCGAGCCCGCCGAGGGCGGCGGCGAGCACCCGCTTGAGTTCCGCGCGCTCGACAGCCTGCTCGGCCCGCTCGCTGTCGGGGTCCTCGATCATGTCGCCGAGGGTCATCGCGTGCTGGCCGTCCTGGACGACCAGGTCGAGGCTGACGCAGTCCTGCGGGGTGCGCCGCAGGGCCGCCAGCCTGGCGGTCTCCTCGCCGGCCCTGGCGGCCACCTCGGCCTCGGTGGGCAGGCGGCCCAGCTGGTGGGTGGCCTCGATCTCGGCCCGGGTGACGGCGATCAGGCGGTCCTGCAGGCCGATGGGCAGCCGCACCGTGTGGGCGTGCTCGATGCCCTGCTGGATGGCCTTGCGGATCCACCAGGCGGCGATGGTGGAGAACCGGTAGCCCTTGGTGTGGTCGTACCGTTCGACGGCGCGGATCAGGCCCAGGTTGCCGTCCTGGATGACGTCGGCGAACGACAGCCCGCGGTGGGCGTACCGTTTGGCGATGGCGACGACCAGCCGCAGGTTGGCGCGGATCATGTGGTCGCGGGCGGCCCAGCCGTCGGCGGCCACGGCCGCGAGCTCGGGGTCGGGGCCGCGCTCGGCGACCAGGTGGGCGGCGTAGGCGCCTGCCTCCATCCGTCTGGCCAGCTCGACCTCCTCCGAGGCGGTCAGCAGCGGGGTGCCGCCGATCCCGGCCAGGTAGCCGCTGAGCTGGTCGTGATGGTCCGGCCCGGCCTTCGCCTGCGCTGACACCGCCGCTCCCCCGTCCTCGGAGTCCTGAGATCACCTCCACCTTGACGGGCGGCGGCCTCCGGCGGTGGTGGCCAAGGTCCTCAGGGGCGGGGACCTTGGGCCTCGGTGCGGCACCGGACCACGGCGAGGGGTGCCGGGGAGTGCTGGAGCATCGCCTGGCTGACCGAGCCGAGCACCATGCCGGCGAACGTGCCGTAGCCGTGGGTGCCGACGACGAGCAGTCCGGCGCCGGTCGCGGCCTCCCTGAGCACCTCGACGGGGTGTCCCTGGACGATCTCCTCGATGACGTGCACGCCGGGGTGGTTCTCGCGGTGGCCGGCGAGCGCGTCGCGCAGCACGGCCCGTTCGGGTCCCTCGCCGTCGGACGGCTCGAGGCCGGTCCAGGACCAGGCGTGCACGACGCGCAGGGCGTGGCCGCGCAGCTCCGCCTCGGCGAAGGCGAAACCGAGCACGCGGCTGGAGGCGGGCGAGCCGTCGACGCCGGCCACGACCTCGTCGCGCGGCTGTGCGGGCAGCTCGCGGACGACGACGACGTCGCAGGTGGCCTGGCCGGCCACGCCGTGCGCGACCGAGCCGACCAGCAGGCCGCGCACGGCGCCGAGCCCGTGACTGCCGACGACGAGCAGCTGGGCCTCGCGCGCGGCGTCGATCAGGGCGCCGCGCGGGTCGCCGGGCAGCAGGACGGTCTTCACGGAGATGCCCGGCCGTTCGCGCCGGGCCCGCTCGGCGGCCGTGGCCAGCACGGACTCGCCGCCCTGCCGCATCCACGCCGCGACCTCGGCGTAGCGGCCGCCGGCGCCGGTCTCGACCGCCCAGCCGGCGATGGCGTGCCCGATCGTCAGCGGCACCTCGCGCAGCGCCGCCTCCCTGGCGGCCCACGCCGTGGCTTCCAGCCCGGCCCTCGACCCGTCGACCCCTACGATGATCATGTACGTGTCCTTCCTCTCCCCTGGTCCCGACCTTATCCCCGGCAAGATCCTCAGCCGGGACGCGGGCCCTTGTTTTCATGGTCCGACGGGGTCCGGGGCGACGGACAGGGCCGTACTGCCTGGGTCGAAGGGGACCTAAGCCTCTTCCGGTCCAGGGTGATGGTGCTAACGTCGGAGGCATGATTCGCGTGTTCCTTGTCGATGATCACGAGGTGGTCCGGCGCGGTGTCGCCGCCCTGCTCGATTCGGAGGACGACATCGAGGTCATCGGCGAGGCCGGCACCGCCGAGTCGGCGGTGGGCAGGATCCCGGCGCTCCGGCCGGACGTGGCCGTGCTCGACGTGCGCCTGCCCGACGGCAACGGCGTCGACGTGTGCCGCGAGGTCCGCTCCAAGGTGCCCGGCCTGGCGTGCCTGATGCTGACGTCGTACGCCGACGACGAGGCGCTGTTCAACGCGGTCATGGCGGGAGCCGCCGGTTACGTGCTCAAGCAGATCCACGGCTCCGACCTGGTGGGCGCGGTGCGCACCGTGGCCTCCGGCCAGTCGCTGCTGGACCCGCAGACCACCGCGGCGATGCTGCAGCGGCTGCGCGACCAGGCCGCCAAGCAGGACCCGCTGGCCGCCCTGTCGGAGCAGGAACGCCACATCCTCGACCTGATCGGCGAGGGGATGACCAACCGGCAGATCGGCGAGCGCCTGTTCCTGGCCGAGAAGACGGTCAAGAACTACGTGTCCAACCTGCTGTCCAAGCTCAACATGCAGCGGCGCACCCAGGCCGCGGCGCTGGCGGCACGCCTTCGTGCCGGTCGGGGCGAATGAAGGGACCTTCGCCCCTAATGACGTGCGTTCCCGATGGGGAATGCTGGGTCCCATGCAACTCGATTCGTCCGGCCTGCAGGTGCTCTCCCGGGAGGAGTGCCTGCGTTTGATGTCGTCGCCGCCCATCGGGCGGATCGTCTTCACCGATCGCGCCCTTCCCGCGGTGCAGCCCGTGGCGTTCCTGCTGGACGGCGAGCGGATCGTCATCCGTACCGGCATCGGCTCCAAGCTGGCCGCCGCCACCCGGCAGTCCGTCGTGGCCTTCGAGGTCGACGAGTTCGACCCGGAGCTGCGCACCGGCTGGTCCGTGACCGCCGTCGGGCACGCGCGCGCCGTGACCGATCCCGGCGAGATGTCGCGCCTGGCCTCGCTGCCGCTGACCCCGTGGGCGCCCGGCAGCAAGGACCACTACATCGTGGTCGAGGCCGAGCAGATCAGCGGCCGGCGCATCATAGGGGGACACGCCAGCGCAGCGACGCCCCTCCCTCGTCCGGAGAGCTGATCTCGAACGTGCCGCCCAGCCGGGTGGCGCGCTCTTCCAGGTTGCGCAGGCCGCTGCGGCGGCCCTCGGCGGGGATGCCGACCCCGTTGTCGTGCACGGTCAGCGTCAGCCCGTCGCCCGTGACCTCCACCGCCACGCCTGCCCTGCTGGCCTTGGCGTGCCTGACGATGTTGGAGAGCATCTCGCGCAGCACGGCGAGCACCTGCTCGGCGACCTCCTCCGGCACCTGGTTGTCGATCTGGCCCTCCATCCGCAGGCCGGGCATGAAGCCGAGGTGGCCGCGGGCCGACTCGACCAGGTCGACGATCCGGCCGCGCAGGGTGGGCCCGGTGGTCTCGGGGGTGGCCTGGAGGGCGAAGATGGTGGAGCGGATCTGGCGGATGGTCTCGTCCAGCTCGTTGACGGCCTGCTGGAGCCGGTTGGACGCCTCGGGCCGGTCGACCAGGCGGACGGTGCTCATGAGCGTCATCGCGATCGCGAACAGCCGCTGGATGACGACGTCGTGCAGGTCCTTGGCGATGCGGTCGCGGTCTTCGAGCAGGCCGAGCCGCTCGGCGTGGCGGCGCGTCTCGGCCAGCTCCAGCGCGATGGCGGCCTGGCCGGCGAACGCCTCCAGCATGCGCAGGTCGGCGGCGCTGAAGGGCAGCCGACCGCTCCACTTGGCCAGGGCCAGCACGCCGCGCACCGTCTGGCCGGAGCCGAGCGGGATCAGCAGCTCGGGGCCGTAGCCCAGCTCGCGCAGCTCGGAGTCGCGGTCGTGCAGGTCGTCGGCGGTGGCGGCGTGGCCGGTGCGGAACACCTGGCCGGCCGGGCTGTCGTCGAGGCCGAAGGTGATGCCGGTGGTCTCCTGGCCGCCGTCGCCCTCGGCGTACTCGACGTGCAGCCGTTTCCCGTCGGGACCCGGCAGCAGGACCTGGACGAGGTCGGCGCCGGTCATCTGGTGGGCGCGGGTCGCCATCATGCTGAGCACCTCGTGCGGGGCGGCGCCGGACAGCAGGCGGGTGGTGATCTCGGAGGAGGCCTGCAGCCAGGTCTCGCGCCGCCGCGTCTCCTCGTACAGGCGGGCGTTCTCGACGGCGACGCCGGCGGCGGTGGCCAGCGCGATGACGATGGCCTCGTCCTCCTCGTCGAACTCGCCGCCGCCGCGCTTCTCCGTCAGGTAGAGGTTGCCGAACACCTCGTCGCGCACCCGTACGGGCACGCCCAGGAAGGTGCCCATGGGCGGGTGGCCGGGCGGGAAGCCGTAGGACTCGGGATGGTCGGAGATGCGGCCCATCCGCAGCGGCCTGGCGTCCTTGATGAGCAGGCCGAGCAGGCCGAGCCCGTGGGGCCAGTGCTCGATCTTGGCGATCTCCTCCTCGCTCAGCCCGACCGGGATGAACTGGATGAGAGTGCTCTCCTGGCCGACCACGCCCAGCGCCCCGTAGGTGGCGTCGACGAGCCTGGTGGCGGTCTCCACGATGCGCCGCAGCACGGTCTCCAGGTCGAGGTCGCTGCCCACCGAGACGACCGCTTCCATCAGGGCATGCACCCGGTCGCGGGTGGCCAGCACCGCCTGCAGGCGCACCTGCAGCTCCGCCAGGAGGTCGTCGAGACGCATGCTGGGCAGCAACGGGCTCTGCTCACTCTCCCTCATAAGGGTCAGTCTCGCACCCGCACACGACGGGCGCCCACCCCCGGTGGGGGCGGGCGCGGCGGTGCTGATGACGGTGCTGATGAGGCGGGAGGTCAGCGCAGGTACGGGTTCCGCTGGATGATCGGCAGGTTGCCCAGGCCGAGGGTGGTGCCGGCGTTGGCCAGGGCCAGACCGGCGAGGACGATCGTGTAGATGATGTGGTCGTCCATGAACGGGTTGGTGGTCAGGGGCAGCGCGGCCGCCCACATGAGCATCAGCATCAGGCCACCGGCGACGGCGGCCACCCGCAGGCCCACGCCCAGCATGAGCGCGGCGCCGACGCCGAGCAGTCCGGCCATGAACAGCCAGTCGACCCAGGGCTGACCGGCGAGTGCGGTGAAGAAGCCGCCGAGCGCGTTCTCCTCGGTGCCCTTCAGGAAGCCGGTGGTGGGGCTGCCGCCCGCCAGCCACGCCTTCTCGGCGGTGGTGGCGAAGCCGAGGCCGAAGGTCTTGTCGAGGAACGCCCACAGGAAGGTCCAGCCCAGCGCGATCCTGGCGATGGCCCAGACGTAGTCGACGGGGCGTCTGCCGTCGGCGGTCAGGGTCGTGTGGACGGGCTTGGCGGGGGTGGTGGTGGCCATGACGGGCCCCTTTCAGGTCGGGCTGGTCTTTCCCTCACATCCCCATCACACCGTTTCGAACCCTTTCCCAGGCAGTGCCGGACGGCCTCCCGCGTGGTGACCTTGGTCCCCCGCCCGGCGGGCACTTCAGCCCAGCAGGTCCTCCACCGGGCGCCGTACGGCGTCCTTGTCGTCGAAGGTGATGCCCAGCCGCATGATCATCTGCGGGTACTCACCGGAGCACAGCTCCTCGCGCAGGAACTCGCGCAGATGGCGCATCTCCAGCACCTGCGTGTGGAAGGCGGCGCTGACCCCGTACGCGGAGGCGTGCAGGAGGACGCGCTGCAGCGACTGGCCCGCGGCCAGCCAGTCCTCGCGGGTGTCGCCCGGCGTGGTCAGCAGGGCCACGACGCCGGTGCCGGTGTCGCCGGCGTCGCCGGTCTCACTGCCCCACTGGTGGCGCCAGGAGTAGTCGCGCTGGGCGAAGTGCGGCTGCGTGCGGACCGGATCGCGGGGGTAGGCGCCGGCGGGCACGCCGTCCGTGCGGGTGCTGCCCGGCGGGCGGGCCCAGCGGATCAGCTCCAGGGTGAAGCGCCGGTCCTGCGCCTGCACGCCCTGCGCGGCCTGGGTGAGCGCGGCGACCACGGTGACCGCGTCGGGCGCGACCACGGGGGTGAGCCGGGCGCCCTCCGCGGCGGCGCTCTTGACCAGCGCCTCGACCAGCCGGTCGGGCACCGGCAGGCCGGTGAACCCGGCCCGGTGGGTGCGCCGCCGCTCGATCTCGGCGGCGAGGACCGAGGTGCGCTCGTCGGGGTCGGACTCGGCGCCGACCCGGACGACGGCCAGCAGCGCGGGCCGGTCGGGGTCGGGCATGACCCGCACGTCCGGCTCGTACCCGGCCCGGCGCATCGCGGTCCGCATGGTGAACAGGGCCGCGCCGCAGCTGACGATCATCTCGCGGCCCTCGGCGTCGCCGAAGCGCAGCCGGCGCTCGGCGTCGGCGCGCAGGCTGATCTCCTCACCGGTGACGGCGAAGGTCCACGGCTGGGTGTTGTGCACCGACGGCGCCCAGCGGGCGGCCTCGACCGCGGCTTCCACGGCCGCCTTGGGCGAGCGGCTGGCCGGACGGTTCATGACTCCACCTCCAACTGACGATAACCCAGCGCATCACACCGGGAGGCGGCCGGGCAGGGCCTGAGGTCCCGCCGTTGCGCACCGTCTCACGCCCCGGTCAGCCTGCGGCGGAAGACCCAGTACGTCCAGCCCTGGTAGACGAGCACCACCGGGGTGAAGATGACCGCCACCCAGGTCATCACCGTAAGGGTGTAGGGGCTGGAGGCGGCGTTGGTGATGGTGAGGCTGTTGGCCGGGTCGAGCGCGGGCATCACGTTCGGGAACAGCGCGGTGAACAGGGCCGCCACCAGGGCGGCGATGGCCAGCGCGCTGCCGGTGAACGCCCAGCCGTCCCGGCCGCGCACGGTGGCCAGGAGCGACGCGACGAGCGCGGCGGCGGCCACGCCGGTGATCACCCAGTAGGCCGGCTTGTCGCTGCCGAGCAGCACCAGGAACGCGGCCGCGGCCACGACGGTGAGCGGGCCGAGCACACGGGCGATCCTCCTGGCCCGCTCGCGCAGCTCGCCCGTGGTCCGCAGGGCCAGGAACACGGCGCCGTGCTGGGCGAACAGCAGCAGCGTGGCCAGCCCGCCGAGCAGCGCGAACGGGTTCAGCAGGGTGAACAGGGTGCCGGTGTACTCGTGGTCGGCGTCCAGCGGCACCCCGGCGGCGATGTTGGCGAACGCCACTCCCCACAGCACGGCCGGACCGAGCGAGCCCCAGAAGAAGGCCCGGTCCCACCCTTTCTGGCTGTCGCTCTTGTTCCGGTACTCCAGCGCCACACCGCGCAGGATCAGCGCCAGCAGGATGAGGAACAGCGGCAGGTAGAAACCGGAGAACAGGGTGGCGTACCACTCGGGGAAGGCGGCGAAGGTGGCGCCGCCGGCCACGAGCAGCCACACCTCGTTGCCGTCCCAGACGGGCCCGATGGTCCGCACGACGGTGCGCCGCTGAGCCTCGCCGCGGGCCACGAACGGCATCAGGATGCCGACCCCGAAGTCGAAGCCCTCCAGGACGAAGTAGCCCGTCCACAGAACGGCGATGAGCAGGAACCAGAACGTTTCCATGGGGTGATCCTCAGTAGCTCAGGGCGGGGGCCGCGGGCTCGGCTTCCGGCTGTTCCTCGGCGCCGAGCTTGATGTACTTGACCAGCAGCCGGACCTCGATGACGGCGAGGACCGCGTACACCAGGGTGAAGCCGACCAGGGTGATGGCGACGGAGGTGACGTCGACGCCGGGCGAGACGGCGGCGGCGGTGCGCATGAGGCCGAACACCGTCCACGGCTGGCGGCCCATCTCGGTGAAGATCCAGCCCATGGTGTTGGCCAGGAACGGCAGCCCGATGCCGAGGACGGCCAGCCGGTACAACCACGGCCGTTCGGGCAGCCGTCCCTTCCTGGTCAGCCAGAGCCCGAGCAGGGCGAGCCCGGCGGCCAGCATGCCGAACCCGATCATGAGCCTGAAGGACCAGTACGCGATCCCGACCGCGGGCACGTAGTCGCCGGGCCCGTACATGGCCTCGTAGCGCTTCTGGATGTCGTTGATGCCCTCGACCTCGCCGTCGGGGGTGTTGGTGGCCAGGATGCTCAGCCCGTACGGGATCTGCAGATTGACGTGGTTGCGGCCGTTCTCCACGTCGCCGACGGCGAACAGGGAGAAGCCGGCGGCCTTCTCGTCCTCCCACAGCGCCTCGGCGGCGGCCATCTTCATCGGCTGCTGCTCGGTCATCAGCTGGGCCTGCCAGTGTCCGGTGAAGGACACGCCGGCGGCCGAGACCAGGGCGACGGCCATCCCCAGGCGCATGGCCGGACGGAACAGGGAGGTCTCCCTCTTGCGCAGCAGGAACCAGGCGCTGACGCCGAGCACGAACGCGGCGGCGGTGAGGAACGCGCCGAAGATCACGTGCGGGAAGGTCACCAGCGTGGTCGGGTTGGTGAGCACGGCCCAGATGTCGGTGAGCTCGGCGCGGCCGTTGTTGATCGTGTAGCCGACCGGGTGCTGCATCCAGGAGTTGGCCGCCAGGATGAAGTAGGCGGAGATGTTGGTGCCGATGGCGGCCGTCCAGATCGTGGCCAGGTGGACCTTCGGCGGCAGCTTGTCCCAGCCGAAGATCCACAGCCCGAGGAAGGTCGACTCCAGGAAGAACGCCATGAGCCCTTCCATCGCCAGCGGCGCCCCGAAGACGTCCCCGACAAACCTGGAGTAGTCACTCCAGTTCATGCCGAACTGGAACTCCTGCACGATGCCGGTGACCACGCCCATGGCGAAGTTGATGAGAAAGAGCCGCCCGAAGAACTTGGTGAGGCGCAGGTACTCGGGCTTCTTCGTGCGGTACCACGCGGTCTGCCATCCCGCCACGAGGATCGACAGACCGATGGTGAGCGGCACGAACAGGAAGTGGTAGACGGTCGTGATGCCGAACTGCCACCGGGAGAGATCGAGCACATCCATGCGGGCCAGCATCGCGGCAGGTCAGAGGCGCTGTGTAGGGTCCGCCGGCCTCGCCCGCGAGGACCTTCGGCCAGGCCGGACGGCCCTCGCCGGGGGCAGGGACTTTGGACACCCGCGCGAAGGTCCTCCGGCTCTGCCTGACGGCACGGGGGCTCCGCCAGATTCGGAGGCAGGAGGTGCGTCATGTCCCCTACCCTCGTCAGCGCCGACCTCGGCGTCCGGCGGCTGCTCTTCGCGGCCGGTCAGGCGCCTTCGGTCTACAACACCCAGCCGTGGCGCTTCCACGTCGTGCCCGGCCGGCGCATCGAGCTGCTGGCCGACCCCGACCGCAGGCTGCGGGTCGCCGACCCGCGCGGCCGTTCCATGATGGTGAGCTGCGGGGCCGCGCTGTTCAACCTGCGGCTGGCGGTGCGCTACGTGGGCCGCCGTCCCATCGTGTGGCTGCTGCCGGATCCGGCGGAGCACCCGCTGCTGATGGCCGCCGTGCGCACCGCCGACGCCCGCCCGGTCCGCGGCGAGAACCGCGAGCTGTACGAGCTGATCCCGGTGCGCCGCACCAGCCGCGAGCCGTTCTCGGACCGGCCGGTGCCGCCGTCGGTGCTCGGCGACCTGCGCATCGCCGCCTCACGCGAGGGCGCGAGCCTGGTGCCGCTGGACGCCGAGGGCGTGGCCGAGATGCTGGACCACGTGGCGCTGGCCGAGGACGAGCTGTCCCGCGACCACGACTATCAGGCGGAGCTGGCGGCGTGGACCATGCCGGGGGCCCGCTTCGACGGGGTGCCCGCCTACGCGCACGGCCCGCGCCCGGCCAGGGACCCGGCGCCGGTGCGCGACTTCGGCCGGCACGAGCGGGACGCGCGGTTCGAGGAGCACCCGCAGCTGGTGGTGCTGACCACGCAGGGCGACCGGCCGATCGACTGGCTGCGCGCCGGGCAGGCATTGCAGAGAGTACTGCTGACCGCGACCAGGCACGGGCTGTCCGCCTCGTTCCTGAACCAGCCGCTCGACCTGCGCGACATGCGCCGGCGCAGGGACCCGCACCACCGTCGGGGCCACGCCCAGATGATCATTAGGCTGGGTTACGGACCTCAGGTGCCGGGTAGCCCGCGCCGCCCAGCAAGCGAACTGGAGAGGCAAGATGCTTGACGGATACGACGTCCTGCTCCGCGACGGCGGCATCGCCCACCTGCGCCGGCTACGCCCCGGCGACCGGGAGGCGCTGCACGAGCTGGTGGACCGCTCGTCCGAGCGCTCGGCGTACCTGCGTTTCTTCACCGGGGGCCGGGCCACCGCGCACGCCTACATGGACCGCGTCACCGGCCCGGAATGGGCCGGGCACGCGCTGGTGGCGACCGTCCGGGATCGGCTGGTCGCGGTCGCCGAGTACATCCCGGCCGGTGACGGCAGCGCCGACCTGGCGATCCTGCTGGACGACGCGGTGCACGGCAACGGCCTCGGCACGCTCATGCTGGAGCACCTGGCGGTCAACGCCGCCGCCAACGGGGTGCGCACGCTCGTCGCCGACGTGCTGGCCGAGAACCGCCCGATGATCAACGTGCTGCGCGACCTGGGGCTCGACACCACCCACGAGTTCGCCGGCGGCAGCCTGCACATGGTCGTCGACGCGCGCGTCACGCCGCGGCTGCGGGCCGAGATCGAGGCCCGCGACCACGCGGCGGAGCGCGCCTCGCTGGACCGGGTGCTGCGTCCGCGCTCCGTCGCGGTGATCGGCGCCTCCCGTGACCCGTCGTCCGTCGGGCACACGGCGCTGCGCAACCTCGTCGACGGCGGCTTCGCCGGCCCCGTCTACCCGGTCAACCCGAGCGCCGGCGAGATCGCCGGCCTGACCGCCTACCCGAGCGTCCTGGACGCGCCGGGCCCCGTCGACCTGGCCATCGTGGCGGTGCCCGCCCAGCACGTGCTGCGCGTGACCCGCGACTGCGCCGAGGCGGGGGTGGCCGGGCTCATCGTGCTGACCTCCGGGTTCGCCGAGGCGGGCCGGCCGGGAGCCGAGGTGGAGATCCTGCGCGTGTGCCGGGGGGCCGGCATCCGGCTGATCGGCCCGAACTGCCTGGGCGTGGTCAACAGCCACGCCCGGCTCAACGCCAGCTTCCTGCCCGTCACCCCGACCGAGGGCCGGGTCGGGCTGGTGTCGCAGTCGGGCGCGGTGGCGGCCGCGCTGCTGGAGCGGCTGGACGTGTCCATGTTCGTGTCCGTCGGCAACAAGGCCGACGTGAGCGGCAACGACCTGCTGGAGTACTGGGAGGACGACCCGAACACCGACGTCGTCGCGCTGTACCTGGAGTCGTTCGGCAACCCGCGCAAGTTCGCCCGCATCGCCGGGCGGGTCGGCCGCAAGAAGCCGATCCTGCTGGTCAAGAGCGGCCGCACGGGCGCCGGCGACCGGGCGGTCCGCTCCCACACGGCGGCCGCCGCCACCCCGGACGTGGCCGTGGACGCGCTGGTGCGCGCCTCCGGCGTGATCCGGCTCGACAGCGTGCACGAGCTGATCGACACCGCCCGGCTGCTGTCCACGCAGCCGCTGCCCGCCGGGCGGCGGGTGGCCATCGTCGGCAACTCCGGCGGGCCGGAGGCGATGGCCGCCGACGCGTGCGAGGCGGCCGGGCTGTCGGTGCCGGAGCTGCCGGCCGGGCTGATCGAGGCGCGCGGGAACGCCGCCGTCGGCAACCCCGTCGACCTCACCGCCGACGCGAGCGCGGCGGAGCTCGGCGCGGCCATCGAGGCGGCCGCGGGCTCGGACGCGGTGGACGCGGTCCTCGTGGTCTACACGCCGCCGTTCGGCTCCGGGCTGGAGAAGACGCGCGAGGCCATCGCGGCCGCCGCGGCCGGCTCCGCCAAGCCCGTGCTGGCCTGCGTGGTCGGTCACGACGGCGTCATCGACGGCAGGGTGCCCAGCTACGCCTTCCCCGAGCAGGCCATCAAGGCGCTGACCCAGGCCGCGCGGTACGCCGAGTGGCGCGAGCGCCCCCTGCCCGAGCACGAGGAGCCGCCCGCCGCCGACGTGGAGTCCGCCGAGGAGATCGTACGGGCGCATCTGCACGAGAACCCCGACGGCGGGTGGCTCTCCCCCGCCGCGGCCAACCGGCTGCTCGCCTGCTACGGCGTCGACGTGGCCGAGGCGGTGCCGGTGCACGACGCCGACGCCGCGGCCGAGGCCGCCGGCCGCGTCGGGCTGCCCGCGGTGCTCAAGGTGACGGGGCCGGTGCACAAGAGCGACGTCGGCGGCGTCCGGCTGGACCTGAAGACGGCCGCGGACGTACGCGACGCCTACCAGGACATGTCCGCCCGGATCGGGGCGGAGATGACCGGCGCGATCGTGCAGCGGATGCTCCCCGCCGGGGTGGAGATCATCGTCGGCGGGGTCAACTATCCGACGTTCGGGCCGCTGGTCATGGTCGGGATGGGCGGCGTGACGGCCGACCTGCTGGCCGACCGCGCGTTCCGGGTGCCGCCGGTGGGCGCGGCCGCGGCCAGGGAGCTGATCGGGGAGCTGCGGTGCGCGCCGCTGCTGTACGGCTACCGCGGCTCCCCGCCGGCCGACGTGGAGGCGCTGTCGGGGCAGATCGCCCGGATCAGCCGCCTGCTGGAGGATC
Source organism: Nonomuraea harbinensis (assembly GCF_019396385.1). GTDB lineage: Bacteria > Actinomycetota > Actinomycetes > Streptosporangiales > Streptosporangiaceae > Nonomuraea > Nonomuraea ferruginea. The sequence goes on along the minus strand of NZ_JAHKRN010000019.1, from coordinate 39,710 downwards.
TGCCCGAGGTCGCCGAGCTGGACCTGAACCCGGTCATCGTGACGCCGGACGACGCGGCGGCGGTGGACGTGCGGATCCGGGTCGCCCCGGCCCAGGCGCCGCCGTCGCCACTGCTGCGCCGCATGCGCTGACACGCCGGAAGGGGGGCCGCCCGGCCGGGCGGCCCCCCTTCCGCGTTCTCTCTCACATCAGCGGCGGGACGACCATCAGGTCTCCCTTGTCGTGTTCGAGCTCGGAGACGACGTCCACGACGCCCTCCACGGCCCGGACGGCCGCCACGAGCGCGACGGCCTCGGAGGTCCACCGCACCCGGCCGCCGAGGGTGACGACACCCTGCTCGACGCGGACGGTGAAGTCGCCCTCCGGCAGCCGGGCGCGTACGTCGGCCTCGACCTCGGCGGCCGGGCGGGTGAAGACCCGCAGCACGTCGCGCTGGTGCAGGGTGCCGGCGATGCGGCCGGTGACCGGGTCGATCACCGGCACCTGCTTGATGCGCCGGTCGTGCATGACCCGGGCGGCGTCCCTGACGGTCATGCCGGGGGTGACGGTGACGGCCGGGGAGGTCATCAGCTGGCGGGCCCTGACCCCGGCGGCCTTCTGGTGTTCCAGCCGCTGCCGCGGGCCCTCGAAGATGGACACGCTGTGCCGTACCGGGTCGATCTCCTTGAGCAGCAGGTCATCCTCCGACACCACGCCGACGGGGCGGCGGTCGGCGTCGATGACGGTGACGGCGCCCACGGCGTAGCGTTTCATGGCGCCGATGATGTCGCTGAAGGACGCGTCCTCGAGCACCGCGATGGCGACCCGCCCCATGACGTCCCTGACGTGAATGGTCATGATGCCTCTCCTTCCACTTCCACGATCGGTCATGGGGCCGGCCACCGGCAGCGGCGAAGGTCCCATCCCGCCGGGACCTAGGACCGGACCACCGCGACGGGGCAGCGGGCCTGGTGCAGCACGCCCCGGCTGACGGAGCCGAGCAGCGCCGAGGCCACCGCGCCGCGGCCGTGCGATCCGACGACGACCAGGTCCGCGCCGGCGGAGGCGTCGGCGAGCTCCTCGACCGGCCGCCCCGACCGCACGTCCTCGACGACGTCCACCTGCGGGTACTTCTCCCTGAACGCCGCCAGCCGGTCGCTGACGGCCTGCCGCCTGGCCTCGCCGATCTCGTCCAGGTCGTACGAGACCTCGGGCGCGAAGGCGTGCACCGGGAGCTGCCAGGCGTGCAAAGCGCGCAGCCGGGCGCCCCGGAGCCTGGCCTGCTCGAAGGCGTAACCGAGCGCCGCTTCGCACTCGTGCGAGTCGTCCACCCCGACCACGACCTCCCCGCGCGGCGCGAACCGCTCGCCGCGCACGACCACCACGGGCCGGTGCGCGTGCCCGGCGACGTGCGTGCTGACGGAGCCGAGCAGCGCGCCGGACAGGCCGCCCAGCCCGCGGCTGCCGACGACGATCTCGACCGCCGACCCGTCAAGTTCGCGCAGCACCCCGGCCGGCGACCCCTCGACGGTCTCGGCGGTCACCTCGACGGTCGGCTGGCGCTCGTGCACCAGCGCCACCGCCTCGGCCAGCGCCTTCTGCCCGGCCCTCTGCAGCGCGTCGGGCGCGACGCCGGCGGGGAACCTGGTGATCTGGTACGGGGCGCGGTCAACGGCGTACACGAGCCGGAGCGGCTCGCGCATCCGGAACGCGTCGCCGGCCGCCCACTCCACAGCGGCCCGCGAGGTCACGGAGCCGTCGACACCTACAACGATCATGATGTGCCTCCTCGTGTCCCTTTCATGACACCGCGTGCCGGGGCCTCCCCGGCAGGGCCGGAGGTCACATCAGGGCGAGGCGAACGGCCATGGATGTCCTGCCTGCTCGGGGGTAGCGTCTTGCCATGGCCGCGATCGATCTCAACACGCTGCGCGCCGTGGTCTTCGACACCGACGGCGTGGTCACCGACACCGCGAGAGTGCACGCCGCCGCGTGGAAGCACGTCTTCGACCGCTTCCTCCGCGGCCGTTCCGCGCCGTTCGACATCCGCGACGACTACCTGCGCTACGTCGACGGGCGACCACGCCTGGACGGCGTGCGCACCTTCCTGGCCTCGCGCGGCATCACGCTTCCGGAGGGCGGCCCTGAGGACGAGCCGGGCGCCCCGACCGTGCACGGGCTGGGCATGGCCAAGGACGAGCTGTTCGTACGGCAGATCGCCGAGCACGGCGTGGCCGCCTTCCCGTCCACCGTGGCGCTGCTGCACGAGCTGCGCAACCGGGGCTGCCGCACGGCGGTGGTCTCGGCGAGCCGGCACTGCCGGGCGGTCATCTCGTCCTCGGGCCTGCTCCACCTGTTCGACGTGCTGGTCGACGGCAACGACGCGGCCCGGCTGGGCTTTCCCGGCAAGCCGGACCCGGCGCTGTTCCGGGAGGCCGCGCACCGGCTCGGGCTGCCCGCCGCCGAGGTGGCGATCGTGGAGGACGCGCTGCCGGGCGTGGAGGCCGGCCGCAGGGGCGGCTTCGAGCTGGTGGTGGCCGTCGACCGGGCCAAGGCGCAGGCGGAGGCGATGATCCGGGCGGGCGCGGACGTCGTCGTGCACGACCTGGCCGAGGTGACCGTGGCCGGGCGCGTGCCGGTGGGCCGCCGATGACGCCGTGGATCCTGGCCTACGAGGGCTTCGACCCGGACGGTGAAAGACTGCGCGAGGCGCTGTGCACGCTCGGCAACGGGCGGTTCGCCACCCGCGGCGCCACCCCCGACGGCCTGCGCCGCACGCCCGGCACGTACGCGGCCGGCGTCTACAACCGGCTCACCTCCCCCGTCGCCGGGAAGACCGTGACCAACGAGGACCTGGTCAACCTGCCCGACTGGCTGCCGCTGACGTTCGCCACCCCGGGCTGCGACTACTTCCACCCGGAGGACTCCGACCTGCTGGAGTACCACCACGCGCTCGACATGCACGCCGGTGTCCTGACGCGCGACCTGCGCTGGCGCGACCCGCAGGGCCGGATCACCCGGGTGCGGCAGCGGCGCGTCGTGTCGATGGCCGACAGCGCGCTCGCGGCGCTGGAGACCACGTTCACGGCGGAGAACTGGTCGGGCCCGCTGCGTGTCCTGTCCGCCGTCGACGGCGACGTCCGCAACGACGGCGTGGCCCGCTATCGCGACCTGCGCGGCGACCACCTGACCGGGCACGCGACCGGCGTCGAGGACGACCTGGGCTGGCTGACCGTCACCACCCGCGGTTCGGGCATCACGGTCGCGCTGGCCGCCCGGGTGGACGCGCCCGCGAAGCAGGAGCTCACCGCGGAGCCGGCCCGGGTGACCTCCTGCCACGTGCTCGACCTGGTCGAGGGCGAGACGGCCGCCGTGACGAAGGTGGTGGCGCTGCTGACCTCGCGCGACCCCGCCATCCACGACCCCCGCTCGGCCGCGGTCCGGCGGGCCCGGCTGGCGCCCCGCTTCGACGAGCTGCTGGCCCGCCACACCACCGCCTGGGACCGCCTGTGGGACCGCGCCCGCATGGACGTCACCGAGCCGGAGATCGCCCAGGCCATCCACCTGCACGTGTTCCACGTGCTGCAGACGATGTCGCCGCACACCGCCGACCTCGACGCCGGGGTGCCCGCGCGCGGCCTGCACGGCGAGGCGTACCGGGGGCACGTCTTCTGGGACGAGCTGTTCGTCCTGCCGTGGCTCAACCTGCGCTTCCCCGACGTCTCCCGCGGCGCGCTGCGCTACCGGTGGCGGCGGCTGGACGAGGCGCGCGCGGCCGCCCGCGCCGAGGGGTACGACGGCGCGATGTTCCCCTGGCAGAGCGGCAGCGACGGGCGCGAGGAGACCCAGACGCTGCACCTCAACCCCGAGTCGGGCCGCTGGCTGCCCGACGCCTCCCATCTGCAGCGGCACGTCGGCCTGGCCATCGCCTACAACGTGTGGCAGTACCACCTGGTCACCGGCTCGATGCCGGACTGGTGCGCGGAGCTGTTCATCGAGATCGCCCGGTTCTTCGCCTCGCTCGCCGTGCTCGACCCCGCCTCCGGCCGGTACGAGATCCGCGGCGTGATGGGCCCCGACGAGTACCAGACGGGCTATCCGGACGCCGGCTCCCCCGGGCTGGACAACAACGCCTACACCAACGTCATGACGGTGTGGCTGCTCCTGCGGGCGCTGGAGATCGCCCCCTCGGTGCCGGCCGTGGGCTCCCGGGAGCCGGCCCGCTGGGCCGACATCACCCGCCGCATGCGGGTCGACTTCCACGACGGGGTGATCAGCCAGTTCACCGGCTACGCCGACCTGCCCGAGCTCGACTGGGAACGCCACCGCGGGGTGCGCCGCCTGGACCGGGCGCTGGAGGCCGAGGGCGACGACGTCAACCGCTACAAGGCGGCCAAGCAGGCCGACACGCTGATGCTGTTCTACCTGCTGAGCGGTGACGAGCTGCTCGGCATCCTGGACCGGCTCGGCTATCCGGCCGATCCCGGCCTGGTCCGGCGCACGGTCGCCTACTACCTGGAGCGGACCAGCCACGGCTCCACGCTCAGCGCGCTGGTGCACGCGTGGGTGCTGGCCTCGACCGACCGGGCCACGTCGTGGAACCTGCTCGTCGAGGCGCTGATGAGCGACATCAAGGACGTGCAGGGCGGCACGACCGAGGAGGGCATCCACCTCGGCGCGATGGCCGGTACGCTCGATCTGTTGCAGCGGTGCTATCTGGGGCTGGAGGTGCGTGACGACGGGCTGCGTCTCGACCCGCTCCTGCCCGACCGGCTCGGCACGCTGTCCCTGCCCATCCTGGTGCGCGGCACACGGTTCGAGATCGAGGCCCGCGACGGCATGGTGCGGGTCAACGGCGAGACGGCCGGCCGCGGCACCGGCCGCACCTTCACCTTCGACCAAGGGGGAACGATCATGGCAGGCACCGGCGACCTCGGACGCCGCATCGCGCATCACCGCGAGCGCCTCGGGCTGACTCGCGAACAGGTCGCCGAGCGGGCGAAGGTGTCCGCCGGCTACGTGGAGTATCTGGAGGAGACCCCGGCCAGCCCGACGTCCGAGACCGTCCACCGGCTGGCTGAGGCCCTCGGCACCACGGCCGACGACCTGCTGGGCGGCGGCCGGGAGCGGCCTCCCGGCCGTGGCCCGGCGGCGGCGTCCCCCTCGCTGGAGAAGCTGGACCGCGAGGAGTGCCTGCGGCTGATCTCGCCGGGCGGCATCGGCCGGGTGGCGTTCAACGGCTCCCACGGCCCGACGGTCCTGCCCGTCAACTACAAGCTCCACCAGGGCGCGATCATCTTCCGCACCTCCTACGGCGGGGCGATGGACCGCGACCTGCGCACCGGCATGGAAGGCGTGGAGATCGTCGTCGGCTTCGAGATCGACCAGATCGACGAGGCGCAGCGCGAGGGCTGGAGCGTGCTGGTCCAGGGGCCGTTCCACCATGTCCCCGAGGAGGAGGTGGCCGAGGTGATCGGCGCGGACGTGACCCCGTGGGCGGGCGGCGAGCGCCTGCTCTACATCCGCATCATCCCGCAGCAGATCACCGGCCGCCGGATCCACGGCCTGTGAACGACAAGGACGTCCTGCGCCACTACCTGCGGGAGACGCGCGAGGCTGCCCGAGCCGCCGGCCTGGCTGGACCCCGCCCTCGCGCCGGACGCCGAGCCGAACCTCGACCTGTGGGCGGCGCCCGAGGAGAGCCGCGAGGACATCACCGGGTTCTACCGCCGGCGGGCGGGGGCGGCTAACGGTAGACGGCGTCCTCGACGGTGAAGCGGATGAACTCGCCTTCGGCCCGCCGCTCGGTGCCCGGCCACCAGCCGCCGCGCAGCCACACCGGGATGGTGAACCCGTCGAAGGTGGCCTCCCGCCCGCATTCCACCCCGAACGGGTGCCGGCGGTAGCCGCCGCCGTCGGGGTCGCCCCAGCGCGAGACGGTGACGCCGGCCAACCGGCCGTCGTCGTCCACGGCCAGCCTGACGTCGAAGTCCTCGTCGCCGACCGGCATGCTCGCGACGGCCTCGTACCTGTCGACGTGCTTCCAGCGGACGCGCGGGTCCAGGGCGGCGGCGGGGACCAGCACGAACTCGCTCGCCAGCCGCCCCGCGGCGCTGCGGCTGATGTCGTGGTCGGAGCCGGACATCACGGGCAGCGCGTCCAGCATCCGCCAGCGCATCTCCCCCACGCCGCCGTGGTAGCGGTCGAAGCCGTGCACCGGTAGCAGCCCCACCCACGCGGTGGCAGCCCAGACGAAGCCCTCCATCGGCTCCAGCGCCTGGGTGGCGTGGAAGCGCCGCCAGGTGCCGAGCTTGATCTCGCCGCGCGAGCGCAGCACGACCGAGCGCAGCAGCGGGGTGCCCGGGGCGATGGCGTGCAGCACCCAGCGCCGCGCCGCGTCGGGCAGCGGGTCCGCCTGCTCCGGGTCGAACCGCGGCGCCCCGGCGGTCACGGCCTGCAGGGTGTCCCAGTCTCGCCTGGCCTGGGCGCTCAGGTGCGGCGGCGAGACGATGACGGTCATGACCGGGCTTCGCGGGGACGTACCACCGCGACGGGGCAGTGGGCGTGGTGCAGCACCCCGTGGCTGACGGAGCCGAGCATCGTGGAGGTGAACCCGCTCATCCCGCGCGTGCCCACCACGACCAGGTCGGCCGTGCGGGACGCGGCGGCCAGCGCGGGCACCGGGTGTTTGGAGACCACGGTCTGCACGGACCGCACTCTCGGGTACTTGTCCAGCCAGGGCCGCAGCCGCTGCGGGATCTCGTCCTCGATGCCGGGCGGCGGCACCGGCCCGAACCCGGCCGGGTGCGGGTAGGAGACCGGCTGGTGCTTGGCGTGGAGGACGCGCAGCCTCGCCCCGCGCGCCTGGGCCTGTTCCATCGCGTACTCGACCGCGCACTCGGCGTCCACGGAGCCGTCGTAGCCGACCACCACCTCGTCATGGGAGACGCGGTAGTGACCTCTGACGACGACGACGGGACCGTGCGCCTGGTTGGCCAGGCCGAGCCCCGTCGAGCCGAGCACCAGCCCGGCGAACCCGCCGAGTCCGCGGCTGCCGATGACCACGGTGTCGGCGGTCTCGGTCTCGGTCCGCAGCCGCTCCACGACCGCGCCGGTCACCATCGCGGTGGTCACCTCCAGGTCGCGCGCCCGCTCGCGGGCGCGCGCCGCCGAGCGTTCCAGCAGCCGCTCGACCTGCACGGTCAGCGAATCGTACCCCTCGGACGTCACCCACTCGCCGGCCCACGGCTCGCGCACGTACACCACGCGCAGCGCCAGCCCGCGCCGCCCGGCGTCCGCCGCCGCCCAGTCCAGCGCCAGGGCAGCGCTGTCGGATCCGTCCACGCCCGCGACGACGTGTCTGCCCATGTCCAGCCTCCTCGAGTACGGGAGCGCGGGTGAGCACCCGTGCCTCCTCCCGCCCGCTTCCCGCCGGGGTGTCCGCTTCCATGCTCACCCGACGGCAGCTACCCGGGCAGGGCCGCACGTCACCCCGCCGCCAGGACCTTCGACCTTCAACCGGGCAAACGTTTCACCCAGTGCGGGGAACGTACGAGGCCGACGGCGAGCAGCGCGAGCGGCCCGCGACCGCTGCCCATCGGAGGTTGACCGGTTCGTCCTGCGCGTACGCCTGTCGGAGCGGGCGCTGTCGTGCCGGGTTCAGCAGGGGGCCGCCGCGCCCGCCGCCACCGGCTGACGCGCGGTGGGCTGTGGGGTCGTCGGTTGCGGGGTGCCGATGACGGCCACGGGGCAGGGCGGCCAGCGTAGGCAGGAGAGCAGTACCGCGCCCAGCCGGCCGTCGCCCGCGTGGTGCGCGGCCGAGCCGAGCACCAGGAGGGCCGCCGCCCGGGCCTCGTGCCGCAGGACCACCTCCGGGCGGCCCCTGATGGTCCGCCCGGTCACGGCCACGTCCGGATAGGCGGCACGCGCCCGCAGGACGGCCCGCTCCAGGACCGCTTCCGCGTGTTCGCCGGTGCCGTGCCCGCCCGTGCCGTGCCCGCCCGTGGGGCGCGCGTACGGGGCGAACGCGCGGGCTCGTGGCTCCCAGGCGTGCACGACGACCAGCCGCGCCCCCGCCCGCCGGGCCTCGCCCGCGGCCCACATCAGGGCCGCGTCGCCGCCGCCCCTGCCGTCAACGCCCACCACGATCTGTTCCATGCCTCCATGGTCGGCGACCCCGCGGTGGTGCCGGCAGGGCCGTTCCTCCCGACTTCATGGGTCTTTGGTCAGCGGGTGAGCGAAGTCGGTGTTGTCGATCACGACGTCGGCGCGGGCGATCGGGTCGGCCTCGCGCTGGTAGACGCGCTGGGCGACCAGGTAACGGTCACGGTGGATCGCCTCGGCGCCGGAGCCTGCCCAGTCCTGGTCGCGGGCGGCGCCGCGGGCGACCGACAGCTCCTCATCGATGTGCATCCAGACGCGGTAGTCCCAGTACGCGTCGATCTCCGGGCGGAAGGCGAACACGCCGTCCACGATGAGCACGCTGTCCGGGGAGAGCGGCGTGACGACCGCCGAGTGGTCCACCTGGGTGAGGGGGTCGATCGAGCACAGGGCGCAGGCGCCGGCCCACGGGGAGCGGCACGGGTCCAGCAGCAGGCGTCTGGCGGACTCGTAGTCGTAGGCGTTGCGGTAGTAGCCCTCGCCGGACTCCCTGTCGTAGAGGTGGCGGTCCTTCCACGGCTGCTTGAAGTCGTCCAGCGTGGCGCGCAGCGCCGGGCGTCCGGCGGCGGCGACGGAGGCGGCCAGCTCGTGGCCGAAACTGGTCTTGCCCGAGGCGGTCAGGCCGTCGATCCCCACCAGGAGACGGCCGTCGCCCAGGGCCAGCACCCGCCGGGCGATCTCGTCGACCAGGGCGGCCCGTTCGGGGGACGCCGGGCCGGGGCAGGGCTGCTGCCACGTGGAGACGGAGTGATCGATCTGCGACACGGCCCCAACCTATCCAACCGCCTGTCGCGTACACGGGCAGGATGCCCCCGGGACCTCAGGAGGCCGGGACGGGGAAGGAGGCCGCGAGGGTTTCGCCCCACTCGCGGGCCCGGTCCAGCTCGCCGTCCACGAGAGGCCCCTTCGTCCCGATGACGTAGAAGCTGTGGGCGGGCGCGGCGCTCCTGACGCCGAGGCGGCGCAGCCGTCTGGCGGCGCCGCGGGCGGCCGACCCCGGCAGGCGGGGCTTGGCGACGCGGGTGTCGAAGGCGGCCGCGGCCAGCCGGGCGGAGCCGGTACGCAGGCCGGACAGCCATTCGCGGATGCCGTCGCCCCGGGACACCAGCCCGTCCGGGGCGTCCTGGGCGGCGGACTGGCGGGTGGTGGCGCGGGTCATGGCGAAGGCGTGCGTGGGCCCGCCGACCACGAGGAGAGTCACGTCCTCGCCGACGGCGGCGGGCGCGGAGCCGACCTCGACCACGTCGGCCCGCATCCGCCCGGCCAATCCTTCCGCGACGGCCTCGGCGATCCGCCGGGTGTTTCCGTACATCGACTCGTAGACGACGAGCGCGCGCATGCCGCGCCTCCTGATCAGGGAAGGATGGGTTCGAGGTGGAACATGCCGGTGACGAGCTCGCCCGGCTCGCCGGACGGCTTGACGCGCCCGGCGACGGCGGCGAGCACGTCACCGGCGGTGATCAGCCCGACGATCCCGCCGGCGTGGACCACGGGCACCGCGTCGCACCCGGCGTCCAGCATGACGGCGGCGACCCGGTGCAGCGGGTCCCCGGGTTCGACCCGCGGCCGGCGGCGGCCGGTCAGCAGCGAGCCGACCTGGCGGCCGGACTGCTCCTGGGGCCCGCAGGACCAGGTCGCCGCGAGCTCCTCGCGGGTCAGGACGCCGAGCACGTGCCGCCCCTCGACGACCGGCAGGTGGCGGACGCCGGCGCGGCGCATCAGCTCCCACGCCATGAGAGGCGACTCCCCCGGCTCGACGGCGACCAGCACGCGGCTCATCACCTGTTCGGCGGTCAGCTCCGCGACCGGCCTCGTCTGCGCGGCAGGCTCGCCGGCGGGACGCGCGCCTTCCTTCGGCACGGCACGCGGGGCGGTCGTGGTGGCACGGATGGCGGTCGGAGCGGTCATGATGTCTCCTCCGTTCGGGGACGGACGACGGCGACGGGGCAGATGACGTGGTGCAGCACGCCGTGGCTGACGGAGCCGAGGACGGCCGCGGCCAGCCCGCCGCGCCCGCGCGAGCCGACGACGACCAGGTCCGCCTGCTTGGAGGCCTCGATCAGCAGCGAGACGGGGTGCTCGCAGGCGTGCCCGTCGGTGATCCGCACGTCGAGGTTCTTCTCCCGCCACGGAACGACGCGCTCGCGCGCCGCGCGGGCCTCCTCCTGCATGACGTCCTCGATGAGCGAGTTGTAGGCGACCGCGTACGGGGAGTACGCCGGCATGGTCCAGCCGTAGGCGACGTACAGTTCGGCGTCGCGGCGGCGGGCCTGCTCGATGGCGTACTCCATGGCGGCCTCCGCGTGCTCGGAGCCGTCGTAGCCGACGACGATCCGCCCGTGCGTGATCGGGGAGGTGCCGCGGACGACGACCACGGGCCCGGCGGCGTGACCGGCGACGGCGATGCTCACCGAGCCCATGACCAGGCCCTGGAACCCGCCGAGCCCCCGGCTGCCGATGACGACGCTGTCGGCGGAGGCCGACTCCGCGATGAGCGCCGGGGCGACCTCCCCGATGAGCAGCTCGGTCGTCACCTCGACGCCGCCCGCGAGGGCGCGGGCCCGGTCCGCGGCGGCCTCCAGGGTGCCCGCGCAGTATTCGGACTCGCCATGGCCGTGCCGCCACTGCTCGCAGATGTGGACGATGCGTAGGTTCAGCCCTCTGCGCCGGGCGTCGGCGGCGGCCCATTCCACCGCCGCGGTCGCCGGTGCCGATCCGTCGATGCCCACCACGATCTGCCGAGCCATCACGACGCCTCCTTCACCCGTTCTGCCGTTCTCACCTCCAGTTTTTCCGATCGGGGGCGGCGGTGGCCGGGGAGGAGGACCCCGATCGGATGGCCTTTAGTCCCGAATTTGTGCTGCGTTCACCTTCTGGTGGTGGGCGTCCAGCCGGGAGTGCGGGTGACCGGTTCGCGGCTGCGGTAGACGATGTACGGGCGGGTCAGGTAGCCGATGGGCGCGGTGAGCATGTGCACCAGCCGGGTGAACGGCCAGATGGCGAAGAGCACCAGCGCGCTGAAGGCGTGCAGCTGGAACAGCGGGGGCGCCCCGGCCATCAGCTCCGCCCGCGGCTGGAGGGCGAAGACCGAGCGGAACCACGGCGAGACCGTGACCCGGTAGTCGTAGCCGCCGCCCAGCACGTTCGCGGCCACGGTGGCGGCCAGCCCGAGCACGATCACCAGGGCCAGGACGGCGTACATGAGCTTGTCGTTGCGGGTCGTCGCGGTGAACACGGGCCCGACGGTGCGCCGCCGGTAGATGAGGATGGCCAGGCCGGCGAGCGTGCACACCCCGGCGATGGTGCCGAGCACGACCGCGACCACGTGGTACATGCTCTCGGTGACGCCCACCGCCTCGGTCCACGACTTGGGGATCACCAGCCCGCCCACGTGCCCGAGGATGACGACCAGGATGCCGAAGTGGAACATCGGGCTGCCGATGCGCAGCAGCCGCGACTCGTACAGCTGTGAGGAGCGCGTGGTCCAGCCGAACTTGTCGTAGCGGTAGCGCCAGACGTGGCCGAGCACGAAGACGGTCAGCGCCACGTACGGGGCCACGACCCACAGCAGCAGGTCGAGCGCGTTCATCGGGATCCTCCATCGGTCGGGAACGACGGTGTCGGCCCCGCCGCGGGACCGGACCCGTTCACCGGGTACGGCGGCAGGCCGACCTCCTCGGCCAGCGGCCCCTCGGCGGCCAGCTTGGCGGCGGCGGCGCGCTCGCGGGCGGTGGCGGGCGGCAGCGTGGCCAGCACCGCGGCGACCACGTGCGCGTAGGGGGAACGCTCCGACTCCAGCGCCCGCAGCAGCAGGTCCAGGCCCGGCCGGTGCTCGCGCAGCAGCCGGGAGGCCTGGGCGGTGCCGCCGCGCGCGGACAGCTCGCACACCACCGCCAGATGGTCGGGCAGCTCCCCCTCGGCGGGCTCGAACCCGGCCTCGCGGAAGGCATGCTTGAACCGCAGCAGCGCCATCCCGCGCTTCCTGGTGTCGCCGTAGGTGTAGTAGGTCAGATACGGGCAGCAGCGGCGCTTCAGGTCGAAGGTGGCCACGTAGTGCTCGGCCAGGTCCTGCGGCGGTGTGGCGGCGGCGTGGTCGAGGAAGGCGCGCAGCCGCCGCGCCGGCTCGCCCGCGGGCAGCGTCCCGACCGTTTCCGTCAGCAGCGGCAGCGCCTCGGCCAGCCGCTCGTCGGGGTAGCTGAGCAGCACCGACGCGGTGAGGTGGACGGCGCGGTCCATCACTGGTCCTCCTTGTCGCGCCGGGGGAACAGGCCCTCGGGGGTGCCCTTGCCGTCCCAGTTCAGGAGGTTGACCCGGCCGCGCAGGTCCTCGCTCCGCTCCAGCTCGTCCCCGCTCTGCCGCTCGCGCAGCGCGTGGAAGTTCTCGACCGCGATCGGCGCGGGCGTGCCGGACGCCTCGCCGAACGGCCCGCCCATGCCGGGGCCGCCCTCGTAGTCGAGGCTGCACCCGGTGGCGAGCTCCTCCAGGTCGGCGGCCTGCTCGGCGTGCGCCTTGGGGATGACGTACCGCTCGCCGTAGGGGGCCAGGGCCAGCAGCCGGTGCATGGACTCGATCTGGGCGCCGGTCATGCCGACCGCCTCGGCGATGCTCTCGTCGGGCTCCTGGCCGAGGTTGAGCCGGCGCATGTACGAGCGCATCGCCGCCAGGCGGCGCAGCACCAGCCTGACCGGCGCGGGATCGCCCGCCGTGAACAGCTCGGCCAGGTAGCCGATGGGGATGCGCAGCGACTCGATCGCGCCGAACAGGTTGCCAGCCTCCTCGCCGTCGTGCCCCGTCTCGGACAGCACGTCGACGACCGGCGACAGCGGCGGGATGTACCAGACCATCGGCATCGTGCGGTACTCGGGATGCAGCGGCAGCGCGACCCCGTACTCGAAGATGAGCTGGTGGATGGGCGAGCGCCGGGCCGCCTCCAGCCAGTCCTCCGGGATGCCCGAGGCGCGGGCGCCGGCGATCACCTCCGGGTCGTTCGGGTCGAGCAGCACGCTCTTCTGCGCCTCGTACAGGTCCTTCTCGTCCGGCGTCCGAGCCGCCTCGGCGACCCGGTCGGCGTCGTACAGGATGAGCCCGATGTAACGCAGCCGCCCCACGCACGTCTCGGAGCAGACGGTCGGGATGCCGACCTCGACCCGGGGGAAGCAGAACGTGCACTTCTCCGCCTTGCCGGTGCGGTGGTTGAAGTACACCTTCTTGTACGGGCAGCCGGTCACGCACATCCGCCAGCCGCGGCAGCGGTCCTGGTCGACCAGGACGATCCCGTCCTCGGAGCGCTTGTACATCGCGCCCGACGGGCACGAGGCCACGCAGGAAGGGTTCAGGCAGTGCTCGCAGATGCGCGGCAGGTAGAACATGAACGCCCGCTCGAACTCCAGCTTGACCTGGTCCGACACCTTGCGCAGCACCGGGTCGGCCTTGGTCAGCTCGGGGCCGCCGCCCAGGTCGTCGTCCCAGTTCGCGGACCACGTGATCTTGGTGGGCTCGCCGGAGATGAGCGACTTGGGGCGGGCGACCGGGGTGTCCTCCGTCGCGGGGGCGGAGAACAGCCGGTCGTAGTCGTACGTCCAGGGCTCGTAGTAGTCCTGGATGGACGGCATCAGCGGGTTCGCGAAGATCGTCAGAAGCTTGCGCAGCCGCCCGCCGGCCTTCAGCTTGAGCCGGCCGCGCGAGTTCAGCTCCCACCCGCCCTGCCACTTCTTCTGGTCCTGGTAGGTGCGGGGGTAGCCCTGTCCCGGCCGGGTCTCGACGTTGTTGAACCAGACGTACTCGGTGCCGGCCCGGTTCGTCCACGCCTGCTTGCACGTGACCGAACAGGTATGGCAGCCGATGCACTTGTCCAGGTTCATCACCATGGCCAGCTGGCCCATGACCTTCATCAGTAGTCCACCTCCTGGGAGCGCCGCCGGATCACGGTCACCTCGTCGCGCTGGTTGCCGGTGGGGCCGAGGTAGTTGAACGCGAACGACAGCTGGGCGTAGCCGCCGATGAGGTGGGTGGGTTTGACCAGCAGCCGGGTGAGCGAGTTGTGGATGCCGCCGCGCCGGCCAGACGTCTCGCTCTTGGGCACGTCCACCACCCGCTCCTGCGCGTGGTACATGTACACGGTCCCCTCGGGCATCCGGTGGGAGACGACGGCGCGCGCCACGACCACGCCGTTGCGGTTGACCGCCTCGATCCAGTCGTTGTCCGCGATGCCGGCCTTGGCCGCGTCGGCGGGGCTCATCCAGATGTTCGGCCCGCCGCGCGACAGCGTCAGCATGAGCAGGTTGTCCTGATACTCGGAGTGGATGGACCACTTGGAGTGCGGCGTCAGATACCGCACCGTGATCCCCTCCGCCGTCGAGTCGCCGATCCCGGGCTCGCCGAACATGGCCGTCATGTTCAGCGGCGGCCGGTAGACCGGCAGCGCCTCACCCGCCTCCTGCATCCAGTCGTGGTCCAGGTAGAAGTGCTGCCGCCCGGTGAGCGTGTGCCAGGGCTTGCGATGCTCGACGTTGATCGTGAACGCCGAGTAACGACGGCCGCCGCTCTCGCTGCCCGACCACTCCGGCGAGGTGATCACCGGGACGGGGCGCGCCTGCGTGTCGGCGAACGTGATGTGCCGGTGCTCCTCGGCCAGCCCGTCGAAGGAGGTGCCGGTGCGCCGCGACAGCGTGGCGAACCCCTGCGCGGCCAGCCGCCCGTTGGTGGTGCCCGACAAGGCCAGGATGGCCTCGCACAGGTCCACGTCCCGCGCCAGCGACGGCCGGCCGTCCGCGGTGGACCCGTTGATCCGCCGCAGCCGGTCGATCTCGCCGCTCAGGTCGTAGGTGATGCCCTTGGTGGTGGCGCCCAGCCGCTCGGCGAGCGGGCCGAGGGAGGCCATCTTCGCGGCGATGGCCGCGTAGTCCCGCTCCACTTCGACGATCTTCGGGAAGTCCAGGCCCGGCGTCGGCGTCTCGCCGGTCCGCCGCCAGTCGCGCACCCGCCCGTGCGGGGTGGCCAGCTCGTCGGGGGTGTCGTGGATCAGCGGCATCGCCACCAGGTCGGTCCGCGTGCCCAGGTGCTCGGCGGCCAGCGTGCTGAAGGCGCGGGCGATGGTGTGGAAGGCGGTGAAGTCGCTGCGGGTCTGCCACGGCGGGTCGATCGCCGGGTTGAACGAGTGCACGAACGGATGCATGTCCGTCGAGGACAGGTCGTGCTTCTCGTACCAGGTCGCGGCCGGCAGCACGATGTCGGAGAACAGCGTGGTGGAGGTCATCCGGAAGTCGAGCGACAGCAGCAGGTCGAGCTTGCCCCGCGGCGCCTCCTCCCGCCAGGCGACGCCCTCGGGCCGCTGGCGGGGCCCCGCCTCCCGCGCGCGCAGCGAGGCGTCGGTGCCGAGCAGGTGGCGCAGGAAGTACTCGTCGCCCTTCGCCGAGGAGCCCAGCAGGTTGGCCCGCCACACGGTCAGCACCCGCGGCCAGTTCTCCGGCGCGTCCGGGTCCTCGCAGGCGAACCCCAGCTCACCGGAGGCCACCTTCTCCGCGATGTACGGGCCCGGCTCCTGCCCCGCGGCCCGCGCCTCGTCCGCCAGGTCGAGCGGGTTGCGGCCGAACGTCGGGTACGACGGCATCCAGCCCAGCCGCGCCGACTGCGACAGCAGGTCCGCCGTGGTCTTGCCGGCGAACACGCCGTCGCCCAGCGGCGAGGACACCACGTCCGCCTTGTAGGTGTCGTAACGCCACTGGTCGGTGTGCAGATACCAGTAAGCGGTGCCGATCATCTGGCGCGGCGGCCTCGACCAGTCGCCGCCCGAGGCCAGATGCGCCCACCCGGTGACCGGCCGGCACTTCTCCTGGCCGACGTAGTGGGCCCAGCCGCCGCCGTTGACGCCCTGGCAGCCGGTGAGCGTCACCAGCGCCAGGAACGCCCGGTAGATCGTGTCGGAATGGAACCAGTGGTTCGCCCCGGCCCCCATGATGATCATCGACCGGCCGCCGGACTCCTCGGCGTTGCGGGCGAACTCGCGGGCGATCCGCGTCGCCTTCGCCGCCGGCACCGACGTGATCGCCTCCTGCCAGGCCGGCGTGTACGGCTCGCCCGCGTCGTCGTACCCCTGGGGCCAGCGGCCCGGCAGCCCGCCGCGGCGCACCCCGTACTGGGCCAGCAGCAGGTCGAACACCGTGGTCACCAGGTGGTCGCCGACGCGCCGCACCGGCACGCCGCGCTCCAGCACGCCGCTCTCGGCCCCGTCGAAACGGGGCAGGCCCACCGGGACCGACTCGCCCGTGTCGAGCATGGTCAGCGCCGGCGACACCTCGCCCAGGTCCAGGTTCCACCGGCCCTGGCCCTGCTCGGAGAAGCGGAACCCGAGCGAGCCGTTCGGGACGGCGACCTCACCCGCGTCCGCGTCCCACACCGCCGTGCTGAACGCCGCCTCCTTGCCTTCCTGCCCGAGATCGGCGGCCGTGAGGAACTTGTCCGGCACGTACTGGCCGGGCTCGCGCTCGCGCAGCCGCACCAGGAACGGCAGATCCGTGTAGCGGCGCACGTAGTCGGCGAAGTACGGGGTGGCGGAGTCGACGAAGAACTCCTTGAGGATCACGTGCCCCATCGCCATCGCCAGCGCCCCGTCGGTGCCCGGATGCGGGGCCAGCCACTCGTCGGCGAACTTCGCGGCGTCGCTGAAGTCCGGCGACATCACCACGACCTTCTGCCCGCGGTAGCGCGCCTCGGTCATGTAGTGCGCGTCCGGGGTGCGGGTGACGGGCACGTTCGAGCCCCACAACATCAGGTACGAGGCGTCCCACCAGTCGGCCGACTCCGGCACGTCCGTCTGGTCGCCGAACACCTGCGGCGAGGCCACCGGCAGGTCGGCGTACCAGTCGTAGAACGACAGCATCGCCCCGCCGATCAGCGAGACGAACCGGGAACCGACCGCGTGCGAGGCCATCGACATGGCCGGGATCGGGGAGAACCCGGCCACCCGGTCCGGCCCGTACGTCTTGATCGTGTGCACGTGCGCGGCCGCGATCATCTCGGTCGCCTCGTCCCAGGAGACCCGCACCAGCCCGCCCTTGCCGCGCGCCGACTGGTAGCGGTGGCGCTTGCCCGGATCGGTGGTGATCTCCGCCCAGGCCGCGACCGGGTCGCCCAGCCGCGCCTTCGCCTCCCGGTACATCGACACCAGCACGCCGCGCGCGTACGGGAAACGCACCCGGGTCGGCGAGTAGGTGTACCAGGAGAAGGCGGCCCCGCGCGGGCAGCCGCGCGGCTCGTACTCCGGCCGGTCCCCGCCCACGCTCGGGTAGTCGGTCTGCTGCGCCTCCCAGGTGATCACGCCGTCCTTGACGTACACCTTCCACGAGCAGGAACCGGTGCAGTTCACGCCGTGCGTCGACCGCACGACCTTGTCGTGACTCCACCGGTCACGGTAGAACGCGTCGGCCTGACGGCCGCCGATCTGGTGCAGTGTTCGCAGGTCAGGGGACATCGTGCCGGGGTGCAGATAACGTCCCAGCCGGAGCAGGGCATCGGTGAGAGGCCCGTCCATGCCCGACATGTGGCTCTCTTTCTGTTAGGGGTGCGCGCGGGGGCGCAGAATGAACCAGCAGTAAACGAAGGCGCCGAAAGCCATGGCGGCCAGCAGCATCAACCCGATCGAGTACGAACCCGTCGCCTGAAAGATCAGCCCCATCACGATCGGCGGCAGGAACCCGCCGAGGCCGCCGGCCGCGCCCACCACACCGGTGGCGCTGCCGACCATCGCGACCGGGACGGCCCGGCCCAGGATGGCGAACACCGCGCCGTTGCCCAGCCCGAGCGCCGCCGCCATCGCCAGGAAGCCGACCGTGGCCACCGGCATCCCGGGCGCGAACGAGACCACGATCGCGCACGCGAACACCACCGCCAGCACGTACGCCAGCACGGACTCGCCGCCGACCCGGTCCGACAGCCAGCCGCCCACCGGGCGGGCGAGCGTGGCCAGCACCACGAACCCCGCCGCGCGGGCCGCCGCGTCCGCCACCGTCAGCCCGTACACGCTCTGCAGATACAGCGGCAGGTAGACGCCGAACGCGACGAAACCACCGAAGGTGAGCGCGTACATCCCGGCCAGTTCCACCGTGACCCGCATCCGGGCGGCGGCGGTGAACCTCTTGAGGAACGGCTCCGCGGCCGGTTTCACGCCGGGGGCGTCCCGCCCCACCAGCAGGAAGACCACGCCCGTCACGGCGAGCGCCGCCGCGACCACGTAGAAGGGGGCGCGCCGGCCGAACTCGTCGGCCAGCCACGGGGTGGCGAACCCGGAGATGGCGGTGCCGATGTTGCCCATGCCGAAGACGCCCAGCGCCAGGCCACGCCGCTCCGGCGGGAACCAGGCGTTGACGAACGGGACGCCGATCGCGAACGTCGCACCGGTCAGGCCCAGCAGCAACCCGCCCACCAGCAGCAGCGAGTACGTCTCCACGAAGGCGAGGAAGACGACGGGGATCACGCCGATCAACGTCGTCACGCCGAACACCAGCCGGCCGCCGTAACGGTCGGTCAGCGCGCCGAGCACGATGCGGCCCAGCGACCCGACGATCACCGGCACGGCCACCAGCACCGACACCGCGGTGGCGCTCAGCCCGAGGGACCGCTGGTAGACGGGGCCGAGCGGGCTCAGCAGGGCCCAGGCCCAGAAGTTCACCGCGAACGCGATCGTGGCCAGGATCAGCGCGGTCACACGGCTCGCCGTGGACGTGACCGCGGCGGGTGACGGTGCGGCAGGCATGGCGGGGACCACCTCCGGTCGGACGCTAGGGCCACCTCAGTCTTCTGGACTGCACCATGCCCACTTAAGGGTCTTTAGTCCCATCAATAAGGATCAAACAGCGATCATCTTCGTGGCCCGCCCCCGGCGCGCGAGGGATCCGCGGGGCGGGGGCCGAGGGGCGCACGCGGGGCGCCGGCCGACAGTGGGCGTCGTGATTTTTCCTGACATAGTTGAAAACTGTGCTTTTCGCAGTCTGTCAGGACGAATTCCGCACCCACCCCAAGAAACGGCGGACCAGAATCACCAGATAAAGCACCCAACCCGCAGCGATCACCACGAGCGCGGCCACCGGTTCCCACAATGCCCCCGAAGCCAACTCCCCCATCGCCCGGCGAACCACCGCCACCGTGATCGGCACCGTATAAAGGGCGAAAAACGCCAACCCCAGCACCCGCCCCACAACCACGAACCACGCGTACACCCGCACACTCCGACGCGCCCCACCACCCCGCCCACGCAGATACGCCTGCGCGTCCGCCATCAAATTCTTGTTCCCCGTCGCGTTCGCGAAGACGTAGTACACATCCGTACGCATGAAGAAGAGGAACTGCCAGACCACCTGCGCCAGACAGATCACCATCACCAGCCGCGCCGGTGCCGACTCGGTCACGTACAGCACGCACGCCGACCCGCAGATCAGCACCCAGTCCACCCGCATCCCCGCCAGATGAGCGCGATAGCGCGCCCGCCGCGGCACCCCCCACACCCCGGTGATCCGCGTCTGCACCACCAGGAACTGCAACCGCGTACCCAGCGACAACTCCGCCCGCACGCCCAGCGACCGCGCGGCGGCCACATGCCCCAGCTCGTGCAGCAGCACCAGCGCCCACGACCCCGCCGCGAACGCCAGCGTGAACGACAGACTGCCCGGCCACACCAGCGACGACACCCCGGGCCGCGCCCTCGGCTCGGCCACCGCGGCGGCCACCGCACACCCGGTGAGCAGCACCAGCACGACGTCGGCCGGACGGGAGAAGAACCAGGCCACCTGCCGCGGCCGGATCCGGTCCCACACGTTCGGCCGCCGCTCCGGCCGTCTCATCAACCCCGCGTCCGCCAAGCCGCCGACGAAGGCGGCCACGTCCACGTCCACCCCCCGCTCGGCCCGCACCCGCTCACGCGCCTGCGCCACCGTCCGCGTGCCGTCGAGCGCCGACACCACCGCCGCCGCCACCGCCGGCACGTGCACGAACGTCTCCCCGTTGCCGATCACGTAGTCGTCCGGCCCGTCAGCCACCACCGTCAGGAACGACAGATCGGTGTTCACCCGCAGACCCCGCACCGGTCATGCCGGTGGAACTCCCTCGTCGTGGTCGTCAACGTCAGCAGATCGAGCCACACGCTCCGGCCCTCCACCGCCGGCGTGCCCGCACCCGTCAGATAGCGGAGCACCTCCGAGGCCAGCATCCCGGCCACGATCTGGCACAACGGCCCGAACGACGGGATCACCCGCCCCGGGTTGTCCCCGGTGGGCAACTCCGTCCGGCCATAGCGGGCGGCCAGCGAACGCTCCTGACACGACAGGCAACCCGTCTTGCCGGGTACGACGAGCGGCCCCACCAGCCCCACGTGCTGGTTGAACCCGCCCGTCACGAACGGCACCCCCGCCTCCACACACGCCCGGTTCACCCAGCGCGCGATGTGCGGCTGCGGCGTGTCCACCGTGCTGACCACCAGATCGGCGGCCACCACCACGTCCCGCGGCCCGCCGATGCGCCGCTCGACGGTGTCCACCCGCACACCGGGACGGTGCGCCCGCAGCCGCCGCGCCGCCGCCACCGTCTTGAGCTCACCCACGTCCCCGGCCGTGTACAGGTACTGGCGATGCAGGTTGCTCGCCTCCACCCGGTCGTCGTCGACCAGCGTCAACCGCCCCACCCCGCTGGTCGCCAGCTGCAGCGCCACGGCGCCCCCGATCGCCCCCGCGCCGAGCACCGCCACATGCGTACGCCGCAACTCGCCGAGCACGGCCGTCACCTCGGCGGCCGGCCGGAACATCGACAGGAAGAGCGCGAACCGGGAGAGCCCCGCGTCGGCCGCCAGCGCGTCGAGATCGTCGGCGGTGACCAGGATGCGCGCCTCCAGCAGCCGCGCCACGGCCGCGTCGATCTCGGCCGGAGGCACCTCGCCGAGCAGCGCGTACAGATCGGCCCGCTCCACCGGCTCACGGGCGCACAGCCGGATCAGCCGGCGCAACGGCGCCGCCGCCGGGTCGAGGACCAGGCCCGTCGGCGGGAAATCCCCCAGCCGCACCCGCTCACGCAAATCATCAATGAAAAGGGGAAAAGCCGGATTCACCTGAATCCTGGGCATGAAGAAGACTCCCGTAAGCACGAAGGCGGGGCCCTCGCAAAGAGGGCCCCGCGACAGTTCAGCAGCTGTTGCTGTTACCTGTGGTCTCGACTTCTTCGACCTTCCTGATCTCGATCGTCATGCGCGATCCCTTCATAGATCGTGTTGGCCGATGTGATCGTAAGAAGAATCATCGGCACCAGGGAGGCCCAATGACGTTCTGTGCGGCAATTGATGCCCTAAGTCGCGGAAACCTAGAATTCTCAATAACTTCGCGCAGTGGTCGCGGATGGTGTTGTTCTGGCGTTTGTGATATCGGGGTTGCCTCGGCCCACCGCCTTTACAAAGTAGATCACGACAAGGCCGCCGCCCCGGGGCGCGACACGTCACCACTGCTTGGTGTATCAATGTAATGATTGACCAGAACGCCAAGCTCCCCACCAGGAGCCCGTAGGAGCCCCCGTGAAGTTCACCGTCGAGTACCCGATCAGCGCGCCCGGCTACGACCCCGCCCTCGTCCGCCCCGGCGGGATGCGCCGCGTCGTGCGGGCGGCGGAGGAGGCGGGTTTCGCCGCCGTCGGGTTCACCGAGCACCCGGCGCCGTCGAAGAAGTGGCTCGACGCAGGCGGGCACGAGGCCCTCGACCCGATCGCCGCGCTGAGCTACTGCGCCGCCGTGTCGGAGCGGATCCGGCTGATGACCCATCTGCTCGTGCTCCCGTACCACAACCCGTTCCTGCTGGCCAAGAGCCTGACCACGGTCGACCTGCTGTCCGAGGGGCGGCTGACCGTGGTCGCCGGGGCCGGTTACCTGCGCTCGGAGTTCCTGGCGATGGGCGTGGACATGGCCGGGCGCAACGCCCGCTTCGACGAGTCGATCGAGGTGCTGCGGGGCGTGTGGGGGAAGGTGCCGTTCGACCACAGCGGGCCGCTGTTCGAAGGCCGTGACGTGGCCGCCCTGCCGGCTCCGCTCACGCCGGGCGGGCCGCCCATCTGGATCGGCGGCAACAGCGCGCTGGCCCGCCGCCGGGCCGCTCGCAACCAGGGCTGGAGCCCGTTCATGACGGACGGGGAGCTCGCCCGTACCGCCCGCACCGCGGCGATCACCACGGTGGAGCAGCTCGCCCGGCACGTCGAGGAGGTGTGTGAGCTGGCCGGCAGGGCCGTCGAGGTGCAGGTGCGCACGCCGGCGCACCGCTACATGATCGACGGCGGTTCCGCCGAGGAGCACCGCGACCACCTGGGCCGCCTGGCGGAGGCGGGCGTCACCTCGTTCGTGGTGCGGCCGCCTGGCGCGAGCGTGGCGGCCGCGGTCGAGGCGCTGCACGGCTACGCCGAGACGTTCCGGCGGGGCTAGGGTCCGTCAGCCGAGCATCTTCGGCGCGGGTGGCGGGTCGGTCCCGGTGTCGTCGTGGCGGATCACGCTGATCATCCCGTTGGGTTCCAGGTAGGCGCGGCTGACCTGGCCGAGATCCCGGATGCCGTGCAGGCGCAGCTGGCTGAACACCTCCTCCCTGGTCATGAACTCGCGGCGCATCACCCTCGGGTTCAGCCGGCCGTCCTTGATCAGCGGCTGGGGGCGGGCCTTCAGCACCGCCGC
Organism: Nonomuraea harbinensis; assembly: GCF_019396385.1. GTDB lineage: Bacteria > Actinomycetota > Actinomycetes > Streptosporangiales > Streptosporangiaceae > Nonomuraea > Nonomuraea ferruginea. Next base: position 16,888 of record NZ_JAHKRN010000019.1, on the reverse strand, counting down.
GGCCCGCGGCCACCGATAGGCGACGGCGTCGAGGACGACGCTCCACACCAGGATGGTGACCACCAGCACGAACCCGTCGGCGATCGAGTGGGAGTCTCCCGCCAAGCCGCCCGCGGCGGCCTGGGCGACCAGGACGACCAGCAGCACGTCGGTGATGCCGAGCCCGCCCGACTCGCGCTGCCCGGTGACCCGGATCAGCACCAGCAGCATCAGGAAGGTGACCGTCCCGCGCACGACGAGCTCCGCCGGAGGAGTGGTGGGCAGGAAGACCGCTTCCCAGTCAGGCATGCCCGGTAATTACCCAGGGCGACCAGGTGGACACGCACGACCACTGCCCGTGAGGACGGTCCAGCCGTGCGCGGGCACGAGAAGGGGATCGGCGCCGTCGGGGTGCGAGCTCTCGGCGACCGCGAGGCCCGAGATGTCCAGGGGGAACCGGTACGGCTCCGGTCCGGTGTTCAGCAGGGTGAGCAGCCTGCCTTCACCCGTGCTCTCCAGGGCCACGGCCGTGTTGGTCAGATGGGGCACGGCCGTGCGGGCCCGGGTCAGCCACGGGTGGCGGCGTCGCAGCCCGATGAGCCGCTGGTGCAGCCGGTAGACCGGCCACCCCGCCGGATCGAGCTCCGCGGGACCGGCGGGGAAGGCGGGCCTGACGGCGTCGTCGCCGCCCGGCCGGTCCTCCTTCAGCCCGCGGAAGCCCTGCTCGTCGCCGTAGTAGACGCTCGGGACCCCGCCCACGGTGAAGAGCACGGCGAGCGCGTGGCCCAGGTGGCGCTCGTCGGCCAGGCGGGTGGCCGGCCTGGTCACGTCGTGGTTGCCGACGAACGTGAGCGGCTCGAACGACTCCAGCAGGGCGTCGTGCCGGTCCACCGCCCAGGCCAGCTCGTAGAAGTTGCCGTCGTTCAGCGAGCTCCAGATCGCCTTCCACAGCTCGTACTGGGTGACCGAGTCCAGCCCGCTCTCCGCCACGTAGCCCGCGTAGTCGCCGTGGATCACCTCGCCGGCGAACCAGGCGGCGGGGTGGCGCGGGCGCACCCGGGCGAGCGCCTCGCGCCAGAACGCGGCGGGCATCGCGTACGCGGCGTCCAGCCGCCATCCGGACGCGCCGCGGCTCAGCCAGTGGTCCATGACGCGGACCACGTGGTCGAGGACCTCGGGGTGGTCGTGGTTGAGGGTGACGAGCCCGGAGTGGCCCTCGAACGTGGCGTGACCGCCGCCTTCGGGCACGAACCAGTGCGCGAAGCGCGGGTCGCCGAACTTCGGATGGCCCCGGCCCACGTGGTTGAACACCCCGTCCAGGACGATCAGCAGGCCGCGCTCGCGGGCCGCGCGCACCAGCCGGTCGAAGTCCGCCTCGTCGCCGAGCCTCGGGTCCACGCGGAAATGGTCCAGCGTGTCGTACCCGTGCGTCTCGGACGCGAAGATCGGCCCGAGCTGCAGGACCGAGCAGCCCAGCTCGGCGGCGTAGTCGAGCCACCCCTCCAGCCGCCGCAGGCGATGGCGCACCGGCGTGCCGGGCGGCGGAGCCGCGGGCTCCGCGCCGGTGAATCCGAGCGGGTACACGTGCCACCAGACACCGTCTCTCACCATGACGGAACGGTCCTTCCCGCGTCGCCGCCCGCTACTCAGCCGTCGAGCAGCCGCCACGCGGTGAGGGCGAGCCGGGCCCGGGTCAGCCCGGCGGGGTCGCCGAGCTCGATGCCCAGAGTCCTGCCGAGCGCTTCGAGGCGGCGCGCGACGCTGCTGTGGTGCAGGTGGAGAAGGTCGGCGGCCTGGCGCAGGGAGCCGGTGGCGCAGTAGGCGTCGAGCGTCTCCAGGTCCTCGGGACTGCCGGCCAGGAGGGTGATCGCGGCCACGTCAGGGTTGCCGCGCAGGGAGTCCGCGGGGATCTCGGCCAGGAGCGCCAGCGCGCCCAGGTCGTCGTGGTGGACGACCGGCCGGCGCGGCGTGGCGAAGCGCAGGGCGGTGCGGGCGTGCGCCCAGGACCGGTCGGGGCTTTCGGCCGTGCCGACGCCCGCCCGCACGCCCGCCGGGAAGCGGGCCAGGTCGACGGTGGTGGCCAGGATGACGCCCACGTCGGCGAGGGGCGCCGCCTTGACCGGGCGGGCCGGGCAGATCAGGCCGCCGACCTGGTCGAGCGGGAGCCGCGACCGCACGGCGACGGCGCGGACGGGCAGGTCGGCGGCGAAGCCCAGCAGTCGCAGCGCCCGCGCCCTGGCCGCGTCGTCGCTGTCGGAGCTGATCACCAGCTCGACGAGCGCGGGATCGGCCATGGTGGTGCGGGCCGGGCCGTACTTCTCGACGACCGTCGCGGCGGCGATGGCCAGCCGGTCCAGCACCACCTCGTCCAGGGACTTCGGCGGGCCGGGGCGCTCCAGCCAGACCGTGCCGATCTCCTCGTCGTCGAGGGTGATCGGCGCCGAGCTGGACGCCGGGGCGACCGGGCCGCGCGCCGGCATGCCGTCGTCCGCGACGCGGATGACCCGTCCCGTGCCGTGGAGCCGGATGCCCGCCACGCACCCGGCCAGGCCGGCCGAGGCCCGGGCCAGCGCGGGCAGGTCCACCCGGCGGCGCATCAGCGTGTCGTAGAACATGACGACCCGGAGCGCGCCTTCGACCTGCGTGTCCAGCTGCGACAGCCGTTCGGCCAGTGCCTCCATGATTCCCAGGGTATGCGCCGATCGGCGCGCGGGCGGGCGTCGTGCCCGACATCTGGCGGCTCCGCCCGCTGACCGGAGACGATCCGGCGGACAGTACGATCAGCTGGTGACCGAGATAACCGAGACCTCGCCCGGCTGGCTCGCTCCCGAGGAGCTCGAGTCGGTGCGCGGCCGCATGCCGATCCTGTACGTCGACGCGGTGCCGGTGCGGGTGGACGACACGGGCGCCGTGACCCGCGTCGGGCTGCTGCTCCGCATCGCCGCCGACGGGACCGTCAGCAGGGCCCTGGTCTCCGGGCGGGTGCTCTACCACGAGCGCGTCCGCGACGCCCTCCTGCGTCACCTGGAGAAGGACCTCGGCCCGGTCGCGCTGCCCAGCCTGCCCGTGTCGCCGGTGCCGTTCACGGTCGCCGAATACTTCCCGACGCCCGGCGTGACGCCCTACCACGACCCGCGCCAGCACGCCGTCTCGCTGGCCTACATCGTGCCGGTCCGCGGCGACTGCCGCCCCCGGCAGGACGCGCTCGACCTCGTGTGGTTCACGCCGGAGGAGGCGGCCTCGCCGATGGTGCAGCAGGAGATGACGGGCGGCCAGGGTGTGCTGCTCAAGCAGGCGCTCGCGCACGTGGGCCGGCTGACCTGAGTCACTGGTGCCCAGAACGGCCTGACTTCCGCGGCCGGTTGCGCTCGCGAACCAGTGATGTGCGCGCCTCCCCCGCCACGTAGGCGGCACCCGTGTCGCCGGGCAGCACCGGTGACGCCGACGCGGTGCACCCGCCGCAGGTCGTGCGGGCTCGTCGCTCTCCAGCACCTCCCGTACACCCACTCCCCTCCCCCAGCGCGCGGCTTCGGACGGCTCGGCCGTACGAGCCCCCGGCTTGACCTGGAGTGCGCTCCACTCCGTAACGTCGCGGACATGACCACAGCGCAACAGAGCATCGGATCCGGCTTCGGCGCCCGCAGCACCGCGCGCGAGGTGCTGCGCGGCATCGACCTCACCGGGAAGCTGGCGATCGTCACGGGCGGCTACTCGGGGCTCGGCCTGGAGACCACGCGGGCGCTCGCGGAGGCGGGCGCCCGGGTCGTGGTGCCCGCCAGGCGGCCCGAGCACGCCGCGGAGGCGGTCGCCGGGATCGCCGGGATCGCCGGGGTCGAGGTGGACGCGCTCGACCTGGCCGACCTCGGCAGCGTACGCGACTTCGCCGAGCGCTTCCTCGGCTCCGGCCGGGACGTGCACATCATGATCAACAGCGCGGCGGTGATGGCCGCCCCCGAGACGCGGGTCGGTCCCGGCTGGGAGCTGCAGTTCGCCACCAACCACCTGGGCCACTACGCGCTGGTCAACCGGCTCTGGCCGGCGATCCGGCGCGGCGGCGGACGGGTGGTGTCCGTGTCGTCGAACGCCCACCGTATGACCGGCATCCGCTGGGACGACGTCCATCTCACCACCGGTTATGAGAAGTGGCTGGCGTACGGCCAGGCCAAGACCGCCAACGTGCTGTTCGCCGTCCACCTGGACAGGCTCGCGGCTCCGTACGGGGTGCGCGCCTTCGCCCTGCACCCGGGCGGCATCCTCACCCCGCTCCAGCGGCACCTGCCCAAGGCGGAGATGGTGGCGGCGGGCTGGATCGACGAGGACGGCAACCAGGTCGCCGACAGCTTCAAGACGCCGGAGCAGGGGGCGTCCACCCAGGTGTGGGCGGCCACCTCGCCTCGGCTCGACGGCCTGGGCGGCCTCTACCTGGAGGACTGCGACGTCGCCCCCCAGGCGGACGGGACCGCCCCGGGCCCGGGCGTCCGCCCCCACGCGACGGACCCCGACGAGGCCGCCCGCCTGTGGCACCTCTCAGCGGAACTCACCGGCGTGAACGCTTTCTCTCACGGAGAGAAGATCGCGAACGAGTGACTCCCGTCCGGACACTCACCCGCGCCCGCCTCAGGCTCCCGTCCCGGACCCCCGCAAGATCTGGCCAGCCCGCCCTTGGCACCCGCCGCAGGCTATGACCGGCCAGATCCCGGTCGGCACTCGCCGCACGCCCGCCTATTGCTCCGACCAGCCAATTCCGTCCCGGAAGGTTCGTACTGGGTTATGTGAGGGGGTGGTGCGGCGGTAGGCGCCCGGGGCGAGACCGTACTCGCGCTTGAACGCGTGCGCGAGGGCGTGCTCGGAGCCGTAGCCGACCTGGACGGCGATGGCCGCGAGCGGCTCGTCCGTGTCACGGAGCACGCGAGCCGCAGTGGTGAGGCGCCACCAGGTGAGGTAGGCCAGCGGCGGCCGCCCCACCAGCGTGACGAACCTCCTGGCGAACGCAGCCCTGGACAGCCCGCCCTGCCTGCCCAGCGCCTCGACGGTCCACGGCCTGGCCGGTTCGGCGTGGACGGCGCGCAGGGCCGCATCCACGGCGGGATCACGCAGGGCCCCCGCCCAGCCGCCGGACTGCTCGGCCAGCCAGGCCCGCAGGATGTAGAGCAGCAACAGGTCGAGCAGCGCAGGCAGAGCGGCATCACCACCGGGCGCGCCACCCCCGAGGGCAGGCACCCGGCCATCCTCCTGGCCGGACAGCACGGGCAGGCCGTCACCGTCGACGCCCCGCGCCTGGCTGGACAGCAGAGGCAGGGCGTCGCCCTCGGTGGTCGGCGCCCGGTCGAGTTCCTGGGCGAGCAGTTCGACGACCGCTTGCAGCGACGGATCGCGGCCCACCTTCGCGGGCAGGTGGACGATCCCGGGCAGTTCGGTGAGCAGGGGGTGCACCCGGTCCTGGTCCATCGGGTAGCCGCCGCACAGCAGGACGACGGTCCCGCCGGGCGGCGCGGCGGGAGCGGAGGCCAGCCCGTGTGCGGCGGCCGTGGGCAGGAACACCACGTCGCCCACCCCGAGCGGCACCGGGTCCGCCTCGCGGGGCAGCAGCAGGCACGAGCCCTGCAGCACGACGTGGAACCCGGCGCAGCCCTCCCCCGCTGGGAAGTCCTCGGCGAAGGGCGCCTTCCCAACGAGGCGGCTGGAGTGCGGGCGGCCCACCCGCGCGGCCGTGACCGCGTCCGACAGCACATCCATGCCGGGAGCATAACGGGAGACTCTCCCGCAAAAGCGGAGCATCCTGGAGCATCAGCCGTCTTTCCGGCGAATCCCACAGGTTCCAGCGAGCGACCGCCCACGACGTAGACATGAACAGCTCCATGCGGCCGGTGTCGCAAGCGCCCGCCCCCGAGCAAGTCCCGAACACACTCGTCCTAACCTGGAGAACACGGGAGCCGTCAGGGAAGGAACTCGCCTGATACACGTACTTTTCCCTGTTTTCCCAGATCAGAGGGACCGATCCTGATCTCGCGATCGTTCACTGGAGAAAGCGAGACCTGCGATGACCACCGACCTGAGCCTGGACACCGACCGCACCGACCGGCTGGTGGACCGGTTGTTCGAGGGCACCGTCGGCGCCCTGGAGCTCTACTCGGTCTATCTGGGCACCGAACTGGGCCTGTACCGGGTGCTGCACGAGCAGGGCCCGCTCACGCCGGTCGAGCTCGCCCACGGCGCCGGCATCGCGCCCCGGTACGCCCGCGAATGGCTGGAGCAGCAGGCCGTGGCCGGGCTGCTCGACGTGGAGGAGCCGCCCGGCGGCGAGCGCCGTTTCGCCCTGCCGCCCGAGCACGCCCGCGTGCTGGTGCACGCCGACGACCCGGCGTACGTCGCCCCGTTCGGGCATCTGCTGGCCGGCATCGGCGGCGTGCTGGACCTGGTCGCGCACGCGTACCGCACCGGCACGGGCGTCCCCTACTCCTCCTACGGGCGCGCGTTCCGGCACGGGCAGGGCCACATCAACCGGCCCGCGTTCACCCACGACCTGACCGGCGAGTGGCTTCAGGCCATGCCCGACGTGGTCGAGCGGCTGCACGCGGCGCCCCGCCCGCGCATCGCCGACGTCGGCTGCGGCCAGGGCTGGTCCACGCTCGCGCTGGCCCGCGCGTTCCCGAACGCCCGGGTGGACGGCGTGGACCTGGACGACGCCTCCGTCGCCGACGCGCGGGCCAACGCCGCTGAGGCCGGGCTCGACGGCCGGATCAGAGTGCTGCATGCCGACGTGGCCCGGCTGCCCGAGACCGGTCCGTACGACCTGGTCGTCATCCTGGAGGCGCTGCACGACATGGCGCAGCCGGTGGAGGCGCTGCGCGCGACGCGCGACGCGCTCGCCCGCGGCGGCGCGGTCCTGGTCGGCGACGAGCGGGTAGCGGACACGTTCACCGCGCCGGGCGACCAGGTGGAGCGCCTGATGTACGGGTGGAGCGTCACGCACTGCCTGCCCACCCAGCTCGTGGACCGGCCGACGGCCGCGACCGGCACGGTGATCCGCGCGGGCGCGGTGCGGGAGCACGCGGCCGCCGCCGGCTTCGGCCGCTGCACCGTGCTGCCGGTGGAGCACGACTTCTTCCGCTTCTACCGGCTGGACGCCTGACCGTCGCGTCAGGAACTCGGCCTCCACCTCGTCCGCCCGCGCCCGGGCGAGCAGGGTGCCGGAACCCGGTGGGTCAACCGGTTATCGGCCGCTCCAGTGGGCGGGACGGTCGAGGGCGGGCGGCAGCCTGGTGGCGGTGTCGCCCTGGGCGGAGCCGATCTGGGACCGGGTGAGGAAGAGGCTGCCGGTGAGGTCGGCGCCGCTGAGGTCGGCGGCGCGCAGGTCGGCCCCGATCAGGTCGGCCTGCCGCAGGTCGGCGCCCTTGAGCTGGGCGCCGATGAGGTAGGCGCCGCGCAGGTCGGCGCCACGCAGGTCGGCGCCCTTGAGGTTGGCGCCCATGAGGTCGGCGCCCCTGCGCTTCTTGCCGCGCAGCCCGGCCCGGGCCAGCTCGCTGGCGCGCAGCAGCAGCGGGTTGACCCGCTCGCGGCAGGCGGCCACGTCGGCGGCGAGGATCTCCTCCGGGGTGGCGCGGGTGAGCCGCCCGGTCTCGTCCAGGAGCGCGCGCAGATCGGCGTGCAGGGGGCGGGCGGCGGGGAGCGCGAGCGCCTCGGTGAGGTACCACAGCAGCTCGTGGAGCTGCCGCACCACGGGGAAGACGGCGAACATCTCTCGGGCGGACCCGGGCCGGCGCCGCCAGTCGCGACCCGCGTACACGACCTGGGTGACCTTCTGGCCGGCGCCGAAGCAGTCGTAGGCCACGCAGCCGGGGAAGCCCTCGCGGCGCAGGTCGCGGTGGATGCCGCAGCGGAAGTCGTCGCGGAGGTTGCGGCACGGCTCGCCGGCCGCCTTGTCGACGGCGAAGTCGGCGGAGCGGGAGAAGGGCAGCGCCACGCAGCACAGCCCGGAGCAGCTCGCGCAGTCGGCTTTCAGATCGTGCACGCGCGTCGTCGCCCCCGGGTCAGTCGTCCAGATAGCGCAGGATCGCCAGCACCCTCCGGCTGTAGGCGGGGGTGGCCGGCAGCTCCAGCTTGTCGAAGATGGCTTGGATGTGTTTCTCGACCGTGCTCAATGATACGTGCAGGCCTTCGGCGATCGCCCCGTTGGCGTAGCCCTGTGCCAGGCGGTGCAGGACCTCGCGCTCGCGGCCGGTGAGCCGGCGCAGCGGGTCGGCGCGGCTGGTGCGGGCCAGGAGCTGGCGGACCACCTCGGGGTCGATGACGGTGCCGCCGGCGTGCACCCGTTCAAGCGAGCCGAGGAACTCGGCCACCTCCGACACCCGGTCCTTGAGCAGGTAGCCCAGCCGGTCGCCGGACCCGGCGAGCAGCTGGGCGGCGTAGGTCTTGTCGACGTACTGCGACAGCACCAGCACGCCCACCTCGGGCCAGCTCTCGCGGATGCGCAGCGCGGCGCGCAGGCCGTCGTCGGTGTGGGTCGGCGGCATGCGCACGTCGACCACGGCCACGTCGGGCCGGTCGGCGGCGACGGCCTCGACCAGGGCGGGCGCGTCGCCGACCGCGGCCACGACCTCGTGGCCGGCGTCCTGGAGCAGGCGGGCCAGCCCTTCGCGCAGCAGCACGGCGTCGTCAGCCAGGATCAGCCGCACGCCCCCTCCTTGGGCAGAACCGCGGTCACCCGGGTGCCGCCGCCCGCGGGGCTCGCCACCTCGAACGCGCCGTCGAGGGCGAGCACCCGGCGGGCCAGCCCGGACAGGCCGCCGCCGGAGGGGTCGGCCCCGCCCTGGCCGTCGTCGGAGATGTCCACGCGCACCGCCTTCCCGTCCTCGCCGAGCACGACCAGGATGTCACGGGCGCGGGCGTGCTTGACCGCGTTGGTGATCGCCTCCCGGGCGACGAAGTAGAGCGCGGTCTCCACCTGCGGCGCCGGCCGGTCGCCGAGCCCGTAGTGCACGGTCACGGGTACGGGCGAGCGCTCGGCCACACCGGCCAGCGCGGCGCGCAGTCCGAGCTCGTCGAGCGCGGTCGGGTAGACGCGCCAGGCGACGCTGCGCAGCTCGTCGAGCAGCCGGCGGGACTCGGCGTAGGCCTGGTCGACCAGGGCCGGGGCGTCGGCGGGGCTGTGACGGGCGCGGCCGAGCAGCATGGCCAGGGCGACGCCGCGCTGCTGCACGCCGTCGTGCAGGTCGCGCTCGATGCGGCGCCGCTCGTCGTCGACGGCGCGGACGATGCCGGACCGGGTCGTGGTCAGCTCGGCGATGCGCCGCCTCATCTGTTCCTGGACCCCGGGGCCGAGGAAGCGGGCGGCCAGGCGGCGCTCGGCGGCCACCGTCGCCCAGCAGCAGAGCGCGGTCAGGGCCAGCAGGACGGCGGCGCAGACCAGGCCGATGATCAGGCTGTCGGTGGTGAGGTTGATGCCGGGGAAGCGCAGCACCACCGGGGTGGCCGACCCGGTCACCACGGCCCATCCGGCGCCGGCCAGGAACAGCGCGCCGACGAAGCCGAGCGCCAGTGTCAGGTAGCCGCCGGCCAGGCCGGTGACCGCGCGGGCCGCGAGGTAGCCGGTGCCCGCCGCGCCGGCCTCGGCGTCGTACCCGAGCAGGGCCCGCAGCCGGGCGCGTTCCAGCGCCACCAGCCGCGGCGCCCAGCGGGCGCGGGCGGGCCAGGCCAGCGCGAGGAGCAGCAGCCCGGCTCCCCCGGTGACCGCCCCGGCCAGCACCCCGGCGAGCCTGCGCAGCATGACGTCCACGGCTGCGCAGTCTAGGCGTCGCGCCGGCGCAGCACCGCGTAGCCCGCGGCCACGGCCAGCGCCGTCCAGGCGGCGAGCCAGGCCAGGCCCTCGCCCGGCGGGTAAGGGAGCGGCCCGCCGGTGAGGTTGTCGGTGCTTCCCAGGAACGCCATCCCGGCGAACGTCGGCAGCCGCAGCGACACCTCCACCGCGGCGGGGACGCCCGTCATCACCAGCAGCAGCGGCAGCCCGAGCGTCGCCATGAACAGCGCCGCCAGCGACCCCGCCGAGCCGCGCAGCGCCGCGCTCACCCCCACCGCCAGCACCCCGACCAGCGCGTGGAAGACACCGAGCCGCAGCAGGTCGGCCGCGGTCGCGGCGGGCGCGAGCGCGGGCGCCGAGCGGAACACCGGCGCGAGCAGCACCAGGTAGGTGGCCAGCGCGGCGGCCGCCCCGGTCAGCACTCCGGCGGCGAACAGCACCGGCGCCACCACGAGCGCCTTGGCCGCGAGCATCCGCCCGCGCACCGGCACGGCCTGCAAGGTGGGCCTGATGGTGCCGGAGGCGTACTCGGTGGTGACGGCCAGCACGGCCAGCGCGATGGCCGCGTACTGGGAGAACAGGATCACCGACACGACGGGTTCGGTCGCCTGGACGTGCTCGCTCTCCATCGCCGCCGCGCCGCCCAGCGTGATCGCGCCGAGCACGCTGACCACGACGCCCGAGGCCAGGCAGAGCCAGGTGGAGCGGATCGACCGGAGTTTGACCCATTCGGCCGCCATCGCGTCCCTCATCGGGTCACCCCGTACTCGACGCTGCCGGCCGTGAGCTCCTGGAAGGCCTGTTCCAGCGAGGGCTCGCGAGGGCTCAGCCCGTGCAGCCGCACGCCCGCCTCGTGGGCGAGGTCGCCGACCCGTTCCACGGTCGCGCCGGTCACGACCAGCTCGTTCTCGCCGCGCCTGACGGCCGTCAGGCCTGCGGCGGTCAGGCGGTCCGCCAGGTCGCCCGCGTGCGGGCTGCGGACCACCACCTCGGTGGCCGCCAGCAGCCGCGACAGCGGCGCGTCCGCGAGCAGCCGCCCCTTGCCGATCACCACGAGGTGGTCGGCGGTGAGCTGCATCTCGCTCATCAGGTGGCTGGAGACGAACACGGTGCGGCCCTCGGCGGCGAGCGACCGCATCAGCTCGCGTACCCAGCGCACCCCGTCCGGGTCCAGCCCGTTGACGGGCTCGTCGAACATCAGCACCTCGGGGTCGCCGAGCAGCGCCGCCGCGATCCCCAGGCGCTGGCTCATGCCCAGCGAGTACGTGCCGGCCCGCTTGCCGGCCACCGTGGCCAGCCCGACCCGCTCGAGCACCCGCGTGACGCGCGCGGCGGGGATGCCGTTGGCGCGGGCGAGGGCCAGCAGGTGGGCCCTGCCGCTGCGTCCGGGGTGCGCGGCGCGGGCGTCGAGCAGCGCGCCGACCGTGCGCAGCGGCCTGTCCAGCCGGTGGTACGGGGTGCCGCCGACGAGCGCGGTGCCGGAGGAGGGCCGGTCGAGTCCGAGGATCATGCGCATGGTGGTGGACTTGCCCGCGCCGTTCGGGCCGAGGAAGCCGGTGACGGCGCCGGGCTTCACCTGGAGGGTGAGGCCGTCGACGGCGGTGCGCTCGCCGTACCGCTTGGTGAGCCGGTCAAGGGTGATCATGTGTTCTCACGCTAGGCGGGCGCGGGTGCCGCGACCATGGGGCCGCCCGCCGACTCGTATGGCGGATTCCCGTATTGCACAGATCAGTCCAAAACGCTACCGTACGGAACATGGCACGACCGAGGACGTTCGAGGAGGAGCAGGCCGTCGAGGCGGCCATGCGCGCGTTCTGGGAGTCCGGCTACGAGGCGACCTCGACACAGGACCTGTGCGCGGCCACCGGGCTGGGCCGCAGCAGCGTCTACAACGCCTTCGAGAGCAAGCGCGAGCTTTTCCTGAAGGCGCTGCGGCGCTACATGGAGCGCAAGGACGCCGAGCTGGCGGAGCTGCTGGACAGCGAACTGCCGATCAGGGAGAAGGTGCGCACCCTGCTGTGGTACGCGGTCGACAGCCCCGAGGGCGAGCCGCCGGGCTGCATGGTGGTCAACACCCTGGTGGAGCTGGGGCCGCGCGACCCCGAGCTGGCCGAGCCGGCCAGGCGCCACCAGGAGGAGCGGGTGGCCAGGCTGCGTGACGCGTTCGCGGCGGCGCGCGCCGAGGGCGAGCTGGGCCCCGACCGGGATCCCTGCGCGCTCGCGCACTTCCTCATGGCCACGGTCGGCGGCATGCGGGTGGCCGCTCGCGGCGGCGGCGACCGGGCGGCGCTGGAGGCGATCGCCACGACCGCGCTGCGGGCCTTCTGAAGCTTTTCCCACCCTTGTTTTGTACTGATCTATCTAAAATTGGAGTGATCACTGTGCCGCTGGCCGTCTACGTCCTGGGCGTGGCCATCTTCGCCCAGGGGACGTCGGAGCTGATGCTCGCAGGGCTGCTGCCGGAGATGGCCGCCGACCTGGGCGTGTCCGTGCCGGAGGCGGGCCTGCTGATCTCCGGGTTCGCGCTGGGGATGCTGGTGGGCGCCCCGGTGCTGGCCGTGCTGACCCTGCGCTGGCCGCGCCGCGACGCGCTGCTGGCGTTCATGGCGGTGTTCGCCGTCACCCACGTGGTGGGGGCGATGACCTCCTCCTATGGGGTGCTGCTCGCGACCCGCGTGGCGGGGGCTTTCGTGTACGCCGGATTCTGGGCGGTGGCGGCCGTGACCGCGATCGGCCTGGTGCCGGTCAGCGCCCGGGGACGGGCGATGAGCGTGGTGGCGGGCGGGCTCACCGTGGCGACCCTGGTCGGCCTGCCGGCGGGCACCCTCGTGGGGCAGAGCCTGGGCTGGCGTGCCGTCTTCTGGGCCGTGGCCGCGCTGTCGGCGCTCGCCGCGGCCGGCGTGCTCGCCACCGTCCCGGCCGCCCGCCCGGAGCCGCCGGCGGGCGGGGAACTGCCGCTGCGCGCCCAGGTGCGCGCGCTCGCCCGGCCGCAGGTGTGGCTCGCCTGCGCCACCACCGCCGTCTCCACCGCCGCCCTGCTGGTCGTCTTCGCCTACCTGGCCGCGCTGCTCGTCGATACCACGGGCCTGGCGCCGGCCTGGGTCGCGGGCGTCCTCGCCCTGTACGGGCTGGGCTCGCTGATCGGGATCACACTCGGCGGCCGGGTGGCCGACTCCCGGCCGTTCGCCCTGCTGTTCACCGGACTCTCCGGAGTGACGCTGGTGTCGGCCGGGATCGCGCTGGGCGCGGAGGCGGCGTGGGCGGTGGTGCCGCTGGCGTTCCTCCTGGGCGGGTTCGGCTTCGCCGTCAACCCGGCGCTCAACACCCGCGTGTTCGCGCTGGCCGCGGGCGCGCCGGCGCTGGCGGCGGCGGTGAACGTGGCGGCCTTCAACACCGGCATCACTGTGGGCCCCTGGCTGGGCGGGCTGGCGCTGGCGGCGGGGTTCGGGTACGGGTCGATCGGCTGGATCGGCGCGGCCCTCGGCCTCGGTGCCCTGGGCACGGTGGCGCTGGCGCGGGTGACGCGGGCGCCGGAGGTTCAGGCGGCGCCGGTCGAGCCGGTCGGCCGCGCCTGATAGACGCACACCGAGAACGGCCGGTGCGCCGTGCTCTCCACCCGCTCGCTCACCTGGGACAGCGGGCTCGCGTGCACGAACCGGTGCAGCCGCCTCGCCTCCGGCCACGGATGCACCAGCACCAGCACGCCGCCGGGACCGAGCAGCCCGGCCAGCTGCTCGCTGGCCCGCCTCAGCCGGTCGCGTCGGCCCAGGTAGTAGAGCGTCTCCGCGCAGAACACCAGGTCGTAGCGGTGCTCGGAGGTGAAGGTGAGGATGTCGGCGGCCAGCAGCCTGGTCCGGCCGGACGCCTTCTCCACCCGCTCGGCCGCTCTGGACAGCGCCCGCTCCGAGATGTCGAGCCCGGTGATGTCGGCGTCGGGGTAGGCCTCCGTCAGCAGCTTCGTGAAGACGCCCTCGCTGCACCCGACCTCCAGGATCCGCCCGTAGGGGCGGTCGGGGATCTGCGCGAGGGTGGCCGCGTACTTGGCTTGCTCGTACGCGTCCGTGCCCATGTGCCAGGGGTCGGGGTTGCGGTGCCACCAGTCGAAGTAGCGGCGCAGGAGGGCTCCCTGACCGCGGGAGCCCAGCAGGGAGAGCGTCCGGAAGAAGGTCCGGTGCATGAGATCCCCGACGTCCTTGACACCCGCCATGCGGCCCCCTTCGGGTCGGAACTCCGGCCGTTTCATCCTGCATGATGAGATCGCCGCGCGAGCGGCGGCGACGCGGCCCCTCTCGCCGGCTCCGGCGGGAGGGGCCGCCGCGTCCGCTGAGCCGCTGGTCGGAGACACGAAAATGTCAGTGCCGGTTGAGAGGATGAAGCTCATGACCGACACCGCGCCCCACACCGTCCTGGCCGACCGGGCCGCCTACGCCGAGGCCGTGCGGCGGGCCCTCGACGCCAACGCCGCCTATTACGGCACCGGCGAGTCGGAGCTCGACGACGACGACTACGACCGGTTGTTCCGCGGCATCCAGGCCTACGAGGCCGCCCACCCCGGCGAGGTGCTCCCCCACTCCCCCACCGGCAAGGTGGCCGGCGGCGCGGTGACCGGCGACGTGCCCCACACGGTGCCGATGCTCAGCCTCGACAACGTGTTCTCCGCCGAGCAGCTCGCCAAGTGGGTGGCCGGGCTGGAGCGGCGGCTGGGCCGCCCGGTGGCGGCCTTCAGCGTGGAGCCCAAGCTCGACGGCCTGGCCGTGTCGGCGCGCTACCACCGGGGCGGGCTCGTGCAGCTCGTCACCCGCGGCGACGGCGCGGCCGGTGAGGACGTCTCCCACAACATCGGCGCCGTCACCGGGCTGCCGCGGCGGCTGTCCAGGCCGGTCACCGTGGAGATCCGCGGCGAGGTGCTGATGACGGCCGAGCAGTTCGACGCCGCGTGCGCCAAGCGGCAGGCGCACGACGGCACGACCTTCGCCAACCCGCGCAGCGCCGCCGCCGGCACGCTGCGCGCCAAGGACCGGCCCTACGTGTGCGAGCTGACGTTCTTCGGCTACAGCGCGCTGCCGCTGCCGCCCGATGACGACTCCGAGCTGGCGGCGAGCCTGCGCGAGCTGCCGCACAGCGAGATCATGGAGCTGGTGGCCGAGCTGGGCGTGGCCACGACGGCGGCGACCCCGGTGGCAGGCATCGTGGCGACGACGGTGGAGCGCATCCAGGAGCGCATCGGCGAGGTGGCGGCCGCGCGGGCGACGCTGCCGTTCGGCATCGACGGCATCGTGATCAAGGCCGACAGCGCCGCCGACCAGGCGGCGGCCGGTTTCGGCACGCGCGCGCCGCGCTGGGCGACCGCCTACAAGCTGCCCGCCACCGAGAAGATCACCAAGCTGGTCGGGGTCGAGTGGGGCGTCGGCCGCACCGGCGTCATCGCGCCCCGGGGCGTGCTGGAGCCGGTCGAGCTCGACGGCAGCACCGTCACCTACGCCACCCTCCACAACCCCGCCGACATCGCCCGCCGCGGCCTCAGGCTGGGCGACCACGTCATGGTCCACAAGGCGGGCGACGTCATCCCCCGGATCGAGGCGCCGGTGGTCCACCTGCGCACGGGCGAGGAGACGGAGATCGTCTTCCCCGAGTCGTGCCCCAACTGCGCGGGCGAGATCGACCGGTCGCAGGAGCGCTGGCGGTGCGTGCGTGGCCGCGCCTGCCGCGCACTGGCGTCCATCCTCTACGCGGCGGGGCGCGACCAGCTCGACATCGAGACGCTCGCGGAGAACCGCATCGTCCAGCTGCTCGACGCGGGCCTGATCATCGACTTCGCCGACCTGTTCACGCTGACCCGCGACCAGATACTCGGGCTCGACCGGATGGGCGAGACCAGCGCCGACAAGCTGCTGGCCGCCCTCGACCAGGCCCGCGCCAGGCCGCTGAGCAGGGTGTTCTGCGCGC
The DNA here is from genome assembly GCF_019396385.1 of Nonomuraea harbinensis. Classification (GTDB taxonomy): domain Bacteria; phylum Actinomycetota; class Actinomycetes; order Streptosporangiales; family Streptosporangiaceae; genus Nonomuraea; species Nonomuraea ferruginea. The sequence goes on along the minus strand of NZ_JAHKRN010000019.1, from coordinate 1,167 downwards.
TGGGCGTGCGCGGCACGGGCCGGTCGATGTCTCGCCGCATCGCCCGCCACTTCCGCACGATGGACGCGATCCTCGCCGCCGACGCCGAGGCCGTGCAGCAGGTGGAGGGCATGGGGCCGGAGAAGGCCACGCTCCTGGTCGCCGAGCTGGCCGAGCTTGGCCCGCTGATCGCCAAGCTGGCCGCCGCGGGGGTCAACATGACCGAGCCGGGCCAGGCTCCGGACCCCGCCGGGCCGGCCCCGGCCGGCGACATTGCCGAGCTTCCCCTCACGGGCAAGACCGTGGTGGTCACGGGCGCCATGACGGGCGAGCTGGCGGCCCTGACGCGCAACCAGATGAACGAGCTGATCGAGCGGGCGGGCGGCAAGTCGTCGTCGAGCGTCTCGGCCAGGACCAGCCTGCTGGTGGCGGGCGAGAAGGCGGGCTCCAAGCGGGCCAAGGCGGAGTCCCTCGGCATCACCGTCATCACCCCCGACGACTTCGTCACGCTGGTCGCAGGCCACCTGACTCCGGCGACCTGACCGGATCCCGAAGACGACGTCCTGGGTCCGGTGCCGTCACTCACCGTGCATCGGCGGCGTGGCGTGCTTCAGGCCGCCGAGCGGGGATCTGCCCGGCCTGTAATGAGTTCTCATGGCTGGCGTGGCGTTTCCTCCGAAGCCAACTTGGCTACGTATAGTGACGGATCGATACCACTTCGTGATCAAGGGGAGATCATGAAAACTTCGCTCATCGCCGCGGGTGGCCTGCTGTTCGTTTCGGCTGCCTTCGCTACCGCCATGGCCGTTCCGGCCGCCGCCACTGTCTCGAACCCGCACTGCGGGTTCGACGCTGAGTACGACGGCGCCTGGCTCAGGACGGACGGCGACGACGTCAAGATCGGCACACGCGACGTCGAGGTGTGCAAGCGCTTCTGGGGCTTCCACCACGACCACGGCTACGGACCATTCGGCGAGGACTGATCCGGGCTCCTGATAACGACCGGCGCCGGCACGGATCTTCCGTGCCGGCGCCGGCGCACAGGTCCGTGATCTGGTCGTACAGGCCCGGCCCCGCCGCGCGGGGCAGGAGCACGAACGGCGAGCCCGCGAGCCGCGCCAGCGGGACGGACCGGAGGGACGCCAGCGGATGCGCGGACGGCAGGACGGCGACGAAGGGCTCGGTCAG
>NZ_JAHKRN010000133.1 GCF_019396385.1 Nonomuraea harbinensis | reverse complement strand
CCCGGGTTCGACGTAATTCGCGGGTCCTGGAGGTCCTGCAGAGCTGAAACTGCAGGTCATCCAGCCGTGAGAGATGCAGACACCCGAAAGCCCCTAGAGACGCGATTTCAGAGATTCACCTACATCCACCAGGACACAGCCCGTATGCTCTAGAGCCGTGTACGTGAAGACGACGAAACGGGAGAACAAATCCGGCACCGTCCGCTACCTCCACCTGGCCCACAACGAGTGGGACCCGGCCAAAGGACGGGCCGTGCCCAAAGTGCTGTTCACCTTCGGCCGCGAGGACCAGCTCGACCGCGACGCCGTCAAGCGCCTGGTCGCGTCTCTATCGAAGCTGCTGGAACCGGGCGACGCGCTGGCCGCGACCGCCGCATCAGACCTGGAGTTCACCTCCTCGGTGCCGTTCGGCGGCACCTACGCACTCGATCACCTGTGGCACCAGCTGAAGATCGACCAGATCGTCAGCCGGGTCGGGCAGCCCAAACGCGGCCGCCGCCGGGACATGACCGCCACCGAGCGCGTGCTGTTCGCGCTGGTCGCCAACCGCGCCCTGGCACCGTCGTCCAAGCTCGCCGCCGCCGACTGGATCACCTGCGACACGCATATCGACGGGCTGCCCGAGATCGGCGAACAGCCCTGCTACCGGGCGATGGACTGGCTGCATGAGGTGAAAGACGACCTGGAAAAGCAGGTCTT
>NZ_JAHKRN010000132.1 GCF_019396385.1 Nonomuraea harbinensis | reverse complement strand
CCCGCCCTGGCCACGGCGATGCTTCTGGCCGCGCTGGAGGCCGGCGTGCAGGCGGCCTGGGCGACGGGTGATGAGGTCTATGGCCAGGACCCGCGTCTGCGTGCCGCGCTGGAAGCGCGCCGGATGGGCTATGTGCTGGCCATCGCCGGTAACCGGCGCGTCGAACTGCAGGGCGTTGTTCTGAGCGCGGCTGAGGTCGCGGCGCGGGTGGCCGATCGGCACTGGCACCGCTATCGCGCCGGTCAGGGGGCCAAGGGCCCACGCTGGTATGCCTGGGCTTGGGCCCGCATCGACGAAGGCCGGGGCGACGGTTATCGGTGGCTGCTGATCCGACGCAACCTGACCACCGGTGAACTGGCGTTCTACCGCTGCTACGCCCCCGACCGGCAGCCACTCATGGCCCTGGTCAAGATCGCGGGTATCCGGTGGGCGGTGGAGGAGTCCTTCCAAGCCGCCAAGGGACAGGTCGGCCTGGACCACTACCAAGTGCGCGGCTGGACGCCCTGGCACCGGCACATCACTCTCGCCATGCTCGCCCTGGCCCTGCTGGCCGCCATCGCCGCCGCCCAGCCACCCACCACCGACGACCGCATCCCACTCACCCTGCCCGAGATCCGCCGGCTCCTGGCCGCACTCATCCTGACCTGGCACCCCTCTACCACGCACGTTCTGCGCTGGTCAGACTGGCGCCGCCGCCACCAAGCAACAGCCCGACACTGCCACTACCAGCGC
>NZ_JAHKRN010000131.1 GCF_019396385.1 Nonomuraea harbinensis | reverse complement strand
CGCTTCGGAGTACGGGTTGTCGTTGGACACGTGCGGGCGAGAATGTGATTGGTCGATACCGAGCAGCGCGAGCAGGCCGGTGACGGTGTTGGAGGTCATCGAGGTGCCGCGGTCTGCGTGGATGGAGCGAGGCGCGATGGCGTCGTTGGCGGCGATGGCGTTCTGGATGAATTCCTTGGCCAGGGTGCCGTTCTCGGTGGGCCAGATCTCCCAGTGGATGACTTTGCGGGAGAAGATGTCGATGATGACGTACAGCAGATAGTAGACGCCGCGTACGGGGCCTTTCAGTTTGGTGATGTCCCAGGACCACACGAGGTTGGGGCGGTCGGCTTCCAGTTCGGGCTTGCTGGTCGGCGGGCGGACGGACTGGGCGCGTCGTTCGCCGCTTTGCCCGCGTTCGCGCAGCAGTCGGTACATGGTGGCCTGCGAGCACAGGTAGACGCCCTCGTCCAGCAGGATCGCCCATACCTGGGCGGGCGACTTGTCGGCGAAGCGGGCGAGTCGAGCACCGCCAGGACCTGCTCGCGCTCGGCGTCGGACAGTTCAGCCGGGTGGTGGAACGGCCGGCGCGGCCCCTGCACCGGCGGGCGCGGGTTACGCCGGCGGTGCACCGTGGCCCGGGATTTCCCGAATATCGCGCACGCTGTCACCGTGCCGACCGACTTTTCCAGGGCCGGGAAATAGGCGTCCAGGACCCGGTTCAGTTCGTGTCGGAGTCCGCGCTGCTTGAGATGTTCTGAAGCAGC
>NZ_JAHKRN010000018.1 GCF_019396385.1 Nonomuraea harbinensis | reverse complement strand
CCACGCCGGCGGAAGGCGCGGCCCAGTACGACAAGGACGTGGAGAAGCAGGCCAGGCAACTGGGGCTGGCCGGATGGTGACCTCGGCCCAGCCTCGCCGGGCGGCCGCTCCGGAGAGCGGCCGCCGCCCGGCCCGGCCCAGGGCCCGCGCGGTCTACCCGTACGCGTTCTACCTGCCGGCAGGGATCGTCTACACCGTCATCTTCCTGGTGCCGACGGTGATGGCGTTCTACTTCGCGCTGACCCGGTGGACGCTGTTCGACAGCGAGTTCGTCGGCCTGGACAACTTCCGCGACTTCTTCGCCGAGCAGAACCTGCGCGTCGGCTTCCGGAACACGATCGTCTACGCCGTGGTCACCAGCGGGCTGAAGGTGGTGCTCGGCCTGTTGCTGGGCGTGCTGCTCACCTCGAACCTGCGGCTGCGCGGCTTCCTGCGCTCGGTCGTGTTCTTCCCCGTGCTGGTCAGCACCGTCGCGGTCGGCATCACCTTCAGCGTCCTGCTCAAACCCGACACCGGCCTGGTCGACAAGGCGCTGGGCGTCGTCGGGATCTCCGGCCCCGACTGGCTCGGCGACGCCACGACCGCGCTGCTGTCGGTCGCGCTGGTCGACGTGTGGAAGGGGGTGGGCCTGGCCACCGTCATCTACATCGCGGGGATCATGTCGATCCCGCGCGACTACTACCAGGCGGTCGAGGTCGACGGGGGCGGCGCCTGGCACCGGTTCCGGCACGTGACGCTGCCGCTGTCCTGGCCCGCCACCTACTCGGTGATCATCCTGTCGTTCATCGGCGGCCTGCGCACCTTCGACCTGATCTGGACGATGACGCGGGGCGGTCCCGGCTTCACCAGCGACGTCATCGCCTCGATCATCTACAAGCAGTATCAGGCGGGCTTCTACGGCCTGGCCACGGCCGGGAACGTGATCCTGTTCCTCGCCGTCACCGCGATCGTGGTCCCGCTCGTCCGCCTGCTCGACCGCCGGGAGATCCACTCGTGAGGACAACCGTGCGCAGGATCGGCGCCGAGACGCTCGCGCTGGCGGTGGCCGCCGCCGTCTTCCTGGTGCCCTTCTCGTTCATGCTGCTCACCGCGGTCAAGGACGAGAAGCAGGCCGCCGACCTGGACTTCGCCTGGCCGACGAGCTGGCCCGTGGTGCGGAACCTGGTGGAGGTGATCTCCGCCCGCGACTACCTGCTGCTGACCGCGTACGTGAACAGCACCATCCTCACGGTCACCTCGGTCGCGCTGCTCGTGGTGTTCGCCTCCATGGCCGCGTTCGTGCTGCAGCGGCGGCCCGGCCGGGTGGCCGGCGTGGTCAACCTGCTCGTGCTGTCCGGGCTGATCATCCCGCCGGCCGTGGTGCCGACCATCTGGGTGCTGCAGGGGATAGGGCTGTTCAAGACGCTGCCTGGGCTCATCCTGGTCGAGGTCGCCTACAGCCTGTCGTTCGCGATGCTGCTCTACCGGGCGTTCATCGCCGCCATCCCGCGCGAGCTGGACGAGGCCGCGATGATCGACGGCTGCACCGGGATGGCGCTGTTCTTCCGGGTGATCTTCCCGTTGATGCGGCCGGTGACCATCACCGTGATCCTCACCACGTCCGTCGCCGTCTTCAACGACTTCGTCAACCCGCTCTACTTCCTGCCCGGCGACGAGAACGCCACCGTCCAGCTCACCCTCTACAACTTCCAGAGCCAGTACAGCACCCAGTGGAACCTGCTGTTCATGGACATCGTCCTGATCACGATCCCGCCGCTGCTGGCGTTCGTCTTCTTCAACCGCAAGATCGTGGCCGGGATGACCGCCGGCGCGATCAAGGGCTGACCCACTCGCACGAGGAGCACCATGACCCGAGCGTCCGGCATCACCGTCGACGCCCCCCGTTTCGAGCACCACCGCTTCGACCCGCACCGGCCGCCCCTCGGCATCGGTGAGTCCAGGCCACGCCTGACCTGGACCGTCACCGCCGCACCGCCGTCCTGGACGCAGGACGCGTACGAGATCGAGATCCGCACCGGCGGCGGCACCGCCAGCCACCTGGTGCGCTCGGCCGAGTCCCGGCTGGTGCCGTGGCCAGGCGAACCGCTCGGCTCCGCCGAACGCTGCGCCGTCCGCGTCCGGGTGCACGGCGGCGACCGGGCCGGCGACTGGAGCCCCTGGTCGGAGGCGGAGACCGGGCTGCTGACGGCGGACCGCTGGCAGGCCGCGGCCGCCGCGCCGCCGCCGTCGCTCACCGGCCCGCCCGACGGCCCGGCGCCGCTGCTGCGCCGCGGCTTCGACCTGCGCGAGCGGCCCGTGCGGGCCCGCCTGTACGTGACCGCGCACGGCCTGTACGAGGTCGAGATCAACGGCCAGGTCGTCGGCGACGACGTGCTCGCGCCCGGCTGGACCAGCTACGGCCACCGGCTCCGCTACCGCACCCACGACATCACGGCCCTGCTGCGGCCCGGCCCCAACGCGATCGGCGCGATGCTCGCCGACGGCTGGTACCGGGGCCGCGTCGGCTTCCTGGACGGCAGCACCAGCACGTACGGGACGCGCACCGCGCTCATCGCCCAGCTCGAACTCGGCTACGCCGACGGCGGCACCGAGACGCTCGTCACCGACGGCTCGTGGCGCGCCGCCCCCGGCCCGATCAGCGCGACCGGCCTGTACGACGGAGAGAAGCACGACGCCCGGCTGCTGCCCGGCGGCTGGTCGTCGCCCGGGTTCGACGACTCCGGCTGGCTGCCCGCGGAGGTGCTCGACCACGACCCCGCCCTCCTGGTGGCCCCCGACGGCCCGCCGGTGCGCCGGGTGGAGACGCTCGCCCCCGTCGCCACCCTGACCGGGCCGTCCGGCGAGACCATCCTCGACTTCGGCCAGAACATCTCGGGCCGGCTGCGCATCCGCGTGCAGGGTCCCGCCGGGCACACCGTCTCCCTGCGCCACGCCGAGGTCCTGGAGGACGGCGCGCCGGCCGTGCGCCCGCTGCGCGGCGCGGCCGCGCACGACACCTACACCCTGCGCGGCGGCGGGGCCGAGGAGTGGGAGCCGCGCTTCACCATCCACGGCTTCCGCTACGCCGAGGTGACCGGCTGGCCGGGGGAGATCCCGCCGGACGGCGTGGTCGCCGTCGTCTGCCACACCGACATGCGCCGCACCGGCTGGTTCGGCTGCTCGGACCCGCTGCTGGAGCGGCTGCACGAGAACGTGGTGTGGAGCATGCGCGGCAACTTCGTCGACATCCCCACCGACTGCCCGCAGCGCGACGAGCGGCTCGGCTGGACCGGCGACATCCAGGTGTTCGCCCCGGCCGCGGCGTTCCTGTACGACTGCGCGGGCCCGCTCGCCTCCTGGCTGCGCGACCTCGCCGCCGAGCAGGCCGAGCTGGGCACGGTCCCGCCCTACGTGCCGTGGGTGCAGGTGCAGTTCCCGCCGCTGCCGGCCGCCGCCTGGGGAGACGCGGCGGTCCTCGTGCCGTGGGTGCTGTACGAGCGCACCGGCGACCTGGAGCTGCTGCGGCGGCAGTATCCGAGCATGCGGGCCTGGGTGGACCAGGTCGCCGAACTGGCGGGGCCGGACCGGGTGTGGTCCGACGGGTTCCAGTTCGGCGACTGGCTCGACCCGTCCGCCCCGCCGGACGCGCCCGCCGACGGGCGCACCGACCCCTACCTGATCGCCACCGCCTACCACTTCTCCACCGCCTCCATCCTGGGACGGGTGGCCGGGCTGCTCGGCCACGACGACGACGCGGCCCGTCACGCCGCTCTGGCGGGGGAGGTGCGGGAGGCGTTCCGGCGGGAGTACGTCACGCCGTCGGGACGGCTGGTCGGCGACAGCCAGACGGCCTACGCGGTCGCCCTCCGCTTCGGACTGCTCGACGACGGCGGCGAGCGGGAGAGGGCCGGGCGGCGGCTGGCGGAGCTGGTCGCCAGGGACGGGTACCGGATCGGCACCGGGTTCGTCGGCACCCCGCTGGTCTGCGACGCCCTCGCGGAGACGGGCTCCCACGACGCGGCCTACCACCTGCTGACGCAGCGGGAGTGCCCGTCGTGGCTCTACCCGGTGACGATGGGGGCGACCACGATCTGGGAGAGGTGGGACAGCCTCCTGCCCGACGGGTCGGTCAACCCGGGGGAGATGACCTCGTTCAACCACTACGCGCTGGGGGCGGTGGCCGACTACCTGCACCGCGTGGTGGCCGGGCTGGCCCCGGCGGCGCCCGGCTACCGCCGCCTGCGGGTCGCGCCGCGGCCGGGCGGCGGCCTCACCCACGCCCGCGCCGCGCACGACACCCCGTACGGGCGGGCGGCGGTGTCGTGGCGGCGGGCGGGCACGGAGCTGACGGTCGAGGTGACGGTGCCGCCCGGCACGACGGCCGAGGTCGATCTGCCGGGGCGGGCCCCGGTGCAGGCCGGGCCCGGCGAGCACGTCTTCACCTGTGACTACCGCGCGGCGGATGACGACCCGCCGATCCCGGCCACGGCGGGCCCGTTCCCGCTCCCCGAACCCGTCGCGACGTCGTAGGTCACGAACGGGCGGGGCGCCACCGGCGTGGTGTCCCGCCCCTTCCTCGCTCCGTCAGGTGAAGGGCCTGGCCACCTCGTCCAGGATCTCCTCGCCGACCTCCAGCAGGGACCGGGCCTCCTCCTCCTCGATCCACTGGAAGGTCGCCAGGCGCAGCGCCCCGAGGAAGGCCGCCGCCATCACCCGCGGCCGTGCCGGGGCGCGCCGGTCGGCGATGGCCTGCGCCAGCTCGCGTTCGAGTGCGGCGTGGTTGGCGAGCTGGCGCGCCAGCAGCGCCGGATGCTTCTTGGCCAGCCGGGTGCGGATCGCCCACTCGCGGTCGGGGGTGCCGACCTCCTCGTACAGATCCAGGATCGTGGCCCGCATGGCCTGCCACGCGCTGTGGCCGGGAGGCTGCTCCTGCACCAGCGCCACCAGCCGGCGGAAGCGTTCCTCCTCCCCGTACAGGAGGGCGTCTTCCTTGCCGGCGAAGTAGTTGGAGAAGGTGCGGCGGGAGATGTTGGCGGCGTCGGCGATGGCCTCGACCGTCACGCCGTCGAAGCCGTGCTCGACGACGAGCCGCAGCGCCGCCTCGTGCACGGCCTGCCGGGTCTCGGCCTTCTTGCGCTCGCGCAGTCCCAGCGTCGTGGTGTCCATCTTGCGGTCACTCTACCCGCCGGGAATAGATGCGCAATGCGCAAACTTTCTCAATGGGAAGTAGAGTATCCGGTCGTCACCACGAGATCCGAAACGGAGGTCGCGCGTGAGCGCACCCATGACAGCACCTGCCGAGCCGATGACGCATCGGCAGGTGCTGAAAGCCCTCAGCGGGCTGCTGCTGGTCCTGTTCGTCGCCATGATCAGCGGCACGATCGTGTCGGTCGCGCTGCCCCAGATCATCGGCGCGCTGAAGGGCACCCAGTCGCAGTACACCTGGGTCGTCACCGCCTCCCTGCTGGCCGCCACCGCGTCGACGCCCATCTGGGGCCGGCTGGCCGACCTCTTCAGCAAGAAACTGCTGCTCCAGATCTCCATCGTGATCTTCATGGTGACCTCGCTGGCCTGCGGGTTCGCCCAGAACACCGAGCAGCTCATCGCCTTCCGGGCGCTGCAGGGGCTCGGCATGGGCGCGCTGCAGATCCTGGTCCAGGTCGTGATCGCCGCGATGATCAGCCCCAAGGAGCGCGGCCGCTACAACGGCTACCTCGGCGCCGTCATGGCCGTGGCCACCGTCGGCGGGCCGCTGCTCGGCGGGCTCATCGCCGACACCTCGTGGCTCGGCTGGCGCTGGTGCTTCTTCATCGCCGTGCCCTTCACCGTCGTCGCCCTGGGCCTGCTCCACAAGACGCTGCACGTCGCCACCGTCCGCCAGGACAACGTCAAGATCGACTACGCCGGGGCCACCCTCATCGCGGCCGGCGTGAGCGTGCTGCTCATCTGGATCACGTTCGTCGGCAACTCCTTCGACTGGCTGTCGTGGCAGACCGCGGCCATGGCCGGCGGCGGCGCCGTCCTCCTGGCGCTGGCCACCTGGGTGGAGACCAGGGCCGCCCAGCCCGTGGTGCCGCTGCACGTCATCCGCCGCCGCACCCCCGCCCTGGCCATCGTGGCCAGCCTCGCGGTCGGCATGGCCATGTTCGGCGGCTCGGTCTTCCTGGGCCAGTACTTCCAGATCGGCCGCGGCTACACCCCGACCGAGGCGGGCCTGCTCACCATCCCGATGATGGCGGGCGTGCTGGTCTCCTCCACGATCAGCGGCCGCATGGTCTCCAGGAGCGGCAAGATCAAGCCGTACATCGTGACCGGCTCGATCGTGCTCACCCTGGGCTTCCTGGTGCTGTCGACGATGGACCACCAGACCTCGCTGTACCTCATCGGCGCCGCCATGGTGCTGGTCGGCGTGGGCGTCGGCATGTCGATGCAGAACCTGGTGCTGGCCATCCAGAACACCGTCCCGCTGCGCGAACTCGGCGCGGCCAGCGGCGCCATCACGTTCTTCCGCTCGCTCGGCGGCACCATCGGCGTCTCGGTCCTCGGCGCCGTCCTCGCCAACCAGGTCGCCACCAGCATCAGCCAGGGGCTGGCCAAGGCCGGCATCCCGGCCTCGGCCAGCGGCGGCGCGGCCACCCTCGACATCGCCGCCCTGCCGGAGCCGATCAGGACGATCGTCCGATCCGCGTACGGGGACGCGACCGGTCACATCTTCCTCATCTCCGCAGGGCTCTCGGTCGTGGGCGTCATCGCCACCCTCTTCTTCAAGTCCGTCACCCTCCGCGACACCCTGGACCTCCCGGACCCCAAGCAGGCGGACGAGCACCCGGTCCCGGCCTCCTGACACCGATAGGTGCCATCGGAGTCGGTCACCTGGAGGAAGCGCTCGCTGATCGATGTCGCGCGGGCAGGAACCCCGCTGACAGTCGGGTTCGCCCACTCCACCAGCGCGCGCGTCAGTCCGCCTTCTTCCAGCGGGCGATCAGCTCGTCGTAGTCCAGGGTCTCCGGCTTGCCGCGCTCGTCCGGGAGCTTCGCCACGGGCGCGCCCGGCTGGTCGAACCAGTACCGCGCGTCCCTTTCCTGGTTCAGCTTGGGCGCGCACTGGCCGCCGTAGCCGCGGCGCTCCAGCCGGGACAGGATGTCGTCCTGCTGCTTGGCCAGGCTGTCCATCGACTGCTGCGGCGTGGTCTCGCCCGTGACGGCGGTGGCCACGTTCTGCCACCACAGCTGCGCCAGCCGCGGGTAGTCCGGCACGTTCGTCCCGGTCGGCGTCCACTGCACGCGCGCCGGGCCGCGGTAGAACTCGATCAGCCCGCCGTACTTCTCCGCGTTCTGCTCGAAGTACTCGCTGCGGATGTCGGTGTCGCGGATGAACGTCAGCCCGACGATCGACTTCTTCAGCGACACCGTCTTGGACGTGACGAACTGCGCGTACAGCCAGGCCGCCGCCCTGCGCTCGGCCGGGGTGCTCTTCAGCAGCGTCCACGAGCCGGCGTCCTGGTAGCCGAGCTTGTGGCCGTCCTTCCAGTACGCGCCGTGCGGGCTCGGCGCCATCCGCCACTTGGGCGTGCCGTCCTCGTTCACCACCGGCAGCCCCGGCTGGGTCAGGTCGGCGGTGAAGGCCGTGTACCAGAAGATCTGCTGGGCGATGTTGCCCTGCGCCGGCACCGGGCCCGCCTCGCTGAAGTTCATGCCCGCGGCCTCGCGCGGGGCGTACTTCTTCAGCCAGTCGACGTACTTGGTGAGCGCGTACACGGCGGCGGGCCCGTTCGTGTCGCCGCCGCGGCTGACGGACGAGCCGACCGGGCGGCAGTTCTCCACCCGGATGCCCCAGTCGTCCACCGGCAGCCCGTTCGGGATGCCCGGGTCGCCGTTGCCCGCCATCGACAGCCACGCGTCGGTGAACCGCCAGCCCAGCGACGGGTCCTTGCGCCCGTAGTCCATGTGGCCGTAGACCTTCTGGCCGTCGATCGTGCCGTCACCGTTCACCTTGCTGGTGAAGAAGTCGGCGATGTCCTCGTACGCGGCCCAGTTGACCGGCACCCCGAGTTCGTAGCCGTACGCGTCCCTGAACTGCTTCTTGATGGCCGGGTCGGTGAACCAGTCGTAGCGGAACCAGTACAGGTTCGCGAACTGCTGGTCGGGCAGCTGGTAGATCTTCTTGTCGGGCCCGGTGGTGAAGCTGATCCCGATGAAGTCCTCCAGGTCCAGCGTCGGCGAGGTGACCGCCTTGCCCTCCCCGGCGATGTAGTCCGACAGCGGCAGCACGTAGTCGCCGCGCGCGTGGGTGCCGATCAGGTCGGAGTCGTTGACGTAGGCGTCGTAGATGTTCTGGCCGCCCTGGATCTGCGTCTGCAGCTTCTCGATCACGTCGCCCTCCTGGATCAGGTCGTGCTTGAGCCTGATCCCGGTGATCTCGGAGAACGCCTTGGCGAGTTGCTGCGACTCGTACTCGTGGGTGGTGATCGTCTCCGACACCACGTTGATCTCCATGCCGCGGTACGGGGCCGCGGCCTTCATGAACCAGTCCATCTCGGCGAGCTGCTGCTCCTTGGAGAGCGTGCTCGGGGTGAACTCGGTGGACACCCACCGCTGGGCGGCCGCCTTGGCGTCGGCCTCCCTGAACTCGCCGCCGCCTGCCGAGCCGCCGCCCTGCGAGCAGCCCGTGGCCAGCAGGACGAGCACGGCCGCGCAGATCGTGCTCCTCTTGGGGATCTTCCTGCCGAACGGCATCGCCGCCTCCTTAGTCAGCCCCACATCCCGATCGCCAGCACCACCAGGAACGCCACCGCCAGCGCCAGCCACATGGACAGATCGGTGACGGCGATCCACCCGGCGAGCACGGCGGCCGCGCTGATCAGGCCGATGTACAGCCGGTCCCCCCGATCGGTCTCGATGCGCAGGAACCCCCGCCGCGACACCGGCGGCGAGATCCTCGCCCAGATCGCCATCCCGCACAGCAGCAGGCCGAGGCCGACGAAGACGGCGGCGGTGGGCCCGGTCCACACCATCCAGTCGGGCATCGGCTATACCCTCCCCAGACTGAAACCCTTGGCGATGTAGTTGCGGACGAACCAGATGACGATCGCGCCCGGCACGATCGTCAGCACCCCGGCCGCCGCGAGCAGCCCCCAGTCGACGCCCGCCGCGCTCACCGTGCGAGTCATGGTGGCGGCGATCGGCTTGGCGTTCACCGACGTGATCGTGCGCGCGATGAGCAGCTCGACCCAGCTGAACATGAAGCAGAAGAACAGCGTGACGCCGATCGCCGACCGGATCATCGGCAGGAAGATCCTGACGAAGAACCGGGGCAGCGAGTAGCCGTCGATCGCGGCCGTCTCGTCGATCTCGCGCGGGATCCCGGACATGAAGCCCTCCAGGATCCACACCGCGAGCGGCACGTTGAACAGCATGTGCGCGATGGCCACGCCCAGATGGGTGTCGAACAGCCCGACCGCCTGGTAGATCTGGAAGAACGGCAGCAGGAACACCGCGGGCGGCGCCATCCTGTTCGTCAGCAGCCAGAAGAACAGGTGCTTGTCCCCGGCGAACCTGAACCGGGAGAACGCGTACGCGGCCGGCAGCGCGATGACGAGCGACATGACCGCGTTCATGGACGTGTAGACGATCGAGTTGAGATAGCTGGAGTACCACACCGGGTCGGTGAAGAACGTGACGTAGTTGTCGAACGTCACCCGCTCCGGGATGAGCCGGAAGCTGCCGAGGATGTCCTGGTTCGGGCGGATCGACATGCCGAACATCCACAGCAGCGGGAGCATCAGCGTGATCCCGTACAGCCAGAACACCGTCCGCGCCCACGGCAGCCTCCGCACCGTGCTCACCTCCCGGTCCTGGTCAGCACGGTGAAGAACACGTAGCAGACGATCTGCACGGCCAGGAAGTACAGCAGCGAGAACGCCCCCGCCGGCCCCAGGTCGAACTGCCCGACCGCGATCTTCGACAGCAGGACGCTGAGGAAAGAGGTCGCGTTCCCCGGCCCGCCCCCGGTCACCACGAACGGCTCGGTGTAGATCATGAAGCTGTCCATGAACCGCAGCAGGATCGCGATCGTCAGCACCCCGCGCAGCCGCGGCAGCTGGATGTGCCGGAACGTCGCCCACGCCGACGCGCCGTCGATCTGCGCCGCCTGGAAGTACGGGTCGGGGATCGACCGCAGCCCCGCGTACGCCAGCAGCGCCACCAGCGGCGTCCAGTGCCACACGTCCATGACGAGCACGGTGATCCACGCGTCGCCGGCGTCCAGCGTGTAGTTGTAGTCCAGGCCGAGCACGTTGTTGACGGCCCAGCCGCCGAGCCCGATGTCCGGCCGGGCGAAGATCTGCCAGATCGTGCCCACCACGTTCCACGGGATGAGCAGCGGCAGCGCGACCAGCACCAGCGCCGCCGGCACGCCGAGGCCGCGACGCGGCATCACCACCGCCACCGCCACGCCCAGCGGGATCTCCAGCAGCAGCACCTGCGCCGAGAACAGCAGCGTGCGGACGAACGCGGCCCGCACCTCAGGGTCGCGCGCCACCGACCGGAACCACTCCAGGCCGACGAAGAGCCGGTCGTCCGGGCTGAAGATGTCCTGCACCGAGTAGTTCACGACCGTCATCAGCGGGATGACGGCGGTGAACGCGACCGACACCACCACCGGCAGCACCAGGAACCAGGCCCGGTTGGCGCGCCGCTTGCCCTGGGCCCGGTCCTCGGCGGCCGGCTCCGTCCGCCGCGAGGGGAGGGTGGCCGTCACGGGGCACTCCCCGCCAGCGGCTCGACCACCCCGCACCGGACCGCGTCCCTGAACAGGAACGCCCGGCCCTCCGCGAAACGCAGGAACGTCACGGAGCCCGGCTCGCGCACGGCCGCCGCGTCCGTGCGGGCGACCAGCGGGTGCCCGTTCACCTGGGCGTGCACCAGGTCGTACGCGCCCATCCGGTCGATCCCGGTCACCCGGGCGGCGATACCGGGTGGCGCCTCCTCACTTGTGAGCCGCACGAACTCCGGCCGCACCCCGATCCGCACCGGCCCCGGCGGCAGGTCGCCGGACGCCCGGCCGACCGCGGCGTCGCCCACCAGCACCAGCCCGCCGGCCACCGACCCGTCCAGCACGTTCATGCCGGGCGAGCCGATGAAATGGCCGACGAACTCGTGCGCGGGCGACAGGAACAGCTCGCCCGGCTCGCCGGCCTGCACGATCTCGCCGTCGTTGAGCACCACCACCTCGTCGGCGAACGTCAGCGCCTCCGTCTGGTCGTGGGTGACGTAGACCAGCGTGTGCCCGGTGTCGCGGTGGATCTCCTTGAGCTTGCTGCGCAGCGTCCACTTCATGGCCGGGTCCACCACGGTCAGCGGCTCGTCCAGCAGCACCGCGGCCACCTCCGGGCGGACCAGGCCGCGGCCCAGCGCCACGATCTGCTGGCGGCCCGCGTCCAGCCGCCGCGACCGGCGGCGCAGGTGCTCGTCCAGCCCGAGCAGGCCCGACACCCGGCGCACCCGCCGGTCCACCTCCTGCTTCGGGTACCCGCGGTTGCGCAGCGGGAAGGCCAGGTTGTCGTAGACCGACATCTGGTCGTACAGCACCGGGAACTGGAAGACCTGCGCGATGTTCCGCCCCGCCGGCGGCACCCCGGTCACCTCGCGGTCGTCGAACCAGATCCGTCCCCGCGTCGGCGTCAGCAGCCCGCTGACGATGTTGAGCAGCGTCGTCTTGCCGCACCCGCTCGGCCCGAGCAGCGCGTACGCCCGGCCGGTCCGCCAGGTCCACGTCATCGGCTTCAGCGCCCACGTGCCGCCGCCGTCGTAACTGTGCGCCACGCCTTCCAGGCGGATCTCAGCCATGCGGGCGGACCTCCGCCCCCAGCGGGGCATGCAGCCGCGCGCCGTCCTCGCCGAACACGAACACCCGCGCCGGATCCACGTACGCCACCGCCGGCTCTCCCGGCTCGTACGGGTGCGTGCCCGCCAGATGCGCCACCAGGTGCGTCCCGCCCTCCAGCAGCAGGTGGACGAACGTGGCGCTGCCCGTCACCTCCGCCAGCCTGATCTCGGCCGGGAACTCCAGCATCCCGGGGCCGGCCCGTTCGATGCCCACCTGGTGCGGGCGCACCGCCACCACCACCCGCCGGTCCGGCCCGGTCAGGCCCGGCGCGGGGAACGAGGCGCCCAGGCACTCGATCCGGCCGTCGCGCACCAGGCCGGGCAGCAGGTTCAGCGGCGGGTCGCTGAGCGTCGCGGCCACCTCCAGCGTCGGCGGCCCGGCGTACAGGTCCGCCGGATCGCCCCGGTGCCGCACCCGGCCCTCGCCCAGCACCACCGCGGGCGCGGCGAAGGACAGTGCCTCGTTCGGGTCCGCCGTCGCGTACAGCACCACGCCGGGGGAGTCCCTGAACATCCGCTTGAGGTCGGCGCGTAACTGCTCGCGCAGCTTGAAGTCCAGGTTGGCGAGCGGCTCGTCGAGCAGCAGCACGTCCACCGGCCGGGCCAGGGCCCTGGCGATCGCGGTGCGCTGCTGCTGGCCGCCCGACAGCTCGCCGGGACGGCGGCCGAGCAGCTCGCCGATGCCCATCAGCTCCGCGACCTCGCGCACCCGCCGGTCCACCTCGCCTTTGGGGAACTCCGCGGCCAGGCGCAGCGGGGAGGCGATGTTCTCGTAGACGGTCAGCGACGGGTAGTTGATGAACTGCTGGTAGACGAAGGCCACCGACCGCTTGCGCACCGACACGCCGGTGACGTCCTCGCCGTTGACCACCACCCGCCCGGCGTCCGGCGGCAGCAGCCCGGCCACCACCCGCATCAGCGTGGTCTTCCCCGCGGTCATCGGCCCGAGGAGCGTCGTCATGCCACCGGATGACTCCAGGTGGATGTCGTCGAGCCAGATCTCCCCGCGCCGGCGTACGGAGACGCCATCGATGACGAGCGTCACTGTGCCCGGTCCTTCCCGGAACAGGTGTCAGCTACCGCGACGATCGAGACTTTTCACCTCTAGTTAACATGATCCACAACCTCGTGCAAAGGCCGGATTTTGTGGTGCGAAGCGGGATTTATCCGGCGGGAAGATGAGAATCCACAGGCATCTCTTGTACGCAGAGTTACTTTGTGATTACGGTGGGTAGCAATCCCGGGGTGACCCGATTACCCGCCCAAGGAGGGCACATGCGACCCACCACCCGCTCGCTGACGGCCGCCACGCTCGTGGCCGCCGGCCTGCTCGCCGCTACCCCCGCCCACGCCGTCGTCGACCCGGTCGCGGTCTCGCTCTGTCTGGCCGAGAGCGCCGCCGGTGCGACCAGTCTCGTCGACCCCAGCTCGCCGGGCATTCCGGCCGAGCTCCCCGCCGTCCACTGCCTGGCTCCCTGACACCTTCCCCCAGGCCGGTGGCGAGGGCGGCGCGGTCTCCAGCCGCGCCGCCCGGACGGATCCCCCGGTCCCCGCCCCCGCGCGCGTCCCCCCACCCATGAACGAAGGAGCTGCGATGTCCGACCGAGCCCTGGCCGCCGCCCTCGCCGCGGCGGCGATCGTCCTGCCGCCTCATATCGGCGGCGAACCGATCGCCCGCCTGGAGGCCGTGGTCCAGCACGTGAACATCCTCACGTCCTAGATGTATCCGCAGCTGCGCACCCTTCCCGCCCGGCGGCGCGCCGCCAGCCGGCTCGGCTATGTGATGTTCCTGAGCCGCTGGATCCAGGCGCCGCTCTACTTCGGCCTCATCGCCGCTCAGGTGGTCTACGTGTGGCGGTTCATGGCCGAGCTCGTGCATCTCGTCCATCTGGGATTCACCGGCCATCCGGCCGAGACCACCGTCATGCTCATCGTGCTCGGCCTGGTCGACGTGGTGATGATCTCCAACCTGCTGATCATGGTGATCGTCGGCGGCTACGAGACGTTCGTCTCGCGGCTGCGCATCGAGGGCCACCCCGACCAGCCGCAGTGGCTCTCCCACGTCAACGCCAACGTGCTCAAGGTCAAGCTCGCGATGGCCATCATCGGCATCTCGTCCATCCACCTCCTCCAGATCTTCATCAACGCGGCCAGACCGGCCGTCACCGACAGGGAGCTGCTTTGGAAGACACTGATCCACCTGACCTTCATCGCCTCGGCGGTGGCGCTCGCGCTGATCGACCGGATCATGCAGAGCAGCCGCCACCGCTCCGACCAGACGGCCGGTCCCGCCGGCGCCTCGCCGTCACGGGTCTCGGCGGCGTGATCGCCGGCCTGGTGTGCACCGCCGCCCCCGCCGCCGCCGAGGCTCCCGAGACCGCCAAGCCCGCCTCCTCCCTGATCGGCGATGTGATCATCTTCAACGACGAGATCGTCGAGCCGGTCTCCGCGCCGGTCAGCACCTGCGGGGCCGCGCTGAAGCTGCTCAGCACGGGCACCAGCACCTGCGCCGACGCCTCCCGGGTGTCGGACGACGACGCCTGACGAGGGCCCACCAGACCGTGCCCGCCCCTCATCTCCCCCAGCGGGGGCGGGCACGCCATCATGAGAGCAGGCGCATCGTTCGATGAAAGTTTCACGAGATTGCCGATAATTTCAGCTCTCCACCTGCTCTAACAGCAGCGTGCGCGCGCGGGCATTGACCCTGTCTCCTGCCTGTCCCTACCGTCCCGGCAGGGATCCCGAAGACGCCGAAAGATTTCGGGACCGGATCTTGGCAAGCTTCCGGAGGTAGGTGCTCGTGCTTTCGTCAACCCCCATCAGACCCGGCAGCCGGCCCAGGACGCTCGCGGCGGCGGCCCTGCTCGGGCTGCTCGCCGTGTTCTTCCTGCCGGCCGGCCCCGCCGACGCCTCGGCCCCACTGCGCCAGCACGCCGCGGCGCGGGGCAAGTTCATCGGCACCGCGCTCGCCACCGGACCGCTGTCGAACGAGACCCAGTACCGGAACATCGCGGCGACCGAGTTCAACCAGATCACCGCCGAGAACGCGATGAAGTGGGACGCCACCGAGCCCAACCAGGGCCAGTTCAACTTCTCCGGCGCCGACACCATCGTCAACTTCGCCACCCAGAACAACCAGCAGGTGCACGGCCACACCCTCGTCTGGCACAACCAGACCCCCGGCTGGGTGCAGGGCCTGGGCGCCACCGCCATGCGCTCGGCCATGCAGAACCACATCAGCCAGGTCGTCGGCCGCTACGCGAATAACGCCGCCGTCGTCTCCTGGGACGTGGTGAACGAGGTCTTCGAAGAGAACGGCAACCTGCGCTCGTCGTTCTGGTACAACACGCTGGGCCAGAGCTACATCGCCGACGCCTTCCGCTACGCCCGCGCCGCCGACCCGGACGCCCGGCTGTGCATCAACGACTACAACGTCGAGGGCATCAACGCCAAGAGCACCGCCATGTACAACCTGGTGCGCTCGCTGCGCGAGCAGAACGTGCCCGTCGACTGCGTCGGCTTCCAGAGCCACCTGGCGATCCAGTACGGCTTCCCGAGCGACCTCCGGCAGAACCTGGAGCGCTTCGCCGCCCTCGGCGTCCAGGTCCGCATCACCGAGGTGGACGTCCGCATGCAGATGCCCCGCAGCTCCAGCAAGGACACCACCCAGGCCAACTACTACCGGGACGTGATCCAGGCCTGCCTGGCCGTGAACGCCTGCGCCGGCGTCACCATCTGGGGCTTCACGGACAGGCACTCGTGGGTGCCCGACACGTTCTCCGGCGAGGGCGCCGCGCTCATCTACGACGAGAACTACCAGCAGAAGCCGTCCTACACCGCCGTCCACAACGCACTCGACGGCGGCACCCCCTCCGACACCACCCCGCCCACCACCCCGGGCACCCCGGTCGCCTCCAACGTCACCGGCAGCTCGGCCACGCTGACCTGGTCGGCCTCCACCGACTCCGGCGGCAGCGGCCTGGCGGGCTACAACGTCTACCGCGAGCAGGGCACCACGGACCCGCAGCTCGGCCAGTCGTCCACCAACTCGATCAACCTGACCGGGCTGTCCGCCGACACCCAATACCAGGTGTACGTGCGAGCACGTGACGGCGCCGGCAACCTGTCCAGCCCGTCCAGCGCGGTCACCTTCACCACCACCGGCGGCGGCGGCCCGAGCGGCCCCTGCACCGCCACCGGCACCGTCCAGACCCAGTGGGGCAACGGGTACGTCATCCAGCCCGTCACCGTGACCAACAGCGGATCGTCGGCCATCAACGGCTGGACCGTCACCTTCACCCTCCCCGCCGGCCACAGCGTCACCGGCTCCTGGAACGCCACCCTCACCACCAGCGGCCAGACCGTCACCGCCAAGAGCATGGGCTACAACGGCAACCTCGGCCCGAGCGCCAGCACCTCGTTCGGCTTCCAGGTCAGCCGGCCCAACGGCAACACCCAGACGGTGTCCGGCTACACCTGCGCCTCACCGTGAGATCCCCGCGCGGGTTCGAGGGAGGCACGGCGAGCGCCGAGGAGCCCGCGCGGTCACCCCTCTGACCCTCCGCCCCCGTTCCGTTCCTCCGTCCCCGCGACTGCCTCGACGGGGCGGAGGAACGGAACCACCCCGTCCCGCCGCCCCGTCCCGTCCGGGACACCCCTCTCCGGTACGCGACGGGGGCCGGCGGGACGGGGTTTCCGTCCGTCCCGCCCCGGCGCGCGGACCATGATCCCTCTGCCGTACCGTCTGCTCCAGGGGACGAGAGGGGGAGCGCCGATGGTGACGGAGCCCGTGCGGGCGGAGGCGCTGCGGCTGGCCGGCGGGGGAGACCTGCCCGCCTACGTGTACGACCTGCCGGCGCTGCGTGCGCACGCCGCCGGAGTGCGCGGCGCGCTGGCCGGGACCGCCGAACTCTACTACGCCGTCAAGGCCAACCCGGCCGCCGAGATCCTGCGCGCGCTCGTCCCGTACGTGGACGGCTTCGAGGTGGCCTCCGGCGGCGAGCTGGCGCACGTGCGCGAGGTCGCCCCTGACCTGCCGATCGCCTTCAGCGGACCCGGCAAGACCGACGCCGAGCTGGCCCTGGCCCTGACGCCCGGCGTGCACCGGCTGCACGTGGAGAGCCCCCGCGAGCTGGCCCGCCTGATAGCCCTCGGCGCCCCGGCGGACGTGCTGCTGCGCGCCAACCCGGACCTGCCCGGCGAGGACACCCGGCAGGCCGCCGCCAGCCCGTTCGGCATGGACCAGGACGGCCTGGCCGCCTGCCTGCCGCTGCTGGCCGCCGCCCCGCACATCCGGGTGCGCGGCCTGCACACCCACCTGACCTGGGCCCAGCACGACGCCCCCGCCATGGCCGCTCTGGCCCGCCGGGTGACGTCCTGGGCGCTGCCCTGGCTCCGCGCACACCTGCCCGGCCTCACCGAGCCGGAGCTGGACCTCGGCGGCGGCATGGGCGTCGACTACCGGGCGCCGGACCAGGTGTTCGCCTGGAAGGCGTACGCCGCCGCCCTGCCCGCCACCGGGACGCGGCTCCGGGTCGAACCCGGCCGGTCGCTCACCGCGTACCACGGCTGGTACGTCACCGACGTGCTCGACGTCAAGCGCAACCACGGCCGCGACTACGCCGTCCTGCGCGGCGGCACCCACCACCTGCGCACCCCCGTCGCCCGCGGCCACGACCAGCCGTTCACCGTCCTGCACCGGGCGGTCGCCGGCCCCGCGCTCACCGGCCCGGCGACCCTGGTCGGCCAGCTCTGCACGCCCAGGGACGTGCTCGCCCGCGACGTCCCGGTGACCGGGCTGCGGCCGGGCGACCTCGTGGTGTTCGAGCTGGCCGGTGCGTACGCCTGGAACCTGTCCCACCACGAGTTCCTCATGCACCCCCCGCCGCGCTTCCGCTACCTCGACTGAGACCGTGCCGGGCCGGGTATCTACCGGCTCTCCTACCAAGGAACGGGTGCGAATGATCTTTGACGACCGGCGGGAACCGTTGCGGGTGTGGCAGTACGCCGAACGGTATCTGGGCGCGGGCACCCGCGCCTACAGTCGTTTCTCCGCGGACCTGGAGATCTCCGAGCCGTACCATCCGCAGCTCGGCCTCGACCGGTTCGCGGTGCCGACCTTCCGCGTGCCGCCCGCGCGGGGGACCTTCCTGCGCAACGCGCTGGAGTCCACCACGGTCAAGCTCTACCGGGGCGGCGACGGGTTCCTGCTGCCCGTGCACCCCGAGACGCTCGCCTTCGCCGGCCTGCCCGACCGGGACGCGCTCACCGAACGCGGGCCCGACCTGACCGTGGTGCCGTCGGCCAACGCCCGCACCGTGTTCGTCGAGCGCATCGGCGACGAGCCGGTGGAGCCGCACTTCGTCAAGCTCCACTACCCCCGGCGGCTGTCGCGCTTCACCCGGCGGCTGCGGCGGCCGATCATCTCGGTGCAGCTCTGGGCGGCCGAGGAGCTGTCGGCGGCCGGGCTGCCGGTCCTCCCCGAGGTCGCCGCCGGAGTCCTGGGCGCCGACCCGGCCGAGGCCTGGGGCTTCCTGATCCGTGAGATCCGCCCCCACCTGCTCCCCGGCCCGGCCCGGGGGACCCCGCGGTTCACCGTGCCGCTGTTCGCGCTGTACGGGCAGGACGTGCGCGGCCCCGACGACCCGCCGCTCATGGCGCAGCTCGCCGCCCGCAGCGGCGAGGACCCCACCGGCTGGCTGGCGAGCCGGGTCGTCGCCCCCATGGTGCGCCTCTGGCTGCGCGCCGTCTCCGCCACGGGCTGCGTACCGGAGCCGCACGGCCAGAACACGCTGTTCGCGTTCGACCCGGACGGCCGCCGCACCGCGATCCTGTACCGCGACTGCGGCGTCTACATCGACCCCGCCACCCGCGCCGAGCGCGGCCTGACCCGCGACCTGCCGCCCGTGAACGTCATCTCCCGCGACGTCGAGCAGCCGCGCGAGCGCGTCTTCAGCCTCACCTACGACAGCTTCATGGGCCACCACGCGCTCGAACGCCTCGCCAGGGTCGCCGCGGACACCCTCGGCGTGGACCCGGAGCACCTGCGGCGCGCCGCGCGGGAGGAGTTCGCCGCCGGGCCGCGCGTCGGCCTGCCGCCCACCGTCCACTACTACGAGGACCGCCTGCACGCCGACGGCCGGTGGAACCTCGTCGACACCGGCGAGCCCCCCGCCTGGCGCTAGCTACAGCAGCGCCTGGTAGACGAGCTGCCGCAGCCTGCTCCTGATCGGATGGGTGTCCGAGGGGAGGAGCTGGGTCATGAAGACGACCGTCAGCTCCTCCGCCGGGTCCACCCAGAACGCGGTGCTCGCCGCCCCGCCCCAGCTGAACTCGCCCGCCGAGCTCAGCGTCCGGTGCCGGGCGGCGTCCCGCACCACCGCGAACCCGAGCCCGAACCCGACCCCCGCGTACGGCACCTCGGCGAACACCGGCCGCCCGAACTCCTCCAGGTCGGCCCCGCCCGGCAGGTGGTTGCGCGTCATGTAGGCGACGGTGCGCGGGCCGAGCAGCCGCACCCCGTCCAGCTCGCCGCCGCGCAGCAGCATCTGGGTGAACCGGTGGTAGTCGCCCGCCGTCGAGATCAGCCCGCCGCCGCCCGACAGGAACGACGGCCGCCGCAGCTCCGCGCCCCGCGTGTCCATGGGCACGGCCCTGCGGTGGCGGTCCGCCGAGTAGAGCGTGGCCATCCGCCCCGCCCGCTCACCGTCGATCCAGAACCCGGTGTCGTCCATGCCCAGCGGCCGGAAGATCCGCTCGCTCAGGAACTCGTCCAGCGGCCGGCCCGACACCACCTCGACCAGCCGGCCCAG
The DNA here is from genome assembly GCF_019396385.1 of Nonomuraea harbinensis. GTDB lineage: Bacteria > Actinomycetota > Actinomycetes > Streptosporangiales > Streptosporangiaceae > Nonomuraea > Nonomuraea ferruginea. Next base: position 133,985 of record NZ_JAHKRN010000018.1, on the reverse strand, counting down.
CACGTCGGTGGCCACCGAGTAGTTCCACTGCGTGCCCGGCTCGAACAGCAGCGGCAGCTCCGCCCACCGGTCGACCGCCTCGGCCAGGCCCATCCCGCGCGGCGCTCCCCGGTCGAACCCGGCCCGCCGGTAGAGCTCGTCCACGACGCTCACGTGCTGGAACCCGTACACCAGGCCCGAGGTGTGGGTGAGCAGATGCCACACCCGCACCGGCTCCGCCGCCGGCCGGGTGACGGGGGAGAAGGCCGGCCCCTTCTCGTACACGCGCACGTCCGCGAACGCCGGGAGGTGGCGGCTGACCGGGTCGGTCAGCTCCAGCAGCCCCTCCTCGTACAGCATCATCACCGCGACCGAGGTGATCGGCTTGGACATGGAGTAGATCCGGAACAGCGTGTCCGGCTCCACCGGGGCGCCCGACGCGACGTCGCGCGACCCGTACGCGGACAGGTGGGCGATCTCGCCGCGCCGGCTCACCAGCGCCAGCCAGCCGGGCAGCCGCCCGTCGTCCACGTACGGGGCGAAATGGGCGTCGATCCGCCGGAGGCGGGCGGAGTCGAAGCCGACGTCCTCCGGGTCGCAGGTCACCTTCAGCTCGCCCACCGCGCCTCCTCCGGAGCCCGGAACAAATCTAGAACAGGATTCTAGGCCGGTCGCGCGGCGTTGTGCAGCCCTCTGATCGCCAGCACGTACCCGTACACCCCGAAACCGACCACGATCCCTCTGGCCACCGGCGAGATGTAGGAGTGGTGCCGGAACGGCTCGCGGCGGTGCACGTTGGAGATGTGCAGCTCGATCACCGGCAGCTCCACGCCCTCGATCGCGTCGTGCAGCGCGACCGAGGTGTGGGTGTAGGCGCCGGGGTTCAGCACCGCGCCGACGGCCTGGCCGGCCTTGACCGCGGCGCCCGCCTCCTGGATCCAGTCGATGAGCTGGCCCTCGTGGTTGGACTGCCCGAAGACCAGCTCCAGGCCGAGCGCCTCGGCCTCCTCCCGGCACATCGTCTCGACGTCGGACAGGGTCGTGGTCCCGTACACCTCCGGCTTGCGGGTGCCGAGCAGGTTGAGGTTCGGGCCGTTGAACACGTAGACGGATGTCATCCGACTGATCGTACTCAGCCCTTGTAGTTGAAGACCTGCCGCAGCGTGTGCTGCACGGTGACCAGGTCCTTCTGGTCGTCCATCACCCGGTCGATCGGCTTGTAGGCCTCCGGGTGCTCGTCGACCAGCGCGGCGGCCCGGTCGGCGTTCCAGGTACGGCCGCCCATCGCCGCCTTCAGCGACCTCGCCGACAGCTCGCGCTTGGCCTGGGTGCGCGACATCCGCCGCCCCGCCCCGTGCGCGCACGAGTGGTAGGAGTCGGCGTTCCCGCGCCCGCGCACGATGTACGACTGCGCGCCCATCGAGCCCGGGATGACGCCCTCGTCGCCGGTGTCCGCCTTGATCGCGCCCTTCCTGGTGATCCACAGCCGCTTGCCGTGGTGCGTCTCCAGCTGGGTGAAGTTGTGGTGGCAGTTGATGGTCCGCACCCTCCGGCCCGTGCCGACGACCTGGAACAGGGCGTTGACCAGCACCTTGTCCATGCGGGCCCGCGAGGCCATGGCGTAGTGCTGCGACCAGAGCATGTCCTCGATGTAGGCGTCGAACTCCGGCGTGTTCTGCACCAGGTAGGCCAGCGCCGGGTCCTCCAGGCCGATCGCCTGGCGCTTCATCAGGTTCTTCGCGCCGGTGATGTGCATGGTGGCGAGCTGGTTGCCGATGCCGCGCGAACCCGAGTGGAGCACGGTCCACACGCGGTCGCGCTCGTCCAGGCAGACCTCGACGAAGTGGTTGCCCGAGCCGAGGGTGCCGAACTGGCGGGCGACCTTGGTCTCCTGCTCCCGCGTCAGGCTCGTGTGCGGGTGGCCGAGCTCGCTGAGCGCCCGGTCGACCGACGGGTCCTGGTGTCCCTGGCCGACGCCGGCCGGGATGCGGCGCTCGACCAGCGACATCAGGGCGGCGAGCGTGTCGGGCAGGTCGGCGGCGGTCAGCGTGGTCTCCGTGGCGACCATCCCGCAGCCGATGTCGACGCCGACGGCGGCCGGGATGATCGCGCCCTCGGTGGGGATGACCGAGCCGACCGTCGCGCCGATGCCGACGTGCGCGTCGGGCATGAGCGCGACGTGACCGGACACGATCGGCATCCGGGCGGCGCGGGCCGCCTGCTCGATCGTGCGGTCGTCGATCTCGCTGGCCCAGGACAGCAGGTTCGGGGCGGGCTGGTTCGGCATGGCGGGAAACTCCTTGATCGTCCTTGATCCAGTCTGCCCTGGAACCGCCGCTCCAGCCCACTCATTTACGCCGGCACGGAATATGGGACGGTTAATTGAGCTTGTTACGATCATCCTGTTACGGCCCTTTACGGGTGGAGTGTGAGCTGTGCGGCCTGACCCGACCGGATCCACGACCGAGGAGATCCTCGCGGGCGGTGGCGTCAACGTGGTCGTCCGCGTCGGCGACACCGTGCGCAGGCCGGCCGGTCCGTGGACGCCCGCCGTGCACGCGCTGCTCGGCCACCTCGCCGCGCGCGGCTTCACCGGCGCGCCCCGCGCCCACGGCCTCGACGGGCGGGGCCGCGAGATCCTCGACTTCGTCCCCGGCACGGTCGCCTGCGACCCGGTGCCCCCGTACGTGCGCGACGACGCCACCCTGCGGGCCGTGGCCGGCCTGCTGCGCGCCTACCACGACGCGACCACCGGCTTCACGCCGCCCGGCGACGCCGCGTGGTACTTCCCGCCGCGCGAGCCCGCCGAGGTCGTCTGCCACGCCGACATCGCCCCGTACAACTGCGTCTTCCGCGACGGCGCGCCCGTCGCGTTCATCGACTTCGACACCGCGCACCCCGGGCCGAGGCTTTGGGACGTCGCGTACGCGGCCTACCGGTTCGTCCCCCTGACCGCCCAGGGCCACGGGGAGGCGCCCACGCCCGTGCCCGAGCAGGCGCGGCGGCTGGGGCTGTTCTGCGACGCGTACGGCCTCGCCGCCGCCGACCGCGCGGCCCTGACGGACGTGGTGGGGGAGCGCCTGCACGGCATGGCGCGGCTGATCCGCGAGAAGGCGGCGGCGGGCGATGCCGCCTTCGCCGCCCACCTGGCCGGCGGCCACGACGCGCTGTATCTCGCCGACGCGGCCCACGTGGCACGCCACGCGCTCGTCCTCCAGGAGGCCGTACGGTGATGCGCCGTTTTGAGACCGGACACAAGGCGGACGTAGGCTGTCCCTTTGGCGACCACGGGAGGTGACGCCCATGCTGCGTGACTCGTTCGGGCGGGTGGCTACCGATCTTCGGGTGTCCCTCACGGACAAATGCAACCTGCGCTGCACCTACTGCATGCCGCCGGAAGGGCTCGACTGGCTGCCCAACGCCCAGCTCCTGACCGCCGACGAGGTGGTCAGGCTCGTCACCATCGGCGTGGAGCGCCTCGGCGTCACCGAGGTCCGCTACACCGGAGGCGAGCCGCTGCTGCGCCGGGAGCTCGCCGACATCGTGGCCCGCACCACCGCGCTGCGGCCCCGGCCGCAGGTGTCGCTCACCACCAACGGTATCGGCCTGGCCCGCATGGCGGACGCGCTCGCCGGCGCCGGGCTGGACCGGGTCAACGTCTCCCTCGACACGCTCGACCGCGACACGTTCAAGCGGCTCGCCCACCGCGACCGGCTGCCCGACGTGCTCGACGGCCTGGCCGCCGCGCACCGCGCCGGGCTGCGCCCGGTCAAGGTCAACGCCGTGCTCATGCGCGACGTCAACCAGCACGAGGCGGTGCCGCTGCTGCGCTGGTGCCTGGAGCAGGGCTACGAGCTGCGCTTCATCGAGCAGATGCCGCTCGACGCGCAGCACGGCTGGAGCCGCGCGAACATGGTCACCGCCGACGAGATCCTCGCCCTGCTGTCCGGCTCCTTCGAGCTCACCCCCGACGACGTGGAGGAGCGCGGCAGCGCGCCGGCCGAGCGGTTCCTGATCGGCGGCGGGCCCGCGCGGGTCGGCGTGATCGGGTCCGTCACCCGGCCGTTCTGCGGCGCCTGCGACCGCGTGCGGCTCACCGCCGACGGCCAGATCCGCAACTGCCTGTTCGCCCGCGAGGAGTCCGACCTGAAGTCCGCCATGCGGGCGGGGGCCACCGACGACGAGCTGGCCGAGCGGTGGATCGCCGCCGTCGCGGGCAAGCGTCCCGGCCACGGCATCGACGACCCCTCCTTCCTCCAGCCGGCCCGCCCCATGTCGGCGATCGGCGGCTAGTGCGGGCCCGCGACCTGGGCCTCGCCACCGGTGACAGCGGCCGGCACAACGCGATCACCGACGTGCCCGGCGTGGGCGTCGGGCACGTCACCCTCGTCCGCGACCCCGCCGTCCGCACCGGCGTCACCGCCGTCGTGCCCGGCGGGATCGGCCCGCACGCGCCGCTCCCCGCCGGGCTGTTCACCGGGAACGGCCACGGCAAGCTCGTCGGCGCCACCCAGCTGTCCGAGCTCGGCCTGCTGGAGTCGCCGGTCGTGCTCACGGCGACCCTGTCGGCGTTCCGCGCCGCCGACGCGCTGGTGACCTGGATGCTCGCGCAGCCGGGCTGCGCCGGCGTACGGACCTTCAACCCGGTGGTCGGCGAGTGCAACGACGGCCACCTGTCCGACATCCGCGCCCGCCCCGTCACCGAGGCCCACGTCCTGCGGGCCGTCGCCACGGCCACCGGCGGTCCCGTCACCGAGGGCTGCGCCGGCGCCGGCACGGGCACCACCGCCCTGGGCTTCAAGGCCGGCATCGGCACCGCCTCCCGTCTGCTGCATGCCGCGGGCGAGCAGGTCACGCTGGGCGCCCTCGTCCAGGCCAACTTCGGCGGCACCCTCCGCCTCCACGGCCGCCCGATCACCCCCTCCTCCCTGGGCCTCCCCGGCGAGCGCCTCCCTCCAGCCGGGCCGGAGGAGGTGGGCTCCTGCATGATCGTCATCGCCACCGACGCGCCCGTGGACGCCCGGCAGCTCACCCGGCTGGCCAGGCGGGCCGTCTTCGCGCTCGGCCGGGTGGGCGCCGACTACAGCCACGGGAGCGGCGACTACGCCATCGCCTTCACCACCCGCACCGGGCACGCCCCGATGCCCGACCACGAGCTGAACCCGCTGTTCGGCGCGGCCATGGACGCCGTCGAGGAGTCCGTGCTGAACTCCCTGCTCGCGGCCGAGACCACCACCGGCGCCGAGGGCCGCACCGCCCACGCGCTCCCCGGGCCGCGTCTTCTGGAACTCCTGAGGACATGACCGCGTACGGTGGAGACGTGTTCGACGCGGTGATCCTGGCGGGCGGCAGGGCGGAACGGCTGGGCGGGGTGGACAAACCCGGCCTGGAGGTGGGCGGCACGCCGATGGTCGGCAACGTCGCCGCCGCCGCCCGTGAGGCCGGGCGCGTCGTCGTCGTGGGACCTGCCAGGGCCATCCCGGGCGCCGTCTTCGTCCGCGAGGACCCGCCGGGCGCCGGGCCGGTGCCCGCGCTCCGGGCGGGGCTCGCCGAGGTCACCGCCCCCTGGGTGGTCCTCCTCGCCGGCGACCTCCCGTTCCTGGCCCCCTCCCACCTCTCCACCCTCCTGGCGCATACCGTCGCAGGGCGTGGGGCGGTCGCCGTGGACGGGGAAGGACGCGAACAGTGGCTGCTCGGCGTCTGGGAGGCCGCCGGGCTGCGGGAGGCGCTGGCGGCCTACGAGGGGCGGTCGCTGCGCGGGCTGCTGGCGCCGCTCGTGGGGCGGCGGGTGCCGCTGCCCCGGCAAGCCTGGTTCGACTGCGACACCAGGGACGACCTGGAGGAGGCTCGGAATGAACGTGCTGGCTGAGTGGACCGCGCTGGCCTGCGAGGAGCTGGGCATCGACCCGGCCAGGGTGGACCGCGACCAGATCCTGGAGCTGACGAAGGAGGTCGCGCACGGGGTGGCCAGGCCGGCCGCGCCGCTGACCGCCTACCTGCTGGGGCTGGCCCAGGGCGCCGGGACCGCGCCGGAGGAGGCGGTGGAGCGGCTGACCGCGCTGGCCAGGAATTGGGGCCAGACCACAACCGAGACGCTGACCGACCGCTGACACTGGAACGAACTCGTGCAGTCAAGCCCCGCCCGACCCTGAAGATTCGCTGTGAATTGTGGGGCTGGCGGGGTGTAAACGATTTCGGGAAAGCGGCCCTATCCGACTGCGAAGCCGGCTCGTGAACAGATCATCAGCTTCGAAAGTTTTGCCGGGAAAAGGGCGACGCCGGGTGGTTACGGGGGCAAACCACCCGGCGTCGCTTCATCGGCGTTCCGACGGGGGCCCGGAACGCCGGCACCAGCACTCCGACGGGGGACCGGAGCGCTTGGCTAAAGCGTACACCTACAACCCGTGGGATGCGTCAAGACTTAGTCACGACCCGATCTCGCGTCGGTGCATCGGTATCTCGCTTTGGTTAGCTTCCGGGGTCTGAAAGGTGGGAGGTGGGGCGTCCTTGCCACGCTCATTGGCCCCGATAACCGCTATGTACGGCAAAAAGACCGCACCGGCGATGAACAGCAGCTTGTACGGCCACGGCAGCGGCACCACCACCGCCAGGATCAGGCAGATCGTGCGGATGCCCATCTTGATGAGGTAGCTCCGCTCCCGGCGCCGGATGTCGGTGCTCAGCGAAGGCCTGGCGTCCGTGACCGTGTGGACCGCCTGCTTCCTGCGCCAACTCCTCATACCCCCCACGTTAGACCTCGGACGGGCCGGCGGCGACAGCGCCCCTGGACGGCACTATGGGTCATGCGATCATGGCCTTGGAGTAAGGAGGATTCGGAGATGACGGATCGTACGTACCGCGTGACCGAGATCGTCGGCACCTCGCATGAGAGCGTCGACCAGGCCATCCGCAACGGCATCAGGCGGGCCTCGCAGACCCTGCGCCACCTCGACTGGTTCGAGGTGACCGAGGTGCGCGGCCACATCGACGCCGGGGAGGTGGCCCACTTCCAGGTCGGCATGAAGGTCGGCTTCCGCCTGGAGGACAGCTAGCACCGTCGAGCCCCCGCGGCTCGACGGCCGCGGGCGATGCGACGAGACGGCGGACGCCACCCGCCCGCGGAACCGCTCATCCTGACGGGCTTACAGGTCGAGCGCGCCCCGGGCCTCCACGGCCGGCTCACCGGCGGAGCGCGTCCCGGGTTTCCGCCATCAGCTCACCGGCGGGCGCGTCTCGGATTTTCGCTGCTGGCTCACCGGCCGAGCGCGTCTCGGGTCTCCGCCGCTGGCTCACCGGTGGAGCGCGTCCCGCGTCTCCGCCACCAGTTCACGCGCCGCGTCCACCGCCGTGGCCAGCGACTCCGGGGTCTCGCCCAGGCCGCCGAGCAGCGCGCGGGCCCGGCGGCCGAACCCGGCGGGGGCGCCCGGCAGTGTCTCCGCGACCGCCAGTGCGCCCTTCTCATTGAGGCACCACCGCCGCTCGGCCGCGAACAGCGCCTGCACCAGCACGCCGACCGCCCGCGACAGGCAGAGCGCGACGTAGAGGGTGTCCGCCCTGCCCACGCCCTTGCCCGCCACCTCCACCAGGAACCCGGCCTCCTCGGCCGCCCCCATCAGCGACTCCCGCAACCGCTCCGGGTACACGGCGGCCTCCCGCCGCAGCCGTCCCAGCTCCCCGTGCGGATCGGCGAGTATCGCGCCGAGCGCCACCTCACCCGCGTAACACGGCGACCAGAACCCCAGCGGATGCCCCACCTGGACACCCACCTCGTAGCGGCCCTCCCGGCAGTCCTCCCACACCCGCCGCACCCGGTCGACGTCGCGCAGGATCCAGTCCACCGCCACGCCGCCGAGCTCCAGCCACGCCCCGCCGTCCACCCACGGCCCCCACCCGCCCGGCCCGGCCACCTCGACCCCGGGCCCCGCGAGCTTCCGCAGCCCTTCCACGTCGAGCGGCGCCCGATAGTAGACGCCCAGATCCCAGTCGGACTCCGGCCGGTGCTCCCCACGCGCCCGGCTCCCGCCCAGCAGCACCCCCACCACCCCCGGCACCTCGACCAGCCGCCCCGCCATCTCCGCCACAACGGTCCGCACCGCTCACCCTCCCCATCCGGCATGGTCATCCAAGATCAAATAGTGTCCATCCTACTTCCGCACTGACACCGACCAGCCTTCGACGCCCGCCACCCGCAGGCCGCAATGGCGCCCCCACCGTCCCAACCCCGGCGACTACCGCTCTGCCGCCACCCGCAATGGCGGCCATCGTTTCGTCCGGATCTCCGCAGGACAGGGACGCATCGACCCGGGGACGGCGGCGGTCGCCTCTCCGGCGGAAAGGGCAGGCATGGGGCCGGTGACTACTTGGCGTAGCCGGTCGTCTTACCGGTGGTGGTGATTCGCCGCATCACGTGCTGACCCGCAACGTGATCAGGTCACCCCGCCGGCCCGGGGGCGGCCCCCTCGTCCGCGGTCGGCGTCAGGGAGGCGGAAGTGGCCTCTTCCTGTCCACGGCGTGCGTCGGGGTGGGGATTCACGCGCCTCCACGACCGGGGGCGTCAGGGGGCGGATCCGGTCACTCCAGCCATGCCTCTCCCGGGCGGCGGGCGATCACGAGAGGCTCTGTAGGGGGTGACAGATGGGGGGAGCGGACGGCACACTTCGGTCATGCGCAGCCGTACCGCGGGGGTGTTGACGGCACTGCTCCTCGTCGCTTCCACAGTGGCGTGCGCGGGGGAGCCGGCGGCGCGGCGGCCCGCGGGGGAGAGCCCGGTGTTACGGCAGAACCAGGACCAGGTCGAGCGGACCGCGGGCAGCCTGCGGCGGCTGGACGACCTGCCGATGTACGAGATGACCTACCACGGCGGCTACGACGCCGAGGCGCCGCTCACCGACGAGGAATTGGCCCGCCCCGACAGCGCCTGGGCGTGCTCGCTGTTCGCCCGCGGCCCCGAGTCGGCAGGCGGCCCGGAGTTCGCCCGCAACTTCGACTGGGATCCGAACGCCGCCATGGTGGTGCACGCCAAGGCCCCCGGCGCGTACGCCTCGATCTCCGTCTCCGACGTCTCGTACGTGCTCGACGGCGGCGGGCCGGACCTGACGGACCCGGGGCACCGGCGGCGGCTCGGCCACGCGGTGCTGCTGCCGTTCGACGGCATGAACGAGAAGGGCCTGGCCGTAGGCCTGGCCCAGACGCCCGACGCCGAGCTGCCCGAACGGACGCCGGGCCGCGCGCTGGTGGGCACCACGCGCATCATCCGGCTGATGCTCGACCGCGCCGCCACCGTGGACGAGGCGATCGCGCTGATGCGCCGCTACGACGTCGAGTTCACCGGCGGGCCGCAGGTGCACTACCTGATCGCCGACCGGACCGGCCGCGCCGTCGTCGCCGAGTACGGCGGCGGCGAACTGCACATCGTCGACGACCGGATCCTCACCAACATCACCATGGCCGGCACCAGCCCGGCCGACCGGCTGTCGGACGCCCGCTACGGCGCCCTGGCCAAGGGCGCCGGCACCGGCGCCGACGCCCTGGACCTGCTACGCCGGGTGGCGCAGCCGCACACCCGCTGGTCGATCGTCTACGACCTGGACGACCTCACCGCCCGGCTGGTCACCGGGCAGCGGTGGAGCAGGGTGCACGAGCTGGCGATCAGCTCGCCTGGCTGACCGTCGACATGTTGAAGTCCGGCACCCGCACGGCGGGCATGACGGTGCGGGTGAAGTAGTCGCCCCACTCACGCGCCAGCGTCTGCCGGGCGCCGCCCACCTCGCTCAGCCGGCCCAGCAGGTCGACCGGGCTCTCGTTGAACCGGAAGTTGTTGACCTCGCCCACCACCTCGCCGTGCTCGACCAGGTAGACGCCGTCGCGGGTGAGCCCGGTCAGCAGCAGCGTCTGCGGGTCGACCTCGCGGATGTACCACAGGCAGGTCAGCAGCAGCCCGTGCTTGGTGGAGGCGATCATGTCGTCCAGCGAGCGGCCCTCCCCGGGGCCCTTCATGATCAGGTTGTCGATGGCGGGCGTCACCGGCAGCCCGCTCAGCTCGGCCGAGTAGCGGGTCTGCAGCAGCGCCTCCAGCCGCCCCTCACGGATCCAGTCGGTGGACGACAGCGGCAGCCCGTTGTCGAACACCGAGCTCTGCCGGCCGGAGGAGTGCGCCGTCACGAACGGCGAGCAGGCGATGCCGTCGGCCGCGGGGTCGCTGGAGAGCGTCACGGGCACCGTGGCGAGCTGCTCGCCCACCCTGGTGCCGCCGCCCGGCCTGGCGAACACCGAGCGGCCGTCCACGGCGTCCCTGGCGCCCGCGGACCAGAAGAGGTAGACCATCAGGTCGGCCACCGCCGTCGGCGGCAGCAGCGTCTCGTAGCGGCCCGCGGGCAGGTCGACCCGCGTCTTGGCCCAGTCGAGCCGCCGCGCCAGCCCGGAGTCGAGGGCGGCGACGTCCACGTCGGTGAAGTCGCGGGTGGCCACGCCGGTCCACGCCGAGCGCTTGAGGTCCTCGGACTTGGCGTTGAGCTCCAGCCTGCCGGTCGGCTGGTCGTGGCGCAGCCGCAGCCCAGCGGAGCTGCCGAGGAAGGTCGAGGTGAGCGTGTGCTCGGCGAACCCGTACAGCTTCCTGCCGCCCGACGCGGCGGCCGAGAACGCCTCGCCGAGCGCGGGCGCGAAGTCCGCGAACACGTCGATGCCGGTCGGCGGCACCGGCTCGTCCCAGGACGGGCTGGCGGGCGCCCCGGACACCAGCTCGCGGGCGTCCTCGGCGGGCCGGGCGTCGCGCGCCGCCGCGTCGGCGGCGGCCACCACGTCGGCGAGCTGGTCAGGGCGGACGGCGGCGCGCGACACCACGCCGACGCCCTGCCCGGCCACCGAGATCACCGTGAGCCGGCTGGAGCGCGCCACCCCGTTGGTGGTCAGCGTGTTGCCGGCGAAACGCAGGTTGGCCGTGGACTGCTCGTCGGCCAGCACCACGCACCCGTCGGCCGTGGAGAGCTCCAGCGCCTTCTCCACCATCTGCTGGGGAGTCACTTTCCGCCCTCCTGAACGGTGTTGAGTATCCGGACGTTCCTGAACAGCGCCGACGGGCAGCCGTGGCTCACCGGCGCGACCTGCCCCGGCTGGCCCTTGCCGCAGTTGAACGCGCCGCCCAGCACGTAGGTCTGGGGCCCGCCGACGGCTTCCATCGACTGCCAGAAGTCGGTCGTGGTGGCCTGGTAGGCGAAGTCGCGGACCTGCCCGGCCAGCTTCCCGTGGGAGATCCGGTAAGCGCGCTGCCCGGTGAACTGGAAGTTGTAGCGCTGCATGTCGATCGACCAGCTCTTGTCGCCGACGATGAACAGCCCGCGCTCCACGCCGGCGATCAGCTCCTCGGTGTCGGGGCCGCCGGGCGCGGGCTGGAGCGACACGTTGGCCATCCGCTGGATCGGGGTGTGGCCGGGCGAGTCGGCGAACGCGCACCCGTTGGACCGGCCGAGCCCCTTCATCAGCGCCATCCGCCGGTCGAGCTGGTAACCGACCAGGACGCCGTCGCGGACGATGTCGAAGCTCTGCCCCAGCACGCCCTCGTCGTCGTAGCCGACGCTGGCCAGCCCGTGCTCGACCGTGCGGTCGCCGGTGACGTTCATCGACGGCGACCCGTACACCAGCTCGCCGAGCTGGTCGAAGGTGGCGAAGCTGGTGCCGGCGTAGGCGGCCTCGTAGCCGAGCGCCCGGTCGAGCTCGGTGGCGTGGCCGATCGACTCGTGGATGGTCAGCCACAGGTTGGACGGGTCGACCACCAGGTCGTAGTCGCCGGCCTCGACCGACGGCGCCGCCAGCTTCTCCGCCAGGTGCAGCGGCAGCGCCTCCAGCTCCGTCCGCCAGTCCCACCCCGTGCCGGTGAGGTACTCGTAGCCGCGGCCCACCGGGGGCGCGATCGTGGACATGTCGTCGAAGCCGGACTCCGACGCCTTCATCGCGTTCAGGCTCGGATGGATCCGCACCCGCTGCTGCGTGGTCGTGGTGCCGGCCGTGTCGGCGTAGAACTTCTGCTCCTTGACCTGCAGCAGCCGGGCCGAGACGTGGTCGGCGCCCTTGAGCAGCCCCGCCGACCAGTCGGCCAGCAGCGCCACCTTGTCGGCCTGCGGCACCTCGAACGGGTCGACCTCGTAGGACGACACCCACGTGGCGTCGGCGTGCACCGGCTCGGGCGCCAGCTCGATCGGCTCACGGTTGATCGGCGCGCTCACCTGCGCCACCCGGACCGCCTGCTCGGCCACCAGCGCCGCGGCCTCCGGCGTCAGCTCGATCCCGGCGGCGAAGCCCCAGGTGCCGCCCTTCACCACGCGGACGGCGTAGCCCAGGTCGTCCGCGTCGGAGGCGCCTTCGAGGCGGGCGTCGTAGAGGCTGAGCGTCTCGGCGCGGACGCGTTCCAGCCGGAAGTCGGCGTGTTCGGCGCCCAGGTCGCGGGCGCGCTGCAGGGCGGCGTCCGCGAGCCGCCGCAGCGGCAGCGCGAGGAAATCGGAGTCGATCTGGCGCATGTCCACGATCCTAACCCCGTGATCTTGTGTCCCCCGGATAAGCGGGTACCGGCGGGTAGCCGATAGCGTCTGGTGTCATGGCACGCTCTGTACTCGTCACCGGAGGCAATCGCGGCATAGGCCTCGCGATCGCCCGTGAACTCGCCGCCGCCGGCGACGCCGTCGCCGTCACCTACCGCTCGGGGGAGCCGCCGGAAGGGCTGTTCGGGGTCCGGTGCGACGTGACCAGCATGGCCGAGGTCGAGGCCGCCTTCGACAAGGTCGAGGCGGAGCAGGGCCCGGTCGAGGTCCTCGTCTCCAACGCCGGCATCACCAAGGACACCCTGCTGGCGATGATGAAGGAGGAGACCTTCACCGACGTCATCGACGCCAACCTCACCGGCGCCTACCGCGTCGCCAAGCGGGCCATCCGGCCCATGATGCGGCTCAAGCGCGGCCGCGTCATCCTCGTCTCCTCCGTGATCGGCCTGCTCGGCCAGGCCGGCCAGACCAACTACGCCGCCTCCAAGGCCGGTCTGATCGGCTTCGCCCGTTCCATGGCCCGCGAGTACGGCTCGCGCGGCATCACGGTCAACGTGGTCTCGCCCGGGTTCGTGGCCACCGACATGACGGCCGAGCTCGACACCGAGGCGATCGTCAAGAACATCCCCCTCGGGCGCCAGGCGTCTCCCGAGGAGGTCGCGCGCGTCGTCCGCTTCGTGGCGAGCGACGACGCCTCCTACATCACCGGGGCCGTGATCCCCGTCGACGGCGGTCTGGGAATGGGGCACTGACGTGGGCATACTCGAAGGCAAGCGGATCCTCGTGACGGGCGTGCTGACCGACGCGTCCATCGCGTTCTCGGTCGCCAAGCTGGCGCAGGAGGAGGGCGCGACCGTCGTCCTCACCGGGTTCGGCCGGCTGAGCCTGGTCGAGCGGATCGCCAAGCGGCTGCCCGATCCCGCTCCGGTCCTGGAGCTCGACGTGCAGGACACCGACCACCTCGACACGCTCGCCGCCCGGGTGGGCGAGCACGTCGAGGGCCTCGACGGGGTGGTCCACTCCATCGGCTTCGCCCCGCAGACGGCGCTCGGCGGCAACTTCCTCAACACCTCGTGGGAGGACGTCGCCACCGCCCTGCACGTGTCGACCTACTCCTACAAGGCGCTCGCGGTGGCCTGCCTGCCGCTCATGAAGGACGGCGGCGCGGTCGTCGGCCTCGACTTCGACGCCACCAAGGCCTGGCCGGTCTACGACTGGATGGGCGTGGCCAAGGCCGGCCTCGAGTCGTGCAACCGCTACCTCGCCCGCGACCTCGGCAAGCACGGCATCCGCGTCAACCTCGTGGCCGCCGGGCCGCTGCGCACCATGGCCGCCAAGTCGATCCCGGGCTTCAAGGAGTTCGAGGACAGCTGGCCCGACAGGGCCCCGCTCGGCTGGGACCTCGCCGACACGGTGCCGGCCGCCCGCGCCTGCGTGGCGCTGATGTCCGACTGGTTCCCGGCCACCACCGGCGAGATCGTGCACGTCGACGGCGGCGTCCACGCGATCGGCGGCTGACCCTCAGGCGAGCCGGTGCCGCCCCGCCGGCTCGAAGGGGATCGACTCGTGCTGCTCGCTCCGGCGCCTGCGCTGCTGCACCACGCGGCTGGCCAGGACCGCCGTGGCGAGCAGCACCACGGTCAGCGTGGTGCCCACCACGTCGGAGGCCTTCGCCACCGGCCGCACCACCGGCTCCCTGCCCACCTGAAGGGGCAGCTTGTCGGTGAACGGGTCCGGCCACAGCAGGTCGATGCGCAGGTCTTCGGGGTCGGCCGCCGGGTCGTCGGTGACCGGCTCCTCGCTGCCGTCGACGGAGTGCGTCTCGCGGGCGGGCGGCTGCGTCGGCCAGGTGGTGGGCGCCGCGTCCGCCTCCTCCCGATCGTCCTCGCGGTCCCGGTCGTCCGGGTCGCGGCGGCGCTCCTCGCGCTCCCGCTCGGGCTCGGGCTCGGGCGTCGTACGCCCGGTGGTCTCGGGCGTGGGGCGGAGCGTCTCCTCCAGCAGGCCCTCGCCCTCGCAGGCGAGGCCCGGCAGGCAGACGTCGCTGAGCGGCTCGGGCAGCAGGGTCTTCTTGGGCTTGGCGGAGGGCTTGGCGTCGGCGGAAGGCTCGGCCGACGAACGCGGCGCGGCGGTCGGCACGGCCTCGCCGACGGTGCCGAGCACCTTGTCGGTGGTCTTGCCGAGTCCTTCGGTGAGAGGTTCGGTGAGCCCGCCGGTCAGCTTGTCGACCGTGCCGGTCACGGCGCCCACGGTGTCGCAGAGGCCGTCGGTCAGGCCCGAGAGCAGGCCGCCCCCGCCGTGCTCGCAGTCGAGGACCTGGGCCCCCGCCGGGGCGGCGGCGACGACGGGAAGCGTCACCATCGACACCGCGAGGATCCCAGCCGAGATCGCGGTTCTGCTCCCCATCCGTCCCCTCCCGCGTCGCTTCCGAGGAAAATCCTTATGGACACAGGCCAGACGACGCAGGGTTTTTCGGGGTAAAGTTGCGATTCGGTATCGACTAGTAACACGCGAGCGAGGCTCTCGTTCGTCATTCGGGGGACGAGACGTCATCAAGGGCCTCTCGGATCTCGATCGGGAGCTCCAGGTCTTCTGCGAGCAGCGTGCCTTTGAGCTGCGCGAGCGTGCGGGCGCCGACGATCGCCGAGGCGACCCCCGGCTGGTCGCGGACCCACGACAGCGCCACCGCCGTCGCCGAGACGCCCAGCCCTTCGGCCGCCGTCACGACGGACTCGACCACGCTGCGGCTCCTGTCGTCGAGGTACGGGCGGACGAAGTCGGCGAAGTGAGGGGTGGCGGCCCGCGAGTCGGCGGGGATGCCGGTGCGGTACTTGCCGGTCAGCACCCCGCGGCCCAGCGGCGACCAGGCCAGCACGCCCACGCCCATGTGGTGGGCGGCAGGCAGCAGCTCGCGCTCGGCGTCGCGGGCCAGCAGGGAGTATTCGGTCTGCACCGAGGTGATCGGCGCCCGGCCCGGGATCACCCGCTGCGTCACCGAGGCCGCGGCGAGCTGCCAGCCGGTGTAGTCGCACACGCCCGCGTAGAGCGCCCGGCCGGAGGAGACGATGGTGTCGACCGCGGCCAGCGTCTCGTCGAGCGGGACCTCCGCGTCGTAGGTGTGCAGCTGCCACAGGTCGACGTAGTCGACGCCGAGCCGGCTCAGCGAGGCGTCGACCGCGGCGATGAGGTGGCGCCGGGAGGCGTCGCGCTGCCGGTGGCCCATCGGCGTCACCACGGCCTTGGTGGAGATCACCAGCTCCTCGCGCGGCACCTGGTCGCGCAGCAGTCGGCCGAGCACCCGCTCGGCGTCGCCGCCGGTGTAGACGTCGGCCGTGTCGACGAGGGTGCCGCCCGCGTCGAGGAACATCCCGAGCTGGGCCGCCGCGTCGTCGGCGTCGGTGTCACGCCCCCACGTCATCGTGCCGAGGCCCAGCCGGGACACCGACAGGCCGCTGCGGCCGACATAACGCTGCTCCATGATCCCGCCAGATTACCGCTCGGGGCCGTGAAACACCGCGACAGACGCCTGCGACACTTGGGTGGATGACGACGCTGCTATTGGCCCGTCACGGGCTGACCGATCTGACCGGGCCGGTCCTGGCCGGCCGCACACCTGGAGTTCACCTCAGCGACGCCGGCCGGGCGCAGGCCGCCGCGCTGGCCGAGCGGATCGCCGGCGTCCGCCTCGACGCCATCGTCTCCAGCCCGCTGGAGCGCTGCCGCGAGACCGCCGAAACCGTCGCCGCGGGCCGCGGCCTGCCCGTCGAGACCGACGAGCGGCTGCTGGAGTGCGACTACGGCGACTGGACCGGGCGCGAGCTGAAGGAGCTGGCCAAGGATCCGCTCTGGCCGGTGGTGCAGGCCCACCCGAGCGCGGCGGTCTTCCCCGGCGGGGAGGCGATGACCGCCATGCAGTACCGCGCCGTCGCCGCCATCCGGGGCTGGAATCGACGTCTGGGGGAGAAGGCTGTCTACCTCGCCTGCAGCCACGGAGACGTGATCAAGGCGATCGTCGCGGACGCGCTGGGGCTCCACCTCGATCAGTTTCAGCGGATAACCGCTGATCCGGCCGCTCTCACCGTTATTCGCTATGCCCCCTTGCGTCCCTTTGTTCTCAAACTTAACGATATGGGGGAATTGAAGCTTTCTGAGGATTCGGAGGAGAAAGACGGGGGAGAAAACTCCACCGGGAGCGATGCCGCCGTCGGCGGCGGGCCCGGGACCACGTAAGGTCAGGCTATGCCGGTCTTCGACTACGACCCGCCGGAGAGGTTCGTGGCGGGCGCCCTCGGCCAGCCGGGCGCGCGCGCCTTCTTCCTCCAGGCCAGGGCCGAGGGCAGACTGACCACGGTCGCGCTGGAGAAACTGCAGGTGGCCGCGCTCGCGGGCAGGCTCGAAGAGCTGCTCGACGAGGTGCTGCGGCGCAGCGGGGGCACCGCCCAGGTGCCCGCCATCGCCCCCGCCGAGCTGGCCGACGAGGGCCCGCTCGACGTCCCGGTCGCCGAGGACTTCCGGGTCGGCACGATGGCGCTGGCGTGGGACCCCGAGAGGTCGCAGGTGGTCATCGAGGCCCAGGAGATGGTCGACGAGGAAGACCTCGGGGCGCCCGAGCCCGCGGTGCTGCGGGTCCGCATCAGCGCCGGCGCCGCCAGGGCCTTCACCCGGCGGGCGCTGGACATCGTCGCGGCGGGCCGCCCGCCTTGCCCGCTCTGCGGGCAGCCGCTCGACGCCGAGGGGCACGTGTGCGTACGTCTCAACGGCTACCGCGGAGGTGAGGCGGCTTCATGACCGCTCCGGAGAGCGAGCCCGCCGTCAGGCCTGCCCTCCCCTCGGCCATGGACGAGGAGGAGACGCTCAAGCTGCTCCGTGACGGCCGCCTGGAGATGGCCGGGCGCCTCGTCGAAGCCACCAACATGACCCTCTACTGCACGGTCAGGCTGGGCGAGCGCGCGGTCGCGTGCGTCTACAAGCCGGTACGCGGCGAGCGCCCGCTGTGGGACTTCCCCGACGGCACCCTCGCCGCCCGCGAGGTCGCCGCCTACGAGGTCTCCCAGGCGACCGGCTGGCACATCGTGCCGCCCACGGTCTACCGCGAAGGGCCGTTCGGGCCCGGCATGTGCCAGCTGTGGATCGACACCGAGCGCGAGATCGACCTGATGCGGCTGGTGCGCAGCCGCAACCCGGTGGTGCGCCGGATGGCGATCTTCGACGCGGTGGTCAACAACGCCGACCGCAAGGGCGGCCATCTGCTGCCGCTGCCGACCGGCCACGTCTACGGGGTCGACCACGGCGTCTGCTTCGCGGTGGAGGACAAGCTCCGCACGGTCCTGTGGCAGTGGCGGGGCAAGCCGCTGTCGCGCGAGGCGGTGGGCGTGCTGGCCAAGCTGGAGCGCGACCTCGACTCCGGTTCGCTGGGCCGCAAGCTGCGCGACCTGCTGACGACGGCCGAGGTCGAGGCGACCTGGAAGCGGGTGCGGCGGCTGCTCGACACCGGCGTGCACCCGTATCCCTTCGAGGGCTGGCCTGCCATCCCCTGGCCGCCCATCTAGAGCAGTTTTGTACGCTTTGCCGCATGTGCACGGTGATCGTGAGAACGGGTCGGCCCCTGACCCTGATGGGCATCAGGGACGAGTTCGCCGACCGCCCGTGGGAAGGCCCGGCCGAACACTGGCCCGACCATCCCGGTGTCGTCGGCGGGCGCGACCTCAAGGCGGGCGGCACCTGGCTCGCGGTCGACCGGCAGGCCCGCCGCGCCGCCGCCCTGCTGAACGGCCGCGGGCTGCCCGCCCCCGAGATCAGCAAGCTCTCTCGCGGAGACCTGCCGCTGCTCGGGGTCTCCTCCGGCGAGATGCCGGACGTCGACCTGACCCGCTACGACCCGTTCCACCTGGTGCTCGCCGGCCTGTCCGGGGCCCGCGTCTTCAGCTGGGACGGGCACCGGCTCGAAGCCGCCGAGCTTCCCGCCGGCACCAGCGTGATCGTCAACACCGGGCTCGACCCCGGCCACGAGCGCGTCACCACCAACCTGCCGAGGTTCGCCGGCGACGCCGACTGGCACGAGCCGCTCCGCGACCCGCCCTCCGACGCCCCCGACGCGCTGATCGTCCGGCACGAGCTGCCCGACGGCCGCGTCTTCGCCTCCCTCAGCGTCACCCTCCTGACGCTGGCGCCGGACGGCGTGACGTACGAGTTCACCGACATGACCGCTGATCAGCACGGATAGGCTCGAAGACATGAAATCGTGGTCCGCCCCCAACGTTCCCAGGCTCCCCGGCGCGAGCGTCCCCCTGCGGCTCTACGACACCGCGTCCCGGCAGGTCCGGCAGACCGATCCCGGGCCGACCGCGAGGATGTACGTCTGCGGCATCACCCCCTACGACGCCACCCACCTCGGCCACGCCAACACCTACCTCGCCTTCGACCTGGTCGGCCGGATGTGGCGCGACGCCGGCCACACCGTGCACTACACGCAGAACGCCACCGACGTCGACGACCCGCTGCTGGAGCGGGCCGAGCAGACCGGCGTCGACTGGCAGAGCCTGGCCGAGCGCGAGACCGACCTGTTCCGCGCCGACATGGAGGCGCTGCGCATCCTGCCGCCCCGCGAGTACGTCGCCGTCACCGAGGTCGTCGGCCGGGTGGCGGAGCTGATCGGCGAGCTGGCCGAGCGCGGCGTCACCTACACCCTCGACGGCGACGTCTACTTCGACGCGGCCGCCGCCCCCCGCTACGGCGAGGTCTCCGGCTACTCGCGGGAGCGGATGCTGGAGCTGTCCGCCGAGCGGGGCGGAGATCCGGAGCGGCCCGGCAAGCGGGACCCGCTCGACTGGCTGCTGTGGCGGGCCGAGCGGCCCGGCGAGCCCGCCTGGGACTCGCGGCTGGGCCGCGGCAGGCCCGGCTGGCACGTCGAGTGCACCGCGATCGCCCTCGACAACCTCGGCCCCGGCTTCGACGTGGCCGGCGGCGGCTCCGACCTGATCTTCCCGCACCACGAGTGCGGCGCCTCCGAGGGGTACGCGGCCGCCGGCGATTGGCCGTTCGCCCGCTTCTACACGCACGCCGGCATGGTCGGCCTCGACGGCGAGAAGATGTCCAAGTCGCGGGGCAACCTGGTGTTCGTCTCCAAGCTGCGGGCCGAGCACGACCCGATGGCGGTCCGGCTCGTCCTGCTGTGCAGGCACTACCGCGCCGACTGGGACTACACCCCTGACCTGCTCGCCGACGCCGAGGCCAGGCTGGAGCGCTGGCGCTCCGCCGTGGCGGTGACCGCCGGGCCGCCCGCGGAGGCGTTGCTGGCCGAGGTGCGCGACCGGCTCGCCGACGACCTCGACGCCCCCGGCGCCGTGGCGGCCGTCGACCGGTGGGCCGGCGAGGCCCTCGACGGCGGCGGTAGCGACCGGGCGGCGCCGGCCCTGGTCCGCGACCTGGCCGACGCCCTGCTCGGCGTGGCGCTCTAGACCGTGATCCGGGCCGGCCGGTGACCGTCCAGCTCGCGGGCGAACCACTCGATGGTGCGCCGCAGCCCTTCACCGGCCGGCACCTTCGCCGTCCATCCGAGCCGCTCGGCGGCCAGCGTGGTGTCCGGCCGGCGCACCTTCGGGTCGTCCTCCGGCCGCTCGACGAACTCGATCGGCGACGCCGACCCGGTCAGCTCCTTGATCATGGTGGCCAGGTCGAGCATGGTCAGCTCGTCCGGGTTGCCGAGGTTCACCGGGCCGTCGAAGTCGCTCTCGGCCATGGCCAGCACGCCCGACACCGTGTCGTCCACGTAGCAGATCGACCGGGTCTGCGAGCCGTCGCCGGTGACGGTGATCGGCTCGCCGGTCAGCGCCTGCCGGATGAACGTCGGGATGGCACGGCCGTCGAACGGCCGCATGCGCGGACCGTACGTGTTGAAGATCCGCACGATGCCGGTGTCGGTGCCGCGCGAGTCGCGGTAGGCCGTGGTCAGCGACTCGGCGAAGCGCTTGGCCTCGTCGTAGACGCTGCGCGGCCCCACCGGGTTGACGTTCCCCCAGTACGTCTCGCGCTGCGGGTGCTCCAGCGGGTCGCCGTACACCTCGCTGGTGGACGCCAGCACGAACCTGGCCCCCTTCTCCCTGGCCAGCCCGAGCGCGTGCAGCGTGCCGACGCTGCCGACGCGCAGCGTCTCGATCGGGTAGCGCAGGTAGTCGGCCGGCGAGGCGGCCGAGGCGAAGTGCAGCACCAGATCCACGTGACCGGCGACGTGCACGTAGCCGGTCAGGTCGCACTCGATGATGCGGAACGACGGACGGTCGACCAGGTGTTCCACGTTGCGCGGCCCGCCGGTGAGGAAGCTGTCCATGCACACCACGTCAGCCCCCCGGTCCAGCAGCCGCTCACACAGGTGGGAGCCGAGGAACCCGGCTCCTCCGGTGACCAGCGCCCTCATGACGTGACCTCCATCGCGGCGTCGACGACCTCGGCTACCTCGATCTTCAGCAGGCCCGGGTCCGGCTGGTCGCCGTGCGGGTCCCCCCGGCTGCCCGCCCACAGCGCCACGTGCCGCCACCCGGGCGGCGGCCCCCACTGCGCCGGGGAGACCGGCCCGAACAGCACCACCGACGGCACGCAGAACGCGGTCGCCAGATGGCCCACGCCGGTGTCGCCGCACACCACCAGGCGCGCCCTGCTCACCAGCTCGATCAGCTCGGCCAGGTCGGTGCGGCCGGCGAGCACCCGATCCGCCGGCAGCCCGGCCAGCTCGGCCACCCTCCTGGCCAGCCCGGCCTCCTCGGCGCTGCCGGTGACGACCACGTCGTCGTCCAGCAGCGCCGCCACCTTCGCGAACCGCTCCGGCGGCCAGCGCCTGGCCGGATAGGCGGCGCCGGGATGCACGATCGCCGGCCCCGTACGGTCGGAGACGCCGAGCGTCAGGTCCTGCGGGTCGGCCGGGATGCCGTACCACCTCAGCAGGTCGCACCAGCGCCGCACCTCGTGCACGCCGTCCTGCCACGGCGGGCCGGTCTCGTAGCTGATCAGCCGTCCCGGCTCGGTACGGCGCAGCGCCTCGATGCTCTGCGGGCCCCGGCCGTGCAGGTTGACCGCCAGGTCCGGCCGCTCGAACGGCACCGGGCCGGGCCCGGACACGTCGATCTGTTCGTCCACCGCGCCGGTGAACGGCAGCAGCGGGCCGAGATAGGCCGGGGTGGCGAGCGTGATCCGGTGCTCCGGATGCGCCTGGCGCAGCGCGCGCAGCGCGGGCACGGCGGTGAGCAGGTCGCCCAGCCCCAGCCCGCGCAGCACCAGGAGTTCTAGGGCCATGATGTCTCCGTGTCCGGGCAGACGACGAGTTCCCTGATCTCGCAGCCGACCGGCCTGCCCAGCGCGAACACGATCGCCTGGGCGACGTCCGCGGGGTCGTTCAGCCCCGCTTCCGGGCCGGGCTTGTACTGCTCGGGCCGGCCGTCGAAGAAGCCCGTCCGCATGCCGCCCGGCACCAGCAGGGTGACCCCCACCTCGCCGCGCAGCTCGACCGCCAGCGCCCGGGTCAGCCCGACCACGCCGAACTTCGACGCGCTGTAGGCCGAGGCGTCGCTCAGCGGGCGCAGCCCGAGCGTGGACGCGCAGGTGACGATCCGGCCGCGGGACCTCTTCAGGTACGGGAGCGCGGCCCGCACGACGGAGGCCGTGCCGAGCAGGTTGACCTTGATTACCTGCTCCCAGTCGTCGGCGGGCACGTCCTCCAGCCGCCCGCACCGGTCGATGCCGGCCGCGGTGACGACCGCGTCCAGCCCGCCGGCCCGCTCGGCCAGCTCGCGGACCGCGCGCTCGGCCTGCTCCCGATCGGCCAGGTCCGCGGTGGCGTGCTCGAAGCGCTGGCTCGGCTCGCGGACGTCGACGACGAACGATCGCCAGCCCTCCTTCTCGACCGCTTCCGCGGTGGCCAGGCCGAGGCCCGAGGCGCCCCCCGTGATCAGTACGTTCATCGGATCTCCTTGATCAGATTGGTTGTCGAACGTCCCGGCAGCAGGTCCAGCACCACCGTCTCGGCGCCGATGCCGGCCAGGACCTCGGATTCGGGCAGCGTGCCGCCCTCGTAGTCGCCGCCCTTCACCCACACGTCGGGGCGGAGCAGCTCGATCGCGCGGACCGGGGTGCCCTCGTCGAACACCAGCACCGCGTCCACGCAGCTCAGCGCGCGCAGGACCTCGACCCGGTCGGTCACGTCCACGATCGGGCGCGACGGGCCCTTGAGCCTGCGCACGGACTCGTCGGAGTTGACGCACACGACCAGCGCGTCGCCGAGCGCGCGGGCCCGCCGCAGCAGGCTGACGTGCCCGGCGTGCAGCAGGTCGAAGCAGCCGCCGGTGGCGATCAGCCGGCCACCGGACGCCCGGACCAGCTCGGCCACCTCGACGGCGGTGCGCGGCCGGTCGCCCAGCTCCTGCTCCTGGACGCGGACGGCGGCCGCGCCGCCGCCGGCGACGAACCGCGAGGCCTCGCCGACGCCCGTGATCACCGCCTCCGCCACGCCGGCCCCGGCCCGCATCGCGAGCGCCGCGGCCCCGGCCAGCCTGTCTCCCGCGCCGCACGGGTCCTGGCCGCTCGCCCGGACCGGCGCCGGGATCTTGAGCATCGTGCCGTCGGCCAGCGCCAGGGACGCGCCCCCGGCGCCCCGGGTGACCACGACCGCGCCGGCGTCCAGCTCCTCCCGGATGGCGCGCGCCGCCCGGTCGGCGCCCGGGAACTCGCCCGGGCACAGCAACCTGGCCTCGGCCTCGCTCGGCGTGATCAGCGCGCATCCCCCTGGCGGCCTGACGCCTCTCGGGTGCGGATCCCACACCACAGGCGCCGCACAGCCGCGCAGCAGCTCCCGCGCCACCGCCGCCACCCCCCGGCCGTAATCCGCCACCAGCACCGCCCCCGCCCCGGCAACCACCTCAACCGCCCGCGCATACCCATCCCCAGCGGCCAAATGTCCCCCCACGACGGCCGTATCCACGCCCCCGGCAGTCACGCCCTGGACACCGGCATCCGGCCCCAACTCCCCCATGTGTCGTTCGGCACCACTGACGCTCCCGCCTGCGGCGGTCACGTCCGTGTCGCGCGTGTTTCCCTTAGCGGCGGTTGGGTCCGATTCCGGCGTGTGTGGGCTGGCGGCACTCCCGCTTCCGCTTGCGGCGGTCAGTTCGGTGTCGCGCACGCTTCTGTCGGTGGCGGTTGGGCCCCCTTCCCGGGTGTGTCGGTCGGCGGTCGTGTTTCCGCCTGTGACGATCACGTCCGCGTCGCGGGCGTTTCCCTTCGCGAGAATTGGGTCCGGCTCCGGGGTGTGTGGGTCGGTGGTCGTGTTTCCGCCTGCGGCGGTCACGTCCGCGTCGCGGGCGTTTCCGTTGGCGGCGGTTGGGTTCGGTTCCGGCTTCTGCGGGTCGGAGGTGGTCACGTTCGCGTGCTGCGGATGTTCGCCTGCGGCGATGGTGCGGCTGTCTGTGTCTTGTGGGGTTTGATCTGTGGCGGGTGTGTGGTCGTCGGCGGGTCGGGCGTGGTGGTCGAAGTGGTCAGAGTGCGGGTCCCTGGTCTCGGGGGCTTCTTGCGGTTCGTCCTGGTGGGCGGGTCCGGTCGTGGGCGCTTCTGGGAAGGGTGGGGCGGTTCCGTCGCCGGTGTCCAGGCGCAGGAGTGTCTGGCCTCCGGCTCGTACGCGGGTCTTGCGTACGGTCTCGCCCCGCAGCGGGAGGCGTACCAGCTCCAGTTCGGCCGACAGCAGCCCGCACAGGCGGCGCCCAGCCGGGTCGTCGCCGATCGCGGTGATCAGCACCACGTCGGCGCCGTCACGGGCGGCGAGCAGCGCCGCCAGCCCCGCCCCGCCGGGACGGGCGTGCTCGGCGGTCACGTCGACCACCGGCACCGGCGCGTCCGGGCAGAGCCGCACGGCTTCGCCGTCGACGTCCACGTCCAGCAGCGTGTCGCCGATCACCACCAGCGGACCCGGCGGCGGGGGACCGCGATGGACGTCCCGGTCCCGCCGTGGATCCGTCACAGGGCCTCCTCGGCCGCGTCGCAGAGCATGTGGATCATGGCGAGGTGCACCTCCTGCACCGTGGCCGTCTCGTCGGCGGGCACGGCGACCGCGTCGTCGCACAGGTCGGCGAGCGGGTTCGGCGCGGGCCCGGTCAGCGCCCACGACAGGATTCCGCGCTCCTGGGCGGCCCGCGCCGCGGCCAGCACGTTGGCGCTGCGGCCGCTGGTCGACAGGCAGACCAGCACGTCGCCCGGACGGCCGTGCGCGTGCACCTGGCGGGCGTAGATCTCGTCCGCGCCGAAGTCGTTGGCGATCGCGGTGAGCGACGAGGTGTCGGCGTGCAGCGGGATCGCCGCGTACGGCGACCGGTCGGCGCGGAACCGCCCGACCAGCTCGGCCGTCAGGTGCTGGGCCTCGGCCGCCGACCCGCCGTTGCCGCAGGCCAGCAGCCTGCCCCCGGCCGCGAGCACGCCCCCGAGCTTGCCGCCCCAGGCGCGGATCGTGGTGGCGTGGTCGTCGACCCTGGTCAGGGCCGTGCGGAGCTTCTCCAGATGCGCGTCCATGATTACCCCCCCAGCGCGGCGAGACGGCGCGGCTGTCCATCGATCACCTGCGTGTACACGGCCTCGGTCTGCTCGGCGATGCGCGGCCAGCCGTACCGTTCCCGGGCCCGGCGGGCGCCGGCCCCGCCGATCTCCCGGCGCATGTCCGGTCTGCCGAGCACCTCCTTCAGCGCCCTGGCGAGCGCCCTCGGCCTTCGCGGCGGCACCAGCAGCCCGCATCCGGCCACGGTGTCCAGGTGGCCGCCGACCGCCGACGCCACGACCGGCACGCCGCACGCCATCGCCTCCACGGGCACCAGGCCGAACGGCTCGTACCACGGCACGGTGACCAGCACGTCGGCCGCGCGCATGAGCGCCGGGACGTGCTCGCGCGGCACGCTGCCGATCACGTGCACCCGGTCCGCCAGCCCGTAGCCCTCGGCCAGCTCGCGCAGCCGCACCGCCTCCTCGTCGTCGGTCCGCCCGCCCGCGATGACCAGCTCGGCGCCGGGCAGCCGGCGCAACGCCGCGATCACCGTGTCGACGCCCTTGCGCGGCACCAGCCGGCCGATGCTGAGCACCATCGGCCCCTCCGTGCGCGGCGCCACCGGCCCGTCCGGGCAGAACGTCTCCAGGTCGACGCCGCACGGCACGACCGTGATCCGCCGTTCGGGCACGCCCATCGCGACGAGCTCCGTGACCTCGTCGCCGCAGGTCGCCAGCACCGCGTCCGCGCGCCGGCCGATGGCCCGCTCGGTGGCCACGCGGTGCGCGGGGCTGGTGTCGGCGCCGCCCTGCCAGCGCCGCTTCACCGTGCCGAGCGCGTGGAACGTCTGCACCACCGGGAACCCGTCCGCCGCCTGCAGCGCCGCCTGCCCGCTCATCCAGAAGTGCGCGTGTGCCACGTCGGGGGCGCGCAGCGCCCAGCGGCCGGCCAGCCGGTCGGTGAACTCCGGCATGTACGGGGGAAGCTCGTCCTTCGGCACCGGGGCCGCCGGGCCCGCCGGCACGTACTCGACGGTGATGCGGGGGGAGAGCCGCACCGACGAGGGCTGGGCGGCGTGGGAGCGACGGGTGTGCACGACGATCGAGTGGCCGCGCGCGGCCAGCGCGGTGGCCAGCGCGGCCACGTACACGTTCTGACCGCCGGAGTCCACGCCGCCGATCGCGGCGAGCGGGTCGGCGTGCTCCGAGATGAGATCGATCTTCACTGCGTCAGCTCCCTCACTGCCTTGACCACCTGCTCACTCGTCACCTGCGACAGGCACGGGTGCCCGGGGACCGGGCAGACGCGCGCCCTGCTCGCCCGGCAGGGCGCGTGCTGGTCACCGAGCAGCACCATGGGCACGCCGTACGGGGCCCACCGCTCGGCGGGAACGACAGGGGCGAACAGGCTGACCACCGGCGTGCCGACCGCCGCCGCCAGGTGTGCCGGGCCGGTGTTGCCCGCCACGAGCACCCCGGCACGCTGGAGGACGGCCGCGAGTTCGGCGAACGAAGTCCGCCCGCCGAGGTCCACGGCGTCCTCGCCGGCGACGAAGGCGGTGAGATCGCGTTCCTTGCCGGTGACCACGACCTGGTGCCCGTCGTGGACCAGCTCTCGTACGGTCTGGCGATGCCTCTCTGCGGGCCAGGTCCGGGCGGGAGCGGAGGTCCCCGGGTGCACCACGACATACGCGCCTTTGTCGGCAACGCCGCCGACATTGAGCAATTGCCCTGTTTCTCGGCCGATATCCGGAAGTGGCTGTCGAACTGCGAGTCTGCCGTCGTCGCCGGGCGGCAGCTCGAACCCGGCGGCGCGGGCCAGCGCCAGCATCCGCTCCGCCTCCGGCACGTCGACGCTCTCGTCGACCCGGTGGCGCACGTCGAGCAGCGAGCCCGGGTAGTCGTCGCTGATGGCGGCGATCCGCCGTACCCCTGCCAGCCTCAGCAGCAGGGCCAGCGGCAGCGCCGACTGGTGGAACGAGGTCAGGATCAGCGCCTCTTCGCAGCCCCGTACCTCCCGGACGAGCGCGTCCACCCCGGACCGCGTCACGGGCGGCGGCTCGCTCATGATCCACGGCGCCCGCCACTCCACCACCCGGTCCACCCCGGGCAGCAGCCCCGCGGCCGCGCTGCCATGGGGGCCGGCCAGGAAGACGACCTCGCCCGCCCGCCCGCGCACGGCCCGCACGGCGGGGCCGGCCAGCAGCACGTCCCCGGCGTCGTCGAGCCGCGCCACGAGCACCCGCGGAGCGCTCATCGCCGCACCTCCCATTCCCCCCTGAGCCGGTGCCAGCAGGCCACCGGTGGGATCAGCACGCCGGTGACGGCCATCCGCGCCACCTCGCCGGGGCTCCGCGGCCCCGGCCGCACCCGGGCCCACACGAACTCCCCGGTCATGAGCACCCACCCCGCCCCCGCCAGCCAGGCCCCGGCCTCGACCGGCCCTCTGACGCGCCTCCAACGAGAGAAGGCGGCCTGGTGAGCGGTCAGGCTGTAGGCGGTGCCCAGGGCGAGAGCGGCGGCGGCGAAGGCCGTCGTGAGGGCGTGGCGGCGCAGGCGGCCCCGGACGCCGATCGCCGCGCGCCAGGCCGGCCCGTGCAGGCGGCGCATCAGGGCGTCGTCGGCGTTGCCGCGCTGGAACCTGACGCTGGCCCAGAAACCGTCGTCGCGCACCGGGTGCACCGTCACCCGCGCACCCTTGACCAGCCGGTAACCGGCCCGCCGCACGCGCAGGGCCAAATCGGCGTCCTCCCGGTAGGCGCGCGGGAACCGCTCGTCGAAGCCGCCCACCCGCTCCAGCACCGAGCGCCGGTAGGCCATGTCGGCCGTCGGCCAGTCGGCGTCCACCAGCCCGGCGGTGTGCCGCTCGCCGTCGGTGGGCCGTCGCCCGGACGGCAGCGGCACCGTGATCCGCCCCTGGCTGCCCCCCACGTCCTCCGGCAGGTCCACCAGGTCCTTCCAGACCGCGCGCGCCCAGCCGGGCGACGGCACCACGTCGTCGTCCAGGAACGCCACCCACGGCGTGTCCGCCGCCCGCCAGCCGGCGTTGCGCGCCGCCGCGGGCCCGCGCCCGCCCGAGCGCACGACCCGTACGCCACCGGGCACCTCCAGCGGCTCGGCGGCGCCCGGCCGGTCGTCGGCCACCACGACCGGGACGTCCGCCAGCGCGGCCAGCGTGGCGCGCAGGCTCGGCCGCCCGATCGTGGGGATCACCACCGTGATCACGACGCGAACACCTCCCCCCGCCGTATCAGGTAGGGCCCCAGGGCCAGCACCTCCACCGGCGAGGACCCGAAGCACTCCAGCGCGTCACGCGGGTCGTCCACCATGGGCCGCCCGGCGGTGTTGAGGCTCGTGTTGACCACGACGGGCAGCCCGGTCCGCGCCTCGAACTCGGCCAGCACCCGCGCCATCAGCGGCTCGGCGGCGGGGGAGACGGTCTGGACCCGGGCGGTCCCGTCCACGTGCACCACGGCGGGGACCCGCTCACGCCAGCCGGGGAGCACGTCGTGCACGAACAGCATGTACGGCGACGGCACCGGCCCCCGGCCGAAGACGGCGGCGGCCCGGTCCTCCAGCACCATGGGCGCGATCGGCCGGAACTGCTCGCGCCCCTTGACGTCGTTGAGCCGCTCGGTGTTGGCCGCGTGCCCCGGGTGGGCCAGCAGCGAGCGGTGCCCGAGCGCCCGCGGCCCGTACTCCGACCGCCCCTGGAACCAGGCGACGAGCCGGTCGGCGGCCAGCTCGTCCGCCACCGCCGCTGCCAGGTCGGCGGGGCGCGTGTACGGCACGCGGGCCACGTCCAGCCAAGCCCCGAGCTCCTCGTCGGTGAAGCCGCGGCCGAGCGCCGCGGTGCTCATCGGGGCGGCCGGCTCCCCGTGCACCTGGGCCAGGTGCAGCGCCCCGCCCAGCGCGGTGCCGGAGTCGCCGGCGGCCGGCTGCACCCACACCTCGTCGAACGGCCCCTCGGCCAGCAGCCGGGTGTTGGCCACGCAGTTCAGCGCGACCCCGCCGGCCAGGGCCAGCCGCCGCTCGCCGGTCCGCTCGTGCAGCCAGCGGGCCAGGTCGAGCAGCACCTCTTCGAGCCGGGCCTGCACGCTGGCCGCCAGGTCGGCGTGGTCGTCCGTCCACGGCTCGCCCTTCCGCAGCGCCTTGGCGTACCCGCCCCACTCGATCGGCGTCACGTGGAAGCCCCCGTCGCCCGTCGCGTAGACGAGCTCGCGCAGCTCCTCCAGGAACCGCGGCCGCCCGTACGAGGCGAGCGCCATCACCTTGTACTCGTCGCAGGAGCGCAGGAATCCCAGGTGCTCGGTCACGTCCTCGTACATCAGCCCGAGCGAGTGCGGCAGCGGCTGGGCGGCCAGCACCTCCAGCTCGCCGCCGGTGTAGCGGCCGGCCAGGTGGGAGACGTTCTCGCCGCGGCCGTCGCACACGAGCACCGCGCAGTCGCGCCAGGGCGAGGCCAGCCCCGCCGAGGCGGCGTGCGCGATGTGGTGCGGCACGAACCGCACCCGCGCCGCGTCCAGTCCCGGCAGCGCCGTGGACAGGAACAGCGGGGCGCGTACCGCGTAGCGGGTGCGCAGGTCCTCCCAGTCGCCGTCCGGTCGCTGCTCGACCAGGGCGGGATCGTAGGAGTAGGCCACCGCGTCGACGTCCTCGGGGCCGATGCCCGCCTCCCGCAGGCACCAGGCGGCCGCCTGCTCCGGCAGTTCCCAGGCGGAGAACGGAAGCGGGCGCTTGCCGTGCTTGCGCCGGTTGAACCGCTCCTCCTCCGCGGCGGCGACCACCTTCCCGTCCACGACCAGGGCCGCCGCGGGGTCATGGAAGATCGCGTTGATGCCGAGAAATCTCATCGGTTCCCTTCCTGCGAAGATTAGGAGAACGGCTACCGAGAGGAGCGCTCCTCAAACACACCCCCCTCGCTGAAATGGGCAAACACCCCCGAACTCTGGCGTCTGGTCACCCTAAGTAGTTGTTTGCCCGATATGGCGCCGGGTAGCTGTGGGCCACGCGACGGAGGTGGATGGTGTTCGAACAACGACGTCCCGGGGCGGTGCTCTTCGACAGGGATGGAACCCTGATCAGGGATGTCCCGTACAACGGCGACCCGGCCCGGGTCCGGCCCATGCCGGGCGCGCTAGAGGCGCTGAGCAGGCTGCGCCGCGCCGACCTGCCGGTGGCGGTGGTGACCAACCAGTCGGGCGTGGCCAAGGGCCTGATCACCGCGGACGAGATGGAACAGGTGAACGCCCGGGTCGAGGAACTGCTCGGGCCGTTCGACGCGTGGGCGATCTGCGTGCACGACGACGGCGACGGCTGCACCTGCCGCAAACCCGCGCCCGGCCTGCTCATCAGGGCCGCCGCGGTGCTGGACGTGAGCCCGCGCGAGTGTGTCATGGTCGGCGACATCGGCCGCGACATGGAGGCGGCCAGGGCCGCCGGGGCGCGCGGCATCCTGGTGCCGACCGTGGAGACACGGCGCGAGGAGATCGAGCACGCTCCCGAGGTCGCCGACGACCTCACCGACGTGGCCGAACGGCTGCTGCGCGAGGCGGACGCCGCGCCGGCCCCCGTCGCCGCCGGCGGCTCCGCCTGGTCGCGGGCGCTCGGCTGGAGCCGCTGGTGAGGATCCTCCTCTGGCACGTCCACGGCTCGTGGACCACCTCGTTCGTGCACGGCCGCCACGAGTACGTCCTGCCGCTCGTCCCCGGCCGCGGCCCCGACGGCAGGGGACGGGCCGACACCTATCCGTGGCCTGGTAGCGCCAGGGAAGTGCCGTGGGACCGGCTCCGCGACGAGCCGGTCGACGTGGTCGTCTACCAGCGCCCGCACGAGCTCGACCTGGCCCGCGAGTGGCTCGGCCGCGACCTGCCCGGCGTCTACGTCGAGCACAACACGCCGGTCGGCGACGTGCCCCGCACCCGCCACCCGCTGGCGGACCGCTCCGACATCACGCTCGTGCACGTCACCCACTTCAACGAGCTGTTCTGGGACAACGGCCGGGCTCCCACCCGGGTCGTCGAGCACGGCGTCGTGGACCCCGGCCACCTCTACACCGGCGAACTGCCCAGGGCGGGCGTCGTGGTCAACGAGCCCGTCCGGCGCACCCGGGTGGCCGGCACCGACCTGCTGCCGCGCTTCGCCGCCGAGGTGCCGCTCGACCTGTTCGGCATGAAGGTCGAAGGTCTCCCGTACGGGACGTACGAGGACCTGCCGCAGGCCCGCATGCACGCCGAGCTCGCCAGACGGCGGGTCTACCTGCACCCCTACCGGTGGACCTCGCTCGGGCTCGCCCTCATCGAGGCGATGACCCTGGGCATGCCCGTGGTCGCGCTGGCCGCCACCGAGGCCGTCGAGGCGGTGCCACCCGAGGCGGGCGTCGTCTCCACCCGGGTGGACGTGCTGGCCCAGGCGCTCAGGGAGTTCGCGGCGGACCAGGAGCGGGCCGCCCAGGCCGGCAAGGCCGCGCGGACGGCCGCGCTGGCGCGCTACGGGCTCGACAGGTTCCTGCTCGACTGGGACCGCCTGCTCGATGAGGTATGACCTGGAAGGCGCTGGGTAGGCGCGATGGGCATGATGATGCTCGACTGGTCACGCAGGGCCGCCTGCTCTGACCTGGACCCTGAGCTGTTCTTCCCGATCTCGCTCCAGGGTCCGGGCCAGTCGCAGGTGGAACGCGCCAAGACGATCTGCCACACGTGCCCCGTACGGGAGCCGTGCCTCGACTACGCGATCAGCAGCGGCCAGACGCACGGCGTCTGGGGCGGCCTGGATCCGGAACAGCGCCGCGCGCTCATCCCGAGGGCAGCGCCGCGGCCAGAAAGCGTTCGCGCTCGTCCGCTGACAGGTGGTCGCTGAACAGCACCCCGTCCAGATGATCGGACTCGTGCTGCAGCACCCTCGCCAGCACGCCCAGCGCCCGCACCGTGACGGGCTTGCCGAACATGTCGCGGCCACGCGCGACGACCATGAAAGCGCGCCGCAGCGGCCACCACACGCCCGGGGCCGACAGACAGGCCTCGTCCGCCGTGATCCGCCGCTCCGACAGCTCCAGCCGCGGATTGACGAGATGGCCTGACGCGCCCTCGTAGGCGTAGACGAGCACCCGCAGCGGCACCCCCACCTGAGGAGCGGCCAGCCCGGCCCGGCCGGCGCCCGCCCGCAACGTCGCCGTCATGGACTTGACCAGCCCGCGCAGCTCCTTGTCGTAGTCCTTGACCGGCTCCGCGACCGAGCGGAGCGCCGGATCGTCGAAAGCCAGGATCGGCCGCACCGTCACCCGCGCCTCCCCGAATAGCCGCGTCGCACACCGACGGGTTTCCCTCCCCGGTCCGCCGCCAACCGCGCGGGCTGTCGCTTGTAGCACAGCGGTAACAGAAGAGACCCAGCGCGGAAACCCTCCGAATCCACGATGAAGGCGTGATCTCACTTCCGGTTCACGTACGTGTGATGCCCGGCCGGGTGCTCGGGGCCCGGCCGGGTGTCCCGATCCACGACGAGGTTCTCGCATGAGCGGGTCATCCATCGGGGACGCCGTCCTTTCGCCTGAGACGGCGCCCGACGCGCTGGCGGGCTTCACCGTCGGCGTCACGGCCACCCGCCGGCGCGAGGAGTTCGGGGCGCTGCTCGAACGGCGCGGCGCCCGCGTGCTGAGCGCCCCCGCCATCAGGCTCGTCCCGCTCGCCGAGGACGCCGACCTGCTCGCCGCCACCCGGCGGAGCCTGGAGAGGCCCGTCGACGACGTGGTCGTCACCACCGGCGTCGGCTTCCGCGGCTGGATGGCCGCGGCGGAGGGCTGGGGCCTCTCCTCCGACCTGGGCGACCACCTCGCCGGGGCACGCCTGCTCACCCGCGGGCCCAAGGCCAGAGGCGCGGTCCGCGCCGCCGGGCTCAACGACCACTGGACCCCCGCCACCGAATCCTGCGCCGAGGTCAAGGACTACCTGCTCGCCCAGGACCTGCGCGGCCGCCGGATCGCCGTCCAGCAGCACGGCGAGCCGCTCACCGACTTCGTCGCCGACCTGCGCGGGGCCGGCGCCGAGGTGATCGTGATCCCCGTCTACCGGTGGCTGCCGTACCGCGACCCGTCGCCGCTGCGGCGCCTGATCACCCAGACGGTCTCGGGCTCCGTCGACGCC
Organism: Nonomuraea harbinensis; assembly: GCF_019396385.1. Lineage (GTDB taxonomy): Bacteria > Actinomycetota > Actinomycetes > Streptosporangiales > Streptosporangiaceae > Nonomuraea > Nonomuraea ferruginea. The sequence continues at coordinate 100,834 of NZ_JAHKRN010000018.1, read as the reverse complement.
GTCGCCTTCACCAGCGCGCCCGCCGTGCACGCCATGCTCAACGCCGCCCGCGCGGAGGGGGCCGAGGACGCCCTGCTGGCCGCGTTCGCCGGCCCCGTCGTGGCCGCCTGCGTCGGCCCGGTCACCGCGGGCCCGCTCGCCGACCGCGGCGTGCCCACCCTGCAGCCCGACCGGGCCAGGCTCGGCGCGCTCGCCCGCGTCCTGGCCCGCCACCTGCCCGCCCAGTCCGTCACCCGGCTCGAAGCAGGCGGGCACCGCCTGGAGATCCGCGGCCACGCCGTGGTCGTCGACGGCGAGCTGCGGCCGCTGCCGCCCGCCCCGATGGCCGTGCTCAAGCGCCTGGCCGACAAGCCCGGCCACGTCGTCTCCCGCGCCGACCTGCGCACCGTCCTGCCCGGCAGCGCCGTCAGGGACTCGGCCGAGCACGCGGTCGAGATGGCGGTCACCCGCCTGCGCCGCGCGCTCGGGCCGGCCGGGATCGTCGAGACCGTGGTCAAGCGCGGCTACCGGCTCGCCTGCCGGTACGAGGGCGCGCGGTGACCCCGACGCTCGTCCTGGCCGCTCACGGCACCCGCAGCGAGGAGGGGGAGCGCACCCTGGCCGCGCTGGCCGGAGCCGTCCGCGCGGCCCGGCCCCGCCGCCGCGTCGAGCTCGCCTACCTGGAGATCAGCGCGCCGCTGCTGCGTGACGTGCTGCCGGCCGTCCCCGGGCCGGTGGTCGTGGTCCCGCTGCTGCTCGCCGGCGGCTACCACGTGCACGTCGACCTGCCCGCGGTGCTCGCCGAGCACCGGCCAGGCGCCCTCGTCGCCCCGCCGCTCGGCCCGCACCGGCTGCTGACCGCCACGCTCGCCCGCCGCCTCAACAGGGCCGGGCTGCGCGCCACGGACGCGGTCGTGCTGGGCGCGGCGGGGTCCTCCGACCCGTCCGCGCTGGCCGGCGTGCGCGCCGCCGCCCACCAGCTCGCCGTCCGCCTGTCCCGCCCGGTCACCGCCGCCTTCGTCTCCTCCGGCTCGCCGGGGCTGGCGGAGACGATGGAACGGCTGCACTCCGGTCCGGCGGCCCGGGTGGCGCTGGCCTCCTACCTGCTGGCGCCCGGCTTCTTCCACGCCCGCCTGGCGGCCGCGGGCGCCGACCTCGTCACCCCGCCGCTGGGCGCCGACCCCGACGTGGCCGCCCTGGTCTGGCACCGCCACGACCAGGCCCTGCGCCACCACACGGCCACCTCGGCAGCCGGCTGACACCCCACCGCCGGGCGGCCTCCGCGCACCGCCGGGCGGCCTCCGCGCGGCGGCCTGTGGCTCTGGCCGCGTCCGGAGGACGGCGCCGGGGTCCGCTCAGCCCGTTCTGTAGTCTCACCGGGGTTCCAGGCGTAGTTCGCGGACGATCTCCTCGGCGGCGGTTTCGCGTGACGGTCCGGCGTCGGCGCCGACGAAGAGCTCGACGAAGGCGTGGCGGAGGCAGCCGGCGAGCAGGAGCCGGGCGCTGGCCTCCGGGTCGACCTCCGCGGCCACCCGGCCGAGCAGTCGTTCCTCCCGCAGGTACGAGGCGAGCGGGGTCACCTCGGCGGGCGGGCCGAGCCCGTTCGCCTTGAGCGCGTGCCGGAAGCGCACGGCGACCGCGGGGGAGGAGAACACCGGCAGCGCGGCCGACTGCACGTCCGCGTAGTAGCCGATGCCGGCCCGCGCCACCACGACGAGGTTGTCGCGCACCTGACCCCGGCCCGCGCGGTGCTCCAGGTCGCGCAGGACGCCCAGCCAGAGGGGGAGGCGGTCCTGGAGCAGGGCCAGGAAGTGGGTCACCTGACCGCCGGGCCCGTCCTCACGCAGGGGCGCGGCCATCTGCAGGACCAGACGCCTGGTGTCCTGGCTGGTCAGGTGCGGGCTTCCGGACGGAATCGCCATGATCGGCCTCACGTGGACGGTCAGCGGAAACCCGATTATGAACCGGCGTACGGAAAAAGTCCGGCGTTTAGGTTTTTAGCCGCAAATGTCCGCCGGCGTCCAAGGCGCCCATGGCCGCGGCCGCTCGGCGATCGGCGGGAGAGTGAACGCCGGACGTCAGCCGTCGGTGTCGCGGTCGCGGCGCCTCAGGTAGCGCTCGAACTCTGCCGCGATCGCGTCGCCGCTCGCCTCGGGCAGCTCCGCCGCGTCCTTGCGCTCCTCCAGCTCCTTGACGTATTCGGCCACCTCGCTGTCCTGCGAGGCCAGCTCGTCGACGCCGTGCTCCCACGCGCGGGCCTCCTCGTCGAGGTCGCCCAGCGGCATCGGGATGTCCAGCACGTCCTCCAACCGGCGCAGCAGCGCCAGCGTGGCCTTCGGGTTGGGCGGCTGGGCCACGTAGTGAGGCACCGACGCCCACAGCGTGACGGCGCTCAGACCGGCGCGGCCGAACGCGTGCTGCAGCACCCCGACGATGCCCGTCGGGCCCTCGTAGCGGCTCAGCTCCAGGTTGATGGAGCGAGCCAGGCCGTCGTCGGTGGCCGAGCCGAGGACCGGCACCGGACGGGTGTGCGGCGAGTCGTTGAGCAGCGCGCCCAGCATGACGGCCATGTCGACGCCCAGCTCCCGGCAGACGTCGATGATGTCGGCGCAGAACGACCGCCAGCGCATGTTGGGCTCGATGCCGCGCAGCAGCACCACGTCGCGCTCGCTGCCCGGCGGCCGGGCCCGCAGCAGCCTCGTCGTCGGCCAGATGATCGACCGGGTCAGCCCGTCGCCCATCTCCACGACGGGGCGGGTGACCTGGAAGTCGTAGTAGTCGTCAGGGTCCAGCTCGGCCAGCGGCTCGGCCTTCCAGGCGGACTCGAGATGGGCGATCACACCGCTCGAGGCCTCGCCCGCGTCGTTCCACCCTTCGAACGCGGCAATGAGCACCGGGTCGACGAGCTCGGGGAGCCCTTCGAGCTCGATCACGTGTCGCCTCCTGTCTGCACCATCGCGCTAAGCCTATGCGGTGAGGAGGTACTCCTGTCACGTGGTAAGCGCGATCAGTGGCTCCCGCCGTACAGCCTGTGATGGAACGCCAGGTCAGGCGAGGGACGGGGCGGAGCGGCGTACGCTGCGAGCTGAGCCCGCGGGCCTTGCCGGAGGACGGTTCTTCGCCGCCTTGTCCTGGTGTGTCCCCTTCCGGAGGGGAGGGCGTCGCACCAGGCGCTGGACGTGCGAGGCGGGGCCCGGCGGGCGGGGGATCCCGTGTGGCGCAGCCGATAAGCTGGAGCGCATGAGCATCGCCCGGTCATTTCGAGAAGTGCTGTCCCAGCGAGTCGTCGTCGCCGACGGCGCCATGGGAACGATGCTCCAGGCCCACGACCCGACCCTCGACGACTTCCAGGGCCACGAGGGCTGCAACGAGGTGCTCAACGTCACCCGCCCCGACATCGTCGCGGGCGTCCACGACGCCTACTTCGCCGTCGGCGTCGACTGCGTGGAGACCAACACGTTCGGCGCCAACCTCGCCGCGCTCGGCGAGTACGACATCGGCGACCGCGTCTACGAATACTCCGAGGCCGGCGCCAGGATCGCCAGGGAGCGCGCCGACCACTGGTCCACGCCCGACCGGCCGCGTTTCGTGCTCGGCTCGATGGGTCCCGGCACGAAGCTGCCCACGCTCGGCCACCTGCCGTTCGCCGTCCTGCGCGACGCCTACCGCGACAACGCGGCCGGCCTGATCGCCGGCGGCGCCGACGCGCTCATCGTCGAGACCTCCCAGGACCTGCTGCAGGTCAAGGCCGCCGTGCTCGGCGCGAAGCGGGCGATCGACGCGGCCGGGCGCGACGTGCCGATCATCGCCCAGGTGACGATCGAGACCAACGGCGCCATGCTGCTCGGCTCCGAGATCGGCGCCGCCCTCACCGCGATCGAGCCGCTCGGCGTCGACGTGATCGGCCTCAACTGCGCCACCGGCCCCGCCGAGATGAGCGAGCACCTGCGCTACCTCGCCCGCCACTCGCGGCTGCGGCTGTCGTGCATGCCCAACGCCGGCCTGCCCGTGCTCACCTCCGACGGCGCCTACTACCCGCTGAGCGCCGAGGAGCTGACGACCGCCCACGAGACCTTCGTCCGCGACTACGGCCTGTCCATCGTCGGCGGCTGCTGCGGCACCACCCCCGAGCACCTGCGCCAGGTGGTCGAGCGGGTGCACGGCCGGGAGGTCGTCCGCCGCCGCCCGCACCCCGAGCCCGGCGTCTCCTCCCTCTACCAGACGATCCCGTTCCGCCAGGACACCTCCTTCCTGGCCATCGGCGAGCGGTGCAACACCAACGGCTCCAGGGCCTTCCGCGAGGCCATGCTGGAAGGCCGCTGGGACGATTGCGTGGAGACGGCCCGCGACCAGGCGCGCGGCGGCGCCCACATGCTCGACCTGTGCGTCGACTACGTGGGCCGCGACGGCGTGGCCGACATGAAGGAGCTGGCGTTCCGGCTGGCCACCGCCTCCACCCTGCCGATCATGCTCGACTCGACCGAGCCGGAGGTGCTGCGCGCCGGGCTGGAGATGCTCGGCGGCCGCGCCGCGGTCAACTCCGTCAACTACGAGGACGGCACCGGCCCCGACTCCCGCTTCCAGCGGATCATGCGGCTGGTGCGCGAGCACGGCGCCGCCGTGGTGGCGCTCACCATCGACGAGGAGGGCCAGGCCCGCACCGCCGACCACAAGGTGCGCGTGGCCAGCCGCCTCGTCGACGACCTGACGGGCAACTGGGGCATGCGGGTCGACGACATCATCGTCGACTGCCTCACCTTCCCCATCGCCACCGGCCAGGAGGAGACCAGGCGCGACGGCCTGGAGACCATCGAGGCCATCCGCGAGCTCAAGCGCCGCTACCCCGGCGTACAGACCACGCTCGGCGTCTCCAACATCAGCTTCGGCCTCAACCCGGCCGCCCGCATGGTGCTCAACTCGGTCTTCCTCAACGAGTGCGTCAACGGCGGCCTCGACTCCGCCATCGTCCACGCGTCCAAGATCGTGCCGATGGCGCGCATCCCCGACGAGCAGCGCCAGGTCGCCCTCGACATGGTCTACGACCGGCGGCGCGAGGGCTACGACCCGCTGCAGCGGTTCATGGACCTGTTCGAGGGCGTCGACGCGGCGGCCCTGCGCGCCGGCAAGGCCGAGGAGCTGGCCGCGCTGCCGCTGTGGGAGCGGCTCAAGCGGCGCATCATCGACGGCGAGCGCAAGGGCCTGGAGACCGACCTCGACGACGCGCTGACCCAGCGGCCCGCCCTGGAGATCATCAACGACGTGCTGCTCGACGGCATGAAGACGGTCGGCGAGCTGTTCGGCTCCGGCCAGATGCAGCTGCCGTTCGTGCTGCAGTCGGCCGAGGTGATGAAGGCCGCCGTCGCCCAGCTGGAGCCGCACATGGAGCGGGTCGAGGGCGAGACGAAGGGCCGCATCGTGCTGGCCACCGTCAAGGGCGACGTGCACGACATCGGCAAGAACCTCGTCGACATCATCCTGTCCAACAACGGCTACGAGGTCGTCAACCTCGGCATCAAGCAGCCCGTCTCGGCCATCCTGGAGGCCGCCGACGAGCAGAAGGCCGACGTCATCGGCATGTCCGGCCTGCTGGTCAAGTCGACCGTGGTCATGAAGGAGAACCTCGAGGAGCTCAACTCCAGGGGCCTGGCCGAGAAGTACCCCGTGCTGCTCGGCGGCGCCGCGCTCACCCGCGCCTACGTCGAGCAGGACCTCGCCGAGCTGTTCGCGGGCGAGGTCCGCTACGCCCGCGACGCCTTCGAGGGCCTGCGCCTGATGGACGCCATCATGGCGGTCAAGCGCGGTGTGGCCGGCGCCCAGCTGCCGCCGCTGCGCCAGCGGCGGGTCAAGACCGGCGCCAAGCTCGACCGCACCCCCGTCGAGGAGCTGCCGTCCCGCTCCGACGTGGCCGCCGACAACCCGGTGCCGAAGCCGCCGTTCCACGGCGACCGCATCGTCAAGGGCATCCCGCTGGCCGACTACGCGGCCTTCCTCGACGAGCGGGCGCTGTTCCTCGGCCAGTGGGGGCTCAAGCCGACCAGGGGCGGCGACGGCCCCGGCTACGAGGAGCTGGTCGAGGCCGAGGGCCGGCCGAGGCTGCGCATGTGGCTGGAGCGGCTGCAGACCGAGGGCCTGCTGGAGGCGGCCGTCGTCTACGGCTACTTCCCGTGCGTCAGCGACGGCGACTCGCTGATCATCCTCGACGAGTCGGGCGGCGAGCGCACCCGCTTCACGTTCCCGCGCCAGCGCCGCGACCGCCACCTGTGCCTGTCCGACTTCTTCCGGGGCAAGGACTCGGGGGAGACCGACGTGGTCGGCCTGCAGGTCGTCACCATGGGCAGCAAGATCTCCCAGGCCACGGCCGAGCTGTTCGCCAAGGACGCCTACCGCGACTACCTGGAGCTCCACGGCCTGTCGGTGCAGCTCACCGAGGCGCTGGCCGAATACTGGCACGCCCGCACCCGGTCGGAGTGGGGCATCGGCGGCGACGAGTCGCTCGACGACATGCTCAAGGTCAACATCCAGGGCTGCCGCTACTCGTTCGGCTACCCCGCCTGCCCCAACCTCGAGGACCAGGTGCAGCTGTTCCAGCTGCTCGACCCGGAGCGCATCGGGGTCACGCTGTCGGAGGAGTTCCAGCTCCACCCGGAGCAGGCCACCTCCGCCCTCGTCGCGCACCATCCCGAGGCCAAATACTTCAACGTCTGACGGTCCGTCGGTCCCAGGGAGCACGGGTGGAAGCGGTTTTCTTCGACATGGACGGCCTCCTGGTCGACACCGAGACGGTGTGGCTGGAGGTCGAGACCGAGGTGATGGAGCAGCTCGGCGCCCAGTGGACCCCCGGGCACCAGGCCCACCTCGTCGGCGGCTCCATGGAGCGCACCGTCGACTACATGCTGGCCGTGTCGGAGTCGACGGTGCCCGCGTGGACGGTCCGGGAGTGGATGGCGACCGGCATGGTGGCCCGCCTGGCGGGCGGCGTGCGGGTCATGCCGGGCGCCTCCGAGCTGCTCGACGCGCTGCGTGACGAAGGGGTGCCGGTGGCCCTCGTGACCGCCTCGCTCAAGGAGATCGCGGACGCGGTGCTGAAGGAGGTGGGGCGCGACCGGTTCGACGCCGTCGTCACCGCCGACGACGTCCTCCGCACCAAACCCGACCCGGAGCCCTATCTGACGGCGGCCCAGCTGCTGGGCGTCGAGCCGGTGCGCTGCGTGGTGCTGGAGGACTCGCCCAACGGGGTGGCGGCGGCGACGGCCGCGGGCTGCGCGGTGGTCGCGGTGCCCAGCCTGCTGCCGGTGGAGCCGGCGCCGGGCCGCTTGGTGGTCTCCTCTCTCGCGGAGGTCGGCCCCTCCGACCTGCGCGCCCTCCTGGCCGCCTGACGCCCTCACGCTCCCGTACGGGCGCGAGAAGGCGCACGGGTGAGCCTCGGGGGCGAACCCGGAGATCCCGTAGGCCGGGAGCCGGGTCCCCCTAAGGGATCGGTGGTTCTCCCGGAGGAGGGGCAGACGCCGGATCGCGTGCCAGGATGGAGAGAAACGCGCATACCGAGGGGTGTCCCGAATGGGTTTCGAACAGATCGCATGGTTCCCGCTCTGCATCGGCCTGACCGCCGCGGGGCTGGTGCTGAGCTTCCTGGCGTTCCGGCGCAGGGGAGCGGCCTCGGGGCTGCGGATGCTCGCCTGGGCGCTGCTGCCGCTGGCCGCCTACCTGACCGACGCCCTGCGCGCGATCTGGACCATCGGCTCCACCGCCGTGGGGTTCGTGGCCAACCTGGTGTTCAACCCGGTGGTGTGGTCGGGCGTGGCCGTGGCCGGACTCTCGGTGGTGCTGTTCGTCGTCTCCGGCGTGCTGCGCGGCCGTAAGCTCCGCAAGGCCGAGGCCGGGGCGCCCGCCGCCGCAGAGGCCCCGGCGAAGACCTCCGCGAAGACCTCTGCGAAGACCCCCGCCCAGGCGCCCGCCGCAGGCCGGCCGCAGGCGGCCGCCAAGCCCGCCGTCGAGAACAAGAAGGCATCGAAGGGCGATGACGATTTCTCGGACATCGAGGATCTTCTCCGGCGACGTGGCATCAGCTAGATCCGCGTATGTCACGGATCTGAGACGCAACCAGGACTGGCCGTGGACAATCCCACCAAGATCGATACGAATGCGTTTCGCGTCAATCACAGTTGAGCCACATAGCGGTCTGAGGGGCTAGTCAGCGCAGCTCAGGCCATACATTCTGCCTCCTGAAGGTCGCGACGAAGCGGTCTGAAAGACGAAACTCCAGACAACGTCGTCTGAGAATTCAGGGGGCTATCCGGCATGACCGCACCGCTCGACGTTTCCGGTGCTTCGGCGCAGGTGCCGCCGGAGCCCACGCTTTCCGGAGCGGACAGAGCCGTCCAGGGCCGGTCCCTCACCCGGATCGCCTGGATGCGGCTGCGGCGCGACAAGATCGCGCTCGCCGGCGGCATCACCGTGCTCCTGCTGATCCTCATGGCGATCTTCGCCACGCCCATCATCAACCTGTTCGGTCAGGACCCCCTGGAGTTCAACCAGGACGCGATCGACCCGAACACCCTGCTGCCCCTGGGCGCCTACGGCGGCATGGGCGCCGAGCACCTGCTCGGCGTCGAGCCGGTCAACGGCCGCGACATCTTCAGCCGGATCGTCGCCGGGGCCGGCATCTCGCTGCTGATCGGCTTCCTGGCCACGATCGTGTCGGTGCTGATCGGCACCGTCATGGGCGTCGTCGCCGGCTACTTCGGCGGCTGGGTCGACCAGATCATCGGCCGCATCATGGACGTGTTCCTGGCCTTCCCGCTGCTCGTCTTCGCGATCGCGCTGGTCGGCGTGATGCCGAACGAGGGGTTCGGGCTGGAGGGCAACGGGCTGCGGATCGCCATGCTGATCTTCATCATCGGCTTCTTCAGCTGGCCCAGCATCGGGCGCATCGTCCGCGGCCAGACGCTGTCGCTGCGTGAGCGCGAGTTCGTCGACGCCGCCAGGAGCCTGGGCGCACGCAACGGCTACATCCTGTTCCGGGAGATCCTGCCCAACCTGATGGCGCCGATCCTGGTCTACGCGACCCTGCTCATCCCGGCCAACATCCTGTTCGAGGCCGCGCTGTCCTTCCTCGGCGTCGGCATCAACCCGCCCACCCCCACGTGGGGCGGCATGCTCTCGGAAGCGGTGCGGTTCTACACGCTCCCGCACTTCGTGATCTTCCCCGGTCTGGCGATCTTCATCACCGTGCTGGCTTTCAACCTGTTCGGCGACGGGTTGAGGGACGCCTTCGACCCCCGGGCTCACTGACATTCGCCAACGCTCCATCCCCATCTCCACTAACAAGGGGTATCAATGAGAAGGAAATCCGCACTGGCAGGGGCCGCGACAGCGGCGCTCGCCCTGGTGCTCTCCGCCTGCGGCGGCGGAGGGGGCGGTACGCAGCAGCCGGCGCAGTCGGCTTCGGGCGCGGCCGCGCAACCCGCGGCCGATGCCGCCCTCACCCAGGTCTACAACCCTTCCACCAAGAAGGGCGGGACCCTCAAGGCCGCGCACTCCTCCGACTGGGACAGCCTCGACCCCGGCGACACCTACTACGGCTACTCGTTCAACTTCGGCCGGTTCTACTGGCGGACGCTGACGATGTACAAGCCCGGACCGGGCGCCGAGGGCAACACCGTCATCCCGGACCTCGCCGAGTCCCTCGGTGAGCCGAGCGCCGACGGCAAGACCTGGACGTACAAGATCAAGTCGGGTCTCAAGTTCGAGGACGGCACCCCGATCACGTCGAAGGACGTCGCCTACGCGGTGGCCCGCTCCTTCGACAAGGAGACCTTCCCGCACGGCCCGTCGTACCTCAACGAGCTGCTCGACTGGCCGAAGGACTTCAAGGGCGTCTACAAGACCCCGGACGCCGACTACAGCTCCGCCATCGAGACCCCTGACGACCAGACCATCGTCTTCCACCTGAAGAACCCGTTCGCGTCGATGGACTACGTGGTCCAGATGCCGATGACGGCTCCGGTGCCGAAGGACAAGGACACCGGTGCGAAGTACCGGGAGAAGGTCGTCTCGTCCGGTCCGTACAAGTTCGAGACCAACGAGATCGGCAAGCGCTTCACCCTGGTCCGCAACGACCAGTGGGACCCGGCGACGGACCCGAACCGTCCCGCGCTGCCCGACCGCATCGAGGTCCAGCTCAACGTCAACGCCGACGACCTCGACAACCAGCTCATCGCCGGTGACATCCACCTGGACATCCCCGGCACCGGTCTCCAGCCGGCCGCGCTCGGCAAGGTGCTCCCTGACCCGGCGATGAAGGCCCGCACGGACAACCCGGTGATCCCGAGGCTCTGGTACATCTCGGTGATCCCGGACAACCCGCCGCTGGACAACGTCGAGTGCCGCAAGGCCGTCATGTTCGCCGCCGACCGCGTGGCCAACCAGACCGCCTACGGAGGCCCGGTCGCCGGTGGCGACATCGCGACCAACGTCATGCCGCCGCCCATCGTCGGCCAGGAGAAGTTCGACCTCTACCAGACGCCGGAGAACAAGGGCGACGTCGAGAAGGCCAAGCAGGCCCTCACCGCCTGCGGCCAGGCCGACGGCTTCGAGACCACGATGGTCTACCGGGCCGACCGCCCGCGCGAGAAGGCGCTGGCCGAGGCCATGCAGCAGGCGCTGGCCAAGGCCAACATCAAGCTCAACCTCAAGGGCTTCCCGGCCTCCAGCTACTTCTCCGACTACGCCGGCAACGTCGAGTACGTCAAGAAGAACAACATCGGCCTGGCCGGTCACGGCTGGGGCTCCGACTGGCCCGACGGTTACGGCTTCATGCAGGCCATCGTCGACAGCCGCACCATCCGCGACGCCGGCAACTACAACCTGAGCGTCAAGAGCGACAAGGTCGACGGTCTGATCGACCAGGCTTCGGCCGAGCTCGACGCGACGGCCCGCGCCAAGCTGTGGGTGGAAGTCGACAAGGCGGTCATGGAGGACGCCTCCCTGCTGCCCGTGGTCTGGGCCAAGGCCCTGCTCATGCGCGGCCAGGGCGTCACCAACATCGCCTACAACGAAGGCCAGAGCATGTACGACTACATCTTGCTCGGCGTCGAATAGCAGGCGAGGTACGGGGATCTAGCGAAGGCAGGTGAAGGCAGGGATGGCCTGCCCGGCGACGGGCAGGCCATCCGGCCGGTAGCGGTGCTCACATACATCATCAGACGATTCATCGGCGCGATCGCCATGTTGATCGTGATCAGCATGGTCACCTTCGGCATCTTCTTCGTCGTGCCGCAGTGGGCCGGGTCCACCCCCGAGTCCCTCGCCTCGCGGTACGTCGGCCGCGCGGCCACGGAGGAGACGGTGGCCCTGGTCGCCGAGCGGCTGGGATTCAACGATCCCGTGATCGTGCAGTACGGCCGGTTCCTCAAAGGCATCTTCCTCGGTGCCGAGTACGACTACGGCGCGGGTGTGGAGCACTGCCCGGCGCCCTGCCTCGGCTACTCCTTCATCAGCGGCCAGCCCGTCTGGCCTGACCTGATCGACCGCATGCCGGTGACGTTCTCCCTCGCCATCGGCGCCGCGATCCTCTGGGTGGTCGCCGGCGTCTCCGTAGGAGTCATCTCCGCGCTGCGGCGCGGCAGCTTCTTCGACCGCCTGTCGATGGGCACCGCCCTGGCCGGCGTGTCGCTGCCCATCTTCTTCACCGGCATGGTCTCGCTCGTCGTCTTCTCCTACGGACTCGGCTGGACACCGCCGGGCGGCTCGTGGACGGACTTCACAGAGAATCCGGCGCAGTGGGCCTACAACCTGCTGCTGCCATGGATCACGCTCGCGTTCCTGTTCGCCGCCACCTATGCGCGGCTCACCCGCGCGGGCATGCTGGACACCATGGGGGAGGACTACATCCGCACCGCCAGAGCCAAGGGCCTGCGAGAACGGGATGTGGTGGTCAAACACGGCCTGCGGGCCGCGCTCACCCCCATCCTGACCCTCTTCGGCATCGACTTCGGCCTGCTGATCGGTGGCGCCATCCTCACCGAGACCACCTATACTCTGCCCGGCCTCGGTCAGTTCGCCATCCTGGCCATCAGAAACCAGGATCTGCCGCAGGTCATGGGAGTGGTCCTGTTCGCCGCGAGCTTCGTGGTCGTCGCGAGCCTGATCGTCGACCTGCTCTACGCCTGGGTCGACCCGAGGGTGAGGTTGTCGTGAGCTTTCTTGACGTCAAGGACCTGAAGATCCATTTCCCCACCGACGACGGCCTCGTCAGGTCGGTCGACGGTCTCACCTTCTCCCTCGAACGCGGCCGTACCCTCGGCATCGTGGGCGAGTCCGGCTCCGGCAAGAGCGTGACCAGCCTCGGCATCCTCGGCCTGCACAAGGGCGGCCGGGCCCAGATCTCCGGCGAGATCTGGCTCGACGACGAGGAGCTCGTCGCCATGTCCGCCGAGCAGGTACGCCGCCTGCGGGGCAAGAAAATGGCGATGATCTTCCAGGATCCGCTGTCGTCGATGCACCCGTACTACAGCGTCGGCCACCAGATCATCGAGGCCTACCGGATCCACCACGACGTCAGCAAGCAGGTCGCCCGCAAGCACGCCATCGACCTGCTCGGCCGCGTCGGCATCCCCGAGCCGGCCAGGCGCGTCGACAGCTACCCGCACGAGTTCTCCGGCGGCATGCGCCAGCGCGCGATGATCGCCATGGCGCTCTCCTGCGACCCCGAGCTGCTCATCGCCGACGAGCCGACCACCGCGCTCGACGTGACCGTGCAGGCGCAGATCCTCGACCTGATGCGCGACCTGCAGCGCGAGTTCAACTCCGCGCTCATCATCATCACGCACGACCTCGGCGTGGTGGCCGAGCTGTCCGACGACATCCTCGTCATGTACGCGGGCAAATGCGTCGAGTACGGCAAGGCCGACGACATCTTCTACCAGCCCGAGCACCCCTACACCTGGGGGCTGCTCGGCTCGATGCCCCGGCTCGACCGCGAGCCGACCGAACGGCTGCTGCCGATCAAGGGCTCCCCGCCGTCCCTCATCAACGTGCCGCCGGGCTGCGCCTTCCACCCCCGCTGCCCGTACGCCGAGCGCACCGAGGGGCGCGCGTCCACCGAGGTCCCCGACCTGGCCCCGACCGAGCGCGGTCACCTGGTGCGCTGTCACATGCCCAGGACGGAACGGCGGGCGCTGTGGGAGAACGAGATCAAGCCAGTCCTGGAGACCCAGTGAGCGAGAACGAGCCGCTTCTTTCCGTGCACAACATGGAGAAGCACTTCCCTGTGACCGCGGGCCTGTTCAGAAGGCAGGTCGGCGCCGTCAAGGCGGTCGACGGGATCAGTTTCGAGGTGTTCAAGGGCGAGACCCTCGGCCTGGTGGGCGAGTCCGGCTGCGGCAAGTCCACCACCGGGCGGCTGGTCACCCGCCTCCTGGAGCCCACCGGCGGCAAGGTGGTCTTCGAGGGCCAGGACATCACCCACCTGAGCCAGGGCAAGCTCCGGCCGCTCCGCCGCGACATGCAGATGATCTTCCAGGATCCGTACTCGTCGCTCAACCCCCGGCACACGGTCGGCGCCATCGTCGGCGCGCCCTTCCGCATCCAGGGCATCAAGACCGAGCAGGGCATCAAGAAGGCCGTCCAGGACATCCTGGAGCTGGTCGGGCTCAACCCCGAGCACTACAACCGCTACCCGCACGAGTTCTCCGGCGGCCAGCGCCAGCGCATCGGCATCGCCCGCACGCTCGCGCTCAAGCCCAAGCTGATCATCGCCGACGAGCCCGTCTCCGCCCTCGACGTGTCCATCCAGGCCCAGGTGGTCAACCTGCTGGAGGACCTGCAGAGCGAGCTCGACCTCACCTACGTGGTCATCGCCCACGACCTGTCGGTGGTGCGGCACATCAGCGACCGGGTCGCGGTCATGTACCTCGGCAAGATCGTCGAGATCGCCGACCGCAAGAGCCTGTACGCCGCGCCCATGCACCCCTACACCAACGCGCTGCTGTCGGCGGTGCCGGTGCCCGACCCGAAGGCGCGCAGGGACCGCGAGCGCATCCGCCTCACCGGCGACGTGCCCAGCCCGCTCAACCCGCCGCCCGCCTGCCGCTTCCACACCCGCTGCTGGAAGGCGCAGGAGATCTGCAAGAAGGTCGAGCCGCCGCTGGAGAAGCTGGCCGACGGCCACCAGGTGGCCTGCCACTTCCCGGAGAACGCCCCGGTCGCCACCGCGGGAGCCGCCGCGGACGACGCCGCGCAGGCCTGATCGCCGCCCCGGGCGTCCGTTACGACAGGGCGCCCGGGGTGATCAGGCCCGTCTCGTAGGCCAGCACCACGGCCTGGACGCGGTCGCGCAGCCCCAGCTTCGTCAGCACGTTGCCGACGTGGGTCTTGACCGTCGTCTCGCTGACCACCAGCTTGGCCGCGATCTCCGCGTTGGACATGCCTTTGGCGATCAGCCGCAGCACCTCCAGCTCCCGCTCGGTCAGCCGGTCGAGCCGCGCGGGCGCGGGCTGCTCGTGAGCCGCCGGCAGCCGGGCCGCGAACCGGTCGAGCAGCCTGCGCGTGACGCTCGGCGCCACGATCGCGTCGCCCGCCGCCACCACCCGGATCGCCTGCACCAGCTCGTCCGGCGGCACGTCCTTCAGCAGGAACCCCGACGCCCCCGACCGCAGCGCCTCCACGATGTACTCGTCCAGGTCGAAGGTCGTCAGCACCAGCACCTTCGGCACGTGCGCCGACGGCACCGCCCGGGGCGCGTCGCGCACGATCCGGCGGGTCGCCTCGATCCCGTCGACCCCCGGCATGCGGATGTCCATCAGCACCACGTCCGGCAGCAGCGCTCTTGTCTGCTCCTGCGCGGCCTTGCCGTCGCCCGCCTGACCGACCACCGTGATGTCGGGCTCTGCCTCGAGGATCAGGCGGAAACCGGTGCGCAGCAGCGGCTGGTCGTCCACCAGCAGCACCCTGATCGTCATGATCCGTCCTTCAACGGGAACCTCGCCCGCACCTCGAAACCGCCCCCCGATTTCGGGCCGATGTTCAGAATTCCACCACAGAGGGCCACCCGCTCGCGAATTCCGACCAGACCGTGACCCGCCTCCTCCGGCCGCGCCGCCTCGCCGCGCCCGTCGTCCACCACCCGCACGTCCAGCTCGCACCGTCCGTGACGCACGGTCACCACCGCCTTCGCGCCCGGTCCCGCGTGGCGCAGGCTGTTGGTCAGCGCCTCCTGGACCGTGCGGTAGGCGGCCAGGTCGACGCCCGCCGGCAGCGGGACCGCCTCGCCCTCGACCGACAGCCGCGCCGGCAGGCCCGCCTCCGTCAGCTGCTCCACCAGCGCGGGCAGATCGCGCACCCCCGGCTGCGGCCCGAGCTCCACGCCCGCGTCGGTGCGCAGCACGCCCACGATGTCGCGCATCTCGGACATCGCCAGCCGGCCGGTGTGCTCGATCGCGGTCAGCGCCTCCCGCGCCACGTCGGGATCCGACGCCAGCACCTTGCGCGCCGCGGCCGCCTGCACCGTCATCACCGACACGTGATGCGCCACCACGTCGTGCAGCTCCCTCGCGATCCTGGAGCGCTCCTCCGCCCGCGCCGCCCGCGTGTCGGCCGCGTGCGCCCGCTCCAGCCGCGCCGCCCGGTCCTTCAGCTCCTCCCGGTATGCCCTGCGCAGCCGCATGCTCCGGCCCGTGCCCCAGACCGCCACCAGCACCACGGCCATCATCAGATGGTCGCTCCAGTGGGCCGTGCGGACCGGCCCGGCCGCCGCCCCCACCGAGTAGACCGCCAGCGACACCAGCAGCCCGCCCAGCGCCGCCGCCAGCCCTCGGTTGGCGGCCACCGAATAGAGCATCACCAGCGCCCCCACCCCGGCGAGGCCGTAGCCGTAGCCGAAGGCCGCCAGCAGGGTCTCGGGCACCAGGCTCGCGCACAGCCCCGCCAGCGGCCAGCGCCTGCGCGCCGCCACGGGAGCGCAGCTCGACAGCACCAGGAAGGCGCCCAGGGAGTCGGGGCCGCGCAGCCCGTCGACCACCAGCCCCTGCGCCTCCAGCCGGCCGACGTTCTCGGTCAGGAACAGCGACAGCGACACCACGGCCGCCAGCACCGCCAGGACCGAGTCATGGAACGTCGTTCGGTCTGCGCGCACCGCTTCACTGTAAGCCCAGGTGAGCCGGGGCTCCTCCTCCTGCAGGAGGAGAAGGCGGCTACAGCTCGTCGGTGGCGGCGCGGCGGCTGCCGCGCACCGTGTCGCCCGGCTGCCGGTCGGGCACCGGCGGGGGAGTGCCGCCGAACTCGGGGCACAACGCCTGATGATCGCACCAGTCGCACAGCCGGCTGCGCCGCGCCCGCCACTCGCCGGTGTCGAGCGCCCGCGCGATCGCCTTCCACAGAGCCTTCACCTTGCGCTCGGTGGCCAGCAGATCGGCCTCGTCGGGCGCGTACCGCAGCACCTCGCCCCGCCCGCCCAGATAGACCAGCTGCAGCAGCCGCGGCACCTCGCGGCGCAGCCGCCACAGCACCAGCGCGTAGAACTTCATCTGGAACAGCGCCTTGGCCTCGAACTCCGGCCCCGGGGCGCTGCCCGTCTTGTAGTCGACCACCCGGACCTCGCCGGTCGGCGCGACGTCCAGCCGGTCGACGTAGCCCCGCAGCATCAGCCCGCCGTCGAGCACCGCCTCCACGTAGAGCTCGCGCTCGGCCGGCTCCAGCCGGGTGGGATCCTCCAGCGTGAAGTAGCGCTCCAGCATCTCGCGCGCCTGGGCCAGCCACGCCGCCTGCTCGCCGTCTCCGGTGAACATCTCCGCCAGCTGCGGGTCCTCCTCCAGCAGCCGCAGCCACTGCGGCTCCAGCAGCTCCAGGGCGGCGCGCACCGAACGCTCCGGCGCCGGCAGGTCGTAGAGCCGCTCCAGCACCGCGTGCACGACCGTGCCGCGCACCGCCGCCTGCGACGGCTTCTCCGGCAACTGGTCGACCACCCGGAAGCGATAGAGCAGCGGGCAGGTCATGAAGTCGCCCGCCCGGGACGGGGAGAGGGCTCCGATGATCTCCGGCTCGGTCAACGTCATGACCCGCACTCTAGGCCACCCCTCCGACACAATGCCCCGGCACAAAAGGGACACGCGCGTCCTGGATCACCCTGCGCGGCGCGTAGCATCAAGGCAGGCACAGCCCGTGGCCGAGGGCGCTTTCGACGGCGCGTTCGACGGCTCCGACGGCATGTGGACGGCGCTTGGACGGCAAGGAGTGCGGTGAGCGAGCAGAGCCCGCGACAGGAATCCTCCGGAATTCTGATGGGAAAGCCGTTCGGCATCCCGGTCTACGTGTCGTGGACGTGGTTCATCGTCGCGGCCTTCATCACCTGGCTCTTCGGTGACACCTTCCGCTACATGATCCCCGGCGTCAGCGCCGCCGGGGCCTACGGCGTCGCGTTCGCCTTCGCGGTGCTGCTGTACGTGTCGGTGCTGCTGCACGAGCTGGCCCACAGCGTCCTGGCCAAGTGGTACGGCCTGCCCGTCCGCCGCATCACCCTCTACCTGCTCGGCGGCGTCTCCGAGATCGAGAAGGAGCCGCCGACCCCCGGCAAGGAGTTCATGGTCGCCGCCGCCGGGCCCGCGCTCTCCCTCGGCCTGGCCGGCGTCGGCTGGCTGGCCGACGTCTTCCTGGTCGATGGCGACGGGATCCCGCAGGTGCTCATCTGGCAGCTGTGGGTGGCCAACCTCATCGTCGGCGTCTTCAACCTGCTGCCCGGCCTGCCGCTCGACGGCGGCCGCATGCTCCGCGCGGGGATCTGGAAGATCGCCCGCGATCCCGGCACCGGCACCGTCGCCGCGGCCTGGGGCGGCCGGATCCTCGCCGCGCTGCTCGTCGCCGCCCCCTTCGCGCTGGCGACGGCCACCGGGCAGGAGATCGACTTCCGCGACCTCATCTGGCCGCTCGTGCTGGCCTCCTTCATCTGGATGGGCGCCTCCCAGTCGCTGCGCGCGGCCCGCATCCGCGCTCGCATCCCCCAGGTCAACGCCCGCACCCTGGCCCGCAGGGCGATCCCCGTCACGGCCGAGACGCCGCTCGCCGAGGCGCTGCGCCGGGCCTCGGAGGAGCACGCCGGCGCGCTCGTCGTGGTCGACCACGACGGCCGCCCGCTCGCCATCGTCAACGAGTCGGCCGTGCAGGCGACGCCCGAGCACCGGCGCCCCTGGGTGAACGTCGGCTCCATGGCCAAGTCCCTGGAGCCGTCCCTGGTCCTCGCCGCCGACCTGGTCGGCGAGCCGCTCATCGAAGCCATGCGCGAAACCCCCGCGGGCGAGTACCTCCTCGTCGAGCGGGGCGGCGAGATCTACGGCGTGCTGTCCACCGCCGACGTCAACCGGGTCTTCACCGGCGTCTGATTTGTCCCACTCGAATAAGCGGCCGGCCACGACTAGTGTCTTTCCCGGTGATCTAGCCGGCCCTGCGATTCGAAGGCACGACGTCTGGCCCGATAGTGTGCTGTTTGGCCAAACTTGCACAGTTGACGGGTTCACCGCGTCCCACGGTTCACCGAATCGAGACGCGACGCGGCCCTGTTGCCTGGGTATGCGTATGGCTGGTGGCCAGCACGGTGATGCGCGCACCACGGCATCGCCTGCTTCCGGGAAGGACAGTTGAGTGACCGAGCGCAGCACGGTCATGTGGGAGGACTCATGACGGACCAGGGCTTCGGGACGGTGCGGCCGCTTCCCGGCAACGGGCTCGTCGCGTACGAGAGCGGCCTGCTCCTGGTGTGCGACGTCGACGAGGACTCCGGCACCCGCCTGATCGACGCGCTGCGCCAGACGGCCGCATCCGGGGGCGACGGCAGGGCGCTCGCGCGGCGCGCCGCCCAGGTGCTCGCCGCCACCATGACCAGCGACCCCGGCACCTGCGCGGTCGCCGGCCGCGTCGGCGACGGCGTGGCCGTCCTGGTCAGCGGCGCCGCCTCCGCCCACGTCACCGGCCCGGCCGGCGAGACGCGCCTGTCCGGCAGTGACTCGCTCACCTGGGCCGACCGGCTCATCGGCGGCCCCGTCGAACGCGTCGAGCTGGTCCTGCCCGGCGCCGGCCGCCCTCACCCCGCCGTCCGCTTCGAGAGCGGCGTCGTCCACGGCGGCGGCATCGTCGGCGAGCTCACCGCCCAGAGCCCGGCTCCCTCCAGGCCGCTCACCAGCGAGATGCCCAACACGGCGCTCCACTTCGAGCCCGACCTGATGCCGCGCCAGGAGCCGCCCGCGCCCGCCCAGGCGCCGCCCTACCCCATGTCGGGCACCGACCAGCCGCCGCCGCTCCCTCCCCAGCCGCCCTCCGGCCCGCAGCCGCAGCCCCACTCCCAGCCGCAGATGGGGCCGCCGGTCATCGACCAGCCGCCCGCCAGGCCCGAGCCGGCGCCGTTCCCCTCCTACGACGAGCCCGCGCCCGCCGCGCCGTCCTCCGGCAACGGCACCATGCCGGAGTACGAGCAGCAGCCCGCCCCCATGGGCCCGCCCCCGCAGGACCACTACGACCCCGGCCCGCCCCTCATGGGCCCGCCCCAGGACCTGCAGCCGCCCATGGGCCCGCCCCACGACCTTCACCCGCCCATGGGCCCGCCGTCGCAGGAGCAGCAGGCCGCGCCCGTCCAGGAGCAGGACCACGGCGACCGGCCGCTCGTCTACGGCGTCGACTGCAAGAACGACCACTTCAACGACCCGCGCGCGCCCTACTGCGCGGTGTGCGGCATCGCGCTCGTGCAGCGCGCGCTCGTCCCCTACAAGGGCCCGCGCCCCGCGCTGGGCGTCCTCGTCCTCGACGACGGCACCGCCCTGCCGCTGGAGACCGACTACCTGCTGGGCCGCGATCCCGAGCGGGCGCCCGAGGTCGCCGGCGGCAGCGCCCGCCCGGCCAAGGTGACCAGCCCCGACGGGTCGGTCTCCCGCCGCCACCTGCGCGTGGCGCTCGACGGCTGGGACGTCAACCTGGTCGACCTCGGCTCGGTCAACGGCACCCAGATCCAGCCGCCCGGCGACCCCAACTTCTACGACATCCCGCCCAACGAGCCCGTCACCATCGCCCCCGGCACCACCGTCCGCGTCGGCGTCTCCCGCACCCTCCGCTTCGAACCCCACCGCGGCTGACACCCCACCCCCGCGCCTTCCCCGAAGGCGCGGGCATCCATCGACGCCCAGCCCCTCTCAGGCTGGACCACGTCGAGGTCCTCCTACACAACCCCTTCACCGTACGGACGTAGACCGCGGATAGCCTCAGCCTCCCGCCCGACCCTCGCCGTCCTCATCGGCCCTGGGATCCCACCGGCCTTGGCGCCCCGTACGACGGTGTGTACGACCCTCACGCCCCGTACACACCGTCGGCTGACGAGCCGCAGATCGCCGGGATCGGGCCGACCGCTCCCGCCGCGACTTGCCCTTCAAGCCCCAATCAGCCCTATCGCCCTGCGGTCTCAGCCTCTCGAACGAACCTCTCCGTCCTAGTCCGCCCTTGTGTCCCACTCTGCGGCCCGTACACGCCGTGCTGACGGGCCGTTGGTGCCGGGATCGGGCCGACAGCCTTCACCCCGACTGCCCCTTAGTCCCAAGCGGCCCTATCGCCTTAGTGGCCTCACCACCCCGAACCGGCCCCTGCCCCAAAGGGCTTTGCCGCCGTAGTCGTCCTGCCCCAAGGAGTCCTGGCGCGCAATCGACCCTCCGATCCACCAGGCGCCGCACTTGTCCTGCCCTAAGGGCCCTTGGCGCCGCAATCGGCCCCTCCGGCCCCAGGCGGGTCCTCATGCCGTAAGCGGCCCTTCGGCCCAAAACGGTCCTTACGCCGCAGCCGGCCCTGGGTCCGAATCCGGCCCTTTCCGCTTCCTCTCGTACGGTGCGACTGCGCTCCGTGCCGTGCATATGCGTGCCGTGCCATGCCGTGCCGCAGGCTCCGTGCTGAGCCTTCTCTCTATCCACCTGTCATCGCACGGGGAGTCGGATGTTCCCGCCGACGCTGGGGACTCCCGGGGTGCCGGTCTTCCCGCGTATCCAACTGCCTGTCTGCAAAGGGCGGGAGTCCGTACGGGGAGCCGTTCCCCCACGTTGGCAGGACGGGCCGGGGCGCTCGGGCGGCTGCGGCTGGAGGGCCGGTGTTCCGTCCGCAGCCGGATGCGTACGAGGGGATCCCGCTGGGTGACGCCAGACCCCGTACGGTCAGCGGGGGTCAGGCCGGGGGGAGAGGCGGCGGGGAGCCGGGAGGCAGGGTTTGGGGGAGAGGGGGAGGGACTGGACGCCACGGAGCAGCCGCGCCGCGGCCTCCAGGCCGTTGGACGCCTCCAGCGCCCGCCCGGCCGCTATCGCGAAGCGGCCGAGGAGGTGCTCGTCGCGGTCGTCGAAGGCGCGCCCCGCCGCCCACAGGAACGCGTGGTCGCAGGTGACCGTGGCCAGCGGCGTCGCCAGGAACCCCGGTGTCCCCACCGACCTGTCGCAGGCCAGCAGCACCGGCCCGCGCGACACCGCCAGCTCCTTCAGCACCCCGCACTCCGCGAGCCAGAGCCGGACCCGCAGCGGGTCTCCCGGCGGCACGTGGGTGACCACGGCACACGCCTCCTCCCGGAGCGGGTCCACCCGCACGAAACCGGCATAACCCACCCGGACGACGGCGGCGGCGGCCCGGGCCAGGCTGCCCATCAGCCGGGACGACTCCAGGCAGGTGAAGGAGGAGACCAGCTCACGCATGGCGACTTCGGCACGGTCGAGCGGCATCGCGGCACTCCCTCGACAGGGTCGCGCAGCCCGATCACGCGACACTCAGGGGCGGTGACCCGGAGTATCACCCCGCACGGGCCCCTTGGCCATACCTCAAGAGGAAATCTGTCTTCCCGGGCGCAGCCGCAGCCACGAGACCTCGTCCGTACGGCTCCCGTCAGGCTGCGGGAAGAACTCCGGCCGCACCCCCTCACGTACGAACCCGGCACGTTCGAGCACCGCCTGCGACTCCAGGTTGGCCGCGTCGGTCCCGGCCACCAGCCGGTGCAGCGACGTGTGCGCGAACGCCCAGTCGGACAGCAGCCGCACCGCCCGCGTCATCAGCCCCCTGCCCCGGAACTCCGGCAGCAGCGAGTAGCCGATCATGCCCTGGCCGAACGCCGGCATGCTGTGCAGGAGCTGCAGGTGACCGGCGAACGCCCCGCTGACGGAGTCCCTGACCGCCAGCTCGATCCGCTGCCCCGACAGCCACAGGTAGCCCGTGGCCCGGCAGCGCCGCTCGTCCTCCTCCAGCGAACTGCCCGGCCCCACGTTGTAGCGGGACACGCTCGGCTCGCCCAGCATCCGGTGGAAGTCGGCGGCGTCCTCCACCACCATCCGCGTCAGCCGCACCACCCCGTCGCCCAGCTCGCCGCCCTCGAAGAACGGCAGGGCCTGCTCCACCGGCTCGCCGCCGTCGCGGGCGATCCTGGCGAACGACACCAGGTCCACCCGCCGGCCGTCGCGCAGCGCCTTCGCGTCGCGCCGCCGCCCCTCCTCGGTGAACCCGGCGCGGTAGGCGGCCCGCAGGGACGGGAGGTTCTCCACCTCGGTCTCCAGCTCGACCCGCTCCACCCCGTGGTCGAGCAGCCACTCCGTCAGCCCGCGCGCCACCGCCCCGGCCACGCCCCGCCCCCGCGCCCACGGCGCCACCACGAGCTCCACCGTCGCCGACCCGTACGGGGTGAGCGGCGTCACCCCCGCCGAGCCGACGTAGCGCCCCTCCTCGGTGATCGAGAACTCCGCTCCGCCCGACTCCCACACGGTCTTGGCCCGGCGCACGTGCTCGTGCGCGTCCTCCATCGTGTACGGGGACGAGATCAGCGGCAGATAGCGGGCCGTCAGCGGATCGTCGCAGGTGGCACGTATCGCCGCCGCGTCCTCGTCCACCGGGGCGCGCAGCACCAGGGGGCCGACGGCGATCACTTCACGCGGGAGCATCCCTCATAGATATCGCGCGTCAGGAGCCCGCCGAAAGCCCTATAACCTTGCCGCCATGGGTTTCCGCAGGCATGGGCCGTTCCGGCCCGGGGATCAGGTGCAGCTCACCGACCCCAAGAACAAGCGCCACACCATCACGCTCAAGGAGGACGGCGTCTTCCACACCCACAAGGGCGCCATCCCGCACAGTGAGCTGATCGGGCAGCCCGAGGGCTCCGTGGTGCGCTCCTCCGGCGGCACCCAGTATCTCGCCTTCCGCCACCTGCTGCAGGACTACACGCTCGCCATGCCGCGCGGCGCCGCCGTCATCTACCCCAAGGACGCCTCCATGATCGTCGGCATGGCCGACGTCTTCCCGGGCGCGCGGGTGATCGAGGCGGGCGTCGGCTCCGGCGCCCTGACCTGCTTCCTGCTCCGCGCGGTCGGCCCGGAAGGGCACGTGACCTCGTACGAGCGCCGCCAGGAGTTCGCCGACGTGGCCGCCAAGAACGTGGAGAAGTTCTACGGCGGCCCGATGGACGACAACTGGCGGCTCGTCGTCGGCGACCTCGTCTCGTCCATCGACGAGTCCGACGTCGACCGGGTGATCCTGGACATGCTCGCCCCCTGGGAGTGCGTCGACGCCGCCGCCAAGGCGCTCACCCCCGGAGGCGTCATCTGCTGTTACGTGGCCACCACCACCCAGATGTCCAAGACGGTCGAGGCCATTCGCGATCACGGGAGTTTCACCGAGCCCCACGCGTGGGAGACCCTGGTTCGCGACTGGCATGTCGAAGGACTCGCCGTGCGGCCCGATCACCGGATGATCGGCCACACCGGGTTCCTCGTCTCCGCCAGGCGCATGGCCGACGGCGTGACCCCGCCGCCGCGCCGCCGGAGACCGAAGGGAACCACCGAAGAACTATGACAATTTGGCCACGAGGCTGCGCCGATGCGTGACACGGGAACAGATCACCGTGTTCATATGCTGGGAGTATTAAACACCCCATTGGGGATTATTCACCGAATACAGATAGTCACTGTACGAACACTGCCCGGCCAGGTTACGGAGGGGCCCGAGATAGGTAAGGTCCTTAGTAGTCGCCCTCGACTGGGAAGGAGGTGACGGGGCGTGGCAGCTCGCGATGATGCTGAGGCTCGAGCCGCGCAGCGCGAACGGGAGGTCGCTGATCTTTCAACACAGGTCTCCTTCCTCCAAGAGGAGATCACCGCGCTGAGGCGGAAGCTGGCCGAGTCACCCCGTCAGGCCAGGGTCCTCGAAGAGCGTCTTCATGAGGCACAGGCGAACCTCGCGGCCGTTACCGGCCAGAACGAACGCCTGGTGGCAACCCTCAAGGAGGCCCGGGACCAGATCGTCGCCCTCAAGGAGGAGGTCGACCGGCTGGCGCAGCCGCCATCCGGCTTCGGCACCTTCCTGGAGGCCAGAGACGACGGGACGATCGAGGTGTTCACCGGCGGCCGCAAGCTGCGGGTGAACGTCAGCCCGTCCGTCGACGTCGACTCGCTCAAGCGTGGCCAGGAGGTCATGCTCAACGAGGCGCTCAACGTGGTCGAGGCGCTCGGCTACGAAGAGGTCGGCGAGATCGTGATGCTCAAGGAGCTCCTCGACGAGGGCAAGCGCGCCCTGGTCATCTCACACGCCGACGAGGAGCGCGTCGTCCGCCTGGCCGACTCGCTGCTCGGCCAGCCCATCAGGGCCGGCGACTCGCTCCTGCTCGAAGCCCGCTCCGGCTACGTGTACGAGCGCATCCCGAAGTCCGAAGTCGAAGAGCTCGTCCTGGAAGAAGTGCCCGACATCTCCTACCACGAGATCGGCGGCCTCTCCCGGCAGATCGAGCAGATCAGGGACGCCATCGAGCTGCCCTACCTGCACTCCGACTTGTTCCGCGAGCACCAGCTCCGTCCGCCCAAAGGCGTGCTGCTCTACGGCCCGCCCGGTTGCGGCAAGACGCTCATCGCCAAGGCCGTCGCCAACTCCCTGGCCAAGCAGGTGGCCGAGCGCACCGGCCAGGAAGGCAAGAGCTTCTTCCTCAACATCAAGGGCCCGGAGCTGCTCAACAAGTACGTCGGCGAGACCGAGCGGCACATCCGCCTGGTCTTCCAGCGCGCCCGTGAGAAGGCGTCCGAGGGCACCCCGGTGATCGTGTTCTTCGACGAGATGGACTCGATCTTCCGCACCCGCGGGTCCGGCGTGTCGTCCGACGTCGAGAACACCATCGTGCCCCAGCTGCTGTCGGAGATCGACGGAGTCGAGGGCCTGGAGAACGTCATCGTCATCGGCGCCTCCAACCGCGAGGACATGATCGACCCGGCGATCCTGCGGCCCGGCCGCCTGGACGTCAAGATCAAGATCGAGCGGCCGGACGCCGAGGCGGCCAAGGACATCTTCTCCAAGTACCTGGTCACCGACCTCCCGCTCCACCCCGACGACCTGACCGAGCACGGCGGCTCCCAAGAAGCCACCATCCAGGGCATGATCCAGAGCGTCGTCGAGCGCATGTACACCGAGAGCGAAGAGAACCGCTTCCTCGAGGTCACCTACGCCAACGGCGACAAGGAAGTGCTCTACTTCAAGGACTTCAACTCCGGCGCGATGATCCAGAACATCGTCGACCGGGGCAAGAAGATGGCCATCAAGCAGTTCCTGGAGACCAAGCAGAAGGGCCTGCGGGTGCAACACCTCCTGACGGCCTGCGTGGACGAGTTCTCCGAGAACGAAGACCTGCCCAACACCACCAACCCCGACGACTGGGCCCGCATCTCCGGCAAGAAGGGCGAGCGGATCGTCTACATCCGCACGCTCGTCTCCGGCAAGCAGGGCGCCGAGGCCGGCCGTTCGATCGACACGGTCGCCAACACCGGTCAGTACCTCTAGATCACGACCAGGAGCCGCCGCCGCGTCGAAACGCCGGTCGGCGGCTCCTGTCGTGGGCTAGCCCCTCTCCGGACCGGCGGGCCAGGGAAGCGTACGGGACGCCGCGGTGATGAGGGCGCCCGCCTGGCGGACGGCCCGCACGAGGCCGTGGTCGGAGCCCGGCGGGCCGGATGCCAGGACCGCGTAGGCGAGAGGGCCCAGGATGCCCACATCGGCGCGGACGCCGTCGTCGGTGCCCGTCTTGTTGGCCAGCCGGCCGCCCTCCGGGTCATGCCCCATGAAGGCGGGCACCAGGCCGTGGTCGGTGTTGGCCAGCATCCACCCGCGCATCAGCACCTGCCACCCCTCCGGGCCGGACAGCAGCGCCGCCAGGCCCGCCAGCTCACCGGCGGTGCCCAGGGCGAAGGCCGGCGGATGCTCGGGGCCGCGAGGCTCACGGATCCGGTCCAGCAGGCGGGTGCGGGTCAGCCCGAGCGCCGCGGCGGCGGCGTTCACCCGGTCCAGGCCGATGCGGCGCAGCAGCGCGTTCGTCGCGGTGTTGTCGCTCACCGACGCCGTGAGCAGGGCCAGGTCGCCGACCGTCCACGTCCGCGCGGACAGTCCGGGCAGCAGCCCCGACCCGCCGCAGTAGTCGTCGTCATGCAGGGACACCGGCTCGTCCGCGTCCAGGACGCCACCGTCGATGCCCATCGCCACCTCGGCCAGCAACAGCACCTTGCCCACACTGGCCAGCGGCAGCTCCACGTCCTCACGCAAGGCCAGCGCCGAGAGCCCCGCGTCCACCCGGCTCCCCGGCCCCATGCCGGAGACCCCGGCGTGCACCCTGCCTGAAGCGGAGAGTTCGGCCTGAGCCGACGACGCGAGAGAGGGGCCGGTGCGGGCCGCACCTACGGCGGTGGATCCGGTGTGTGCAGAGCCTGCGGGGGAGAGGCCGGCGTGTGCTGAGCCCGTGACGAAGGGGTCGGTGTGGTCCGAGGCCGCGGCGGAGAGGTCGGTGTGTGCTGGGGTTGTGAAGGTAGGGGCGGTTCGTACTGAGCTGGGGGGCGATCCGGAGGGCGGGAGCGTGGTGATGGCGCGGACGGAGACGGCGAGCGTGCCGGGGCAGGCGGCCGCGATGCGCTCCAGAGCCGCGGCGAGCGCGGTGGTGTCGCCACGCGCCGCGGCCGCCACGGTGAGGTCGGCGCCGTCCGCTGCCTCCACGGCGGAGGCGGCCGTCCGGAGAACCTCGGCGGCCTCCTCCCACGATGGGACGGGCGTGCGGACGGGGTGGTCGGGTGGAGTCATGGTGCTGAGCCTTCCGGGGCGGGCGGGGTGACCACATTGTCCCGGACGGCCGCCTCACCGGCCGTCACCACCAGGCGCGGGCCCGCAGCAGGTGGCGCCGTCCGCCACCCCGGTGACGGCCATGCGAAACCACCTGGTCCACCGCGATGGCGGCGACAGCGGATCTCCGGAACTGCGCGCCGAAGGCATGGAGTCCGTACGGGCGATCAGTGACGGGGTGCCCGGCTGGGAGAACACGGCGGGCCACGGCGGCCGAGCCGCGTGCACGCCGCCGGACCCCGGCGCGAAGGCCGCGCGATCACGTCTCAGCGGACCTGGCGGGCTCAGAGCGCAGGGTGACCAGGTACGCGCCCGACCCCGGCGATCGCGACCGCTTGCCGCGACTTGGGCAAAGAAAACATCTGTGTGACGGATGTGAAAGGAGGGAACCGGAATGATCACTGGGACGTCCAAGTCCCCATGCACCAACAGAACCGGCCGAAGCATGCTCGTGGGGACGGCCGGTTGGCCGAGCTCGACCTCCTGCGCTTCATCGCCGCCCTGGCCGTGCTGGCCTTCCACTACCTCGTGGCCTACGCGTCCGTCTGGGGCGACCGGCCCGCCGAGCTGTTCCCCGCCCTCGCCCCCATCGCCGGGTTAGGCATCCTCGGCGTCGAGCTGTTCTTCATCATCAGCGGCTTCGTCATCCTCATGACCATCTGGGGGCGCGGTCTCGGCTCGTTCGCCCGCTCCCGCCTCGTCAGGCTCTACCCCGCCTACTGGCTCAGCCTCCTCGCCGTCGCCGGCGTCTACGGCCTCACCAGCACCAAGGCGCTCGACCCCAAGCTCTCCACCGGCGAGTATCTGGTCAACGCCACCATGTTCCAGCGGCTGTTCAAGATCGGCGACGCCTCCGGCGTCTACTGGTCGCTCTGGGCCGAGCTCCGCTTCTACCTGCTCATCACCATCCTGGTCGTGGCCGGCGTCACCTACGGCCGGGTGCTCGTCTTCTGCGGCGTCTGGCTCGTCGCCGCGCTCGGCGCCGAACTCCTCGGCAACCCGGTGCTCAACGAGATCCTCATGCCCCGGTACGCGCCCTACTTCGTGGCGGGCATGGCCCTCTACCTCATCCACAAGCAGGGCAGCGCCTGGCTGCCCTGGATCTACGTCGCGGCCTCGTACGGCATGTCCCTGCACGCGGCGCTGGAACGGGTGCACGGCCGGATCGAGCTCGCGGGTTTCAAGAACATGCCCGTCACCGACGTCAGCGTCGTCATCACCATGACGCTGATCTACCTGGTCATGGCGCTCGTCGCCCTCGGCCTGCTGCGCCTGCGCGCCCGTCCCGCGCTCACCGCGCTCGGCGCGACCACGTACCCGCTCTATCTGTTCCACTCCGTGATCGCCGCCGCGCTCGTGCCGCTCCTCGTCGGCGACCTGCCGCCGTGGGCCACCGCGGTCATCACCACCGTCGTGGCCGTCGTCGTGTCGTACGCGGTCTACGCGTTCGCCGAACGTCCCATCCAGCGCATACTCAAGCCCCGCCGGGCATCCGTGAGCACGGCGGCGCCCGTGGTAGAGGTGGAAAAGACGTCGGTGCCATAACTCTGTGACCCTGGGGCACTGTGAAGGGCATAGGCTCGGGCATATAAACGGCGGATAGACAGATCCGGACGAACAGAGGGTGCGCATGACGGTGCGTCGGGTGATGGGCATCGAGACCGAGTACGGCATCTCCGTACCCGGTCAGCCAGGCGCCAACGCGATGGTGACCTCCTCGCAGGTGGTCAACGCGTACCTGGCCGCCTCCGCGGCCAAGGCGCGCAGGGCGCGGTGGGACTTCGAGGAGGAGAACCCGCTGCGCGACGCCAGAGGGTTCGACCTCGCCAGAGAGGTCGCCGACCCCAGCCAGCTGACCGACGAGGACCTCGGCCTCGCCAACGTCATCCTCACCAACGGGGCCAGGCTCTACGTCGACCACGCGCACCCTGAATACTCGACGCCGGAGTGCACCAACCCACGCGCCGCCGTCATCTGGGACAAGGCCGGCGAACGCGTCATGTACGACGCCGCGCAGCGGGCCGGCGCCATCCCCTCCAACGCCCCCATCCAGCTCTACAAGAACAACACCGACGCCAAGGGCGCCAGCTACGGCTGCCATGAGAACTACCTCATGCGGCGGGCGACGCCGTTCGCCGACATCGTCCGCCACCTGACCCCGTTCTTCGTCTCCCGGCAGGTCGTGGTCGGCGCCGGCAAGGTCGGCATCGGCCAGGACTCACGCGGCGAAGGCTTCCAGATCAGCCAGCGGGCCGACTTCTTCGAGGTCGAGGTGGGTCTGGAGACCACGCTCAAGCGGCCGATCATCAACACGCGCGACGAGCCGCACGCCGACCCGGAGAAGTACCGGCGGCTGCACGTCATCATCGGCGACGCCAACATGTCGGAGATTTCCACTTACCTGAAGCTGGGCTCGACCGCGCTCGTCCTCGCCATGATCGAAGACGGCTTCCTCACCCGCGACCTCACCGTCGAGAACCCCGTCCAGGCCCTGCGCGCGGTCTCCCACGACCCGTCCTGCCGCTACGAGATCGCCATGCGCGACGGCCGCAAGCTCACCGCCGTCCAGCTGCAGATGGAGTACCTCGAACAGGCGCGCAAGTACGTCGAGGAACGCGAGACCGCGCAGGACGAGATGAACAAGGACATCCTCGACCGCTGGGAGTCCGTGCTCACCCGCCTCGCCGAGGACCCCATGCAGCTGTCCAGGGAGCTCGACTGGGTCGCCAAACTCGAACTCCTCGAGGGCTACCGCAGCCGCGACGGCCTGGCCTGGTCGCACCCCCGGCTCCAGCTCGTCGACCTGCAATACTCCGACATCCGGCCCGACCGGGGCCTCTACAACCGGCTCGTCGCCCGCGGCCGCATCCAGCGGCTGATCACCGAGGACGAGGTCCAGCGGGCCGTCGAGCATCCGCCCAGCGACACCCGTGCCTACTTCCGCGGCCGCTGCCTGCGGCAGTACAGCGAGGCCGTCGCCGCCGCCTCCTGGGACTCCGTCATCTTCGACATCCCGGGCAGGGAGTCCCTCCAGCGCGTTCCCACCCTGGAGCCCCTGCGCGGTACCAAGGCCCACGTCGGAGAGCTCTTCGACCGCTGCCGCACCGCGGCCGACCTCGTCGCCGCCCTCACCGGCGGTGAGTAG
Organism: Nonomuraea harbinensis; assembly: GCF_019396385.1. GTDB lineage: Bacteria > Actinomycetota > Actinomycetes > Streptosporangiales > Streptosporangiaceae > Nonomuraea > Nonomuraea ferruginea. The sequence continues at coordinate 70,587 of NZ_JAHKRN010000018.1, read as the reverse complement.
CGGGGCGTCGGGCTACACCAGCCCGACGCCCAGCGTCAGCGTCCCCGCCGCGAGCGACGCGCCGCCCAGGAACGTCAGGTAGATCAGCTTGTTCGGCTTGGTGTCGCCGGGCCGCACCACCGACAGGAAGAACCCCAGCGGCATCAGGATCGGCGCCGCCACGATCGCCAGGCGCACCAGCCCCTTCACCGGGTCCGACAGCGCCGCCTGGTCCACGTACAGCATCGCCACCAGGCTGAAGAGCACCAGCACGCCCGCATGCGCGTGCCCGGCCCGCCACAGACCGCGCCGCACCGGGTTGTCGAGATAGCCGGGAACGTTCCGCATCAGGAACCGCAGCAGCGTCACACCGCCGAAGGCGATGGTCGGCACCGTGATGAGCAGCACGCCTGCCGTGCTGAGAGAAGCGGGGGACATCTCAGAACCTCCTGTGTCATCGGGGGTCCCAGTATTGGATAGCAGCGCTATCCAGTCAAGCGGGTAAGGTCAGGGGACGATCGGCGCGAAATGTCGGGCCGTTCGGGGAAGATATGGACTGAGAGGCAGTCCCCCGCACATGGAGGTAGGGCATGGCTACGAAGGACACCGGCGGGCAGAAGCAGACCGGCCGGCGCGAGTCCGAGGTCGAGGAGACCGAGGCCTCCGCGGCGCCGGACGTCCAGGAGCGCCAGGAGAAGCTCACGGACGACGTCGACGCGATTCTGGACGAGATCGACGAGGTCCTCGAAGAGAACGCGGAGGAATTCGTGCGGAGCTACGTCCAGAAGGGCGGAGAGTAGGCCCAGGCGGACATCGACAAGGAGTGCGAACGGGTGGAACCACCGGAAGGATGTAAGCGCTGCTCCGACTGCGGAGAGGCCCCTGGCCTCTCCGCAGTCGGGCTGAACAAGCGCGTGCCCGACGGGCGGGCGCGCCACCCCAAAGTCTGCTTCCGGAAACGGTCCACCCAGAGCTGTCGCGAGCGCAGAGGGTCTGCTGCCCGCCTCGCCCTACCGAAGCGATGCGCGAGATCAAGGATCATGACAGCCGGCACGACCACCTGCTGAAACACCGCTACGGCAACCCGAGCGCACGCTCCGCCGTCGACCACTGCCACCGGACGGGCCGGGTCCGGGGCAGTCGGGGTGCCGGATCCGGCCCCGGCCCCGGCTCAGGAGACGGCGAGGCCGGCGTTCTACGGGGACGCGGTGCGGGTCCGGGCGGGCATCTGGTAGGCGGCGCCGACGCCGAGGAGGCGTACGGGGCGGTTCAGGTCGAAGCGGGCGAGGGCGTCGAGGGCGGCGCCGGTGACGGTCCTGGGGTCCGTGGTGGGGGAGGGGAGCGTCGTCTGGCGGGTCCGGGTGAGGAACGGGGCGAAACGGACCTTGACGGTGACGCGGATGATGGCGCGGCCCGCTCCGGCGGCGTCGGCGGTGACCTGGCGGGCGAGTCCGGAGATTTGGGCGGCGATCTCGGCGGGGTCGGTGAGGTCCTCACGGTAGGTGGTCTCGCGGCTGTGGCCACGCGGGATCCACGGGGTGGTGACGACCTCGGCCTCGCCCTTGCCGAGGGCGAGATAGCGCAGCCAGGGGCCGTTGGTGGGGCCGAAGCGGCCGGCGAGGCCCGCTGGGTCGGCGGCGGCCAGCTCGGCGACGGTGCGCAGGCCGAGCTCGGCGAGTTTCCCGGCGGTCTTGGCGCCGATGCCCCACAGGGCGTCCGTGGGCCGGTGGTTCATCTGCTCGGCCCAGGTGTCGCCGGTGAGGCGGTGCACTCCGGCGGGTTTGGCGAAGCCGGAGGCGAGTTTGGCCTGGTGCTTGTTGTCGCCGATGCCGACGGAGCACGAAAGCTCGGTGCGTTCGCGTACGGCTCGCTGGATGTCGCGGGCGAGGGCTTCCGGGTCGTCGGTGCGGACGCCTAGGAAGGCCTCGTCCCAGCCCCAGACCTCGACGTCGGCGGGGAAGTCGCGCAGGACGGCCATGACGCGGGCGGAGGCGGCCTCGTAGGCGGGCGGGTCGCTGGGCAGGAAGACGGCGTCGGGGCAGCGGCGCAGCGCGGTGCGCAGGGGCGTGCCGGAGTGGACTCCGCGGGCGCGGGCCTCGTAGGTGGCGGTCGCGGCGACCGTGCGGGGCCGGGTGGGGTCGCCGTCGCCGCCCACGACCACGGGCCGGCCGCGCAGCTCGGGGTGGCGCAGCAGCTCGACGGCGGCGATGAACTGGTCGAGGTCGACGTGCAGGACCCAGGTCCTCATGGGTCCAGTATCGGCGGGTCAGCCGCTGACGTTGGCGGCGCCCCCGGCGAGTTCTTCCAGTTTCGCCTGGTAGGCGGCGGCGGCCTCGTCGGCGCTCCGGCCGGAGACGATGTCGGCGGTGGCCTCCTGCAGCGCGACCGACACCTGCGGGTAGACGGCGAGGCCGGGCCGGTAGGCGGTGATGGGCAGCACCTCGTCGGCGATGTACCCGAGCATCGGGTCCCCGGCGAGCACCTCGTCGTTGACGTCGGTGCGGGAGCTGATGCGCACCTGGCCGGCGAGCTGCGACTCGGTGGCGGCCGCGGAGTGCATGAACGCGAGCAGTTCCCAGGCGAGCCGCGGGTCGGCGGAGCGGGGGTTGAGCACGCGGACGGCGCCGCCCGACATGCTGGCGTGGTCCTGGCCGCGGATGCCGGCGCCGGGCTCCCTGGCGGGGATCCTCGCGTAGCCGACGACCTGGTCGCGGTCCTTCATGGGGGCGACGCCGGCGTTGGGCTCGATGACGGAACGCCAGAAGTAGTCGCCTTCGAGCAGGATGGCGATCTTGCCGTCGGCGAACTGGGTGAAGGACTTGTCGCGGCCCTTGGCCTCCTGCTGCAGCTTGGGGTCGCCGAGGCCGCTGCCGCCGTAGATCCGCTCGTAGAAGCCGAGCACGTCCTTCATCGCCTGGGAGGCGCCGGTCCACTTGCCCTGGCTGTAGATCTCCGCGCCCGCGCCGGCGAGCAGGGGGAGGACGCCCTGCATGGTGGTGGCCTCGCCCATGGCGGTGCCGGCGTTGATCTGGATGGGCGTGGGCACGCCCGCCGCCTTCAGCTTCTCGCCGGCGTCGAGGATGTCCTGCCAGCTCGCGGGCTGCCAGTCGGCGGGCAGGCCGGCCTTGCCGAACAGGGTCTTGTTGTAGAACAGGACGCGGCCGTCGGTGCCCTGCGGCAGCCCGTACTTCTTGCCGTCGAAGATGCCGAGCCCCTGCACCGCCTGCGGGATCTGGGACCAGCCCTCCCAGGAGTCGACCGCGGCCCCGCCGACCTCGGCGAGCGGCTTGATGTAGCCGGCCTGGGCGAACTCGCCGACCCAGATGCCGTCGACGTCGATGACGTCCGCCCCGGCGCCGGACTTGAGGTCCAGGGCGAGCTTCGTCTTGTACTGCTCGTCGTCGACGCCGCTGGGCTGGAAGAGCACCTTGACGTTCTGGTGGGTCTTCTCGAACTCGGGGATGACCCAGTTCTTGATCCAGTCGGCGGATTCCGAGTTCTTGCCGCCGGAGATCGAGTTGGCGGCGATGGTGAGGGTGACGGTGCCGCCCTCGGCGGGGGCGCCGGTGCCGCAGGAGGCGAGCGCCAGGCCGGCGACGGCGATGAGCACGGGCAGGCGGGGCATGCGCATGGCGTCCTCCTGTTCAGGACGTGCGGACATACCGACAATCGCACGGGTGATGCGGGGCGTAAAGAAACGATCTGATGAACGGTTCGCCCTGAGCTGATCGTGGGAAGTGCAGACAGCGACGCAACAACAGTAGGGTCGGCACAGGAACACTGAATGTTGGGAGGGAGTCGCGTGGCGAAGAGGGATCTGCCCACCGGCTTGGTGAGCCAGCTTTTCCAGAACACCGGAAGTTCCTCGTTCACCGATTTCGTGAGCGCGTACGCGCCGGAGTTGCTGCCCCGCAGAGACGAGGTGCTGGCTACGCCGATCGGCGACCAGGTTCCGCACGCGACCACGATCGTGGCGGCGACGTTCGCCGGCGGGGTGGTGATGGCCGGTGACCGGCGCGCCACGTCCGGCAACATCATTTCCCAGCGCGACGTGGAGAAGGTCTTCCGGACCGACGACTACTCGTGCATGGGCATCGCCGGCACGGCCTCGACCGGCATCGAGATGGCCCGGCTCTACCGCGTGGAGCTGGAGCACTACGAGAAGCTCGAAGGCCGCACGATGTCGGTGAAGGGCAAGGCCAACCGGCTGGCCACGATGATCCGCGGCAACCTGGCGATGGCGATGCAGGGGCTGGTGGTGGTGCCGCTGTTCGCCGCCTACGACCCCGACCGCGACGAGGGGCGGATCTTCAGTTACGACGTGGCGGGGGGTCCTTACGAGCGGGAGCGGTTCGACGCGATCGGCTCCGGTTCGATCTTCGCGCGCGGCGCGCTCAAGAAGCTCTACCGCGAGGGCGCGTCGGCCGACGACATCACGATGGTGCTCATCCAGGCCCTGTACGACGCCGCCGACGACGACTCGGCGACCGGCGGGCCCGACATGACGCGGAAGATCTTCCCGATCGTGTCGCTGATCGACGCCGACGGTTTCCGCCGGCTGACCGATGAGCAGGTGTCCGGCTACGTGCGGCAGATGCTCGACGAGCGCCTGATCTCCCCCGACGGCCCCATCGCCCCGCTGCGCTAGAAAGGACCCTCAGTCGTGTCCATGCCTTTCGGATATGCGTCCCCTGAGCAGATCATGCGGGACAAGGCGGACTACGCGCGCAAGGGCATCGCGCGGGGCCGTTCCGTGGTCGTGCTGCAGTACGTCGACGGCATCCTGTTCGTGGCGCCCAACCCGTCACGCGCCCTCCACAAGATCAGCGAGATCTACGACCGCATCGGGTTCGCCGCCGTCGGCCGCTACAACGAGTTCGAGGAGCTGCGGCTGGGCGGCATCCGCTACGCCGACATCAACGGCTACTCCTACGACCGCTCCGACGTGACCGGCCGCGGCCTGGCCAACCTGTACGCCTCCAACCTCGGCCGCATCTTCACCGAGTCGATCAAGTCGCTGGAGGTGGAGGTCGTGGTCGCCGAGGTGGGCGACGGGCCCGAGGGCGACGCGATCTACCGGCTGACGTTCGACGGTTCGGTCTTCGACGAGCACGGCTTCGCCGCGATGGGCGGCCAGGCCGACGCGGTGCTCGGCCGGCTCAAGGAGCACTACCGCGAGTCGATGTCGCTGTCCGACGCGCTGGAGGTGGCGCTGAAGGCGCTGACCGAGCCTGGCGGCGAGCGGCCGCCGGTGGAGCAGCTGGAGGTCGCGGTGCTCGACCGCAACCGCGAGCACCGCAAGTTCAAGCGGCTGGCGGGCGCCCAGCTCGACCGGCTGCTGGCGTCGGCTCCGCCGCCCGCCGAAGAGCCTCCGGCGGCGGAGTCCGACGAGAAGCCGCCGCCGACGGGCCCCGACGGCCCGGTCGACGACGGCTCGTCCCCGCTGTAGCGGCCGATTTCGTACGACAACCCCCGGTGTGAGGTGGATCACGCCGGGGGCGTCGAACCGCGGCGCGCGATCGGCCATCCTATGGTCCGTGAACACGACGATCCGCAGCCTGCTCGCCGGCGGCGCCGCCGCGGCCATCCTCCTGACGTCCTCCGCGGCGGCCGAGGCCGCCGCCGCCCCGCGCTACAGAGCGCCCAAGATCTTCGGCACTTCCTTCCAGGCCGACCCGAAGCACGACTTCACCAGGTCGCCGCGGCCGCGCCACAACGGCATCCTGCGCGGCTGGATCACCCACGTGAGCGGCGGCGTGGCCGAGTACGAACCCATCAGGTGGAAGAAGGGCAAGGTCACCGAGGGCCGGTTCGTGGGCCCGCCGGAAGGCGACGTGCGCGTCTACGCCTCGCCCATCGCCCGGAAGGTGGTCTTCCTGTCCGCGCTGGGCTGCGGCCAGAAGATGACCGGCCTGACCGTCGACCGCCGGACCGGTCTGGGCAGCAAGCGCTGCTCGCGCGCCGACCTCATCAAGCGGGCCCAGCGGGGCGAGCGACCGGCCCTCATCACCGTCCACAAGGGCCAGATCGTGAAGGTCCAGGAGATCTTCACGCCCTGACGCCGGAAAACACCAGGCGGAGATCTCTCCCGCTTCCCCATCCGTGGGCATAGTGTGAGGTGATGGATCGTCGCATCTTCGGGCTGGAGAACGAGTACGGCGTGACCTGCACGTTCAGGGGGCAGCGCAGGCTGTCCCCCGACGAGGTCGCGCGCTACCTGTTCCGGCGGGTCGTGTCCTGGGGCCGATCGAGCAACGTCTTCCTCCGCAACGGCGCACGCCTCTACCTCGACGTGGGCAGCCATCCTGAATACGCAACCCCCGAGTGTGACAACGTCATCGAGCTGGTCACCCACGACAAGGCGGGTGAGCGGATCCTGGAGGGCCTTCTGGTCGACGCCGAGAAGCGGCTGCGCGAAGAAGGCATCGCCGGGGACATCTATCTGTTCAAGAACAACACCGACTCGGCGGGCAACTCCTACGGCTGCCACGAGAACTACCTCGTGGGCAGACACGGCGAGTTCGGACGGCTGGCCGACGTCCTCATCCCCTTCCTGGTGACGCGCCAGATCATCTGCGGCGCCGGCAAGGTGCTGCAGACGCCGCGCGGCGCCGTCTACTGCGTCTCGCAGCGGGCCGAGCACATCTGGGAGGGCGTCTCGTCGGCCACCACCCGGTCCCGGCCGATCATCAACACCCGCGACGAGCCGCACGCCGACGCCGAGCGGTTCCGCCGCCTGCACGTCATCGTCGGCGACTCGAACATGAGCGAGACCACCATGCTGCTCAAGGTCGGCGCGACCGACCTGGTGCTGCGCATGATCGAGGCCGGCACGGTGATGCGCGACCTGACGCTGGAGAACCCGATCAGGGCCATCCGGGAGGTGTCGCACGACATGACCGGCCGGCGGCGGGTGCGGCTGGCCAACGGGCGCGAGGCGTCCAGCCTGGAGATCCAGCAGGAATACCTGTCGAAGGCGCAGGACTTCGTCGACCGGCGCGGCGGCGACGCCATCGCGCACCGGGTGCTGGAGCTGTGGGAGCGCACGCTGCGCGCCGTCGAGACCGGCGACCTCGACCTGGTGTCGCGGGAGATCGACTGGGTGACGAAATACCAGCTGATCGAGCGCTACCGCAAGAAGTACGACCTGCCGCTGTCGTCGCCCCGGGTGGCGCAGCTCGACCTGGCCTACCACGACGTGCACCGCAAGCGCGGCCTCTACTACCTGCTGCAGAAGCGCGGCTCGGTGGAGCGGGTGGCGTCCGACCTGAAGATCTTCGAGGCCAAGTCGGTGCCGCCGCAGACGACCAGGGCGCGGCTGCGCGGCGAGTTCATCCGCAAGGCGCAGGAGAAGCGGCGCGACTTCACCGTCGACTGGGTTCACCTCAAGCTGAACGACCAGGCGCAGCGGACCGTGCTGTGCAAGGACCCGTTCCGCAGCGTGGACGAGAGAGTTGACAAGCTGATCGCCGGCATGTGAGCGGCGCCGGTTTACCTCGGGCCTACCAGGCTTCGGGTAGGGTGACGCGAATCTGACCGTCGTTCCCCGAGGGAAATCCATGCGCCGCGCTCTGGCCGCTCTGGCCGCCGTGCCTATGCTCTTCTTCGCCGCCGCGTGCGGCTCCGATACGGCCTCGACCGCGTCCGGAGACGGGTCCGCGGGGGTGAAGGTCACCGGCGAGGTGGGCGCCAAGCCCACGGTGACCTTCCCCTCCGGCGACCCCGCCACCACGTCGTCGTACAAGGTCCTGGAGACCGGCGACGGCCCCGCGGTCAAGGCGGGCGACCAGCTCATCGTCAACCTTTCCGTCTGGAACTGGGACGGCAAGGACAACGCCGCGCAGGGTTCCACGTACGACACGAAGACGCCGGAGACCCTGCCGGTGAACGAGCAGCTCCCGCAGCTGCTGCGTGACGGTTTCACGAAGATGAAGCACGGCGGGCGGCTGCTGGCGGTCATGGCCAACGACCTCGTCACCCCGGCGGCGGGGCAGTCGCCGTCCACGGAGGCGACGAAGGTGTTCGTGATGGACGTGGTCGGCACGCCGCCGAAGCCGCTCGCGGCCGCCACCGGCAAGGAGACCGGCGAGACCCTCAAGGGCGTCAAGGTGGAGAGCCCCGGCGGCGACAAGGCGCCGACGCTGACCACGAAGACGAAGGACAAGCCGTCCAAGGAGCTCGTCGTCAAGACCCTCATCAAGGGCGAGGGCGAGCCGGTCAAGGCCGGGGCCACGCTGAGCGTCCACTACACCGGCAAGATCTGGGGCACCGACAAGGAGTTCGACTCCAGCTGGGGCCGGGGCGAGCCGGCCTCGTTCCCGCTGGCGCAGGTCATCCAGGGCTGGCAGAAGGGCCTGGAGGGCGTGCCGGTCGGCAGCCGCGTGGTGATGAGCATCCCGCCGGACCTCGGCTACGGCGCCCAGGAGCAGCAGGGCATCCCGGCCAACAGCACGCTGGTGTTCGTGGTGGACGTCCTGTCGGCCTACTGACCGCCCTGACGACGGGCGTGCCTCCTTCGGTACGGGGGCGCGTCCGTCGTGTGGTTTCCGGGGACGCCTTGCCCGTTTCGTCGCGTTCGCTGACGGGTGACCCGGCGGGGCGGTAGCATCGCGGGGCTCGTGCCCGGTGCGAGCCCTCATGCGTGTCTTTCGGGAGGCGCGCACGCCCGCGCAGGAAGGTCATCCCGTTGCCCACCCCTCACTCGGTCCCTGCACCGGCGACCGGAGCGCCCCGATGACGAGGTTCGTCCACCGCCCATCCCGCCTCCAGCGTGGGCACGCCTCGCGGGTGAGTCTCCGGTGCGCGAGGAGGTCACGGCGGTGACCTCCGGGTGGTCGGGCCCGCGGGGGCGAGGATTCTCCAGGGTCGGGGATCTGCCCGGGACCCGGGAGTCCCGACGGCGGCAGGAGGGCCCTCCACGGGGTCACCGGCGACGGCGGGGCCGGGCCGTCGCGCTCGCGTTCCTGTTCGTGGCGCTCGCCGCGTGTACGGGGACGGGACCGGAAGTGACCGAGCCCCGGGTCGCGGGCTCGTTCGGAGCCCGGCCCACGATCACCTTCCCGACCGGCCCGCCGCCCGCCGAACCGCACGTGGGAGAACCGGCCACCGGTCACGGGGCGCCGCTGGAGCCGGGCGGTGTGGCCGTCGTCCAGTACACCGCCCACCTGTGGGACGGCCGGGAGAACCGGCTCGTCGAATCCACCTTCAACCGCGGCACGCCCGCCGCGCTCCCGCTGGGCGCACTCCCGGCGGGCCTCGACGCCGCCCTCCGCGGCCGCAGGGCAGGCAGCCGGGTGACCGCCGCCATCCCGTTGCGGGACGGCACCCCTGGGCCCACCATCACCGGGACGAAGGGTCGCCCGGAGACCGGCGGACCCGCCTTCACGGCAGGCCCCGGCGGCCCGCAGGACGTCAGGCCTCGCGGGCCACAGGACGTCACCTTTCCGTCTGAGGCGGCGCAGGAGGCTCATCGGGCTGGGAAGCATGCGCCGGGGATCGGCCCGATGGCGGCGGGTCAGTGGGCCGGTTCGCCGCCGGCGGCTCACGCCGCCGCCCGCGTCATGGAGGGTCCCGCCACGGCCGCCAGTCAGGGCGGCGTGGACCCTGCGGCAGTGGAGGGGCGTCCGGGGGACGGCGGGCGGGTGGATCTGTTCTACGTGGTCGACATTCTGGGCGCGCATGCCGGGGACGCCGCCGTGGAGGCCGACGCGGGGGCGGTGGCCGGGGTGAGCGTCGGCGCTGGGGCGGCGCCGGGGGTGACGATCCCGGACGTGGCGCCGCCGGGCGGGTTCGCCGCCGCCGTGCTGGGCCGCGGCACCGGGCCCGCGGTCGAGGCCGGGCGGCTGCTCGTCGTCCAGTACGTGGCCGCGGCCTGGAGCGACCGCCGGATCGTGACGTCCACCTGGGAACGCGGCCGTCCCGAGGCGTTCACGGTCGGCGACGGGAGCTTGATCAGGGGCTGGAACCGGGCGCTGACCGAGGTCCCCGCCGGGAGCCGGGTGGCCATGGTGGTGCCGCCCGACGACGGCTACGGCGCCACCGGCCAGCCGGGACTCGGGATCGGGCCGGAGGAGACGCTCGTGTACGTGGTCGACGTGCTCGCCGCTTACTGACGGCGACCCGGGGCACGGCCCGCGAACCCGGTTCTCACGCGTACATGACCAGAGCCTTGATCCTCCTCGCCCGCGCTGCGCCACGACGCCGAGGCCGCGCGAGCAGTAGGGGGCCTGAAGTCCGGCCGGGCCCGCACGCTGGAGCGGGTCCGCGAGAAGCCGCGCACCGGCCCTAGACTCCGGGCTGTGAGCGACGACGACCTCGATGCCCTGGCCCTGCTGCACGATCCCGTACGGCGCAGTCTGTACGAGGCGGTGGCCGGCCGCGGCGGCGAGGTGGGCAGGCAGGAGGCGGCGGAGGCCGCGGGCGTCTCCCGCACGCTCGCCGGTCACCACCTCGACAAGCTCGTCGAGGCGGGGCTGCTGGAGAGCGGCTTTCGCCGGCCGGAGCGCGGGGGGCCGGGCAGCGGGCGGCCCGCGAAGGTCTACCGCAGGGCGGCGGGGGAGCGGTCGGTGAGCCTGCCGCCGCGTGACTATGTCACCCTCGCCTCCGTGCTCGCCGGAGTGGTCGACGAGCTCGGCGCCGAGGAGCGGGCGGAGCGGGCGGCCCGCCTGGCCGGTGAGCGGCTGGGCAGGAGCCGCGGCGGCCGGCCCGTCGAGGAGGTGCTGCGCGAGCGCGGCTACGAGCCGTACGCCGACGCCGGCGGCCTGCGCATGCGCAACTGCCCGTTCCACGTCCTGTCGCACGAGCAGCCGCTGCTCGTCTGCTCCATGAACCTGGCGCTGTGCCAGGGCCTGCTCGACGGGCTGGGCGACGACCCGGGGAGGGCCAGGCTGGATCCGCGGCCCGGGGAGTGCTGCGTCGCCCTTTCTAAAACAAATGGAGATTGACATAGAAGCGCGGAGAGTGGTTCGCTGAGCGTCATGCATCTTGCGGAACTCAACATCGCGCACCTGCGCGGGCCCGTCGACTCGGCCGAACTCGCCGACTTCGTCGCCCTGCTCGAACCGATCAACGCGCTCGCCGACGAGGCCCCCGGGTTCGTGTGGCGGCTGAAGGAGAGCGAGGCGGACCCCACCGCGACCGTGGTGCACGACTACGGCGACCACCTGCTGGTCAACTTCTCGGTGTGGGAGGACCTCGACTCGCTGTGGAACTACGTCTACCGCAGCGGCCACCTGGAGGTGCTGCGCCGCCGCCGGGAGTGGTTCCACCGGGTGGCGGAGCCGTACATGGTCATGTGGTGGGTCCCCGAGGGCGTCATCCCGACGCTCGCCGAGGCGATGGCACGGCTGGAACGCCTCAGGACCGAGGGCCCCGGCCCCGAGGCGTTCACGTTCAAGGACTCCTACACCAGCAGCGAGGCCGCCAGCCTGCCCGCCGCGGCCGAGGCCAGGAAGTAGGGCAGGTCCTCCTCCAGCCCCCGGCCCATCGTCGACAGCCGCACCGGCGAGCCGCGCAGCGCCTCGTGCAGGCCGTCCACCTCGACCGGCACCAGCTCGTGGCGGACGGCCAGCAGCTCGGCCTGGTCGCGCACCCGCTCGCCGAACGCGCCCGGCAGGATCGGCACCGGCACCCTGGCGCGGGCCAGCGCCACCCGGCCGTAGGCGGTCAGCGAGTGGTGGGAGATCCCGTAGTGGCGCTCGCGCCGGTCGCCGTCGCTCACCCGCAGCGCCGCGACCGGCCGCCCGAGCAGCACCGACGCGGCGTTGACCGCCTCGCCGGCCGACACCCCGGAGAACCCCCAGCGGGTGCCCGAACCCAGGTTGCCCGGCCCCTGCGCGACGATCGCCACGTCCGCCCCCAGCACGTGGCGGGCCGCCAGCAGGCCCGTGTGGGTGGTGACCGCCTCCACGTCGCCGCCGAACGCCTGGCCCACCGTGACCGTCCCGGCCAGCCAGCCCCGCTCCCGCAGCGCCGCCGCCGACATCGAGAACCACGCGGGCAGCGCCCCGCCGTCGAGCATCACGTACGCGACCCGTACCGACGGCCCCGCGTCCGCGTACAGCCCGCACAGGATCGGCGCCAGCGCCGAGTGCAGGTCGGCCACCACCACCGGCATCCCGTCGACCGAGTCCGCCTCGCGCAGCGCCTCGTGGTGCGGGGAGTCCTGCTCGTCCGCGCCCAGCACCGTGGCCTGCAACGGCGTGTAGCGGGCCTTCACCAGGTGCCCGGGACCCTGCGGATCTTCCGGCAAACGGTTCGGCACGGCCACCACCATGGCGTAACCTCCCGTACCGAGACCCATCGCGAGTGCCGTCGTGTTGAGCAGCACCTCGTCGCCGGGTTCGGGGCGGCCCACCAGTGACGGGTAGGCCAGCGCCCGGCACGGCGCGCCAGGCCCTGAGCCGGGCGGGCCGTCCTCCCCGGGGACGGCGACATCCAGTTCCATCGCTCCCGGCCACTCGCGCCGGATCCGTACGACCTCGCCCTTGCGCCATCTGATCACGGGGGCAGGGTAGCGTCGTTGAAGGAGGAGTGAGCAGATGTCGCGCCGTAAGACAGAGCGGTTGCTGAATCTGGTGATCTGTCTGCTCGCCACCCGGCGCCCGCTGTCGGCCGAGCAGATCAGGCACGCCGTGCCCGGCTACGACCGCGACAGCGACGAGGCGTTCCAGCGGATGTTCGAGCGGGACAAGAACGAGCTGCGCGAGATCGGCATCCCCATCGACGTGGTGCGCGATCCCTGGGAGGACGAGCCCGGCTACCGCATCGAGCGGCAGTCGTACGAGCTGCCCGAGATCACGCTCGAACCCGACGAGGCCGCAGTGCTGGGCCTGGCCGCCCAGGTGTGGCAGCGGGCCAGCCTGGCCGAGGCGGCCTCGGGGGCGCTGCTGAAGCTGCGCGCGGGCGGCGTCCACACCGACGACGCGCTCGGCGGCGGGCCCGGCGGCGGCATCGGGGGAGGGGTGCTGGAGCTGCGCGTCGACACCCGCGACCCGGCCTTCCCCGCGCTGTGGCAGGCGGTGCGCGACCGCAAGGTGGTCAGGTTCGACTACCGCGGCGCCGGCAGCGAGAACGTGCACACCCGCACCGTCGAGCCGTGGGGCGTGGTGAGCCGCCGCGGCCGGTGGTACCTCGCCGGCTACGACCGGGGCCGCGAGGCGCCGCGCGCGTTCCGGCTCAGCCGCATCGCCGGCCCGGTGACCACCACCGGCAAGGCCGGCGCCGTCCAGGTGCCGCAGGGCGTCGACCTGCGGGCCATGGTGGCCTTCCCCGACGAGCCCGCCCAGGAGCGGATCGCGGTGGTGCGCGTCCGCCGGGGCGCCTGCGAGGGGCTGCGCCAGCTGGCCAGGACCGTCACCCCGGGCGGCGACGGCTGGGACGAGGCCGAGCTGCCCTTCACCGACCCCGAACGGCTGGCCGGATGGATGGCCAGCCTCGGCTCCGACGTCGAGGTGGCCGGGCCGCCCGACGCCCGCGAGGCCGTCATCCGCCGACTGAAGGGGGCGCTCGCGTGAGCGGATCCGCCGACCGGCTGCCGAGGCTGCTCGCTCTCGTGCCCTACCTGATGTCCCATCCGGGCGCGCAGGTCGGCGAGGTGGCCGAGGTGTTCGGGCTGACCGAGAAGCAGCTCATCGACGACCTGCAGCTGGTGTGGATGTGCGGGCTGCCCGGCCACACCCCCGGCGACCTCATCGACGTGTCCTGGGACGGCGGCGAGATCCTCATCGACAACGCCGACACCATCGCCAGGCCGCTGCGGCTCGGCATCGACGAGGCCAGCGCGCTGCTGGTGGCGCTGCGCATGCTCGCCGCCACCCCTGAGCTGGCCGAGCTGCCGGGAGACGCGCTGCCCCGGGTCGTCGCCAAGCTGGAGCGGGCCGCCGGCGAGGGCGCCGCCGCCGTCAGCAGCCAGGTCGCCGTCGACGTCGACGCCGCCCCCGACGCGCTGCCCCGGGTGCGCGAGGGGCTGACCAGGAAACGGCGGCTGTCGCTGCGCTACTACGTGCCGGGCCGCGACGAGGTCACCCCGCGCGAGGTCGACCCGATGCGGCTCGTCGTCGCCGACGGCCGCACCTACCTGGAGTGCTGGTGCTACCGCGCCGAGGCGATGCGGCTGTTCAGGCTCGACCGGATGCTCGGCGTCGAGGTGCTCGACGAGCCCGCCGACCCGCCGGCCGAGGCCGAGCCGATCGACGTCGCCCAGGGGGTGTTCCGGCCGTCGCCCACCGACGAGCTGGTGGAGCTGGAGGTGACCGCCGCCGGGCGGTGGGTCGCCGAGTACTACCCGTGCGAGCAGGTCGCCGAGCTGGGCGAGGGGCGGCTGCGGATCGCGCTGCGGGCCCGCGACGACGACTGGATTCTCAAGCTGGCGCTGCGGCTCGGTGACACCGGCCGGGTCGTCTCGCCGCCCGGGACGGCCGAGCGGGTGCGGGAGGAGGCCGAGCGGGCGCTGGGGCTGTACGCTCACCGGCCATGACGTGGATCCTGGTGTCGATCGGGCTCGGTGTGGCCGGGCTGGCCGTCCTGGCGGTCGCGGCCGTCCGGGTCGGCGCCGCCGCGTCCAAGCTGAACAGGGCAATTGTCCATGTTCACCATCAATTCGATCGCAAAGAGGACGCCAGGGGATGAGGCAGAGGCTCCGGCAGCGTACGATCGGGGGGAAACCGCACCTCGCTCTCATCATGAAGGGGGTCACATGAGCCTGGGAGCTCCGGAGATCATTCTGATCCTGGTGGCCTTGGTCCTGCTCTTCGGAGCCAAGAAGCTGCCGGATCTCGCCCGTGGCGTCGGCCGGTCCCTGCGCATCTTCAAGGCGGAGACCAGCGGGCTGACCGATGACGAGAAGCCCACCGTGGTGCAGGCCCAGCCCCAGCCACAGCCCCAGTCCCAGCCGGCGCCCCCGCCGCAGCTCCAGGCCACGCCCGTGGTGGAGCTGTCGGCCGAGGAGCAGGCGCGCCAGCTGGAGGAGCAGGCCGCGCGGCTGCGTGCCGCGGCCCAGACCGAGAAGCGTTCCTGACCTCGTCCACCTCGTCCCGAGGACTCATCGATGGCGCTGCTGAAACGGTCGGAGCCCAAGGCGCCGCGTGACGCCGAAGGCCGGATGCCGCTCATGGACCACCTCCGCGAGCTGCGTAACCGGCTGCTGATCGCGATCGCCGCCGTGACGGTGGGCGTGATCGCCGGCTGGATCGTGTCGGGGCCGGTGTGGGAGGTGCTCAAGGACCCCTACTGCTCCACGACCCAGTCACACCAGCTCACCGGCGAGTGCAGCCTCACCTACAACGGCATCTTCTCGTCGTTCTTCATCACGCTGAAGATCTCGCTGATGGTGGGCCTCGTGCTGGCGTCGCCGGTCTGGCTCTACCAGATCTGGGCGTTCGTCACCCCCGCGCTCTACCGCACCGAGAAGCGCTTCACGATGGGGTTCATGGCGCTGGCCATCCCGCTGTTCGTGGCGGGCGCGGCGCTGTCCTACCTCATCATGGACGTCGCCCTGGGGTTCCTGCTCGGCTTCAGCCTCGACGGCACGGTCGCCACCATCGCGATCGACCAGTACCTCGACTACGTCCTGATCATGCTGTTGATCTTCGGGGTGTCGTTCGAGCTGCCGCTGCTGCTGGTGTTCCTCAACGTCATCGGGGTGCTGCAGCACGCGACGGTGGCCAAGCACCGGCGGCTGGTCGTCTTCCTGATGTTCGTCTTCGGCGCGATCGTCACCCCTGGCGGTGACCCGATCACCATGATGGCGCTGGCCACGCCGATGATCGTGCTGTTCCTGGGCGCCGAGCTGTTCATGTACCTGCGGGAGAAGCGGCGTCCCGCCGGCGAGTTCGACCACCTGTCCGACGACGAGATCTCGCCGCTCGACCTCGGCTCCGATCCCGACGGCAAGCTGGAAGAGGATTCCGGTTCCGCGCGGTAGGGGGTAAGTTCCGGGGCGTGGCCCCCCATCTCGCCCTGCTCGTCAACCCTGCCGCCCGCGGCGGCCGGACGCTGCGCCTGCTCGAACCCGTCGCCCGCAGACTGCGCGCGGGCGGCGCCGAGCTGTCCGTGATCGTCGGCGACGACGCCGCCGACGCGCTCGACCGGGCCTGCCTCGCGGTCGCCGAGCGGCCCGACGCGCTCGTCGCCTTCGGCGGCGACGGCCTGGTGCACCTGGCCGTGCAGGCCGTGGCCGGCACCGACGTGCCCCTCGGCATCATCCCCGCCGGCACCGGAAACGACATCGCGGCCGCGCTCGGCCTCGCGCACAAGGACCCGATCGCCGCGGCCGGGACCGTCCTGCGGATGCGGCCCCGGGCGGTCGACGCCGCCCGCATCGGCACCGGTGACGGCGAGGAGCTGTTCGCCGGGGTGGTGTGCTGCGGGTTCGACTCGCGGGTGAACGAGCGCGCCAACCGGCTCACCTGGCCGCCCGGCATGGCCCGCTACCTGCTGGCCACCGCGCAGGAGCTGCGCTCCTTCGAGCCCATCCCGTTCCGGGTCACGCTCGACGACGGCGAGCCGTACGAGCGGGAGGCCATGCTCGTGGCCGTGGGCAACACCTCCTCCTACGGCGCCGGGATGCGGGTGTGCCCCGACGCGCTGCCCGACGACGGGCTGCTGGACGTGATGATGGTGGAGGCGCTGGGCAAGGCCGAGTTCCTGCGCGTGTTCCCCAGCGTCTACCGGGGCACCCACGTGACCCACCGGGCCGTCACCGTGCGGCGCGCCAGGAGCGTGCGGCTGGAGGCCCCCGGCGTGGTGGCCTACGCCGACGGCGAGCGGATCGGGCCGGGCCCGGTGACCTGCGAGATCCGGCCGGGAGCGCTGACCGTACTGACCTGACTTTGTAAAGGCGGCCGGCCCGGAGACGATCACCTTGGGACCGACCGGAATGGCGGTTTCGATAGGCTTGCGGGTATGACAACGCCAGCGGAACGCTACGCGGCCTTCCGTCAGAAGTACTCCGGTGACGAGGCCGCTCTCCGGTCGTTCCGGGGCCTGTACGAGTTCGAGCTCGACGACTTCCAGATCGACGCCTGCCGGGCGCTGGAAGCGGGCGACGGCGTGCTGGTGGCGGCCCCGACCGGATCGGGCAAGACGGTCGTCGGCGAGTTCGCCGTCCACCTCGCCCTGGAGCAGGGCCGCAAGTGCTTCTACACGACCCCGATCAAAGCGCTGTCCAACCAGAAGTACAACGACCTGGTCAAGCGGTACGGCACCGCCAAGGTCGGCCTGCTGACCGGAGACAACAGCGTCAACGGCGAGGCGCCCATCGTCGTCATGACGACCGAGGTGCTGCGCAACATGCTCTACGCCGGCTCGGCCACGCTGGCCGGGCTCGGCTTCGCCGTCATGGACGAGGTCCACTACCTCGCCGACCGGTTCCGCGGCGCGGTCTGGGAAGAGGTCATCATCCACCTGCCGGAGTCGGTCCGGCTGGTCGCGCTGTCGGCCACGGTCAGCAACGCCGAGGAGTTCGGCGAGTGGCTCGGCGAGGTGCGCGGCGACACCACGGTCATCGTCGACGAGCACCGCCCGGTGCCGCTGTGGCAGCACATGATGGTCGGCAACCGCATCTACGACCTGTTCCTGCCCGATGACGACGTGCCGCGCATCAACCCGACGCTGATGCGGGTCACGCGCGACGCCGAGCGGCTGATGGCCGGCCGCCGCGGGCGCGGCTACAACCGGCCGTCGCGGTCCAGGCCGCCCGACCGGGCGCAGGTGATCGAGAAGCTCGACGCCGAGGGGCTTCTGCCCGCGATCACGTTCATCTTCTCCCGCGCGGGCTGCCAGGCGGCCGTCCAGCAGTGCCTGTACGCCGGGATCCGGCTGACGACCGAGCGGGAGCGCCACGAGATCCGCCAGCTGGTCGACGAGCGCACCGCCCACCTGCCCGACGAGGACCTGGCCGTGCTGGGCTACCTGGAGTGGCGCGACTGCCTGGAGCGCGGGCTGGCGGCCCACCACGCGGGCATGCTGCCGGCCTTCAAGGAGGTCGTGGAGGAACTGTTCACCCGCGGCCTGGTCAAAGCGGTGTTCGCGACCGAGACGCTGGCCCTGGGCATCAACATGCCGGCCCGCAGCGTGGTCATCGAGAAGCTCGACAAGTGGAACGGCGAGACCCACGCCGACCTCACCCCCGGCGAATACACCCAGCTCACCGGGCGGGCCGGCCGGCGCGGCATCGACGTCGAGGGCCACGCGGTGGTGCTGTGGCAGCCCGCCATGGACCCGCTGTCGGTGGCCGGCCTGGCCGGCACCCGCACCTACCCCCTGCGTTCCAGCTTCCAGCCCTCCTACAACATGGCGGTCAACCTCGTCGGCCAGTTCGGGCGGGAGCGGGCCAGGGCGCTGCTGGAGGAGTCGTTCGCGCAGTTCCAGGCCGACCGGGCGGTCGTCGGGCTGGCCAAGCAGCTGCGCAAGCAGGAGGAGGCGCTGGAGGGCTACCAGGAGGCGATGACCTGCCACCTGGGCGACTTCGGCGCGTACGCGACGCTGCGCAGGCGGCTGTCCGACCGGGAGGCGGAGATGTCCCGCCAGCGCGGCGCGGCCCGGCGCGCGGCGGCGGTGCGCTCGCTGGAGGCGCTGGAGCCCGGCGACGTCATCCGGGTGCCCGGCGGCCGGCGGGCCGGGCTGGCGATCGTGCTCGACCCCGGCCGCAACCCGCGCAACAGGTCGGCGGCGACGGGGCCGACGCCGCTGGTGCTGACCATCGGCAAGCAGGTCAAGAAGCTCGACCCGGCCGACTTCCCGGTGCCGGTCGAGCCGCTGGAGAAGATCCGCATCCCGAAGAACTTCAACGGCCGCTCGCCGAAGGAACGCGCCGACCTGGTCTCCACCCTGCTGGCCAAGATCGGCGACCGCGACCTGGGCAAGCCGCCCAGGGCGCGCGACCACGCGGTGGAGGACGAGGAGATCAACGACCTGCGCCGGCAGATCAGGCAGCATCCCTGCCACGGCTGCGACGAGCGCGAGGACCACGCCCGCTGGGCCGAGCGCTACCACAAGCTGCTGCGCGAGACGCAGGGGCTGCGCCGCAGGGTGGAGGGCCGCTCCCACGTCATCTCGCGCACCTTCGACCGCATCTGCTCGGTGCTGGAGCAGCTGGGCTACCTCCACGGCGAGCACGTCACCGACGAGGGCCGCCGCCTGGGCCGCCTCTACACCGAGCTCGACCTGCTGACCGCCGAGTGCCTGCGCAGCGGCCTGTGGGAGGAGCTCGACCCGGCCGAGCTGGCGGCGTGCGTGTCGGCGCTGGTGTTCGAGTCGCGCCAGTCCGACGACGCCCGCAGGCCGAAGATCCCCGCCGGGCGGGCGCAGGACGCGCTGACGGCCATGATCCGGTTGTGGGGCGAGCTGGAGGGCATCGAGGCCGACCACGGCCTGTCCACCATCCGTGAGCCCGACCTGGCCTTCGCCTGGGCGGCGTTCCGGTGGACGAAGGGCCACAGCCTGGACGCGGTGCTGATGGACGGCGTCAACGGCAGCGAGCTGGCGGCCGGCGACTTCGTCCGCTGGATCAAGCAGCTGATGGACCTGCTCGGCCAGATCAGCAGCGCGGCCCCGCCCGGCAGCGCGATCAGGCAGACCGCGACGAAGGCCGTCGACGGGATGCGGCGCGGCGTGGTGGCGTACTCGTCGCTGGTGTGACCGCCCGCGCGCAGCGGAGCGTCCCCGCGACCGTGCTCAGGACCGTGCTCAGGACCGTGCCCGGGGACCTGCTCAGGGGAGGGCGAAGCGGACCTCGCGGGTGGCCGGCTCGGCCCTGATGAGCCGTACGGTCACGTGCTCGCCCAGCGGCAGGTCGCCGTCGCAGCGCGCGATCACGGCCGGGTCGGCCAGCTGCACCAGCCCGCCGCCGCGCTCGTGCACGTCGACCACCATCGCGGTGAACTCCTGCCCGATCAGGTCGCGCAGCAGGTAGGCCTCGACCAGGTCGACGCAGGCCCGCTCGGCCGCGCCCGCCCGCCGGCCGGAGACCGCCATCAGCTCCGGCAGCTCGGCCAGCGCCCGGCGCACGTCCGACGGCACCGGCTCGCCCGCGGCGATCGCCAGGCACACCTCGCTCGCGTAGCGGTCCACCAGCCGCCGCAGCGGCGCCGTCACATGCGCGTACGGGGCCGCGACCGCGGCGTGCTCGGCCAGTTTCGGCGGCGTCCCGTCGAAGGCCGCGTACCCGGCGCCGCGCAGCAGCACCCGCGCCTCGTGCAGGAACGCCGCGTGCCGGGGCAGCTTGGCGTCCAGGCCGTGCACCACCGCCCCGTAGGCGGCGCCCTCGGGCCACGGCACCTCCAGGGCCAGCGCCACCCGGCGCACCCGGTCCAGGTCGGCCGGGCGGGGCGCGGGCAGCACCCGGAGGACGCCGATCTCCGCCTCCAGCATCAGCTGCGCCGCAGCCGTCCCCGCCAGCAGCGACAGCTGGGCGTTCCACGCCTCGGCGGGCAGCGGCAGCCGATACTCCAGCCGGTAGCCGCCGTCGGACGGGACCAGCTGCTGCTCCGGCGTCGGGAGCGTCACCCCGCCGCGGTCGCGCTCCAGCGCCAGCCGAAGCCCGCCGATCTCGGCCAGCAGGCCGATCGTGCCGTCGGCGGTGCCGGTCTCGACCGCCGCCTGCACGTACTCGTAGTCGAGCCGCTCGCGGCTGCGCACCAGCGCCCGCAGCACGTCCACGCCGACCGTGCGGCCGTCGCCGTCGAGGTCGATCCGCCAGACCACGGCGGGCCGCTCCGCGCCCGGCAGCAGGCTGGCCGCGCCCTCCGACAGCACCGGTGGGTGCAGCGGCACATTGCCGCCGGGCAGGTAGACGGTCGCGCCCCTGGCCCGGGCCTCGGCGTCGATCACGCCGCCGGGGCGGACGAACGCGCCCACGTCGGCGATCGCGTACCAGACCCGGTAGCCGCCGCGCAGCCGCTCCAGGTGGAACGCCTGGTCCAGGTCCATCGAGCCGGGCGGGTCGACGGTGACGAACGGCAGCCCGGTCAGGTCCTCGCCGCCCGGTCTGGGCACCCGGGCCACCCAGGCGGCCTCCTCGGCCACTCTGGCCGGGAAGGCGTCCGGCAGCTTCAGCTCGCGCCGGATCCGGCCGAACCCGTCTTCGAGGCGGGCGGGGACCCCGGCCGGGACCCGGATGCTGGTCGTCTTCGACACGGGGTCAACCTATCGGGCCGGGCGACTCGCGGCATTAAACCTATATGTCGGATTCTCGTGCGCCCTAGCGGTTCAGCACGTCCAGCAACCTGTTGAGCGGCCCGTCGAGCCCGTAACGGTCGGCCAGCGCCACCAGCGCCTCCGGGTCGCGCGGCTTGGCAGGCAGCGTCAGGTCGGCGTCGGGCAGCGGCGCGTCGTGCGCGACCTTGACCACGACCGGCGCGGCCTCCAGATAGTCGCGCGCGGCGGCCAGCTTGTTGCGCGCGCCCGCGGGGAACCCCTCGGCGCCGCCCCCGTCGAGCGCCTCCAGCATCGCCGCCAGCGAGCCGAACCGGGTGACCAGCGCCGCCGCCGTCTTCTCGCCCACACCCGGGACACCCGGCAGGCCGTCGCTCGGGTCGCCGCGGAGCGTCGCGAAGTCGGCGTAGCCGCGGCCCGGGATGCCGTACTTGGCGCTCACCCACGCCTCGTCCACCAGCTGCAGGTTGCGCACCCCGCGCGCGGTGTAGAGGACCCGCACCGGGCGGGCGTCGTCGACGAGCTGGAACAGGTCGCGGTCGCCGGTCACGATGTCCACCGCGCCGGGCGCCCGGTACGTGAGCGTGCCGATGACGTCGTCGGCCTCGTAACCCGGCGACTGCGGCCGGGGGATGCCGAGCGCGTCCAGCACCTGCTCGATCACCGCGATCTGCGGCACCAGCGCCTCCGGCACCTCCTCGACGTCGCCGTGGGCGACCCTGTGGGCCTTGTACGAGGGCAGCGCCGCCACCCGGAAGGCGGGCCGCCAGTCGGCGTCCATGGTGGCCGCCAGCCCGGTGGGGGAGTGGCCGCGCACCAGCGTGGCCATCATGTCGATCAGCCCACGCACCGCGTTCACCGGCATGCCGTCGGGCGCGGTGATCGTCTCAGGGATGCCGTAGAAGGCGCGGAAGTAGAGCGAGGGAGTGTCCAGAAGCATCAGCACGTGCCCAGTATGCCCACCGCCAGCAGACACGCGTCGTCTTCCGGGTTCGGGCCGCCGATGTCCTCCAGCAGCCGGTCCAGGCCTTCGTCCAGGTCGCGGCCCGGCAGCTTGCACGCCGCCGTCATCACCAGGTCCAGGCCCTCGTCGATGTCGCGGGTGCGCCGCTCCACCAGCCCGTCGGTGAACATCAGCACCAGGTCGCCGCTCCGCAGCCGGGTCGTGGCGAGCTGGTAGGGCACCTCGCCGGTGGCGCCCAGCAGGATGCCGCGCGGCGGGGCGAGCCTGCTGGCCACGCCGTCGCGCACCAGCACCGGCGCCAGGTTGCCCGCCTGCCCCCAGGTGAACACCCGGGTAGCGGCGTCCAGATGGCCGATGATCGCCGTCGCGGTGGTGTCGGCCAGGCGGTGCAGCACCAGGTCGTTCAGCCAGGTCAGCAGCTGGTTCGGCGGCTCGCCCGTCATCGTCAGCCCGACCAGGGCGTGGCGGAGCTGGGCCATGTGCGCGATCGCCGGCAGGCCGTGGCCGGACACGTCGCCGATGGCCAGCAGCGCCCGCCCGTCGGGCAGGGCCGCCGCCTCGAACCAGTCGCCGCCCAGGCTCGCCGTCTTCTCCGCGGGCACGTACCGTACCGCGATCCTGGTGTGCGGCAGGTCCAGGCAGCCGACCGGCTCCGGCAGGATCGCCTCGCGCAGCGCCAGCATCACGTGCCGCTCCTCGGCGGCCTGCACCCGCGCCTCCAGCAGCTGGCGGCGCGACTCCGACATGATGCGTTCGGCGCGGCGGCGGCCTGTGATGTCCTGGATCACCCCGTGCACGCCGGTCGGCCCGCCGGGCGCCATCAGCGGCTCCAGGACCATGCGCAGATTGCGCACGTCACCGTCGGTACGGCGGACGCGGAACTCGGCCTGGACCGGCTCCACGCCCTGCGTCACCGTCCACAGCAGCTCGTCGAGCGCGGCCAGGTCGGCGGGCTCGACGTAGGCGGCCAGGTTCGCCAGAGGCAGCGGGCCCTGCGCCGGGTCCCTGCCGAAGATCGCGTACACCTGCTCGGACCAGACGATGCCGCCGGTGCGCAGATTCCACTCCGCCCAGCCCATGTTGCCCAGCCGCTGGGCGTGCGCCAGTCGGGCGGCGAGCAGCTCGATGTCGCCGTCGAGCATGCTCATCGGGACCTCCGGCCGGTGTGGGAACGGGACATTTGACATCACAGTACGTGATGATGCACGTGCGCTGTGTGTCTGGGGAATGGGGTGTGGTGAGAGCTTTTCGCGGATTTTAGGCGAGTACATTAAGCCTGTGACGTCCTCAGACTTGTATCCCGTGTCCCGCCTGGCCGCCGTGCGGGAGGCCACCGCCAAGGCCGGTGTCGACGCCCTGCTGCTCACGCCGGGCCCCGACCTGCGCTATGTCAGCGGCTACGACGCCAAGCCGCTGGAGCGGCTGACCTGCCTGGTGGTGCCCGCCGCGGCCGACCCGTACATGATGGTGCCGAGGCTGGAGCTGCCGGCCGCGCAGGCGTCGCCCGCCTCCCGGCTCGGCCTGGAGTTCGTGGCCTGGGACGAGACGGACGATCCCTACCGGATCGCCGCCGACCGGCTCGGGCCGGTCGGCAAGGTCGGCGTCGCCGACCGCATGTGGGCGATGGCGTCGCTGCGCTTCCGCGACGTGCTGCCCGACACCGAGCAGGTGCTCGCCGGGAGCGTGCTGCGCGAGCTGCGCATGCGCAAGTCGCCCGCCGAGGTGGCGGCGCTGCGCGAGGCCGGCGAGGCGATCGACGCCGTGCACCGGCAGGTGCCCGGCTTCCTGCGGGCCGGCCGCACCGAGCGGGAGGTGGCGCGCGACATCGCCGAGGCCATCCTCGCCACCGGCCACGCCACCGTCGACTTCACCATCGTCGCCTCCGGGCCCAACGGGGCCAGCCCGCACCACGACGTGTCCGACCGGGTCATCCAGGCCGGCGAGCCGGTCGTGGTCGACATCGGCGGCCAGATGCCCAGCGGCTACTGCTCCGACTCCACCCGCACCTACTGCGTCGGCGAGCCGCCGGCCGACTTCGCCGCCTACTACGAGGTGCTGCGCCGCGCCCAGGACGCGGCCTGCGCGGCCGTCCGCCCCGGGGTGTCGTGCGAGTCGATCGACGCGGCCGCCCGCGACATCATCGCCGAGGCGGGCTACGGCGACCACTTCATCCACCGCACCGGCCACGGCATCGGCGTCGAGGGCCACGAGGACCCGTACATCGTCGCCGGCAACGGCGAGCCGCTGGAGCCCGGCTTCGCCTTCTCCATCGAGCCCGGCATCTACCTGCAGGGGTCACACGGGGCGCGGATCGAGGACATCGTCGTCTGCACCGAATCAGGCGCCGACCGTCTCAACGCCACCACCCGGGAGCTCGTCGTCGTGTGATCGTGTGCCGCCCCGGTGTCGTCAACGTCGTGATGCCGGGGCGCGCGAACCGGCCCGTCGTGGCGTAAGGGCGGGTGGTGGGCGGCGTGGGGCGGAATGTCGGGGGTGATCGCTAGCGTCCGTGCCATGCCCGTCGCCGTTCCGGCGCATCGTGCGCCTGGGACGCCCCCTGCGCGGGCGTGACCAGGCGGAGGTGCTCAGGTGAACCCGTGGCGGGAGGTCGTCGACCGGATCGAGGACGGGACGCTCGACGAGCTGGTGACGTTCCTGCACTCGCTCAACGACCTCGGCAGGCGAGCCGTCGCCGCGCACCTGCCCTCGTACGTGGCCGAGGTGCGGCGCGAGGGCATGGAGGGCCGCTGGTGGCTGCAGGACCGGGCCCCCAGGTTGCGCGCCGCCGGGGCCGCGTGCCTGAGCGGGGCGGCGCAGGTCGCCGACTGGCTCGACCGCCAGGACCTGCGCCAGGTGCGCGACCCGCGGACCGACGCCGCCCGCATCGTGTCCCTGCTCTCCCCCCGTACGGACGAGTGGCGTGCCGACCTCGCCGTGCGCCTGGTGGAAGGGCTGCGGCCGGTGCGGCGGCGCGGGTCCGACGAACGGGTGCCCAACTGGGAGCTGGCCGCCGCGCTGGTCGAGGCCACCGGCGTCGAGCCGCCCGGCAACGACGCGTTCGCCGAGGGCTGGGCGTGGCGGCTGGCCATGGCGGTCTGGATGACACAGGACGTGCCGCCGCTGCTCGACGTCGTGGCGCCCCGCCTGTTCGAGGCGGCCGGGGTGGCCGCCGCGCTCAACTGGAGCGAGGCCCGCAACCATGGCGTCTCCGCGGCGGCACGCCTGGCGGGCATGGCCGCGGACGGGCTGGTCAAGCGGGAGACGATGGTCGACGGCTGCGCCGGCCGGTTCATGGCCGGGGGAGCGCCCGAGGAGGTCGCGCCGTTCGTGACGCTCTGGAGCTGTCTGGCCGTGGACGTCACCGAGATCCCGGTGCTCGACTTCGTCCGCCTGCTGCCGTCGGCGTCCCCGGCGCTGGCGGGGCTGCTGACCGGGGAGCTGCGCCGGGCCGACGCGGCCGGGCTGCTGGACGACGAGCTGTTCGGCGAGGCCGTGCGGTCGCTGGCCTTCCGCCCGGAGAAGAAGAACGTCGCCGCGGCCCTCTCCTGGATCGCCGACCGAACCACGCCCTCCCGGGCCCCCGCCGCCCTGCACGCCCTCGCCACCGTGTTCACCGAGGAGTCCCCCGCACTCCGCGACCGTGCCGCCCGCCTCGCCACCACCCTCGCCCACCAGGCCCTCACCCCTTCCACTCCGGAGTCCCCCGCCGCTCCTCGCCGGAAGCCCGCGAAGGGCCGCGCGCACACACCGGCCACCGAGCAGCCGCAGAAACCGGCGGTTGTCGCAAACGGCGAGAACTTCACTCGGGAGGTGAGAGACGTCGAGAACCTCTCCAGGAAAGCGCGGGCCACCGAGGACGTCGCCAGCGAAGCGGGGGCCGCCAAGCACCTCGTGAGGGATGCGGGGCCCTTCGAGACGCTCGTGAGGGAGGTAGGAGACGGCGGGACCCTTACGCGCGGCGCGGGAGATGGCCTCGCCAGGGAGACGCAGGCCACCGAGAACCTCATGAGGGATGGGCGGGCCGCCGAAAACCTCGCGGGGGAGGTGGGAGACATCGAGAACGTCGCCGGGGGCGGTGCGTTGGAGGCGGTGGAGGTGGTGCGGGAGGCGGCGGGCGGGCTGCCCGTGCGGTGGCGGGAGCGGCTGGGCGCCGTCATCGGGCCGATCCCGGTGCGGGAGGAGGTGGGGCCGGTTCCGCCCGCGCCGGTGCCCGGCGGGCTCGCGCCGCTGCCTCCTCCGATCACGACCCCCGGCGAGGTCGCGTACGAGCTGGGCGCCATGAGCTGGCAGATGGAGCTGCAGCGGGCCGAACGGATCCTCGCCGCGCTCGTCACACTGGCCCACCGCGACCGCGACGCCCTGGCCGAGGCCCTGCGGCCGTGGCACCGGACGGCGGCCGAGCGGCAGCCGTACCTGCTGACCGGCCCTCAGCAGGACCTGCAGCGCTTGCTGGCCCGGTGCGCGCTGGCGGTGGTGGCGCCCGGCGAGAGCGGGGTGCCCGACGACATGGTCGCCCAGGACGTGCACTGGAACTACCCGCACCCGCTCCAGCGGTTCCTGGCCCGGCGGCTGAACGAGGTGATCGAGCTGTTCGAGTCGGGCGGGAGCGTCCCCGTGCTGCTGGCCACCCCCACCGAGCCCACCGGCCACGTCGACCCGGTGACGCTGCTGGAGCGCATGGAGTCGCCGGGCGGCGCGGAGCCGCTCGAAGCCGACTTCCACCAGGCCCTGCTGCGCCTGCCGCGGCGGCTCGACCCCGCACTGGCCGAGCGCGCCGACCGGCTCGGGTCCGCGCCCGGACGGGCGCTGGCCCACTGGCTGCGCCGTGGCGGCCTGCCCGATCCCGACGTGACGTGCCAGGTGCGGACGAGGGCGAATCAGTACGGTTCCGCGTCCGTAGAGGTGGACGGCCGGATCGCGGCGCCGCGAGAGATCCCGCCGCCGATCGCCGAGCTGTGGACGCCGTTCGAGGGGACGCGCTACCTGTCGTACCCGCACACCATGGCGGCGTGGCCCGCGATCATGCCGTCGCACCGGGAGGTCGTCGCCGCCCATCTGGCCCGCTTCCTCCCTCAGGGCTTCAGCCGCAGCGACGGGGTCCAGGCGATCGTGGCGGCGCTCGCGCACGCTGACGGACCCGCAGGCGACGCGGTGGCGGCCGTCGTCACCTTCGGCCTCGGCCACCGCCGGCCGGAGCGGCGCGGCCACGCCGTCGACGCGCTCGTCACGCTGACCACCCGGGGCGAGCTGCCCGCCGCCGCCGCGGGCCGGACCGTCGTCCAGCTCCTCGGCGCGGACGCGGTCAGGCTGGGCGCACTGACCGAGGCGCTGCAGCAGGCCACGACCGCCGGCGCGTACACGGGGGTGTGGGGTGTTCTCGCCGAAGCTCTGCCCGCGCTGCTGCCCGCGCCGGGCGAGCGGCCCCGCGCCGGTCTGGCGGGCCTGCTGGCGGTCGCCGCCGAGACCGCGGCGTACGCGCGGACGGCAGGCCCCCTGCCACCGTTGGCCCCGGTGCGGGGACGGCCCGGGATCGAACGGCTGGCCGAGGTGGCGGCCCGCCGGGGAGGCAGCAGGATGGCCGAGGAAGCCCGCCGTCTCCTGGAACTCGTCAGCGGCTGACGGCCGGGCGATCGTGGGGCCGAAGCCGGGGCGGGCAGCCGCGGCTACGCGGCGGGGATCACGCCGGCCGGGGCGGTGCTGGTGTTGTCCGCGGTGCCGTCGTGGCCGGGCGGCGGTTCACGGCCGGCCTCTCCTGCGCAAACGGCAGCCGCTGCCCGCGCGAGTGTGACCGCTGCCACACCGTGATTCAAAGGTGTATCAAATCCGCTCCAACCACCTCTGGGAAAGGCGAGGGAGGGAGGAAGCGATGTTCGTGGGGAGAGAAGCCGAGCTCGACCTGCTACGAGCCGAGCTGCGCCTGTCGGCCGCCGGGCCTGCCCGCAGGGCGGTGGTCGAAGGGCCGGAAGGCATCGGCAAGACCGCTCTCATCCGGCAAGCGCTCGGCGACGCTTCCAAGGTCCGGACGCTCGCCGCCTGCGGCGACGCCGGCGAACGGCACCTGCGGTACGGGATCGTCCGCCAGTTGCTGCCCGACGTGGCGGGGGACGATCCGTGGACCGTCGGCCAGGCCATGTGTGAGGCGATCCGCCGCTCGCAGGCCGACGGGCCCGTGGTCGTGCTGGTGGACGACGCGCAGTGGGCCGACCGGCCGTCGCTGCGCGCGCTCTGCTACACCGTGCGGAGGCTCGGCGGCGAGCGGGTGCTGGTGCTGGTCGCCTGCCGCGACGCCGACGATCCGTGGCTGCCGGTGGGTCTGCGGCGGCTGCTGACCGGCGACGGCGCCTGCCGGATCTCCCTCCAGGGACTCTCGGTCGCGGAACTGGCCAGGCTGCCCGAACGGGCGCCTGAGGGCGCGACCGGGGGACGGCCGCCGAAGGACATGGGGAGTCCTGGAAAGGCGGCCGGTACGAGGCGGCGGCTCCCGGGGGGAGAGAAGAACGGGGAGCCGCCGCCCGGGGAGGAGAGCGGGCGCGCCGGGCCGGCGCTCATGGTGCTGAGCAGGGGACCCGGCGCCACAGGGGCGAGCACGGGCCAGGCGTCCGCCAGGGAGACGCTGCCCCCACAGGCGGCGGCGCGGCTGCACGCGCACACCCTGGGCAACCCGCTGCACGCCCGCGCGATGCTCGCCGCCTTCCCGGCGTCGGCGCTCGCCGATCCAGGGGTGCGGCTGCCCGCCCCCGTCACGTACGCGGCCACGTTCACGCGGCGGCTGCGATCCTGCGGGCCGAGGGCGCGGGCGCTCATCGCGGCGTGCGCGGTGCTGGGGGACGGCTGCACCCTGTACGAGGCCGCCACGGTGGCCAGGGCGATGGCCGGCACAGCGGCGAGGGCTGGAGCCGACCACTCCCCGGAGACCGGAGCGCGTACGGAGGGAGCGACCGGCGCCCGGACACCGGAGCTGGACGCGCTGGAGAACGCGGTGGAGGCCGGGGTCCTGGTCGAGGAGGCCGGGCGGGCGATCCGGTTCCGGGAACCGCTGGGGAGGGCCGCAGCCTACGACGCTCTCGGAGCCGGGACGCGGGCGCGGCTCCATCTGGCCGCCGCCCGGATCGCCGGCGACACCGGCGCCGAGCTGCGCCACCGGGCCGCCGCCGCGTCCGGCCCCGACGAAGGGCTGGCCGAGGAACTCGCCCGGTACGCGGCCAAGGAGGCGCAGCACGGGCTGTGGCACGAGGCCGCCACCCACCTGGAGCTGGCCGCCGGGCTCACCCACTCCGCCGGAAGGCGCGACGAGCTGCGCACCACGGCCCTGGAGCACGTCCTGGTCGGCGGCGACGTCGTCCGCGCCGCCCAGCTGGCCGCGTCGCCGAACGCCGACCCGCGCCCCGTGCGCCGCTACGTGCTCGGCAGGCTCGCCCTGGCCGAGGGCCGCCTGGAGGACGCCGGGAGGCTGCTGGAGGAGGCGTGGTCGCACCGGGAGCCGCCGTACGCGGCCGACGTCGCCGAGCGGCTCGCGTGGCTGCGCCTGCTCGGCGACGACCGGCCGGAGGCGGCCCGGTGGGCGAGGCTGGCGCTCGACCAGCCGATCCAGAGCCGCGCCGCGCGACCGTACGACGTGCTGGCCCTGGCCGGGGACCTGTGCCCGCAGGCGCCTCCGGGGAGCCTGGCCGAGGCGGTGCGGCTGCTGCGCGAGGACGAGGTCGGCCCGGCCCGCGAGGTGCTCGACCGGGCGGCGGGCGAGCTGGCCGAGGCCGGGCTGCCCTGCCACCGGCTGCTCGCGCTCGCCCTGCTGGCCGTGGCCGAGTACCGCGACGGTCGCTGGGACGACGCGGTCGAGCGGGCCGAGCGGGCCGTGGCCGAGGCCGCAGGGCTGGGGCAGCGGTGGCTGCTGCCGTGCCTGGAGGTGGTGTGCGTGGCGCCGCTGGCCGCCAGGGGCGAGCACGACCGGGCGCTGGCGCACGTCACGGCGGCGCGGGAGGAGGCCGGGCGCCAGCGCAGCGTGCTCGGCGAGACGCAGGCTGATCTGGCCATGGCCGTGCTCGGGGCCGGGGCGGCGCCGCCCACCGCCGGGGACGCGTTCGTGCCCGACCCGCGGCCGCAGCTCGTCGAGACGTTCGTGGCGGAGGGCGCGCTGCAGGAGGCGCAGGTCGTGCTCGACGGCCTGGCCGACGCCGGTGACGGGCCCCGGGCGCGGGCCCAGCGGGCCAGGCTCGAAGGTCTGCTGTTCGCCGCGCGGAACGTTCCAGCCGCCGCCGAGGAACGCTTCACCGCCGCGCTCGAACTCGCGGGCGACTCCGGATGCCGCATGGAGGAGGCACGTGTGCTGCTCGACCTGGGCCGGCTGCTGCGCCGTACCGGAAGGAGGAGGCTGGCGGCCGAGCGGTTGCAGGCCGCGCGGGCGGACTTCGCGGGGCTGGGGGCCAGGCCCATGGTCGCGCGGTGCGCGCAGGAACTGGAGGCGTGCGGGCTGGAGCCGGCGGTGACGGCGCGGCTGGGGCTGACGCCGCAGGAGTTCAGCACCGCGACGCTGGTGGCCGACGGGCTGACCAACCGGCAGATCGCCCGCGAGCTGCTCATCAGCGTCAAGACCGTCGAATACCACATCGGGAAGATCTACACCAAGCTCGGCATCGGCTCCAGGGTGGCGCTGGCCGCCCGGCTGGCCGCCTACGGGGAGAACCCCTAGCCGGGTCCTGAGGCGGGAGCCTGCCCGGCTCCCGCACGGTGACGGCCGCGCCGGGAGGAGGGGACCGGCGCGGCCGGCCACGAAGCCGCGTGGCGGCGGGAACGGCGATGCTCATCCAAGGGTCCTGGCGGCATCGCCGGGAACGCCCGCCACGCACGGCCGGGTGCGCGCACACAGCGCGCACCCGGTCATTCCCACCGCATGGGGAATCCGCCACCCGATGGACCCGTCAGACGCGGATCCAGGAGGTGACGACGGGCCCGCCCCCGCGCGGGACCACCCGGAGCCGGAGCGGGCCGGGTGCGAGGGCGTCGGCGGTGAAACGGCCCAGCGCGTCGGAACGCACCCGCTGCTCACCGTCGCGGCGCTGCACGCGGATGTCCGTCTCCTCGGCCGGGACCAGCCGCCCCATCAGGCGCGGCCCCGACACCTCCATCTCCACCTCCACCGTCGCCGTGCGGAACGTCAGCAGCCGGGGCGCGCCCGATCCGCGGACCCGCGTCGCGGCCTGCTCGTCCCACGAGTCGAAGGCGAGCAGGGCCAGCTCGGCGTCGAGCGTCCGGAGCGTGAACGCCTGCATGGCGTCCTCCATCAGCTGCGGCGGCACCGGATCCAGCAGGCGCGCGATCACGCGCAGCTCGTTCTCCAGAGCGAGGTCGTCATCCATGTCGTTCACTCGGAACTCCCGGATACTCCGCGTCGTTCCACCAGCGTTCCGAGCCGCTTCAGGCAGCGTCCCCGCATGGGACCGACGCTGCCCACCGCGATGCCCAGGCCGGTGGCGACTTCCTGGTAGGTGGGCTTCGGCGAGGCTATGAGGACGCGCAGCAGGAGCCGGCAGCGCTCCGACAGCTCCTGGAAGGCCGCCCAGACCTCCTGGGCGCGCTCGGCCTCCGCGACCTCCTCCTCGGCTTCCAGCAGCAGCAGCTCGGGCGAGCGCTCGTCCACGTCGAACCCGATCAGCGCGACGTCGCTGACCGGGATGGCCCGGCCGCTGGTGCGGATCACGCGCAGCGCTTCGTTCCTGGCCGTGGCGGCCAGCCAGGCTCCGGCCCGTTCGGGGTCGCGGATCCTGGTGAGATTCTCGGCGAACCGGAACCAGGTGGTCTGCGCGACGTCCTGGGCGTCGGCCGCAACCGGCAGGTAGGCGCGGGAAACCGCCCACACCAGGCCGCTGAAGCGCTGGTAGAGCTCCCTCCAGGCGTCGGCCTCCCCGCCGGCGGCTGCTTTGACGAGGGCTGCGGTGTCGTCCAGCGCGGTGTCTTCCACGGTGTCGTCCAACGTCCTTTTCGGTCCAGGGGCGGAAAGCTCATGATATTTCGTGAGCCGCTCCAGGACAGGAGAACGTCCCGTCACCGCAGGTAACCGCTGAGATCCGGTACGGGCAGCCGGCCCGCCACGAGCTGGCGCGCGGCCTGCCGCGACGAGATGCCGGCCTCGGACATCCGGGCCGCGATCAGCCCGGCCACGATCGGGGTGGCGAAGGAGGTGCCGCTCCACTGCGCGAGCCCGGTGAACGTGGCCGTGTCGCCCGCCTTCATCACCCCCACGCAGGTGCAGCCGGAGTAGAGAGGGGTGTCCGAGTGGCGGCAGGACGCGCTGTGCGGGTAGCCGTAGGTGTACTGGCCGGAGGCGAACGCGTTCACCAGCCGCTCGCCCTGCGCGTACACGGTCACCCAGTCGCCGTGGTTGCTGAAGCACGCCCTGCCCAGGCCATCCTCGCGCAGCGCGCCCACCGACACCACCAGGTCGCCGGAGGCGTTGACCGGCTGCCCGGCGTAGGCGGCGGGCCAGAACGGGTCGGTGCCGCCGTCGTTGCCCGCCGCCGCCACCAGCACCGTCTCCGGGTGCAGCGTCAGCTCGGCCATGAAGTCGGCCAGGCCGAGCAGCGCCGCCGCGTCGCGCGTGCGGGTGCCCGCCGACAACGACACGATGTCGGGCCAGCCGTGGGCGCCGAGCGTGTCACGGACGGCCAGCCCCAGCTCGTCCTCCGGCACCGCGCCCGCGTACGGGAACGTCCGGTGGACGCGCACGTCGGCGGCCGGCGCGGTGCAGCGCACCACCCCCGCGACGAACGTGCCGTGCCCGGTGTACGGGCCGATCACGCCGCCTGCGACCTCGTCGGTGACGTCGCCGTCGACGGCCGGGATCGCGGGGTCGCCGGAACCCGCCGCCAGCCACGGGTGGTCGAGGTAGCCGGGCACCAGCCCGGTGTCGAGCACGGTCACCCGCACCCCGGCGCCGGCGTCGCGGGCGCCCGGCGGCGGCCGCAGCGGCCCGGAGGCCGGCACGGGCTCGTCGCCGGGGCACAGGTTGACCCCGGCCACCGAGACCAGGTGGACCGGCGTGGCCCGCATCCGGCGCGCGGTGAGCGTGTCGGCGACCAGCCGGGCGCTGCGGTCGCCCACGTACAGGCGGCGCACCGACACCCGGCCCGCGTCGTGCTCGGGCGGCCACACCACCCGCGGGTCGGCCTCGCCCGGCACCAGGTCCTGGACCATGTTGCCCGCCCGCTCCAGGTCCTGCGCGGGCACCAGGACGTGGCCGTCGAGCTCGGCGTATCCGGGCGCGACCGAGGAGCCGGGCGTGGCGCCCTCCGGCCCGGCGACCGCGCGCAGGCCGTCGGGCAGGGCGGCGTTCACCATCTCCAGCTGAGTCCAGAAGCGGGCGTCGCCACCCGGATCCGGTGTCGTCATCGTCGGTTCCTCCCGGGGAGTGTCGCCTTGGCCGGCGGGAGGCCAGTCCATCAGGCCGCCCCGACACTTATGAGCGCCCGTGCCGACGGTTGATACACCACGTGGACGCGGGCCTGGGGCGGCTCTACCATCTATGCGTGTCTGGGCCCCGCGAACCCGGCGATTCACACGACGTGCTCGCCATGGTGTTCGCGCGCCCCAAAGAGGCGCTCCAGGCCGCCAGGGCCATCCTCGCGGGGCGGCGCGGCCCGTACGACTCCTCGATCGCGCGGCAGGCGATCGGCATCCTGCACCGCGAGTTCGGCGACATCGAGGCCGCGATCGGCGAGCTGCGGCAGGCCGTGCGGCTGGCGCGCAGGTCCGGCTCGCCGGACCGGGAGGCCGACGTGCTCGCCACCCTCGGCATCGCGCTCGTGCACCACGGCCGCACCCGTTCCGGGCTGTCGGCGCTCGACTCCGCCGCAGGCCGGGCCACCGGCACCACCCGCGCCCGCGTCCTCTTCCGGCGGGCCGGGGCCCGCTGGATCCTCGGCCGGCACGGCGACGCGCTCGACGACCTCGGGGTGGCCGCGCCCGCGCTGCGCCGGGCCGGCGACACCGTCTGGGCCGCCCGCGCGCTCAGCCTGCGCGGCCACGTGCAGCTCGCGCTCGGCGGCGTGCGGGCCGCCGACGCCGACTTCCGCACCGCGCAGCGCATGTTCGCCACCACCAGGCAGGAGCACGACTCGGTCGTCGCCGTGCAGAACCGGGGCGTCGCCGCCTTCGTGGCCGGCGACCTGCCCACCGCGCTGGCCCTGCTCGACGAGGCCGACCAGGGGTTCCAGCGGCTCGGCACCCCGATGCCCGACCTGGTCGCCGACCGGTGCGCGGTCATGCTCGCCGCCGGACTCGCCCGCGAGGCGCTGGAGCAGGCCGACGCCGGGCTGCGGCTGATCGCCCGGCTGCGCGGCCAGGCCACCCGGCGGGCCGAGCTGCTGCTGCTCGCCGCCAGGGCCGCGCTGCTGGCCGCCGACCCGGCGACCGCCCGCGAGCGCGCCGCCGAGGCCCGGGCGCTGTTCGCGAGGCAGCGGCGCGCCTGGTGGGCCGAGCACGCCCGGCTCATCCTCGTCCAGGCCGGGCTGGCGGAGGGGGCCACGCCGCGGCTGCTCGCCGACGCCCGCCGCCTCGCCGGCCGGCTCGGCGAGCTCGGCTCTCCCGACGCGTGGCAGGCTCACCTGCTGGCCGGCCGGATCGCGCTGAAGCTGGGCCGGACCGCCGAGGCCGACAGCCACCTGACCGCCGCGGCGCGGGCCAGGCACGGCGGGTCCGCCACCGCGCGGGCCGGCGGGTGGCTGGCCGAGGCGCTGCTGGCCGAGGCGGCCGGGCAGCCGCGCCGGCTGCTGCGCGCCTGCCGGGCCGGGCTCGAGCTGATCGAGGAGCACCGGCTCACGTTCGGCTCGTCGGAGCTGCGCGCGCTCGTCACCGCCCAGGGCGCCGAACTGGTCGAGCTCGCGCTGCGCCACCTGCGCCGCGCCGGACGCAGCCGCGAGCTGCTCGGCTGGACCGAGCGCTGGCGCGCCACCGCGATCGCCGTGCCGCCCGCGCCGCCGGCGGACGATCAGGAGCTGCTCGGCCGGCTCGCCGCGCTGCGCCGGGTCGACCAGCTGCTGGCCGCCGCGCGTTCCGGCGGCGCCGCCTCCGCCCCTCGCCTCGAACGCGAGCGCGCCGCGCTGGAGGCCCGGGTACGGGCCGGGACGCTGCGCCTGCGCGGCCCCGGCTGGCGGGAGGAACGCGGCTTCGACTGCCGCCGGGTGCTGGACGCGCTCGGCCCCGGCGGGCGGCTCGCCGAGCTGGTGCTCATCGACGGCACCCTGCACGTGCTGCTGTGCGGCGACGGGCGGGTGCGCTCCTACGCCGTCGGGCCGGCCGAGCGGGCGGTCGCCGAGACGGAGTTCGCCCGGTCCCGGCTGCGCCGCCTCGCCTACCAGCTCCGGCCCGACCCGGGGGAGCTGGCCGCGCTGGGACGGCGGCTGGAGGAGGCCGTGCTCGGGCCGGTCGCCCCCCTGCTGGCCGGCGGGCCGTGCGTGGTGGTGCCGCCCAGCGTGCTGCACGCCGCGCCGTGGGGGCTGCTCCCGTCGCTGCGGGAGACCGCCTTCAGCGTGGCGCCGTCCGCCGCCGCCTGGCTGCGCGCCCGCGCGTCGGCGCCGCCACCCGGCGGCGTCGTCCTCGTCGGCGGGCCTGACGTGCCCAACGCCAAGGCCGAGATCCAGGCCATCGAGGAGCTGTACGAGGACCCGGGGCCCACCGTGCTGGAAGGAGGCACGGCCACGGCGCAGGCGGTGCTGGAAGCCATGGACGGCTGCCGGCTCGCGCACGTGGCCGCCCACGGCACCTTCCGCGCCGACAGCCCGATGTTCTCCTCGCTCCATCTCGACGACGGCCCGCTCACCGGCTACGACCTCGAACGCCTGCGCCGCGCCCCCTACCGGCTCGTCCTGTCCAGCTGCGACTCCGCCCAGATGGCCGCCGTGGGCGCCGACGAGCTGCTCGGCCTGGCCACCGCGCTGCTCCACCTCGGCACCGCGGGCATCGTCGCCAGCGTGGTGCCGGTCAACGACGAGAACGCGGTCCCGCTCATGGTCCGGCTGCACGCCGGGCTCAGCAGCGGACTGGGCCTGGCCGAGGCGCTGAGGCGGGCGAGGGGCGACGACGTCTCGTTCATCGCCATCGGGGCCTGACGCCACGCTGCTGTACCTTGATCGGATGATGCTGATCATGTGACAATTCGCTACACAGCGATATCAGCCGGTTATTGGGGGGAGTCGCCG
This sequence comes from Nonomuraea harbinensis, assembly GCF_019396385.1. Lineage (GTDB taxonomy): Bacteria > Actinomycetota > Actinomycetes > Streptosporangiales > Streptosporangiaceae > Nonomuraea > Nonomuraea ferruginea. The sequence goes on along the minus strand of NZ_JAHKRN010000018.1, from coordinate 34,302 downwards.
ATGTTCCCGACCGAGCGGCCGTGAGGACCCCCGGCGAGCTTGACGAGGCCTTCGAACTCGGCCGCACGTGCGCGCTGGCGGCCGAGTGCGACAGAGACCTGCGGCGCTGTGCCCAGATGTACGGAGGCCTTTTCCCGGGGGCGGCGTTCGGCCCGGAAATCTACTCGGCTCTGACCCTGACGAGCGCGTTCGGGGCGCCGTGGGCCACGGCGGAGCGGCTCAAGGTGGTCAACCGCGCCGCGCTGTGGGTGCTCGCCCTGGACCGGCTCGTCGACCACACGGCCACCACCCGCGAGCAGGTGAACGAGCTGATCGGCGACTGCCTGGCGGTCGCCGACGGCGCCGCTCCCAGGGCGGCCGTCACCCGCTTCCTGGCCGACCTGCGCGACGAGCTGGCCACCGTCCAGGAGTTCGCCGACCTGCACTGGCTCTGGCGCGAGCAGCTCGGCAGGACCCTGGCGGGGATGGGCAGGGCGTGGGTGTGGCGCGACACCGCGGCCGAGGTCTCACTCGACCGCTACGTCGGCAACGCCGACAGCCGCGGCACCTGCTTCGTCGACCTGTCCCACCTCATCTACGCCGGCGACGCGTGGGTCAGGGATCACCTGGAGGACCTGCGCCCGGCCAGCGAGCAGGTGCAGCGCTACCTCCACCTGCTCGGCGACCTCGCCTCGTACCGCAGGGACCTGAGCTGGGGCGGGCTCAACGTGCTGCTGCTCGGGGTGGCGAGGGCCGACGTGAACGAGGCCATGACCGGCCTCGCCCGCGACGCGGGCGAGCTGATCCACGGGGTACGGGAGCGCAGCCCGCGCACGGCCACCTACTTGTGGCGACAAATCGGCTTTAGTGCTGGTTATCACAATATTTCGGGCTATGACCATCAGAAGTGGTGAAGCGGTTCGATGCCCTGACAACCGGGTTTACTCGGTGGAGAAATCCGCCCCACCTGAAGGTGCTGTAGGCGACAAAAGTTACATATTGATTTTTAAGAGGCATGGGTGCTTGAGTGGGGTTTACGGCATTGCTAGGGTGACTCGATGCCAGGCAGATGGATCTCCCTGACTCGCCTTGACAAGCACCGTTGATCGGGCCGAGGCGTGCGGGCGCGGCACGGCCGCGGAGGGACGTACAGGCGGTGCTGGATGGACTTCGGGCGCTCTGATCACTGGCGGCTGCCCGTCCCGATCAAGATCTTGATCGCCGGCGGCTTCGGCGCGGGCAAGACCACCATGGTCGGCGCGGTGTCGGAGACCAGGACCGTGCGCACCGAGGAGATGCTCACCCACGCCGGCGTCACCGTCGACGACCTGACCGGGGTGGAGACCAAGCCCACCACCACCGTGGCCATGGACTTCGGCCGCATCACGATCCGCGGCGACTACACCCTCTACCTGTTCGGCACCCCCGGCCAGGAACGGTTCTTCTTCGTCTGGGACGAACTGGCGCTGGGCGCGCTCGGCGCCGTCGTGCTGGCCGACACCCGCCGCCTGGCCGACTGCTTCCCGGCCATCGACTACTTCGAGAAGCGCGGCCAGCCCTTCGTGGTGGCGCTGAACTGCTTCGACGGCGCCCGCCCCTTCACCATCGGCGAGGTGCGCCAGGCGCTCGGCCTCGACCCCGGCGTGCCGATCGTGCGCTGCGACGCCCGCCGCCGCGAGTCCGGCAGGGACGTGCTCGTCACCCTCGTCGAGCACGCGATGCGCATGGGCGCCTCTCCCGTCGGGTCCATGTCGTGAACGCGACCGGCTACCTTTGACCGATGGAGGAGATCGATCGCCGGATCGTCGCGCTGCTGGCCCGCGACGGCCGGATGAGCTTTACCGACCTGGCCAGGGAGACCGGGCTCTCGGTCTCGGCGGTCCACCAGCGGGTGCGCCGCCTGGAGAAGCGCGGCGTGGTGCGCGGCTACGCCGCGATCGTCGACCATGACGCGATCGGGCTGCCGCTGACCGCGTTCATCTCGATCAAGCCGATCGACCCGGCCGCCCCCGACGACGCCCCCGACCGGCTGGCCCACCTGAGCGCGATCGAGGCGTGCCACAGCGTCGCGGGCGACGAGAGTTACATCCTCAAGGTCCGCGTGGGGTCCCCCGTGGCGCTGGAGGAGCTCCTGCAGCAGATCAGGGCCGCCGCCAACGTGTCCACCCGGACCACCGTGGTGCTGAGCACCCCGTACGAGCACCGCGCCCCCGACGTGACCCGGGGCGGCGAGAGCGCCGGGCCCGATCGACCGCCGGCCGCGTGAGATCATAGAGGCGCCGCCTCGACTGGAGCACCACATGATCGCCAATAGCACCGCCGCGATGACCACTCGCGCCGAGACGCGCGAGGAGCTGAGCCGGGTCTCCTACGACCTGCTCGTCATCGGCGGCGGCATCCTGGGCACGTCCGTCACCTGGATGGCCGCCCAGGCGGGGCTGCGCGTCGCCATGGTCGACGCCGGCGACTTCGCCGGGGCCACCTCCAGCGCCTCGTCCAAACTCGTCCACGGAGGCCTGCGCTACCTCCAGACCGGCAACGTCAAGCTCGTCGCGGAGAACCACAGGGAGCGCCGGGCGCTGGCCGGCGACATCGCCCCCCACCTGGTCAAACCGCTCACGTTCGTGGTCCCGATCTACCGCGGGGGCCCTCACGGCGCGGCCAAGCTCGGCGCGGGCGTGTTCCTCTACTCCGCGCTGTCGGTGTTCGGCGACGGCGTCGGCAAGGTGATCACGCCGCAGCAGGCGCAGGCCAGGGTGCCCGCGCTCAAGATGGACGGCCTGCGCTCCGCCGCCGTCTACGGCGACCACCAGATGAACGACAGCCGGGTCGCGGTCATGACCGTGCGCGCCGCCGTCGACGCGGGCGCGACCGTGCTCAACCACGCCGAGGTCGTCGGGCTGCGCAAGACCGGCGCCACCGTCACCGGCGCCGAGCTGCGCGACCGGCTCGACGGCGGCGAGTTCGGCGTGTCGGCCCGGCTGGTGCTCAACGCGACCGGCCCGTGGATCGACCACCTGCGCCGCATGGAAGACCCCGGCGCCGAGCCCAGCATCCGCCTGTCCAAGGGCGCCCACCTGGTGCTGCGCCGCCACGAGCCCTGGAAGGCCGCGCTGACCATCCCGATCGACAAGTACCGCGTGTCGTTCGCCATCCCGTGGGAGGACCACCTCCTGCTGGGCACCACCGACGAGCCCTACGAGGGCGACCCGGCCGGGGTGCGCCCCACCGAGGCCGACATCACGCAGATCCTCGACGAGGCCGGCCACGCCGTGCTCGGCTCCCAGCTGGGCCGCGACGACATCACCTACTCCTTCGCCGGCCTGCGTGTGCTCCCCGGCGGCCCCGGCCAGGTGACCGCGGCCAAGCGCGAGACCGTGCTCACCCGCGGCACGGGCGGCATGCTGTCGGTCGCCGGCGGCAAGTGGACCACCTACCGCCACATCGGCCGGGTGGTCCTCGACACGCTCGCCCACCTGCCCGGCCACCCGCTCGGCGACGACCTGGCCGACATCCTGCCGGCCGTGCCGCTGCCGGGGCTGGCGAGCCCCGACGCGGTGGCCATGCGGCTGTGGACCGAGCGCGACCCCGACGCCCGCATGGACCCCCTGGTGGCCCGCCACCTCGCCTCCCACTACGGCTCGATCGCCTTCGACCTGGCCCGGCTCATCCGCGACGACCCCGGCCTGGGCGAGCGCATCCACCCCGACGGCCCCGACATCTGGGCTCAGGCGGTCTACGCCCGCGACCACGAGTGGGCGGTCACGGTCGACGACGTGGTCCGTCGCCGCACCACGCTGACCGTCCGCGGCCTCGACACCCCGTCCGTACGCGAGCGCGTGGCCGCCATCCTGGCCCGCTGACCCGCCTTTCGGTCAAGTGTGGCCGAAGACGCGGTCCGGGCGAGTCCTTCGACCCGGACGGCGACGCTCCGGCGAGAGAGAGTGAGCGCAGCCGAACACGCAGCGAAGGTGACCGACATGGCCGTTCTCCTCGGTACGAAGCCCGCTCACGACGACCCGCTGGGCGAGACCTGCTTCGCCAGGGCGGCCGGCGCGCTGGACGCCCACCGGGCCGGAGCCGCGCACGCCTGCGCCTCCTGCGGCGCCGCCTGGCCGTGCGCGCCCGCGCTGGCCGCCGCCTTCATCCTCGAACTCCACTAGCGGCCGCTCACCCGCCGCGCAGGGTCGCCGTGGTGAGCCTGCGCAGCGCCTCCGCGTACGGCGGGTCGAACCAGTAGCCGGCGTGCCAGCGGGTCTCCGGCAGCGGATCGCCCGGCTCCGGCCTGGCCGGGTCCCAGCAGAACAGGTCCACCGCCGACAGCGACTCGCGCGGCCCGAACGGGTCCACCCGCCCCAGGACGGGCCCGCCGATCGGGTCGCTCAGCCGGTAAAGGTTGAACCAGGGCACCGCGTCCCGTACCGCACCCAGCGCGGCGGGCCCGAAGTAGGCGGGGAAGAACGCCGCGTACAGCCGCCGCAGCGGCGAGCCGTGCGTGAGCAGCCGCACCCGCCCGCGCGCCGCCGGGTCGAGCTGCAGCACCACCGAGGCGGCGATCACGCTGCCCTGGCTGTGTCCGGAAAGCAGCACCAGATCGGCGTCATCCCTGGCCAGCCGGCGCACCCGGGAGATCAGCTCGGGCACCACCCGCTCGGTGTAGCAGGGCGGGGCGAGCGGGTGGGTGGCGCGCGGCCAGAACGTGGACACGTCCCACAGGATCCCGATCGTCCGGCGCAGCCCAGGATCGCTGTACGCGCGCCGGCCCAGCAGCACCAGCCCGACGAGGAACGCGGCCATCGCCCAGCTGCCGATCGTGGCGAACAGCCCGGCCAGCCCGTCCACCGGGCTCAGCAGCCGGAACTGGTAGAACACGGTCACCAGGGCGAACCCCGCCAGCCCGATCCCGGTCAGCAGCCCCAGCACCTGCCCCGCCCGGTCGGTCAGCCCGGCCAGCGCCCAGCAGCCGGCCACCTCCTCGCTGTGCCGCCCGTAGTGCGGCTCCAGCCCGGGAGTCAGCCGGGCCGCCTCGGACCTGCGCGCGTTCCACAGCACGAGCCCGACCACCACCAGGCCCGCGACCAGGACCGGCACCAGCGCGGCCGTCCACCACACCGGCTCGTCCAGGAACAGCCTGTGGCCCACCGGCCCGCCCGCGCCCGGTGAGGCCGGCACGCCGAAGAACGAGGCCGTCCAGAACATCACGCCCAGGCCCAGCGCGTTCGCCACGGCCGCGGCCACCAGCAGCGCGAACCAGCTCGCCAGCCCGCCCAGCGCCCGCGGCCCCGTCCCCCGGTCGCGCCGGGCCAGCCACCAGGTGCCCGCCAGCGTGAACGCCACCAGCCCCAGCGTCAGCACGAACTGCACCGTCCCCGCCCCGACCCCCGGCAACTGGCGCGAGCCGGACGCGCCGGGCAGCCCGGCCGCCGCCGCGACCAGCGTCACGGCCAGCACCGCCGCGCCCGCCGCCTCCAGCGCCGCGCAGACCCGGCTCAGCACCGCCCCGCCGGGATCGTCGGCACCCGGATCCACCCGCCGCGCCACCCCCGGCGCCACCACCGCCAGGACCGCGGCCACCAGCACCACGGCGTTCGCCACCGCCAGCACCAGCCCGAGGCCCGAGCGGGTGAACGGGGCCGCCACGGCCAGCCCGATCCACCCGAGGGCGAACGCCACGTGCACCGCCCGCAGCCGCCGCACCGGCTCGTCGCCGTGCCACAGCCGCGGCCGGGCCAGCAGCACGCCCGGCCGCTCGAACCCGTCGGGCGGCATGGCGGTCCGCTCGTCCCGCTGCCACGTCCGCCGCCCGACCACCCACAGCACCACCACCACGGCGAGCGGCACCAGCGCGGTCACGGCCAGCCGCCGCGAGTGCTCGGCGCCCCACAGCTCCGCCATCCAGCGCACCCAGCCGGGCGCGGTCGCGTACGCGCACGCCCGCCCGGCGGCGGTGCACTGCCAGCCGATCAGGTCCACGCTGGCCCGCGTGACGGCCGCCACCAGCGTGCCCGTCAGCAGCAGCGCGAACAGCCGCTGAGCCGCCTCCAGGGCCCGCCGCACCGGCCGCCCGCCCTCCGGCCTGGGCAGCATGAAGTACGCCAGGTTGGCCAGCGCGAACGGCAGGAGCAGCAGCCACAGCGCGATGGTCCGGCCGCCGGAGGTGAGCCCGGCCCACGCGTACGCCTCGCGGTGACGCTCGCCCGGCACGTCCGCGTCCTCGGTCTCCGGCCGGCCCGCCGGCCACCAGCGCCGGTAGAACCCCGTCGTCCCGTCGCCCGCGACCAGCAGGGGATGCGGATGGTTGAGCATCTCCCCGGGCGGCGTGCCGGACACGCCGTGCACCCGCAACTCGGTCATGCCGTTCGTGCTGGTGTCCAGGAACCCGTCCATGACCGCAGCATGATGAGGGCACGCGTGACACGCCAGGGACAGGCCTACTCTGTCACGCCCACGACAGTGTCAAAGGTGGACGAAGCGGGCACACAGCCGGGCTTTCGCGGCCTCGGCGGCGCCGAAGCGGTCGAGGGCGTGACGTCAACCCGTCACGCCCGTCGAGTCGAGCACCTCGTCCCGCACCGTGGCCAGCGCCAGGTCGAGCGCTCCCACCAGCACGGGGTTGCCCGCCACCTGCGACAGCCGCACCCGCGGGCGGGCGATGGTCAGCGCGTGCAGCTCCTCCTCGATCAGCCGCCGCAGCGGCTCCCCGCCCGCCAGCGGCACCGCGCCGGTCAGCACGATCAGCGCCGGATCCATCACCGAGGTGATCGCGGCCAGCCCCACCGCCAGCCGCCCCGCCACCTCCCGCAACGCCGCCTCACCCGAATCCGCGGGCACCGCGTCCACCGCGCCGGCCATGCGGGTGTCCGGCGGGTTCGCCGCCGTGCTCTCTTGCGGTGGGCCCGCCGGCGGGTCCTCGGCGGCTCGGGCCGCGTTCCTGACCGTCTCGCGGAGGTCCGCGCCCGGGATGCCGTGCCGGCGGAGGACCCGCAGCACCGCCGCGCCGCCGGACAACGCCTGGAAGCCGTGGTCGGCGTACGGGCCGCTCTCGCGTGCCGTGGGCGCGCCCGGCGCGGGCATGTAGCCGACCTCGCCCGCACCGCCCGTCGCGCCACGGTGGAGCCGGCCGCCGAGGACGATCGCCGAGCCGATGCCCGCGTCGGCCCACAGCAGGACGAAGTCCGGCGTGCCCGCGGCCGCCCCGTGCGCCCGCTCCGCCAGGGCCACCAGGTTGACGTTGTTCTCCACCGACACCGGCACGCCCAGCCCCATGGACAGCCGGTCCACCAGGTCGTCGACGTGCCAGCCGGGCATGTCCTCGGCGGTCGCGTACCCCAGCCGCCCCGTCGTCGGGTCGACCGCCGCCTGCACCCCGATCACCAGATGGCGCGGCGGTGCGGGAGGCCGCGCCCCGGCCAGCGCGGCGCGCAGCCCGCCGATCAGGTCGCCGCCGGGCGGCTCCAGCACGTGCTCGCCGACCACCGCCCCCGTCAGGTCCGCCACCCGCGCCTCGATCCTGCCCGAGGTGACGTCCAGCGCGGCCGCGTACGCCGCCGCCGCGTTGACCCGGTACACCTCGGCGGTACGGCCCGGCAAGCCCTCCCGCACCCCGTCCAGCACCACCAGCCCCGCCTCGCGCAGGCGGAGCAGCAACTGCGACGCCGTCGGCTTCGACAGCCCCGTCAGCGCGCCCAGCTCGGGACGGGTGAGCGGCCCGCGCTCCAGAAGCAGGCGCAGGGCCGCGCGATCGTTGATCGCGCGTAGCAGACTGGGAGTGCCCGGTACGGAACCGCTCACTGTCACCTCTTCCCCCGGAGGTTAGGAAACTTTCCTAACCGAAGGTGACCGTAAGGAGCGCCGGGGCGTCCGGTCAAGAGGTGCGGCGAACCCGTGACCGTACCGCAGAGAGGGTCGCGCAGAATGAAGGGGCCGCACGGGAGAGGGGAGAGAGTGAAACGCGGGAGAGCGCCGCGACAGGCATGCTAATCTCATCGTTTGTCGTAACAACAAGCAGAATGGCCCGGAGTGTCCCATTAACCACAATAATGGTCTGGCGGCAACCCGTCAATCGGAACTCGCCAGGGAGCAGGCGTACGTCACCCGCCTCTACGAGCGGCTGGACGAGCTGCGCGAGCGCACCCAGCACCAGTTGAAGGAGGTGCTGGCGTCCGGCGCCGTCGGAACGATGCAGAACCGGTCGGAGCGCGACACGTTCGCCGACATGTACGCCTCCCGGCTGGCCCGGCTGTGGGCGGTGGAGCGCGGCCTGGTCTTCGGCCGGCTCGACCACGTCGACGAGGGCCGGCTCTACATCGGCAAGCTCGGCCTGACCGACGACGAGCAGGAGCGCCTGCTCATCGACTGGCGGGCCCCGGTCGCGCAGCCGTTCTACCGCGCGACCCCGGCCGCTCCCATGGGCCTCACCCGGCGGCGCCACCTGCAGACCCGGGGCCGCACGGTCGTCGCGGTCGACGACGACCTGCTCGACCTCGACGCGCTCACCGAGGACGACCGGGCCACGCTCAACGGCGAGGCCGCCCTGCTGGCGGCGCTGGACGAGCGGCGCACCGGCCGGATGCGCGACATCGTGGCCACCATCCAGGCCGAGCAGGACAAGGTGATCAGGTCCGACCTGAACGGGGTGCTCGTCGTCCAGGGCGGCCCCGGCACCGGCAAGACCGTCGTCGCGCTCCACCGCGCCGCCTACCTGCTCTACACGCACCGGGAGCGGCTGGAGCGGCGTGGCGTGCTCATCCTCGGCCCCAACCTGACCTTCCTGCGTTACATCGAGCAGGTGCTGCCCTCGCTCGGCGAGACCGACGTGCTGCTGTCGGCGGTCGGCGAGCTCTATCCCGGGCTGACCGCGACCGCCAGGGACAAGCCCGAGGTGGCCGCGGTCAAGGGCGACCTGCGCATGGCCGAGGTGATCGCCAGGGCGGTGCGCGACCGCCAGCGCGTCCCGCGCAAGCCCGTCGAGCTGCGGCTCGGACGTTACACCCTGACCATGGACCGCAAGATGCTGGAGTCGGCCGCGAACAAGGCCGCCCGCTCCCGCCGCCCGCACAACCAGGCCCGCGCCGTGTTCGTCCGCTCCCTGCTCAACGCGCTGGCCCGGCAGGCCGCCAGACAGATCGGCAAGGGCCTGATCGACGACGACGAGCTGGCCGACCTGCGCGAGGAGCTGCGCACCGAGCCGGTCGTCAGGTCCGCGCTCAACCGGCTCTGGCCCTATCTCACGCCGCAGCGGCTGCTGCTCGGCCTGTACGGGTCGCCGGACCGGCTGGGTTACGCCGCCGCCGGCCTGACGCCCGAGGAGCGGGCCCTGCTGCGGCGCGACGGGGCCCGGGGCGGCGAGTGGACCGAGTCCGACGTGCCGCTGCTGGACGAGGCCGCCGAGCTGCTCGGCGAGATCGACGAGCAGGTGCTGCGGGCCAGCGCGATGGCGGCGGAGGAGGAGCTGGCCGCGGCCCGCCAGGCCGAGGAGCACGAGCGCGAGGCCGAGCTCGCCTACGCCCGCGAGGTGCTGGAGCTGACCGGGCTGTCCGACGTCATGGAGGCCGAACGGCTGGCCGAGCGCCAGCGCGGCGAGGGCCCGCACCTCACCACCGCCGAACGCGCCGCCGCCGACCGCACCTGGGCCTACGGTCACGTCATCGTGGACGAGGCGCAGGAGCTGTCGCCGATGGCCTGGCGGGCCGTCATGCGGCGCATCCCGACCCGGTCCATGACGATCGTCGGCGACATCGCCCAGACCGGTTCGGCGGCCGGGGCGCGCTCCTGGGCCGAGGTGCTCGACCCGTACGTGGCCGGGCGGTGGCGCCAGGAGCGGCTGACCGTCAACTACCGCACGCCCGTCGAGCTCATGGAGGTCGCCGCCCGCGTGCTCGCCACCATCGACCCCGGCCTGGAGGCGCCGCGGTCGGTCCGCGAGATCGGGGCGAGCCCGTGGGCCGCGCCGCTGGCCGAGCTGCCCGCGATCGTCGCGGACGAGGTGGCAGGCGGGGGCAAGGTCGCGGTCGTGGCGCCCGACGAGCTGCTCGCCTCGCTGGGGGAGTCGGTGGAGGGCGCCGTGGTCGTCACCCCCGGCGCCGGGCGCTCCCGCGGCGCGGAGGCGCTCGACGCGCCCGTCGCCGTGCTCGGCGTGGCCGACGCCAAGGGGCTGGAGTTCGACTCGGTGATCGTGGCCGAGCCGGACCTGATCGCGGCCCAGTCGCCGCGCGGCACCAGCGATCTGTACGTGGCGCTCACCCGTGCCACGCAGCGGCTGGGCGTGGTCCACGATCGCCCGCTCTCAGATGCTTTGCGCGGCTTGGCGAGGCGGCCCGATGGAGACTCCGGCAGTGCCGATGGGGTGCCTGCCGTGCCGGGTAATGGCCGCCCACCTGGGAAAACTTGATGTTTCTGCTGATCGGGACACGGTTGACATCTGAGGCTGAGTCGGTAGTTTGCTGCCCAGTCCAGCACGGGACTTGGCCGGTTGGCCGTCTCTGACATCGCCGGATCCTGCGTCCGTGACGGAGCGTGGCTTCGTCCACACAGCCAGGTGCAGGGCCGTCGGTCCGTCGAGTCGGGGCACCCCAACCGGGCGGGGGGTTGGACCCGGGACGGGCCCGGGAGCCCAGTAGACAACGGAATTCCGCGCTCGCCGCCGACGAGACGGGTCCGGTCCGAAGGGTTTCCGGGCCCTCTTCCCGTTCCCGTGCGCCGGGCTCGTCAGTGCGCCGGGTGGTCCCGTTCCTCGCGGGATCACCCTGTCGCCGCGTCCGGCATGACCGGAGAGCGCCTCCGGGGCGGTAGCGTTTTCGCATAGCAAGGCGTGCGGATCGCGAGGAGACCCCGCAGTGGTGCAGGAGAAGACGGGCCGACCGGCCACCCCCGGAGACGGGAGCGGCCCGCCCACGCCCTCATCCGCCGCCCCGGCCGTTGAAAGTTTCACCGGCTCTGCCGCTCCCACGGACGGCGAACGACCGCCTCCGGCCGAGCGTGCGGGCTCTCGTCCCAGTGGTGATGGGCCGTCGGAAGGGCGGAAGCGGCGGGGGCGGACGGTGGGGGAGTCGCGGCGGGTGCTGGCCGCCCGGCTGGGCGCCGCCGTGGCCGGTGGGGTGCTGCTCTATCTGGCGTTCCCGCCGCTCGGGTGGTGGCTGTGCGCGCCGCCCGGGCTGGCGCTGATCGTCGCCTCCCTGTACGGGGCGTGGCCCAGGAGGGCGGCGTGGATCGGCTACGTCGCCGCGGCCGTGTTCCTGACGCCCGCGCTGGCCTGGGTCAGCACGATCGGCGTCGACGTGTGGATCATGCTGGTGGCGGTCGAGAGCCTGTTCTACGCGGCCATGGCCGCCGCGGCGGCGCTGGTTCTCCGGCTGCGGCTGTGGCCGGTGTGGTTCGCGGCGCTCTGGGTGGCGATGGAGTGGGCGCGCGGGCTCGTCCCGATCGGCGGGTTCCCGTGGGCGCGGGTGGCCTTCAGCCAGGGCGAGTCGCTGTTCACCCCGTACGCAGCGCTGGGCGGCGCTCCGCTGGTCTCGTTCGCCGTCGTGGTGTGCGGCGCCCTGATCGCCCACGCGGTGCTCGTACGGCCGCGTACGGGCCTGCTGCGCGGGGTGCCGGTCGCGCTGGCCGTGGCCGTCCCCGTCGTCGCCCTGGCCGTGCCCAGGCCGCCGGACGAGGGCCGCACGGTCAACGTCGGCATCGTCCAGGGCAGTGTGCCGGGCCGAGGCATGCACATCTTCGGCGACGAGCCCGCCGTCGTGCTGAGGAACCACGCCGAGGAGACCAAGCGGCTGGCCGGGCGGGTCCGCGCCGGCGAGCTGCCCGCGCCCGACCTGGTGGTGCTGCCGGAGAACTCCACCGACATCGACCCCTACACCGACGCGTTCGCCTACGGCACGATCCACGACTCGGTGCGCGACATCGGCGTGCCCACCCTGGTCGGCGCGGTCGTGGCGATCGGCGACGAGCATCGCGCGACCCGCAGCCTGGTGTGGGATCCCGCCACCGGTCCCGGCGACTACTACGACAAGCAGAACCTGGTGCCGTTCGGCGAGTACACCCCGTTCAAGGAGCTCGTGCTCGCCCTGTACGAGCGCGCCAACCTGGTCGGCAGGCAGTCCGTCCCCGGCACCGGACCCGGCGACCTGAAGATGGGCCCGGTCACCGTCGGCGCCGTCAACTGCTACGAGGTGGCCTACGACGGCACCGTGCGGGCCACCGTGCGGGCCGGCGGCACGCCGCTGGTGGTACAGACCAACAACGCCTCCTACGCCCTGTCCAATCTGCCCGCCCAGCAGCTGGCGATGTCCCAGCTGCGGGCGGTCGAGCACAACAGGGCGGTCGTGACGGCGGCCACGACAGGCATCTCCGCGTTCGTCACGCCGGACGGTAAGGTCTCGTGGCAAACCAGGGAACTGGTCGCCGACAGCACCGTTGTAACCGTGCCGATACGCACCGAACAGACGATCGCCACGAGGGTCGGCGCGGCTCCCGAGTGGGCATTGATGATGTTGGGAGCGGCGGCCACCGTCGTCGCCGCCCGGCGCGGGCGCCGGGCCGACCGGATGATGGGGGACGACTGACGATGGAGACGCTCGGCCGGGTGCTGGTCATCGTCCCGACCTACAACGAGCGCGAGAACCTGCCGTCGATCACCGAACGGCTGCGGGCCGCGCTGCCCGAGGCCCACCTGCTGGTGGCCGACGACAACAGTCCCGACGGCACCGGCAAGATCGCCGACGAGCTCGCCTCGGAAGACGACCACGTGCACGTCCTGCACCGGCCGGCCAAGCAAGGGCTCGGCGCCGCCTACATCGCGGGGTTCCGGTGGGGGCTGGGCGAGGGCTACGACGTGCTGGTGGAGATGGACGCCGACGGCTCGCACCAGCCGGAGGAGCTGCACAAGCTGCTGACGTCGCTGTCCGAAGGGGCCGACCTGGCGATCGGGTCGCGTTACGTGCCGGGCGGCAAGGTGAGGAACTGGCCGGCCACGCGTGAGCTCCTGTCCCGGGGCGCCAACCTCTACACGCGGATCATGCTCGGCCTGCCCGTCCGCGACGCCACCGCGGGGTTCCGCGCCTACCGGGCGGCCGTCCTGGAGAAGGTCGGGCTGGCCGACGTGGAGTCGCAGGGCTACTGCTTCCAGGTCGACCTGACCCTGCGCACCTGCCGTCACGGGCTGCGGGTCGCGGAGGTGCCGATCACGTTCGTCGAGCGGACGGTCGGCACCAGCAAGATGAGCGGCCGGGTGATGGCCGAGGCGTTCTGGCGGATCTTCCAGTGGGGGCTCGTCGGGCTGCCCGCGCGGCTGCGCGGCCGGCGCTCCTGACCGCAGGAACGCGAGGACGGTTCCGGGCGTTGTTCTACCTAGACGTGTCCTTGATGTGCACAGAACGAGGCGACGATGCGGCTTCTGCTTTTCCTGGCCTTCCTGGCGATCCCCATCCTGGAGGTGTGGCTGCTGATCCAGGTCGGGTCGGTGATCGGCGGCTGGCCGACCGTGGGCCTGCTGGCGGCGGCGGCGCTGCTCGGCTCATGGCTGGTGCGGCGTGAGGGACGCCGCGCCTGGCACAGGCTGCAGGAGTCGATGCGCACCGGCGTGATGCCCGAGCGCGAACTGGCCGACGGGGCGCTCGTGCTGGTGGGCGGCGTGCTCCTGGTGATGCCGGGATTCCTCAGCGACGTGGTCGGCCTCGCGTGCGTCCTGCCGTTCACCCGGCCGGGGATGCGGCGGCTCGGCGGGTGGTTCTTCGACCGGCGGGTCAAGCGGATGGCGGCGGCTTCCCCGTACGCGAACATGTTCCCGCCCCAGTCCGCGGGGCCGGTGCGCGCGGACGTCCCGCAGGCCGGACCTCACGGCGGCGCGCCGCGCGGGAAGGTCGTGCACGGCGAGGTCATCCGCGAGGACCGCGACTAGCGACGCCGCCGGTCACGCGCGCAGCAGAAAACCCCCGGGCCGCCGGCCCGGGGGTTCACCGTGAGAGTGATGTCAGGCGCTCTTGCGGCGCTGGGCCCTCAGGACCGCCAGCCGCTCGTTGAGCACCTCTTCCAGATCTTCGATGGACCGCCGCTCGAGGAGCATGTCCCAGTGAGTCCGCGGCGGCTTGGTCTTCTTCGACTCCGGCTGCTCGCCGTCGACCCGCACCGCGGTCGCGCCGCACATGCGGCACTCCCAGGTCGCGGGAATCTCAGCCTCGGCGGCAAGCGGAACCTCGAAGCGATGCCCCTTGGGGCAGGTGTAAGACACCTCCTGGCGCGGGGCCAGATCCGTGTTACGGTCGTTCTCGTAGCTGGTTGCCCCGAGCCGGGTGCCACGAAGCGCGCGCTCGCCCATGTTTGAATGCCTCCTACAGGGCCCCCATGCGTGGGGGGTCTGTCTCCCACGGTGTGTAACGCTTGGTACCGTGATGGGATTCCCACCCACGGGGAGATCCAATCGCTATACCGCCGAGGAGTTCGGGGACGCGCCCGCTCGTCAGAGGTTCCTCGGCACCTCGTTGCCCGCCGCGCGGATCGCCTTCGGCAGGTTGACCAGCGCCAGCAGCACGAACCCGAGCACGAAGAAGACGACCATCGACATGATGGCGATGCGGTAGCTGTTGGTGAGCTGCAGCGCGATCGTCACCGTCAGCGCGCCGATGAACGCCGACCCCTTGTCGCTGATCTGCAGCAGGCTGAAGTACTCGGCTTCCCGGCCCTTCGGGATCACCTGGGAGAAGAGCGAGCGCGACAGCGCCTGGGTGCCGCCGAGCACGATCGCGATGGCGAAGGCCATGAGGTAGAACTGCACCGCCTGCCCCTCGCGGACGAACAGCGCCATCACCACGATCACCGTCCACACCACGATGCTGGCCAGCACCGTGCGCTTGGTGCCGAACCGCTCCGCCAGCCTGCCCAGCAGCAGCGCCCCGAAGAACGCCACGAACTGCACCATGAGGATCGCGGTGATCTGCACCGTGCGGTCCAGTTTGAGCGCCTCGGAGGCGAAGGCCGCGCTGTTGCCGATCACCGTCTGGATGCCGTCGTTGTAGACCAGGTAGGCCACCAGGAACAGCAGCGTCAGCGGGTAGCGGCGCAGCTCCTTCAGCGTCCGCCAGAGCTGGCGGAAGCTGCCGCCCACCGACGCGAGCGCGGTGTGCTCGTGCGCCGGCGCCGGCCGGTTGCGCAGCCGCAGCAGCGGCACGATCGTGAAGGTGGCCCACCACAGCCCGGCCGACATCATCGCGATGCGCACCGACTCGCCCTGGGTCAGCCCCAGGCTCTCGTGGCTCAGGAAGAGCACCAGGTTGAGCGCCAGCAGCAGCCCGCCGCCGAGGTAGCCGATCGCCCAGCCCCGCGAGGACACGCGGTCGCGCTCGTCGGGGGTGGAGATCTGCGGCAGCCACGAGTCGTAGACGACGACCGAGGCCCCGTAGGCGACGTTCGCGATGACGAACAGCCAGCCGCCGAGCATGTAGCGGTCGCCCTCGACGAAGAACAGTCCCATCGCGGCGAGCGCGCCGACGTAGGCGAAGACGCCGAGCATCTCCCGCTTGCGGCCGGTGTGGTCGGCCAGCGCGCCCACCATCGGCAGGACCACGATCTGCAGCAGCACCGCCACGGTCGTGATCAGGCCGAAGAACGCGACCGGCCGGATGTCCATGCCGAGCACGTCCACGTAGCCCAGGCCCGGGTTCTGCGCGGCGAGCCGGTCGAAGCCGGCCGCGCAGGTGGCGGCGTCGACCTGGGCGAAGTCCTTGGCGCACGAGGCGGTCTTGGCGACCTCGATGATGTACGGGCCGAGGAAGACGGAGATGATCGTGGTGTAGAAGGCGGAGTTGGCCCAGTCGTAGACGTACCAGCCGCGCTGTTCGCGCCGGCGCACGGCGGGTGACTCGGAGGCGGGGTCGGAGGCCGCGGGGGGTGCGGGTACGGACATGTTGTGGAGTCGCTCCTAGGCGGCCATGCGGCCGGGATGCCACTGGCCGCGCCGCTCCAGGACGTCGCGCAGCCCGGTGATGTTGTCGGTCATGATGCCGTCGACGCCCAGATCGAGCAGGTGCTCCATCCGGGGGGTGTCGTTGATGGTCCAGACGTGCACCTGCATGCCGAGCGCGTGGGCCGTCCGCACCAGGTGGCGGGTGGCGACCCGCAGCCCGCGGAAGCCGACCGGCACCTGGGCGCACGGGATCGCCGCGCGTTTCAGCCTGGCCAGCAGGCGGCCGTAGCCGGAGGTGGCGGCGGCGGCCCGGAGCGCGGCCACGCCGCGCGGCCCGAGCGCCGAGCACACCTCCCGCCCGAGCGCCGCCCTGGCCAGCACCAGCCGCTCGTCGGAGAACGAGGTGAGGCAGATCCGGTCGTAGGAGTTCGTCCGGCGGATCGCCTCGGCCAGCGGCGCGATCGCCCCCGGCTCCTTCACGTCGATGTTGAACCGGATCTCCGGCCAGGTGCCCAGCAGGTCCTCAAGCAGCGGGATCTCGTGGACGCCGCCGATGCGGGCCCGCTTGACCTCCTGGTAGGGCAGCTCCGAGACGCGGCCCCGCCGGTCGGTCACCCGGTCCAGCGTGTGGTCGTGGAAGGCGAGCAGCACGCCGTCGGAGGTGGCGTGCGCGTCGGTCTCCAGATGGGTGTAGCCGAGCCGCACGGCCCGATCGAACGCCTCGAAGGAGTTCTCCGCCCCCTCCAGCGCCCCGCCCCGGTGGGCGAAGGCCAGCGGGCCCGGATGGTCGAGAAAGGCGAATCGGCGGCTGAGCACGGTCTGAAGTATGCCTTCCACGGGTGAACAAAAAGATTACGAATCGGGTAGATTCTGCCACTCCTGGCGGCGGGCCTCGGCCAGCGCGATGGCGGCCGCCACCGCCACGTTGACCGAGCCGACCCGACCCACCTGCGGGATGTAGCAGACGCCGTCGGCGGCGTCCAGCAGCGCGGGGGAGCAGCCGTGGTCCTCGCTGCCGACGACCAGGCACACGTCGCGGCCCAGCGCGGCCCGGTGCAGCGGCACCGCCTCGGCGGTCAGCTCGACCGCCATCACGGTGAAGCCGTCCTCCCTGGCCGCCTTGACGGCCTCCAGCGCGGGCACCGGGTCGTGCCACTTCACCAGCCGGTCGGTGCCGAGCGCGGTCTTGCCCGCCTTCGGGTTGGTGGGCGGGGTGGCGTTGCCGGCCAGCCAGATCTGCTCCACGCCGAACGCCGCGGCGGTACGGAAGATCGACCCGACGTTGAACGGGCCGGTGACCGACTCCAGGATCAGCGCCAGGCGGTTGGCGGTGTTCCTGCGCCAGGTGCGGTTGAGCCGCTTGACGTCGGTGGGGCGCAGCTGCCTTCTCATCTTTCGACCTTCAGTACGCGGTAGGAGGCTCTGGAGGCCTCGCGGGAGGCCCGCCAGCCCTGCTCGCCGAGCCAGCGCTGCAGGGAGTCGGAGCCGAGGTGTTTCTGGACGACCAGGTGGGCGGCGCCGCCGGGGGCCAGCCGCGTCAGCCACCTGGTGAGCATGTCGTGCAGGGCCGCCTTGCCGATGCGGATCGCGGGGTTGGACCAGATCGCCTGGAACGTCACGTCGTCGGGGACCTCGTCGACATGCATCGACCTTACTTTGTCAAGGCCCGCGGCCCGGGCGTTGCGCGCCGTCAGCTCGACGGCCCGCCGGTTCACGTCGACGGCCCACACGGTCGCCTCGGGCGCCCGGGAGGCCATCGTCAGCGCGATAGGGCCGTAGCCGCAGCCGAGGTCGAGCAGGTCGCCGTGCGGGGGCGGCGGCGGGACCGTCTCCAGCAGGATCTTCGTGCCGAGATCGACCCGCTCGGGCGAGAACACGCCGCTGTCGGTCTCCAGCCGCAGATGGAGGTCGGGCAGGACGAGGTCGGCCTGACCCGGCCTGCTCTCGGCCCCCGGCCGTTCGGAGAAGTAGTGCCCCACAGCGGAGAACGTTACGGGATCCGGCTGCCGAACAAGACCGCCGCGCCCCCGACCAGCAGCCCGGCGAAGAGCGCGGCCAGGATGAACTGCTGGGTGATCTCCTGTTCGACCACCTTGTAGCCGAGCGAGGTGCCGATCTGCTCGTAGACCTCGCGCAGCTCGCTGCCGGACTCGGCGGTGTAGGCGCGGCCGCTGGTGCCGTCGGACAGCGCCTGCAGGGTCTGCTTGTTGACCGGGACGTTCACCGGGCGGCCGTCGATGGAGACGGTGCCGTCGGGGGTGCCGTAGGCGATCGTGGAGACCGGCACGTGGGCCTGCTGCGCGGCGTCGGTGGCCTCGCGGACCGAGCGCCCGGAGGTGTTGTCGCCGTCGGACAGCAGCACGATCGCCGAGGGCGGCGGGTCGCTGGTGGCGTCCTGGTCGAAGGAGCGGACCGCGTCGAGCGAGTTGAAGACCGCTTCGCCGATGGCGGTGCCGGGGCGGGTGCTCAGGTTGCCGATGGCGGTCGCCACGGCCTGGTGGTCGGTGGTGGGGGAGATGACCACGTTGGCGGCGCGGGCGAAGGCCACCACGCCGACGTTGAACCGGTCGGGCAGCTCCTGGACGAACGCCTGGGCGGCGGTCTTGGCCGCGGAGATGCGGTCGGGCTCGACGTCGCCGGCGTCCATGGACAGCGAGACGTCCAGCGCGATCATGATGGTGGCACGGTCGCGCGGCACCCGTACCTCGCCGGCGGGCCGGGCGGCGCCGACGACCAGCAGCGACATCATGACCAGGAACAGCACGGGGGGCACGTGGCGGCGCCAGCCGGGGCCGCTCGGCGCGACGAGGTTGAGCAGGGCCAGGTTGGTGAAGCGCACGGTGTAGCGGCGCCGGGCGAACTGCGCGGCCACGTAACCGGCGATGAGGAGCACCACCAGCACGAACAGCCACAGCCAGGCGGGCGACAGGAACGTCAAGGGTTCACCTTCCGGTGTGCCAGGTGGCTCATGCGCCGCTGGCGCAGGACGAACTGGGCGACGTCGAACACCCAGTCGCGGTCGGTGCGCAGCACCAGGTGTCCGACGCCGGCACGGCGCAGCGCGAGGCGGGTGCTCTCCCGCTGGAAGGCGGCGGCCTCCGCGTAGTCGCGGCGGATTTTCGGGGAAAGGTGCACTTCGCGTACCTTCCCGGTCTCCGGGTCGGCGAACGCGACGCGGCCCACGTCGGGCAGTTCGAGTTCGCGCGGGTCGATGACCTCGACGGCCAGCGTCTGGTGGCGGGCCGACAGGCGGCGCAGCGGGCGCTCCCAGGGGCGTTCGGCGTCGGGGTCCAGGGTGGGTGCGGCATCCAGGAAGTCGGAGACGATCACGCGCATGCCGCGCCGCCTGCGGGTGGCGGCCAGGACGTCGATGCCCTCGGCGAGGTCGGGCGGGTCGGCGACCACCTGGCCGCGCGGGGCGTCCATGAGCGCGCTGAGCAGCCCGTACAGGGCGGGCCTGCCGGTGCGGGCGGGCATGCGGTGGATGTGCTCGTCGTGGATGACGAGCGCCCCGAACCGGTCGGCCATCCGGCTGGACAGGAACCCGATGGCGCCGACGGCGGCGACGACCAGGTCGCGCTTGTCGGTGTCGGCGGTGCCGAAGTCCATGCTGGGGGACAGGTCGGCCAGCGCCCAGGTCTCCAGCTCGCGGTCGGCGACCAGGTCGCGCACGTGCGGGACGGTCGTGCGGGCGGTGACGTTCCAGTCCATGCGCCGCACGTCGTCCTCGCCGGGCACGTAGACGCGGCTGTCGCCGGCCTCGCTGCCGGTGCCGGGCAGCAGGCCCTGGTGGGCGCCGTGCAGCAGCCCGTCGAGCCGCCGGGTCACGGTGAGCTCCAGGCGGCGCAGGGCCTGTTCGGCTGTGCTCATTCGGTGCTCATTCGGCTCAACGGTTCTGGTTCCAGACGACGAGGGGCGGGGGGACGGCGTGCAGGATCTGGCGTACGACCTCTTCGGGGTCGACGCCGTCGGCGAGGGCGTCGAAGGTGAGCATGAGCCGGTGGGACATGACGTCCACGGCCACGTCGCGCACGTCGTCGGGGAGCAGGTAGTCGCGGCCGCGCAGCACGGCCAGCGCCCGCCCGGCGGAGACCAGGCCGAGCGTGGCACGCGGGCTGACGCCGACCTCGATGGTGTCGACCAGGTCGGGCAGGCCGTACTCGGCGGGGGAACGGGTGGCCATGACCAACCGGACGACGTAGTCGGCGACGAGCTGGTGGACCGAGACGTTCTCGGCCGTCTCCTGCAGCGCGGTCAGCCGTTCGGGGTCGAGCACCCGGGAGGGCGCGGGCGGGGTGACGCTCATGCGCTGGAGGATCTGCAGCTCCTCGTGCGCGCTCGGGTGCGGCACCCGCACCCGGAACAGGAAGCGGTCGCGCTGCACCTCGGGCAGCGGGTAGACGCCTTCGGACTCGATCGGGTTCTGGGTGGCCAGCACGATGAACGGCCTGGGCAGCGGGTGGGTGACGCCCGCGAGCGTGACCTGCCGCTCGGCCATGACCTCCAGCAGCGCCGACTGGACCTTCGCGGGGGCGCGGTTGATCTCGTCGGCGAGCAGGAAGTTGACGAACACCGGGCCGAGCTCGACGTCGAACTTCTCGGTGGACGGAT
Organism: Nonomuraea harbinensis; assembly: GCF_019396385.1. Lineage (GTDB taxonomy): Bacteria > Actinomycetota > Actinomycetes > Streptosporangiales > Streptosporangiaceae > Nonomuraea > Nonomuraea ferruginea. The sequence goes on along the minus strand of NZ_JAHKRN010000018.1, from coordinate 13,817 downwards.
GGTAGACGCGGGTGCCGACGATGTCGCTCGGCACCAGGTCGGGCGTGAACTGGATGCGGGCGAACGTGCCGCCCACGACGGTGGACAGGGTCGAGGCGGCGAGGGTCTTGGCGACGCCGGGGACGCCTTCCAGCAGGCAGTGACCACGCGCCAGCAGCGCGACGATCAGCCTCTCGACCATGTGATCCTGCCCGACGATGACCCGCCGGACCTCGTCGAGGGTCTGACGCAGCACGTCCGCGTCCGTTCCGCCTGGCAACTCTTCGGCGACGCTCATGACGCTATTCCACCAAAGGTGTCGCAAACGTGCACGACGCCACGTCTGTGCTTTCATGGCAGATGTGGCCAGTCCGCTTCAGTACGGCGATCCACCACGGCTCGGGCCGTACGTGGTGCAGGCGCGCCTGCACACCGCCCCGGCCGGTTTCGTCTACCTGGGCCAGGGGCCCGACGGCCGCGCGGTCTCACTGGCCCTGCTGACGAGAGGCGCGGCGTTCGACCCCGCGGCGCGCGACCGGTTCGTCACGGCGATCAGGCAGGCGGCGCCGGAGCAGGAGCGGCCGGGCGTGCGCGGCTGGTTCGGGCGCGGCGGCAGGTCGCGGACCGCGGTGCTGGACGAGACGCCGCCGGTGCTGGCGATCAACACCGGCCGGGCGCCGTGGGTGGCGGTCCCGTACGCGCCGGGCCGCCCGGGGGCCGAGCGGTTCCTGGACCCGGTGATGGTGGGCGGCACGCTCATCGGGCAGGCGCACGGCCCGGACTTCGTCCCGTACTGGCTGACCGACCGGGCGCCGGCGCTGGCGCCGCCGGTCAGGCGGCGGCCGCTCACCGAGACGCGCAAGCGGGTGCTGATGGCGGCCCTGGCCCTGGTGCTGCTGCTGTTGCTGGTGACGGTGTTCCTGCTGCTGATGCTGCTGGGACGCTCCGGCGGCGACCCGATGCCGCAGCCGCTGCCGCCGACGCAGTTCCTGCCGACCCCGCCGCCGACGCCGACCTCGCCGGAGCCGCAGGAGCCGACCCCGTCGCCGTCGCCCTCGCCGTCGCAGAGCGGTGAGCAGACGCCCGGCCGCTCGCCCGGTGACGACTCCTCGCAGGATCCGCAGCTTTGACTCTCCTGTAACGGGAGGCTTTAGCCTCGCCGTCATGGAGTTCATCGTTCACGACACCGTTTCCGCCATGGCCGCGACGCTCGGGGAGCCGCTGGAGCGGCGGCCGGACGCGCTGCGGGAGATGCTGGCACCGATGCGCGAGGTGATCCCGATGCCCGGCGACATCGTCGACATCCACCACCAGGGCGGCGGTTTCCGTGTCGACGGCGAGGACCCCCGTTACCTGGAGGCGCTCGACCGGCTCGCCGCGGCGGACGTGCTGGGCCAGGTGGAGCGCGAGCTGGAGCGGGCCTCGGCGGCGCTGGGGCACCTGAAGCAGGCCGAGACGCTGCAGGTGATGTTCGTGCTCGGCAACCCGGACAACGCCCATCTGATGGGCACCGTGGGCGGCTACTACGGCATGGGCGGCGCCCCCGGCTGGCTCTACCTGCTGGCCTGGCCGGACGAGGGGGTCATCGGGCGGATCGCGCACTGCGCCGTGCACGAGTTCCACCACAACGTGCGGTACACGAACGTGGAGTGGGACCCGGAGAACGTCACCGTGGGGGAGCACGTGATCTCCGAGGGGCTGGCGGAGGCGTTCGTGCGCGAGCTGTCGGGGCCGGAGGCGATGGGGCCGTGGTCGTCGATGGTGACCGGCGCGGACTTCGACCTGGCGTACGAGCGGATCATGGCGGACTTCGGGCTGCGCGGCATGTGGAACACGCCCGCGTACGTGCTCGGCGACGACGCGACCCGGGCGTTCGGGCAGGAGCCCAAGGGGATCCCCAACATGGCCGGGTACGCGGTGGGGCTGCGGCTGGTGGACCGGGCGCTGGCCGGGACAGGCAGGACGGTGGCAGAGCTGTCGGGGGTGCCAGTCGCCGAGATCGTCCGTACGGCCGGGTAGGGGCGCGCCGGTCAGCCGGGGGAGACGAAGCCGGACTCGTAGGCGGCGATGACCGCCTGCGTGCGGTCGCGCGCGCCGAGCTTGGTGAGCACGTTGCCGACGTGGGTTTTGACGGTCTCGGGGCTCACCACCAGCTCGGCGGCGATCTCGCCGTTGGACAGGCCCCTGGTCATGAGCCGCAGCACGTCGCCCTCGCGCCCGGTCAGCCGGTCGACGCCGGGCACGCGGGCGCCGGGCCGTCGCGCGGCGAGCGCGCGGATGGCGGCGGGGAACAGCAGCGACTCGCCGGACGCCACCAGCTTCACAGCCCGCACCAGCTCCTCCGGCCTGGCCCGCTTGAGCAGGAACCCGTCGGCGCCGGCGCGCAGCGCGTCGTACACGTAGTCGTCGTTCTCGAACGTGGTCACCACCAGGACCTTGGGCGGGTCCTCCAGGGCGGTCAGGCGGCGGGTGGCCTCGATGCCGTCGAGCGCGGGCATGCGCACGTCCATGAGCACCACGTCGGGCCGCTCGCGCCGCACCACCGGCAGCACCGCGGCGCCGTCGGCGGCCTCGCCGACCACGGCCAGGCCCGGCTCGGTGTCGATGATGATCCGCAGCCCGGCCCGGATGAGGTCCTCGTCGTCGGCCAGCACGACCCTGATCGTCATGGCTCCGACCGTAGCGGCAGCCGGGCCGAGACCCGCCAGCCGCCCCCGTCAGGCCCCGCCGTGATCTCACCGCCCAGGAGCCTGACCCGCTCCCGCATCCCCTCCAGCCCTCTGCCCCCGCCCCGCGTGCCGTGGTTCGCGCCGGTGCGGTTGCCGATCCGCAGGCAGAGGTCCCCGTCGCGGACGTGGGCCGACAGGCGGATCGGGCCGCGGCCGTGTCTGATGGCGTTGGTGAGGGCCTCCTGGACGATCCGGTAGGCCTCGCGGGAGACCACGGCGGGCACGGACGACAGGTCGCCGACCTCCTGCCGCACCTCGGCCCCGGTGGAGCGCACCAGCGCGTCCAGGTCCGCCAGGGTGGCCCGCGGCGCCCGGTCGCGGTCGTCGCCGGCGCGCAGCACGCCGAGCACGTGGTCCAGGTCCTCCAGGGCGGCGCGGGCCGACTGCTCGATCGCCGCCAGCGCCGTCCGGGCGGTGCCGGGGTCGCGGTCGAGGACCCGGCCCGCGGCGGCGGCCTGGAGCGTGACGACGCTGAGCGCGTGCCCCACCGAGTCGTGCAGCTCGCGGGCCAGCCGGTTGCGCTGGGCCAGCAGGCGGGCCCGCGACTCGGCCGCGGCCAGCCGCTCGGCCGGGGTGGGGCCGAGCAGCGCCGGGGCGAGCCTGGCCAGCAGCCCGCCGGACGCGGACACGAGCAGGACGAGCAGCGCCAGCATGGCCAGCCCCGCGGCGGGCCAGCCGATCGCCGACCAGCCGGGCTGCACGCGCACGCCGAGCACGTCGGCCGGATCGCCGGTGAACGGCAGCGCCATCGTCACCGCCGTGAACGGCACGATCGCGAGTGTGCAGCCGCTGGCCAAGCCGCCGATCGCCAGGTGCAGGGTGTACCAGGCGGCGGTGCGCCGGCGTTCCTGCCAGGAACGCCGGCCCTCCTGCGGGGCGGTCTCGACGGCGACGCCGAGCAGGCTCTGCGCCGCGTTCACCTCCAGCGCGCGCACCGGCAGGAACAGGCCGGTGAGCGCCACCACCGGCAGCGCCGCGGCGAACACGCCGAGCTGCAGGGGCAGCAACAGCAGGGTCGTCGACTCCCGCTGCGCCCATCCGGCGATCAGCACCCCGGCCATCATGTACGGCATCAGCAGCGCGCCGCCGAGGATCAGGCACGCCCACCGCCGCGCCAGGCGCCGATTCCATCTCACACCGGTGATTCTATGTCGAGCTTTATTCGCTCTCGGTGGAATGCGCTTTTGGAGAAATGCGCCCAAGGCGAAAAGATCCCTTAGTCGAGGGCGCGCGGGTCTAGCGTCGACCATGCAATTGGTTCGAGTCGGAAAGGGCGACGTCCATGACGGAGAACGCGCGTACGCAATGGCCTGACCAGCTCAGCCAGCGCCTTCTGAAGGAACGCATCCTCGTTCTCGGCCAGGAAGTCGACGACGACATATGCAACCGGCTGTGCGGTGAGCTGCTTTTGCTGGCGGCCGAGGATCCCAAGCGCGACATCACGCTTTACATCAATTCGCCGGGCGGTTCCGTGCAGGCCGGCATGGCGCTGTACGACATGATGCAGTTCGTGCCGTGCGACGTGGCGACGGTCGCGATGGGGTTCGCCGCCTCGATGGGGCAGCTGCTGCTGTGCGCGGGCGCGCCCGGCAAGCGCTACGCCCTGCCCAACGCCCGCGTCGTGATGCACCAGCCGCTCGGCGGCATCGGCGGCTCGGCCACCGACATCCAGATCCAGGCCGAGAACATGATCTACACCAAGCGGCGGATGGCCGAGATCATCGCCCACCACACCGGCCAGCCGCTGGAGCGCATCCAGGCCGACTCCGACCGCGATCGGTGGTACACCGCGCAGGAGGCTCTGGAGTACGGGTTCGTCGACCACATCGCCGAAGGGATGAACTGACATGAGCGGGCGATACGTCCTGCCGTCCTTCACCGAGCGCACCTCGTACGGCATCAAGGAGATGAACCCGTACAACAAGCTCTTCGAGGACCGGGTGATCTTCCTCGGCACCCCCATCGACGACACCGCGGCCAACGACGTGATGGCCCAGTTGCTCACGCTCGAGTCGATCGACCCAGACCGGGACATCAACCTCTACATCAACTCGCCGGGCGGTTCGTTCACCGCGATGACCGCCATCTACGACACGATGCAGTTCGTCCGGCCGGAGATCCACACCGTCTGCGTCGGCGAGGCGTCCTCGGCGGCGGCGGTGCTGCTGGCGGCGGGCACGCCGGGCAAGCGGGCCGCGCTGCCGCACGCCCGGATCCTGCTCCACCAGCCGGCCACCGAGGGCGGCCGGGGCCAGTCGAGCGACCTGGAGATCCACGCCAGGGAGATCCTGCGGATGCGCGACCAGCAGGAGGAGATCCTGGCCCGCCACACCGGGCGCACCGCGCAGGAGATCAGGCGCGACATCGAGCGTGACCGCGTCTTCACCGCCGAGCAGGCGCGCACCTACCGGCTGATCGACGACATCTACGCCTCCCGCAAGCGGTCCCTGGTGACCGCCCGCTGAGCCGCGGGCGCCCGGAAGATGGGCTCCGGGCGCCCGCACCTGTAACCCCTGGACCCGTCCCCTCCCGCGCTGGACGAAGGTCGCTACGCTTGCGGGGATTTGTCGGGGTCTCGGGGGAGAAGTGGCGTGCCGCTGGAGCAGGTCCTGATGTTGCTGGTGGCCGCCGCCGGAGCGGGCTGGGTGGACGCCGTCGTGGGCGGCGGCGGGCTGCTGCAACTGCCCGCGCTGATGATGGCCGGGGTGGCGCCGGTCGAGGCGATGGCGACGAACAAGTTCTCCTCCGTGTTCGGCACCGCGTCCGCCGCCGTCACGTACACCCGCACCACCAAGGTGGACCGGCCGGTCGCGCTGCCCGCGGCCGGGCTGGCCGTGCTCAGCGCGGCGCTCGGCGCGTCGGCCGCGGCGGCGATCTCGGCGGAGGTGCTGCGGCCTCTGGTCATGGTGATCCTGCTCGGCGTGGCGGCGTTCGTCACCCTGCGCCCGGCCATGGGCGCGGTCGCCCGCCCGCAGCTCCGCACCCGGGCCCGCGTGACGGTGGCGGTGCTGACGGCGGGCGTGGCCATCGCCTTCTACGACGGCATCATGGGCCCCGGCACGGGCACGTTCCTGATCATCGCGTTCACCGCCCTGCTCGGCCTCGACTTCGTCTCCGCCTCCGCCTCGGCGAAGATCATCAACACCGGCACGAACATCGGCGCCCTGCTGTTCTTCGGCTGGCACGGCCACGTGCTGTGGGTGCTCGGCCTCGGCATGGCCGCCTGCAACATCGCCGGCGCCCAGGCCGGCGCCCGCATGGCGATCCGGCGAGGCACGGGTTTCGTCCGGATCGTGTTGCTCTGCGTCGTGGCGGCCATGGTGTCCAGGCTCGCCTGGCAGCAGTTCGGCTGACGATCAGGTGACACGTTCGTACGGACACCGTCAGCGGGCGCGCAGGGCGGCGGCGGCGAGGGCGACGAAGGCGGCCAGGATCGCGGGGATGGCCAGGGCCCGGGGCAGGCCGGCCAGCTCGGCGGCGGCGCCGATGAGCACCGGGCCCGACAGGAAGCCCAGGTAGCCGATGCTCGCCGTCCTGGCCAGGGCCCGGCCCGCGAAGGCCGGGTCGCGGTGCCCGGCCGCCGAGAAAACCTGCGGCACGATGCACGACAGCCCGGCCCCGAACAGGCCGAACCCCGCCACGCCCGCCACCGGGTGGCCGACGAGCAGCGCCATCCCGAGCCCGGCCGCCGCCAGCAGGCCGCACGCCCGGACCAGCGGCACCGGGCCGAACCTGGCCGCCAGCCGGTCGCCCGCCAGGCGGCCCGCCGTCATCATGATGGAGAAGGCGGCGTAACCGGCGGCGGCGAAGCCGGCCGCGGTTCCCATGTGCTCGCGCAGGTAGACCGCGCTCCAGTCGGCCGCCGCGCCCTCGCCGACCAGGCAGCAGAACGCCAGCACGCCCAGGAACACGATCCCCTTCGGCCGGCTCCCCGGCCCGGCGGGCTCCCTGACCGGCGGCGGGCGCAGCGCCCACAGCGACGCCCACAGCGCGAGCGCGGTGATCGCCGCGCCTGCCGACCAGAACGTGACCGCGGGGGAGAGGCCGGCCTGCGCGAACACCCCGCCGGCGGCGGCGCCCGCGAACCCGCCGAGGCTGAAGACGGCGTGGAAGGAGGACATGACGCGCCGCCCCCACGCCCGCTCCACCACCACCGCGTTGGCGTTCATGGACACGTCCAGCACGCCGTGCACCGCGCCGAAGGCCAGCAGGGCCAGCGCCAGCGTCGCCAGGTTCACCGCGTACGCGGGGGCGACCAGGGCGGGGCCGTGCAGCAGCGCGGCGGGGATCATCACACGGGCGCTGCCGAACCGGTCCACCAGCCGGCCGACCGCCTGCATGCCCGCCATCGCGCCGGCCGCCAGCCCCAGCAGCGCGAGGCTCAGCTCGCCCTCGCCGAGCCCGAGGTCCTGCTTGATGGCCGGGATCCGGGCCGTCCAGGTGCCTATCGCGGCCCCCGCCAGCAGGAACAGCAGGTAGACGGCGACCCTGGCGCGCCGGACGTCGCCCGGGTCGAGGCCCGTGTCCCCGCCTCCCGCACCGCCACTTACCACCGGATCGGTCGCGGGGTTCTGGCGAGATCGGGGGTTGTGGCCGGGTGCGGCGGTCTCGGGGTTTTCCGGGGGCCGGGGGGCGCGGCCGGGTGTGGCGGTCACGAGGGTTCCTGGACGACGCGGACCGTGACCCCTGCCGCGAGGAGGGCGTCGTGCTCCTCGCGGGGGATCCCGTCGTCCGTCACGACCACGTCCAGCCGCGAGATCGGGCACACCGCGCCGAACGCCGTGCGCGCGAACTTGCCCGAGTCGCACACCGCGATCACCCGCCGGGCCGACGCGATCGCCGCCCGCTTGATCGCCACCTCCGGCAGGTCGTGCGCGGTCAGCCCCTGCGCGGCCGACAGCCCGCAGCAGCCCACCACCGCCGTGTCGAACCGCAGCGCCCCGATGGACGTCTCGGCCAGCGGGCCCATGAAGTTCAGCTCGCCCGGCCGCACTTCGCCGCCGGGCAGCACCAGCCGCACCCGCGGCGCCGCCGACAGCAGCGACACCACCTGCAGCGCCAGCGGCACCACGGTCAGCCGGCGGTCCACCAGCGCCCGCCCCACCTCGGCCGCCGTGGTGCCGCCGTCGAGCACCACCGCCTCCCCGTCGGCGATCAGCGAGGCCGCCTCGGCGCCGATGCGCCGCTTGGCCTCCACCGCCTCCCGCTCCCTGAGCGCGTAAGGCGGCTCCTCGCCGCGCAGCAGCAGCGACAGCGCGCCGCCCCTGATCCGCCGCACCACCCCCTGCTGGGACAGCTCCTCCAGGTCGCGCCTGATCGTCATCTCCGACACCCCGTGCTCCTCGGCCAGCTCGGCGACGGAGACGGTGTCGTTCGTCCGCAGGGCGTTGAGTATGCGATGTAAACGATCCATATGTTCATATAAACATGGACAATGTGCGCTCTACAATAGGCGCATGCGCGCCAGCCGTCTGCTCTCCCTCCTCCTGCTGCTGCAGACGCGCGGCCGGATGACCGCGCCCGAGCTGGCCGAGGAGCTCGAGGTGTCGATCCGTACGATCTACCGCGACGTGGAGGCCCTGTCGGCCGCCGGCGTGCCGGTCTACGCCGACCGCGGCCCCGCCGGCGGCTACCAGCTGCTCGACGGCTACCGCACCCGGCTCAACGGGCTGACCGCCGAGGAGGCGTCGTCGCTGTTCCTGGCCGGGCTGCCGGGCCCCGCCGCCGAGCTGGGCATGGCCGAGCTGGCCGCCAACGCCGAGCTGAAGCTGCTGGCCGCGCTGCCGCCGGAGCCGCGCTCGCAGGCCGCGAGGATGCGCGAGCGGTTCCTGCTGGACGTGCCGGGCTGGTACCGCGGGCCCGACGACGTGCCCCACCTGAGCGAGGTGGCCGAGGCGGTGTGGGCGCAGCGGCCGCTGCGGATGACCTACCGGCGCTGGGGGCGGCAGGTCGTCGAGCGGCTCGTCCACCCGTACGGGCTCGTGCTCAAGGGCGGGTCGTGGTATCTGGTCGCCGCACCGCCCGGCGAGAGCCCGCGCACCTACCGGGTGGCGCGCGTCCTCACCCTCGCCGCCGAGCCCGGCCGCTTCGACCGGCCGGAGGGCTTCGACCTGGCCGGGTTCTGGAAGGCGTACGCGGCCGAGTTCCGCGAACGGATGTACACCGCGACCGCCGAGATCAGGCTCGCCCCCGGCATGGAGGAGCTGCTCGCCTACACGATGGGCCAGGACGTGGTGGCGGGCGCCCTGGCCGGGGCCGCCGAGCCCGACGCCGAGGGGTGGCGGACGCTCACCCTGCCGGTCGAGTCGATCACCCACGCCCGCTGGCTGCTGCTGCGCATGGGCGCGGGTGTGGAGGTGCTCGGCCCGCCCGAACTGCGCGCTCTCATGGTGGAGGCGGTGGCGGAGCTGCGGAAAATGTATGAGTAAGTCGGGCCCGTTCCTGGCACGATGCCCGGTATGTATCTCCTAGCGTTCATCGGCGCGTGTGTCCTGGTGGCGATGGCCCCGGGCGTCAGCACCGCCGTCATCCTGCGCCAGACGCTCCGCTCCGGGCGCGGCTCCGGCATGGCGGCCACGCTCGGCAACGAGACCGGCATCCTGCTGTGGGGGCTGGCCGCCGCCTTCGGGCTGTCGGCGCTGCTGCTCGCCTCACAGCTCGCCTACGACGTCATGCGGGTCACCGGCGCGGTCGTCCTGGTGGTGATGGGCGCGCAGGCGCTGTGGCAGGCCCGCAAGGGCGGGGCCGCCGCCGTCGAGGTCACGCCGGTGGACGGGTGCCGCCGCGCCTACCTGGCGGGGCTCGGCACGTGCGTGGCCAACCCGAAGGCGGCGGTGTTCGCGATGTCGTTCCTGCCGCAGTTCGTGCCGCAGGGCGCAGATGTGCCGCTCACCCTGGTCACGCTCGCCGTCGTCTGGGTGCTGGTCGACATGCTCTGGTACGGGCTGCTGGTGTGGGCGGTGACCCGGGCCAAGGACCTGCTCGGGCGGCCCGCGGTCAAGCGGCGGCTGGAGCAGGTGTCCGGCGCCGTCCTCGTCGGGCTGGGTGTGCGACTGGCGCTGGAGGGCCGATGACGATCTGGTACGAGCGGGCGGGCGAGGGCGAGCCGGTGGTGCTGCTGCCGTCGAGCGCCGCCGACGCCGGCATGTGGGACGGCCAGTGGGACGCGCTCGCCGCGCGGTTCCAGGTGATCAGGGTCGACTACCGGGGGTTCGGCCACACCCCGTACCAGGCCGACCGGCCCTACAGCGACGCCGGCGACGTGGCCGAGGTGCTCGCCGAGCTCGGCGTCGAGCGGGCGGCGCTGGTCGCCTCCTCGTACGGGTGCCGGGTCGCGCTGCAGCTGGCCGGCCTGGCCACCCGGCTGGTGCTCATGAACCCCGGCTCCGGCCTGCCCGAGACCGAGGACGTGGTGGCGTTCGGCGAGGAGGAGGACCGGCTGCTGGAGGCCGGCGACGTCGAGGGCGCCGCCGAGCTGAACGCCCGCACCTGGCTCGGGCCGGAGGCGGACGAGGCCACCCGGCGGCGGGTGGTGGAGATGCAGCGGCACGCGTTCGCGGGGCAGCTGGCCGCCGACCCCGAGCCTTCGCAGTTCTCGCCGGAGTACGACCTCGACGCGATCAAGGTGCCCGCCCTGATCGTCACCGGCCCGTACGACCTGCCGTACTTCCGCGCCGGCGCCCGCCACCTGGCCGGCCGGCTGGCGGACGCCGAGCTGGTCGAGCTGGAGTGGGCCGGCCATCTGCCCGCTCTGGAACGGCCGGAGGAGGTCACCCGGCTGTTGCTGGACTACCTTTAGACCATGGCGGACGATCTGGCCGAGCTGGTGCGGCAGGCCCAGGACGAAGACCCGCTGCGCGCGCTGCAGGCCACCGCCGCGCTGCGCCGCGAGATCGAGCGGGTGGAGGCCGTCCAGGTGCGGCGGGCCCGGGTGGCCGGCCTGCCCTGGGCGCAGATCGCGCACGCGATCGGCGTCACCAAGCAGGCCGTGCACAAGAAGTACGGCAAACGCTAGGCCCACCGGCGGGCGAACCAGCCCAGCACGATGTTCCACGAGTAGCCGCGCCGGATCCGCCCGGCCACGTCGGGCGGCAGCGTGTCGAGCCCCCGGTGCTCCAGCGTCACCTCGGTGCCGCCGTCGACCTCGGTGAACGCGACCTCGATCTCCATCCGGCCGGTCGGGTTGATCAGGTCGGCCCAGACCAGGCGGTGCGGCGGATCCCAGGTGAGGATCCGGCCGGTGTCGACGTGGCCGCCGTCGGACCACAGCTCGCGCAGGTAGCCGTGCTGGAACCGGATGCCGACGGCCCGCTCCGGGTCGACCCAGCTGTGCCGGCCGCGCACATACCAGGCGTCGATCTCGTCGGTGAAGACCCGGAAGGCGGTCGCGGGGTCCACCGGCACGGTGACGCCGGCCCTGACGGTGCTCACCGGCCGCGCTCCACGTGGTCCTTGAAGGAGCCGAGCTGCTCGGCCCAGAACGCCTGCACCTGGTCCAGCCAGGCCTGCAACGCGGTGAACGGCTCGGGCCGCAGGGTGTAGACGCGCAGCCGGGCGTCGTCGCCGCCGGCCTCGGCGCGTACCAGGCCGCCCGCGCGCAGCACCCGCAGGTGCCTGCTCAGCGCGGGCGCGCTCATGCTGACCGCCTCCGCCAGCTCCCCGGCCGGCCGGGGGCCGTCGCGCAGCAGGTCGATCACCTTGCGCCGGGTCGGGTCGGCGAGCGCGGCCAGCGTCGCGTCCAAGTCGTTAACGTGTTGGTTAATCGTTGCCTTCTCGGTTAGATTAGTGCTTAACGTTGTCGTTGAATATTATCGCGGAGGTTTCGCGTATGCCTACCGAGCTCGGCTACTACACCCTGTCGGTGAAGGACCTGGACCGGGCGGCGGCCTTCTACGGGCCGCTGTTCGGCTGGGAGTTCACGCGCGAGCACGAGACGTACCTGCACGTCACCAACAGCACCCTGCCCATGGGCCTGAACGCCGGCGGCCCGTCGTCCCAGCCGAACCTCTACTACAAGGTCGACGACCTCGACGCCGCCATCGCCCGGGTCCACGAGCTGGGCGGCACCACGGACGAGCCGTACGAGAGCAAGTCGGGCCGCGGCTGCGCCTGCACCGACGACCAGGGCACGGTCATCAGCCTCTGGCAGCCCGCGCCCGGCCTCTAGCCTCCTTCCAGGTCCCGGCCGCCCGGCCCGGCCGGGCGGCCGTACGGTGCGTCCCCGGTGAAAGGCCCCGCTCGCGGACAGGAACTGACCGCGAGATCTCCTACCGTTCGGGCGTCACCGACCGAAGGAGATCCGCATGACCATCCTCGTCACCGGCGCCACCGGCAACGTGGGCCGCCCGCTCGTGGAGCGGCTGCTGGCCGCCGGCCACCGGGTGCGCGCACTCACCCGCGACCCGGCGCGCGCGAACCTGCCGGAAGGCGCGCGGGCCGTCGCCGGCAACCTGGCCGACGCCGGATCCCTGGCCGCCGCCTTCGAAGGCGTCACCGCCGCCCATCTGATCACCTTCGACGGGGCCGACTACTCGCCCCTGGCGAACGGCCCCGCCATCGTGGCCGCCGCGGTCGAGGCCGGGGTGCGCAGGGTGACGGTGCTCCAGGGCGGGCTGTCCAGGAGCCCGCTGGAGGAGGCGGTCGCGGCGAGCGACCTGGAGTGGACGTTCGTGGGACCGGTGGAGTTCATGTCGAACGTCCTCGAATGGGCCGGCTCCGTCAAGGAGGAGGGCGTGGTCCGCGACGGGTTCCCCGAGGCCAGGAGCGCCATGGTGCACGACGCGGACATCGCCGCCGTGGCCGCCGCCGCGCTCACCTCCGGGGGGCACGCCGGGCGGGAGTACGTGGTGACGGGCCCGGAGGTGTTCACCACGGCTGACAAGGTACGGGTGCTGGGCGAGGTCCTCGGCAGGGAGATCCGCTTCGTCGAGCTGAGCCTCGAGCAGATCACCGCCGAGTGGCGGCGGCAGGGCTACTCCGAGGAGGACGTCGCGTTCTTCCTCACCGTGCGCGCCGACACCCCGGAGGTGGGCCGCACGGTGCGGCCCACCGTCGAACAGGTCACCGGACGGCCGCCCCGCACCTTCCGCCAGTGGATCGAGGAGAACGCCGCCGCGTTCTCCTGACTACGGCTTGCGGCCCACGCCCGCGTAGTAGACGGCCTCCCGGTCGGCGTAGAGCGTCTCAGGCGTGGGGCGCCAGCGCGGCAGCGCCACCACGCCCGGCTCCAGCAGTTCCAGCCCGTCGAAGAAGCCGGTCAGCTGCTCGTGCGTGCGCAGCGTGATCGGTACGGCGCCGCTCTCGTTCCAGCTGCGCACCCCGTCCTCCAGCTGCTTGCCGACCAGGCCGTGGGAGATGGCCAGGTGACTGCCCGGGGCCATGGGGGCCATCAGTCGCTGGATGATCTCCTTGGGCCGGTCGCTGTCGGGCAGGAACTCCACCACGCCCAGCAGCACCAGCCCGACCGGCTGCGAGAAGTCCAGGTACTCGGCCGCCGCGGCCACGATCTCGGCGGGCTCGCGCAGGTCGCTGTCGATGAACCAGGTGTCGCCCTGCCCCGGCCCGCGCAGCAGCGCCCGCGCGTGGGCCAGCACCACCGGGTCGTTGTCGACGTACACGACCTTGCAGTCGGGCGAGACCGACTGGGCGACCTGGTGGGTGTTGTCGGCCGTGGGGATCCCGGTGCCGATGTCGAGGAACTGGCGGACGCCCGCCTCCCCGGCCATGTAGCGCACCGCCCGGCCGAGGAACTCGCGGTTCGTCTTGGCCAGGATCGGCAGCTCGGGGACCGCCTGGAGGATCTGCTCGCTGACGACGCGGTCGACCTCGTAGTTGTCCTTGCCGCCCAGCCACAGGTCGTAGATCCGGGCCGGGCTCGGGATCTCGGTGTTCACACGGCTGAGCGGATCGTCGGTCATCGTCGTGCCTTCCGGGAAGGGGCTGTACGCGACTGAGCCTAACGCGAGGAAGATCCCAAGTCTCGATCTTGCCCCGAGAGCTCCCGTTCCGCAGGACTTCGCGCCCTCCCGGAGATGCGGGCGCCGGGACCTCAGGGGGCTGAGGTCCCGGCGCCGGTCGGTGGGCGGCCGGTCAGTCGATGGTGATCAGCCC
>NZ_JAHKRN010000130.1 GCF_019396385.1 Nonomuraea harbinensis | reverse complement strand
ACGCCGGTGGTGAGGCTGAGCCGGTCCAGATATCCGTCGAGCTGGGCCAGCCCTTCGGTCAGCGGGTCGTCCTTGCCTGCTCGCCAGACCTTGAGCTCCATCGCCTCGCGCTGCACCAGGCGTTCGCCGCCGGGGCCGGTGTAGGGCCAGCGGACGAGCACGTCCAGGCGTTTGGTGCCGGCGGCGTACTCGCGATCGAGATAGCCTCCGCCGTTGACCAGGCGGTGCAGGAAGGCCATGAGGATGATCTGGCAGGCGGCCTCGTGGTAGCCCTCCTGCCGGATGAGCACCTCCCCGTGCTCGCGCCAGAACACCACGAACTCCCGCAGCAGCCGCTCCAGGTCGAACCTGCCGTCCGGCAGCACGAAGCTGTGTGGGTCGGCCTTCACGAACCGCTCCGTACGGTCGCCCAGGACCCGTAGCAGAACCTCCCGATAGATCGGGTTGGCGATCTCCAGATCCCGGGTCCCCCGGATGAGGCCCAGATCGTGCACGTAGGAGACGTCGTCGTCGAAAGAGGTGTCCGTGCCGGGCCAAATTCCCGCCACGATCGGTCCGATCACCCGTTCCACCCGTGGTTCGTACAACCGCGCGACGAGGGCGTCCAGGTGGATGGCGCGCGCCCTGATCAACCGCTCCTTGGCCTCGTCCACCTGCCCGGCAGTGACGGCGCCGGTCACCCCCATCTTGATGATGATCTCGTGGGCGAGGGCGTTGACCAGCCACGGCTGCCCCTGCGTCAGCTCGAACACCCGCTCCACCGCGTCCTTGG
>NZ_JAHKRN010000017.1 GCF_019396385.1 Nonomuraea harbinensis | reverse complement strand
GCGCAGGGGGTGAGGCGGACACCGAGGGGGGCGGGCGGGAGGGGGAGGTGGTCGTCGATGGCGCGGCGGCGGGCCCCGGGGTGGGCGGCGGCGAAGGCGAGGTGGCCGGCGACCAGGCGGGCGGCCACCGTACGCAGGAGGTTGGTGGCGCACAGGGTGTGGGCGCAGGCCGCGCCGTCGAGGGTGATCTCCGGGAGGCCGAACCTGCGCAGCCCGCGGGAGGTGACCATGAGGCCGTCGCAGGCGCCGATGCCCGCGGGGTCCCACGGCGAGCAGGTGGCGGCGTCGTGGACCTGGACGTCCCAGCCGAGCCAGCCGTCGGCCAGGTGGAAGGCGGTGGGCTCCGGGTCGTGGGCGGGCAGGACGGCGCCGGTCAGCGGGTCGGCCAGGATGCCGCCGTACGCCTGGGCGAGGGCGCGGGCGACGGCCCTGGCGGCCTGGACGGCGGCCGGTTGGTCGTGGGGCGGCGCGGCCGAGGAGACGGTGAGGTGCTGTCTGGAGCGGCGCAGCAGGCGGCGCTCGCCGGGGGTGAGGGCGACGGCGGCGGGTTTCCACGGGGTGGGGTGGTGGGTGAGCCGCAGGCGGCGGGAGCCGAGCGCGGCCATGGCGGCCTTCCTGTGGGGGCCGGTCAGGTGCCAGGGCTCGAAGGCGCCGCCGGTGAGCGTGACGACGAACAGGGACGTCAGGGTGACGGGCAGGGGCAGGACGATCTTCACGAGGGCCTCCGGTGGTCGGGCCCCCAGGATCGGCGGAGCGCGCCGGGGCGCGCGGGCACGAATCACGTTCTGTGGATGACCCGGTGCGGGACCCACCGCCTGTGGACGGCGGACGCTCAGGAGGAGGGGCGGTGGACCACCAGGGACTGGCCCGGGAGCCGTACCCCCTGCCCGTCCTCCGCCACCGGTTCGTCCGACGACAGCAGCAGCCCGCCCAGCGGCACCGGCACCGTGACCGTGTCCGTGCTGAAGTTCACGCTCACGCACACCTCGCCCCGCCACACGACCAGCCACTTCCCCGCCGGATCGGTCTCCACCCTGACCCGGTCGAGGCGCGGGTCGGTCAGCTCGGGCAGCGCCTTGCGCAGCGCGATCAGGTCGCGGTACCAGCACAGCAGCGACCAGTGCGCCTCGTCCTTCAGCTCCTGCCAGTCGAGCTTGCAGCTCAGGAACGTCTCCTCCGCCGACGGGTCGGGCGCCTCCCATGTGTAGCCGAAGCCCTCGAACTCCTTCTCCCTGCGCCCGCCCTCGCTCTCGCGCAGGTGGGGCTCGGCGTGGTCGGAGAAGAACAGGAAAGGCGTCCCCGCCCCCCACTCCTCCCCCATGAACAGCATCGGCGTGAACGGCGAGGTCAGCAGCAGGCCCGCGCCGAGCTTGAGCGCGGGCATCGGCAGCCGGTCGCCCATCGGCCGGTTGCCGATCTGGTCGTGGTTCTGCAGGCAGGCGACCAGCCGGTGGCCGGGGACGCCGGTGTAGGGCCGGCCGTGGGAGCGGCGGCGGAAGCTGGAGTAGCCGCCGTCGTGCAGGACGCCGTCGGTGAACACCTTCGCCAGGGCGGACAGCCCGGCGAAGTCCGCGTAGTAGCCGTGGGTCTCGCCGCTCACCGCGGTGTGCAGCGCGTGGTGCACGTCGTCGTTCCACTGGGCGGTCATGCCCAGGCCGCCCGCGTCCAGGGAACGCACCATGCGCGGGTCGTTCAGGTCGGACTCGGCGATCAGCGTCAGCGGCCGGCCGGTCGCGCACGACAGCGCGTCCACCTCCTCGGCCAGCTCGGCCAGCAGGTGGGTGGCGCGCCTGTCGTGCAGCGCGTGCACGGCGTCCAGCCGCAGGCCGTCGACGTGGTAGTCGCGCAGCCACTGCAACGCGTTCTCGATGAAGTAGCGGCGCACCACGTCGGAGCCGGGCCCGTCCAGGTTGACCGCCTCGCCCCAGTAGCTCCCCTCGAACCCGCCGAAGTACGGGCCGAACGGGTGCAGGAAGTTGCCCGACGGCCCCAGGTGGTTGTAGACCACGTCGAGGATGACGCCGATGCCGGCCCGGTGGCAGGCGTCGACGAAGGTCTTGAGCCCGTCGGGCCCGCCGTAGGTCTCGTTCACCGCGTACAGGTCGACCCCGTCGTAGCCCCAGTTGCGGGTGCCGGGCACCGGCGCGACCGGCATGATCTCCACGAAGTCGACGCACAGCTCGACGAGATGGTCCAGCCTGCCGGCGGCGGCCTGGAACGTGCCCTCGGGGGTGAACGTGCCGATGTGCAGCTCGTAGATCACCCCGCCGCGCAGGTCGCGACCCTTCCAGTCGTGGTCGGACCAGGTGTAGCGGGCGTGGTCGTACACGGCGCTGGGCCCGAAGACGCCCTCGGGCTGCCGGCGGGAGCGGGGGTCGGGGTAAGGGCCGTCGCCGTCGATCACGAACGCGTAGCTGGTGCCGTGCACGGCGTCCGGCACGTCGAGCGACCACCAGCCGTCCGTCCCGGCGGACAGCCCGCGCCGCTCGCCCAGGACCAGGACCTCGACGGCCGTGGCGTTGGGGGCCCACACGTCAAAGATCATTTCGCTCCAGGAGTGCGACGGGAAGGGAACCGAGCAGGTGGGCCAGGGGGACCCGGCCGGTGTGCACGCCGCCGCCGAACAGGTCGCGCCAGGTGCCCGGCGGCAGCGACAGCGTGGTGCCGCCCCAGCCGCCGCGCCGCTCCAGGCCGACGGGCAGCCGGGTGACGACGGCGACGGCCCGCGCGCCGACACCGGTCCCGGTGGGGTCGTCGCCGCCTCGGGCGAACGCGATCACGTGCTCCGCCGCCGCGCCGTCCGCGCGCAGCGGCGTGTACGGTGCGGCGGGGCCGACGCGCCGGCGCAGGCGCAGCCCCTGGGTGGTGACCCGTAGCTTGGCGGCGTCCCAGGCGGAGGCGGGGGTGCGCGGATATGTGACGGGCCGCCGGTTGTCGGGGTCGACCAGGGAGAAGTCGGTCGTCTCGTTGCCCTGGTAGACGTCGGGCACGCCGGGCATCATGAGCTGCACGAGCTTGGCCCCGAGCGAGTTCGCCATCGCGTAGCGGTCGATCCGCTCGGTGAACTCGCCGACCGGCAGCCGCACGGCCGCCTCGGCGAACGCGCGCAGCCCCCGCTCGTAGTCCGGGTCGGGGCGCACCCACGAGATCGCGGTCTTGGCCTCGCGCGCCGCCTTCAGCAGGTAGTCGGTGAACCGGCCGGCCGAGATCGGCCAGGCGGCCATGAGGTTCTGCCAGGCCAGGTAGTCGAGCCGGCGGTCGAAGGCGACCTGCGCCGACCACTCCGACACCGCCTTCTCCCACTCCTCGGGCAGCTCCGACAGCACCGAGAGCCGGGCCCGCACGTCCTCCGAGCGCTTGGTGTCGTGGGTGGACAGCGTGGTCATGGTGTGCGGCGGCATGGCCGCGCAGTAGTCGTGGAACTCCTCGACCGGCACGCCGAAGTGGTCCGGCTCCCATCCGACCTCGTTCAGGCACGACAGCGGGAACCACCGGTAGAGCGCGGTGTCCTCGACGCCCTTGGCCATGACGGGACCGCAGGCCTGCTGGAACCGGGTGATCACCTCGGGCGGCCCGTGCAGGACCTGCTCGACGAGCGGGTGGACGGCGGAGGAGCAGACCGCGGCCGCCCCCTCGACGATCTCGACCGACACGGCGGGCGGCGGCTCGCCCGGCACCACGTACGCCCGGTAGACCGGCATGGCGGCGAGCAGCTCGGCGACCGCCGCCGGGTCGCAGGAGGCGGCGCGGGCCAGCCGGCTCACCTCGGCGCCGAAGAACAGGTCGACGACCTCCTGCTTGGCCAGGGTCATGACCTGCCGGTAGTCGGCGGGCTCGCCGGTCAGCCGGGTGAACAGCTCGACCAGCGGCCGCTTGCCACCGGGGTCGACGAACAGGCCGGTGACCCGGTTGAGCGTCTCGTAGCCGGTGGTGCCGTCGCACGCCCAGTCGGCGGGCAGCCGCTCCTCCCCGATGAGGATCTTCTCCACGACCGTCCAGGTGCCGCCGGACCTGGCGCGCAGCCGTTCCAGATAGCCCCGGGGGTCGGCGAGGCCGTCGGGGTGATCGACCCGCAGCCCGTCGGCCAGCCCTTCGTCGAGCAGCCAGAAGATCACCTCGTGGGTGGCGAAGAACACCTCCGGGTCCTCGGCCCGCAGCCCGATCAGGGTGGACACGTCGAAGAAGCGCCGGTATCCGGGCCCCTCCCGCCAGTCGACCAGCCGGTAGTGGCCCGGATAGGGGAACTCGTGCTCGTGGTAGCGCAGCACGTCGCCGTCGACGACCGGCTCGGTGTCGTCGCCGAGCACGGGCAGCGCGACCTTGCCGTCCTCCCACTCGATGTCGAACCAGCGCGCGTACGGGGACTCCGGACCGTCCTTCAGCACCGACCAGAACGCGGCGTTCCTGGTGTTCATGTGGTTGGGCACCAGGTCGAGCACGACGCCGAGATCGTGCGCCGCGAGCTGCTCGGCCATCTCGCGGAAGCCCTTCGCGCCGCCGAACTCCTCGCGGATCCTGGAGTGGTCGGTGACGTCGTAGCCGTGCAGGGAGCCGGGCGTCGCCTGGAGGATCGGCGACAGGTAGACGTGGCTGACCCCGAGGTCGCGCAGATAGCCCGCGATCTCCGCCACCTGGGCGAAGCCGAAGTCGGGGGTCAGCTGCAGCCGGTAGGTCGAGACGGGCCTGGTCAGGGAATCAGACACGGCGCAGCACCCGCACACTCCGCCCCGGCACCGCCACGCCCTCCCCGGCGCGGCACATGCGCACGTCCAATCTGATCGGCATCGCGGTGTCTATCTCGGTCTGCCACATCTCGCCGTAGTCCTTGGGGATCGTGAAGCGGATGGTGTCGTGGTGCGCGTTGAACAGCAGCAGGAACGAGTCGTCCCTGATGGGCCGGCCGCGCCGGTCGGGCTCGGTGATGGCCTCGCCGTTGAGGAAGACGGCCAGCGACTTGGCGTAGCCGACGTTCCAGTCGCTGTCGGTCATCTCCTCGCCCGACGGGGTCAGCCAGGCGATGTCGCTGAGCCCCCGTACGGGCTTGCCGTAGAAGAACCGCCTGCGGCGGAAGACCGGATGCTTCTTGCGCAGCGCCGCCAGGCTCTGGGTGAACTCCAGCAGCAGCCAGTTCTCCCGCACGTCCGACCAGTCGACCCAGGTCAGCTCGTTGTCCTGGCAGTAGCCGTTGTTGTTGCCCTGCTGGGTGCGGCCCAGCTCGTCGCCGTGCGACAGCATCGGCACGCCCTGCGACAGGAACAGCGTGGTCAGGAAGTTGCGCTTCTGCTGCTCGCGCAGGGACTCGATGGCCCAGCCCGCCGGGCCCTCCGCGCCGCAGTTCCAGGACCGGTTGTCGTCGGTGCCGTCGCGGTTGCCCTCCTTGTTGGCCTCGTTGTGCTTGTGGTCGTACGAGACGAGGTCCCGCAGCGTGAAGCCGTCGTGGCAGGTGACGAAGTTGATCGAGGCGGCGGGGCGGCGGGTGTCGGCCTGGTAGAGGTCGCTCGACCCGGTGAAGCGGGAGGCGAACTCCGGCATCGTGGCCGGCTGGCCGCGCCACAGGTCGCGGATGGTGTCGCGGTAGCGGCCGTTCCACTCGGTCCACCGCGACGGGAAGTTGCCCACCTGGTAGCCGCCGGGCCCGACGTCCCACGGCTCGGCGATGAGCTTGACCTGCGACAGCACCGGGTCCTGCTGCACCAGGTCGAAGAACGCGCTCAGCCGGTCGACCTCGTGCAGCTCCCGGGCCAGCGTCGAGGCCAGGTCGAACCGGAACCCGTCGACGTGCATCTCGATGACCCAGTAACGCAGCGAATCCATGATCATCTGCAGCACGTGCGGCGAGCGCATGAGCAGGCTGTTGCCGGTGCCGGTGGTGTCCATGTAGTAGCGCTTGTCGTTGTCGACCAGCCGGTAGTAGTTGGGGTTGTCGATGCCGCGGAAGCCCAGCGTCGGCCCCAGGTGGTTGCCCTCGGCCGTGTGGTTGTAGACGACGTCCAGGATGACCTCGATGCCGGCTTCGTGCAGTGCCTTCACCATGGCCTTGAACTCCAGCACCTGCTGGCCCCGCTGCCCGGTGCTGGAGTAGCGGTTGTGCGGCGCGAAGAAGCCGATCGAGTTGTAGCCCCAGTAGTTGGACAGCCCGCGCTGCTCCAGTACGTGGTCGGTGACGAACTGGTGGACCGGCATCAGCTCCAGCGCCGTGACGCCCAGCTTCGTCAGATGGTCGGTGATCACCGGATGGCCGAGCGCGGCGTAGGTGCCGCGCACCCGCGCGGGGATCTTCGGATGGCTGATGGTCAGCCCCCGCACGTGCGCCTCGTAGATCACCGTGTCGTGGTACGGGGTCGCCGGCGGCCGGTCGTGACCCCAGCCGAAGAACGGGTTGACGACGATCGAGCGCGGCACGTACGGCGCCGAATCGAGGTCGTTGCGGGTGTCGGGATGCCCGAACCGGTAACCGTACGCCGCCTCGTGCCAGGTCACCCCGCCCTCGATCGCCATCGCGTACGGGTCGAGCAGCAGCTTGTTCGGATTGCAGCGCAGCCCGTGCGCCGGGTCGTACGGACCGTGCACCCGGTAGCCGTAGCGCTGGCCGGGCCCGATGCCCGGCAGGTAGCCGTGCCAGATGAAGCCGTCGACCTCGGTGAGCTTCACCCGCTCCTCGCGGTTGTCCTCGTCGAACAGGCACAGCTCCACGGCATCCGCGACCTCGGTGTAGAGCGAGAAGTTGGTGCCGGCGCCGTCATAGGTCGCCCCGAGCGGGTAAGGATCTCCCGGCCAGATTTCGATCATCGAGGCTTCCTCCCGGTCCCTCCCATGTTCCGTTCCCCCGCCCTACCGGACAAGCCCGGCCTCGTTTCCCTCTGACGCGACCAGTACCTTCCCCTCGTTCCGCTCCGATCACCTCGTACGGGCGAGCGGTGAGCCGCCCGGCTGGACGGTTCACGGGGAACCGCGGGCCGAAGCCCTCTCGTACGGGTCCGGATCCCACGCCCGTGGACGGCTTCGATCGCGAGGAGTGGGAAGAGTTCCGGGACGCGGTCAAAGCCGGACGCTTCGACGCCGTCTGAAACCCTGTGTTGACCTGTGCTTGGCCGCCTACATACGGTTGCCTGCTATGGCTGGTTTCAGAAAATTCCTGCTGCGCGGCAACATCGTCGAGCTGGCGGTGGCCGTCATCGTCGGCGCGACCTTCAGCGGGCTCGTGCAGGCCCTCGTCCGCGACCTGATCACGCCGCTGATCGGCGCCGTCACCGGGGGGCGCCAGCCGGACTTCGCGCAGTACTCGTTCACCGTCAACGGCAGCGAGTTCAAGTACGGCGACTTCCTCAACCACCTGATCACCTTCCTGATCATCGCGGCGGTGGTCTACTGGCTGGTCGTGCTGCCGATGACGCGGCTCGTCACCCTGTTCGACCGCGACAAGGCGGCCACCACGAAGGAGTGCCCGGAGTGCCTGGGCGAGATCCCGATCGAGGCCCGCCGGTGCATGCACTGCACGATCCAGCTGGTGCCCGAGACGGAGAAGCCGGCCGCCACCACGTAGCGACGCCACGCCGGGCGGGCTGCGTCAGGGCGCGGTTTCGGCTCGGTTCCAGCTGGTACCCCATCAAGTGCGGCCTTGGTCCGACAAGATGGACGGGTGAGCGTTGAGTTGATGGTGTGGGACGCGCCCGTGCCCGTCTCCAGGGACCAGGCACGGGCCGCCTATCTGGAGGTCCGCAAGGGCGAGCCCGTTCAGAGGGAGCTGCCGGAGGTCGCCAAGGAGCTGCCGGGCACCGTCACCGTCTACGGGGACCACGTGCTGGTGACGATGGACCTGGAGACCATGGACGAGATGTCGGCCCAGGTGTTCGAGGTCGCGCGCGCGTACGGGCTGGTGTGTTACGACCCGCAGCGCGACCTCGTCCACAACGTGGCGCCGCTCGGGGTCTACCAGGGCATGCAGCTCCACACCGGCGACGGGCTCATCGTGCACGATCCCGATCTGGGGCTGGTGCACGACGTGCTCGGCACCATGTCGCCACAGAACCCGTTCGTGGCGCTGGTGACCTTCGGCCACCACTTCATCCAGGTCTCCCCCGGCTACGAGCTGGAGTACAAGGAGGGCGCGATGGTGCGCGCCGAGGTGGCGGAGCTGGAGGAGGTGCGGCGCGCCTTCCACGAGTACGCGACGGGCGAGCGGGGCTTCCTCAGCCGTCACTCCTGGTCGGCGGTCTGAAACACCTCGCGCAGCAGGGCGGGGTCGACGTTGCCGCCCGACAGCACCGCCACCGTCAGCCCGCGCGGCAGCTTGCCCGACAGGCGGGCGGCCGTGGCGACGGCGCCGCTCGGCTCGGCCACCAGGCGTCCGGCGGTGGCCAGGTGGCGCATGGCGGCGCGGATCTCGTCCTCGGTGACGGTGACGACCGCGTCGACGTGCGCGCGCAGGTGGGCGAAGGTCAGCTCCGACAGCTCGGCGCGAAGGCCGTCGGCGCTCGTGCGGAACGTCCGGGCGGGCTCCCAGGTGATGAGCCGACCGGCGGCCAGGCTCTCGGCGGCGTCGGCGGCCAGTTCGGGCTCGACGCCGATCACGGCGGCGCGGGGGCGCAGCGCCTTGACGGCGGCGGCGATGCCGGAGACGAGCCCTCCCCCGCTGACCGGCACCGCGACCACCTCGACGTCGGGCAGGTCGGCCAGGATCTCCAGCCCGATCGTGCCCTGCCCGGCGATCACATCCGGATGGTCGTACGGCGGCACCAGCGTGAGGCCGCGCCCGGCGGCCACCTCGGCGGCGGCGGCCAGGCGCCGGTCGGGCGGCACCACGACGAGCTCGGCGCCGTGGCGGCGGATGGCGTCGGTCTTGACGCGGGGCGTGCCCTCGGGCACCACGACCACGCAGGGCACCCCGAAGCTCGCCGCCGCGTAGGCGAGGGCCTGGCCGTGGTTGCCCGATGAGTGGGTGACGACCCCGGCGGGGCGCAGATGGGCCACCGCGTTGTAGGCGCCGCGGATCTTGAACGAGCCGACCCGTTGCAGGCTCTCGGACTTGACCAGGAGGTCTCCGACCGGCACCAGCGGGGTGCGGACGACGACCGGCTCGATCCGCCCGGCGGCCGCCCGGATGTCCTCGACCGTCACCAGTTCCATGCGATCAACCTACGGCGGACAGGCGTGCCCGGGCCAGGCGGACCACCGGGGTGACGGCGCCGACCATCAGCAGGGCCAGCAGCGGCGCGAGGGCCAGGCCGAGCACGAACCCGGCGATCACGTCGTGCGGGTAGTGCACGCCGACGAACACCCGGGAGAACGCCATCACGACGGCCAGGGGCACCACCACCCAGCCGAGCGCGCGCCAGGCCAGCATGAGGGTTCCGGCGGCCCCGGCGGCGATCACCGAGTGGTTGCTGGGGAACGACCAGTCCGCCGCCGGCGGGCAGGCGGCGATCGTCACGACGCCGCCCCGGCACGGCCGGTCCTCCCTGACGAGGAGCTTCAGCACCTCGCTGATCACGTACGCGCCCACGATCCCGGCCGGTCCGGCGATGGCGATCGCCAGGTCGCGCGCGGGAGCGTGGCGGGCGCGCCACCAGCACACGACGAACAGCGCGGCGAAGATGAACAGGCCGGCGTCGGTGCCGACCTCGGCCAGGGTGTGCAGCCAGGCCGGCGTGGTGAGTGCGAAGTCGACGATGTCGCGATACACACGTGTCCAATCCATTAACAGGTGATGGACACGACTTTACGAGGAGATGGCACCGCGATGTGCCGTCAGAAAGGAGGAAGATCAGGTGGAGCCGAGGAAGCGCCTCGACAGCGCCAGCTGGGTCTGCTCCAGCTCGCCCCGGGTGATGAGGCCGCGCTCGAAGGACTCGGTGACGGCGTCGCGCTCGGCCACGTAGCAGGCGGCCATGATCTCGCTGCGGAGCGGCGTGAAACCGCGCTCGACGCATTCGGCGAACATCCGCGCCTTCGCCCCTACCTTGTCGCCCGCGACCGTACAGGCGAGGTCCTGGGCCTTAAGCTGCCCGACGGCGTCACGCAGGGTGATCATGCCGGACGAACCCATGAACTTGGTGTCAAGAGTGATCTTCAATTCCTTTCGCCTCCGTTGTTATGCAACGCTTTGCAATGACGGCGTATTCCCTGCTCGACGCGGGTAAAGACGCTTTCGTGATCGGAGAGCACGTGATCGTCGGCTACACCCACGACGCGGGCGGGCGGGAGGCGCTGGCCCTCGGCGCGGCCATCACGCGGGTCACCGGCGGCGAGCTCACGGTGGCCTCGATCTACCCGCCCGGCAGCCCGGGGCGGGCGGTGGAGGCCCAGGCCAACCTGGCGGAGGCGGGCGTGGCGCTGGAGGACGTCCCGTCGGAGTACATGGCGTTCGAGAGCCGGGGCGCCGGCCGCGGGCTGGGGGTGCTGGCCAGCCGGATCAAGGCCGACCTGATCGTGGTCGGGTCGGCGGCCGGCGGGCAGCACGGCCGCATCGCCCTCGGCAGCACCGGCGACCACCTGCTCCACCTGTCGCCGGAGGCGGTGATGGTGGCGCCGTCCGGCTTCGCGCCGACCGGCGAGCTGTCCCGGCTCACGCTCGCGTACGTGCACCGGCCGCAGTGTGACGAGGCGGTGGCGCGGATGTCGCAGGCGGCGCTGCGGCTGGGCGTGCCGCTGCGGCTGATCACCTTCGACCTGCGCACCGACGATCCTGAGCGCATCCGCGACGACCTGGCGCTGGCCGTGCGCCTGGCCTGGGAGACCGCGGGGATCGAGGCGGAGGCCGACGTCGCCGAGGGCCACGACGTGGCGGCCGCGATGGAGACCGCCACGTGGCTCCCGGGCGAGCTGCTGATCTGCGCGGCGAGCGAGGACGCCCAGCCGCACCGGGTGTTCCTGGGCGAGCTGGCGATGAAGATGCTGCGCGCCGCCCCGGTCCCGGTCACCGTGCTGCCACGGGGCTTCTCCTGATCGCCCGCTCGTACAGCTCCAGGTAGCGCTCCGCCATGACGGCCGGTGAGAAGCGGCGGGCGGCCTCGCGGCGGCACTCCTCCGGGTCGATCTCGTCCACCCGGAGTATCCACTCCGCGAGCTCCTCCTCGGTGTCGGCGAGGAAGCCGGTGCGGCCGTGGTCGATGATCTCCGGCAGGCAGCCGCGGCGCAGGCCGACCGGCGGCACGCCCAGGGCCAGCGCCTCGACGACGGCGGTGCCGCCCGGCTCGTCCCACTGGATGGGGAACAACGAGGCGCGGGCGGAGGCGTAGAGCCGGTCGCGGTCCTCGCCGCCGACCGAGCCGATCCAGGTGGCGCGGTCGCCGTCGAGGTAGGTGGAGACGTGGTCGACGAGGTAGCGCACGTCGGGGTGGCCGTAGAGCGGGTGGGACGGGTCCTGGGCGACGGCCTCCAGCTCGGCGGGCGTGTCGAGGCCGCTCACCGGGCCGGCCAGCGTCAGCGGCAGGCCGAGCTTCTGACAGATGCGGGCGGCCACGTGCTGGCCCTTGAGCCCGCACACGCGGCCCATGACCACCAGGTGCTCGCCCCGCTCGACCCGCAGGCCGGTGCCCGCGAGCGGGGTGGCCAGGTGCACGGCCCCCAGCGCGGCCCGGCGCAGCGCCTCGGGGGCGCGGGCGAGCTGGGAGTGGGAGACGCCGTTGACGGCGATCTTGTGAGGGAAGGAGTCATAGAAGGCGGCGTGCTTGTGCAGGTCCCAGTGCAGGGTGTGCAGGACGGGCGGGCCGTCCAGCGCCGCCAGCACGCCGGGGCCGACCACTTCGAGGTGGTCGTGGACGAGGTCGATGTCGTCGCGGCGGCGCAGCTCCTCGGCCACGCGCGCCTGGTGGGCGTGGGCGATGCCCATGACCTGGTTGTACGGCTTCTGCAGGTGGGGGAACTGGCCGTCGGCGTAGACGCTGATCAGCTCGTCCACCTCGATGGCGCTCGTCCCCACCGAGGCCAGCACCACCCGCACCCCCCGAGCGCGCAGCTCGGGGATCAGGGTGGCGACGACGTTCTCGATGCCGCCGTATCCAGGAGGCGGTACGGGGAGCCAGGGCCCGGCGTTCAGCAGGATGTTCAAGCCACGTCCTCCTCTAAGACGAGAGTGGCCAGGGGCGGCCGCTCGGCCACGCCCACGTCCACCAGGTCCGCCTGCCCATCCAGGCCGAACTGCAACAGCGTGTGGGCGGGCGACTCCGGGGAGACGAGGCGGCCCTGGCGTTCCAGACGGGACCAGGCGGTCAGCATGATCTGCCCGGCCATCCGGCCGAGCGCGGCCACCGACTGGTGGGTGTGGACCCGCACGCCCAGGTCCACCTGGGCCATCGCGTCCAGGCCGGCGAGCTGCAGGAGGTCCACCAGCAGCCCGAACTCGACGCCGTACTCGGTGACGAAGGGGACCTGCTCCAGCACCTCGCGGCGGGCCGCGTACTCGCCGCCGAGCGGCTGGGCGAAGCCGGACAGCTCCGGCCAGAACATGTTGAGCAGCGGGCGGGCCACGAGTTCGGTCACGCGCCCGCCGCCGCCGCGGTGGGCCACCCCGTCCGCGCCCGTGTACGGGCGTTCGTACGAGCCCTTGACGAACTGGATGTCACGGTCCAGCAGCAGCGGCCCGAGCAGGCCGGAGACGAAGTGCGAGCCGAAGTCGCGCAGGTCCGCGTCCACGAACACGACGATGTCCCCGGTCGTGGCGGCCAGCCCCTTCCACAGCGCCTCGCCCTTCCCGGTCAGCGGCGGAAGGTGGGAGAGCACCGCTTCCTGGGCGACGACCCGGGCGCCCGCCGCGGCCGCCCTGGAGGCGGTCGCGTCGGTGGACAGGGAGTCGACCACGACGATCTCGTCCACGAGCGGAGCCCGTTCCACCAGGTCGCGGCGGATCGCGGTGACGATGTCGCCCACCGTCGACTCCTCGTTGTGGGCCGGCAGCACCACGCTCACCGTGGTGGCTCCCTTGGCCAGCAGGAGAGAGTCGACCGGCCAGTCGGCGGCCGTGCTGGAGTGGAGTCCGTACCATTCCCGGACCCTCGTCAAGGCCTCCAGATCTGATTTCATGCAGTCAACCCCGATCTTTGGAGGTCAGGTCGGCGACAACTGCCCCCTTGATGACTCTTCGAACGTATTTGTTTGTTTTCTGGAGGGCGTGGGATATGCCGGGTTATGTCTCCCGCCATCCGTGTGGGCATCGTAGGGGCCGGCAATGTCGCCGCCCGTCATGCCGACGTCCTATCAGGTTTCCCCGACGTGACGATCGCCGGGATCGCCGATACCGATCCTCGCAGAGCCGCGGCGCTGGCCTCCAAGCACGGCTCCCCCGCCTATGGCGACCATGCGGACCTGCTGAGCGCGGGCGGGCTGGATGCCGTGTACGTGTGCGTGCCTCCCTTCGCGCACGGTGACCCCGAGCGTGACATCCTGGCCTGCGATCTCCCGATCTTCGTGGAGAAGCCGCTCTCGCTCGACCTGGCCACCGCGGAGTCGATCGCGGACGAGATCGACCGGCGCGGGCTGCCCTCCGCCGTCGGCCACCACTGGCGCTACCTGGACATCCTCGACCGCGCCCGGGACCTGCTGGCCGATCGGCCGGTACGGCTCGCGCTGGGTCACTGGCTGGACAAGGTGCCGCCGGTCGCCTGGTGGCTCGATCCGGGCAGGTCCGGCGGTCAGACCGTCGAGCAGGCCGTCCACGTGCTGGACCTGGCGCGGCTGCTCGTGGGCGAGGTGACGATGGTGCACGCGGTGCCCGCCGGGAACGCCGTGGACGGCGAGGTGGACCGGGCCACCGCCGCCGTCATGAGCTTCGCCGCCGGCGCCACGGGGCTGCTGGCCACCTGCTGCCTGCTGGACCGCAAGCACCGGGCGGGGCTGGAGGTGCACGCCGAGGGCATCGCGCTGGAGCTGAGCGAGACCGAGCTGGTCGTCGACGGCGAGCAGCGGCTGCGGGACGGCGGCGAGGCCAAAGTGGCGGTGGATCGCGCGTTCGTCGACGCCGTCCAGGGTAAGGAGGCCGACGTGCGCGTCCCGTACCGGGAGGCGCTCAAGACCCACCGGCTGGCTCTGGCGCTGGCGCGGTCCGCACGCGAACGGAAGCCGGTGATGCTCGATGCATGACGTCGCGACCGTCCTCAGCATCGAGGCGCCCGGTGAAGTGACGCTGGTCGAGGAGAAGCTCGGCGACGTGCCCGACGGCGGGTTCCTGGTGGAGACCGTCCACAGCGGCGTGTCGGCCGGCACCGAGCTCACCTACGTCAAGGGCGACAACCCCTACCTGACCTCGACCTGGGACCGCGGCCTCGGCCTGTTCCTGGAGGGCACGCCGTCGATCGCCTACCCGGTGCGCGGGATCGGCTACATGCAGGTCGGCCGGGTGGTCGAGACCCGCACCCGGGCGGTGGCCGAGGGCGCGCTGGTGGCCATGGCGTACGGGCACCGCAGCGCTTACGTCGCCGACCCGATGCGCGACCGGTTCGTGCCGCTGCCCGGAGAGCTCGACCCGATGCTCGGCATCTACGTCGCCCACATGGGCCCCATCTGCGCCAACGGGCTGCTGCACGCCGCCGCCGACCTGTACGGCCAGGACGTCCACCATCTCGGCGACGGGGTGCGCGGGCGGCGGGTCGCGGTGGTGGGCGCGGGCGTGGTCGGGCTGCTGACCGCGTCGTTCGCGATCTCGTACGGGGCCGCGGAGGTGGTGGTCGTGGACGAGACGCCTGACCGGCTGGCGGTCGCCGCCGCGCTGGGCGCCGACACGCTGGCCGCCGACGCCGATCCGGCGGTCGAGCTGAAGCGGCGCTGGCGCCACGGTCCCGACGACCGGGGCGCCGACGTGGTCTTCCAGTGCCGCGGCCGGGCCAGGGCGCTGGCCCTGGCGCTGAAGCTGCTGCGGCCCCAGGGGGTGGCCGTCGACCTGGCCTTCTACACCGACGGCGCCCAGGAGGTGCGGCTCGGCGAGGAGTTCCACCACAACGGGTTGTCGCTGCGCTGCGCGCAGATCGGGCGGGTGCCGCGCGGCCTGGCGCACGCCTGGGACCGGGAGCGGCTCTCGTACGAGAGCGTCGTCCTGCTCGCGGGCCGCGGCGAGCTGCTACGCCGGCACCTGATCACCGACGTGGTCGGCTTCGACGAGGGCCCCCGCCTGATGGCCCAGCTCGCGAGCCGTGAGCGGCACGCCCTCCAGGCCGTGCTCAGCGATCACGTCGACGATCAGAGCGGCTGACCAGCTGAAGTCGCCGGAGCCGTGCCCCTCCAGCGTGAAGGGGTGGAAGTACTCGCGGAAGCCGGACCGGCCCACCGCGCCGATCATGCCGTCGGCCAGCGCGCCGGCCAGGTCGGGGCGGCGGGCCTTGAGCCCTTGCCAGACCAGCCACGACACGTTGATCCAGCTCGGGCCGCGCCAGTAGCGCACCGGGTCGAACTCGGGGGCGGCCGGGGAGTAGCTCGGCAGCACGCCGTCCTTGAGGCCGAACAGGTCCAGGCCGGTGCCGATCAGCGCGTTCGCGACGTCGCGGGGCAGGCCCGGCAGGATGAGCGGCACCAGACCGGCGGCGCTGCCGGAGCGGATCAGGCAGCCGGTGATGGCGTCACGGGAGTGGAACAGGCCGTCCTGGTAGAGGTGCTCGACCATGGCGGCGGTGACCGCCTCGACCTCGGCGTGGTGCGGCGCGGGATCCCGGCCGATCACCCGCGCGATCTCGGCCAGGGTCGACTCGGCGATCCCGTACGCGGCGTTGAACAGCGGGTCCTCGACCTGGAAGGCGCACGCGCGGCTGTAGCCGGTGTCGCGGTAGGCGCGGGCGAGCGCGATGTAGCGCTCGTAGTCGCGGTCCGTGGGCCGCTCGGCCGGGTCGATGTGGCACAGGTCGCGGCGGGCCACGCCGTTGGGCACCGGCTCCACCGCGGTCAGCGGCAGGTCCCAGGACGGGCTGTTGTCCATGCCCGACTCCCAGGGGTGCACGATCGAGACGAGCCCGTCGGGCCCGCGCCGCTGCGCGCGCAGGAACTCCTGCTGCGCCACCAGCCTGGGGTAGATCCTGGCGAGGAAGGCGGGGTCGGGCTCGGCCAGGTGGACCCGCCAGGCGGCCAGCGCGTGCACGGGCGGCTGCACGATGCCGGAGGTGGTCCAGCCGGACGGGGAGCGCGCGTCCCAGAACCCGGGACCGGGGAAGTAGGCGCCTTCGGGCACCGCCGGGTTGAACACGATGTGCGGCACCCTGCCGTCGTGCCACTGGGCGCCGAACAGGCTGAGCAGCTCGGTCCTGGCCCGGCGGGGCGACCAGCGGGCGTGGCCGATGGCGATGAAGGCGGAGTCCCAGCTCCACTGGTGGGGGTAGAGCGTGCGGGAGGGGACGGTGTGGCTGCCGTCCCAGTTGTCGATCAGGACGCGCAGCGCGTCGCGGAGGATCATAGGAACTTCCTGATGAAGGCCGCTGTCTGGGGGAGGACGATCTCGGGCTCGCCGCGCAGGCGGCATTCGAGCGCGAGGTAGCCGTCGTAGCCGACAGCGTCGAGGGCGGCCAGCTGGGCGCCCCAGTCGAGGTGACCGGTGCCCGGCTGGTTGCGGTTGGACTCGCTGATCTGCATGTGCGCGAGGTAGGGGGCGGCCTCCACCAGGGAGCGGCAGGGGTCGTCCTCCTCGATGTTCATGTGGTACGTGTCGCCGACGACCCTGATCGAGTCCATGGCGCAGTACGAGACGGCCTCGGCCAGGGTGTTGACCATGTGGTTCTCGTACCGGTTGAGGGGCTCCAGCATGATCAGCACGCCGTTGCGCTGCGCGTGCTCGCCCAGGATGCCCAGCGCCTCGGCGAGCACCTCGCGGTCGTCGGCCGCGCTGCGCGGGGGCGTGAACGGGGGCAGCCGGAGGGAGAACTGGCCCCAGGAGGCGGGGGTCATGACGCCGACGCCGCCCAGCTCGCCGATGACCGACAGCTGGGAGCGCAGCTGCTGGATGGCGTCCTTGCGCTTGGCCGGGTCGAAGTCGCCGATGAAGTGCGGCATGTCGACGCACACGGTCGGCATGACCACGCCGTCGGCGAGCGCGCGCTTCAGCTCGGTGAGGCGGCCCGCGAAGTGGAAGTCGCCCTTGCCCCGGAGCTCGATGGCGTCGAACCCGGATTCGACGGCGAACGCGAACTTCTCCTGCAGGGACCGGCCCGGCAGGAGCTGCTCCTGGGCGGCGAGCTTCACTGTGACTCCTCGAAGGTGAAGACGAGCTGGAGCACCTCGGACTGGTGCTTGTCGATCAGGTCGAAGGCCGCGGGCGCCTCGTCCACGGGCACCAGATGGGTGACCAGGCCGCTGACGTCGAGCTCGCCCCGGTGCACGACCTCCATGAACGTCCGCTGGAGCCTTTCGACGTCCCAGCGGTGGGACAGCCAGGAGGCGACGCCGCCGATCTGGGAGGAGATCAGCTGCACCTGGTTGTGGTGGAACTCCTCGCCCAGCCGGAGCCCGAGCCCGTCGCCCTGGTAGAAGCCGGCGGCGACGACCCGGCCGCCCCGCCGCACGGTGCGGATGGCCTCCTGGAGGCCGAGGTGGCTGCCGCTGAGCTCGATCGCGGTGTCGGCGCCCTCGATCCGCTTGCGGATGAACTCGGCGACCGAGCCCGCGTTCACGTCGAACGTCTCGGCCGCGCCGTACTGCCTGGCCAGCTCCAGGCGGGCCGGGATGGCGTCGGCCGCCACCACGCGGGCCCCGCTGAGCACGGCCAGCCGGGTGGCGAGCAGGCCGATGACACCCTGTCCGAAGACGGCGACCTGGTCGCCGAGGTGGATGTCGGCGGCGTGCACGGCGTTGAGCGCGATCGCGCCGACCCGGGCGAAGACCGCGTGCAGCGGGGTCGCGCCGGGCGGCAGGACGTGACCGGCCAGCCGGGCGGCCGGCACGACGGCCTCGGCGCGGTGGCCCCAGATGCCCCAGACGACGCTGCCGACGGCGGGCTCAGCGACGTCGGGCGCCGCCTCCACCACCTCGCCGACCTCCTGGTAGCCCCAGCCGGTCAGCGGGTAGGCGTGCGTCCGCCCATCGAGGAAGAGGCGTCGCTCGACATCCCACCTGCGGTTCAGATAGGGGTTGGTGCCGCGGTAGGCGGTGAGCTCGGTGCCCGCGGAGACACCTGAGTACATCGTACGGACGCGTACGCTGCCCGGGACGAGCTCGGCGGGCGGTTCCAGGCTGACGGAGACCTGGCCCGGTTCTTCGAAGGTGATGACGCGCATTCCCCAACAACTTACGCTTATTGATCAATCAAAAGTCACGGGATTAGTACTGCTCCGCACACCGTAGTCGGGGGCGGATCACTCTAAAGTCTACGACTTCCGTACGAGAAACTTCAGCAAAAAGGGGTTTCAGACATCGAGTTCTGGAAAGCGACCTTACCCGCTATTTGCGGCAGAGCAGCTCCAGAGAGGGTCCCGGCCGCTGGTACCAGCCGGAACCACTTCGCCTCGATGACCGAAATCCGATCAGATTGATCCTTTCGGCGTCGTCTGCCGCGTCTGATGGATACGAGAATTTCGCCCTGCGCAGACCCTCCCTTTACGGTTCGCCGGGCCGTGAGTACCAACCGCGGGCGGCGGAAGGGACGGTCGTGGTCAGCGCCCGGTGCGGCGGGAGGTGCGGAAACGCCTCCGCTGCGTTGCGCGACCTGATCAGAGGGTAAGTGGCCGCATATCCCCATCCAGAGGAGCGCGTCATGCCGAAGAAGGTAACCGCCGTCCTCTCCGTCGCGTTGCTGTCGGCGACCTGCCTGGCGGCCTGCGGCGGCGGCAACGAACAGGAAGCCGGCAACCGGATCACGGTCTGGACCGAGGAGAACCTCGAGGACCGGATGGCCGTGCAACAACAGATCGTCAAGGAGTTCACCCAGCGGACCGGCATCCAGGTCGAGCTCGTGGGCATCGCCGAGGACCAGTTCAGCCAGGTCGTCACCTCGGCCGCGGCGGCGGGCGACCTGCCCGACGTGATCGGGGCGCTGCCCCTGGCGTCCGTCCGTGAGCTGGAGGCCAACGACCTCCTCGACACCGAGACCCCTGGCAAGATCGTCGACCAGCTCGGCCGCGACACGTTCTCGGCCCGCGCGCTGGAGCTCGACACCGGCGACGGCAAGCTGCTCGCGGTGCCCAGCGACGGCTGGGCCCAGCTCATCCTCTACCGCAAGGACCTGTTCGAGAAGGCCGGCCTTCGACCGCCCGACACCTACGAGGCGCTGGAGGCGGCCGCGGCCAAGCTGAACACCGGCGGCGTCGCGGGCATCACGCTCGCCGTGGCGCCGAAGGACTCCTTCACCGCGCAGAGCTTCGAGCACGTGGCGCTGGCCAACGGCTGCGAGCTGGTGGACGACGCGGGGAAGGTCACGCTCGGCTCGCCGCAGTGCGTGAAGGCCTTCGAGTTCTACACGAACCTGGCGAAGAACTACTCGGTCAAGGGCACCCAGGACGTCGACTCCACCAGGGCCACCTACTTCTCCGGCAAGGCGGCCATGACCATCTGGTCGTCGTTCATCCTCGACGAGCTGGCGGGGCTGCGCAAGGACGCGCTGCCGAGCTGCGCGCAGTGCCGGGAGAACCCCGAGTGGCTGGCCGAGAACACCGGCGTCGTGACCGCGCTGAAGGGGCCCGACGGGAGCGCGCCCGCGCAGTACGGCGAGATCGTCTCGTGGGCGATCATGCGTGACGCCAAGACGGACCCGTCGAGCAGGTTCGTCTCGTACATGATGAACGAGGGCTACGAGCGGTGGCTCGGGATGGCGCCGGAGGGCAAGTTCCCCACCCGTCAGGGCTACGCGGAGAAGTGGGAGGCGCTGGAGGCCGGCGTCGACACCAAGAAGCCGCTGGGCGACGTCTACCCGCCCGAGGTGCTCGAAGCGCTGCGCACCAGCCCCGAGACGTTCGACCGGTGGGGCATCCCGCAGGGCCAGGGCAAGCTGGTCGGCGCCGTGATGGGCGAGCTGCCCGTGCCCACCGCGCTGAGCGCGGTCGTGGCCGGATCGATCACTCCTCAGCAGGCCGCCGCCCAGGCCGCACGGGAGGTCGAGACCATCAAGCGCGGGATCCGCGAGTGAGGCGCGGGCGGACCCTGCCGGAGCAGGAGGGCAGGGCCGGGCTGGCGCTCATCTCGCCCACCCTGGTCATCACGCTGGTCGTGGTGGTCGTGCCGCTGCTGTGGGCGATCATGCTGGCGTTCCAGGACGTCCGGCTGATCAACATCCGCCAGTCCGGGCTCTTCGGCGACTACACGCTGGACAACTTCGCGTACGTGCTCGCCGAGCCGGGGTTCTGGTCGGCCCTGGTCAACACGCTCGTCTACACGGTGGCGGGCACGGCGCTGTCGATCGTGATCGGGCTGGTCGCGGCGCTGGCGCTGCGCGGCCGGTTCAGGGGCCGCACGGTGGTGCGGGCCTCGATCCTGATCCCGTACGTGGCGCCGGTCGTGGCGGTGGCGTTCCTGTGGGAGACGATGCTCAACCCGCAGTACGGGATCGTCAACACCTGGCTGGAGGAGCCGATCGCCTTCCTCACCCAGGCCCGGGGCACCTTCCTGGGCGTCGAGGTGCCGGTGGCGCTGCTCACGGTGATCGCCTTCGAGGCGTGGCGCTACTTCCCGTTCGCCTTCCTGTTCATCCTGGCCAGGATCCAGGCGCTGCCGTCGGAGCTGGAGGAGGCGGCGGTGGTCGACGGGGCCACGCCGACCCAGCGCTTCCGCTACGTGATCCTGCCGCAGCTGTGGCGGATCATCGCGCTGCTGTCGGTGCTGCGGTTCGTGTTCACGTTCACCAAGTTCGACGACGTCTACCTGCTGACCGGGGGCGGCGCCGGCACCGAGGTGGTCAGCGTGCGGGTCTACAACTTCCTGACCGCCCGCGACGACATCGGCGCCTCGGCCGCCCAGGCGATCGTGCTCGCGGTCGTGCTGGTCGTGTTCCTCGTCGTCTATCTCAGGTTCTTCGGCGGAGGTGAACGCGGTGAGCAGGGATAGGTTCGAGCGGGCGCTGTTCAGGGTGCTGCGGCCGGTGGTGATCGCGGTGCTCTTCCTGGCCACCGCGTTCCCCTTCTACTACATGGTCATGCTGTCGTTCCGGGACATCCAGGAGCTGATCCTGGAGCCCGGCTCGCTCTGGCCGCGGAGCTTCACCTTCGACACGTACGCGGACGTCCTGGACCGGCAGGGGTTCCTGACCTTCATGCGCAACAGCGCGATCGTCGCCGTCGCGTCGGTGGCGGTGACCCTGCTGATCTCAATTCCCGGCGCGTACGCGGTGGCCCGGCTGGAGTTCTTCGGGCGCCGCCAGGTGCATTTCCTGTTTCTGGCGGTCTATCTTTTCCCGGCCATCGTGCTGGCCATTCCGCTGTTCGTGCTGTTCACCATGCTCGGGCTGCGGGGGTCGCTCGTCGGCCTGATCCTGGTTTACATCGCGCAGACCGTGCCCGTCACGGTATACATGCTGCGCAACTACTTCGAGACCGTGCCGCAGAGCGTGGAGGAGGCGGCCGCGATCGACGGCTGCGGCCGCCTGTCGACCATCTGGCGGGTGGTGCTGCCGCTGTCCAAGCCCGCGCTCATGGCGACCGGCCTCTACGTGTTCATGATCGCCTGGAACGAGTTCCTGTTCGCCCTGCTCTTCCTGGTGGAGAAGCGGGACAGCTGGACCGTCTCACTCGGGCTCTCACAGCTGGCGGGCAGTATCGAGATCCCGACGACGGTGCTCATGGCAGGATCGGTGGTTCTGACACTGCCCATCGTGATCATTTTCTTCGCCAGTGAGCGGCTCCTGACGGAGGGGCTCACGGCGGGAGCGGAGAAGGGATAGACCCATGCTGACGGCGGGGCAGGTCCTCCAGCTCATCCGCGACCGCACCTGCCGCACCCGTAAGGAACTGATCGAGGTCACCGGCCTGTCCCGGTCGACCGTCACCGACCGGGTCGACCGGCTGATCGAGGCCGGATACATCCACGAGTCCGGCGTCGCGACCTCCGGGGGCGGGCGGCCGCCCTCGGTGCTCGACATCGACGCCACCAGCCGGCTGGCGCTGGTGGCCGACCTCGGCGCCAGTCACGCCCGGGTCGCGCTGACCGACCTCGCGGCCCGGCCGATGGCCGAGGAGCACATCGAGATGCGCATCGCGCGGGGTCCGGAGGCGGTGCTCACGTGGGTGCGGCAGGCGTTCCGGCGGCTGCTCGACCGCACCGGCCGCCCCGCCGGCCAGGTCTGCGGCATCGGGCTCAACCTGCCCGGCTCGGTCGACCACGCCTCGGGGCGGATGATCAGGTCGTTCCTGATGCCCGGCTGGGACGACCATCCGATCAGCGAGGCGCTGCGGGCGGAGTTCGAGGTGCCTGTCCTGGTGGAGAACGACGCCAACGCGATGGCGCTGGGCGAGTGGTGGTCGTCCTGGCGCGGCTGCGCGTCGCTCGTCCTGGTCAAGGTGTCCACCGGGATCGGCACCGGCATCGTGCTGGACGGCCGGGTCTACCGGGGCGTCGAGGAGGCGGCCGGCAACCTGGGCCACGTCCGGCTGTCGGAGTCCGACGACCGGGTGTGCACGTGCGGCTCGCGCGGCTGCGTGGCCTCGCTGGCCAGCGGCCACGCCATCGCCACCGACCTGGGCCGCGACACCAGCCGTGACGTGGTGCGGCTGGTGCACAGCGGTGACCCTGCGGCCATCGCGCGCGTCCAGGAGGGCGGGCGGACGCTGGGCGTCGTGCTGGCCACCGCGGTCAGCCTGCTGAACCCCGGCGTGCTGGTGCTGGCCGGCGACATGGCCGAGACCGGCGAACACTACCTGACGGGCATCAGGGAGAGCGTCTACCGCAGGAGCCTGCCGTACACGACCCGCAACCTGGACATCGTCACCAGCTCGCTGGGCGACCGGGCGGGCATCGTGGGCACCGCGGTGATCGTCATGGAGCACGTGCTGTCGCCGCGGGCCGTGGACGCCGCGCTGGCCGCGCGGTCCGGCGCCGTCACCTGAGCGCCCGCTCCAGCTCCGCCCTGGCCTCCGTGAGGGAGGGCCCGTACCAGGTGAGCAGCCGGCCGCTGACCGGCACGCAGCGCAGGCCGGGGAACGACTCGGGGCCGTCGGTGTCGCCGAAGGCGTACGGCTCGTCCGGCAGCACCACCAGGTCGGGGGCGGCGCCGGCGAGCTCGGGGAGCGGGATCCTGGGATAGCGCTCGGGGTGGTCCGCGTACAGGTTGCGCACCCCGAGCCGGGCCAGCACGTCGCCGGTGAAGGTGTCGCGGCCGACGACCATCCAGGGGCGGCGCCAGATCGGGATGACCGCCGTGCGCCGCGGGCCGCGGTACGGCTCCCGCCAGACCTCTCCGGCCTCGGCCAGCCAGGCGGGGACGGCTGTGCGGCAGGCGCCGGTGAACATGCGGGCCAGTGAGGTGAAGGCCTGGTCGAGGGTCTCGATCCTGGTCACCCAGACGGGCACGCCGGCCGCGCGCAGCGCCTCGATGTCGGGGGCGCGGTTCTCCTCGGCGTTGGCCAGCACGACGTCGGGGCGCAGCCGCCGGATGGCCTCCAGGTCCGGGTTCTTGGTGCCCCCGATCCTGGTCACGTCCAGGTCCGCCGGGTGCGTGCACCAGTCGGTGGCGCCGGTCAGGGCGCCGGGCAGGGTGGCGGCCACCGACTCGGTCAGCGACGGCACGAGAGAGACGATGCCGGAAACCGTCTCCGGTATCTGGACGGGAACTCCGGTGTCGTCTCGGAGGGCGGAATTCTCGCTTTTCAAACCAGACATCTTCCCCACAAATCACATTACTGGCGCATAGAATCTTGGAAAGATATTCTCATCTCCGGACCTGGGGGGCAGCCGGTTGGAGTCAGCGTCCATGGAGTTCGATCCGAACACGCCCAACGTCGCCCGGATGTACGACTACTACCTGGGCGGAAAAGACCATTTCCCGGCTGACCGGGAGGCGGCCGAGCAGATTCTCCGCATCGTGCCCGAGGCGAAGCTGGCCGCGCGGGCCAACCGGGCGTTCCTCGGCAGGGCCGTACGCCACCTGACCGGTCTGGGCGTCCGGCAGTTCCTCGACATCGGCACCGGCCTGCCCAGCCAGGGAGCCGTGCACGAGGTGGCCGACGGCTCCAGGGTGGTCTACGTCGATCTGGACCCGGTGGTCCTGGTGCACGCCAGGATGATGCTCGACGGCCAGGACAACGCCGCCGTCCAGGGCGACGTGCGCAATCCCAAGGAGATCCTCGACCACCCGGAGGTACGGAGGATCATCGACTTCCGGGAGCCCGTCGCCGTCCTGCTGGTCGCGATCATGCACTTCGTCCAGGAGTCCGAGAACCCGCGCGAGATCATCAGGACGCTGCGCGACGCGATGGCCCCGGGCAGCTATCTGGTCCTGAGCCACGGCACCAGCGACTCCCGGCCGGACGCCGTCGAGGACGGCACCGAGGTCTACAGCCGGGCCACCTCGCCGCTCGTGCTGCGCGACCGCGCCGGCATCGCGGCCCTGTTCGAGGGCTTCGAGCTGCTGGAACCCGGGCTGGTGTGGCTGCCCGAGTGGCGGCCCACCGAGGAGGACACCATCGACTTCGTCGACGACCCCTCCTCCTCGCTGGGCCTGTGCGGCGTCGCCCGCAGGAACTAGACGTTGCGGCGGTACTGCCCGCCCGCCTCGAAGAGCGCCTCGGTGATCTGGCCCAGCGTGCACACGCGGGCCGCGTCCATGAGCACCTCGAAGGCGTTTCCGTCGGACATCGCCACCTCGCGCAGCCGGGCCAGCGCCGCCGGGGCCTCGTCGCGGTGCCGCTCCTGGAAGGCGGTCAGCCGATCCAGCTGCGAGCGCTTCTCCTCCTCGGTCCCCCGGGCCAGCTCCAGCTTGTGCGGGACGTGGTCGTCGCCGTTGCGGAACGTGTTGACCCCGATGATCGGCAGTGACCCGTCGTGCTTGCGCGTCTCGTACAGCATCGACTCGTCCTGGATCTTGCCGCGCTGGTAGCCGGTCTCCATCGCGCCGAGCACGCCGCCCCGGTCGGACAGCCGCTCGAACTCGCTCAGCACCGCCTCCTCCACCAGGTCGGTCAGCTCGTCGATGACGAACGAGCCCTGCAGCGGGTTCTCGTTGCGCGCCAGGCCCCACTCGCGGTTGATGATGAGCTGGATCGCCATCGCCCGGCGCACCGAGTCGGCCGACGGGGTGGTGACGGCCTCGTCGAAGGCGTTGGTGTGCAGGCTGTTGCAGTGGTCGTAGACGGCGATCAGGGCCTGCAGGGTGGTGCGGATGTCGTTGAAGTTCATCTCCTGCGCGTGCAGCGACCGGCCGGAGGTCTGGATGTGGTACTTGAGCTTCTGCGACCGCTCCCCCGCGCCGTACCTCTCCCGCATGGCGACCGCCCAGATGCGCCGGGCCACCCGGCCGAGCACGCTGTACTCGGGGTCCATGCCGTTGGAGAAGAAGAACGACAGGTTGGGCGCGAAGTCGTCCACGTCCATGCCCCTTGCCAGGTACGCCTCCACGTAGGTGAAGCCGTTGGCCAGGGTGAAGGCGAGCTGGCTGATCGGGTTGGCGCCGGCCTCGGCGATGTGGTAGCCGGAGATCGACACCGAGTAGAAGTTGCGGACCCGGTTGCGGATGAACCATTCCTGGATGTCGGCCATCATCCGCAGGCTGAACTCGGTGGAGAAGATGCAGGTGTTCTGGCCCTGGTCCTCCTTGAGGATGTCGGCCTGCACGGTGCCGCGCACGGTGGCCAGCGTGCGGGCGCGGAGCTCGCCCGCCTCCTCCGCCGACGGCTCGCGGCCGTGCTCCTCGCGGAAGCGGTCGAGCGCCTGGTCGACGGCGGTGTTGAGGAAGAAGGCCAGGATCGTCGGCGCGGGGCCGTTGATGGTCATCGACACGGAGGTGCTGGGTGACGACAGGTCGAAGCCGTCGTACAGGACCTTCATGTCGTCGAGCGTCGCGATCGACACCCCCGACGTCCCGACTTTTCCGTAAATGTCGGGCCGGAGGTCCGGGTCGTTCCCGTAGAGCGTCACCGAGTCGAACGCGGTCGACAGCCGGGTCGCCGGCTGGCCCTCCGACAGCAGCTTGAAGCGCCGGTTGGTGCGGAACGGGTCGCCCTCGCCCGCGAACATCCGCGTCGGGTCCTCGTCGTCCCGCTTGAACGGGAACACGCCCGCGGTGAACGGGAACCGGCCCGGCAGGTTCTCGGCGCGCAGCCAGCGCAGCAGCTCGCCGTGGTCCTCGAAGCGGGGCAGCGCGACCCGGGGGACGCGGTTGCCGGACAGGGTCTCGCGCCAGAGCGGGGTGTGGATCTCCCGGTCGCGCACCCGTACGACCAGCTCGTCCGCGCTGTAGCGGGCCCTGGTCTCGGGCCAGTCGTCCAGCAGCGCCCGGCTCTCCTCGGTCAGCTCCCGCCCGGCCTGCTCGCTCAGCCTCGCCAGCCGCTCGTCCTCCTCGCCGAGCAGCGCCCGCACCGCCTCCAGCTGCTGGCGGCGGCGCGCCACCTCGGCCTGCGCGCGGGTCTCCTCGTGGTACGCGCGCACGCTCTCGGCGATCTCGGCCAGGTAGCGCACCCGCGACGGCGGCACGATGGCCGCGGACGCTTGCGAGGTACGGCCCTGGACGGGCGCCAGCAGGCCGGGGCCCGCCTGCAGGCCCTTCTCCGCCAGCAGGTCCTTGAGGTGGTGGTAGAGGGCGGTGACGCCGGCGTCGTTGTAGCGGGCCGCGATCGTGCCGAACACCGGCATGTCCTCGGGCCTGACGCCGAACGCCTCCCGGTTGCGCACCATCTGACGGCGCACGTCGCGCAGCGCGTCCTCGGCCCCGCGCCGCTCGAACTTGTTGATCACCACGGCCTCGGCGAAGTCGAGCATGTCGATCTTCTCCAGCTGGGAGGCGGCGCCGAACTCCGGCGTCATCACGTAGATCGGCACGTCCACGTGCGGGACGATGCCGGCGTCGCCCTGGCCGATGCCGGGCGTCTCCACCACGACCAGGTCGTGCCCGGCGGCCCGGCAGGCGGTGATCACGTCGTCCAGGCAGGCGGGCACCTCGCTGGGCGCGCCCCTGGTGGCGAGCGAGCGGAAGTAGGTCTGCGGGCTCAGGCTGTTCATCCTGATCCGGTCGCCGAGCAGCGCGCCGCCGCCCCGCCTGCGCGTCGGGTCGATGGCGATGACCGCGATGCGCAGCTTGTCGTCGTTGTCCACCCGGAACCGGCGGACCAGCTCGTCGGTGAGCGAGGACTTGCCCGACCCGCCGGTGCCCGTGATGCCCAGCACCGGGGCGTTCCTGCGGGCCGCGCGCAGTCCTTCGACCAGCTCCGCCGGGGCCCGTCCCGACTCGATGAGGGTGATCGCGCGGGCCAGGGCCGCCTGGTCGCCGGAGACCACGGCCTCCACCGAGGGCACGCCCTCCAGCTCGACGTCGCACTCCTCGACCAACTTGTTGATCATCCCGGGCAGGCCCAGCCGCTGGCCGTCCTCGGGCGAGAAGACCCGCGCGACGCCCCGGGAGTGGAGCAGCTCGATCTCCTCGGGCACGATCACCCCGCCGCCGCCCCCGTACACCCTGATGTGGCCCGCGCCGCGCTCGCGCAGCAGGTCCACCAGGTAGGTGAAGAACTCCACGTGGCCGCCCTGGT
The DNA here is from genome assembly GCF_019396385.1 of Nonomuraea harbinensis. Classification (GTDB taxonomy): domain Bacteria; phylum Actinomycetota; class Actinomycetes; order Streptosporangiales; family Streptosporangiaceae; genus Nonomuraea; species Nonomuraea ferruginea. The sequence goes on along the minus strand of NZ_JAHKRN010000017.1, from coordinate 126,249 downwards.
AGGAGCTGATCGCCACGCCCTGGACGTCCTCCTGGATCGCGGCGTCGACGATCTCCTCCACCGAGCGGTTGTGCCCGAGATGGATGACCTCGGCCCCCTGGGTCTGGAGGATGCGCCGCATGATGTTGATCGCCGCGTCGTGACCGTCGAACAACGCCGCCGCCGTCACGAAACGTACGGGATGCACGGGTACATGCACGCCTGCTCACTCCTTCGTCAGTGGCCCTGTCATGAAGATACTAGGACGTCCTACTATTTCCCAGGCTTCCCTGGGTAGGGGTGCCTCATGCGTGCGATGACTTTGGTGCCGGGCAAGCAGGGCACGCTCGGCGTCACGGAGGTTCCCGATCCCCGGCCGAAGCCGGGCGAGCTGCTTGTCCAGGGCCTGGCGCTGGGCATCTGCGGGACCGACAGGGAGCTCGTCTCGGGCGAGTACGGCTTCCCGGGAGACGAGCCGATGATCCTCGGGCACGAGTCGCTGGGGCGGGTGCTGGAGGCGCCGGAGGGGTCCGCGTTCTCCCCCGGCGACCTGGTGGTGGGCGTGGTGCGCCGGCCCGACCCGGTGCCCTGCGGAGCCTGCGCCAGGGGCGAGTTCGACATGTGCCGCAACGGCGAGTACACCGAGCGCGGCATCAAGGAACGCGACGGCTACGGCAGCGAGCAGTGGACGGTCGAGGCCGGTTACGCGGTCAAGGTGGACCCGGCGCTGGGAGTGCTCGGCGTGCTGGTCGAGCCCACGTCCGTGCTCGCCAAGGCGTGGGAGCACATCGAGCGGATCGGCTCGCGGGCCTGGTTCCAGCCGGAGAGGGTGCTCGTCACCGGGGCCGGGCCCATCGGGCTGCTGGCGGCGCTGCTCAGCAAGCAGCGCGGGCTGGAGGTGCACGTCCTGGACCGGGCGGAGAGCGGGCTCAAGCCCGAGCTGGTCACCGGCCTGGGCGCCACCTACCACTCGGGCAGCAGCCTGGACGCGGTCGGCGGCTACCGGCCCGACGTCATCATCGAGGCGACCGGCTCCGGGTCACTCGTCTTCGAGTCCATGCTCAACACGGCGGCGGCCGGCATCGTCTGCCTGACCGGCGTCTCCAGCGGCGGACGGCACCTGCGGGCGGACGCGGGGCAGATCAACCGCGACATCGTGCTGGAGAACGACGTCGTCTTCGGCACCGTCAACGCCAACCTGCGCCACTACCGGGACGCCGCGAAGGCCCTTCAGGAAGCGGACCGTTCCTGGCTGGACGCCCTCATCACCCGCCGCCTCCCGCTGAAGGAGTACGAGGCGGCCTTCGAGAAGGGCGACCACGTCAAGGTCGTCATCTCCCTGGAGTCCTGAGGGTCAGGGCTGGGGGTCGTAGGGACGGCGGCGACGGGGCGCGCCCGCGGCCACCGACTCCCTCGGCGGCGGCCCGGGCTGGGTGGGCACCGGGCTCCGCATGACGTACTGGGGTCCGATCCGCTCGATCTCCGGCTGGGCCGATGGCTCGTTCCACGGACCGTGACGATGATGGCCGCGGCGACGGCCCGCGAGGCGGAAGGCGATCACCACGGTGGTGACCACGATGAGGAGCAGCAGGGCCACCGGCGTGCCGATCAGGTCGAGCGGGTTGCTCCCTGGCTTGTCGGCCCGCTCGCGTAACGGGAACGGGTGCTCGGTCTCCCGGATCTCCGTCCGCTCGGCGTTGGCCTGGACGACCCGCGGCAGGCCGTAGCCCACGACCTTGTCGGTGTCGCGGACCTTGCGCTTGAGCCACACGCGGTCGACGTTCGCCTCGATGGTGTGGATCTTGCCGCCTTCGACCCGTTCGACGATGCCGACGTGGTCGACACCCTTGTAGCTCTTGCCGCCCCGCCAGTCGAAGAAGACCAGCGCCCCGGGTTCGGGCTTCTTCGTCCAGGCGCCCTGCTCGATGAACCAGACGGCATGGGACGGTGTCCAGGCGAACTGGCCGACGTACTCGCCGATGCCTGCCTTGTCGGCGGCCCAGGCGATGAACATGTCACACCACGGCGCGTCCTTGTACTGGGGGTCCTGGACGCGCTCGGCGTACCAGTGGCCGAACTTGGTGTGCTGGCCGCCCTTCTCCCGGTACCCGAGTTCCTTTCGGACCGTTTTGAGTAACTTATCCGCGATCGGGTCCAGCTCGACTCCCCCCAGAGGCGTGGCAGATCACGATGGACTGTAATCGCGGCATCTCGGATGTGCGCGTGACACCCGGAAAGTGTCAAGCTATGAGCCGATATTTCGGTTGTGGTGCGGAAGTGAGACCAGAGGCAGGTGGGACCGGTGGTGTTACGCGCCCGCGCCCACGCGGTAGATCTGGTCGTCTCCCGCGCCGGGGGCGACCACATCCGCCACGATGACGGTCACGTTGTCCGGCGAGCCTCCCTCGTTGGCCAGATCGATCAACCGCTGGACGGCCGCCGCCGGGTCTGCCACCGTGGTCAGCACCTCGTGCAGGACCTCGGGCCCGAGCACCGTCGTGAGCCCGTCGGAGCAGAGGAGGTAGCGATCGTCGGGGTCGGCCTCACGCAGCGCCAGGTCGGCGTCAGCCCTGCCCTCGCTGCCCAGCACGCGCAGCACCATCGAGCGGCGCGGGTGGACCGCGGCCTGGTCTTCGGTGATGCGCCCCTCGTCGACCATCGACTGGACGAGCGTGTGGTCCTTGGTCATCTGGTAAAGAGCGCCGTCGCGAAGCAGGTATCCGCGAGAATCACCCAGGTGGGCCAGCGAGAACCGGAAGCCGTCGAACAACATCGCGGTCACCGTCGTGCCCATGCCCCTGCGCGCGGGGTCGATCTCGGCCAGCTCGACCAGCCTGCGCCCGGCCTCGCGGACCGCGCCGTCGAGCGCCGACTCCAGGTCGCACCCCGTCTCGGGAAGCGTGGCGTCGAGCTCGCGCATGACGGCGATCGCCGCCGCGCTCGCCAGCTCGCCGGCCGCGTGTCCGCCCATCCCGTCAGCCACCACGAGCAACCGGCCACTCGCGTATCCGGAATCCTCATTCTGCTCCCGGCGGCGGCCCACATCTGATCCGGCGGCATAGCGGATGTTGTGCTTCATACCCCGCAGTAAATCACTGGTTGAAAGACTTCACAAGCAGATGCGCTGAAGACTCCATTGAACTATGGTGGCCCCATGAGCCACGACCCGACCCTGAACGCCGGGGACATCGCCCGGCTCGCCGGTGTCGGGCGTGCCGCCGTCAGCAACTGGCGCCGCCGCCACGACGACTTCCCCTTGCCCATAGGCGGCACGGCCAATCAACCCCTCTTCTCGCTGCCGCAAGTGGAGGCGTGGCTGCGCCGCTACGGGAAGTCCTACCAGTTGTCGGTGGCGGACCGTGCGTGGCAACGCCTGAAAACCGCGGGAGATTTGCGACTCGGCGAGGTGGTGGCCCAGGCCGGCGCCCTGCTGACCTCGGGCGACAGCGACCTCGGGCCCGAGCAGGCGGAGCCGGTGTCGGAGCTGGCCGAGCGCCACGGGGCGCTGACCGCCTACGAGTTCCTCGTCGAGCGCTATCTGGAGGCCCACTCCCGGCAGCTCTCCGTCACCCGCGACGACATCGCCGGCCTGATGGTCGCCCTCGTCGGCGACGCCCCCACCGTCCTCGACCCCGCCTGCGGCGTCGGCACCCTCCTGCTCCACGCCGCCGGCGGGGGCGGGGCGGTGACGCGGCGGCTGCTCGGGCAGGAGCTGAGCGAGAGCTCCGCCGCGATCGCGGCCGCGCGCCTGCGGCTGCGCGACGCCGACGCCACGATCACGTCCGGCGACGCCATGCGGCACGACGCGTTCGCCGGCGAGAAGGCCGACGCGGTCGTCTGCGACCCGCCGTTCAACGAGCGCGCCTGGGGTTACGAGGAACTGGTCGGCGACCCCCGGTGGGAGTACGGCCTGCCGCCGCGCGGCGAGCCCGAGCTGGCCTGGGTGCAACACTGCCTGACCCACGTCAAGCCGGGCGGCCTGGTCGCGATCCTCATGCCGCCCGCCGCCGCGAGCCGCAAGGCCGGCCGGCGCATCCGCGCCAACCTGCTGCGCGCCGGTGCGCTGCGTGCCGTGGTGGCCCTGCCCGGCTGCGACCTGTGGCTGCTACGCCGCCCGGCCACGGGCGAGCGGCCGCCGTCCGACGTGCTGATCCTCGACGCCGCCGCCGACCCGTCCGTCGTGGAGCCGGCCTGGCGCGCCTACCTGCGCGACGGCTCCGGCCAGACCGTACGCATCATCGACCTGCTGGCCGACGAGGTCGACATGACCCCGGCCCGCCACCAGCGGCGGGAGAACGTGGGCCGGGCGTTCGCCGAGACCCGCGACCGGTTCCTGGCGGCCGCGACCACGCCGCCCGACCTCAAGGTGCTGGAGCAGCCGCTCGACCAGCCCGCCACCACGGTCGGCGACCTGATCAAGGAGGGCCTGGTGGCGGTCTCGCAGGCCCCGCCCAGGATGGCCGTCGGCGACGGCGACCTCCCGGTGCTGACCGCCGACGACCTGTCCGCCGGGGCTCCCCCGTCCGGCCGCACCATCAGCCAGCGGGGTCTGGTCCCGATCCAGCCGGGTGACGTGGTCGCCTCCTACTCCTCCGTACGGGTGATCTCCGACGGCGGCGGCGTGCTCGGCCCGCAACTGACGCTCTACCGCGTCGACGCCCGCAGGCTCGACCCCGACTTCCTGGCGGGCTTCCTGCGCGCGGCCGGCAGCCGCGCGTCCACCGGCTCCAGCAGGTTCGACGTGCGGCGCACCCGCCTGCCGCGGCTCTCGCTCAAGGAGCAGCGCCCGTACGGTGAGGCGTTCCGGCAGCTCGCGGTGCTCGAAGACGCGCTGCGGGAGACGTCGGAGCTGGGCCAGACGCTGATCCGGCTGGGTCTCGACGGGCTCACCGACGGCCACCTGCACCCACAGTCCTGACGGTGTAGTTTTTCCCCGGAAGGGCGCGGGAGGGGGGCATATGGTCATCGGCGACCGCTATGTGCTCGACGATCTTCCTCTCGGCCAGGGCGGCATGGGCGCCGTCTACGCGGGCCACGACCGCCACCTCGATCGCAAGGTCGCGGTCAAGCTGCTGCGCCTGCCCAGCGGCCCCGATCAGGAGCTGGAGCTCCGCTTCACCCGCGAGGCGCGCATCCTGGCCCGGCTCGAACACCCGGGCGCCCCCGTCCTCTATGACTTCGGCACCCACGAGCAGCGGCTCTACCAGGTGATGCAGTTCATCGAGGGCGTCACGGTGGCCGACGTGGTGAGCGAGCACGGGCCGCTGCCGGTGCCGTGGGCCGCCGCCATCGCCGCGCAGGCCTGCGCCGTCCTGACGGCCGCGCACGCGCTGTCGATCTGTCACCGCGACCTCAAGCCGACCAACCTCATGCTCTGCCCCGACGGCAGCGTCAAGGTGCTCGACTTCGGCCTGGCCATGCTCCGGGACGCCGACGTGACGACCTTCACCCGGATCGGGCAGATCCTGGGCACGCCCGCCTACATGGCCCCGGAGCAGATCCAGCACGGCGTCGCCGAGCCCCGCAGCGACCTCTACTCCCTGGGCTGCGTCCTGCACGAGATGCTGACGGGCAGGCAGCTGTTCACCGGGCCGACCGACTACGTGGTGTTCGAGAAGCAGGTGAAGGAGCGGCCACCGGCCATCCCCGGGCTTCCCGCCGGGCTGGGCGCCCTCCTGGCCCGGCTGCTGGAGAAGCAGCCGGGCGACCGGCCCGCCGACGCCGACGAGCTCTACCGGTTGCTGGAACCGTTCGCGGTGGCGCTGCCGATGCTGCCGGGCTTCCTCACGTCCTCTCCCAGCCCGGGGCGGATGTACGCGCGGATGGTGGGCCGGGTGCTCAGCTAGCGGGTCAGGCGACGAGCAGAAGCACCCGGATCGCCCGCACCCCAGCGAGCCGACCACGCGAGAAAGGGCGAGGATCCGAGCCCGGCCGCTAGCGGGACGGCGGAGGACGCGGCACCTGTCACGCATCAGGGTCGGCACCGCGGGCCGCGGTGATGTCTGGGCGTTCCGGCGCAGCGCGCGGCAAGCGATGGCCCACCGGTGCGTCTCCGACGGCCCGTCGTAGATGCGGAACGGGCGCACCTCACGCAGGAACCGGCCGAGCAGGATGTCGCCGCCGGAGGTGCGGCCAGATCCACGATGTGCGGCTCATGAGCCAGATCGATGGCCACCAGATCAACCTCTCCTCGTGGTCAGCGTGGTCTTCAGATACCGCCCGTCAGCGTCAGCCCGCCGTCCACGACCAGGGTCTGGCCCGTGACCCAGGAGGCGTCGTCCGAGGCCAGGAAGGCGACCGCGGCCGCCACGTCCTCCGGCTCGCCCAGCCGGCCCAGCGGATACGTCCCGGCCAGAGCCTGCTCCTTGCCGTCGATGAGGGCCCCGGCGAACCTGGTGCGCACGACGGCCGGGGCGACCGCGTTCACGCGCACGTCCGGTGCCAGCTCGGCGGCCAGTTGCCGGGTCAGGTGCATGAGTGCGGCCTTGCTCGTGCCATAGAAGCCGATCTTGTCCGCCGGTCGCAGCCCCGCGGCCGAGGCCACGTTCACGATGACGCCGCAGCTCGCGGTCCGGCAGGCCAGGCGCGCCCAAGACAGCGCGGCGATGACGTTCACTTCCATGATCTTGCGCAGCGCGCTCCGCTCCGCGTCGAAGAGCGGCCCATACGCGGGATTGACGCCCGTGTTGTTGACCAGCACGTCGATCCGGCCGAACCGGTCCACGACCTTCCGGACGGTCTGCGCCTGGTGGTCCTCGTCGTCGGAGGCGCCGGCGCTGTGGAACGCGTGACCGGGGCCGCCGAGCAGGGCCACCGCTTCGGCCAGCCCAGCCTCGCGGCGGCCGGTGACGCACACCCGGCCGCCCTCGGTCACGATGCGCCGCGCGATCGCCAGGCCGATGCCGCGGCTGGCTCCGGTCACCACCGCCACCTTGCCGGCGAAGCGTTCGCTGCCGCCCACAGCCGCACCTCCTGATTGCGTTTTTTGTAAGCAGTTGCTTAGATGATGCGTACGCTAACGAGCGTGCGGCCGAACCGTCAACCGAGGAGAAGCCCGTGGCACTGGAAGGGGACTACGCAGCCAGCCCGAAGGCCAACGTCCGCGAGCAGGTCGCCGAGTACGAGGCGTCCGGCGGCGCGAGGGGCGGCACCATCGGGGAGCAAGACTGGCCGATCGTGGTGATCACGTCGGTGGGCGCGAAGTCCGGCAAGCTACGCAAGACCCCCGTCATCCGGGTCGAGCGCGATGGCGCCTACGCGGCGGTCGCGTCACTGGGCGGAGCCCCCGAGAACCCGCTCTGGTACCACAACCTGCTCGCCTGCCCCGAGGTGGAGCTCCAGGACGGCCCCCACCGGGCCGCCTACCGCGCCCGGCTGCTGTCCGGGGAGGAGCGCGGTGAATGGTGGGACGTCGCCACCGCGGCCTATCCCCCGTACGAGGAGTACCAGCGGCGTACGGAGCGGCTCATCCCGGTGTTCGTGCTCGAACGCGTGTGAGGGAGCCGGCCGGCGCGCCCTCCCCGGCCGGGCGCGCCGGAGATCAGCCGGAGCGGCCGTCGAGTGCGGCCAGTCCGGCGGCGAGCAGCGGCCGGACCGCCTCGCCCACCTGGTCGAATCCCTGCCCCAGGGTCTGCCCCCGCAGATGCCGGTAATGGATGCCCTCCAGGATGACCGCGAGCTTGAGATGGGCCAGGCCCAGGTGGAAGCCGAGCGGGGCCAGGTCGCGCCCGCCCGCCTCGGCGTACGCCTCCAGTTGCTCGCGAGCGCCCGGATATCCGGATGCGGCGCCGTAGTCGGCGATCGTGGCGCCACCGGCGACCTGGTACAAGCGGTCATAGACCAGCATCAGCGCGACATCGGCCAGGGGGTCGCCCAGCGTGGCCATCTCCCAGTCGACCACGGCGCGGACCGGCTGCTCGGCCGTGAGGTCCATCAGGAGGTTGTCCAGCCGGTAGTCACCGTGGACGAGTCCCGAAGCCCGTCCGTCGTCGGTGTCCGGGATCTCGTCGCCGAGACGGCTGAGCAGGCGATCCGCGTCGGGCAGCTCTCGCGACGCCGAGCCCGCGAGCTGGACGCCCCAGCGGCGGATCTGGCGTGCGAGGAAACGTTCCGGCCGGCCGAAGGCGCCCAGCCCCACCCGCTCGGGGTCCACCGCGTGCAAGCGCGCGAGGACACCGACCATCTGCCGCGCCATGGCGGCGGTGGGCCGGGGGCCCAGCTCTTCGAGCTGCGCGGCATCGCGGTAGACGGTGCCCGCGACGTGCTGCATCACGTAGAAGCGCACGCCCAGGACCTCCGGGTCGGAGCACAGGGCGTAGGTCTCGGGGACCGGGACGTCCGTTCCGGCCAGCGCGGTCATCACGGTGTACTCGCGGCGCATGTCGTGTGCGGTGTCCTGCACGTGTCCCAGCGGAGGGCGCCGCACGATCCACCACGACACGCCGTCGGTGACCTCGTAGGTCAGATTCGACTTCCCACCCGGGATCATCCTCGCCCTCAGGGGGCCCGCGATCTCGTCCGGGCGCTCCGCGTCGTACCACCGCCGGAACGCCTTGAGGTCGAGGCCTGGCAGATCCACTGCCGGCGGATCGAGCGGACTCTCCGTGAGACCGTGGTCGCGCGTCGGCATCCAGTCACCGTCTTCCCGGTCGCAGGAAACCGCAGCGCGGGGCGACCAAACCAACCTACCAAAGCTAATCATCTGCTCATATACCTGCGAGCGCCGGCGCACGGATCACAGACCGAGGTCCCGGCCGATGAGCTCCTTCATGATCTCGTTGGAGCCGGCCCAGATGGGGGTCACGCGGGCGTCCCGCCAGGCACGCGCCACGCGGTACTCGTTCATGTAGCCGTAGCCGCCGTGCAACTGGACGCAGGCGTCGATCACCTCGTTCTGCACGTGCGCCGACCACCACTTCGCCTTGGCCGCGTCCACCGCCGTCAGCCGCCCCTCGGCGTGCGCCGCGATCGCCTGGTCAACGTACGCCTGTGAGACCTCGATCTGGGTGACGAGCTCGGCGAGCCTGAACTTGTTGTACTGGAATGCGCCAACCGGGCGGCCGAAGGCCCGGCGTTCCTTGGCGTACTCGATGGTCTCCCGGAGGATCTGCGCGGCGTTGGCCACGTTGGACACGGCCGCGCTGAGCCGCTCTTGCGGAAGCCGCTCCATCATGTGGACGAACCCGCCGTCGACCTCGCCGATGACGTTCCCGTGCGGCACGCGGACGTCGTCGAAGAACAGCTCGGCCGTGTCGGCCTCGGGCTGCCCCACCTTGTCCAGCTTCCGGCCGCGGGTGAACCCGTCCGTCCCCGCCTCGACGGCGAAGAGCGTGATCCCCCTGGCCTTTCTGGCCGGGCTGGTGCTGGCGGCCACGATCACCAGATCCGCCGAGCAGCCGTTGGTGATGAAGGTCTTCGCACCGTTGAGCACCCAGACGTCACCGTCGCGCACCGCGGTGGTTCGCAGCGCCGCGAGGTCCGATCCGGCGCTCGGCTCGGTCATGGCGATCGCCGTGACCAGCTCTCCAGAGCAGAACCCGGGCAGCCAACGCCGCCGCTGCGTCTCGCCGGCGAGTTCCACCAGGTACGGGGCCACCACGTCGTAGTGGATGCTGAGCGAGGAGGCCAGCGCCGCCGACACATGGGCGAGCTCCTCGCCGAGCAGGGCGCTGTAGCGGTAGTCGCCCGATTCCGAGCCGCCGTAGTGCTCGGGGACTCCCAGCCCCAGAAAGCCCAATTTGCCCGCTTCGATCCAGAGGTCGCGCGGGAACGCCCGCTCGTCGATGAACTGCTCGGTGCGCGGCCACACGTGCCGGTCGAGAAACGTACGAACCGAACTCCGGAACGCCTCGTGATCGGAGTTGTAGACGCTGCGCTTCACGTGACCTCGCACGGCATGATGGCCCGACATCCAGAAACTAATCGCTTGCTTAGCATCTACTGAGGCCGGCGACTTTGTCAACATGCCCTGACCGGCTGGAGCAAGCAGCTCCACACCGCCGCCTGACTGGCGGCGGACACTTGACTCGAATTCCGTGGAAGCTCTACGTTCTGATCAATCGATCACGAATTGGACAGGAGGGCCACCATGAGGACCATCGTCACGGGAGCCGCTTCGGGGATCGGACGCGCGGTCGCCCGGAGGCTGGCTTCGGACGCGGCCCGCGCCGGGGAGGACCTGCGGATCGCCCTCCTGGACATCGACGCGTCCGGCGTCGATGATCTGGCGCGCGAGCTGGGGCCCGGCGCGCTCGCGGTCCAGGTGGACCTGGGCCGGGACGCTTCCCTGGTCCAGGCCGTGTCCACCGCCCTGGACCATCTCGGCGGCGGGCTCGACGGGCTGGTGAGCAACGCGGGCGTGATCTCACCGGCGCCGCTCAAGGACGTCCGCGCCGAGGTCTGGGACCGGGATTTCTCGATCAACACCCGCGCCTGCCTGCGCCTGGCCCAGGAGTGCTACGAGGCGCTCCGCGGGGCGCGGGGGAGCATCGTCGTGACCGCCTCCGTCTCCGGCACCCATCCCACCGCCGACGTAGGGGCGTACTGCTCGAACAAGGCGGCCGTGAGCATGCTGGCCCGTCAGATCGCCAGGGAGTGGGGTCCGGACGGCATCCGGTGCAACGTGGTCTCGCCGGGTTCCACGTTCACCGGAATGACCCGTGCCGGGCTTGAGAAGCCGGGTGTCATGGAGCGGCGCGGCGCGCAGGTGCCCCTCGGCCGCGTCGGCGTCCCGGAGGACGTCGCAGCCGTGGTGGCCTTCCTTCTCGGCCCGGACGCCGCGTACGTCAGCGGGGCGGACATCCCCGTCGACGGCGGCTGGACCGCCGCCCTCATGCCGAAGGTGTCGACCGTCGAGGCGTGAACCAGCTCTCCGGGCCGGCGAGGATCCCTCCACGACCGCGCCGGCCCGACGGCCCTACGGCCCTACGCCGGAAGGTCGAGACGCCGGGTCTCACCGCGGAACAGCTTGCAGTCGACGGCGTGCCAGCTGGAGGCGGTGAGCTGCGAGAGCCGGGGCAGCGCCGCCAGAGCCGCCATGATCTTGCTTGAGTAGGGCGCCTCCACCGCGGTCGGGACGTTCAGCTCAAGCTCCCCGGCGCCCTTCCACATCTGGACGTACGGGATGTCCATCCGGATCGCGACGGGATAGTCGGCGTCGACGGTGCCGCCCGGACCCGGGATGTACTTCCAGTAGTAGCTGCGCGCCTCGCGCATCCGCTCCAGCGCGGCGTCGAGCTCCGGGCGCGAGACCTCCCGCAGCCCGTGCAGCCGGCCGCGGACCAGCAACGCCTCGTACTCGTGACAGGTGAACTCGTGGTCCTCCCCGCCGGCCCGCGCCACGGGGATGTCGGCGAAGAGCTTCGGCGACCCCATGAGCTCCCGCCCGGCCAGTACGGGAGCGCAGTCGGACTCCCAGATCACCCAGGAGTACGGGTTCACCGGCGACCCCTCCACCGCGTCGCAGTGCGTGGTGACCCGGAAGGTGACCAGCCGGTAGTCCCTGCCGCCCATCCAGCCCATCCGGATCATGTGGCGGTAGCACACCGAGACCACGGGCCGCTCAGCCGGGCGGAACCAGCGCGGCAGCAGGGCTTCGACCGCCTCGGGCGAGGTCTCGAAGAAGATCTCCGAGCCCCGGATGTCGAAACCCTCCTCCACGTCGGGGGCCACCGACGGCCCGAAGGCGGCCGGCATGTCATAACGGACACCGGGGGTCAGCTCGACGCCTCCCATCAGGCCTTCCCCTCCCAGCCCGGCGACGTCGCCGCTCGATCGGAGACCACCGCTCGGTAGGGCATCGCCCGCGGCTCCGGGCCGCCGAAGGTCTTGATCGTGGGCAGGACTTCTCTCGCGAACAACCGCATGCTTCTCTCCACCGTGTCCTGGGGCATGTCCCCGAAACTGTGCAAGGTGATCAGATGGCCCACCTCGGCCGTCTCCTGCAACTCCCGGATCTGCTCGATCACCTCGCCGGGGGTGCCGAACAGGCCCGCCGAGGCCTGGTCCTCGTAGCCCGCTCTCACGTAGCGCTCCCGCTCCTCTTCGGTGGCGCCGGGCATGAAGTACTCCGAGGCGAGCCGGTCGTAGTGCCACATCGTCATCGCACTCGTCCGGCGCCAGTAGCGCTCGCCGATCTCCCTGGCGCGTTCGCCATCCTCGTGGACGTGCACCGTGGTGGCGATCGCCGAGGTCGAGGCCGGCCAGCCGTGGCTGGTCCGCAGGGCGTTGAACCTGCCGAGGTTCTCCCGCAGGGTGTCCCACCCGCGGTAGTTCGTGAAGAGCGGGGCGGCCCCGGAGTGGGCGGCGAACTCGAGCGACTCGACCGACGCCCAGGTCATCAGCAGGTTCTCGGTGAGATCCGGGCTGAGCGGGCGCGGCCGGATGCTGGTGCGGGGGATCCGGAAGTGCTCGCCGTCGAAGGAGAAGAACTCCTGGGTCAGCGCGAGCCGCACGATCTCCAGGCACTCGGCCATCCGGCCCCGCGACTCCTCGTACGGCACGCCCAGGGTGTTGTACTCGCGGGCCGCGAAGCCGCGCCCGACGCCGATGTTGAGCTTGCGGCCGTCGAGCAGGACGTCGAGGATCGCCAGGTTCTCCGCCAGCTTCAGCGGCTCGTGCCACGGCAGCACCAGCACCATCGTGCCCAGATCGATCCGCTTCGTGCGCCCCGCGATGTACGACAGGATCTGCGTGGGATTCGCCGTCATCCCGTACGGGGTGAAATGGTGCTCGATCGTCCAGAACGAGTCGAACCCCAGCGGCTCCACCAGATCGGCCATCGCGATCTCACGGCGGAACTGGTCGACGTCCGGGACCGGATAGGAGCGACCGAACCGCCCTTCCCTGGTCCGTTCCTCGAACTCCGGCAGGTTCGCGAACCACGCCGACACACCGACCTTCACCAGCACCTCCGAATACTTCACACGGGACCGGCCGCTCGGAACTCACGAGGTCAGAGCAGGGCCAATCGAACTTCTTCCGTCCGCCATGGCGAACCTCTCTCGTCAATCGGATCTCGTCAGTCGGACGGCTTGACGAGGGTGAGCGCGGGCACGAACCCGCCGAACCGGCCCCGGTAGTAGGTCAGGGGCCGGCCGCCGAACACCTCCGCACGCCGGACCGTCGCGGTGATCACCAGATGGGATCCGCCGCGGACCATGCTTTCGACCTCGCACTCGATCGCGCCGAGAGCCCCGGGGACGACGGGCAAGCCCTCCCCCTCGGGATCGGGCGGCGCGATCTTCGCCCCTTCGCGGGTGGCGAAGTGCGCGGCGACGTGGGCCTGGTCCTCCGCGAGGAGGTTCACGAGGAAGGACCCGCGCCGCTTGATCGCCGAAAGTGTCCGGCTCGTGTGCTTGAGGCACACCAGGAGCATCGGCGGCTCCATCGACAGCGAGGTCAGGGCGCTCACCGTCGCTCCGTGGCCCTCGCCCTCCACGACCGTGGTGAGGACCGCGACTCCGGTCGGGAAGTGCCCGATGACATGCCTGAACTGGTCGGGGTGAACCGTCTGCTCCGACGGGACCGGCTGTGCGTCCATGACAGTCCAATCTGCTGAGGCCGGCCGCCCGGATGCCCTGGTGTCAGGGCATCCGGGCGAGGGTGTCGGTTACGGGGTCTTCATCGGCGCGCACTGCCCGTCGCTGCAAGGCTGCGACGGGTCGTACACGGTGGTGTCGTCGAGGCTGAGACCGATCCGCTCCTCACCCGACTTGCCGAAGGTGAGGGGGCCCTGGGCTCCCTCCACGGTGTTGCCGGCGGTCAGCCAGTCCTTGACCTTCTCGGGCTCGGTGGAGCCGGCTCCCTTGATCGCCGCGTGCAGGACGACGGCCCAGTCGAAGCTGTAGGACCCGACCGTGTCGAGGGACTTGAAGGAGTTGATGTCGACTCCGCCGGCCTTGGCGTAGCCGTCGTAGAACGCCTTGGCCACCTCGCTCTTCTGGCTCCCCTGGACCTGGGTCTTCGCGATCCCGCCGGCCGCGATCTTGCCCTTGAGCCCTTCGGGCGTGGCGTCCACCACGGACGGGTCGCCGGCGCCCAGAGGCGCGCCGATGTAGGGGTACCAGCCCATGCGGTCCAGGTTCTGCATCACCATGACCAGCGGCGCCCCGTAGGTCCACAGCAGGAGGGTCTCCGCGCCCGCGTCACGGAGCTTCTGCAGCTGTGACGTGACGCTGGTCGCCGAGATCGGGAAGGACTCCCGCACGATCTCCATGTCTGGGAACTGCTCCTTGACGACGCTCTCGGTCAGTGCCGTCATCCCGGCCCCGTACGGGCCCGCGTCGGAGAGCTCGCCGACCTTGCCGTCACCGATCTCGCTGACGAACCGGAGCTGCGGCACGATGCCGTTGGGGCCACAGGCCGGGTTCGGGCAGAAGGTCCAGGGGAACTCCTTGTCGTCCCCGATCTTCGGGAGGATCGCCGTGATCCCGCCGGCGTCGGCGGCCAGCACCCGGTACTGGTTGAGCACCGGCTGCATCGCCGCGATGTCCTGCGTGCCCGCGTAGATCGCGCCCACGCCCGACTGGGCCACCTCACGGGCAAGGTTGGCCCCTGCGCTCGGATCTCCCTTCGTGTCCCTGCTGACCAGCTCGAACTTCGGGCCGTCGAGCGTGTTGACGTAGTCCACGCCCGCCTTGAGCCCGTTCAGGGCGATCACGCCGGACGCGCCGAACGGTCCGGTGAGCGCGCCCACGTAGCCGATGGTGTAGGTCTCGGCGGCGCCGGAGCCGCCTCCGTCACCGCTCTCTCCGCACGCGACGAGGAACGAGGTCATGAGGACCGCCGCCCCTGCGAGCGCGACGCCACGCTTGGCGCGCCTGAACGCTCTTTTCATCCTGTTCTCCTGTGTTGCTAGGTCCCCGATGACCGGACGGTTGGGTTGGGTCAAGCCAGATAGGCGGTGTGGATACGGTCTTCGAGGTCGTCATCCGTTCCGTGCGCGGTGCCGACGACCTCGCCGCGCTGCAGGACGAGCACCTCGCTGCCGAGGGCCTGGGCGACTTCGACGCGCTGCTCGACCAGCAGCACCGCCACCCCGAGCTCCTGGATCGCGCCGATCACGTCGATCGTCCGCTGGACCAGCATCGGAGCCAGGCCGTTCGTGGGCTCGTCGAGCAGCAGGACGGACGGGGATCCGCTGATCGCGCGCGCGATCGCGAGCATCTGCTGCTGCCCGCCGCTGAGCCTGCCCGCCTTGCGGCCGGCCATCTCCTCCAGCTCGGGCAGCAGCGCCAGCGCTCTCTCGACGCCCTCGGCGGGCTTGGGCGACAGCAGCGAGCCGAGGTGCAGGTTCTCCCTGACGGTGAGGTCGGGGAAGACATGCCGCCCCTCGAGTACGTGGCCCAGGCCGGCGCGGGCCCGGGCGGCGGCGTCGAGGCGGCCGAGGGTCCTGCCGTGGTGCGTCACGGTCCCGGTGGACGACACCAGCCCGCTGATCCCCCGCAGCATCGACGTCTTGCCCGCTCCGTTCGCGCCGAGGACCGTGAGGATCTGGCCCTCGTCCACGGAGAGGCTGACGTCCCGCAGGGCCGTCACGCCGCCGTACCGGACACCGAGGTTCTCCACCACGAGCGCGGCACTCATCCCGCACCTCCCAGATAGGCGACCCGGACCGCCTCGGCGTCCATCAGCTCGTCCGGCCGGCCCTCCCACAGGACCTTGCCGAGTTCGAGCACGACGACGCGGTCGGCCAGCCGGGTGACGAGATCGAGGTGGTGCTCCACCACGATGACGGCGATCCCGAGGTCCGCGAGCTCGCGGGTGACCTGCTCCAGCCCCTGCATCTCGATCTGCGAGAGCCCGGCCGCCGGCTCGTCGAGCAGCAGCAGGCGCGGCGAGTGGCGGATCGCCATGGCGATCTCCAGAAACCGGAGCTGCCCGTGCCCCAGCTGGCCGGTCTCACGGGCCATCATGCGCGGATCGTCCGGGTCGATCCCGCCGAGCTTGAGCAGGCGGCGCACCCACGGGTCGAGGTCCTCGCCCACCACCTGTCCCGGCGGCTGCAGCCGCTTGGCGAGGAACAGGTGCTCGGCGACGCTCAGCCCGGGAAACGTCTTGGGAGTCTGGAACGTCCTGGCCACGCCCAGCTCGGTGATGCGGCGGGCCTTGAGCCGGGTGATGTCCTCGCTGTCGAGGACGATCCGGCCCTCCTCGGCGGGATACAGGCCGGTGACCACGTTGATCACTGTCGTCTTGCCCGACCCGTTGGGGCCGATGAGAGCGAGGACCTCACCGGGGCGCACCCCGAGCGAGACCGAGTCGAGTGCTTTGAGGCCGCCGAACGAACGTGAGATCCCCCGTACCTGGAGGCCCGCGTCCGGCCCGGCGTTCCTGATCCGCTCCGCCGCCGCGGCCGGCTCGGGCTTCTCCCGCTCTTCGGCTCCGGACGGATCGTCCGCGGAGGCGCGCAGCCGGTCGCGCACCGGGGCGGCGGTCCGGGAGATGAGGCCGCTCGGCCGCAGCAGCACGACCGCCATCAGGGTGGCGCCGTAGATGATGGTGTTCACGTGCGCGTACGCCGCCAGCGCCTGTGGGAGGAGTACGAGGATCACCGCGCCCAGCAGGGGCCCGTAGATGGAGCCGGCCCCGCCCAGGATGACCATCGCCAGCAGCAGGATGCTCAGGTGGGCGGTGAAGGCGTCGGGCGAGATGTACTGCGCCATGTAGGCGAACAGCCCGCCGGCGTAGGCGCCGAACCCCGACCCCAGGGTGAAGGTGACGACCTTGGACCGGTACCCCGAGATGCCGAGCGCGGTGGCGCCGATCGGCTCGTCGCGGGTCGCCATCGCCGAGCGGCCGATCAGCGACACCCGGACGGCGTAGTGCAGCAGGTAGGCCACCAGGGCGCTGGCCGTCACGAGCACCGGCAGCAGCCAGAGCGAGTACGTCGGCTCCGCGCCGAACCCGGTGATCAGCCCGATGGGAGACAGACCGGTGACACCGCCGGTGATCCCGTCGAGCGCCACGATGAGGTCCAGCGTGATGAGCACGGCTCCCAGGGAGATGAGCGCCAGCCCGATCTCCCCCAGCCGACCGGCCGGAGCGCCCAGCACGAGCCCGAACACCAGGCCCACGAGGGCGGCCACGGGCAGGGTGGCCCAGAACGGCCAGCCGTTGTCGACCGTCAGCGCTCCGACCGTGTAGGCACCGACCGCGAAACTGGCGCCCTGCCCCAGCGACAGCGCTCCGCCGAACCCGGCCGGGATGTTGAGTCCCAGCACGGCGATGCCGTAGATGAGGATGGTGAGGATCGTGTAGGTGGCGAACGATCCCGGCCCCTGCACCGCGTAGGCGACGAGGAGGAGCCCGAAGACCAGGGGTGCGTGCACGACCGGCCGCCCGAAGGGGGTGGCCGCCACGCGCTCGGAGGCGTCATGGAGCCCGCGGTTCATCCGCTGGGCGAGGCCCGGCATGCCGCTCATACCGCACGCACGCTGGCTCGGCCGAAGAGTCCGTGCGGCCGGGTCAGGTACACGACCAGCAGTACGGAGAACATGGCGATCTGCACGTAGTTACCTCCCATGTACGTCGCCGCCGTCTGTCCGACGATGCCGACGATGAATCCACCGGCGATCACTCCGTGCAGACTGTCGAGACCTCCCACCGCGGCTGCCACGAACCCGTTGAAGAGGAAGGTCAGGCCGAGCTCCGGCGAGACCAGTTGCGTGGAGACGATGAGAAGTCCCGTGATCGCGGCGATCCCGCCGGCGATGAGGGCGCTGAGCCGGGATGCGGCGCCGGGCGAAATCCCGATCGCGGCCGCGCCGTCCTTGTCCTGCGCGACCGCGCGGAGGCGGAGGCCGGTCGTGGTCCTCCGGTCGAAGATGGTGAGCGCGGCCACCAGGAGGATGAACGCGACCACGATCGCGATCTCCGCCCACGAGACCTGGATGCCTCCGAGATCGTGGGCCTTGGCCGAGATGCCCCAGGGGAAGCGCACCGGCTGCGCCCGGTAGGGGATGGCCATCAGCTCCGCGAGGACCACCGAGAACCCGAGAGTGGACAGGATCCACGGCATCGCGTGGCCGCTCTGCACGAAGGGCCGGATGGCCACGCGTTCCTCCATGAGGACCACCGCCGCGAGGACCAGCACGGCGACGACCAGGCCCAAGACCACGGGAAGGCCCCACAGGTCGCTGACGACCAGCACGCCCAGCGGCATCAGCATCACCAGCTGACCATGGGCGAAGTTCAGGACACCGGTCGTCCGGTACATCACCACGAAAGCCAGGGCGAAGAGCCCGGCTGTCGCTCCTCCCGCCGCGCCAGGTATTAGTACATTGTTGATGAAATCGGTCACGGCCGTCGATCTCCCTTTGGCGCGACACACCGCGCCCAACCTGAGGCGAGATTTCCTAAGCGAGTGATAACGCTAGGTGTGACCGATATCTCGCGTCAAGCATGCGTCCCAGGCGAACCCACATAACAGAAGCATCAAGGGCCGCCCAGGATCCCGCCCATCACTGAGCGAATGCCCAGCCACGACGCCATCCGCGCCGGTGCCGGCCCACCGGAGGCAGCCGGACCACATACCGAGGTCCGAGATCGAATAGCGGCGCGCCGGACCGGCATGCAGATCACCCGGTAGGCCCTTTCCGGACCGCACGATCGAGCCCGGCCCCCGAAGCGCCACGCGCCGGAACCCCCGCCCCAGGCCGCCGACCGGCGGGAATGCCACAACTCGGCTATTCCCTGATCGATCGACCACAAGGAAGCCGCCGGCGTCCCGGCAGGCCGGAACCGCGCCCGCACCGCCGGAACCGCCCGCGAGGCCTCGATCACCGCGCGGCGGCCTCTCCGGCGGGGCACGGAGAGCACCACCCTCACCCGCCACGTCCGACATCTTCCGAATCCGGCGCGGAGACGACCCGGCCTCGCAGATCTTCACCCGATCAGGTCAGGGATCGGACCTCTGCCCAGCTCATCGCCGCCCTGCTCAGCGAACCTAAATGAGCACTTGCTCAGAAATGGGGATCCTGCGTATGGTCGCACTGTCGCCCGGGTCCACGAACGATTGAGGTGTGCGGTGAAGGTAGGAGTTTCGTCCTGGTTCGGCAACGTCACAGAGTTCGAAGAGCGAACGCGTCAAGGTCACTTCGACAAGAGCTACCCGGTGTCCGATGCCGACCAGTTCCGCCGTGAGATCGCGATGGCCGATCTGGTGGAGCCGCTGGGGTTCGACTCGTTCTGGACGATCGAGCACCACTTCTCCCCGTACGGGATGACGGCGAATCCCACGCAGATCCTGTCGTACATCGCGGGGCGCACGAAGCGGATCGATCTGGGCACGATGGTGCTGGTGCTGCCGTGGCACGAGCCGCTGAAGCTGGCGGAGAACCTGGCGATCCTCGACGTCCTGCTCGACGGCCGCAAGCTCAACATCGGCGTCGGGCGCGGCTTCGCGGCCCGCGAGTACAACACCCTGGGCGTGCCGTACGAGACCTCGCGGGAGCGGATGCTCGAATGCCTGGAGATCGTGCGGCTCGCGCTGACCCAGGAGTTCTTCTCCTTCGACGGCGAGCACTTCCGGATCCCCCGCACCAGCATCCGGCCGCGCCCGCTCAGCCCGGATCTCACCGAGAACCTGCTGATGACCTGGGCCTCCCCGGAGTCCATGACCATGTCAGCCGACAGCGGCGCGGCCCCGCTCTTCACCAACTACCGGGGATGGGATGCGCTGCGCGAGCAACTGGGCGCGTTCAACGAGATCCGGTCGGGCCACGGCTGGCCGGCCTCGACCTCGGCGATCGCCACCACCGTGTACGTCCATGAGGACGACGAGCGCGCCAGGGAGATCGGCGAGCAGTACTGGCGGAAGACCAGCGCGATGACCACCTGGCACTACGACAAGCTCGGCTCGGAGTACTTCATGCCCGACGCCACCGACGACGAGCGTGCCCTCGTCGTCAAGAAGGGCTACGAGGACCAGGCCTCGGCGGGCCTGTTCGGGTCCCCGGAATCGGTTGCCGAGCAGATCCGCGAGCTCCAGGAGGTCGCCGACGTCGGCCACCTCATCACGCTGCACAGCTTCGGCGACATGCCGTTCGACCTGGTCGAGACCAGCATGCGGCTCTTCGCCAAGGACGTGCTGCCGACGATCCAGACTTTCGGCGACCGCGAGCCTTCCGCCGTCCCCTACCGCGACGTGGTCGAGCAGCGGTCCGCCGCCACCGGTTCATGATCGACCCTGCCGCCCGGGCGATCCTCGACGCGACGAACGCGGCCCCGCCGCTCGACCAGGTCGGCCTGGAGAAGGCGCGGAGCGTCATGGCCTCCCGGCCACGGCCGGTGGTGACCCCCGTGGCCGGCGTCGTCGACCTGGCCACCCGGCCGGCCGGCGGTGTGCCGGTGCGGCTCTACCGGCCTGCCGCCGAGGGCACGCCGCCCGTCGTCGTCTTCGCGCACGGCGGTGGCTGGATACTCGGCAGCGTCGGTTCCGCCGACGAGACGTGCCGCCGGCTGGCGCTGGCGACCGGGTGCGCCGTGCTGTCCGTCGAGTACCGCCTCGCCCCGGAGTATCCGCATCCGGCAGCGGTGCAGGACGTGCTGGAGGTGCTGCGCTGGCTTCCGTCCGCCGCCGGCGAGCACGGCGTGGACGCGGGGCGGCTCCTGCTCGCGGGTGAGAGCTCGGGCGCGCACGTCGTGCTCGGCGCCGCTCTCCAGACCGGCGCCGAGCTGTCCGGGCTGTTCCTCGCCTGCCCCCCGGTCGACCGGCGGATGGACTCGCCGTCCTGGCGGGCCATGGGCGACGACCACATTCCGCGCCGTTCCCAGATGGCCTGGATGTGGGATCTCTACCTCGGCCCCGAGGACGAGCACGCCTCGGGAGCGCCCGACCCGGCGGTCGCCGATCTGACCGGGCTGCCACGCACGGTGCTCATGGTCGCCGAGTACGACCCGCTCCGCGACGAAGGGCTCGCCCTCGCCGACCGGCTCCGCGACGCCGGGGTCGAGACGGTGGTCATCGAGGCCCGGGGCCAGATCCACCCCGTGATCGGGCTCGCGCCCGCCGTGCCGGCCTGTCAGACGTACCTGGAGGAGGCGGGCAGCGCGCTGGCCGAAGGACTGCCGGCGCGGCGCCCCCGGTAGAGCCCGCCGAACGGACGGCAAGGGCCGCGCGGTTCCGCCCGCGCGGCCCTTGCGGCGTCTCAGGCGCCGGCCATCATCTCCTTCAGCTCCCGCTTGAGGATCTTGCCGGTCGAGGTCAGCGGCATCTCCGTCACGAAGCGCACCTGACGGGGGTACTTGTAGGCGGCCAGCCGCTCCTTCCCCCAGGCGACGAGCTCCTCCTCCGTGACGTCCGCCCCGGGTTCGCGGACCACCACCGCGATGACCTCCTCGCCCAGCGCCTCGTGGGGGACGCCGACGACCGCCGCCAGGGACACGCGGGGATGCTGGATGAGGAGCTCTTCCACCTCACGGGGATAGACGTTGTAGCCCCCTCGGATGATGAGGTCCTTGGACCGGTCGACGATGAAGTAGTAGCCGTCCTCGTCCCTGCGCGCGAGGTCGCCGGTGCGGAACCACCCGTCCCTGATGACGGCGCGGGTGGCCTCCGGCCGCCCGAAGTAGCCCTTCATGACGTTGTGGCCCCTGATCGCGATCTCCCCCACCGTGCCCGGCGAAGGATCGACGTCCGACCAGTCGTCGCCGATCAGCTTCATCTCGACGTCCGGGATCGGCACGCCGATGGACCCGACCTTCGGCTCGCGCCCGAAGGGGTTGAACGAAGCCACCGGCGAGGTCTCCGACAGTCCGTAGCCTTCGAGGATGGTCACGCCGAACCGCTCTTCGAAACGCCGGTGCATCTCGACCGGGAGCGGCGCGCCGCCGCAGTTGGCGACGCGTAGATCACGGGCGACCTGCGCCACGTCGACGGACTCGTTCGCCGCCGCCATCAGCCCCCAGTACATGGTCGGCACGCCGGAGAAGAACGTGACCCGGTGGCGCCGCATCAGCTCCAGCGCCTCCTGCGCGTCGAACCGCGGCAGCATGACGATGGTGCCGCCGAAGGCGAACCCGATGTTCTGCACGACGGTCTGCCCGTAGCTGTGGTAGAGCGGAAGCACGGCCAGGTACGTGTCGGGACGCGCGGCGTCGCACGCGAACACCTTGGAGACCGAGTACGCGTTGTCACGCATGTTCCTGTGGCGGAGCTCGGCCCCTTTGGGCTGACCGGTCGTGCCGGAGGTGTAGAGGACCACGGCGGTCTCCTCGTCGTCCACCTCGACCGTGTCGAACACGTCGCGGACGTCGGCCATCGCGTCCTCAAGCCGGTCGGCGCCCTCGGGGACGGCCCCGGGCTCGGCGCCGACCAGGAAGAGCCGCTCGCAGCTCTCGGTGGCCCGGAATCCTTCCAGGGCTTCCTCGCCGATGGGGAGCGCCGCGGTGCCGCGATGGGCGATGTAGACCTTGGCCCGGGAGTCGGCGAGATGATAGGCGATCTCACGGCCGCGCAGCAGCACGTTCAGCGGTACGACGGCGGCGCCCGCCTTGAGGATGCCGTAGTAGACGATCGGGAACTCCGCGACGTTGGGGCATGAGAACGCCACCCTGTCACCGGGACGGATCCCCGCCGAGACCAGCACGCCGGCGACTCTCCGCGCGGCCGCGTCCACGTCCCGGTACGAGAGTTCTGAATCACCCTGGATGACCGCCACGCGGTCGGGGTGAGTGGCGGCGGCGCCTTCGAGCATCACGGCGAGGTTGGCCATCTGTCCCTCCTGGAACCCCTCAAGGTGCGACGCTCGCCGCACCCGCGGCACCACTTTGCCGTAATCGGATGCGCAAGTAAACGATCGATTGCTTATTTTTGTGGCAACCCGAGCGCGATCCGCAGGGCCAGGTACCGGTACCGCTCCCCGATGTCCTCGGGCGTCCACCGGCCGTTGTCGCGGTACCACCGCGAGACGTCGATCCCCAGCGACAGCAGCGCCAGCGCGGTCATGGACGGATCCGGCACGAGGAAGCCGCCCTCCTCCACGCCCGCCACCAGGATCCGCCGCATCGTGGCCTCCAGCCTGCGACGGAACGTGGCGATCTCCTCCCGGTGCTCGGGGGTCAGCCCGCCCAGCTCGTAGTTGATGACGCGGGCCCGGGTGTGCGAGCGCGCGTGCCACACGGTGAAGTCGTACATCACCTCGGCGAGCTGCTCCTTGGGCGAGGAGCCGCGGGCCACGGCGTCGAGCACGACGCCCTCGATCTCCAGATGGCCGTCATAGGAGATCTGGTAGAGCAGGTCTTCCTTCGTCGGATAGTGGACGTACATCGCCGCCTGGCTCATGCCGGCCGCCTCCGCGATGTCGCGCGTCCCGGTGCCGTGGAAGCTCCGCGTGGAGAAGGACTCAAGTGCCGCGTCGATCAACCGCGCCCGGGTGTTCTCCCCGCGCACGTTGCTGCGACGTGGGCGGCCCGCACTCTTGGTCTTCTGGCCCATGACTCCTCAATCCGAGCGTTGCCCGACGGCGATGCCGCTGTCATCGTACTTCAGATAATGTGAGCGCGTGCTTATTAACGAGTCCGGCGCCCGCCCGCCGGCGGCACACTGACGTCACGCCTGGGAGAAGGTGGGCGTCCGGCCGCCGATCAGGCGACAGGCCGATGAGGTCCAGTAAATCACGAAGATCGGCCGAGCACCGTCCACCAGCCCTGAGATCGCTCTCTCGGTAACGGCGATCGTTACTCCGCAGCCGTTGACAGCCCGCATGGATCTGTCTGAAAGTTTTCGGAGAGCGCTCTCTCACCACTCCCCTATGGCTCCCAGTCCCGGAGGGCTCCATGGCTCCTCGTTTCCGGCGCATCGCCGTACCCTTGATCACCGCGTCCCTGCTCGGCCTCGCCACCGCGTGCGGTGGCGGCGGGGGTGGCGGCGGCGACACCGCGGGCGCCGACGCCGCGCCCGCGGAGAAGATCAAGCTGACCGTCAACCTCTTCGGCGACTTCGGCTTCAAGCCGCTCTACGAGGAGTACAAGAAGACCCACCCGAACGTCGAGATCGTCGAGAACGTCACCCAGTTCAACGACCACCACAACAACCTCGTCAAGCGGCTGGCCACGAACGCAGGCGCCGCCGACATCGAGGGCGTCGAGGTGGGCTACATCAGCACCTTCACCGCGCAGCCGCAGAAGTTCACCGACCTCAAGCAGTTCGGGCTCGACAAGCGGCAGCCGGAGTACCTCGACTGGAAGTGGCAGCAGGGCCTCAGCAAGGACGGCGGGCAGCTGCTCGGCCTCGGCACCGACGTCGGCGGCCTGGCCATGTGCTACCGCAAGGACCTGTTCAAGAAGGCCGGGCTGCCCGAGGACCGGGAGGAGGTCGGGCAGCTCTGGCCGACGTGGGACGACTACATCGCCACCGGCAAGAAGTTCGCCGCCGCGAACGTGGAGGGCGCCAAGTTCGTCGACTCCCCCGGTGAGATCTTCCGCGCCATGGTGAACCAGGCGCCCGTCGGGCTCTACGACGCGCAGGACACGATCATCGTGGACTCCAACCCGGACGTGAAGAGGGCCTGGGACCTGTCCAACCAGATCACCACCGAGGGCCTGACCGCCAAGCTCGCGGCCTTCTCGCCGCCGTGGAACACCGGCTTCGCCAAGGGCTCGTTCGCCACCATCATCTGCCCGGCCTGGATGACCGGCTTCATCCAGGAGCAGGCCCAGGACGCCTCCGGCAAGTGGGACATCGCCACCGTGCCCGGCGGCTCCGGCAACAGCGGCGGCTCCCACCTGATGGTGCCCGCGCAGAGCAAGCACCCGAAGGAGGCCGCCGAGCTGATCGACTTCCTGACCTCCAAGGAGAACCAGGCCAAGGTCTTCAAGGAGGAGGGCACCTTCCCGTCCATCCCCGCCCTGTACGACGACCCGTCGATCCAGTCGTTCACCAAGCCGTTCTTCGGTGACGCCCCGATCGGCAAGATCTACTCCGAGGCCGCCAAGGCGCTGAAGCCGCAGCACCTCGGCCCGAAGGAGGCCGACGTGCGGGTCGCCATCGGCAACGGCCTGGGCCGGGTCGAGCAGGGCAAGCAGACCCCGGACGAGGCGTGGGCGCAGGTGCTCGAGGACGTCAAGAAGATCAAATGAGCACCCTCCCTCTCGCTGTAGGGCGGAGGCGTAGGACCAGTGTGCGGCACACCCTCGACACGAGGGTGTCGCCGTACGCCTACGTGGCGCCCTTCTTCCTGCTGTTCGCCGCGTTCGGCCTGTTCCCGCTCGCCTACACGGCCTGGGTCAGCCTGCACGAGTGGACGCTCCTGGACGAGGAGCAGACCTTCGTCGGGATGCGGAACTACGGGACGCTGCTGGCCGACGACTACTTCTGGAACGCCACCTTCAACACGCTGTCGATCGGCATCCTGTCGACCGCGCCGCAGCTCGTGCTGGCCATCTGGCTGGCGCACCTGCTGAACAGGCGGCTGCGCTTCCAGACCCTCTTCCGGGTCTCGCTGCTGGTGCCCAACGTCACCAGCGTCGTGGCCGTGGTGGTCATCTTCAGCCAGCTGTTCGGGCGGGACTTCGGCCTGATCAACTGGGTGCTGTCGTGGTTCGGCGTGGGCCAGATCGACTGGGCCGCCGGCACCGCGACCTCGCACCTCGCGCTCTCGGTGATGATCATGTGGCGGTGGACGGGCTACAACGCGCTCATCTTCCTGGCCGCCATGCAGGCCGTGCCGCGCGAGCTGTACGAGGCCGCGACCCTGGACGGGGCGAGCAACCTCAAGCAACTGGTCAGGATCACCGTGCCGATGATCCGGCCGACGATCATCTTCGTGGTCATCGTCTCGACCATCGGCGCCATGCAGGTCATCGCCGAGCCGCTGCTCTTCGGCACCAGCAGCGGCGGCGGGGGCGGCCTCGTCACGGGCGGGCCCGACCGGCAGTTCCAGACGCTGGCGCTCTACGTCTACGAGCACGGGTTCACCAAGTTCGACTTCGGCTACGCCTCGGCGGCCTCGTGGGTGATGTTCCTGTTCGTCGTGGTCGTCGCCGGCATCAACTACCTGGTGACCAGGCGCGTGAAGGGCGGAGTGATATGAAGCTGCGCTATCTGACGCTGACGGCGGTGGCGTTCTTCTCCGCGTTCCCGCTCTACTACAGCGTGGTGGTGGCCTCCCGGCACAACTCGGCGCTGGCCCAGGTGCCGCCGCCGCTGCTGCCCGGCGGCAACTTCTTCGCCAACGTGGCCCGGGTCTTCGACACGGTGCCGTTCGGGCTGGCGCTGCTCAACTCGTTCATCGTGGCCGGGTCGATCTCGATCGCGGTGATGTTCTTCTCGACGCTGGCCGGGTTCGCCTTCGCCAAGCTGCGCTTCAGGGGCAAGAACATCATGCTCGTGATCACGGTCGCGACCATGATGGTGCCGGCCCAGCTCGGCATCATCCCGCTCTACATGCTCATGATCAAGCTGGAGTGGACCGGCACCAACTACGCGCTGATCGTGCCGGCGCTGGTCAACGCCTTCGGCGTGTTCTTCATGACGCAGTACCTGAGCAGGGCGCTGCCGACGGAGCTGCTGGAGGCGGGGCGGGTCGACGGCTGCACGACCTGGGGGCTGTTCTGGCACGTCGTGCTGCCCGCCGCCCGGCCCGCGGCGGCCGTGCTGGGCATGCTGACGTTCATGTCGGCCTGGAACGACTACTTCTGGCCGCTCGTCGTACTCACCCCGGACAACCCGACGGTCCAGGTGGCGCTGTCGACGCTGGCCAGCGGATACGTCAACGACTACGTACTGGGCCTGGCGGGCACGGCGGTGGGGACCCTGCCGCTCGTCATCGTCTTCGCCCTGTTCGGCAAGCAAATCATCGGCGGAATCATGCAAGGAGCGGTCAAGGGATGATTTTCCCGGAAAACTTCGTCTGGGGTGCCGCTACGGCTTCCTATCAGATCGAGGGGGCGGTCAAGGAGGACGGGCGAGGCCAGTCGATCTGGGACACCTT
Organism: Nonomuraea harbinensis; assembly: GCF_019396385.1. Taxonomy (GTDB): domain Bacteria; phylum Actinomycetota; class Actinomycetes; order Streptosporangiales; family Streptosporangiaceae; genus Nonomuraea; species Nonomuraea ferruginea. The sequence continues at coordinate 99,337 of NZ_JAHKRN010000017.1, read as the reverse complement.
CTCCCACGCCCCCGGCAACGTGGCCGACGGCGACACCGGCGACGTCGCCTGCGACCACTACCACCGATACCGCGACGACGTCGCCCTCATGCGCGAGCTGGGCCTGGCCGCCTACCGGTTCTCGGTGGCCTGGCCGCGCATCCAGCCCGACGGGCGCGGGCCGGCGAACCCGCGCGGGCTGGCCTTCTACGACAGGCTCGTGGACGAGCTGCTGGAGGCCGGGATCTCCCCGTACCTCACGCTCTACCACTGGGACCTCCCGCAGGCGCTGGAGGACCGGGGCGGGTGGGCGAACCGCGACACCGCCCACCGCTTCGCCGAGTACGCGGCCGTCGTGCACGACCGGCTGGGCGACCGCGTACAGAACTGGGCGACGCTGAACGAGCCGTGGGTGGCGGCCTTCCTCGGCTACGGCAACGGCGTGCACGCGCCCGGGCGCAAGGACCCGGCCTCCGCCATGCGCTCGGCCCACCACCTGCTGCTGGGCCACGGCCTTGCGGCGGCCCGGCTGCGGGAGGCGGGCGCGGCCAGCATCATGCTGGTCGTCAACTCCTCCCCCGTGCTCACCCCGGCCCAGGTGAACGACCACGAGGCGGTGCCGGACGAGGCCGACGCGGCGGCCGTCGACCGGGTCCACGCGCTGCTGACCCGGCAGTTCCTGGACCCCGCGCTCCACGGCCGCTACCCGGAGGAGGTGCTGGCCGCCGCCGGGCGCAACGGCGGCACCGGCCACATCCTGGACGGCGACCTGGAGGCGATCAACGCGCCGATCGACCTGATCGGGATCAACTACTACAACCCGTGCGTGGTCGAGGCGGGGCCCGGGCTGCCGGCGGACGCGGCCTGGCCGGGTTCGGAGGACATCCGCTTCGCCCCCGCCGACGCGCCGGTCACCGCGATGGGCTGGCCGATCGTGCCCGACGGCCTGTCGCGGCTGCTGGTGCGGCTGTCGAAGGACTATCCGGACGTGGGCCTCATGGTCACCGAGAACGGCGCGGCCTTCGACGACGTGGTGGAGGACGGCAGGGTCCACGACGCGGACCGGGTGTCCTTCCTCCGCGGCCACCTGCGCGAGGTGGGCCGGGCCATCGAGGCGGGGGCCGACCTCCGGGGCTATCTCGTCTGGTCGTTGCTCGACAACTTCGAGTGGGCGGAGGGCTACCGGCGCAGGTTCGGCATCGTGCACGTGGACTACGCGACGCAGGCCAGGGTCCTCAAGGACAGCGCGCTGTGGTATCGCGATGTGATCGCCGCGAACCGCCTGTAGATTTCCTTCCGTGCCCTCCCTTTTGGTGTTGCCATGAGACGTCCCACCCTGGAAGCGGTCGCGGCCCGCGCGGGCGTCTCGCGGGCCACCGCGTCCCGTGTCGTCAACGGCCAGACGACGGTGGCCCCGCAGATCCGCGACGCCGTGCTGCGCGCCATCGACGAGCTCGGCTACGTGCCCAACTCGGCGGCGCGCAGCCTGGTCACCCAGCGCACCGACTCGATCGCCCTGGTCGTCTCCGAGCCGCCGACCAGGGTGTTCTCGGAGGACCCGCTGTTCTCCACGGTGATCCGCTCGGCCAGCCTGGAGCTGGAGACGGTCAACAAGCAGGTCGTGCTCATGCTGGCCTCGTCGGCCAAGAGCCACGCCCGGGTGGAGCGTTACATCGCGGGCGGGCACGTCGACGGGGTCATGCTCATCTCCATGCACGGCGCCGACCCGCTGCCGAGCGCGCTGTCCCGGCTGCGCGTCCCGGTCGTCTCGTACGGCCGGCCCGCCGTCCCGGTCGACATCCCGTACGCCGACAACGACAACGTGGGCGGGGCCGAGACCGCGGTGCGCCATCTGGTGGAGCAGGGGCGCAGGCGCATCGCCACCATCGCGGGGCCGCAGGACATGATCGGCGGGCAGGACAGGCTCACCGGCTACCGCAACGTGCTGCGCGACTCCGACCGCCGCTCGATCGTCGCCGTGGGCGACTTCACCCGCGAGTCCGGCGCGGTCGCCATGCGGCAACTCCTCGGCGACGACCCGCAGCTCGACGCGGTGTTCGTGGCCAACGACCTGATGGCGGTGGGCGCCCTGCAGTCGCTGCGGCAGGCGGGCCGGCGGGTGCCCGACGACGTGGCGCTGGTGGGCTTCGACGACATCGAGGCGGCCAAGTACACCGAGCCGCCGCTGACCACGATCCGCCACCCGGTCATCGAGCAGACGGCGGCGATGGTACGGCTGCTGCTGGACCTGTTCGAGGGACTCCCGGCCGAGCCGGTCGTCCTCCCGACGGAGCTGGTGATCCGCGAGTCCACCTGACAGGGGCCATTGACAGGCGATCTTTCCGCGTATGACAGTCGAGCAGCGAAAACTGTCACGCAGAAAGGCGCTCTTCATGAAGAAAATCGCCACGCTCGTGGCCTTATGCCTGGCCGCGGCCCTGTTACCCGCCGGCAGCGCGTCCGCCGACGTCACCGGCCCGCCGGTGCTGAACGCGCCCGTGTTCAACGACCCGGTCGCCGACTCCGGCGTGCCCGGCACGCCCAGCGCCCAGCAGTCGGCCGTGATGGACCAGCTCATCCGGCTGATCAGGGCCGCCAGGACGGCCAGCGAGATCAGGTTCGTCAACCACCAGTTCTCCCCCGGCCAGCGCTCCACCGAGGTGGCCGACGCGCTCATCCAGGCGCACCAGCGCGGCGTCCGCGTCAAGGTCATCCTCGACGACATGGAGAACGGGGCCAACGACGAGATCACCGCCCGCCTCAAGGCCGTGCTCGGCGCGAACGAGAGCGCCGGCTCGTACGTGATCGGCTGCGAGTATCCCAACCCGTCGGCGGTCGACCGCGGCTGCATCGGCCGCGACTACCTGCACAGCAAGTTCGCGCTGTTCTCCGGCATCGAGGTGAACGGGACCACGCACGGGAACGTCGTCTTCCAGACCTCGTCCAACCTGTCCGACTGGTATCTGTACAACTCCTACAACGACGCGTTCACCCTGACCGACGCCGCCGTCTACAACGGTTACTACACGTACTTCGACGACCTGCGGCTGGGCCGGCGGCAGGCGCCCAACCCCGCCTACTACTGGACCACCCCGACCGGCTCGAAGTACCGCGCCACGTTCTTCCCGCGCGCCAGGTCGAGCGGCGACCCCATCGCCAACATCCTCAAGCTCGTCGAGTGCCGCTACCAGGACACCGACGGGGTCTACCGCCAGACCGACATCAGGCTCGTGCTGACCCACTTCAACCAGCACCGGCTGGCCATCGCCCAGGAGCTGGTCCGGCTGCGGGGCGAGAACTGCTGGGTGGACCTGGTCTACTACAAGAGCGCCGACGGCACCGGCAACGCCGACGCCACCATCCGCGCCGAGCTGGCCAAGACCGTCAACGGCCGCCGCATCCAGGTGACCCCCTGCCGCTTCACCGCCGGCGGCCGCTCGGTCGTGCCGCACCTGAAGCTGATGATGACCGACGGCTTCTACGACGACGACATCACGCCCCGCGTCTACACCGGCAGCGCCAACTTCACCCACCTGGAGAACGCGGACGACGCCCAGATCAGGATCTCCGGGCGGGACGTGCACACCGAGTACCTGTCGTACTTCTACAAGGTGCGCGACACCTGCAAGAACCGCACCTGATCAGGCCACGCGGTCCAGGAAGGCATGCAGGTTGGCCGTCATGCGGTCGACCTGCTCGTCCAGGGTCAGCGACTCCTCCAGGCGCTCGCCGAACTCCGGCTTGCGCCTGCCTCGCACGTACAGCGGGCACGCGAGGTCGGCGCACACGTAGACGCCCACCGAGTCGGCCTCGCCGCGGCGCCTGCGGGCCGAGACGAGGGCGACGCCGCTGCCGGTGTGGGTGGTGAGGCAGAGCGAGCACATGCTGCGGCGCTGGTGGCCGTGGCGGGCGGTGACGAGGCGGAGCGCGACGCCGACCGGGCCGCCGTCGCGCTCGGCCACCAGGTAGGCGCGGTCGGGGGCCTTCGGGTCGCGCCAGCCGAGGAAGTCCAGGTCGTCCCAGGGCTGGCCGGGCAGGTCACGCGGCACGTGCAGACGGGACGCCTCACCCTTGGTGCAGTTGACGAACGAGGTGCGAATCTGGGGTTCGGTGAGAGGTCTCATGAATTCCAGGCTAGGAGGCCCAGGCAAGCGATTATTTGCCGAAGGATGCTGATCTCGATACAGATGTGACCAAAGGATGCCATCGTGGTGCGGTCCTTTCATCCCATCGACAGGGAGACGGATCGTGCCGAAGCTCGCCGTGGTGGCATCGGCCATCGGCCTGGTGCTCCTGTCCGCCGCCGCACCCGCGCAGGCGGCCGACAAGACGTTGACGGTGGCGTACACCTGCTCCGGAGGCCCCTTCAGCAACACCACGCTGAGCGTGCCGATCGTCGTGCCGGACACCGCGAGCGGCTCGTTCGAGGCGAAGTGGGCCATCCCCGCGCTGACCCTGCGCACCGCGCCGACCCCCACCACCCAGGTCCAGGTCAACGGCAAGCTCGCGGTCACCGGCGGCACCCACGCCGACCTGTCGAAGACCGGCGCGAGCGTCACGCCCGGCACCACCGCGGTGCCCACCGGCCAGGTGACGAGCACCGTACAGATCACCGCCGCCACCGGCGGCCAGGTGACGATCAAGCCCTCCACCGAGACCGGCAGCCTCAAGCTCGCCCTGGCCGTCACCCCCACCGACGTGACGACGTGCACCACCACCGGCACCGAGAGCGTGACCGTCACGGTCGGCCAGGACGGAGGCGGCGGCACCGGTGACGTGGTCGACTACACCTGCACCCCCACCTCCGGCGCGCCCCAGACCGTCCGCATCAGGACCACCCTGACGCTGCCGGCCGCCAACCCCAAGGTCGGCGAGCAGTTCACGATCGGGTGGAAGGGCACGTACGAGAGCGGCGCCGAGCTGGAAGCGCCCAACGGGCTGCCGACGACGGGTCTCAAGATGTACGCGTACGCGTCGATCTCCGGCCTGACCGGGCTCACCTCGGCCACTGGCGTCGGCGAGCTGAGCGGCGTCGCCGTCGGTCAGCCGATCGCGCTGCCGGCCTCGGTGGACATGAAGACGACCTCGGGGCGCGCGGGCACCGCGACCGTGAAACCCGCCTCCGTCAACTTCGGGCCGCGGCCCACGGAGCCTCTCATCGAGTGCGAGCCGACCAGCCCTGGTTCGCTCAAGACCTACACCCTGACCGTCGGCGACGGCTCCGCCTCGCCCTCCGCCTCCGCCACCCCGACCAAGACGGCCGTCGTCACCGTGACCCCCACCGAGGACGACTCCGAGGAACCCCGGAGGTCGATCACCCCTCGTGAAGGGGTCGCGACCGGGGCCGGCGGCGACGCGGGCCCCGACGGGCGGATGTTCGTCCTGGCCGGGTCGGCTCTCGTCCTGGCCGCCGGCGCGGGCGGCCTGCTCCTCCGCCGCCGCCGTTCATTCCCTTAGCGATCCGTCGAATCGTCCCGGGAGCGTCAGTCGAAGCCCATGAGCCCGTCGTGGTTGTAGATCACGACGCGTCCCCCGGCGGCGGTGACCAGGCCGCCGCCGCGCGGGGTGAACTGGGCGGCGAACGTGATCTTCCCGGTGGCCGGATCGACGATCTCGACGCCGTGGCCGAGGCCGAACAGCGTGCCGTCGGCCACGCCCATCGCCCGGCTCCTGTCCACGCGGTTCTCGGCCTGGCGGGGCGCGAGCTTCCACAGCCTCCGGCCGGTGAGGAGGTCGTGGCCGACGAACTGCTGCTCGTGGTTGCGCGAAGAGTCCATGAGGGGCAGGACGTTCCCCACCGGCGGGCCGACGAACTGGGATTTCCCGAGCGGCTGGTTCCACAGCTGTTTGCCCGTACGGGAGTCGATGCCCCACATGTGCCGGTTCGTACCGCCGCCCTCGCTGACGACGGCGATGTCGCCGCCGGAGGTCACCTGAGTGGCCTCGGTTCCCTTCGGGAGGTCGAGCTGGTGCACAGGGGTGAGTGTCTTGCTGAGCACGGCCGCGCTGCGGACGTTGCCGTCGAGGTTCTCCTGATGCCTGAACGGGTCCGGCCGGACCAGGACCACCAGCCGATCCCCGGCGGCCACGGGCCCCGCCACGGCGAGGTGCGTCTTGCTGGTGCGCTGGTGCCGCACCTTGCCGGTGACGAGGTCACGCCCGTACAGCTTGGCCCCGTCGGCGTAGTAGAAGACGCCGTCCAGGATGGCGCCCTGCGCGGGCGCAGGCAGGAAGAGGTGGGAGGTCATGAACGCGCGCTGCCGCACCTTGGCACGCCACCGCTCCTCGCCGGTGGTGGTGTCGAGCGCCACGAACTCCGCGGGCACCTCGATCCTGCTGTCCACCTCGTCGCCGAGGGCGACCACCATCGTCTCGTCCTCGGCGACCGGCGCGCTCGAACCGCTCCAGGCCAGCTCCCGCTGCCACAGCCGCTTGCCGGTCGCGCCGTCGTAGCCGGTCAACTCGCCGCGCGCACCACCCTTGATCTCCTTACGCATCGCGACGAAGCGGACGCCGTCGGAGACCAGACCGTAGTACTGGGGCGTCTTGTCGATCTGCTCGACCGTCCAGACCGGGTTGAGGCCGACCCAGTGATGCGAGAGGGCCTCCGGCGCACCGGCGCCGTCGTCACCGGGCCGGGCCGGTGACTCGACCGGCACCCGGTGCGGGCCTTCGGACGTGTTCGGTGTCCCGGGCAGCAATCCGCAGCCTGACGAGAGCGCAAGGCAGAGTATCGCGACAGTGCCTGTGATCCTTAAGACAGCCATGGGTCAGTGATTCTCACGTCTATCGGTGGGCGAGGCAACCTGACGGAGCCGTGCCGACGCCCTCTTGATCACGTGGTGCCCGGCACGTACGCTGCGCCTGCGGATCACCCCCTCGATCACGTACGGAGTCGGACCCTTATGACGATCAGGACGAACGCGGCCATCGCCGCATCACTGGCCGCGATCACCTGGGCGGCCGTCCCGCCCTCGGCGCACGCCCGTACGGATGCGGCTCGCGTGGTCGCCTGCCCGCAGGTCTTCGGACACGGCGGCTACCCCTCCGGCTCCAACCCGTGGGACCGGGACAAGATCCGCCAGCCCAACAACGTCCGCGCCCTGGACGACCAGAAAGCTTGGGGCGCCGACGGGGTGGAAGGCGACGTCCAGCTCACCAGACACGGCACCAAGGCCGTCATGTGGCACAACACCACCACGAACGGCCTGACGGGCACCAGGAAGAACATCACCGCCCTCTGGTGGACGGCCGGCAGCGACAACCTGCGCGACCGGCGCGTCGCGCGCGGCCCGTACCAGGGAGAGCAGGTCTACACGCTGCGGCAGTGGCTCGACCACGTGCGCTCACGCGGCCTGGTCGCGCTGCTGGAGGTCAAACCCGAGGCCAGGGGCGCGCTGTCCGACCCCACTTACGCGACGGCGGCCTGGAAGGAGATCTCCGACCCGATCGTCGAACGCCAGGCCGCGCAGCGCATCCTCGTCTACTCGAAGGACTCCTGGATCCAGGCCGAGCTCGCCAGACGCCACCCCGGCCTGCTCAAGGGCTCCGAGGCGCGCTGGACCGACGGCGTGGGCTGGGAGGAGCCGCCGCCCGCGTGGAGCGGCAACGTGAACCGATGGCAGCAGGTGCTGAACGAGGCCCCGAAGAGCGTGATGACGAACTACCCGAGGGAATATCGCGCCTGGCTCGCCGGCAAGTGCGGCTGATGGCAGCTACGGTGATCAACGCGTTGAGGTGACCAGGGTTCCTTGTAGCGTGGTGCCGACGCAGCCGTCCACGCTGGGAGCAGCCGCATGCGCTGGCAGGTCCACTCGGAACAACCGCTCTACTCTGACCGCTGGATCGACGTCCGGGTGGCCGATGTGGAGTTGCCGGACGGCAGACACCTCGATCACCGGCTCATCCGCACGGCGCCCGGGGCCGGGGCGGTCGTCACCGACGGGCGGGGCCGGGTGCTGCTGATCTGGCGGCACCGGTTCATCACCGACACGTGGGGCTGGGAGATCCCGATCGGCAAGGTCGACGAGGGCGAGGAGCCGATCGCGGCCGCCGCCCGCGAGGTCGAGGAAGAGACCGGCTGGCGTCCCGGCCCGCTGCGTCCGCTGCTCTACACCCAGCCGACGAGCGGCATCTCCGACTCCGAGCACCACATCTTCCGTGCCGACACCGCCCGGCACATCGGCCCGCCCACCGAGCCGTGGGAGGCCGAGCGCATCGAGTGGGTGCCGCTCTCCGAGATCCGGCGGCTGATCGACAAGCGCGACATCGTGAGCGGGACGAGCATGAACGCACTGCTCTACCTGCTCACCGAGGTGTAGGCGCTGCCGCATCATCGTCCAGATCATCTACAGCTGTTCGCGGGGTAACCGAACTCGGCGAGGACGTCATCCAGTGAACATGCTCCTAGAAGTCGCTCTCCAGATCCACTTTTCTTTTCAGCCTGTTGCCTTGGCTCGCAGGCCAGAAACCGTCGTGCTGAAGGCGCCCGACGACGATCCCCGGCGCGATGCCCAGTTCATGCGCGAACTCCTCAACCGAGCCAAGGGACTTGAGAGAAGACAGTCTGGGCAGAAGCGTCCGCGGGATCAAGAGATCAGAGGCGAATCGATCCGCTTCCGCTTCCTTCGGGTCATCGGCCGACACGCTGTCCTCGATCCAGATGTCGTTCTTCCCGTGCAGGACGATATGGCCCATCTCGTGGAAGAAGGTGAACCAGAAATGGTCATCCGTCCGATACCGGAGGCTGAGCAGGAGCATGGCCTTACCCGGGGAAAGCCAGCAGGTGGCTCCACTGGCCCGCGCGCCGGTGATTTCGCGTACGAAGACAACGGCCACACCATGCCGGGCACAGATGTCACGCATGATCGGGGCGATGAGTCCGCGCGGCTGAGTAGTCAGCTGACGTAGCCGCGGCAGAGCAGCGCGAAGCCCTGCCGCGTCGAACTCCCGGCACTCGACATCACGGGCAGCGAGCTCGCCGAGACGGAGCCACACGGCGACCGCGCTCGGGATGGCCTCGAACGATCTGGTCTGACGGAAGGACGCGACGGGGCTTTCGTAGAGATCCTGCCACGTGGACAGGTGAGCGACACCGAACAGGGCCAGCAATTGCTGCACGCGGGAAAGGTCATCCTTGGGCTCTTCAGGAAGAATCCCTCGCCTGACCAGCTCACGAACGGGCATGCTTCTCGCCCAAGGAACCGCCGCCGCCAATTCGCCTTCAAGCCGCAGCCTCTGCTGCGCAGACTGGTAGTCCGCCTCAAGACGGTTCCACAACCGAGCAGGCATGCCGGTTACCAATTCAAGCCGCTGAGCGACATCGCTGCTCAGCGGCACCAACCCTTGAATGAGTCGGTTGACGTGTTTCGGGCTCAGGCCGAGCCGTGCCGCAAGCTCACGCTGGCTCATACCGAGATCGTCAAGGAACTCGCGGATCGTCTCCCCTGGAGGCACGGCGTAATCGGGAACGCCGGACGTGTGAAAATCGATGGCCGCCATCCCTCACGCTCCTCTCGAACTGCGTTGATCAGCCGTGGTAGTCGACGATCTCTATGACCAGAGCTGCCGCCCCTTCCTCTATCCCCCGTTCCTTCTTCTCCTCCGACGTCATGAGCCTGAACACCATCCGCCATCCCTGATGGAGATCCATGGCGTAGCAGTCGGCGTACGTTCCTCGCAGGGGGTGGCACCGCCCTGGCATGGTGAAGAGTTCGTCGAGAGTCTCGGCAGCCCGCAGCGCCTGCAGACGTTGCCCCACCTTGCGAGCCCCCTCACGACCATAGGCCCTGACCAGCTCCCGGGCGGACAGGCACAGGAGAGGAACATCAACATCACTTTAAGTAATCATCAGAGGGATCGTCAGCTGGAGTCCCAAGCGGGCTACAGATGATCAAGCTCAGTCATCCCCGCGCCGGCCATCACGGGCGCCACCGTGGAGACAGCTCGACGGCTAGAGGCGGTCAGACGCGGAAGACGCGGAGTTGGAGGGCCAGCGTGGCGTAGTAGCCGGTCAGCGTGGTCAGCTCGAAGAGGGCCGGTTCCGGTAGGAGGGTGTACTCCTCGTCGTCCAGGTCCCCGTTCGTCACCAGGGCGCGGGTGACGCGGAGGACGGCGGCCTCCTCCGGGTCCTCCAAAGAGAGCGGCTCTCCCGTACGGACAGCGGCGAGCTGGGCGTCGGTGAAGCCCAGGCCGGTGGCGATCTTCTCGTGGACCTGGAGCTCGAAGGTGCTGGACCAGTGGGCGGCGACGATCAGGATGGCCAGCTCGCGGCACCGGTCCGTCAAGGACGAGCGGTAGCGGATGGCGGCGCCCAGCTCCTGGAGGGGGTCCCCCAGGGCGGGGCTGAGGAGCATGGCGTTGAAGGGGCCGACCAGCGCGCCCTGGTCGTCGAGCATCGAGGCGCCGCGGGGGCCGGCGTTGATGCGGTCGTAGAGGGCGCGGGCGTCGGCGTCGAGCTGGGCGGGCGGCATCGGGCGAAGGCGCTTCACCGCACCGATGCTAGCCCGCCCCGATCATGGGGTGCGCAGCCAGGCGGTGGTGTCCGGGGGCAGGAGGCGGTCCTCCAGCCGGCCGCTCGCCAGGAGCACCGCCCCGTCCGGCAGCGGGACGGGTTCCGGGCCGAGGTTGGCGACGCAGGTGACGCCCGAGTCGCGGGTGAAGGCCAGGACCCGGTCCCCGTACGGGAGCCAGGTGAGCGTCCCGTCGCCGAAGCACTCCCGGCGCAGGCGCAGGCCCGTGCGGTACAGGTTGAGCATCGAGTCCAGGTCGGCGAGCTGGGCCTCGGCCGTGAGCTTGCGCCAGCTCTCCGGCTGCGGCAGCCACGGCGACGGCCCGCCGAAGCCGAACGGCGGCTCGTCGCCGGACCAGGGCAGGGGGACGCGGCAGCCGTCGCGGCCGGGGTTCGTGCCGCCGGACCGGGCGTACATGGGGTCCTGGCGCAGCTCGTCAGGCAGCTCCTCGACCTCGGGCAGGCCCAGCTCCTCTCCTTGGTAGACGTAGAGGCCGCCGGGCAGGGCCATGGCCAGGAGGGCGGCGGCGCGGGCGCGGCGGTAGCCCAGTTCGGGGTCGGAGGGGGTGCCGTGGAGGGCGCCGCCGTGGGCGAAGCTGGTGTCGGCGCGGCCGTAACGGGTGACGGGGCGGGTCACGTCGTGGTTGGACAGGACCCAGGTGGGCGGGGCGCCGACGGTGGCGTGCGTGGTGAGGGTGAGGTCGATGACGCGGCGCAGTTCCTCCGGGTCCCAGGGGCATGACAGGAAGTCGAAGTTGAAGGCGGTGTGCAGTTCGTCGGGCCGCAGGTAGCGGGCGAAGCGTTCCTGGTCGGGCAGCCACAGCTCGCCGATCAGCACGCGGTCCTCGTACGAGTCCGCGATGGTCCGCCAGTGGCGGTAGACGTCGTGGACGGGGTCGAGGTCCTCCCACGCGGTGTCGGACTTGTGGAGCAGGGCGGCCGAGTCGATGCGGACGCCGTCCACGCCGCGGTCGAACCAGAACCGCAGCACGTCCTCGAACTCCCGGTGCACGTCAGGGTTGTCCCAGTTGAAGTCGGGCTGTTCCGGGGCGAACAGGTGGAGGTACCACTGCCCGTCAGGCACCTGCGTCCAGGCGGGACCCCCGAAGATCGACTGCCAGTCGCCCGGCTCGTCGCGGAACCAGAACCGGTCGCGGGCGGCCGGGTCGGCCAGGGCCTGCTGGAACCAGTCGCTGGCCGTGGAGCTGTGGTTCGGCACGACGTCGATGATGATCTTCAGGTCCAGCTCGTGCGCCTCGGCGATCAGCGTCTCGGCCTCGGCGAGCGTGCCGAACACCGGCTCGATGCCGCGGTAGTCGGCCACGTCGTAGCCGCCGTCGGCCATCGGCGACGGGTACCACGGGTTGAGCCAGATGGCGTCGGCGCCGAGGTCCTTCAGGTAGGGCAGGCGGGACCGGAGCCCGGCCAGGTCGCCGACGCCGTCGCCGTTGCCGTCGGCGAAGCTGCGCAGGTAGACCTGGTAGATCGCGGCCCCCCGCCACCACGTTTTCGACATGATCACCCTTTGATAGATCCGGCGGTGAGACCCGCCATGATGTGACGTTGGAAGACGAAGAAGACGATGATCGTCGGGATGCTCGCGACGACCAGGCCGCCCATGACGGCGTTCTGCGTGACCATGCCGGCGGTCTGCGACAGGCCGACGCTGAGCGTCATCTTGTCGCTGTCGGTCATGACGAGCAGCGGCCAGACGAAGTCCTTGAACGAGGTGACGATGGTGAAGATCGACACCACGCCGAGGATCGGCCGCGACACGGGCAGCACCACCGACCAGAGCACCCGGAAGGCGCCGGCGCCGTCGATCCGCGCGGCCTCGATCAGTTCGCGCGGGATCGAGTCGAAGAACCGTTTGAGCAGGAAGATGTTGAACCCGTTGGCGGCCGCGGGGAACCACAGCCCCCAGGGATTGTTCAACAATCCGAGGTCGACGACGGTGACGTAGAGCGGGATCAGCACGACCATGGCCGGGATCATCAGCGTGGCCAGCATCGCGCCCAGGATCACCCCGCCGAACATCGGCCGCAGCCTCGACAGCGCGTACGCCGCCGACACGTCCACGAGCATGCAGAAGACCCAGCCGCCCAGCGAGTAGTAGGCGGTGTTCCACAGCAGCGTGCCGAGGTCGAACAGGTTCCACGCCTCGGCGTAGGCGTCGAGGGTGGGGTCGGCGGGGAAGAGCGTCGGCGGCATCTGGGCGATCTCCTCGCCCGTCTTCATGGCGCCGGTGATCATCCAGTAGAGCGGGAAGACGAAGGCCAGCGTGAAGGTCACCACGACCGTGACGAGCACGGCCCAGTAGACGCGCCGTCCCCATCGGCTGTTGAGCTGGAGCGGGGAGATGATCGTACGGAACTGCCCGGTGTCGATGGGTTTCGGGCGGCGGGCCGCCCGCCTGCGGCCGGCGGCGGCCCGGGCGCCGACGGAGATCATGCCTTGTCCTCCCGGGTGAGCCGGAGCTGGAACGCGGCGAAGACGAGCAGCACGATCATGAGCATCATGCCGAGCGCGCCGGCCACGCCGTAGTTCTGGTTCGTGAAGGCGAACTGGAACATCATGTAGGCGACGGTGACGGTCGAGCCCGCGGGCCCGCCGCCGGTGAGCATGTACGGCTCGATGAAGACCTGCATGGTGGCCACGATCTGCAGCATCAGCATGAGCAGCAGGATCAGCCTGGTCTGCGGGATCGTGACGTGCCTGATCCGCTTGAGGATCCCGGCCCCGTCCAGCTCGGCCGCCTCGTACAGCTCCGGCGGGATGTTCTGCAGCGCCGCCAGGTAGATCAGGGTCGCGCTGCCCATGTTCATCCAGGTCGAGACGATGACCAGGGAGATCAGCGCGGTGGCCGGGGAGTCGAGCCAGGCCAGGCCGGGCAGGTTGACCAGCCCGAGCAGCTGGTTGAACAGCCCGGGCCCCGGATCGAAGAACCACCTGAACAGCAGCACCGCCACGATCGGCGGCAGCATGACCGGCAGGTAGACCACGAACCTGAGATAGGCCCGGGCGTGGCGCAGCTCGTTGAGCACGAGCGCGACGACGAACGGCACGGCGAAGCCGCACACCAGCGCGAGGAACGTGAACTGCAGGGTGGCGATCCATGCCTCGGTGAAGCCCGGGTATCCCACGGCGTACTCGAAGTTGTCCAGCCCGACCCAGGTGGGCGGATCGATCAGGTTCGTCTCCTGGAAGCTCAGGATGAACTCTCTGATCATCGGATACCAGGCGAACACCGCGAAGCAGAACAGCGCCGCGCACAGGAACCCGTAGGCCGTCAGGTTGCGCCTCAGAACAGCCATGGGTCAGCCCTTGGCCGCCAGCACGGCGTTCACCTTGGTCTCGGCGTCGGCGAGCAGTTTGTCGATGTCGGCGTCCTCGTCGGACAGCACGCCGGACATGGCCACGTCGAGGATCGCGTAGATCTCCTGGGCGTGGACCGGCTCGGCCTTGGGCGGGATGGCGGCGGAGGCCTTGACGTACGGGTCGTAGTTCTCGACCGGCAGGGAGGCGTTCTTCACCCGGTCGGCCTGGATGGCCTGGCCGGTGGGCGAGTCGCCGTAGACCGCGTTGTCGGGGACGCCGACCGGGTTGCCGATGGCCTTGCCGCGGGCGAAGTCGAAGCGGCCCTTGCCGACGGTGTTGAAGCGGAAGTCGAGCCACCGCATGCCCGCCTTCGCCTCCTCGGGCGTGGCCTTGGGGTTGATCATGAACGCTTCGCCGCCGCTCAGCGACGCCTTGGCCTCGGGGAAGCCGGTGATGCCGTAGTCGGCGACGCTGCCCTTGAACTTGCCGACCACGTCGGTGACCACGTCGGGGGCGCCGAGCATCATGCCGACCTTGCCGCTGCCCATCGCCACCATGAGCGACTCCCAGCCGACCAGGAGCTTGGTGCCCATGCTGTCGTCGACCCAGCGCATGTCGTGCAGCGTCTGCAGGACAGCCCTGCCCTCGGGCGAGTTGAAGGCGGCCTTCTTGCCGTCGTCCGTCAGGATGCTGCCGCCCCGGCCGTAGATGGCCTGGGTGAAGTGCCAGCCGCCGGTGTTGCCGCCGGAGTACTCGCCGTAGCCGACGTGGCCGGGGCCGAGCGCGGCGATCTTCTTGGCGGCCTCACGGATCTCGGCCCAGGTCGTGGGCGGCGTATTGGGGTCGAGGCCGGCCTCGGCGAACAGCTTGCGGTTGTAGACCAGGCCGACGCCGTAGTGCACGTTGGGCACGCCGTAGACCTTGCCGTCCTTGGTCACCAGGTCGCGCACGTCCTGGCGCAGGTCGTCCCAGTTCTTGATCTCGCCGGTGTACGCGGTGATGTCGAGGGCCTGCCCCTGCCTGATCACGTCGTCGTAGTTGGTGACGGGGACCACGAAGACGGTCTCCATCTGGCCGCCGGCGAGCTTGGGGCCGAACGTCTTGGGGTCGAAGCAGGGTTGCTGGTCGGTGCTCTTGACGGTGACGCCTGGGTTCGCCTTCATGAACGCGGCCACGTCGTCGTCCCACGCCTGGCGCTCCTTGGGCGCGGACTTGGCGGGCTGGCAGGCGACGGTGATGGTGACCTGGCCGGCCCCGCCCGCCGGGGGAGCCTGCTGCCCGGAGCCGCAGGCGGCGAGTCCGAGCGCGGATGCGACTAAGAGCCCAGCGGATCTCTTCATGATCTGACCCTTCTGATGCGAATTGCCCACACCATAGGATCAGCGACTTATCTCCGCAATATTCAGACTGAAGATTGCAAGATAACGACTACATCACGTACGGACTCGCGCCGTGGAGGCGCGCACCACCAGCTCAGGCTCGAACAGCAGCTCGTCCGCGGGCACGACGGCCTTGTCGATCTGCGCCACCAGCAGGTCGACGACGGCCCGGCCCATCGCGTCGATCGGCTGGCGGACCGTCGTGAGCGGCGGCTCGGTGCAGTTCATCAGCGCCGAGTCGTCGAAGCCGACCACCGACACCTCGCGCGGCACGCTCAGCCCGGCGCGGCGGGCGGCCCTGATCGTGCCGAGCGCGAGCAGGTCGCTGGCGCACACGACGGCGGTGACCCCGCGCCTGACCAGCCGGGCGGCCGCCGCGTGCCCGCCCTCCAGGGAGAACATGGTGTGCTCGACCAGGTCCGCGTCGCCACCCCCGGCCTGGAACGCCTCCAGCTTGCGCCGCGAGGGCACGTGGTCCCTGGGGCCGAGCACCATGCCGATCCGCTCGTGGCCGAGGGCCCGCAGGTGGCCCAGCGCGATCTCGGCCGCCACCACGTCGTCGCACGACACCTGCGGGAAGTCCAGGTGGCCGACGGCGGCGTTGACCAGGACCGTGGGCAGCTTGCGCTCGTGCAGCAGCTCGTAGTGGCCGTGCGCGGCGTCGGCCTGCGCGTACAGGCCGCCGGCGAACACCACGCCGCTGACCTGCTGCTGGAGCAGCAGATCGACGTAGTCGGCCTCGGAGACGCCGCCGACCGTGCGGGTGCAGAGCACGGAGGTGAACCCCTGCTGGGCCAGGGCGCCGCCGACGACCTCGGCGAACGCGGGGAAGATCGGGTTCTGCAGCTCGGGGAGGACCAGGCCGACCAGCCGGGCACGGTCGCCGCGCAGCTGGGTGGGGCGCTCGTAGCCGAGCACGTCGAGGGCGGTGAGCACCGCCTCGCGGGTGGCGTCGGACACCCCCGGCTTGCCGTTGAGCACGCGGCTCACGGTCGCCTCGCTCACCCCGACCTTCTTGGCCACCTCTGCGAGTCGTCGCGTCATGACGCAAACTATACGACTGTCAGCGCAAACCATTGCAAGTACTTACGTGAGCATCACAGCAGCATTCATTTCTTGCGCAATCCAGTCGAGATATTGCTCACATCTGCTGGAAAGCCTATGGTGCGGCCAACTGTACTCCTGCGAAGGGCCACCCCCCATGCGCGCACTCTTAGCCGCCCTGACCCTCGTCCTAGGACTCCTCATCGCCCCGCCCCCGGCCGCCGCCGCCACCAATCTGGCCGCCGGGAAGGCCGCCACCGCGAGCGGCTTCACCGACGTCTACCGGGCCGCCAACGTCACCGACGGCGACCAGGCCACCTACTGGGAGTCGGCCAACGGCCAGTTCCCGCAGTGGGTCCAGGTGGACCTCGGCGCCGCCGCCACGCTCACCGGCCTCACACTCAAGCTGCCGGCCGGCTGGCCGAGCCGCACCCAGACGCTCACCGTCCAGGGCAGCGCGGACGGCTCCGGCTTCACCACGCTCAAGCCGTCGGCCACGTACGGCTTCGCGCCGTCCGCCACGATCACGCTGAGCGGCAGCGCCCGGTACGTCCGGCTGCTGTTCACCGCGAACACCGGCTGGCCCGCCGCCCAGCTCGCCGAGTTCGAGGTGTACGGGGAGAGCGGCGGCCCCGGCCCTGAGCCGGGCACGAACCTGGCCGCCGGCAAGGGGATCGCCGCCTCCTCGCACACCCACACGTACGTGGCCGGCAACGCCAACGACGGTGACGTCAGGACGTACTGGGAGGGCCAGACCTACCCGAACACGCTGACCGTCGCGCTCGGCGGCGACGCCGACCTCACCTCGGTGGTGCTCAAGCTGAACCCGGACGCGGTCTGGGCCAGGCGCACCCAGACCGTCGAGGTGCTCGGCCGCGCGCGGGGCGCCGCCGGCTTCTCCCGCCTCGTCGCGCCCGCCGCGTACGTCTTCGACCCCGCCACCGGCAACAGCGTGACGATCCCGGTCACCGCGCGGGCCGCCGACGTGCGGCTGCGGATCACCGCCAACTCCGGCGCGCCCGGCGGGCAGGTGGCCGAGTTCCAGGTGTTCGGCACGGCCGTCCCGCTCCCCGACACCGCCGACCTGGTCGCCGACGTCGGCTGGACGCCGGGCAACCCGGACCCCGGCGACACCGTCACCTTCACCGTCGCCATCAGGAACCAGGGCACCATCGCCTCCGGCGCCGGCTCGCACGGCATCACGCTCGCCGTGCTCGACGGCTCGGGCGCGACCGTCCGCACGCTGACCGGCTCCGCCAGCGGCGTCATCGCGCCGGGAGCCACCACCGCCCCGGTCCCGCTCGGCACCTGGACCGCAGCCGACGGCCGGCACACGGTCCGCGTGGTGCTCGCCGACGACCCCAGGGAACTGCCTGACAAGCGGGACAACAACACCAGCACGCACCCCTTGTCCATCGGCAGGGGCGCGAACATGCCGTACGACACGTACGAGGCCGAGGAGGCGGTCGTCGGCGGCGGCGCCACCCGGATCGGCCCGAACAGGACGATCGGCGACCTGGCCGGGGAGGCGTCCGGCCGCCGCGCGGTGACGCTCGCCGCCACCGGCTCCTACGTCGAGTTCACCACCAAGGCGGCCACGAACACGCTCGTCACCCGCTTCTCGATCCCGGACGCGCCGGGCGGCGGCGGCCTCGACGCGACGCTGAACGTGTACGTCGACGGCGCCTTCCACAAGGCGATCAACCTGACCTCGCGCTTCGCCTGGCTGTACGGCCCCGAGGCGAGCCCGGACGACAACCCCGGCTCCGGCCCGCCGCGGCACGTCTACGACGAGGCCAACCTGATGCTGGACACCACGGTCCCGGCGGGCCGCAAGATCAGGCTGCAGAAGGACGCGGCCAACACCTCCACCTACACGATCGACTTCGTCGACTTCGAGCAGGTCTCCCCCATCGGCAACCCCGACCCGGCGAAGTACGCCGTACCGACCGGGTTCGGGCACCAGGACGTGCAGAACGCGCTCGACCGGGCCCGCATGGACAGCGCGCTCACCGGCGTCTACCTGCCGCCGGGCAGCTACCAGACGACGGGCAAGTTCCAGGTGTACGGGAAGGCCGTCAGGATCGTCGGCGCCGGGCCCTGGTACACCCGCTTCCACGCGCCGGCCGGGCAGTCGAACACCGACGTCGGCTTCCGCGCGGACGCGACGGCCAACGGCTCGACGTTCGCGGGCTTCGCCTACTTCGGCAACTACACCTCGCGCATCGACGGGCCGGGCAAGGTGTTCGACTTCACGAACGTGGCGGACATGACGATCGAGAACCTGTGGGTGGAGCACCAGGTCTGCATGTACTGGGGCTCGAACACGGACGACATGACGATCAGGAACTCGCGGATCAGGAACGTGTTCGCCGACGGGCTCAACATGACCAACGGCAGCACCGGCAACCATGTCACCCACGTGGAGACCCGGTCCACCGGCGACGACAGCTTCGCCCTGTTCTCCGCCACCGACAACAACGCGGGTGAGCAGCACGGCAACGTCTACGAGAACCTGACCTCGCTGCTCACCTGGCGGGCCGCGGGCGTGGCCGTCTACGGCGGGTACGGCAACACCTTCCGCGACATCTACGTGGCCGACACGCTGGTCTACTCGGGCGTCACGATCAGCTCGCTCGACTTCGGCTACCCGATGCACGGCTTCGGGGCGAACCCGCCCACCCGGTTCGAGAACATCTCGCTCGTCCGGGCCGGCGGCCACTTCTGGGGCGCGCAGACCTTCCCGGCGATGTGGCTGTTCTCGGCGTCGACGACGTTCCAGGGCATCCGGGTCAGCAATCTGGACATCGTCGATCCCACGTACAGCGGGATCATGTTCCAGACCATGTACGACGGCGCGCGGCCGGTGAACCCGGTCACCGACACCGTCTTCACGGACGTGTCGATCACCGGGGCGCGCAGGAGCGGCGACGCCTACGACGCCAAGTCGGGCTTCGGCATCTGGGTCAACGAGCTGCCGGAGCAGGGTCAGGGCCCGGCCGTCGGCTCGGCCACGTTCCGCGGCCTGCGCTTCGCCGACAACGCGCAGAACATCAAGAACACCACCTCGACGTTCACCCTGAACATCGAGTAGCTACAGCTCGCCCCTGGCCGGCAGGCCCTGCCAGTCGCTGGCGGTGGACGCGGCGGCGGCGCTCAGCTGCGTCGCGCGCCCCAGGCGCTCCGGCGGGGTCAGCCCGTCCAGGGCCGCGCTGAGGTAACCGGCCACGAACGCGTCCCCGGCCCCGCCGTAGTCGACCACCGGCGTTTGCGGGCCGGGGGCGTCGTAGCGCATCCGGTCGGCCCGCACGCTCGCGCCCTTGGCGCCGCGGGCGACCACGACCTCGCGTTCGGGGGTGAGCGCGGGCTTGACAAGGTCCAGCTCGTCCTGGCGGACGAAGAGCAGGTGCGACTGGCAGGCCAGCTCGGTGAGCACCTCCTCCGCCTCGCGCACCGACGCCCACAGCTCGGGGCGGTACTCGACGGCGAACGAGATCGGCACCTCCGCGCTCTTGGCCGCGCTCACGGCGGCCAGCACGGCGTCGTGCGGATCCCTGCCCAGAGCCGCGGTGACGCCGGTGACGTGCAGCATCCGCGCGGCGCCGACCCGGTCGATCGGCACGTTGCCGGGTGACAGCGTCGAGCCCGCCGAGCCGGCGCGGTAGTGGGTGACGAGCGGCTCGCGGCCCACCCGCGCGTCGCGCAGCAGCAGCCCGGTCGGCACCCCTTCGGTGACGCGCGTGTCGGTGACGTCGACGCCCTCGCCGCGCAGCACCGTCAGCACCCGGGCGCCCAGCTCGTCGGAGCCGACCTTGCCGGCGAAGGCGCAGCGGTGACCGAGCCGCGCCAGGGCCACGGCCAGGGTGAACTCGGGGCCGCAGATGTCCAGCCTGGCCTCGGTCTCGTGGCGGACCCGGCCGCTGGAGACCACCCCGAGCGCCTCTCCGAGGGTGTAGACGTCGGTCATGAGCTCCGAGCCTAGTCGGTCAGGTGGCCTCAAAACGGATTTTTTTCCATCAGTGCAGGTGACCACCGTGATCAAAATTTTCCCGTAACTTTAGCGAACCTTTCCCCCTTAGTGTGGCTCTAAGCAGTAAAGGGAACCGGTCATCCCGGGCCGGTGCCACAAGATTTACGGGGAGAAGCACCCTCATGCGAAAGATCGCCGTAGGCCTGGTCGCCGCTCTCGCGGGCGGGACCATGCTGATGTCTGGTGGCAGCGCCGTCGCCGCCACCACCACCAAGGCGCCTAAGGTCGAGATCCTCGACGTCTCGCCGAACCCTGTCGTCGTCAAGCACGGCAGCGAGACCGTCGCCCGCTTCAAGGTGGGCGCCAGCTCCGACGTCGAGAAGGTCGAGCTCAGCGTCGAGCCGGCCGACAGCAAGTTCCGCACCCTGCGGGGCAAGGAAGTCAAGCCCCTGGAGAACTGGCGCTTCTCGGTGCCGTTCACCTCGCACGACCCCGAAGGCAAGTGGAAGGCCATCGCCACCGCCTTCGACAAGGAGGGCAAGCGTGTCGCCCACGACACGTCGTTCTTCTACGTCGACGTCCGCAAGGGCTGGAGCAAGGCCGACACCCGGCTGAGCTTCGACGCCTCGCCGTCGAAGGTCCGCAAGGGCAAGCCGGTCTACTTCTCCGGCCGCCTGCTGGCCGAGCGCGGTGACCACTGGCGCGCCGTGCGCTACGAGAAGGTCCACGTCTACTACAAGGCCAACCGCTTCAGCGGCTGGAAGTGGGTCGCCTCCGACCGCACCGACCGTCACGGCAAGTTCTACGCCAAGGACCGCGCCTACCGTAGCGGCAGCTACAAGGCCGTCTTCAAGGGCGACAGGAAGCTCGACGACGCCACCAGCCGCACCGACTACGTGCGCGTCTACAGCTGGCGCCGGTAAGCACCACTGAGTGAAGGCCCGGCCGGGCTCCGGCCGGGCCTTCGCCGTGCCCGGGCCCGGTGAGTTCCGGGATCCTGCGGGTAGCGACCGGATATGCCAGAGGATCTGCTGCGCGAGTACGACCCGTTCGACATCTTCGACGCCGAGGCGTCCCGGCTGGACTGGTTCTTCTCCGGCCTGGACGAGGAGGGCTGGCGGCGCCCTTCCCGCGCCGCCGGATGGACCGTCCGCGACGTGCTCGGCCACCTGGCCGGCGAGGAGCTCTACAACCAGGCCTGCCTCGACGGCACCCTCGGCGAGCTGCGGCTGCTGATGGAGGCGGAGGGCATCGGCGGCTACAACGAGTTCAACGAGTGGTGCGTCCGTCAGCGGCGTGACCTGCCCGTCGAAGAGGTGCTGCGGGAGTGGCGCGACAAGAACGGCGACACCCGCCGCCGCATGCGCGCGCTCGGCCGCGACGCCCTCCTGGAGACCATGGCCGGCCCCTATCCGGTGGGTGAGCAGGCCTTCCACTACGACTCCGAGTACGCCACGCACGCCGACGACGTGGGCGCGCCCGTCCGCCCGGACGAGGCGGACGACCGCACGTTCTGGCGGGTCGCGGTCGGCCGGTTCGCGCTGGCCGAGCAGGACCCGAGCGTGCAGGTGGAGCAGACGGCCGAGCAGATCTGGGTGCACTTCGGCGACGCCGAAGCCAGCTTGTCCTATCCCGACTTCGTCGAGGCGACGGTGGGCCGGCTCCCTCCGGGCAACGGGCTCAGCCCGCGGCTCGTGTCGGCGCTGCGTTGTCTCGCCTGAGAGGAGTGTGAATCCCCATGTGGCTGCGCAACCGCGCGGGAACGGAGCCGTTGACCGCGCGCAGCCCCTACCGGTTGCGCCGGATCCTGTCCCTGGCCGCGCTCGTGCTGGGCACCGCGGCGGCGGTCTACTTCATCACGCAGGCGATGAGCACGGGCGAGCAGGTGTGGGCATGGGAGGCCGCGATCGCGGCGGCCGTCGCGGTCTTCGCCGCCGTCGACCTGGTCATCATCCAGCGCCGCCTCTCACGCCAGCGCGACCGCCAGCACCAGTAGGGCGACTGTCACGACGATGACCGCGACCATGAACCAACCACTCAGGAGCAGCCTCCGGAGACGGCCCGTCCCGGAGGCGACCCCCGACACGCGCCTGGCGAGCTTGGGGTCGTCGCGTTCCAGGGCATCCTCGATCTCCTCAAGGATGCGGCGCTCCCGCTCCGACAGGGCCATATGCCATCACCACCGCTCCCACCGCCGGTCCCGCCCCTGCTACCCAGGGACGGGCCGTTCAGTACGGGGTCACGGCCTGCTGTAACGCTTGTTGAAGCGCTCGACCCGGCCCGCGCTGTCGAGGACGCGGCCGCGGCCGGTGTAGAAGGGGTGGCTCGCCGACGACACGTCGACGTCGATCACCGGGTAGGTGCGGCCGTCCTCCCACTCGACGGTGGCCGTGCCGGTCGCGGTGGACCGGGTGAGGAAGGCGACCCCGGCACTCGGGTCGCGGAAGACGACGGGACGGTACGCGGGATGCAGGTTCTTCTTCATGTGCCCGTCAACCAGACGGGAACGGTTTTCATTCCCACACCGCGAAAGGGCAAGGGAGGACGATGCGCAGCGGCTACGATCGCCGTGGGCGAACCCGGCTCGAGAGCGATTCCGAACACGTAAGGTAGCCGCATGAATACAGCCACCGAGGTCCTGCACCGCGTGTTCGGCTACGACACGTTCCGGCCGGGGCAGCAGGAGATCATCGAGCATGTGGCGGCGGGCGGCGACGCGCTCGTGCTCATGCCGACCGGCGGCGGCAAGTCGCTGTGCTACCAGATCCCCGCGCTCGTCCGGCCCGGGACGGGCGTGGTCATCTCGCCGCTGATCGCGCTCATGCAGGACCAGGTGGACGCGCTCACCGCGCTCGGGGTGCGCGCCGGGTTCCTCAACTCGACGCAGGACTTCGACGAGCGGCAGCTGGTGGAGGCCGAGTTCCTGGCGGGCGAGCTCGACCTGCTCTACCTCGCGCCCGAGCGGCTGCGGCTGGAGTCGACGGTGCGGCTGCTGAAGAAGGGCGCGATCTCGCTGTTCGCCATCGACGAGGCCCACTGCGTCTCCCAGTGGGGCCACGACTTCCGGCCCGACTACCTGGCGCTCTCCGAGCTCCACGCCCAGTGGCCCGAGGTGCCGCGCATCGCGCTGACCGCCACCGCCACCCCGGCAACCCACGCCGAGATCGCCGAGCGCCTCGGCCTGCGCGAGGGCGAGGCCCGCCACTTCGTCGCCGGCTTCGACCGCCCCAACATCCACTACCGGATCACCGCCAAGAGCGAGCCCAAGCGGCAGCTCCTCGACTTCCTCCGCGCCGAGCACCCCGGCGACTCCGGCATCGTCTACTGCCTGTCACGCTCGTCGGCCGAGAAGATCGCCGCGTTCCTGGTCGAGAACGGCATCCCCGCGCTCCCCTACCACGCCGGCCTCGACGCCCGCACCCGCGCCCACCACCAGGCCCGCTTCCTGCGCGAGGAAGGGCTGGTCGTGGTGGCGACGATCGCGTTCGGCATGGGCATCGACAAGCCCGACGTGCGCTTCGTGGCCCACCTCGACCTGCCCAAGTCCGTCGAGGGCTACTACCAGGAGACCGGGCGGGCCGGGCGCGACGGGCTGCCTGCCACGGCGTGGATGGCGTACGGCCTGCAGGACGTCGTCCAGCACCGGCGCATGGCCCTCGAAGGCGACGAGCAGCACCGCCGCCGCCAGGCCCTCCACCTCGACGCGATGCTCGCCCTCTGCGAGACCGTGACGTGCCGGCGGGTCATGCTGCTCGACTACTTCGGCCAGGCGGGCGGCTCCCCATGCGGCAACTGCGACACCTGCCAGACGCCGCCCGAGTCCTGGGACGGCACCGTGCCGGCGCAGAAGGTGCTCTCCACGGTGCTGCGGCTGGCCCGCGAGCGGGGGCAGAAGTTCGGCGTGGGGCAGATCGTCGACATCCTGCTCGGCAAGACGACGGCCAAGGTCCTGCAGCACGGCCACGACTCGCTGACCGTCTTCGGCATCGGCACCGAGCTCGGCAACGCCGAATGGCACGGCGTGGCCCGGCAACTCCTGGCGCAGGGCCTGCTCGCGGTCGAGCCCAACTACGGCGCCCTCGTCCTGACCGACGCCAGCGCGGCGGTGCTGCGCGGCCAGCACGAGGTCCGCCTGCGCCGCGACCCCCGCCGCCCGGCCAAGGCCGCGTCGGCCCCGAAGTCCCGCCCGGCGGCCGACCTGCCCCCGGAGGCGGCCCCGATCTTCGAACGGCTGCGGGCCTGGCGCGCGGCCACGGCCAAGGAGCAGGGCGTCCCGGCCTACGTCATCTTCCACGACGCCACGCTGCGTGAGATCGCGACACTGGGGCCGTCGTCACTGGAGGAGCTGGGCACGGTGAGCGGGGTGGGCGAGAACAAACTGGCCAAGTACGGCGACCAGGTCCTGGCCACCCTGTCCGACTCCTGACCCCTGTCCCAGGCGTGGTCCTTTGCCGGTCCGTCCCAGGCGTGGTCCTCGCCGGGAGGCGCGCTTCGCGCGAACCGGCTCGGGCTCCTCTCAGCGGGGAGCCGAGCTCCCCGCACCCCTGGGCGGGGGCCTCCCGGCCCCCTGCACCCCCGGATGTGAGGTGGTCGATCGCGGTCGGGGTGGAAGCTGGGCAGGGCCTCTCCCCTATGAATAGGCCACTCAGACCGTCGAGCCGGATAGTGGTCTCAGCTCGTGAGCCTCTATCCCAGCCATAACTAGACCCATGTCCCGGCGCCGATTCCTACGCTCCCACCCGGTCAGCCAGTCCCCGCAGTTCAGGCGAGGCGGGATCCTGCATCGACAGCAGATCCGTGACGACCTGGCGGACGATCCGATGGTTGCGGATCTGCTCCGGCGTGATGGTTTCGGCCTCCAGCAGCGCGATCACCGCCTCATCCACCTGGCGGCGCTGGGCGTGCGCGCGGGCGAGGTCGATCAGGAGCCGGGCGCGTCGCTCGCCGGAGAGCGCCGATGCGTCCAGCGCGGCCCCCACCCGTAGCGCGTGACCGGCGTCGCCCAACTCCACTGCGACGGCCACCTCGTGGAGGACGACGTTGGCCGGGCCGAACTCGGTGTTGTGGTCGTTGCGTCCGTCGCCCAGACGCTCAGCCATCTCCCGTGCCTGGGCCAGGTGCTGATATGCGGTCTCGGCCTGGTTCAGCTGGGCGGCGGCGACGGCGCGTTGCAACGTGAGCCCTCCCCATAGAGACATCGCTTCCGGTTCGCCCTGCTCGGCCAGATGCCACAGCGCTTCGGCGGCGGTGCGGGCGGTCTCCTCGGCCTGGTCGAAGTGGCGCGCTCTCAGGAAGACGAATCCCAGCCGGAAGGCGCCGGCTGCCATCAGCAGCGGGTTGCCTGCCCGCTCGGCCGCGCTGATGGCCCGGTCGGCGGCGATCCACGCCGCCTCCGGCTCTCCGAGCTTGGCCAGTGACGCCGAGCACGCCTGGTAGGTCGTGGCCAGCAGCTCGAACATCTCGGCCTGCTGTGCGGCCGGGGCGCTGCGGGCGGCGTTCTCCAACGTGGGCACCAGGTCGCGCAGCAGGTCGGCCAGGTCGTCGTAGCGGCTCTCGTGGGTCAGCTCCCAGGCGTGATCCACCCGAGCCTTCACCTGCTGGCCGGCCGGTGCCGGGACTCGCCGCAGCATGGCCTGGAGCGAATGCGCGCCCGAGAGCACGAGGCGCAGGGCTGCGGCACCGGGGATCTCGTCGCTGACGGCGGCGACCACCGGCGCTTCGGCGGCCAACTCTGACAGCGGCACATCCAGCGTCTCGGCGAGCTTTTCCAGGACCGACATCCGGTCGATCTTGCGCACGCCGCGCTCCACCTGGGAAACCCACGCCACTGACCGGTCCATCAACCTGGCCAGCTCCGGCTGAGACAGGCCGCGCCGTCTGCGCTCCTGAGCGATGCGTCTGCCCAGGGCTCGCTGGTATTCGGTGCTCACGCCTCGGCGCCCTTCCCGCTCTGCAGCTCCAGCCAGTCGACCTCGACCGCGGCGAGCAGTTCTCGGCGGGCGGCGAGGAAGCGCTTGGTGTGCTCGGTCTGCTCGTGGGCTTCGAAGGCGGCCCGGTCACGGTAGAGCTCGTAGAAGATCCGCTGAAGCGGCTGACCGTCGACCCGGTGTGCGGTGTAGACGAGGGTGCCGGGCTCATGGTGGCGGATGGCTTCGATGGTTTGGCTGACGAGCTGGTCGAATGCTGCGGCGCTCGTCTCGTTCTTGCAGGTGAATCGCACCATGAGTCCGAACATGTACACCTTCCTGGGCCGCGGTTACCTGCTTGTGGTGCTGGCTGGTCCAGCAGACCAGTACTTATTGTGCGGTGCAAGTACACAAAGTTGCTTGTACTTGAGGTATAGCCCCAGTACTTTCAGTACCAGTCAGAGCATCTTAGGCCGTTGACCTGCACGGACACGAGGTAAGCCGCCATGGATCGAACCACGAACCTCCACACGACGACCCACCCCGCGTGCCGTACCTTCCCGGGAGTCACCACCCAGGTCCGCGAAGCTCGCCGGTTCGTCACCAGCTACCTGGCCGACCGCGCCGGAGCCGACATCGCCGCGCTCGTCATCTCCGAACTGGCCACCAACGCCGTCCGCCACTCCCGCAGCGGCGCAGCGGGCGGCACCTTCGGCATTGCCGTCCACACACGCTACGACCTGGTGGTCCTCGCCGTCCTCGACGAAGGCGGCCCATCGGTCCCCCGACTGCACCAGGCCCAGGACCACGAGTTGAACGGCCGCGGCCTCCATCTCGTCGAGCGACTCACCACCCGCTGGGGTGTGCGCGGCGACGGACACGGCCGGACCGTCTGGGCCCTCCTGCGGCTCGCGCCGGAGTCCCAGGTCACGAGTGCGAGGACGACTGGACACAACCGCCGGTGAAGCACGTCGATGGCCTGCTTCAACTCGGTGCGGTCACGGGTCCACCGGCACAGCCGGAGCGGACGCGGGTGGTCTTGTCCCAGCTGATCAGGCCCAGGTCTTCTACGAAGCGGCGAAGCGGGGTTTGAGATGGGGGTTTGGGGGGCGCGCCCCCCAATGGGCGCGGCCTGAGTTGTCGGGCGCGGAGCGCTGGTGGGCGAAGCCGATGCTTTGGGACCGCCCGCAAGAAGGGGATGGGTGTGGGCTAGATCCACATATCGTCCAATCATGAGCCTTTCGTATGTGGTGACCGGTGGAGGCAGAGGGATCGGGCGGGCTGTCGTGGAGCGCCTGCTGGGAGAGAAGCACACGGTGGTGGTCGTGGAGCGTGACCCCGATGCGCTGGGCTGGACGAGCGAGCGGGTGGTCGGGGTGGTCGGCGACGCGGCGGACGAGGGTGTCGCGGGCCGCGCCGCCGACCTGGCGCAGGAGGCGGGCACGCTGGCCGGCTGGGTGAACAACGCCGCCGTCTTCCGTGACGCCTCCGTGCACAGCGCGCCCATTGAGGAGGTACGCGGACTCATCGCGGCGAACCTGGACCTGGCGGTCGTCGGCTGCGCGGTCGCCGTGCGCCGCTTCCTGGATGCCGGCACCGGCGGCGCCGTCGTCAACGTCACCTCCCACCAGGCCCGGCGCGCGGTGCCGGGCAGCCTGCCGTACGCCACGGCCAAGGCCGGGATAGAGGGGCTGACCAGGGCGCTCGCCGTCGAGTACGGCAAGCGGGGGATCCGGGTCAACGCCGTCGCCCCCGGGTCGGTGGCGACGGAACGGTACGAGGAGTTCCTGGCCGGGCAGCCGGCGGAGGCGGCGGCCGGGGTCGAGCGGGAGATGGCGCGGCTGCATCCGCTCGGCCGGGTGGCCACGGCCGGTGAGATCGCGGCGGCGGTCGCGTACCTGCTCTCGCCGGAGGCGTCCTTCGTCAACGGGGTGACGCTGCCGGTGGACGGGGGGCGTTCGGTGCTCGGGCTGGACCCCGAGGCCCGGGATTGAGGCAGCAGCGCCTGCGAAACGGGCGGAAAACCGCGAGGCCGCCGATTAAGTGATCAAAGGGTTGATTGTTCGCCTCAAGGATCATTAGCCTCGATTGAGTTGGCGCCGGATTCGGGTGTCGCCACGCGGATCCCGTGCGCCGGTGTCAGGTCTTGGAGGTACGGTGACACCTGATCCGTTCGATCACATCTCCGCCGGATACGACCCCGACCCCGCCCTGTCGATGTCCCTGCACGCCGACGCCTACACCGATCCGCGCTGGTCCGACGTCGACCAGCGGGCGATCTTCGCTCGTACGTGGCAGTGGCTGTGTCACGTGGAGAAGCTGCGGGAGCCGGGGAGCTACGTGACGGGCACGGTCGCCGGTCTGCCGGTCGTCGCGGTCCGCGACGAGGCCGGCGCGCTGCGGGCGTTCTACAACGTGTGCAAGCACCGGGCGCACGAACTGCTGACGGGGTCCGGTGTCCGGCGCAGCATCGTGTGCCCGTACCACGCCTGGAACTACGACCTGACCGGCCGGTTGCGGCGGGCGCGCAACACCGGCGACATGCCGGGGTTCGACGCCTCCGCCGTGTGCCTGGACCAGGTCCAGGCCGGCGAGTTCGGCGGCATGGTCTACGTCAACCTCGATCCCCGGGCCGCACCCCTGACCGAACAGGCCGGGGACCTGGAGGCGGAGATCCTGGCGCGGGCGCCGGACGTGGCGAAGCTGACCCTCGCCCGCCGGCTCACCTACGACATCGCCTCCAACTGGAAGAACGTCGTCGACAACTTCCTGGAGTGCTACCACTGCCACGTGGCGCACAAGGACTTCGTGTCCCTGGTCGACATGAGCACCTACGAGGTCACCACCCACGGGATCTGGTCCAGCCACATGGCCCAGGCCGGCCAGGCGGAGAACTCCGCCTACGACGTGTCGGGGGCGACGGTCACCGAGCACGCGGTCTGGTGGCTGTGGCCCAACACCTGCCTGCTGCGCTATCCCGGCCGGGGCAACTTCATGGTGCTGCAGATCGTCCCCGACGGCCCGGAGCGGACCCGCGAGACCTGGGACTTCTACCTGGAGACGGCCCAGCCCGACGAGGCCGAGGTGGACAGCATCCGCTACATCGACGAGGTGCTCCAGAGGGAGGACATCGCCCTGGTGGAGAGCGTCCAGCGCGGGATGCGCAGCCCCGCGTTCACCCAAGGCAAGATCGTCTACGATCCCGGCGGGTCCGGCCTGTCGGAGCACGCGGTCCACCATTTCCACGGCCTCGTCCTCGACGCCTACCGCCGCGAACTCGAACGCTCCCCCTGAACGCAGGAACCTTTCCGGCCGTCCGCGTGTAGAGGAAGGGATGGACGGAACGGCCGGGAGGAGCGTCGGTGCGGGCGTTGGCGATGGCGGTGGTGGCGGTGATCGTGCTCGTCGGCGGGTGCGCGGCGGGCACGACGGGTACGGGCGAGTCCACGCACGCGCCTCCACCGGGCACGGACGGGCCGGTGGCCGGCGCCGTGAAGACCGGGGAGACGTGCAACGGGACCGAACTGCTCACTCCCGCCGACGGCTTCACCGAGGTGCGGGGCACCTCCGAGGACGCCGAACTGTGGGGGCTGCTGTTCGCCGAGGTGCCGTTCGAGGCCGGGGCCGAGGTGAAGATCGTGTGGCGGATGACCGGGGACGGCCCGCTCAAGGTCTCCGCGACGGGGCCCGGCGGGAAGCGGGCCGAGCTCGTCTGGCTGGAGGACCACGGCGGGTCCAACTGGCGGCGGCCCGGCTACGAGTGGGGCACCGGGTGGGTGTTCCCCGCGCCCGGGTGCTGGAAGGTGGAGCTGTCCAGGACCCGGGGCTCGGGGCACGCCTGGCTACGGGTGGCGTGAGGCGAGGGCGCGGTCGACGAACGTCGTCACGTCCGCCAGCACCTCGTCCTTGTTCGTCTCGTTGAAGACCTCGTGGCGGGCCTCCGGGTAGATGATCTCGGTGAAGTCGCCGCCCTTGACGGCTTCGATGCCGGGCCGGGTGCCCGCCAGCGGGACGAGCCGGTCGTCGGAGCCGTGGATCCACAGCGTGGGCAGCGGGCCGAAGGTGCCGCCCTTGGCGATGACCTCGATGGTGGTGGCGAGCGCCTCCAGCGTGGGCCGCTTGAACGCGCCGTGCCACACCAGCGGGTCCTCGGCGTAGGCGACGCCGACGGCGGGGTCGCGGGAGAGCGTGGCCGGGTCGATCGGCACCTCCGGGATCGGGTCCAGCGCGAGCAGCTGCGGGATGACCTCCCAGGAGCCGATCACCGGCCCGGACAGCACCAGCGCGGCCAGGCTGTCGCCGTAGCGCTGCGCGTAGCGGGCGGCGATCAGGCCGCCCATCGAGTGGCCGATCAGCACGACGGGCACGCCGGGATGGTCGGCGCGGACGCGCTCGTCCACCGCGTGCACGTCGGTCACCACGTCCTCGAAGTCCTCGATCAGCACCCGCTCGCCCTGCGACTTGCCGTGTCCCATGTGGTCGAGGCCGTAGACGGCGGCGCCGTGGCGCACGAGGGCGTCGGCTACGTGCTCGTACCGGCCGATGTGCTCGCCGTAGCCGTGCACGAGGACGGCGACGTAGCGGGGACGCTCGTGCGGCCACTCCCGCACGACGTTCTCACCTCGCGTGCCGACGAACCTGTGCTCCCGTGACTCGGCCATGTCGTGCTCCTTCGTGCGTACGCCCCCGGCCGGGGCTGCCAGGCAGGTAAAGCCACCGTATCCGGGAAGCGGCCACCGAGGGGTTGTCAGGGCGAGCCTGACAGTCTAGCCTCCATGTCAGGTCACACCTGACAGCTCAAGGAGGTTTCCATGGAGATCCGCTGCTCGTTCTGCACCAAGTCCAAGGACGAGGTGGGCAAGATCATCGCCGGCGCCGGCGTCTACATCTGCGACGAGTGCGTCGGGCTGTGCAACGCCATACTCGAGATGCCGCGCGAGTCGTCGTCCACCGCCGAGATCCCCTGGGCGGACACCATGTCCGACCAGGAGATCCTCGACTTCCTGCCGCGCGTCGCCGCCGTCAGCGCCCAGGTCGACGCCAACCTCCAGGTCTGGGTCGACCGGCTGCGCGACCGGGGCGTCTCATGGGCGCGGATCGGCGCCGCCATGGGCACGGCTCGGCAGTCGGCGTGGGAGAGGTTCTCCGGCGAGAAGAGCTAGATGTCGTAGTCGAACTCGTCGTAGGAGAGCTTGCGGCGCAGGATGTGGACGACCTTCTGCGGGTCGTCGTACGTGTCCGGCACGTAGTAGGGCCTCCCCCGGCGGCCGAACGTGATCGCCGACGGCCCCTCCCAGCCGCCCAGCACGTCGGAGATCTGCCCGAACTCCTCGTGCGACTCGACCCCCAGCGAGCGGGCGTAGTCGTCGGCGCCGAACACCAGGTGACGCGCCAGCTCGACGGGCACCTCCTGGAAGCCCTTGTAGTCGGAGAAGAAGAACTCCCTGAACCGGCGCAGCTCCCGCTCGTCGACCACGTCGGGCCCGATGATGTGCTTGATGCCGGTGCAGTAGACGTCGGCCAGGCAGCCGACGACCGTCAGCTTGTCCCAGTTGTGACGCCTCACCACCAGCACCGACACCTTGCCGCCCTCGGCGTCGGGCGCCTCGTCGGTCCAGCCTCGGGCGGGGTCGACGCCGAGTCCGTTGCTCCAGCCGACGCTCATCCAGCAGCCGATCAGCTCGGCCTCACGGTCGTCCCCGCCGCCGGCGTTCTCGGCCGCGATGGCCCGCACCAGCGGGGCGACGGCCGACGGCGGCACCTTGAGCGCGCGGGCGATCTCCTTGGGCGAGCGGCCCTCGGCCCGCAGCTCGCGTACGCGTTCCTTGAGTTCTGCGCTGTCCACCCGCGCAGCCTAGCGTCTGCGATAGCACAGTCCTGCCCCTTAAGACCGGGTGAAGGGGATCGTAAGCCCGCCCGGTCATGGTGGGCCCTCGCCGACATGGAGAGGGAGGCCACCATGACGCAGACCGCCTCGTACGAGATCATCCGCGTGTTCGACGTGCCCCGCGAGGACGTGTTCGCCGCCTGGACCACGCCGGAGCGGTTCGCCCGGTGGTTCGGGCCGCGGTTCATGGCCGCGCCGGTGGACCGGATCGTCCTGGACGCCCGTCCGGGCGGCCGATGGCAGGTGACGCTGACCGCCGAGGAGGGCTTCGAGGTGACGTTCGACGGCGCCTACCGCGAGGTGGCGCCGCCCGCGCGGCTCGTCTTCACCACCGGCGAACCGGACGATCCCGTCTCGGTGCTGACGATCGGGCTGGCGGACGACGACGGCAGGACCGCGATGACCTTCCGCGAGCACGGGGCGAACGCGGGCGAGGAGTCGAGGCAGGGCTGGATGGAGTTCTTCGACCGGCTCCACGAGCACCTGACCGGTTGACGCTCAGAGCGCCGCGGTCGCCTCGTCCAGCTCCAGCTTGCCGCCCTCGGCGTACGCGGCCGCGTACGCCGGCTCGCCCAGCGCCTCCCGGCACGCCTCGGCGACCCGCTGGATCTCCTCCTGCTCGGAGGGCACCGGCGGCGTGCGGTGCCGGGCGCGGGCCGCCGCCGCGAGGCCGAGCAGGCGGGCCGCGGCCGGGTGGGAGCCGCCGGCGGCCAGCGCGCTGGCCATGCCCTCCACGGTGAACGCGGTGGTGCGCGGGTCGCCCAGCTTGCGGCACGCGTCGTAGGCCTCACGGTGCAGCGCCAGCGCGGTGGCCCAGTCGCCGCGCTGCTCGGTGACGTAGCCGAGCGCGCCCAGGGTGGTCGGCAGGTGCAGGGCGGGCTCGACGCCGGGGCCGCGCGGGACGCCGTCGAGCAGGTTGAGCAGGTGCCGCTCCGCCAGGTCGAGCTCGCCCGCCTTCTGGGCGGCGAAGGCGAGCCCCATCTCCGACATCATCCGGCCCTCTTGGTAGCCGTGGGAGACGGCCAGCCGCATGGCCCTGCCGCACAGCTCCATCGCACGCGCGTGGTCGCCCTCGTACATGGCCAGCCAGCCGAGCCACGAGGTGCGCCGGGCGACCTCGGGCCACAGCCCCAGCTCCTCGGCCATGTGGAGGCCCTCGGCGAACAGCTCCTTGGCGCGCTCGCCGTCGGCGACCGTCTGGGCCATCCCGGCGAGCCACTCGGTGGCCTGGAGCAGGCCCCAGCGGTCGCCCAGCTCGCGGAAGATCCGGGCGCTCTCCTCGCCGACCTCCTTGAGCGTCTCCAGGTCGCTCGTGGCGAAGGCGGTCCTGGCCTGCCTGCTGAGCGCGGCGGCGACGCCCCACCGGTCGCCGAGGGCGCGGCACTCCTTCAGCGCCCTGCCCACGAGCTCCTCGCTCGACGGCAGGTCGAGGACGACCAGGCCGACGAAGAGCGTGGCCCTGGCCCGCGCGGCGCGGTCGTCGATCCGGGCGAACACCGGCTCCCAGTCGACCTCCTCGCCGAGCAGCGCGGTGAACCCGGCCAGCCATCCAGCGGCGCGGGCGGACGGGTCACCGCCGTCGGGCCCGGCCGCGGCCAGCGCCGTCTCCAGGGACCGCCGGCCCTCCGCGAGCCGGCCGCGCAGGAACCAATACCACGCCAGCGCGTTCACCAGCCGCAGCGCGACGTCCGTCATGCCCTGCTCGACGGCCGTGTCGAGGGCGGCGCGCAGGTTGGCGCCCTCCTGGTCGAGCCGCTGCAGCCAGGCCCGCTGCTCGTGTCCGTAGAGGTGTGGCGCGGCCTGCTCGGCGAGGGCCAGGTAGTGGCGGGCGTGCGCGGCTCGCGCGCTCTCCAGCTCGCCCGCGTCGGCGAGGCGGGCCAGGCAGTATTCGGCCACCGACTCCAGCAGCCGGTAGCGCACGCCCGCGGCGCCGTCGACGACCACCACCAGCGACCGGTCCACCAGCCGGGCCAGCAGGTGGAGCACGTCCTCATCGGGGCTCACCGCCTCGGCGGCCTCGATGGTGCAGCCGTCGGCGTGCACGGCCAGCCGCCGCAGCACCGCCCGCTCGGGCTCGGTGAGCAGGTCCCAGCTCCAGCCGATGACGGCCATGAGCGTCTGCTGGCGGGCGGGCGCGCCGCGCCTACCGGAGGCGAGCAGCTTGAACCGGTCGTCGAGCCGGTCCACCACGCCCCGCACGCCGAGCACCCGCACCGGGGTGGCGGCCAGCTCCAGCGCCAGCGGGATGCCGTCGAGCCGGCGGCAGAGCTGCGCCACCGCCTGCGCGTTGCCCGCGTTCAGCGCGAACCCGCGCGCCGACGCCGCCGCCCGCGCCACGAACAGCCGCACCGCGTCAGACCTGGCCATGACCGCCAGGTCGGTGCTGCCGGGGAGGTTGAGCGGCGGCACCGCCCACAGCACCTCGCCGTCGACCGCCAGCGGCTCTCTGCTGGTGGCGAGGACGCGCAGGCCGGGGGCGGCGCGCAGCAGCCGCGCGGCCAGCTCGGCGGCCTGCTCGACGACGTGCTCGCAGTTGTCGAGCACGAGCAGCATCCGGCGGGCCCGCAGCGCGTCGGCCAGCCGGTCGGCGGGCGCGGCGGCGTCGTCCTGGCGGATGCCGAGCGCGGCCATGACGGCTTCGGGCAGCGACGCCGTGCGCCGGTCGAGCGGGGCCAGCTCCACCAGCCACGCCCCGTCGGGGAACTCCTCGGCCGGCTCGCCCGCCACCTCCAGCGCCAGCCGGGTCTTGCCGACCCCGCCGGTGCCGGTGAGCGTGACCAGCCGCTCCTCCCGCACGAGCGACCGCACCTCGGCCAGCGCGTCGCCCCGGCCGATGAGCTTGCTGAGCGAGGCGGGCAGGTTGGTGGCCGGGCGCTCGGCGGGGCCGCTCAGCGCCGGGTCCTGGCCGAGTATCGCCTGGTGCAGGGCCGCCAGCTCGGGGCCCGGGTCGAGGCCGAGCTCCTCGGCGAGCCTCTCGCGCAGCTCCGCGTAGCCGGCCAGCGCCTCGCTCTGGCGGCCCGCGCGGTAGAGGGCGCGCATGTGGGCGGCCCGCAGCCGCTCGCGCAGCGGGTGGCGGGAGACGAGGTCGCCCAGCTCGCCCACCAGCAGCCCGTGCTCGCCCAGCTCCAGCCGCGCCTCGGCGCGCAGCTCCAGCGCGGTGAGGCGCTGCTCCTCCAGCCGCACGACGGCGGCCCTGGTGAACTCCTCGTCGGCGAAGTCGGCGTAGGCGGGGCCCCGCCACAGGTCGAGCGCGCCGGCGAGCAGGCCGGCGCGGGTGCGCGGGTCGTCGGCGGCCTCGGCGCGGGCCAGCAGGTCGGTGAAGCGGGCGGCGTCGACCTGCCGGCCCGCGGCGAGCTGGTAGCCGGGGGCCTTGGAGACGACCAGGTGTTTGCCGCCGGGCTCGGCGTCCTCCAGCGCCTTGCGCAGCTGGGAGACCCGCACCTGGAGGGCGCCCGTCGGGTTGCCGGGCTGGTCGTCGCCCCACAGGTCGTCGAGCAGGCGGTCGGTGGAGACCGGCCGCCCGTCGTGCACGAGCAGGTCGGCGAGGAGCGCGCGCACCTTGAGCCCCGGCACCGTCACGGGCTCTCCCGCGTCGGTCCAGACGGCCAGCGGGCCCAGCACCCCGAAACGCATGCCCGTCACCCTACGCGCCGGGTCCGTCAGAAAACGTCCGGCGGGAGGTGCGGGGCCTTCCTGGCGGAGCCGCGGTAGCGGGCGGGGTCGTAGCGGCGCTCGCCCGCGTCCAGCTTGGCGTGGGCCGCCGCCACCAGGTCGACGCCCAGGACGTCGGCGAGCCGTACCAGGTAGGCGGTGACGTCGCCCAGCTCCGCCGTGATGCGGGACAGGGTCTCGGGGCCGGGGTCGCGCGACTCGTCAGGGGTGAGCCACTGGAGCTCGGCCACCAACTCACCCACCTCGCCCGCCAGCGCCATCGCCAGGTTCTTCGGCGTGTGGAACTGCTCCCAGTCGCGGGCCCGCGCGAACGCCCGCAGCCGCTCCGCCAGCCCGTCCAAGTCCGTCGTCATGGTTGACGACCTTACGAGTCCTCGCCTGGTGCGAAACTTTCGAGGAAGGTGCGCTGAATGTTTCAGCTCGGGATAATGATCCTGGAGCGGCGTGGGAGGGCGGGCCTGATGGGTGCGGTGATCGACGGGCGGGCGGCGGAGGCCGGCGACGTGGCGCTCGCCATGTCCGCGAGATACGGGCACTTCACGGCGATGCAGGTGCGGGGCGGGAAGGTGCGCGGGCCGGCGGCGCACCTGGACCGGCTGAGCGGCGCCACCCGTGAGCTGTTCGGCCAGGAGCTCGACCTGGACCTGGTGCGGGCCTCCGTCCGAGCGCTGGAGGCGGTGGACGCGAGCGTGCGGGTGTTCGTGTGCGACGCCGGCGGGGTGCGGGTGATCGCGGTGTCCGGCCCGCCGGTGCGGCTCGCGGCGACCCCGAAGAGGCTCAGGTCGGTCCGCTACCAGCGGTTCCTGCCGCACATCAAGCACACCGGCGGCTTCCCGCAGGGCTACCTGGGCAGGCTCGCCGAGCGGGAGGGGTACGACGAGGCGCTGCTGACGTCCGACGACGGGGTGATCTCGGAAGGGGCGGTCACCAACCTGGGATGTTTCGACGGCGACCGGGTGATCTGGCCGGACGCGCCGATGCTGCGCGGCGTCACCATGCGGCTGCTGGAGGGCGAGCTGGCGCGGGCCGGCGTGCCGTGCGAGCGGCGGGTGCTGCGGGTGGCCGACCTGACGGAGTTCCCCGCCGTGTTCCTGGCGAACTCGTGGGGGGTGGTGGCCGTGGACCGGGTGGACGGTCACCGGATCGAGGTGGACGAGGCGCTGATGGCGCGGGTGACCGGCTGTTACGAGAGCGCGGGCTGGGACTCCTTCTGAGCGGCCTCCTCCTGCACCGGTGGCTTCTCACCGGGTTCGAGGCGGTTGAGCAGGGCCGCGAGCGTGGCCCCGTACACGATGTGGCCGGCGGCCATCACGGCCGGGCGGCCCGGGAGGTCGCGGTCGATGGGCGGCAGGACGCTCAGCCGCGGCGCCCAGCCCTCGTAGCTGACCACCCAGATCAGCAGCGCGTAGCCGACGCCGAGCGGCACCCTGCGGCGCGGCCGGCGCGACAGCAGGGCGAAGGCCATGCCGGAGGCGACGCCGAAACCGAGGTGGGCCACCGCGCCCAGCACGCCCTCGCCGGTCTTGTGGCGGGCCTTGCTGCCGGGGAGCAGGCCGCGGACGATGTGCTTGGGCGGCTGGCCGGGCATGAGGCCGGCCTTCTGGCCCGCCAGCATGACCGTGCTCATCGTCATGGTGGCCGCGGCGCCGCTGATGGCACCGTTCGCGAGTCTGCGCATCATGGCCCTGCGGCTGCCCGCGCCGCCAGGGCCGAAACCCGGGTCAGGCGGGCAGCGGGGTGGTGCTCTCGCGCACGATCAGCTCGGTCGCCAGCTCGACGCGGCGGGCCTCGGGCGTCTCGCCGCGCCGCATGGCCAGCACGGTGCGGGTGGCGAGCGCGGCCATCTCCTGCAGCGGCTGGCGCACCGTGGTCAGCGGCGGCCAGGCCGACTTGGCCAGCGGGATGTCGTCGAAGCCGACCACGCTGAGATCCTCGGGCACCCGCAGGCCGCGCTGGCGGGCCGCCTCCAGGACGCCGAACGCCTGCATGTCGCTGCCCGCGAAGATCGCCGTCGGCGGGTCGTCGAGCGAGAGGAGCGCGTGGCCGTGGTCGTGGCCGGAGTCGACCATGAACGTGCCGCGGCGGATCAGCTCGGGCGAGGCGGGCACCCCGGCCGTCTCCAGCGCGGCGCGGTAGCCGTCGATGCGGGCCTGGCTGCACAGCATGTCGGCGGGCCCGCTGATCATGCCGATGCGGCGGTGGCCGAGCTCCAGCAGGTGGCGGGTGGCGGCCAGGCCGCCGTTCCAGTTGGTCGCGCCGACGGAGACGACGCCGGGGGCGGGCTCGCCCTCCGGGTCGACCACGACGAACGGCAGCGAGCGGGCGCTCAGCTGGTCCTGCACGCCGGACGACAGTTTCGACGCGACGATCACCACGCCGTCGGTGCGGCGGCCGGCGAGCCGTTCGAGCCAGTCGCGGCCCGGCCCCGCGTGGGTGTGCAGGACGGTGATGACGACGCTGGCCCCGGCCTCGTGGGCGGCGCTCTCCGCGCCGCGCACGATCTCCATCGCCCAGGGCGACTCCATCTCGGTGAAGACGAGGTCGACCAGCCCGGCCGGGGTCTCGTCCTGGCTGATGCGCCGCTGGTAGCCGTGCTTGTGCAGCAGCCGTTCGACGCGATGGCGGGTCGCCGGGGCGACCTCGGGCCGGCCGTTGATCACCTTGGACACCGTGGGGATCGACACCCCGGCTTCCTCGGCTATCAGAGCGATCGTCACCCGCCTCTTCCCAGACATGATCCGGAGTTTAGCCGAAACTTTCGGAATCCGGATAACCGGTCGTGATCCGATCGCGACCGACGCGGCTATTGACGCTTTGTCAGCCATATACCTATGCTCCGGTCAATGAAAATATCGGGGGGTTCACGAAACTTTCGCCAGCCGAGGAGGGAACCCCTATGAAGAGAACCTGTGCGTTGATAGCGGCAGCCGTCCTGGTGGCCGGGTGCGGCGGCGGGCAGACCGCCACCACTGAACCCGAGGAAGGCGGTGCGCCCGGCAAGGTCACCCTGGAGTGGTGGCACCTGTCGACGTCCGACCCGCTGAAGACGATCTACGAGACCCGGGCCAAGGAATACCAGGCCGCCAACCCGAACATCACCGTCAAGATGACGGTTCTGGAGAACGAGGCGTACAAGGCCAAGCTGACCACGCTGACCCAGTCGGGCAAGGCGCCCGACGTCTTCGCGACCTGGGGCGGCGGTGTGCTGAAGCAGCAGGTCGACGCCGGGCTCATCAAGGACATCAGCGCCGACGTCGATCTGACGAACTTCACTACGGCCTCCATGGCCGCGTACCAGTTCGACGGCAAGACGTACGCGCTGCCCACGGACATCGGCATGGTCGGCTTCTGGTACAACAAGAAGCACTTCGAGAAGGCGGGCATCGCCGAGCCGCCGACGACCTGGACCGGCTTCCTCGACGCCGTCAAGAAACTGAAGGCCGCCGGCATCACCCCCATCGCGCTGGCCGGCAAGGAGAAGTGGCCCGGCCACTACTACTGGGCCTACCTCGCGATGCGCATCGCCGGGCTGCCGGCGCTGCAGCAGGCCGGCACCGACCACGACTTCACCAAGCCTGAGTTCGTCCAGGCCGGACAGCAGCTCAAGGCGCTGGTCGACCTGGAGCCGTTCCAGCGCGGCTTCCTCGGGGCCGGCTACTCGACCCCCGACGGCCAGTCCGCCAGCGTCGCCAACGGCAAGGCCACGATGGAGCTGATGGGCCAGTGGGCGCCGACCGTGCAGGCCGACTCCGGCGAGGGCCTCGGCGAGGACCTCGGCTTCTTCCCGTTCCCCGAGGTCGAGGGCGGTAAGGGCGCCATCACCGAGGCGTTCGGCGGAGGCGGCGGCATGGCCTTGGGCGCCGACGCGCCCAAGGAGGCCCTCGACTTCCTGAAGTTCCTCACCAGCACCGAGAACCACACCAAGGCCGTCGAGTCCGGCGCCGTCCTCCCCGTCCTCAAGGGCGTGGAGAGCGCGGTCAAGGACGAGAACCTCAAGGTCGTCGCCGAGTCGCTGGCGAGCGCCACGGGCTTCCAGCTCTACCTGGACCAGGCGTACCCGCCCGCCGTCGGCGCCGAGGTCAACGACAGCGTGGCCGAGCTGTTCGCGGGCGCCAAGACCCCGGAGCAGGTGGCGCAGGACATCACCGAAGTGGCCAAGAGCGAGAGCGAATGACGACCGTGACCCGCCGGCCGGAAGCGGAGACGCTTCCGGCCGGTCCGCGCCGCCGCCGCAGGCGGGGAAGACCCCGCAACCGGCTGACGATCGCCCTGTTCGTGCTGCCGGCGCTGGCCCTCTTCCTGCTGCTCGTGGTGGCCCCGATCCTGGTGGCCGGCTACGCCAGCGCGTTCAGGTGGAACGGCTTCGGCGGCCTGCCCACCGACTTCATCGGCTTCGGCAACTTCACCAGGCTCTTCGCCAGCGACATCTTCTACACCGACCTGGGCAACCTGCTGCTGCTGATCGTGGCGACCCTGGTGATCCAGCTCCCGTTCGCGCTGGGCATCGCGATGCTGCTGCACCAGCGCATCAGGGGGCGGGCGCTCTACAGGCT
The DNA here is from genome assembly GCF_019396385.1 of Nonomuraea harbinensis. GTDB lineage: Bacteria > Actinomycetota > Actinomycetes > Streptosporangiales > Streptosporangiaceae > Nonomuraea > Nonomuraea ferruginea. The sequence goes on along the minus strand of NZ_JAHKRN010000017.1, from coordinate 59,119 downwards.
GGTGTTCTTCGCGCCGTACGTGCTGTCCGAGGTCATCACCGGCGTGCTGTTCTCGCTGATCCTGTCGCCGGAGAACGGCATCGCCAACCAACTGCTCGGCCCGCTGGGGCTGGAGTCGGAGTGGCTGTCGCACCCGGACAGCGCGCTCTGGTCGATCTTCGTGGTCATGACCTGGAAGTACTTCGGCTTCCACATGATGATCTACCTCGCCGGGCGGCAGAACATCCCGAACGAGCTGATCGAGGCCGCCAAGATCGACGGAGCGGCGGGCTGGAAGATCTTCCGGTACGTCACGCTGCCCCTGCTCGGCCCCACGATCAGGATCAGCGTGTTCCTCTCCGTCATCTACACCATCCAGCTCTTCGACCTGGTGTGGATCCTCACCGAAGGCGGGCCCGCGCACGCGTCGGAGACGCTCGCCGTGACCATGTTCACGCTCGGCTTCGAGCGCGCCCAGGTGGGCTACGCCAGCGCCATCAGCGTGGTGATGTTCGGGCTCAGCCTCGTCTTCGCCCTGGCGTACCAGCGCCTGGTCATGCGGCGTGACCTGGAGGGCGCGACCACCGCCATGGGAGGGAAACGATGAAGCGCACGACCCTGCCCCTGCACGCGATCGCCTGGGTCGTCGGCGCGTTCATCCTCATCCCCGTGGTGTACGCGCTGCTCGGCGGTTTCAAGAGCACCCAGCAGCTCTCGGTGAACCCGTTCGGCCTGCCCAGCCCGTGGGAGCCGGGCAACTACACCGAGGTGCTGGCCGAAGGGTCGTTCTGGCGCCAGGTCTGGAACAGCACGTTCATCGCCGTCGCGACCACCGTGCTGGTCGTCGCGCTGTCGGCGCTGGCCGCGTTCGTCTTCGCCCGCTTCGCCTTCCGGGGCAGGGAGGCGCTGTTCACACTGTTCACGGCGGGCCTGATGTTCCCGTTCGCGGTCGCGATCCTGCCCATCTTCGTGATGCTCCGCACGCTGAACCTGATCGACAACCCGCTGGGCGTGATCCTCGTGCAGGCCGCGTTCGGGCTGCCGTTGACGATCATCATCCTGCGCCAGTTCTTCAGGAGCATCCCGGGAGAGATCGAGGAGGCGGCCACGATCGACGGCTGCTCGCCGTTCGGCTTCTTCTGGCGGATCCTGCTGCCGATGGCCCGCCCGGCGCTGGCCACCGTGTCGGTGCTGGCGATCGTGGGGAGCTGGAACAACTTCATGCTCCCGCTGGTCGTCTTCAGCGACGAGCTGAGCTGGACGCTCCCGCTCGGCGTGCAGCAGTTCCAGGGCCAGTACAGCTCCGACACCGCGCGGGTCCTCGCCTACCTCGTGCTGGCCATGGTGCCGGCGCTGGGGTTCTACGCCATAGCGGAACGCCACCTGATCGGTGGTCTCACAGCGGGAGCGACGAAAGGGTGACCATGCTGCACGTCTCCGGAGCTCGGCTCCGCACGGCCGACGACCGGCCCGTACGCCTGCGCGGGGTCGGGCTGGGCGGCTGGATGAACATGGAGAACTTCATCACCGGCTATCCGGCCAACGAGGCGTCGATGCGCGCGGCGGTGCGTCAGGTGCTGGGCGAGGAGCGGGCCGCGCTCTTCTTCGAGCGGCTGCTCACCTCCTTCTTCACCGAGCGGGACGCGGCGCTGCTGGCCGGGCTCGGCATGAACTGCGTCCGCATCCCGATCAGCTATCGGCACTTCGAGGCGGACGACCGGCCCTTCGAGATCATCGAGTACGGCTTCCGCCACCTGGACCGGGTGATCGGCCTGCTCGGCGCGCACGGCATCTACAGCGTGATCGACCTGCACGCGCTGCCCGGCTCGCAGAACCAGCACTGGCACTCCGACAACCCGACGCACGTGGCCGCCTTCTGGCAGCACCGGCACTTCCAGGACCGGGCCGTGCACCTGTGGGAGGCCATCGCCGACCACTACCGCGACAACCCGTGGGTGGCCGGCTACAACCCGGTCAACGAGCCGGGCGACCCGACCGGCAAGGTCATCGGCCCGTTCTACGACCGGCTGGTCAAGGCGGTGCGCGCGGCCGATCCCCGGCACGTGCTGTTCCTGGACGGCAACACCTACTCGACCGACTTCTCGATCTTCAGGGAGGTGTACGAGAACACGGTGTTCGTCTGTCACGACTACGCCCTGGCCGGGTTCGCCCACGGCGGCGGCTATCCCGGCTACACCCAGGGCCGCTGGTGTGACAAGGACGAGCTGGAGCGCACGTTCGAGCAGCGGTCGCGGTTCCAGCGGGAGACCGGCACCCCGCTGTGGGTGGGCGAGTTCGGGCCCGTCTACACCGGGGACCCGGAGCGGGACGGGGAGCGCTACCAGATCCTGCGCGACCAGCTGGAGATCTACGACCGCCACGAGGCCGGCTGGTCCCTGTGGACCTACAAGGACGTCGGCCTGCAGGGCCTGGTGTGCGCGGGCGGGCCGTACCTGGAGAGGTTCGGCCCGTTCATCGACAAGAAGCGGCGGCTCGGCGCGGACCGATGGGGCTCCACGATGGAGGAGGGCGCCGAGGCGCTCGCCCCGCTGCACGCGCTGGTGGAGACCGAGTTCCCCGCCTGGGACCCGTACCCGTGGGGCGCCCGCTACCAGACCGACGACCTGGTGAGGCACATCCTCATCGCCCAGGCGCTGCTGCCCGAGTACGCCGAGTTGTTCAGGGGCCTCGACGACACCGAGCTCATCGCGCTGGCCGACTCGTTCGCGCTGGAGAACTGCCGCCGCCGGGAACCCCTGCTGGACCTGCTGGGGGCCGCCCTGGACGGGGCCGCGTCACCGTGACGCGAGCCGGAAGGTGTCCCTGTTGTCGCGCGGGTCCGGGTCCAGGAAGGTGGAGCCGACGGTCACGGTCGCGCTCGGCCGGTCATCACGCGGGATCCGGACGGGGACGCTCACCCGTACCGACTCACCCGGGCGGATCAGCGCGAGCGTGCACGTCACCCGCCGCCCCTCGCCCTCGCAGCCCGGCGCGTCCCCCGCCCGCGAGCCGGGCGGGAGCGTGAAGGTGACCGGCACCTGGGCCGCCGCCATCAGCCCTCTCATGGTCACGGTGGCGGTGACCTCGCGGGCGGTGCCCGAGCCCTCGACCGACAGCGCGTCGTACACGCCCGCCGGGTCCGCCCGGCGCACCACCGCGCCGAAGCTGTCCCGGCCGAGCGGGTTGGCCACCGCGTAGCCGTGGCCGGCCTCGTCGTTCGCCCCGGACGTCAGCACCCCGATCAGCAGGCCGTCGTCCCTGGTCAGCCAGGGGCCGCCGCTGTTGCCCCCGTACAGGTGGCAGTTGTCGGTGCGCAGCCGCCCGCCGGTCTCGCCGCGCACCGCGTGTCCGGCCCACGGCCGGGTGCGGGCCAGGCACCAGAGCTGGCGGGTGCCGTCGTACGGGGCGTCGCTCGGGTAGCCGAGGCTGGCGACGGTGTGGCGGCCGCCCTCGTTGCGCAGCGGCGTGAACCCGCCCACCGTCCCCTGCAGCGTCGCGCCGCCCCGCCTGCCAACCTCGACCAGCGCCAGGTCGTAGATGGAGTCCCAGTCGTAGGGCGACACGCCGGTGAAGGACCGCGGCTTGTAGACGCGCCGCGCTCCCCACACGCCGTACGGGGCGCGCTCGCGCAGGCTCGCGGCCTTGCCGTCGTACGCGGGCACGAACGCGATGTGCTCCGACCAGGTGGCGCGCCCGCCCCGCCCGGCCACCCCGTACACGCAGTGCGAGGCCGTCGCCACCAGCAGCCTGCGCGCGGAGCGCACCACCGCGCCGCTGCACGACCTGCGGTGACCGGCGGCGTCCAGGAAGAACAGCCGGCCGGTGGCCCTGCTCTCCAGCGTCCGCCGGTAGGGCTTGCGCACGCGGGCGTAGCCGTTGGCGTCGGAGCCGGGCGTCAGCCGCTCGTTGCGCGGCACGCTCACCCTCGACCCCGCCGACCGCGGGATGACGACGTTCTCCGGCAGGTCGACGGCGTCGGCCCTGGACTGCTTCCTGGCGGTCCAGTAGTCGATCGCCCGCTGCGGATCCATGACCGGTGAGACCTCCGCTCCCGGCACGGGCGGCGGCGCGGCGGCGGCCTCCACGGGCGGCGCGACCAGCGCGGTGCTCACCGTCACCAGCGCGACCAGGGTGCTTCGGCGTGACATCGGTCCCCCTCCAGAACGAATCCCAGAAGCACATTAAGTCACGACGACGACACGATAAGTGAGCGACGCCGCGAGATCACGGGCTGACGGCCATGGCGTAACCGGACGTGGCGGTGTGCCCGGCGCCGTTGGTGGCCGTGATGGTGACCCACGGCCGCGCCGGATCCGGATCCTCCGGCTCGAAGGGAGCCCACGCGGACTCCAACGGGATGTCCCGGCCCGTGCCGGGGTCGTGCCACTCCTGGGGCGCCTCCACCGTCGCCGGCCCCGAGCCCGCCCGGTGGTAGGCGAAGCGCAGCGTGCCGCCCCCCAGGTGGTAGCCCTCGACCAGGACGCCGGCCACCCCGTCCCGCACGGCCGGGGTCGCGCGCACCACGATCGGCTCCTGCCAGCCGGCCGCCAGCTCGTCGGCCAGCGACGGCGCCGACGGGTCGTCACGGCAGGTCAGGAACGGGTCCCAGCCGTACGCGATGATCTTGGTGCCGTGCGCGGCGGCCGCCGCGACCTGCTCGTCCACCCGGGCCTTGGTGGTACGGCCGCGCAGCGGGAACGGGTCGGCCCGGCCGCACTCGCCCGCCACCTGGGTGGGTTCGAACACCTCGACGTTCACCCACAGCCGCACGCCGGGCGTCACCCGCCGGGCCGCGGCCTCGATGTAGTCGCGGGCGGAGCCGTAGTAGGCCTGCCGGTTGGTGACCTTGCCCGCGACCGGCTCCAGCCGCGGGTCCACCGGCGCGTCCGCCTCGTCGGGCCCGTGCACCGGGACCTTGCCGACCCCGCGCCCGTCCTGGATCGCGATGACCATCGGCGCCCCCGCCCGGGTGGCCGCGATCTCGTCGAACCCCTTCTCCACCTGCTCCGGCGGGAAGCCGCGGCCCCGGCGCGCGTCCCAGAACGGGCTCACCATGATCGTCACCCCGGGCCACGCGCCGGCCACCACCTCGTGCTGCGCCGCGTACAGGGCGATGATCGGGTCGTCGCCGGCCCGGCCCCGCATGGCCAGCTCGAACGACTGGTAGAGGCCGCCGAGCGCGGGCGAGGCCCCGTACCGCTGCCGGTAGTCGGCGACCACCCGCGCGGTGAAGGCGTTGAGCGCCGGCAGGTGGGCCAGGTCGGGCAGCCACGGCTTGGCCCCGTCCTTGGGGGGCACCGGCAGGCCGGGGAAGACCTTCATGCCCTGCGCGGCGGCCTCGGTCATCATGTGCCCCACGCCGTCGCCGTCGGCGGCGACCAGCAGCAGGTCGTACGTGGACGCCTCGCACGAGTCGCCGAGCATCAGCCGGTAGTAGACGCGCCCGCCGTTCTCGATTCGCCGGTCCAGGCCGGGACAGCGCAGCACCCCGGCCCCGAAGTGCTCGCTCGCCGTGTACGTGTAGACCTGCCGGATCGTTCTGCCGGTGTCGCGGGCGGCCTGGTAGCAGGTCCTGCCGTCCTCGACGCAGTCGTCGAATGCGCCGCCCACCCGCCCGTCCGGGCCGACGGACGCGGGCAGCAGCCGCGCGCCGAACGTGATCAGCGTGTCGGCGCCCACCCCGTGGATGGCCTCGACCATCCGCCGGGTCACGCACGCGTCGGAGCGCGGGATCATCCAGTAACCGGTGATCGGGTAGCGGGCCAGGACCCGGGTGTCGCGCGGCGGGCACTCCCCGGGACCCGCCCCGGCCACCCGGCCGACCAGGCTGTCGGGCACGAGGGCCAGCACCACCACCGTGACGGCGACCGCCATCCGCAGGATCCGCTGCAGCACACCTGCCCCTTCGCGCCGGGAACGGTTCACACGCTACTTCGCGCGGCCCGATCAAGTTGGGCCTCCTTGCCCTCGAATCCGGCGTCTACGCTTTGTGAACCCGAGCTGTCAGCGAGGTGAACTCCCCATGACCGCGCTCGATCGACGATCCTTCCTTTCCACCGGCGGCGCCCTGGCCACCGCCGTCGCCGTCCAGACCCTGGCCGCGCACGCCTCCTGGGCCGAGACGGGCCGCGAGGCCGCCACCGGCGGCGAGGGCTACGGCCCGCTCCGCCGCGCCCCCAGCGCGAACACCGGCGAGGAGCTGCTCGCCCTGCCGTCCGGGTTCTCGTACGTGGTGCTCGGCAAGACCGGCACCCCGATGTCCGACGGCGTGCTCACGCCCATCGCGCACGACGGCATGGCCGCCTTCCCAGGCACCCGCCGGCACACCGTCCGCCTGATCCGCAACCACGAGGTGCGCACCGCCCCCGGCACGCCCGAGGGCCGCGTGCACGTGCCCGGCTCGGCCCGGTACGACGCGCTGGGCGTCGGCGGCACCACCACGCTGGAGGTGGACCTGCGCAGCGGCGAGGTCCTGCGCCACTTCGTCAGCCTCAACGGCACGATCATCAACTGCGCCGGCGGCCGCATGCTCGGCGACCGGGGCTGGCTGACCTGCGAGGAGACCACCGCGGGGCCGGCGGGCGGATGGCAGCGCAAGCACGGCTACATCTTCGAGGTGCCGCTGCGCGGCCCCTCCCCCGGCAGACCGGCCGCGTCCATGCCGCTCACCGCGATGGGCCGCTTCTCGCACGAGGCGGTCGCCGTCGACCCGCGCACCGGGTACGTGTACGAGACCGAGGACGACTCGGGCAAGCCCGACGGGTTCTACCGGTTCCGCCCGCGCGACCCGGAGAACCTGGCCCGGGGCGGCGTGCTGGAGATGCTCAAGATCAAGGGCGTGGACGGCTACGACTGCCGCGAGGGCCAGCGGATGGGCGCCCGGCTGCCGGTCGAGTGGGTGCGCGTCGACGACCCCGACCCGGACCTGGAGGGCGGCGCCCCCACCTGCACGCAGCAGGGGCTGGCCAAGGGCGGGGCGAAGTTCAACCGGCTGGAGGGCTGCTGGTGGGGCGACGGCTCGGTGTTCTTCAACTCCACCAGCGGCGGCGACGCCAAGAACGGCGACGCGCCGGGCGCCGACGGCTACGTGGAGGGGTACGGCCAGGTCTGGCGGTACATCCCCGGCCGCGACGGCGGGACGCTGGTCCTGGTGTACGAGTCGCCGGGGCGCAAGGAGCTGGACTCGCCGGACAACCTGACGTTCACCCCGCGCGGCGGCATCGTGCTGTGCGAGGACGACGCCTCCGACGCCGACGCCGACCCGCACCCGCTGGCCCCCGGCCTGGCCAACGTGAACCGGCTGATCGGGCTGGACCCGCGCCGCGGCCGGCCCTTCGAGTTCGCGGTCAACATCGCCGACGACAGCGAGTTCGCCGGGGCGTGCTTCAGCCCCGACGGGTCGGTGCTCTTCGTCAACCAGCTCGGCTCGACGGCCTCGCTCGATCCGCCAGGGCGCACCTACGCGATCAGGGGCCCGTGGCGGCGAGGGCCCCTATAGACCGCGTACGCGGGGTCGTCAACTGCGAGAGTGTCCCAAATCTGCCGCATGTGATGGGCTGACTGGGCCTTCTCAGAGGCTGCCAGCAGGCATACGTTCCGTTCAGCACGCTTCGGGGGCATGAGTTGCCGTGCGGATCTCCCTCTAGCCATCCCCTGAGATGGCCCCGCGCCCAGACGGGCGCACGACTCCACTGCCGTCACATGGAAAGTGCGACATGACAATTCGCCGAGGCGTCGTCCGTGCCCTCGCCCTGGTCACGGCACTCGCTCTCCCGCTCTCCCTCACGTCTCCGGCCCAGGCCGCCGGAGGGCTCGACGAGGTCTTCGCCAAGCTGCTGGTGAAGCAGGTGAAGGGCGCCAACGTCAGTAAGCATCTCAAGGCCTTCCAGGCCATCGCCGACGCCAACGGGGGCAACCGGGCGGCGGGCACCTCCGGTTACGACGCGTCCCGTGACTACGTCGCCGACAAGCTCCGCAAGGCCGGTTACAAGGTCACTCTGCAGCCGATCAATTTCGTGGCGGGCTGGGTCGAGAACAGCCCGCCCGTCCTGGCGGACTACACGCCCAACGAGGACTTCTTCACCTTCCAGCCGTCGCCGGCCGGCGATGTGACCGCCCCGGTGCAGGGCGTCGACCTGACCCTGCCGCCGGCCCCCACGCCGACCTCGACCAGCGGCTGCGAGATGGCGGACTTCGCGGGGTTCACCGCGGGCAACATCGCGCTCATCCAGCGCGGCACCTGCCCGTTCGCCACCAAGGTCCGTAACGCCGGGTTCGCCGGCGCGTCCGCGATCATCGTCTTCAACGAGGGCCAGCCGGGCCGGACCGAGGCCAACCCGCTGGACATCGGCGAGTGGCGGGCCGGGATCCCGATGATCTACGCCGACTTCGCCGTCGGCAACGCGCTGGCCACCACGGCCACGCCGGTGCGCCTGGCGGTCGACGCGACGCTCACGCTCGGCACCAACGACAACGTGATCGCCGAGAGCCGCTGGGGCGACTCGCGCGACGTGGTCATGGTCGGCGCCCACCTGGACAGCGTCCCCGAGGGCCCGGGCATCAACGACAACGCCTCCGGCAGCGCCGCCATCCTGGAGACCGCGCTGCAGATGCGGCACTTCCCGGTCAAGAACAAGGTCCGCTTCGCCTTCTGGGCCGCCGAGGAGATCGGCCTGCTCGGCTCCGACCAGTACGTGGAGAGCCTGACCCAGGCGCAGCGCGACCGGATCAGGGTCTACCTGAACTTCGACATGGTCGCCTCGCCCAACTACGGCCTGTTCCTCTACGACGGCGACGACTCCGACGCCACCGGCGCTCCCGCGGGCCCGCCCGGATCGGCGCAGATCGAGGCGCGGCTGGAGAAGTTCTTCAAGGACCGCAAGGTGCCGACCCGCGGCACCGACTTCGACGGCCGTTCCGACTACGGTCCGTTCATCGCGGTCGGCATCCCCTCCGGCGGCATCTTCACCGGCGCGGAAGGCATCAAGACGCCGGATGAGGCGGCCCTGTGGGGCGGCACGGCGGGCCAGGCCTACGACCCCTGCTACCACCTGGCCTGCGACACCCTCACCAACGTGAACGCGTTCGCGCTGGACGTGAACTCCGACGCGATCGCCGACTCCACCGCCCGGTACGCGTTCGACCTGCGCACCATCCCGGACCGCCCGGCCGGCGCCCGCGCCGCCCTCTCCTCCGCAACCGCCCAGAACTGACGCCCCGGAACGGCGGGGCCCTGCCCTCACAGGACCCCGCCGTTCCATGTCGCCGGTCAGGACCCTCCTCAGCGGACTTCCGAGGTGGAACAGCGGGTCCTGGTTCTCCCCGGACCACGGCGGGCCGGGCAGGCCGAAGGCTTGCTCACGGCGCCCGGCCCGAGGGGTTTCCCAAAAAGATTTTCAGCTTTTGACTTCGAAGCCTCGGACCCTCAGAGCACCCTGACCACCGTCACCGAGTCGGTGGGGAGCCCGCCGCCGGACGGGGTCATGACCACCCCCGCCGGGCGCGGCCGGTGCCCCGGGACGCCGTCGAGGCCGAGCGTGATGTCGGCGACCGCCAGCCGTGGCCGCGTCGCGCCCGCGAACCGGAGCGTGAACTCCACCCCTTCCTCCGGCGGGGCGAAGAACTGCACCTCGAACGGCCACGCCCCGCCCTCCGGCTCGTACGCGGGAAGCGTCACCGGCGCCAGCCCGGGCACCTCGAACGAGCCACCGATGACCGCGACGTCGGCATGCAGGTTCAGCTGGTAGGCCCCCCGCTGGGACCGCACCCGTACCCGCAGTGTGGTCTCGCCGCCGTCACGCCGCTCCTCCAGCACGGTCAGCTCGGGCGCGGGCAGCCCTGTGGCGGGCGCGGGCCCGACACGGGCGGGCACCTGCCGGTACGGAAGCGGCAAATCCCAGGAGGCGGGCACGTCCGGCGCCCGCTCGGCCGCCCACGGGTGCGGCGGCTCGGTCATGCTCACCCACGCGGCCTGCCGGGCGTCGGCGTCGAGCACGTACGCCAGATGCGCCAGCCGGGGCCGCTCCTCCCCGAACCGGTTGACCCCCAGCCCCACCCCGCCCAGCACCAGAGCAAGCACCCCCGCCACCACAGGCCCACCCCACACCCCGACCCACCGCCAGAACCGCACACCCGAACCGCCTTCCGCGCCCGACCGCCACCCGGCGTCCACACCCGGACCACCTTCCCGGCCCGACCGGCGCCCGACGCCGGTCGGCTGGACCGGCGCGCCGTCCCTCGCAGGGACGGCCGCCGGGGCTTCGCCGCGCGCAGGAACTGCCGCCGGGGTCCGGCCACCTCCCGGGGTGACGGCGGCGAGCAGGGGGAGCGCCGACAGGGCGGCGAAGGCGTAGAAGAGACCTGCGGGGGCGGCCATCGCCAGCCCGATCGCGGTGCTGATGGACCGCGCCCCCACGCTGAACATCACGACCGCCGGCGCCACCCCGCACGCCAGCACGACCGTCCCCAGCACGGGCCGCCGCCGCAGCGCCAGCGCGCCCGCGAGCCCCGCGGCCCCGGCGATCGCGGTGAGCGACCCGTAGCTCGACGCCCCGGGCATCAGCAGCGCCGCCGCGACCCCGAGCACCGCCAGCCAGAACAGCACCCCGACGGTCAGGACCACCGCGTTCAGCCACCGCCGCAGCGCCACGTACGCCCCCCACACGACGGCCACCGCCATCATGACCAGGCCCAGTCGATACGGCTCCGGCCGGTACGGATCGCTGACCAGATCCCCGTACCCCGGCTCCACAGCCACGAGCGCCGGCCACAACCCCATGCTCAGCCCGGTGACCACGACCAGCACCCCGAGCACGGCGACCATCCCGGCGACCAACCGCGGCACCGTCACAGCCGTACCACTGTCGGAAGAATCCGCCCTCCGGGGCCGTGCCGAGAGGCGGGTGTAGGCGGCGAGGGCCAGGACGGCGAGGGCGGCCAGGACAGCCAGTGGGGTGGCGAGTCCCGCCGGGTAGCGGAACACCACGCCGAAAATCGTGAGGAACACCTCGTCCCGGGGCTGCCGAAGCTCACGCAGGTCGGCCGAGCCGAGCTCGCGGACCATGGCGAGCGCGTTGTCCCCCTGCATCTGCAGCGCCGCCCGGTCGAGGGCGGCAGGGGTGTCACGGGGATGGTGGTAGTAGGCGCGCCCGCCGGCGAGCCCCAGGTCGATCCCGATCCACCCGTTCTCCTCCAGCACGGTCAGGTCGGAGTGGAAGCCGGTCTCCCGGTAGGCGCCCACCAGCGCGGACTCGCCCACCGGGTGCGGCATGGCCCGCGCGAACGCCCCCACCAGGGCGCCGCCGCCGGGGGTCACGTTGTAGACGGACGACGGGGCGGCGTTCCCCGGCCCTTCCAGGTTGACCACGACGCCGCCGTCCCGCGCCATGGGGTGACGGAGGAACGCCTCGGCCCCGATGAGCCCGGGTTCCTCGCCGTCGCTGAGCAGCAGCACCAGGTCGTTGCGGAGCGGAGGCCCGGCGCGCAGGGCGCGGGCGATCTCCAGGATGGCGGCCACGGACGCCTTGTCGTCGCTGGCGCCGGGCGTGGTGGGCGTGGAGTCGTAATGGGCGGCCAGCACGACGCGGCCGGTGGAGTCGGCGCCGGGGACGACGGCGATCACGTTCTCGGTGACCCCGGCCACCATGTCCCCGCCGAACGGGTGCGCGCCGGCCCCCGTCTGCACCTCGGGCCGTAACCCGAGCCGGGTCAGCTCGGCCACGAGATGGTCGCGGACGGCGTCGCCGGCGGCGGACCCGACGGGCGTGGGCTCGCCGGCGATGCGTTCGAGGACGGGCCAGGCCCGTTCGACGCTGAACGAGCCGGGCGGCGCGTCCCGCCCGGCCGGGGCGGGCGGCAGTTCGGCCAGCCAGGCGGCGACCGCGAGCAGGGTGACGGCGACGAGGGCGACGGCGGCCGGCAGCCGCCGGGAGAGAGCATCCATAGATGCATAATGAACTGTGCACAATGACTTGTGCAAGCTGGCTTGTGCACAACTCACCCCCGAACCCCAGCTAGCAGCGGGCAAAGTTGCACAGAACTCACGCGACAGTTAGGTTGACGCCATGGCTGAGCACGGCACGCGCAAGCTCGACGACCTTGAGGCGCTGCGCGCGCTCGCCCACCCCCGCCGCCAGCGCATCCTCAACCACCTCAGCGCCCACGGCCCCGCCACCTCCGCCGAGCTGGCCCGCGAGCTCGACCTCAACACCGGCGCCACCAGCTACCACCTGCGCGAGCTGGCCAAGCACGGCTTCGTCGAGGAGCTGCCGGAGAAGGCGCACGGCCGCGAGCGCTGGTGGCGCTTCGTCCCCGCCGACCTGCGCTTCCCGCTCCGCAGCGAGCAGGACGAGGAGACCAGGGCGATCATCGACGAGATGAACGCCCGCGCGATCACCGACGACATGCAGGCGTTCCGCCGCGCGCAGGCGGCGGTCGATCCCGGCGGCTGGGGCGACGCCTTCCCCTACTCGCGGGGCACGATCCGGGTGACGCTGGAGGAGCTGGCGGAGTTCTTCGAGGAATACATCGCGCTCCTCGGCAAGTACGACAAGACGGCCGAGGAGGCGGGCCCCGGGGCGCGGCGCGTCCAGACCCGCTTCTTCGCCTATCCGGAGTCCGGCGGGTGAGCCATCACGGGAAGAGGGTGCGATGCGGGTCGTCGTGACGGGAGCGCACGGCAAGGTCGGCCGCGCGGCCGTGCGGGCGCTGATGGGCGCGGGCCACGAGGTGACGGCGGTCGACGTCACCCGCCCGGTCTGGGAGCGGCCCGACCCGGCCGAGCCCGGCTACCGGCAGGCCGACCTGACCGACGCCGGCCAGGCGTTCGCGGTGGTGCGCGGGGCGGAGGCGGTGGTGCACGCCGCCGCGATCCCCGACCCCACCCACAACCCGCCGCACGTGGTGTTCCAGAACAACCTGATGGCCACGTTCAACATGATCGAGGCCGCGGTGGCGCTCGGCGTGACGCGGTTCGTCAACATCTCCAGCGAGACCGTGCCGGGCTTCTTCTTCGCCGACCGGCCGTTCCTGCCGTCGTACGCGCCGATCGACGAGGACCACCCGGTCGCGCCGCAGGATCCGTACGCGCTCTCGAAACACTTCGGCGAGCAGCTCATGGACGCCGCGGTGCGCCGCACCGGCATCCCGTGCGTGTCGCTGCGGCCGAGCTGGGTGCAGCACGAGGGCAACTACGCCCGCAACCTGGGGCCGCAGCTCCGCGACCCCTACCAGCCGAGCGCGGGGCTGTGGAGCTACATCGACGTGTACGACCTGGCCGACGCGATCGTGCTGGCCGTCGAGTCCGGGCTGCCCGGTCACGAGGTGTTCTGCATCGCCTCGCCCGACAACGCGGCCAACCGGGGGCTTGCCGACCTGATCACCAGGGTCTACGGCGAGGCGATCCCGATCAGGCCGCTGTCGAGGCCCGACGCGTCCGGCATCTCCTGCGAGAAGGCCGTCCGCCTGCTCGGCTGGCGGCCGTCGCGCTCCTGGCGCGACTACCTCGGCGAGGACGGGCGGCCGCTGCCGGAGAAGGCGCGCCCGTGACGCCTCGCCTCTGACCGCCGGACGCCGAAGGGCCGTCCGCCTCCGAAGGCGGACGGCCCCTGACCGGCGTCAGTTGCTGAGCGGACCGAACTCCTTACGGGTGTCGATCACCTCGCCGAACACCTCCCAGCGCTCACCCTTGAACTCCATGAGCTGCATCGACTCGATCGGGAAGGCGTCGTCGGCCGAGGTCTGCATGGTCACGCCGGGCAGCAGCATGTCGACCTGGACGTTGTTCAGGTTGCGCACCGACTCCATCAGGCCCTCGCGGGTCTTGCAGGGCGCGGCCTCCAACGCCTTGTGGAAGCTGCTCGCGACGGCCCAGCCGAAGGTGTGGTACGGGATGTTGGGGTCGGCGCCGGGCGCGTACTGCGCCATCTTCTCCTTGTAGAGCTTCATCTCCGCGTCGTCCGCCCACTGCGGGTCGTTCGGGTCCTTGTAGTACGAGGACGACACGACGCCCTGCACGTTCTCGAAGCCGACCGGCTTGAGCACCGTGACGGAGGCGGCGACGTTGTTGACGATGTGCAGCGGGTTCCACTTGGTGTTCTTGGCGTCGGCGGCCAGCGCCTGCGAGCCGAACTTCGGGGTGGTGACGTTCAGGAACACGTCGGCGCCCGACTCGGCCAGGTTGCGCATCTGCGGCTCGATGCTGGGGTCGGTGACCTCGTAGCTCTGCTCCGCCACGACGGTGACGTCCGTGCCCTCGATGGCCCGCTTGAAGCCGCCGAACAGGTCCTCGCCGAAGTCGTCGTTCTGGTAGAGGACGGCGACCTTGGCGCCGGGCTTCTCGGTCTTGAGGTACTGGGCGTAGACCCGGGCCTCGGAGACGTAGTTCGGCTGCCAGCCGATGGTCCACGGGTGCTCGGTGTCGGTGCCCCACTGGGAGGCGCCGGTGGCGACGAAGACCTGCGGCACCTTGCGCTGGTTGGTGTAGTCCCAGGTGGCGGTCGTGGAGGGGGTGCCCAGCGTCTGGAAGAGGGCGAACACCTGCTCCTGCTCGACCAGCCTGCGCGCCTCCTCGACGGCCTTCGGCGGCTGGTAGCCGTCGTCGCGGACGACCAGCTCGACCTTGCGCCCGTCGATGCCGCCCTTCTCCGCGTTCACGTAGTCGAAGTACGCCTTGATGCCCTTGGGGATGTCACCGTAGGCGGACGCCGGCCCCGACAGCGGGTAGATGCCGCCGAGCTTGAGCGTGGTGTCCGTGATGCCGGTGGTCTGCTGCCCCTGGCACTGTCCCTGGGCGGCGCTGGTCGTCGCCTGCCCTTCTCCGGTCTCCCCTCGACCCCCGCAGGCCGCCGCGGCGATCACCAGGGTGGCCGTCACCGCCGTACGGCCGATCGCAGTAAAACGCATGTCGTGTTACCCCTTCCGGAGGGTCTTCTTGAGAGAGTTGGCCGCGCGCCCCGCCAGGCCGGCCAGGCCGGTCGGGGCCACGTACATCACCGCGATGATCAGCAGGCCGAAGATCACGCCGGGCGCGGCCTCGTTGATGTCCTGCGAGAGGCTGGGCACGAACATCACGAACAGCGCGCCGAGCACCGGGCCCGACAGCGACCCGAGACCGCCGACGACGATGCCCGCCAGCAGCGTGATCGACAGCGTGACGGGGAACGAGTCCGGCGAGACGAACCCGATCACCCACGTGTAGACGCAGCCCGCCACCCCGGCGAACATCGCGCTCCAGGCGAAGGCGAGCGTCTTGTAGTACGAGAGCCGCACCCCCATGACCTCGGCCGCGATCTCGTTGTCGCGCACGGCGTGCAGCGCCCGCCCCACCCGAGACCGGAGCAGCCCGGCGGCCAGCAGGAACGCCGCCACGGCGACGGCCAGGGCGAGGAAGTACAGCCACTGGTCCTCGGCCAGGCCGCTCCACGCGGGCGGCGCCGGCTTGGCCAGCGACAGCCCCATGGACCCGCCGGTGACCTCCTCGAACCGCTTGAGCAGCGGCACCAGGAAGATCGCGATGGCCAGTGTGACGAGCGCCAGGTAGAGGCCGCGCAGCCGCATCGCGGGCACGCCCAGCACCAGCCCCAGCAGGAACGCCACGGCGGCGGCCACGGGCAGCGTCGCCAGGTACGGCAGCTCCCAGTGGAACATCATGATCGCTGCCGCGTACGCCCCGGCTGCGAAGAACGCGCCGTGCCCGAGCGAGATCTGCCCGGCGTGCCCGACCAGGACGTTCAGCCCGAGCAGCGCCACCGCGTAGACCAGCACCATGGTGAGCTGGAAGACGTGGAACGGCACGAGCTGGAACGGCGCGTAGATCGCGGCGGCCAGCAGCACGCCGGCCACGATCCACTGCCGGCGGACCCTTCGGCCCGGCGCCTGCGCCTGCCCCCGTGGAGGCGCGCCGGCCCTGCTGGTGACCTGTGTCGACTCGCTCATGCCCGCTCCACCACCGCTCGCCCGAACAGGCCCTGGGGCCGCAGCAGCAGCACGCCCAGGATGATGACCAGCGGCACGCCGACCTTGAGGTCGGGCCCGATGGCCCCGACGTAGGCGCCGGCCAGGGTCTCGGCCACGCCGACGATCAGCCCGCCGGCGACCGCCCCCGCCGGGCTGTCGAAGCCGCCGAGCGTGGCGGCGGCGAAGGCGTAGATCAGGACGCCGCCCATCATGTTCGGCTCCAGGAACAGCAGCGGCGCGACGAGCACGCCGGACACCGCGCCGACGGTGGCGGCCAGCCCCCAGCCGAGCGCCAGCGTCACGCCGACGCGGATGCCGACCAGCCGGGCGGAGACCGGGTTGGTCGCCACCGCGCGCATCCCGAGCCCGATCTTGGTGTGCTGGAACAGCAGGTAGAGCAGGCCCATGACGATCCCGACGACCGCGAAGACGCCCAGCGTCTGGAAGCCGACGGTCAGCCCGCCCACCTCGAAGGCGCCGCCGGGGAACGGGTTCGGGAAGTCCTTGATGAGGAACGACCAGATCCATCCGGCGGCGGCGTTGACGAAGATGAACAGCCCGACGGTGACGATCACCAGGGTCAGTTCCGGCGCCCCCTCGACCGGCCGGATGATCACCCGTTCGATGAGCATGCCGCCGGCGAACGACACGACCAGCGTGAGCACCAGCGCCAGCCAGAACGGCATGCCCGCCGCGGTGAACTGCCAGGCGATGTAGGTGGAGAACATGGCCAGCTCGCCCTGGGCGAAGTTGACGATCCCGGTGAACTGGTAGATCAGCACGAGCGCGAGGGCCAGGCTGGCGTAGATGGCGCCGGTGCTCAGCCCTTGGATGACCTGTTGCAGGAATCCGGTCATGGTCAGACCCGGTAGCCGAGGTAGGACTGGGCGACCTGCTCGTCCTCCTGGATCTGCGCCGCCGTGCCCGAGAGCACGATCCGCCCGGTTTCCAGGACGTGCGCCTGCTGGGCGATGCCCAGGGCGAGATGGGCGTTCTGCTCGACGACGACCACGGTGGTGCGCTCCTGTTCGTTGATGGTCCGCACGATGCGGAACAGCTCCCGGGTGATCAGCGGGGCGAGGCCGAGCGACGGCTCGTCCAGCAGGAGCAGCCGGGGGCGCAGCATGAGCGCCCGGCCGAGGGCGAGCATCTGCTGCTCGCCGCCGCTCAGGCTGCCCGCCGCCTGCTTGAGCCGGGGCTTCAGCGCGGGGAAGTAGCCGTAGATGCGGTCGAGGTCCTCTTCCAGGCGGTCGCGCCGGGTGTAGGCGCCCAGGCGCAGGTTCTCCTCGACGGTGAGCGGCATGAACGTGCCCCGGCCCTCCGGCACGTGCGCGACGCCCATTCTGGCCAGCGCGTCGGGCGAGCGGCCGAGCAGCTCGGCGTCGCCGAGCCGGACGCCGCCGCGCCCCTTGACCATGCCGGACAGCGCCCGGAGCAGGGTCGTCTTGCCCGCCCCGTTGGGGCCGAGTATCGCGCAGATCTCGCCCTCCCCCACGGTGAGGCTGACGTCGTGCAGCACCTGGGCGCCGCCGTATCCGGCGTTCAGCCCGGAGACCACCAGCTCGCTCATACCGCCGTCCCCAGGTAGGCCTCGATGACGCCGGGGTCGCGCTGGACCTCGGCCGGGGGGCCTTCGGCGATCTTCTTGCCGAAGTCCAGGCAGACGATCCGGTCGCAGGTGCTCATGACGAAGCCCATGTGGTGCTCGACCACCACCACGGTCAGGTCCAGGTCGTCGCGGATGGCGCGCAGGGTGCCGGCGAACTCCTCGACCTCGGCCGAGCTGAGCCCGTTGACCGGCTCGTCCAGCAGCAGCAGCCGCGGCTCCGCGGCCAGCGCCCTGGCCAGCTCCACCCGTTTGAGCGTGCCGAAGGGCAGCCCGGCGGCCGGGTGGTCGGCGACGGCCGACAGGCCCAGCCGTTCCAGCACGGCGTCGGCCTGGGCCCGCAGCCGCCGCTCCTCGCCGCGCACGCCCGGCAGCCGCAGCGCCGCGGTGAGGAACCCGGCCCTGCCCCGGTGGTGCGCGCCGACCAGCACGTTGTCCCGTACGGAGATGCGCGGGAACAGGCCGAGGTTCTGGAAGGTGCGGGCGATGCCGAGCGCCGCGATGGCGTGCGGCGGCACCGCGAGCAGGTCCTCGCCCTCGTAGCGCACCTGCCCCGCGTCGGCCTGGTAGCGCCGGGTCAGGCAGTTGAACAGGGTGGTCTTGCCGGCGCCGTTGGGTCCGATCAGGCCCACCATCTCGCCGTTCCCCACGGAGAACCCGACGCCGTCGAGCGCCGTGATGCCGCCGAACCGGACGGTAAGATCGTGTACTTCCAGCATCCGGCCTCCTGGGGCACAGCGAGCGGAAGAATGTTCTGAAGTTGGGGTCAGCGTAGGTTCGGCCCGTCTCCGGCCGCATTGGGCACGGCGACCCAACATGTGCACCGAAGGTTGTCCACAGGACACAGCGACTGTCTCGGAGCGGTTACGAGCCGTTGACCTCCCCGCAACCACCGGGGATCATCCCGGACATGTCCAGTGGTTCCGGTATGGAAACGTTCACTGGTGCGGAGCCGGTCCGGGCGCAGCGCGCGCGGATCCTCTCCGAACTACTCTCCGACGTCGAAAAGCTCGCCGGGGCGGCCGTGGTCACGATGCGCGCCGAGATCCCGGCCTACGCGGCCCAGAGCGAGGAGTTCCTGGCCGACGTGCGCGACCAGGTGGTGCGCCATTACCGGGGCAAGCTCGCCGTGCTGTTCGAGGACAGGACGGTGAAGCCGGACGACATCGCCTACGTCCGCCAGGCCGCGATGCGCCGGGCCAGGGCCGGGATCGCGCTGGCCGACTACATCAACGCCTTCAGGGTCGGCCAGCAGGTGTTCTGGGAGTCGGTGCTGGCCAGGGCGGGTCACACCGCCGCCGGGCGCGAGGCCGCGCTGTCGCTGGCGGCCCCGCTCATGCGGTACTGCGACTTCGCCAGCACGCACGCCGCCCACGCGTACATGGAGTTCCAGCAGTACGCGGCCGCGGAGGCCGTCCGCGAGACCCGGGACCTGCTGGAGACGCTGCTGGCCGGCGCGGTGCCGACGCGCGGGCCGCAGCTCGCCGCCGCGCAGGCGCACGGGCTGTGCGAGGACACCCGCACGCCGCTGCTCGTGGTGGTCGCGGTGGTGCTCGGCCCGCGCACCGCGGTGCCGCGCGGGCCGGACCGGGGCGCCGACGCCCGGCACGCCGCGTGCGCGGCGCTCGCGAGGCTGAACACCGGGACCGGCGGGCGGACCCTGTCGGTGGTGCGCCAGTCGGAGATCGTGGCCGTCCCGGTGCTCGGCCAGAACGGCGACCCGGAGGAGCTGTGCGACCGGCTGCAGGCGCTCCGCGAGTCGCTGCTGGCCGAAGGTATCGTGCTGGCGATGGGCATCAGCACGGCCGGCGGGGGCATCGCCCGGATCCCGCAGGCCTACCAGGAGGCTCGGGCGGTGATCGACTTCCTGCCCGAGGACGGCGGGGTGGCCGCGCTGCCGCGCATCACCCCCTTCCAGTACCTCGCCCTGGGCGCCGACGACACCGCACGCAACCTCGTCGACCCGCGCATCACCTCGCTGCTGGACGAGGACCGGGCCAGGGGCGGCGTGCTCACCGCCACCATCCGCGCGTTCGCCGCCGCCGACCTCAACCTGCGCACCGCCGCCGAGCGGCTGCAGATCCACCCCAACACCGCTCAGTACCGGCTGCGCCGCATCCAGGAGCGCACCGGCCGGAGCCTGCGCCACATCAACGACCTCGTCGAGCTGCTGGTCGCGATCGCGCTGCAGGACTCCCTGCCTCCCACCAATCCCGAGCGGAAAAGACTGGCCACCGCGACCAATGAGGACCGGGGGACCTCGGACGTACGGTCGTTCCCATGAACCTCGCCGACCGGCTCCACACCTCCGCCGAGCGACTCGGTGAGAGAGCGGTCATCACGCTGGACGACGCGGTGCTCAGCTACCGGGCGCTGGACGCGATGTCCGCGCGGGTGGCGACGCTGCTGCGCGGCCGCGGCATCGGGACCGGGGACCGGGTGGCGATCATGCTGCCCAACGTGCCGGAGTTCGCCGCGGTCTACTACGGGGTGCTGCGCATGGGCGCCGTCGTGGTGCCGCTCGACCCGCTGCTGCGCAAGCGCGAGATCGCCGCGTACGTGAGCGACTGCGGGCCGCGCCTGCTGATCGCCTGGCACGCCTTCGCCGAGACCGCCGAGGCCGGCGCCGCCGCCACCGGCACCGACTGCTTCTTCGTGGTGCCCGACGAGTTCCGCCGGCTGCTGCGCGGCCTGGCCGCCGACCCCGGGGTGGCCGCGCGCGACGACGGCGACACCGCCGTCATCCACTACACGGCCGGCACCACGGGCCGGGCCAAGGGCATCGAGCTGACCCACGGCAACCTGGGCGGCACCGCCGCGACCATCGCCCGCATGCACGCGCTCGGCGTGGACGACGTGGTGCTGGGCGCGCTGCCGCTCTACCACTCCTTCGGCCAGACGTGCTCGCTCAACGCGACCGTGCACGCCGGGGCGCGGCTGACGCTGATGAGCCGCTTCGAGGCGGGCCGGGCGCTGGAGATGATGCGCCGCGACGGGGTGACGGTCTTCCAGGGCGTGCCGACCATGTACATCGCGCTGCTCGACCACCCGGGCGCCGCCGACCTGTCGCTGCTGCGCATCTGCGTCTCCGGCGGCGCCCCGCTGCCGCTCGACGTGCTGCGCGCCTTCGAGGAGCGCTTCGGCTGCGCGATCGTCGAGGGGTACGGGCTCAGCGAGACCTCCGCGGTGGCCGCCACCAACAGGGGCGGCGACGGCCGGCGGCCCGGCTCGATCGGCTGGCCGGTGCGCGGCATCGAGATGCGGGTGGTCGGCGAGGACGGGCGCCAGGTGCCGTGCGGCGACATCGGCGAGATCGTGGTGCGCGGCCCGAACGTGATGAAGGGCTACTGGAACAATCCGGCCGCCACCGCCGAGGCCATCCGCGACGGCTGGTTCCACACCGGCGACCTGGGCCGGGTGGACGAGAACGGGTTCTTCTTCCTGGTCGACCGGCGCCGCGACGTGATCCTGCGCGGCGGCTACACGGTCTACCCGCGCGAGGTGGAGGAGGTGCTGTACGAGCACCCGGCGGTGCGGCAGGCCGCGGTCATCGGGGTGCCGCATCCGGAGCTCGGCGAGGAGATCGCCGCCGTGGTGGCGCTGCGGGAGCCCGTGGATCCGGACGAACTACGCGCCTTCGTCAAGGAACGGGTCGCGCCGTACAAGTATCCCCGCCACATCTCGGTCTTCGACGAACTTCCGGTGAGCCCGACCGGTAAGATCCTCAAGCGTGCGATCGCGCTGCCGCTCAGCACGCTCCCCCCGCCGGCCCGTGCCAGCGGGCGTGCAGCTCGCGGCTGACCGCGCAGGAGGGCCCGTGTGAAGCCGATCACCCACATCTTCGACGTGGAGCCAGGCCACTACGACGTCAGCGTGGTCATCGGCGGCGCCACGACCCAGGTGCTGGCGGAGGCCAGGCGGCTGATGGTGTGGGCGTCGCCCGGCGACCGGCCCGCGCGCCGCGACTTCACGGTCAACGTCCGCACCCCGGAGAGCCAGCAGAACGGCTTCGACGGCGACGGCAGCCCCGGTCTCACCCTCACGTTCACCGGCCCGGATCCCGAGGTGAGCTCGGTGCACCTGAGCCCGGCCAGGGGGCGGAGCCTGTTCCTGGCGGGCGACTCGACCGTCACCGACCAGGCGACGGCCCCCTACACCGGCTGGGGGCAGCGGCTGCCGCGTCACTTCCGGCGCGGGCTGTCGGTGGTCAACCACTCGGGCTCGGGCGAGTCGTCGGCGTCGTTCCTGGCCAAGCCGGCCATGTGGGCGGCGATGCGCGACCAGCTCGGCCCCGGCGACGTGGCCCTGGTCCAGTTCGGCCACAACGACAAGCACACCAGCGCGGTGGAGTTCCGCGCCAACCTCACCCGCCTGGTGCACGGCATCGAGGCGAGGGGCGCCGCGCCGGTGCTGGTCACGCCCGTGGTGCGGCGCCGGTTCCGGGGCGGATGCCTCGACCAGGAAGGGCTGATCGTCAACGGGCTCGGCGTCGACCTGCCGGCCGAGGTGCGCGCGGTGGCCGCGGCCCAGGGGGTGGCGCTGATCGACCTCACCGCCGAGAGCCGCGCGCTGGTCGAAGGGCTCGGCCCCGAGGGGTCCGAGCGCCTCTACCTCACGCGGGAGAAGGGCGACGACACCCACACCTCCGAGCACGGTGCGACGCTCTTCGCCGACCTGGTCGCGGCCGGGCTGCGCAGGCTCGGGCTGGTGGCCCCGTACATGATCTGATCAGGAGCCCGTCTGGGTGGCGCGCAGCCACCGCAGCGCGCCTCTCGACAGCGCGACCAGCACGTCGACGGCCTCCTCGATCTCCGGGTAGCGGCCCTCGATGTGGCCGATCGCCAGGGCGTTGGTGGCCGCGTTGATGCCTTCGGCGATCATCTCCAGGCGGCGGCGGTCGCGCTCGTTGTCGGCGGTGTAGCCGAGCGCGGCCAGGTCGGCCGCGTGGTGGTCGCGGTAGGCCTTGGCGGTCTCCGTGGCGAACTCGCGCAGCGGCGAGGACGGGTCGTGGCGGGCGCGCAGCTGGATGCGCAGCAGCTCCGGATGCCGGGAGATGGCGTCGAGCGGGATGCGGAAGGTGTCGCGGTGGCTCTCCAGCTCGGTGGGCGCCTCGCGGGCCTGGCGGCGGGCCTCGCGCATGGCGCGGCGCAGGCGCTCGCCGCCCTCGTCGCCGAGGGCGCGCAGGAGATCCTGCTTGTCCTTGAAGTGCACGTAGAAGCTGGACTGGGCGATGCCCGCGGCCTTGGCGACCTTGACCGTCGTCAGGCCCGCCTCACCCTCCTTGTCGAGGATCTCCAGGGCGGCCCTGATCAGCCTCCGCCTGGTCAGGTCCTTGGCCTCGCTCCTGGTGAGCGGTGTGTTGGTCACGGGTTACCTTCTCTCGTCCACCGATAACTGTAGTTGGACCGATCCCCGGTAACGATCCGCCCTCTGGCGCTTGTGCGAAGTTTCACCGATAGTACTATCGGTGAAATTGCTCTCGGGGGATGACCGGGAGGAGGCGTGGATGAAACGCTGGACCAGGCCGTTGGCCCTCGTGCTGGCGGCTGTGACCTTGGTGGCGTGCAGCGGGCAGCGGCCCGGCGCGGCGCCGGCGGGCGAGTCGCCGTCGGACTCGTCGGGGCCGAAGGCGGGCGGCAAGCTCGTGTACGCGCTGAGCGCCGACGCCAACGGGCTCAACCCGGTGACCGACCAGTTCGCGGCGCAGAGCTACAGCATGGTCACCACGATCATCGAACCGCTGGTGAGCATGGACGCCGAAGGCGCCTGGAAGCCGTACCTGGCGGAGTCGCTCACCCCCAACGACACGTACGACGAATGGGCGATCAAGATCAGGGACGGCATCTCCTTCCATGACGGCATCTCGCTGACCGGCGACATCGTCAAGGCCAACCTGGAGGCGCAGAAGGCGTCCCCGCTCAACACGGCCGTCTTCCAGCCGCTCGACTCCATCGAGCTGACCGACCCGATGACGGTCACGGTCAAGCTCAAGCAGCCCTGGGTGGCCTTCCCCTACTACCTGGCCGCGCAGGTCGGCATGATCGTGCCGCCCGCGTCGCTGGCCGACCCCCAGGCCGCCAGCCTCAAGCCGGTCGGCACCGGGCCGTTCGTGTTCAAGGAGTACGTGCCGGACAGCCGGATGGTCGTCACCAAGAACCCCCGCTACTGGCGCAGCGGTCTCCCGTACCTGGACGAGATCGAGTTCCGCATCCTGCCCGACAGCCAGACCCGCGCCCAGACGCTGGAGGCCGGCGGCGTCGACGCCATGGGCACCACCCGCGACGAGGACATCGTCAAGTACGGCGAGCAGAAGGACGCCTACGCGGTGTACCGGACGCAGGGCATGCCGGCGCCCGAGTACACGTTCATGCTCAACACCGCCGTCCCGCCGCTCGACGACGTCAGGGTGCGCCGGGCTCTCGCGCACGCGACCGACCGCGACGCCGTCGTCTCGACCCTGCGCGGCGGGCTGACGGAACCGGCCGACGGTCCCTGGACCAAGGACTCCAAGTGGTACTCCGACCAGGGCGCCTACCCCGCCTTCGACCTGGCCAAGGCCACCGCCCTGGTGAAGGAGGTGGAGGCGGAGAAGGGCCCGGTCGAGTTCGAGGTGATCTCCACGCCCGACCCCAACACCATGCAGGGCGTCGAACTGGTCCAGGACATGTGGCGCAAGGCCGGCATCGACGTGACGATCAAGCAGGCCGACCAGCCGGACCTGATCAACCGCGCCGTCATCGGCAACTACCACGCCACCGTGTGGACCGCGTTCTCCTCCTCCGACCCCGACGGCGAGTACATCTGGCTGCACCAGGCCTACGCGCAGCCCGTCGGCAAGGTCTCGCTCAACTTCACCCGGCTCAAGGACGAGCAGCTCAGCAAGGCGCTCGACATCGGCCGGGTCTCCCCTGACGAGGCCGCCCGCAAGCAGGCGTACGCCACGGTCCAGGAGCGGCTGCGCGAGCAGGTGCCGTACGTCTTCCTCGACCACCTCACCACGGGGGCGATCATCGCGAAGACCAAGGTCCGCGGCATCGACGAGCAGATGCTGCCCGACGGGGAGAAGCGCCTCCCGCTGACCGGCGCGCCGATCCCCTACCACCCGTTCTCCGGGGTCTGGATCAGCACACAGTGATCCTCGTCGTCCACCGGCTCGTCCGGCTCGTGGTGGTGCTGCTCGTGGTGACGTTCCTGTCCTACGGGCTGCTCAACCTCCTGCCGGGCGACCCCGTCACGCAGATCCTCGGCATCTCGGCCACCGAGGAGGCCCGCGCGCAGCTCCGCGCGGACATGGGGCTCGACCAGCCGCTGATGGTCCGCTACGCCGACTGGCTGAGCGGCCTGCTCTCCGGCGACTGGGGCACCTCCTACATCTCCCGGGTGCCGGTCGCCGACGAGCTGGCCGAGCGGCTGCCGGTCACGCTGGAGCTGCTCGTCGCCGCGCAGCTCGTGGCGCTCGGCCTGGCGATCCCGGTGGGCGTGGCCGCGGCCCGCCGGGCCGGGGGCGCGCTCGACCAGGCGCTCACCGCGATGAGCTTCGCGCTGCTGTCCACGCCGGTGTTCGTGCTCGGCGTGCTGCTCATCCTGATCTTCGCGGTGACCTGGCAGGTCGTGCCCGCCACCGGGTGGACGCCCATCTCGGTGGACCTGGGCTGGAACCTGACCTCGGTGCTGCTGCCCGCGATCACGCTCGGCTGCGGGCAGCTCGCCGTCTACGCGCGGCTGCTGCGCGCCGACCTGATCGCGACCCTGCAGGAGGACTACATCACCCTCGCCAGGGCCCGCGGCCTGTCGCCGCGCCGCATCCTGTGGCGGCACGCGCTGCGGCCCTCGGCGATCTCGCTGATCACCGCCGTGGGGCTCAACCTCGGCGCGCTCATCGGCGGCACGGTGATCATCGAGACGCTCTTCGGGCTGCCCGGCATCGGGCGGCTCATCGTCGACTCCATCTTCTCCCGCGACTATCTGACCGTGCAGGGAGGCGTCGTGCTGATCTCGGTCGGTTACGTGCTGGTCAACTTCCTGGTGGACGTCGTGTACGCGGCCGTCGACCCGAGGATCCGTCGTGCGTAGGCGCTTCGGAGCCGGATTCTGGATCGCGACCGCGTGGATCTCGCTGGTCGTGGCCGCGGCCGCGCTGGCCGACCTGCTGCCCATCCCGGGCTACGACGAGACGCTGGTCGGCCCGCCCCGGTCCGGCCCGAGCGCGGAGCACCCCTTCGGCACCGACGGCCTCGGCCGCGACGTGTTCAGCCGCGTCGTGCACGGCGCCCGCGTCTCACTCGGCGTCGGCATCGGCGCGGTGGTGCTCGGCCTGGGGCTCGGCGCCCCGCTCGGCGTCCTGGCCGGATACCGCAAGGGCTTCGCCGACGCGGTGATCATGGCGGTCAACGACATCGCGCTGGCCTTCCCCTCGCTGGTGTTCGCGCTGGCCGTGGTGGCCTTCGCCGGGGCCAGCCTGCGCAACGTGCTCATCGTGCTCGGCGTGCTGGGCATCCCCGCCTGGGTCCGGCTGATCCGGGGCGCCACGCTGTCGTTCGCCGAGCGGGAGTTCGTGCTCGCCGCCCGCGTCCTCGGCGTACGGGACCGCCGCATCCTGTGGCGCGACATCATGCCGAACGTCGCGGTGCCGGCCGCCTCCTACGCCTTCATCGGCATGGCCGTGGTCATCGTGGCCGAAGGCAGCCTGGCCTTCCTCGGGCTTTCGGTGCAGGCTCCCACCCCGACCTGGGGCGGGCTCATCAACGAGGGCCGCACGCTGATGGAGACCGCCCCGCACGTGGTGCTGGCGCCCTCGATCGTCATGTTCCTGACCGTGCTGTCGTTCAACCTGGTCGGCGACCGGCTGCGGGCGCTGACCGACGTGCGGCAGAGCGGGCTGGAGCCCGCCCGGCAGTCCGCGCCGCTGCCCGCGGGCCCCGGGGCGGAGCCCGTCACCGGCGCCCTGCTGCAGGTCGACGACCTGCGCACGCACATCCACACGCCGCGCGGCACGGTCAAGGCCGTCGACGGGGTGTCCTTCACGCTGGAGCGCGGCAGGACCCTCGCCATCGTGGGCGAGTCGGGTTCCGGCAAGTCGATGCTGATCCGTACCATCCTCGGCCTGCTGCCCGCCGCCGACGTGTCCAGGGGCGGGCACGTCCGCCTGGAGGGCGACGACCTGACGAGGTTCACGCCCGAGGAGATGCGCCAGGTGCTCGGCCGCCGGCTCGGCACCGTCTTCCAGGACCCGATGACCGCGCTCAACCCGGTCCGCACCATCGGCACCCAGGTGACCGAGCCGCTCCGGGTGCACCTGGGCATGAGCCGCAAGCGGGCCCGCGAGGAGGCGGCGCGGCTGCTCGCCTCCGTCGGCATCCCCGACCCGGCCCGCACGCTGGGCCGCTACCCGCACCAGCTCTCCGGCGGGATGCGCCAGCGGGTCACCATCGCCATGGCGCTGTCCTGCGGCCCCGACGTGCTCTTCGCCGACGAGCCGACGACCGCGCTCGACGTCACCATCCAGGACCAGGTGCTGCGCCTCATCCACCGGCTGCGGGAGGAGCGCGACATGGCCGTGGTGCTGGTCAGCCACGACCTGTCGGTGGTGCGGCAGTGGGCCGACGAGGTGATCGTCATGTACGCGGGCAAGGTCGTCGAGCACGGCCCCGCCGAGCAGGTCTTCGCCCGGCCCCGGATGCCGTACACCGAGGCGCTGCTGCAGGCGGCGCCTCGGCTCACCGACCCGTCGCACCACCGGCTGCGGGTCATCCCCGGCCGCCCGCCCGACCTGGCCGACGTCCCGCCGGGCTGCCCGTTCCGGCCGCGCTGCGCGTACGCCCAGGACCGGTGCGGCGCGGAGGCCCCGCCGCTGACCGGCGACCACGACCATCTCTACGCCTGCTGGCACCCGACCGGATCCGCGGTCGCCGGCGCGCCGGAAGGAGCCGAGAGCCATGGCCGGTAGCGGGACGGCGCACCTGCGCCCGCGTGACGAAGTGCTGCTCCAGGTCGAGAATCTGTACGTGGAGTTCCCCGCCGGGCGCGGCCGCACGGTCAGGGCGGTCTCCGGCGTGAGCTTCGACCTGGCCAAGGGCGAGACGCTGGGCATCGTCGGCGAGTCCGGCTGCGGCAAGTCGAGCACCGCGCGGGCGCTCATCCAGCTCCCGCGCCCGCGGGCCGGCTCGGTGCGGCTGGACGGGCTCGACCTGACCTCGCTGCGCGGCGAGGCGCTGCGCCGGGTCAGGCGGCGGCTGCAGATGATCTTCCAGGACCCGATCTCGTCGCTGAACCCGCGCCGCCGCGTCCGCGAGATCGTCGAGGAGGGGCCGAAGGTGTGGGGGCGCGGCGCCCTCGACGTCGACGAGGTCCTGGAGGCCGTCGGCCTGGACCCGGCGACGGCGGCGGTGCGGCGGCCGCACGAGTTCTCCGGCGGGCAGTGCCAGCGCGTCTCGATCGCGCGGGCGCTGGTGCTGGAGCCGGAGGTGGTGATCTGCGACGAGCCGGTGTCGGCGCTCGACGTGTCGGTGCAGGCGCAGATCCTCGCCCTGCTGGAGGACCTGAAGGAGCGCTACCGGCTGACGCTGGTGTTCATCGCGCACGACCTGGCCGTGGTGAAGAACGTCAGCGACCGGATCCTGGTGATGTATCTCGGCAAGACGTGCGAGCTCGCGCCCAGCGAGGACCTCATCGCCCGGCCCGCCCATCCGTATACCAAGGCCCTGCTCGCCGCCATCCCCGGTAGCGGGCTCGACCTGCCGCCGGCGGACCGGCTCATCAGCGGCGAGCCGCCGTCGCCGGTCGACCCGCCGTCCGGCTGCCGCTTCCGTACCCGCTGCCCGCGCGCCGCCGAGAGGTGCGCGCGCGAGGAGCCCGAGATCCGCCCGGTGAACGGCGGCGACCACTACGTCGCCTGCCATTTCCCCGACCTCTAGGAGAATGCCATGGCCATCGATTTCACCCTCGCCCCGGAGCACGAGGAGATCCGCAAGCGGGTACGCGCCTTCATCCAGGAGGTCGTGATCCCCGCGAGCGACGAGCTGAGCGAGCGCGACCGGGACGCCTACCTGCGCGGCATCTTCGCGCTGCGCGAGAAGGCCAAGGCGGAGGGCCTGTGGCTGCCGCACATGCCGAAGGAGTGGGGCGGCATGGGGCTGGGCCACGTCGAGCTGGCCATGGTGCAGTCGGAGGCGGCCAAGACCCGGCTCGGCCCGTGGGTGCTCAACTGCCAGGCCCCCGACGAGGGCAACATGCACACGCTGCTGCACTGGGCGGACGACTCGCAGAAGGAGAAGTATCTCCGGCCGCTCCTCGAAGGCCAGCAGATGTCCTGCTTCGCCATGACCGAGCCCGAAGTGGCCGGCTCCGACCCCACCCTGATCCAGACCCGCGCCGTCAAGGACGGCGACGAATGGGTGATCAACGGGCACAAGTGGTTCATCTCCAACGCCCGCCGGGCGAGCTTCGCCATCCTCATCGCCAGGACCGAGGACGACGTCCCCGAAGGCCACCGCGGCGCCAACACCGCCTTCCTCATCGACCTCCCGCAGGAAGGCTGGAACGACGTCCGCGAGGTCGAGACCATGCACGGCTCGACCGGCCACAGCGAGATCGTCATCGAGGACCTGCGGGTGGCCGACAGCCAGATACTCGGCGGACGCGGCAACGGCCACCGCCTCGGCCAGTATCGCCTCGGCCCGGCCCGGCTCGCCCACTGCATGCGCTGGATCTCCCAGGCGGAGACGGCCCTGGACATGATGGTCGACCGGGCGCTCAACCGGCACAGCCACGGCTCCCTGCTGGCCGAGAAGCAGGGCGTCCAGTGGCTCATCGCCGACTCCGCGATGGAGCTCTACCAGTGCAAGCTCATGGTGCTGCACGCCGCCTACAAGATCGACCGCGGTGAGGACTTCCGCACCGAGGTGTCCATGGCCAAGCATTTCGTGGCCAACAGCCTCAACCGCATCATCGACCGGGCGATCCAGGTCCACGGCGCGCTCGGCTACTCCACCGACACGCCGCTGGCCCACATGTTCCAGCACGCCCGCTGGGCCCGCTTCGCCGACGGCGCCGACGAGATCCACCAGATGCGCATCGCCGAACGCACCATCGCCGCCTACCAGGCCACCGGCTCCACCACCTCGGCCACGGGTGATCTGCCCCTCTGAACCGACGGCCGCCGCCCCACCTGCCACCGGGCGGCGGCCGTCACCCGGATTGTCATGGGAACCTGCTGAGGCCATGGACCGGGAACGGGGTTGTCCGGTCACTCTCGGTAAGGCATACTGGAAAACGCCGCACCCCCGGTGGGTGACGGAAGTGAGGCCGGGCCTCCCGATGGAATCGGGCGTCCGGCCTTTGCGCTTTCATGCTCAATCAACGCACACGACTCTGACACGCTCTTCCAGGCTCGCATGGACGCGGATCCGGTAGTGGCCCTTGCCGTGGGCGGCGAGGTCGGGGAGCAAGGCGCCGGCCAGCCCGTCGTGCAGGACGATGCTGCCTTCCGGGCTGTGGTAGCCGACCTCGACGACGTGTGCCCAGCCCTTGGTCTCCATCGGCGGGCGGCGGGCGTACGTTTCGACGGTGACGCAGGAGCGGACTGAGGTGCCGGCGAAGACGATGAGGTGGCCGGGGGCCGAGGCGACCAGGTCGTTCTCCTGCGCGCGGTCCATCAGGTCGTCCTCGAAGGGGTCGGTCCCGGCTCCCTCCTCGTACGCCTGGAGGGGCAGTTCCGGCCAGATGGGACTCTTCACCACCGTCGCCTTCACGGGCTTGATCAAAGGGCGGTGGCGGGGCACCTTGGCGCATTCGCGCTGCTCCGCCGCCTCCCAAGCCAGCAGTTCCCGCTGCTCGGCCTCGGCCGCCGCTTTCAGCGTGGCGGCGGCGCGAGGACAGATGCCCGCCAGGAGGGTCGCCAGGTCCACCGGGTCGAGACCGTCGCTCTCGCGCAGCCCTGCCAGCCCGCGCGGGTCGGCGCGGGTGTAGGCGCCGCACAGACGGTGCCCGTAGACGATCAGCCTGCCGTCCGGCATGTCCTGCGCGAACGACGGCTTGCCTGATGTGCGTACCTCGCACACGAACGCCCGCTCACCGGTGATCGGCGGAGCCGAGGCGTCCCACCGCCGGTCCTCTTCCGCCCGCTCGCAGGCTCTTGCCGTGGTGACAGGTCCGGGCACGTGGTCTGACACCGGGACGAGGACGAGCACGGCGATCGCGACGGTACCGGCGAGCGCTGTCCTCCACGGTCCGCGAGGATCGTGCCCGCGTCCTGGCTCCTCCGGCCGGCTCCCGAGCTCGTGCGCGGTACGGGCCAGCCACACCAACCCGAACACCTCGAACGCCCGGCTACCGATCGAGCCCCAGTAGAAGGTGGCAGGGTCGTCCGGGACGAGGGTGGAAACAGCCACCGGCCAGAAGAAGTCCGCTGCCGGCACCGCTCCGGACCACACCGTGGCCCGGCTCCACCGGCCGTCCCTCCCCTGGGCGACCAGCGTCAGCACGATCCAGACGAGCGACGGCAACCCGAACAGCCGGAGTAGGCCGACGTCGAGCGCCATGTGCGCCAGCCCGGCCACCGGACCGTACACCCCCGCCACCAGCGCGACCGTTCGCACCACTGTGGAGGCGCGGTTGAGCACCCGGTAGAGCAGCACCACCAGAGCCACCCGCAGGGCGTCCTCCAGGATGCCGACCCACCACGGCGAGGGGACGAACGCGAAGAGCAGCGACGCGTACAGGACGGCCCGCAGGAGACGAGCGTCCCCGGCCGGCTCGGCCTTCCCCGTCATGGACCGCCCGCGCAGGATCTGCCACAACCCCCAGCCCTGCAACACCCCCAGTGCCACCATCGGCAGCACCGTCGCCCACCCGCCAGGACCCTGGCCTAGGACGCCGGTGAGGAGCCAGAGATGGCCGCCGTCATCGGTCACCGCGGCGACGGCCCCCGACACGACGACCGCGACGACGAATCCCCCGGCTACCACGGCGGCGACCCAGCCGAACCTGTAGCGGCGCATCGGTCACTTCCTCGCATCTCCCGACAGGAGCGCCCAACCCTAGCGGTGATTCGATCATGTTCCCGACGGATCGGGCACCCCCCGAACCACCCCTCTTGATCACGGGTCTAAGCAGGTGATCGAAGAGGGGGCGACATGCTGAAGAGATCCGTGGCCGCCGTGCTCATGGCGCTGGTGGTCGGGGTGGCGGGGGCGCCGTCGGCCGCCGCCGGGGAGAAGCCGTGGGTGAGGCTCGCTGGGACGGTCGGCACGGTCAACGACGGGCTACCGGTGCGGCTGGCCTCGTACTCGCTGATCTGGGACGCCGGCCAGGCCTTCCACGGCTACCTGCGCGAGGGGAGGACGTTCGTCAAGACCCGGTACCGGGAGGCGCTGGTCGCGCCCGGTGGCCGGTGGGTGGCGGGCGTACCCGACCGACGGCTGTGGCGGGCCACCGGGAAGATCGACCTGATCGACCGCGGTACCGGCCGCACGCACGCCGTCAGGATGCCCGCTCCGGTGACCTCGCCCGAGTGGTCGGCGGACGGCGGCACCCTGCTGCTCACCGCGTACCGGAAGCACCGCGACGGCGCTCTCACCGTCATCGGCTTCGTCACGCTGGACGCGCGCGACCGCGTCCCCCGCCTCGTCAGGACCGGCCCTCAGCGTCGGGTGGCGGACTGGGACATCGGCCGCGGCTTCCGCTTCTTCTTCGCCGGCCCCGGACGGGTGATGGCCCGGCACGACCACAAGGGCGGGGTCGCCGTCTACGACATGGACGGCCGGCGGCAACGCTTCTACAAGGGCGTGGGCGCGTTCGACGAATGGGCGGCGGTGACGGTCGCCTCTCCCTCGGGCCGCCTGTTCGCCACCGTCCTCGGCGAGAACGACAAGGGCCGCCGGATCGGCGTCGTCGACGCCGCGACGGGGAGGGTCGTGCACCGCGTCGGCGGACACGCCGAGTCCTTCGCCGGCTGGTACGACGAGAAGCATGTCATCGTGATGCGGGTGCGCGGCAGGACGCAGATCTTCCAGCGCGTCTCCCTGTCCAGCGGAGCCACCCTGGACCTCATCAGGGAGAAGCTCGTCGCCGGGCCCGCCGAGTACGAACCCCACCTGGAGCGGGTCAACTTCGTCCGCTGAACCGATCCCGCCCGCGGCACGTTCCGGTAGGCATGATGATCCGATTTCTGGCCGTGCTGACGCTGGTGGCGGGGTTCCTCGTGGCGGGCGGGGGCACGGCGCACGCCTGCTCGTGCGCGTCGCGCGAGCCGGCCGAGCGGATGCGTGACGCCGACGTCGTCCTCACCGCGACGGCCACGGCCGTACGGGTGGACGAGCCGATGCTGAACGGCGGGCGGGTGACGGCGACGCTGCGGGCCGACCGCGTGTACAAGGGCCAGGAGCGGGACGAGTTCGAGGTGGTGACCAGGGCGCAGGGGCCCGCCTGCGGCTACGCGTTCACCGAGGGGACCCGTTATCTGGTGTTCGCCCGCGAGGGGGACGAAGGGCTGACCACGTCGCTCTGCTCGGGCAACGAGGTGCTGGCGCCGGGTGAGGGGCCGACGGCCATGGCGGCGGGCGCCGCTCCGCGGGCGACGCAGCCCTCGGAGCCCGTGTTCCCCGTCGCGCTCGCCGTCCTGACGGCGGCCGCGACGGTGGCCGTGCTGACGTGGACGTTGACCCGGAAGCACGCTCAATAGGATCACCGTATGAGCAGCGCCCACATCGCGATGGTCGGCATCCCCGCCATCAGTCACGTCCTGCCGAGCATCGAGGTGATCGGGGAGCTGGTGGCCCGTGGGCACCGCGTCACCTACGCCAACGACCCGGTCGTGGCCGAAATGGTCACCGGCGCGGGCGCCGAGCTGGTGCCCTGCACCTCCACGCTGCCCGTCGCCGACCACGACTGGCCGGACGACCCGATCGCGGCCATGCGGATCTTCCTGGAGGACAACATCCAGTTGCTGCCGCAGCTGGAGGCCGCGTACGACAAAGACCCTGCGGACCTCTACCTGTACGACATCGGCGGGTACGCGGCGCGGGCGCTGGCCGAACGGCAGGGACGGCCGCTCGTGCAGCTCTCCCCCTCCATGGTCGGCTGGGACGGCTACGACGAGGAGGTAGCGGCGCACCTGTGGCAGTTGCCCGGCGCGGACGCCTACCGGGCGCGGTTCGCCGAGTGGCTGGCGGGCAACGGCGCGACCACGACCGACGCCGACGCCTTCTCCGGCCGCCCGGCCCGCTGCCTGGCGCTGATCCCCCGGGCGATGCAGCCGCACGCCGACCGGGTGCACGCCGGGGTGACGTTCGTCGGCCCGTGCAAGAAGCCCACCGGCGCCTGGGAGCGCCCGGCGGGGGCGGCGAACGTGCTGCTGATCTCGCTGGGCACGGCCTACACCCGGCAGCCGGAGTTCTACCGGCAGTGCCTGGCCGCGTTCGGCGACCTGCCCGGCTGGCACGTCGTGCTGCAGATCGGCAAGCACACCGACCCGGCCGAGCTGGGTCCGATCCCGGGCAACGTGGAGGTCCACTCCTGGGTGCCGCAGCAGGCGATCCTGGAGCGGGCGGACGCGTTCGTCACGCACGCGGGCATGGGCGGGTGCGGCGAGGGCCTGCTGGCCGGGGTGCCGATGATCGCGGTGCCGCAGGCGGTCGACCAGTTCATGAACGCCGACCGGCTGGTGGAGCTGGGCGTGGCCCGCCGGATCGACACGGCCGACGCGACGGCCGGCGCGCTCAGGAGCGCCCTGGCCGAGCTGACCGCCGACCCGGAGGTGGCCGGGCGGCTCGATCGGCTGCGCGAGGAGTCCCGTGCCGAGGGCGGCACGATCCGGGCCGCCGACCTCATCGAGGCCGAACTAACCAGGGTGTGAAAGTTTCACCGCCGACCAGGGCGGATGTGACGGTCCGTTGACGGGGCGGCACTGACACCAGAAGATCCTGGGAGCGCTCCCAAAACCCGAGGATCCCCATGATTCGACGCCTGGCCGCCGCACTGGCCTTACTCACCGCGTTCGCCCTGGCCACTCCCGCGCACGCCGCCGACGAGGGCCCGGAACAGATCGTCAACGGCACCTTCGACGAAGGCACCGGCCCCTGGTGGGGCACCGGCAACCTCACGCTCGGCGTCGACGACGGCCGGATGTGCGTGGACGTCCCCGGCGGCACCGCCAACCCGTGGGACGTCATCATCGGCCAGGACAACCTGCCGCTGGTCGAGGGCGAGACGTACGCGTTCTCGTTCTACGCCTCGGCGACGCCGGCCAAGGTCGGCAGGGCGCTGGTGCAGCTCCCGGTCGACCCGTGGACGCAGTACCTGTCGGCCGCGCCGGAGATGAGCGTGTCGGGCAACGTCTACCGCTACACCTTCACCGCCCCCGTCTCGCTGCCGAACGCCCAGGTCGCCTTCCAGATGGGCGGCAGCGCCGAGCCCTGGAGGTTCTGCATGGACGACGTGTCGCTGCGGGGCGGCGCGGAGCCCGAGGAGTACGAGCCGGACACCGGCCCCCGCGTGCGCGTCAACATGGTCGGCTACCTGCCGTCCGGCCCCAAGAACGCGACCGTGGTCACCGAGGCGACCGAGCCGCTCAAGTGGGAGCTGAAGGACGCGTCGGGCCGTACCGTCGCACGCGGCAAGAGCGACCCGCGCGGCGTCGACGCGAGTTCGGGACAGAACGTGCAGAGCATCGACTTCAGCGGCCACCGCAAGCCGGGCGCCGGCTACACGCTCACCGCCGACGGCGAGACCAGCCGCCCGTTCGACATCGCCGAGAACCTGTACGACGAGATGCGGGTGGACGCGCTGAAGTTCTACTACACCCAGCGCAGCGGGATCGAGATCCGCGACGACCTGCGGCCCGGCTACGGCCGTCCGGCCGGCCACGTCGGCACGGCGCCCAACCGGGGCGACACCTCCGTCCCCTGCCAGCCGGGCGTCTGCGACTACTCGCTCGACGTCAGCGGCGGCTGGTACGACGCCGGAGACCACGGCAAGTACGTGGTCAACGGCGGCATCTCGGTCCACCAGCTCATGAGCCTGTACGAGCGCGACAAGGCCGCCTTCGCGGACCGTCAGCTGCGCATCCCGGAGAGCGGCAACGGCGTCCCCGACGTGCTGGACGAGGCCCGCTGGGAGCAGGAGTTCCTGCTGAGCATGCAGGTCCCGCAGGGCGAGCGGCTGGCCGGCATGGCGCACCACAAGATCCACGACGCGCAGTGGACCGGGCTGCCGCTGATGCCGCACCTGGACCCGCAGCCGCGTGAGCTGCACCCGCCGTCCACCGCCGCCACGCTCAACCTGGCCGCTACCGCCGCCCAGGCCGCCCGCGTGTTCGCCCCGTACGACGCCGCGTTCGCCGCGCGCAACCTGGCGGCGGCCCGCCGGGCGTGGGCCGCGGCCGTGGCGAACCCGGACCTGCTCGCCGACCCGAACGACGGCGTGGGCGGCGGCGCCTACTCCGACACCGACGTGAGCGACGAGTTCTACTGGGCGGCCGCCGAGCTGTTCATCACCACGGGCGAGAAGGAGTTCGCCCAGTTCGTGCTGGCCTCGCCGCACCACACCGGCGACATCTGGCGTGAGCGCGGCTTCGACTGGGGCAACACCGCCCAGCTCGGCCGCCTGGAGCTGGCGACGGTGCCGAACGCGATCCGGGACCGCGAGCGGGTGCGCCGCTCGGTGCTGGAGGGCGCGGAGAAGTATCTCGCCGTGCAGCGCGACCAGGCTTACGGGCAGCCGTACGGGCCGCCGGACTACGACTGGGGCTCCAACAACCTGGTGCTCAACAACATGGTGGTGATGGCCGTCGCCTACGACCTGACGGGCAAGGAGAAGTACCGCGCCGGTGTGCGCGAGGGCATGGACTACATCCTCGGCCGCAACGCGCTCAACCAGTCGTACGTGACCGGCTACGGCGAGGTGTCGTCCCAGAACCAGCACAGCCGCTGGTACGCCCGCCAGCTCGACGCGTCGCTGCCCAACCCGCCACGCGGCACGCTCTCCGGCGGGCCGAACTCGGCCATCCAGGACCCGGTCGCCCAGCGGCTGCTCCAGGGCTGTGAGCCGCAGTTCTGCTACGTCGACCACATCGAGTCGTGGGCCACGAACGAGCTGACCATCAACTGGAACGCCCCGCTGGCCTGGATCTCCGCGTTCCTGGCCGACCGGTCCGGTCACGCCGGCTGCGACGTCCGCTACACGGCGCAGGGCAGCCGGAACTTCGTCGCGCACGTCACCGTGCGCAACACCGGCGGCAAGTCGCTCGACGGCTGGAAGCTGCGCTGGTCGTTCCCCGGCGCCCAGCGCGTCCGGGGCTCCTGGGGCGCGGCCGTCTCCCAGGACGGGCCGGTCGTGACCGCGAAGGGCCGCGGCAAGCTGCGGCCCGGCGCCACGGCCGCCTTCGGCTTCGCCGGCACCGCCCCCGCCGGCCCGAACCCGTCACCCGAGGTGTTCCACGTGAACGGAGACCGCTGCCGCTAGAACGCGAGATCAGTCCGACTGGTCTAAAATCAGGCCATGCGACCTGAAATCAAGACGGACGGACTGGGCTCATGACCACGACGGTCCTGTGGCTGGGCACGCTGGGCTCGTGGCTGTTCGTCGTCACGTTCGTGCTGGACGGCTGGACCCGGCCGGGATACCGGCCGGTCCGGCACGCGGTGAGCGCGCTGGCCCTCGGGCCGCGCGGATGGGTGCAAGGGGCCAACTTCATCGTGTGCGGCGCGGCGATCACGGCGGGCGCGGTCGCCGTCGCGGGCGCGCTCGGCAGCGTGCCGCTCGCCGTCGTGATCGGGGTGTTCGGGCTCTCGCTCGTCGCCTCGGGCGTCTTCCCGATGGACCCCATGCGGGGCTACCCGCCGGGAACGTCCGAGGAGACGCCCACGGAGGTGTCGAAGGCGCACAAGCTGCACGACTACGCCGGGGCGCTGGTCTTCTTCGCGCTGCCCGCCGCCGCGCTGATCGCGGCGTTCGTCCTGCCCGAGACCGGGTGGAAGTGGTACTCGGCCCTCACGGCGGCGGCCGGGACCGCCGGCTTCCTGGCCTTCGGTCACGCGTGGGAGACCGACCACCCGAAGGCCGGGCTCGTGCAGCGCGCCACGATCGTCGTGGGCTGGGTCTGGCTCGGGCTGCTGTTCGCCCACGCGGCGGACGTGTCGGGATGAGCGGGCCGGAGGGCCACGAGCCGCCGGGACGGAAGCGGCCGTCCTTCATCGAGCAGGCCCGGCGGGCCCA
Source organism: Nonomuraea harbinensis (assembly GCF_019396385.1). Taxonomy (GTDB): domain Bacteria; phylum Actinomycetota; class Actinomycetes; order Streptosporangiales; family Streptosporangiaceae; genus Nonomuraea; species Nonomuraea ferruginea. The sequence continues at coordinate 21,369 of NZ_JAHKRN010000017.1, read as the reverse complement.
GATCGTCGAGGCCGCCGCCGAAGTGGTGGCCGAGGTGGGCTACGCCCACACCTCGTTCGCGCGGATCGCCGAGAAGGCCGGCATCAGCAAGAGCGTGATCAGCTACCACTTCGGCAGCAAGGACGAGATCCTCCGCCTGGTGGTGACCCGGCTCTTCGACCGGGGCTGGCAGCACATGGAGCCCCGGATCGCGGCCGAGAAGACGGCCGCCGGGCGGGTGCGCGCGTGGATCGGGTCGCAGCTGGAGTTCTTCCAGGCCCATCGCGTCGAGTTCCTCGCGATGAGCGAGATCATGGCCAACCACCGCGGCGAGGACGGCTCGTACGCCTACTCGGACGAACTCGCCGAGGAGGTCGACGGGATCGCCGAGATCCTCGCCCAGGGCCAGCGCGACGGCGAGCTGCGGTCCTTCGACCCGCGCGGCGTCGCCAACATCATCGTGCGCTGCGTCGACGGCGTGCTGGAGTCATGGGCGATGGACCCCGGCGTCGACCTGGACCAGCAGACCGCCGTGCTCCTCGATTTCATCGACCACGCCATCGGCGCGGGCTAGACCGCCTTCTCCTGGGCCGGGCGCAGCGCCGCCACCAGCGTGGCCGGCTCGTCGGCGAAGAAGCGCACCGTGGTGACCTCCGCCTCGGCGCCCAGCGGGCGGACCGCGGTGACCGGCTCCGACAGCTCGACCACCACGTTCACCTGCGACGCCACCGCCACGGTCAGCCGCTCGTCCTCGACCCTGACCAGGCCGGCCTCGTTGTAGGAGCGCACCGTGCGCACCGAGGCGACGAGCTCGCGCGGGATGCGCAGGTCGAAGAAGGCGCCGTACCTGATCCGCAGCTCGCGGCCGGTGACGACGTGCGGCCGGGTGACGCAGGCGGCCACCACCGCGAACCCGACGAGCAGCCCGTACAGGTCGGCGACCAGGATCGGCACGCGGATCCAGGCCGGCACGTCGAAGGCGCGCAGCACCACCTCCACCACCACGACCTCGACGGCCATCATGACCAGGAGGAGGATCATCGTCGCGGACTGGGCCCTGGAGTAGGACACCGCCAGCGCGCCGGGCGGCACGCCGTCCCTGCGTCGGGCGACCCACAGCGCGAGGCTGGCCATGCCCTTGGCGTCGAACCCGGCGATCCTGCGCAGCACCCTCACGCCTGCTCCTTCAGCATGTCGACCATCAACCGGAACACCTCGCCCTGCGCGGGTGTCAGCTCTTCGAGCATGGCGTCGAGCCACGGCCCGCCCGCCGGCGGCAGGTGTTCGATCACCCCGCGCACCAGCTCGTCCGGCATGTGCGCGGCCAGGTCGGCGGCCAGCTCGCGGACGCGCGGATCGCCCGGCTCGGCGTCGGCCAGCCCGTCGAGGCGCCGGTAGAGCTCGTGCGCGCGCTCGCGCATGCCCGGCTCGGCGAGCGGCCGCATCAGCTCGACGATCTCGTCGCGCATCCCGGGGTCGGCGACGGTGTCCATGAGCGTGAGCATCTCGCGGTCCATCTCGGCGAACGTCGACCCCTCCGTGTCCAGGTCGCGCAGCACCGCCGCCATGTCCGGGGAGACCGCCGAGTCGGCCCGCAGCTCCCCCTCCTCCAGCAGAGCCGCCAGCCGGACCCGCCGCGCCGCGATGAGCTCCTGCTGCCTGGCCAGGTCGGAGTCCAGCTCCAGGAGCACCTCTCGCAGGTCCCTGCCCCGGTCGTCGGCGAGCACGTCGCGGATCTCGTCCAGCGACAGCCCCAGCTCCGCCAGCCGGCGGACGCGGGCGAGCAGCACGGCGTCGCGCAACCGGTAGTCCCGGTAGCCGCCGGCCGTCCGCGCCGGCTCGGGCAGCAACCCGAGTTGGTGGTAGTGCCGCACGGTCCGGGTGGACACCCCGACCAGCGCGGCGAGCTCGCCGATCCGCATGCCCTCATTAGAGACCTTGACGCTACGTCAAGGTCAAGCCGGGATGATCGGGGGGACTCGCTCAGCCTAGTGGACGCACCCCTGGACGAACGTGGGCGCGCAGTTGGTGGGGGTGTTGCCCCGCACGATCGACCGCGTCAGCGTCACGGCGCCGGGGGCGCCCTCGTTGTCGATGCCTCCCGGGGCGTTGTTCGCCGTGTTGCCGTTGACGATGCTGCGGATGATGGACGCGGTGCCGGGACCGATGTTCGCCACGCCCCCTCCGACGGTGCCGGCCGTATTGTCGTTGACGACGCTTCCGGTCACCACCAGGATTCCGTCGCTGGCTATTCCTCCGCCTTTCTCCCCGGCGCGGTTGTTGTTGACGACGGTGTCGATGAACGTCATTCTCCCGTCATTGGCCGCACCGCCGCCGTTCCTGGTCGCGGTGTTGTTCTGAATATTGCTGTTCGACACGTTGACGACGGCTCCGGCGACGCCGCCGAGACCACCGGAAAAGGTGGCGGTGTTGTTCCGGATGAACACTCTGTTGAGGTTCGTGGTCCCACTGTTGACGGCGACGGCTCCGCCGAATCCCCCTGGGGAGGTCCTCGCGTCACCGCCGAGGAGCTTGACCCGGTCGAGGTTGAAGTCGCTGTTGACGGTGAACAGGCGGAACGCATCGGCCGCCGGGTCCCGCTGGATCGTGCTGTTGCCCCCGCGGATGGTGAGGGGCGCGTCGATGGCCGGAAGCGGGCCGGTCAAGTCGTTCAGGACGTATCTGCAGCCGGGCGTCAGATAGAGCGTCGCGCCCGACGCGGCGTTGTCGATCGCCTTCACCAGTGCGCGCCCGGAGCACGGTACGCTCGCCCCCGCGCCGGCCGCCGGCGCTCCGACCGCGAGCGCGGCGGCCGAGAGAACGGCGCCTCCGACGATGGCGCGAATTCCGTTTATATACATCGAGCCGTTCCCCCGAATCGGACTGATGGTGAAATGAGTCGCATTGAGCGTGATGGTCATGCCCATGGCACAGAAGCCCTACACGTAAGACTTATCGGACATAGACATGAAAGCAGTTCATTTCTTACATAGTCCCTATTCGGGGCCGTTAACAGGCACAGCTGATGCCGGACTACCGGTTGTCCCTACCATGGGGTGATGATCTCCGTCATGACCGGGGCCGGCATCTCGACCGGGTCCGGGATCCCCGACTACCGCGGTCCCAGCGGGCTGTGGCGCCAGGACCCCGACCACGAGAAGCTCGTCACCATCGGCTACTACCTCGCCGATCCCGAGATCCGGCGCCGGTCCTGGGCGTTCCGCCGGGGCAGCCCGGCGCGCACGGCCGAGCCCAACGCCGCGCACCGGGCGCTGGTGGAGCTGGAGCGGGCCGGGCGGCTCGATCGGCTGATCACGCAGAACGTCGACGGCCTGCACCAGAGGGCGGGGTCCAGCCCTGACCGGGTGCTGGAGCTGCACGGCAACATGTTCGGGGTGGTGTGCGTCGGATGCGGCGACCGCTCGACGCTGGACGAGGCGCTGGACCGGATCGACGACGGCGAGCAGGATCCCGCCTGCCGGGAGTGCGGCGGGATCCTGAAGACGACCACGGTCATGTTCGGCGAGAACCTGTCTCAGGACGTGATCGCCGAGGCGGCCGAGGCCGCCGAGCGGGCCGAGGTGTTCGTCGCCGTCGGGACGTCGCTGCAGGTGATGCCCGCCGCGTCGCTCGCCGCGCTGGCCGAGCGCAACGGGGCGCGGCTGGTCATCGTGAACGCCGGGCCGACCCCGTACGACGACCTGGCCGACGAGGTGATCAGGGACCCGATCGGCGAGGCGGTGCCCCGGCTGGTGGCGCGGCTCATCGGCTGAGCTGGAGCCGGTCCGCCGGGAACGGGGTGACGGGCGTCGACAGCGTCCTGGCCTGGCCCGGCCCGCAGAGCGCGAGCAGGAGGTGGCCGACGAAGGCGGCGTCGATCGGGTGGGGGACGATCTGGCCGTTCTCGTCGACGGTCTGGTACTTGGCGCGGTTCAGGCCCACGGAGATCTGGCGGCTGCCGTCGGGGCTCGACAGCGACTGGGTGATCATGCCGAAGACGCCGCCGTCGTGGCCCCAGAAGCGGCCGCAGGGCAGGTCGAGCGCGTAGAGGCCGAGACCGTACTCGATGATGCCGCCCCCGGCGGACACGGGCACGGTCCGCCGCATCTCGGCGAGCTGGGCGGCGCCGACCAGCTCGCCCTGGAGCAGCGCGCGGTAGAAGCGGTTGAGGTCGTCCATGGTCGACACGACGGCCCCGGCCGTCCCCGCCCACGACATGTCGTAGACGCCGTAGTCACGCGGCGGGTCGATCAGCCCGTACATGGACTCGTACGCGCCGGAGCTCGGCCCGGGGATGCGCGGCGTGCGCGGGAACGACGTGTGCCGCAGCCCGGCCTCGCGGATCACGTGGCGGGTGATGTACGCCTCGGCGTCCGTGCCGGTGACCTTCTCCAGCAGCAGTCCGGCGAGGATGTAGTTGGTGTTGGAGTACGAGCCGGGCGTCGCCCCCGGCTGCCCCGTCGGCGCGGCCTGGAGACCGAGACGCGCCAGCTCCTCGGGCTCGATGCGGCGGAAGCGGTGCTCGTCCAGGCTGGCCGTGGAGCCCTCCAGCAGCGAGGGGAAGGCGCCGGGGATGTAGTCGGCGATGTGGCTGGTGTGGTTGAGCAGCATGCGCACCGTGATCCGGTCGCCGGGGACCAGGTCCGGCAGGTAGCGGCTCACCGGCGCGTCCAGCTCTACCGTGCCGCGCTCGACCTGCTGGAGCACCGCGACCGAGGTGAACGTCTTGGTGATGCTGCCCACCCGGTGCACCATGTCGGGCTTCACCGGCCGCCGGGTGCGCACGTCGGCCACGCCGGAGGCGCCCTTCCAGGTGTCGCGCCCGTCGCGTACCGCGGAGTAGACCCCGTACATGCCTGCTTCGTGGACGGCGTCCAGCGACTCCCGCAGCTCGCCCCCGCCGGGCACGGCCGCCTGGGCGGGAACGGCGACCGCCCCGGCCACGAGCAGCGCGCTCACCCCCGCGAGCACGCGTGTCATGATCGACATCTGCTACCTCCGGACTCGGCGTCAACGTCACGCACGAGCCTGGTCGATCATGGGCCGCCGGGGCCAGTCCGCTCAGTCACCGGCCGGGCATGACACCTGTCATCCCCGCGCCATGACAACCGGATTCGTATGATCCCCTCATGAATCCCCTCGACCGCATCGCCCGGGTCCGCCTGTCGTCCGTCTACCTGCCGCTCGACACACCGGTCAGCGACGCCAAGGTGCTCACCGGGCGGCAGCGGCCGATGACCGAGGTCGCCTTCCTGTTCGCCGAGATCACCACCGAGGGCGGCCTGGAGGGGATCGGGTTCTGCTACTCCAAGCGGGCGGGCGGCCCCGGCCAGTACGCGCACGCCTGCGAGATCGCCCCCGAGCTGATCGGCGAGGACGCCAACGACATCCCCAGGCTGTGGGAGAAGCTGGTGTGGGCCGGCGCGTCCGTGGGCCGCGGCGGGCTGTCCATCCAGGCCGTCGCCGCTTTCGACATCGCGCTGTGGGACCTGAAGGCCAGGCGGGCCGGGCTGCCGCTGGCCAAGCTGCTGGGCGCGCACCGCGACTCGGTGCGCTGCTACAACACCTCGGGCGGCTTCCTGCACGCCCCGATCGAGCGGGTGCTGGAGAACGCCGCCGCGGCGCTGGAGCGCGGCATCGGCGGCATCAAGATCAAGGTGGGCCAGCCCGACGGGCGGGCCGACCTGGCCAGGGTGCGGGCGGCGCGCGAGCTGCTGGGCGAGGAGGTGCCGCTGATGGTCGACGCCAACCAGCAGTGGGACCGGCCGGCGGCGGCCCGGATGGGGCGGGCGCTGGAGGAGTTCGGCCTGGTGTGGATCGAGGAGCCGCTCGACGCGCACGACCACGCCGGGCACGCCGCGCTGGCCGCCGCGCTCGACACGCCCGTCGCCACCGGCGAGATGCTGACCAGCGTCGCCGAGCACGCCGAGCTGCTGCGCGCGGGCGGCGCCGACATCCTGCAGCCGGACGCGCCGCGGATCGGCGGCGTCACCCCGTTCCTGCGCCTGGCCGCGCTCGCCGAGCACCACCGGGTGCAGCTCGCCCCGCACTTCGCCATGGAGATCCACCTGCACCTCGCTGCCGCGTACGGGCAGGAGCCCTGGGTGGAGCACTTCGAGTGGCTGGAGCCGCTGTTCGAGGAGCGGCTGGAGATCCGTGACGGGCGCATGCTCGTGCCCGACCGGCCGGGGCTCGGCCTCACGCTGAGCGAGCAGGCGGCCGGGTGGACGGCCGAGCGGCGCGAGTTCACCCGCCCGGCCTGATCGGCGGGCCGGGGGTCAAGCGGCGCGGCCTGCTTCATCCGGGTGCGCAGCCACAGCATCTGGGCGGCGGTCTCGCTCTCGCACACGGAGACCACGCCCAGCAGCTCCCGGTCCCTGGCGCCCTGCGCGGCCTGGCCGATGAGCGTCCACGAGATGTCGCACTCGGCCGCCATCAGGTAGAGGTCGTGCAGGTCGCGCAGCAGCCCGAGCCCGCCGGTGCGGGAGCCGGAGAACAGGGTGGAGTGCAGCCGCTCCGGCTCGTCCGGCGACTCCTCCGAGTAGCGCTCGGCGAACGGCCGCAGCCGGCCGGCGTGCGCGTCGCACTGGGCGGCCAGCCGCTCGCACACGTGGAACACGTCCGGCTCGTCCTTGTGGCCGGCGGTGACCGGGACGCGCGGGTCGGCCGGCCGATTGCCGACGGTGGGCGCGGCCGACACCGCACCCTCCGCCGCGGCCACCTTGCTCAGCCGGACCGCGGCCACCTTGAAGATCGGCTGCTTGGACACCGGGTCCCAGCTCGTCATCGTCAGCTCGTTCGCGGCGCGCGCCGCCCCGTCGCCCGGCCCTGACTCGTCCCGGTCCCAGTAGCCGTAGTGGAACGGCACGAACACCGTGCCCTTACGGGTGCCGCACACCCGCGCCCTGGCCTCCAGCGCGCCGCGCGGCGACTCCGCCCGCACCAGGTCGCCCTCGCCCGACAGGTGCACCGTACGGTCGGCGCAGGTGAACGTGCCGGTCTTCTCCCCCCAGGTGGCGGCGGGCAGCACCACGTCGGCCAGCATCGCCGTCTCGGTCATGAAGATGTCCTGGACGACGACGAACAGGTTCTCCTGGGCCAGGATGCGGCGGATGCGCGCCAGGTCAGGCAGGGAGACGGCGGGGTTCGTGGCCGAGATCCACAGCAGCTTGATCGAGCCCTGCTCGGCGTAGCGGAAGATCTGCATGGCGTGCGTCGGCGGCGCCCAGTGCGGGATGACGGACGAGTCGACGTTCCACAGCCGGGCCAGCTCGTCGATGTGCGGGTTGTCCCAGTTGCGCATGGCCCATCGCGTCGTCCCAACCGGTCTCGACCAGCTGGCCGTCCTGCCTGACCAGCGGCCGGGTGAGCCGGTCGGGGCTGTTGTTCGCCTGCCAGCCGTACAGGTCCTTGGGGTCGAGCCTGCCCCGGTTGACGCGGTCGCCGGCGCGCCCGCGCACGCCGACGATCCGTCCTCCGGCGACCGCGATGTCCATCGCGTCGCCGTTGCTGTGCAGGATCGAGGCCGCCCGGACCCAGCGGTCCACGTCGGCCTCGGCGACGCCCTCCTCCAGGAACATGTCCACCCGTACGGGCCAGGTGGCGCGCTGTCCGATCTCCCGGGGCAGCACCCGGCGCACCGGTCCGGGCAGCGACGCCGCCACCCGTTCGGCCGCCGAGGGCGGGCCGTAGGGGGTGCGCCTCCCCCACGGATCTGCGATGCGATCGGACATGTCGGCGGTCCTTTCCACGACGCTCGGTCAGGGGGATGCCCGGGGCAGCTACCCTGACCGGCGCCGGGAACACGGACCTGTCAGAGGTGTCCCTGGCTGCCCGCGGTGGCCAGCTCGCGCAGCTCCTCGGTGAGGCTCTCGCGGACCTTGGTCATGATGCGGCCCTGGGTGGCCTCGTCGGTGACCTCGAACACCACCCGGGCGAGGAACACCGCTCTTCGATCGTCGACCCCGGCCCTGGCGCCCACCCTGCGGATGAACTCCTCGCGGCCGAAGTGCTCCCCGGTGCCGAGGCCGCCGTAGACCTCGGTGCGGCGCAGGTTCTCGCCGATCTCGTGTGGCAGCTGGGCTGCGAGCTTGTCGGCCAGGCTCTCCGGCAGCCGTTCGCCGAGCGTCTCCAGCGACGCCCGGATGGCCCGCTCGGCGTGTGCCCGGTCGCCCAGACGGGCTCGGGCCTGTACTTGGCCAACGAAGTCGTCATGTCTCATGATTTCCCCCTTTGTCCTTACCAGCGGCTACCCGGTCACCGGACCATCACAGAGGGGCTGACACCAGAAATCGGTAAAGCTCCACCAGCACTGACGATCTAGGAGCCGACCTCGTACGCCCTGATCTCGGCGGCGGGGATCTCGACGGCCCGCACCTCGACGGCGGGCACCTCCAGCGCGGGCACCTCGACGGCCGGGACGCACTCGTTCCGGTCGTTGCAGGCGTACGGCCTGATCAGGTTGCCGCGCATCAGACGCGGCCGGACCAGCGGCGCCCGCACGAGGGGAGGCCTGACCACGGACAGGGCGACGCCCCCGTCCTTCGGCTCGGCCTGGCACACCTCCGGCGTCGAGACGCCCCCGGCGTGCTGCGCGGGCGCGCTCTCGCCCTCGGCGCGCACTGGGTCGAGCTTGATGCCGCCCGCGTCCAGGCCGGGGATCTCGACGGGCGGGATCTCGACGGCGGGGATCGACACCGGCGGGATCGACGCGGCCCCCAGGCAGCCGCCGGGCGCGGGCTTGATCTCGGTGCACTGGGCGGGGATCCGCTGGGCGGGGAGGTCCACGCCCGGGATCGTCACCTCGGGGACGACCTCGCCGCCGATCCGTACCTCCGGTCGCGCCGCAGGCGGCGAGCGTGATCGCCAGGAGGGGGCCAGGACGCTCGTGATCGCTGATTTCCGGCTCACGGTGAGCACGCTAGAGCCTCGACCTTCAGGATCTGTTCAGAGCCGCGAAACGGTGCACGGTGTCCGAGTGGAGCACGCGGTGGAACGCCGGCGCCTGCTCGCCGGCCCGGCCGGTCGCGGTGACCACGGTGACCACCACGTACGGGCCGGCGCCCGCCACACCGGCCTTGCCGTACGCGTACCTGGCATGCGTGCCGCCCCGCCGCCAGCGGATCGCGTCCGACGTCCGCTTGGACAGGCTGACGGCGGCGGCCCGGGCGCGGTGCTCGGTGGGGAAGGCCAGCAGGAGCTGGACCGCGCGGAGCTTCCCGTCCCGGGCGGAGTAGGCGATCTGGGCGGCGTGGTCGCAGTGGTTCCTGCCCAGCACACGGCCCCTGCCGTCGACGGGGTCGCAGGTGGGGTGGTCCCAGCCGCCCACCTTGGCGGCCGTGAGCTTTCGGCCCAGGTCACGGTCGCCGAACTCCTCGTGGCTCAGCCGCGTGTCCACCGGGGCCGCCGTCGTGTGGTGCGGCGTCAGCGTGGGGGGATCGGCGGGCGGCGCCGGGATCGCGTGCAGCTGGTACGTGATCGCCGCGACCACCGCCCCGCCGACGGCGAGCACGGCCGCGGTGACGGCCAGGCCGACCGCCAGCGCACCCCGCCGCCTCCTGTCGGTCTCGCGCTCCGGCGCGTACAACCGCGGCGCGGGCCCGTCCGGCGCGTACGGGGGAACCCCGAAGTCAGCGGGCGCATACCTCCCACCGGCCCGCCGCAGCACCTTCCTGAACCTCCCGCCCCGCTCCTCCCTTGCGGGATCGAGAGCGTGGTCGTCCCGGGATGGCGGATCGTCGCCCGCTGAAAACGACATATCCCGTATTCTGCTGAAATTTCACCACAGCGACCCAAGCTTTCCGATCATGCGACCCAGCCGTTCCAGCCCCGTTCAGAGAACGACCCGGTACGACGCCGTATCCCGCCGCCGGAACCCCGCCCGCTCGTACAGCCGGTTCGCCGCCTCCCGCTCCGGCCGGGACGTCAGGTCGACCGTGCGCGCCCCCCGTTCCCTGGCCAGCTCCAGCGCCCGCCCGGTGAGCGCCGCCCCCACCCCCTGACCGCGCGCCGCCCCGTCCACCACGACATCCTCGATCCGCGCCCGCACCCCGGAGGCGAGCGGGTAGATCACCAGCGTGAGCAGGCCCACGACGACACCCCCGGCCCGCGCGGCCAGCACCGTGTTCCCCTCGGAGCCGACCACCCGCTCCACCGCTTCCCGGTCGATCGCCGCCCCGGCGGAGAGCTGGGGCAGCAGCCGCCCGAACGCCGCCACGACCTCGTCACTCGCCTCACGCACGGCCTCGATCACGACACTCATGCCACGACCCTACGGAAGGCGTCGGTCTTGTCGTCGCAACGGTGGGTAGCGTGCGGGGTATGGGGGATTCATACACGCTGGGTCCGGAGACGGGGCAGTTGCTGGTCGAGACGAGGCGTACCGGTCTGGGCGCCAAGGCCGGTCATGACCTGACGATCGAGGCGGACCGATGGCGCGGCGAGGCCGTGGTCGACCTCGACGACCCGGGCGCGAGCCGGGTGAGCGTCGAGGTGGAGGCCGGGTCGCTGCGGGTGGTGTCGGGGGCGGGCGGGGTGAAGCCGCTCACCGACTCCGACCGGCGCGACATCGCGCGCAACATCCAGGAGAAGGTGCTCCACACCGGCCGGTTCCCGGCGATCGCGTTCCGGTCGCGGCAGGTCACCGGGACGCGGGAGTCGTTCCGGGTGGAGGGCGAGCTGACGATGGCGGGCCAGACGCGGCCGCTCACCCTCGACTGCCGGTTCGACGGCGAGCGGGTGCGGGGCGGCGCGACGGTCACGCAGAGCCACTGGGGCGTCAAGCCGTACTCGGCGTTCTTCGGCGCGCTCAAGCTGGACGACGACGTCAAGGTGCGCTTCGACGTCGAGTTGGTCAGCGCGGCTTCCTGAAGAGCGTCTCCTGGGTGATGCTGGCGGCGAGCCGGCCGTCGCGGGTGTGGATGGTGCCGGTGTACCAGCCGCGCCCGGCCGACACGGTGTGCGGCACCAGGTCCATCAGCACCCACTCGTCCATGCGGGCCGGCCGGTGGAACCAGACCGCGTGGTCCAGGCTGGAGCCCGAACGCGCGCCCTCCCCGTGCGGGACGCCGGTCACCCCGCTGGAGATGTCGGAGAGGTACGTGAGCACGCACGCGTGCAGGAGCTGACCACCGGGCAGGTCCTGGGTGCAGCGGGCCCAGAACCGGGTGGGCCATTCGGCCGCCTCGTACGGCTGCGGCGGCAGCCGGCTGTCCATGGAGAACAACCGGGGCAGGCGCACGGGTTCGAGCCCGTCCGGGTCCGGCGCGTCGGGCGCGGGGTGGATCTGCACGTCCGCGCCGGCCTCGGGGACGTGGAAGGACGCCGACATGTTGAAGATGACCTTGCCGTTCTGGATGGCGACCACCCGCCGGGCGGAGTACGACCGGCCGTCCCTGTCACGGTAGACGCGGAACACGGTCGGCCGGGCCGCGTCGCCGCTGCGCAGGTAGTAGCCGTGAAGCGAGTGCGGCAACCGGTCGGGCTCCACCGTGTCGCCCGCCGCGGCCAGCGCCTGCGCGGCCACCTGTCCCCCGTACAGCGGGAACGGTTCCTCGAAGACGGTCGTGCCCCGGTAGAGGTCCTCTTCGAGCTTCTCCAGTGTCAGCAGGTCGAGCACGGTGGGAGCGGCCACGGGACTGAAGGTCGGCATGAGGCAGACGGTAGAGGACGCGGCGGACCTGGCGCGAGCCGGGGGTGGCCGCTGTGAGAAGCTCGGCGGGTTGTCCGGAATGAGAGGAGTGTCCGGTGGCCGAGGCCGAGGACGAGCTGGTTTACGAGGTCGACGGCGGGGTGGCGGTGATCCGGCTGAACCGCCCGCGCTCCCTGGGCGCGTTCACCTGGCCGATGATCGACGCGTGGGCGCGGGCGCTGCGCGAGGCGCAGGACGACGAGGGCGTCCGGGTGGTCGTGCTGACCGGCACCGGCGAGGGCTTCTGCAGCGGCGTCGACCTGAAGGCGCTCGACGAGATCGAGGCGACGCCGATCGAGCGCAAGCGCATGCTGACCGACCGGGTCCACAAGGTCGCGCGGGCGGTCGAGGACCTGGACAAGCCGCTGATCGCCGCGGTCAACGGGGTCGCGGTCGGCGCCGGGATGGACATGGCGCTCATGTGCGACATGCGGTTCGCCGCCCGGTCGGCCCGGTTCTCCGAGGGCTACATCCGCATCGGCCTGGTCCCCGGCGACGGCGGCGCGTACTTCCTGCCTCGGCTGGTCGGCCCGGCCAAGGCGATGGAGCTGCTGATGACGGGCGACTTCGTCGACGCCGACGAGGCGCTGCGGCTGGGCATCGTCAACCGGGTCTACGACGACGAGACGCTCATGGCGGAGACGATGGAGTTCGCCAGGGGCATCGCGGCCAAGCCGCCGATCGCGATCTCGATGATCAAGCGGGCGGTCCACCAGTCGATGCGCACCGACCTGCGCACCAGCCTTGACCTGATCTCCTCCCACATGGCGATCGTGCAGGCGACCGACGACTACGCGGAGGCCATGAGCGCGTTCCGCGAGAAGCGGCCCGGCGACTACCGCAACCGTTGACACGGCAGAACATTATTCGATAGGTCAGGAGCATGGTCGCAGCCGACGAGTTCGAAGAGATCCTCAAGCAGGTACGCCAGTTCGTCCGCAACCGGGTCGTGCCGAGGGAGCAGGAGATCGCCGACTCCGACGCGATCCCCGACGACCTCCGCCGCCAGGCGGCCGACATGGGCCTGTTCGGCTACGCCATCCCCGCCGAGTACGGCGGGCTGGGGCTCGACATCACCCAGGACGTCCGGCTCGGCTTCGAGTTCGGTTACACCAGTCTCGCGTTCCGGTCGATGTTCGGCACCAACAACGGCATCGCCGGCCAGGTCCTGGTCGGGTTCGGCACCGAGGAGCAGAAGGGCCGCTGGCTCCCGTCGCTGGCCTCCGGCGAGGTCACCGCGGCGTTCGCGCTGACGGAGCCGGAGGCGGGCTCCGACCCGTCGGGGCTGAAGACCACGGCGGCGCCCGACGGCGACGGCTGGGTGATCGACGGCGGCAAGCGGTTCATCACCAACGCCCCGATCGCCGGGTTGTTCGTGGTGTTCGCCCGGGTCCGCCCCGCGGACGCGGCGGGCAGCGGCATCGCGGTGTTCCTGGTGCCGGCCGACGCTCCCGGGGTGGCGGTGGGGCCCAAGGACTCGAAGATGGGCCAGGAGGGCGCCTGGACCTCCGACGTCACGTTCACCGAGGTCAGGGTCGGCGCGGACGCGCTGGTCAGCGGCGAGGTCGACGCCGGCTTCCGGGCGGCCATGACCGTGCTGGCGCGCGGCCGGCTGCACATGTCGGCGATGGCCGTCGGCCTGATGGAGCGGGCGCTCGACGAGTCGGTGGCGTTCGCCGCGCACAACCGGCAGGGCGGCCGGCCGGTCGGCGACTACCAGCTCGTGCAGGCGATGCTCGCCGAGCAGAAGTCCCTGTGCATGGCCGGCCGGGCGATGGCCGCCGAGGCCGCCCGGCTCTGGCTGACCGGCGAGGACCGCAGGCTCGCGCCGTCCGCCACCAAGCTGTTCTGCACCGAGTCGGCGGGCCGGGTCGCCGACCTGGCCGTCCAGGTGCACGGCGGCAGCGGCTACATGCGCGGCGTGCCGGTCGAGCGCATCTACCGCGACGTGCGCCTGCTGCGCCTGTACGAGGGGACCAGCGAGATCCAGAAGCTGATCGTCGGGCGCGAGCTGATGCGCGGGGCACGCGCGTGACCCCGGCCGGAATGTCCGCCCCGCTGGAAGGCCTGCGCGTCGTCGAGCTGTCCGGATACGTGGCCACGCCGCTGTGCGGGATGACGCTGGCGCAGCTCGGCGCCGACGTGGTCCGGGTGGAGCCGATCGGCGGCCAGGCCGACCGCTCCCGGTGGCCGCTCGGCCCGTCCGGCACCAGCCTCTACTGGACCGGGCTCAACAAGGGCAAGCGGGCCGTCGAGGTCGACTTCCGCTCCGACGAGGGCCGTGCGGTCATCGCCGACCTGGTCGAGCGGCGCGGCGTCGTGGTGGCCAACGCCGATCTGCCGGGGCTCTCGTACGAGAAGCTCCGCGAGCGCCGCAAGGACCTGATCCACGCGCTGCTCACCGGCAGGCGCGACGGCGGCACCGCGGTCGACTACACGGTCAACGCCGAGACCGGGCTGCCCGCGGTGACCGGGCCGGCCGGGGAGGCGGGGCCGGTCAACCACGTGCTGCCGGCCTGGGACATCGCGGCCGGGCTCTACCTGGCGACCGGGCTGCTGGCCGCCGAGCGGCACCGGCTGCTGACCGGCGAGGGGCGGCGCATCACGGTCGCGCTGCGCGACGTGGCGCTGTCCATGGTCGCCAACCTCGGCTACCTCGCCGACGCCCAACTCGGCGGCGAGCCGCGGACGAAGGACGGCAACCACTTCTACGGCGGCTACGGGCGCGACTTCCGCACCGCCGACGGCCGGCGCGTCATGCTCGTGGTGCTCACCTCGCGCCACTGGTCCGACCTGCTCGCCCTGACGGGACTGACCGCCGCGGTCGAGGCGGTGGAGCGGGCGCTCGGCGCCGACTTCCGCCGCGACTCCGACCGGTACGCGCACCGCGCGGTCATCGGCGGGCTGCTGGAGCCGTGGTTCGCGGGGCGGCCGTTCGCCGAGGTGGACGCGGCGCTGTCGGCCAGGCGGCTGCTGTACGCGCCGTACCGGACGTTCGAGGAGCTGGCCACGGACCCCGGCGCGCTGCTGGCCGGCAACCCCGTCCTGGGGATGCTCGACCAGCCCGGCGTCGGCCCGCACCTCTCGGCGGGCTCGCCGGTGGTCGTGGACGGCGAGCAGGGCCCGCCGCGCCCGGCGCCGTCCGTCGGCCAGCACACCGGCGAGGTGCTGCGGGAGGAGCTCGGCTACTCGGCGGCGCGCCTCGCGGCGCTGCGCGACCAGGGCGCGATCGGCTGACCCGTCACCCGGCGGGCGCGATCATGCGGCGGATCAGCGTGTGCAGGTAGGCGCGGAAGGACTCCACCACGTCCGGCTGGACCGGCTCGCCGCGCTTCTGCGGCCAGTCGGGCGACACGTGACGCATGCCGCCCGACAGGAACCCGTAGACGCACCACACCACGGTCCAGACGAGGTGGCCGCCGTCCACGTCGTCCGGCGTCAGGTCCCGGATGGTCTCCGCCACCTCCAAGGCGAGCGGGCGCGAGAACATGCCCTCCAGGTCGGGTGTGTCGGCGGCGTCGCCCGTCCAGCGGTGCAGCCACAGCGACAGATGCCCGGGGTGCGCGACGTTGTAGTCGAGATAGGCGTCGACCAGGTCGAGCGCACCCTGGACCCCGGGGACGAAGGACCTGAGCGCCGGCTCCATGGCCGCCCGCTCGGCGTTGACGGCGCGGACCATCACCTCGTGGTAGAGCTCCGGCTTCTCGCCCACCGCCTCGACCAGCCGGTCCACGTCGGTCCCCGCCGCCTCGGCGATCATCCGCATCGACGTCCAGTCGTATCCCACCTCGGCGAACATCCTCGTCGCCACGCCGATCAGCCGGTCCGTCTCCGCATCCATGACCATCACCTTAAGTGATGAAGCCATCACCCTCCGGAAGGCTCTCGTCGTACTCGCAGGGCGTCAGGTGCGGCGGTAGGCCAGGCGGCGCAGCAGGATCTCGGCGGGGCCGCGGTGGCCGGCGCGGCGCATCAGGTCGGCGATCAGCAGTGAGACGAGCCAGGTGGCCACGGCCACGCCGGTGGCGCCGGCGATGCCGAGGTCGTCCTGCAGGCCGAGCCCGAAGGGGAAGAACACCACGAGGAACGCGATCGACTGGAACAGGTACAGGCTCATCGAGCGGCGGCCGAGCGCTTCGACGGCGGTGATCAGGGGGCCGCGGCCCCGGGCGGCCAGCGGGGCGATCAGGCCGACGGCGCAGGCCATGGCGATGCCGCCGAAGTATCCCGTGAGCGGCTGCGCGACCGAGGCCGCCACCACGGCCGGGCCGGACGCCCCGGTCCACAGCCCGGTCTGGATGAGCGCGGCGGGGACGGAACCGGCGACGGAGACGACCGTGGCGATCACCGTGAAGCGGACCAGGAACCCCCGGTGCCGCTCCGGCTCCTCCAGGATGCGCCGCCGGGCCGCCCACACCCCGAAGAGCACCGCGGGCAGCACCATGACGGTGCCGAGGACCAGGCCGAACGGCCAGCCGACCATCCTGGTGACGAACAGCTCGCCGAAGCCCCGCGCCCCGGCGGCGATGGTGCCGAGGGAGAAGGTGGAGAGCCCCTGCATCAGCGCCACCCACATGGCGAACCCGACCACGGCCGTGGCGGGCACCATGAGCGTCCCCGCCGTCCACAGCAGCGCCTTGTCCCCACGCCGGAGCATCCCGGTCAGCACCACGGCCGCCAGCCCGTACGGCGCCAGGATGTCGATCGGGACCAGCAGCGCCACGTGCGCGAACCCGATCGCGATCAGCCACCACCCCCGGCGGCGCAGCAGCTTGCGGACCGTCACCCAGTCGGCGCCACGCCTCGTCCGGCTGTTCAGGAGCTGGACCAGCGAGTAGCCGAACAGGAAGGCGAACATCGGCCGCGCGTGGTTGTTGACGAACAGCACGTGGAAGAACTCGGAGACCGCGTTGGCCGCGGCGGAGCCCCGGTCGACGGCCACCACGAACAGCGGCGCGTGCGCGAACGCGATGGCCAGCAGCATGAAACCGCGTGCCAGGTCAGGGGCCAGGGCCCTGGCCGCGGTCGCCGGCCTGGCCGGTTCGGACGTCTGCAACACAGGAAGCACCCCGTTCTCCGATGAAGTTCTCGTGGCCCCGACGCTACGGACGCGATCACCCTCGGGGAATCCGGCTAGAAATACGACAGGGGTAGACCTAGATGCACCTTCGGCCCGGGCGCGTTCGGTGCAACTAGCGTGGCGGGCATGGACGAACAGGAATGGCAGCAGGAAAACGCGATGCTCGCTCTCCGTCTCAACCGGCACCTGAACGGTGCCGGGCTCGTCTACCGGGGGCCGGCCGAGTGGAGCGAGCGGGCGCAGGCGGAGCCGGTCCGGCCGCCCGGCGACCTGATCGCCGGCGCCGAAGGGCGGACGGACGGGGAGCTGGCCGATCACGCCAACGTCCGCCGCCTGCTCACCGAACAGCTCCTGCCGTCCGACGTGGCGAAACCCGTCTGATCACGACCGGCCGGTCAGCTCGGCATGCCCCGGCCGGGTCGCGCGCGCGTAGGAGCGGGTCGTCGCGGCCAGGAGCCCCAGCGCGGCGATCCCGATCACGCCGTGGTGCCACTGCCAGCCGATCCCGATGCCGACGAACCCGTCCGCCACCATGATCACGGCTCCGGCGCCGACGCCCGCCAGCGCGACGGCCAGCACGAGGAGCATCAGCGCGCGCGGCACCCGGCGGCCCGCCCCGGTCACCGTCAGCAGGACCAGGGCCGCGCCGAGCAGGCCGTTGGCGGCCGCCATCCACTGCGCGGCCGCCACGTCCATCATCTCGCGGGCGTAGCGCTCGTAGTCGGCCGCCGGAACCACCGGGCCGCCGGGGAAACCCAGCTTGCCCTGCGCGGCGTAGACGGCCTTGCCCGCGGCGTAGCCGAGGAACAGCACCGCCGTCGTGTATGCGGGCCAGCGCGCCTGGCGCACGGTCATGGGTAGCTCCCTGGAGTTCGAGTGCGGTGTTTCCAGGATCGGCGGGCCTCCCGGCCCCGGCCTCCCCCGCACGGGGGAACATGCTCCCCCGCCGGATGTAGAGAACCGCCGGGCGGCTCCGACCACCCGGTGACAGGCGCGAGAAGGAGCGCCTGGAACCGAAAGGCGATGAGATGAGCAGAGTCACCTGCGACATGGCGATGTCCCTCGACGGCTTCGTGGCCGGGCCGAACCAGAGCCTGGACAATCCGTTCGGCGAGGGAGAGAACGGGCGGCTGACCCGGTGGATGGTCGACGAGCCGGAGCTCCACAAGGCGGAGATCGAGGCCATCACCGCCGCCGGCGCCTTCATCATGGGCCGCAACATGTTCGGCCCCGGCCGCGGCGCCTGGGACCTGGAGTGGAGCGGCTGGTGGGGCGAGGAGCCCCCGTACCACGCGCCGGTCTTCGTGCTGACCCACCACGAGCGCGAGCCGCTGCCGATGAAGGGCGGCACCACGTTCACTTTCGTGACCGGCGGTCCCGAGGAGGCCCTGCGCCTGGCGCGCGAGGCGGCGGGCGACCGTGACGTCGCCATCGCCGGCGGCGGCATGACGGTGAACCAGTACCTGGCGGCGGGGCTGATCGACGAGCTGCGCCTGCACGTCGCGCCGGTGCTCCTGGGCCGCGGCGAGCGGCTGTTCGACGGCCTGGCGGACATCGACCTCGAACCGCTCGGCGAGCCCTCCCGCACCGCGCTCGTCACCCACCTCACGTACCGGCCGGTGAGGTAGCGGACGGGCGGGGCGCGCGCCGCCCCGCCCGGCTATCTGAATGCCCGGTTGACCCCGGGCAGGGTCAGGGACCTGCGCTCGTTTCCGTACGAGGCCAGGCGCCGCGTGCGCCCCGTGGTGACATCGAGGGCGTACGCGACGAGCTCCCGGCTGCCCGCGATCACCGTGACCTCGTCCCGGCTCAGCCAGATGCCGGTCCCGTCGATCTGGTCGCCCGGCGGCAGGCCACGCATCGAGACCTTGCGCAGGGTCCGCCCGGTCCTGGCGTCGAGCAGGGTGAGCCTGCCCGGCTCGAGTTCGTCGAACTCGACGGCGACGACCGTGCGGCCGTCCGGGGCGAGCTCGCTGAACATGATGAACACGCCGTCGAACCGCACCGGCTTGCCGCCTCCGGTCACCGGCGTCACCCACAGGTCGGTCTTGCGGTAGCGGACGAGCGAGGCGGCGCCGTCCTTGATGCCGACCACTTCGTACACGCCGGGGATCGACCGTGTCCCGGTGCGCACGTCGATGAGCAGGCCGGGGTCCTTGCTGCCCTCGCGCGGGTCGAACGCCAGGTAGCGGCCGTCGTCGGAGATCACCAGCATGGATCCGGCGCCGATCCGCTCCTCCGCCTCCTTGACGGGGGAGACCACCTCTTCGCCTCCGGCCATGTCCCTGATCACGTGCGCCCCGGCGTCGCGGCTGTAGTAGGCGAGCCTCCGCCCGTCCCGGCTGATCGCGACCGGCACCCGCGGGTCCTTCTTGGAAGAGGTGAGCGCCTGCGGCAGCCGGTACGTCCCCTTCTGGGTGACCACCCGCCACTCCACGGCACTGCGGTCGGAGCGCCGCGTCATCTCGTCGACCTCGCACGGCGTCTGGTACGCGTAGCGGATCGCGCCGACCTTGCCCCGCAGGTCCGGCATGTCCTGCCCCTGTGTCGCGACGATGCCGGCGGGGTGCGGCCAGACCGCCACCGCGCCCGCCGTCGTCACCGCCAGCGCCGTGACCGCCGCCTCGGTCAGGTGCTCCCGGAAGCGCGGCACGATCACGGCCCGCTGCTTGCGGGTCAGCTGGGCCAGCGCCCGGCGGAGCATGATGCGGTCCAGCGTTGCCTCGTCGTGGGAGACGCCCGCTTCGGGCGGGTGGGCGCTGGGTAACTCCGGGCGCGCGCGGCGCGTCCAGGAGATGTACTGGTTGACGAGCGCCTTGCGGGTGTACGCCTCGGGGTTGCCCTTCCTGCCGAGCTTTCACGGAAGCCTTCGTGACGATCCAAGATGCTCTCCTCTCGCCCGTTCCCACCGCGGTCCGCCGGGCGGAAGGTTGCACCTCAGCGGGATCGCGCGGTGAGGCGGTTGCTGTAGCGGGCGAGCATGGCGGTCTGGGACGTCTCCGGGATCAGCCTGCCGAGAAGCGGTGGGATGCGCCAGTTGGCCGGGTTGCGCTTGGCCATCCGGGAAACCAGGGAGATGTGCGGGTACCGGGCCTTCTCGTAGGCGCGCAACCGTACCGCCGGGTCGCCGTCCCGGGCCAGCTCGCGCCCGAGCACCCAGACGTCCTCCAGGGTCTGGTTGGCGCCCTGGCCCAGGGTGGGCGGCATGATGTGGGCCGCGTCGCCGAGCAGGGTGACGCGGCCCTTCCCCCACACCGGGCCGACCTTGCGCCAGTGGTGGCCGAAGAAGGTGAGATCGGCTTCGGTGGCGGCGGCGAGCACCTCGGGCACCGGTGACGCCCAGTGGCCGAACCGGCGCCGCAGCTCGGCCAGCGGCGCGGCGGGCCGCCGGTCGCCGGGCGACCACGGCACGTCGAACCACCACTGCAGCATGCCCTTGCCCGCGGGGATGAGGCCGCACGCGCCCTCCCGTCCAGTGATCATGAGGTGGCGGTGCGTACGGGTGAGCTCGATGTCGATCGGGCTGAGACCCTGCCAGGTGCCGAAGGTGGCCGGTCGGACGCCGGCGTCGCCCCACAGCCGGTGCCGCACGGCCGAGTGGTGGCCGTCGGCGCCGATGAGCAGGTCGCCCGTGGCCGTCGATCCGTCGGCGAAGGTCGCGGTGACCCGGTCGTGGTCCTGGGTGACGTCCTGGCAGGCCTTGCCGTACTGGACGAGGTCGCCGGGCAGGCCGTCGGCGAGGAGTTCCATGAGGTCGCGGCGGGAGACGGCCCTGGTCTCGAAGCCGTGGTGGGCGGCGGCGTGGGCGATGTCCATGCTGACGCGCAGCCGGCCGCCGGCGGTCATCGCGTCGATCCGGTCGACGCGCCCGCCCACGTCGTCGAGGCTCACGCCGAGGTCGTGCAGCACGGCGGCGCCGTTGCTGAAGATCATCAAGGCCGCGCCGCCAGTACGCCACTCCGCGGCCCGCTCGTACACGCGCACCCGGTGCCCGGCGGCGAGCAGCACCCGGGCGACGGCGAGGCCCCCGACGCCGGCTCCCATGACAAGGATGTCCATATCTTCTCCAACTCGGAGTATCTTCGATTCGAAGGTACTCCGGGGTGGAGTAGGTTGGGAAAGTGCCCCACAAGCAACCCGAGGACGCGATCTTCCGCGAGTTCCTGGTCGCGGTCCTGCTGCACAACGAGGCCGTGGCCGACCGGCTCGGCCTGCAGCCGGTCGACGTCGCCGCCGCCATCCTGCTGGAGACGCGCGGGCCCATGACCGCGGGCGCGCTCTCCGAGGAGCTCGGGCTGCCGTCCGCCTCGACGACCCGGCTGATCGACCGGCTGGAGAAGGCGGGCTACGTGCGGCGGGTGCGCGGCGAACGCGACCGCCGGATGGTCACCGTGCAGTTGGTCGAGGGCGGGCTCGACGACTACGAGGCCGCCTGCGAGTCGTCCAGGCGGCACCTGGCGACGCTCGGCGCGCACTACACCCGGGAGCAGGCGCCGCTGCTGCTCGACATGCTGGCCCGCGTCGGCGAGGCCCACCGCGCGGCCACCAGGGAGCTGCGCGGGAAGCCGGCATGAGCGGCTCTTCCCAGGCGAGATCGGAAGAGGGGGGGGTGGGGGGAGAG
>NZ_JAHKRN010000129.1 GCF_019396385.1 Nonomuraea harbinensis | reverse complement strand
GATTGAATCTTGACTACAACCATCGCGGTAGTCACCGCCGGGAAGTCAACCTACGGTGTACGCCCGGGCATCGGTGGTGCTTCGTGTTCCATCAGTCGAGCTCGGGCGCGAGGTCCCCAGCCTCGGGCGTCCTGTTGGCACGAGCGGTGACCAGGCCCGTCTCATAGGCCAGGACCACCGCCTGCGCACGGCTGGTCAGGTTGAGCTTGGCCATGGCCCGGTTGAGGTGGGTCTTCACGGTCGCCTCGCTGACGACCAGCTGTGCCGCGATCTCGGCGTTGGCCATACCTGTGCCCACCAGACGCATCACCTGCAATTCGCGGCCGGTGAGCAGGTCGAGATCCGGCGCCTCGGAAGACAGGCAGGCAGGTCCGCTCCCTTGCGTGTACGCCTCGATCAGGCGGCGGGTGACACTCGGGGCGAACAGCATGTCGCCGGCGGCGACCATGTCGATGGCGGTCAGGAGGCGCTCGGGCGGGGAGTTCTTCAACAGGAAGCCGGACGCTCCGACCGACAGCGCCGCGAAGACGTATTCGTCGAGATCGAAGGTGGTGAGCATGACCACCTTCGGAGGCGCCTGGCGGGCCTGCGCCAGCATGCGGCGCGTGGCCTCTATCCCGTCGAGGCGCGGCATGCGGATGTCCATCAGCACGACGTCCGGCCGGGTGGCCGCAGCCAGCGACACCGCCTCGTCGCCGTCCGCTGCCTCCCCCACCACCTCGAGGCCGGGTGCGGCACGCAGCAACGCGGCCAGGCCCGCGCGGATCAGGATCTGGTCGTCGACGACGAGCACACTGGTCATTCCAGGTCTGCCTCTTTCACCTGAGCATTTCCGCTTTGCTGCGCGCCGCCCGGTGGCAGGGGCAGGG
>NZ_JAHKRN010000016.1 GCF_019396385.1 Nonomuraea harbinensis | reverse complement strand
GCCCGAGATCCGCCGGCTCCTGGCCGCACTCATCCTGACCTGGCACCCCTCTACCACGCACGTTCTGCGCTGGTCAGACTGGCGCCGCCGCCACCAAGCAACAGCCCGACACTGCCACTACCAGCGCAGATCCGATCCATGATCGCAAAGTGTCACTGGAGTACTAGGCTCGCTAAAGCGAAGCTGTAGGGTGCCGAGCACCCGTTCCTCTGGCCCTTGATCCCCGCCAAGGATGATTAGGTCTCCTGCATACAGGACGACTTCTTTATTGGCTAGCGGATAGACGGGACGCAAGAACCGGGGGACGGGGGTATCTGATGCTGTCACGTCACCAACATGCCGCTTCGTTGCAGACGGCGCACGATTTTCTACCAGCGGGCGTCATGATCCACTGCTGGCCACCTTCAGTGCAGCGAAACATCCACACCCTGCTACGGGAGACTGACCACTCGGCCGGAGCGCCGACGCGGCTCAGCACCTTTGCGACGAACTGAGCCAGCGCAGGCTAGAATGTGCGGCGTTCGTGGTCCCTGAAATGGGGGAGATCTCGGTTCGAGTCCGTGGCTTTCGCTGGGTTGGCCCATCGTTGCGTCTCTGTTGTTGGTTCCGGAACTTCGTGAACTTGGAAAGGGGTGCAAGAAGATGGTCGTAAAGTTGATCAAGAGTAGGAAGTTCGCATCTCTGCGTTCCACCCTGGCGGTAGTTGGTGCAATTGGCAGCACGCCCCTGCTCAGGGATCACGAGCAAACAGTAGTGAGGCCCACCCAATCAAGGATGGGCCTCACTACTGTAAATCACTCATTTTGGAAGATGCGATCCATCGCAGTAGCGCCGCCTTGGAGCACTGGTCGAATCTGCTTGCGATAAACAGCTTCAGTTACAGCAGTGCTGCTGTGACCGACGAGCCTGGAGATTTCTTCAAGCGGAATGCCGTTGTCCGATAGCAGAGAGACGAAGCTGTGCCGGAGTTCGCGAGGCGTCCACTCCCTCGAGTCCACGTCTTCCGCATCCTTGATCGCGTTCCGGAAGTCGCGCCGTACATTGGCGGCATCCAGCGGCTTGCCTGTGGTCGACGCGAACACCAACCCGCTTTCTGACCATGCGTCGCCCTGCTCGCGTTGCTGCGCCTCGCGGTGCTGGCGGAGGAGATCCACACAGCGCTTGGGGAGGGCGAGGGTGCGGCGGGACTTCCGGGTCTTGGTGTCTCCCCCGGCGCGCACCGAGCGCCAGACAGCCACGTGCGGAGGGATGGAAGGGCTCGCGTCCGGGTCGCCGTCCAGGTCCACGTGGTCCCACGTGAGCGCCCGCAGTTCCTCCGTACGTGCTCCGGTGAGCAGTGAGAGCACGATGTAGGCGTACATGCGGGAGCTCTCAGCCGCCTTCAGTACGGCCTCCGCCTGGGCGAACGTCAGCGCCTTGGACGGGCGTCCCTCCTTCCCCTTCGGGACCGAGCACAGGGCCACTACGTTCCGCTTGACCTTGTCCCGCGCCATCGCTCGTTTGATCGCGCGGTTCAGGCAGCCGTGAAGGCCCTGAAGGGTCCGGGTGCTGAGTGTCTTCGCCTTGGTGGCGAGCCACTTGTCCACGTCTTCCGCGCTCAGGTCCCGCAGCCTCCGCGCGCCGAGGCCAGGGATGATGTGGGTCCTGCACAGGATCGTGCAGGTCTTCACCGTGACGGGGTCCCGACCGTTGAGGCCGTAGGCCAGCCAGTCGTTCACCGCACGCTCCACCGTGTAGTCGGCCGGAGCGATGGCGAGGCCGTCCTCGTAGTCACGGAGGACTTCCTTGAGCTTGTTCTTGGCCTCGGTCTTGGTCTTGCCGCTCCCCCGTTTCACGATGCGCTTGCCGCTGGGGTCGTAGCCGAGGCTGGCGGTGGCGATCCAGCGTTGGCGCTTGTCGTCCCAGTGGAGGCCGCCGTCTCCTCTGCTGCGTCGCTTGGTCATTAGGCTGCTTCCTCTGCTTCCTTCTCCAGGAGGGCGATGTAGTCGCCGATGGCGCTGGCGGTGATGAGGCGGGCGCGGCCCTGCTTGACCGAGCGCAGGCGACCGGTGCGGATCTGGTCGTAGATGACGGTGCAGCTCATGCGGAGCAGGCGCATGACGTCGGTGACGCGGTAGAGCTGGGTGTCGGCGAGCCGGACACTGTCCGGCGCTGAGGTGGTCACTGGTGGGTCTCCTCATCGGCGTGGACAGCGGGGACGGGCAGCAGGGCCGGTTGTCCCTCGTGGGTGTGGGCGTTGCTGCTGGCCGTGACATGGCCAGGGACGGCCGGGACGCCGGGGACATCTCCCAGCGGTATCCCGGGCAGGCGGTAGTGGCCGGTGGCGTTGACGCAGAGCTGGCCGTCGGCGTTCATGCGCTGGCAGGTCTTGCGGACGTTCTCGTAGGACAGGCCGGTGCCCTCGGAGATGGCCTTGGGCGTGCTGCCGGGGTGCTGGCGGACGTGGCGGATGATGGTGGCGCGGGTGTCGGACAGTGCGTGGTCTTCGGGTGGGCCGTCCAGGAGGTGCCAGAGGCCGGCGGCCGGTTGGAAGGCCATCGCGTACTCGGCCTCTTCGACGTCGCGGCCGGTGACGTGCAGGACGCCGTCAGCGGTGCCACGGGCGCGTTTGAGGACCAGGGTGGCGTCCGCTGCCCCTGCTAGGCCGTTGGTGCCGGAGACCTCGGACAGGAAGTCTTCGGAGGCCATCTTGCGGACGTGGTGGACCAGGACGACGGCGACGCCGTAGGTGTCGGCCAGGCGCTTGGCGCGGCTCATGGCGGCGTAGTCGGCGTCGTAGGCGGACAGGCCGGGCGGGGTGTTGCCCCGGATCTTGGCGAACACGTCGATGACGACCAGGCGGGCGTTGCCGTGGCGCTCCAGCCAGCGGGCGATGGCCTCTTCCCCGCCCTGCGGGAGGGTGGGGCAGGTGGTTGCCAGGGTCAGGTCCTTGGGTGCGGGCTGGCCGCCCAGGATCTTGCCCATGCGGTTCTGGAGGCGGCGGGCGGTGTCCTCCAGGGCGAGGTAGAGCACCGGGCCGGGCTCCACCTCGATGGCTTCCAGGGCCTTGGCGCCGCTGGCGACGGCGACGCCCAGGCCGAGGCTGAGCCAGGACTTGCCGACCTTCGGCGGGCCTGCCAGGAGGCTGAGTCCTTCGGCGATGATGCCGGGGACGGCCCAGCGGGGCTCCGGGAAGGTCATGGCCATCAGTTCGTCGGCCGTCCACGAGGTGCGGAACGGGACGGCCTGGGCGGGTGCTTGGACGGCATCACCGTTGACCAGGCGCAGGTGAGAGGTGCGGTCGTTGGTCATGCGGCCACCGTCCGGGGACGGCGGGCTCCGGCGCGCAGGCCGGAGGCGATAGTGCGCTGGGCTTCGCCGTAGGGCTGGCCGATCTGCGTGGCTGCCTCCGTGAGCCACGACGTGACGGCGATGGCGTTCAGCTCACCTCCAGCGACGAGCTGGCCGAGAGCGACGGCGGCGAGGTAGAGCGCGTTGTTGTGGCCGTGCGGCGGTGAGCTGGTCACCCGGTTCAGCTCGCCGAGGACGGCGGCGCGGATGTAGGAGCCGCGCCGGTCGGCGGCGAGCGGCACCGTGACCGGCTTCTGGGGCGGCAGCGGGGCCGGGCGTAGACGTTCGACCAGCCAGGCCGGGAGCGGAGCCGGTGTGATCGGGTACAGAACTGCGTAGGTGCCGCCGCCGTGCTCGTCGGTGACGTGGCTGCCGGGGCCGACGATGTAGCCGCCGTTGGCGCGGGTGTCGATGAGCCAACCGAGGCTGCCTCGGGTGTTCGTCAGGATGGCTCCTTCCGGTGCGGTGAAGTACAGATGCAGGCCGCCGCGTCGGGTGCGGACCTGGAAGGTCTCCAGCGGGAGCGGCTGTCCGGCCTGCTCGCAGAGCGCGGCGAAGACGTCCGCGCCGTCGTGGATGCCGGGGCGGTTCCACTCCGGTGGCGGCTGCTCGCCGGGCTTGGGCCGGTCCAGGTCGATGACGACCAGGCGGGACGGGCCGGTGGCGATGCCGAGGTTGTACGGGTGCTGCCAGATGCAGCGGATGGTGGCGGGGTCGGTGGTGGTGCGGTCCTGCCAGGAGGTGAAGCCCCGGGGCGGGGTCTTGGCGTTCGGGGCGAGCGGGAAGACGTGCCAGCCTCGGGCGGCGGCCGCGAGGGCGTAGCGGGTCAGGTTCGCGGTGGTCATAGGCGCTCCGTTCGGAGTTCAGCGGGTGGCGTCGCGGTGCAGGGCGCGGGCGTGGTTCCAGAGGTGGCGGCCGAGGCGCAGGCGCAGGCCGGTGCCACGGCAGTGGCGGCATTCGTGGGTGCCGCGTCCGATGCGGTTGGGCTTGCGGCCCTTGCCGTGGCAGGCGCGGCAGCGGCGGAAGGGCCGGATGTAGCACTCGGCGGTGTAACGGACGGTGACGAGCAGGACAGTGACGATCACGGCGCTAGCGATGAGGTGGGCAGGGGTCATGGCGGGCCTCCTGGGCCGTTTTCGGGTGTCGTCAAGCGAGGGCGCTAGCGTGCTAACGCCCTGGCCAGGGCTGATTTGGGGTGCTAGCGGGGCTGCTAGCGATAGCAGGGTCAGTCGCTAGCGCTAGCAGCCCTCGGCCGGGTCACTCGGTGCCGGTTCGGCGGTTACGTTCCGCGATGGTGTCGGTGAGGTCGTTCAGGCGGATGCCGCGCCGGGTGACGGCCTTGCCGTCGATGCGGCGGCCGATGGCCTGGACGGGTACGCCGTGCGGCTTGAGTGCGGTGGTGAGCTGTTCGGAGGCCCAGCCGGTGTAGAAGTCGGGCCGGAGTTCGGCCAGGCGGGAGCACAGGGCCTCGTTCCAGGCGGCCGTCTCGCCTGCGGGCCAGATCTGGGCGAGGTCGGTCAGCAGGTCGAAGGTGGGTGCGTCGATGCGGGTCTGGGTGCCTGCCTCGGGCAGGGTGCCGGCCAGCCCGCGCAGTTGCATGGCGCGGGCCACGACTTGCTTGGCCTTGTCGGTGTCCACCTCGAAGGAGCGGCGGGCGGCGGGCTTGCCGAGGCCGGACAGGATGCCCCAACCGGCCTCCTTGACCGGCTCGAAGATGGTGGCGCGGTAGCCGTTCTTGTACATCGAGGTGCCGAGGATCATGTCGTTGGCGACCTGGTCGGCGACGCTCATGCAGTAGCGGGTGTTGACGTTGCGGGTGATGCCGGTCGGCAGGCTGTCCTTGTCCGGGATCTGGGTGCCGATCAGCAGGATCACGCCCAGGGCGCGGCCCAGCTTGATGACCTTCTCCAGGATCTCTCCGGCTTCCTTGCCGTACTTGGGGTGCAGGAACAGCTCTTGGATCTCGTCGATGGCGACGATCAGCGGGTGCAGGCCGGAGCCCTTGAGCGAGGCGAGTTCCGGGGTGACCTTGTTCTCCGGGGCCTTGCCGAGCTGGGCGTAGTGGGCGATGTGCTTGGAGCGGTGTTCGCACTCCTTGTAGAGCCAGCGGATCATTCCGGCGCAGCGGGCGATGGTCTCGTCATCGAAGCCGTTGCCGTACTCGGTGCAGACCGGTTCCAGGACCTTGAAGTCGCCGACGCCCTTGAGTTCGTAGATGCGCAGTTCGGCGCGCGGGTCCAGGCTGGCGGCGAGGACGGCCAGGCGCAGGGCGAAGGTCTTGCCGGAGCCGGGCTGGCCTCCGACCAGCCAGTTGCGGAACATCAGGGCGGCGTTGACCGTGTCCATGCGCGGTGTGGTGGCGAACGGGAACGGCTTGAAGACGTCCACCTTGCCGTCCTTGAGCAGCGGCCAGGCGGGTTGCTTCATCTGGGAGGCGGGCTCGTAGCCGACCCAGAGCGACAGTCGTCCGGGGTGGCCGTCGCCGGGCTCGGGCCAGACCTGGTCGAGTGGGAGCCGCATGCCGGAGGCCAGTCGGCCGCGCCGGGCCACCACGTCGGCGGCCTCCACGCCGAAGGGCAGGTCTACGACGGCCAGGTGGCCAGGGCCGTCGCGGTGGATCTCGGTCGGGAAGCTGATGGCGTTCGGGTCTTTGCTGACGGCCTGGTTGATGCCGGAGATGCCGCAGGACAGCAGCGCGCGGCGGACCAGTTCGGCGGTGAGCTTGCGGTAGCGCGGTCCTTCGGACACGCGGTCGGTGATGGGCTTGTCCGTGGGCCTACCGGCGCGGGCCAGCAGCGGCACGGCCACGGCGACGGCGAGCAGGCGGCCCCACGTCGGGATGTCGGCGAGCAGGAAGACCAGCAGGCCGATCAGGGACGTCACGGCGAGGGTGGCCAGGACGGTCCAGCGCCAGCGAGACTGGCGTTGGCGTTGCCGGTCGAGCTTGAGCCACGTCTCCGGGTCGTTGCGGTCGGCGGCGTACTGGCGCAGCGCCCAGTTGCCCTCCTCCGCTGTGGCCCAGTGCAGGAGCTTGCCGGTGGCGCAGAAGAACCCGACCGGGGCGTACAGAGCGGCCTTGGCGGCGTACTTGGGCGCGCGGACGGCGTGGTAGCCGACGACCTATCCGGCGTCCTTGGCCGCCCAGATCAGCATGGAGCGCGTGCCCCTCCAAGACCGCAGCGTGGCCGGGATGATCGGGGCGCGGTGACGGTCGTTGCCGGACCGGTAAGGCAGGTCCTCGTCGGGCGGGTTGACCGGAGGCCCGAGGACCGTGCCTTCGATGGCGATCGTCTCGCGGTCGAAGAACTCGTCCTCGTCGCGGCCGGGCTTCTCGTCGTCCTCGCGGCGGGCGCGGCGTCGTCGGTCCAGCGGGACGACGTCGCCGCCGAGACTGGTCGGCCCGTCCTCCTCGGAGTGGTCTTCGTGGTCGTGCGGGTGATGCGTCATGATGTGTGCACCTCGTGTGCCTTGGCGGTTGCGGGGTGGCGGGGCGCGGCTGGAGTCTTGGCGGATGAGGCCGCGTCCCGTACTGGCTTGATCAGGAACGATGCGCGGTCGGACCGTGTCTCGTCAGCGCGGGCTGTCGTGGTGGTGTCGGCGGTCGGTCCGTGCGGTCGGACCGGCGGCGGTTCTCCGGTCAACGGGTGGGCGGTCAAGCTGCCTCCTGCGTGGCCGGGCTGGTCTCGGTGCGCAGGCGGGCGAGCAACGCGCCTGCGCGGTCGGTGGAGATGGATCGGCCGGTCTGGCGGACGGCGTCGCGCAGTCGGTCCCGCGTGAGCGTGATGCCGCGCGTCTCGTGGTCGGCGGCGATCTGCCAGCCCAGCGGCATCAAGTCGTCCACCTTGGACGGGGCGACAGCCGCACGGGTGCTCTTCCGTGCCTTGGGCCTGCGGGACGACGGCTTCCGGACAGGTGCGGCGGTCAGGGCCGGGCGTACCAGAGAAGGCGGCGGAAGCTGCGCCGTCTGCGTGCCGGCCGGGGCCAGCTCGCCGAGCTTGTACAGTGCTCGCTCGCGGCGGGTGGCCTTGAACTGCCACAGACGTCCGTAGCGGTCTTGCAGGTCGGTCTTGGCCAGGATGCGTTCCCGCTCGCGGTGCAGGGCATCGGGGTACGAACGCACCTCCCACAGCACCATGCGCCGCCACAGCGCGAACGTGGGGAGCGGAGACAGCAGCCAGCGCGAGACACGGATGCTGTCGAGTCGGCGGGACGGGCTGGCCAGATGGGCGTGCTTGCGTACGGCGTGTGTGCCGATCTCGACGGCCACCACCCACAGGCCGGGCAGGATCGCGTGGGCGACGACGGCGAACCAGTCAGGCCCGCCGGGTGCGTCGGCGTAGGCGGCGATGTTGAGGTAGACGGTGGCGGCCGTCAGCGTCCATGGGATGAAGCGCAGCCAGCGCACCCGCATGTCGAGTCGGGCCAGGACGATGTCCAGCGCGGAGAACACCGCGATGCCCAGGTCCACGCCCAGGGGCAGCATGAAGGAGAGCGGGCCGAAGGTGGGCTTGGCCGCCTCCATGACGGTGGCGAACGAGATGACGAACCCGATCAGGCCCAGCACGCCGACAGCGGCGGCGGTGACCGAGATCAGGGTCCGCTCTCCTTCCGAGAGCGGGCGCAGACTGGCGGTAGGCATGGCGGGTGCTCCGTCCGGTGAGTTGTGGATGGGGTTCATCGGCTCCACCGCCGTCCCCAGCAGCGCGGGCAGGCGGGCTTGTTGCACCAGTTCCGCGGGGACGCGGCCCAGCCTCGGGCGACCATCTCCAGGGAGTCGCCCTGGCGGATGGTGGCGCGTGAGACCTGCCACTGCCGGTAGCGCTCCTGGCCCATGCGTACGAGTTCGATGAACAGGCCTCCGGCGAGGAAGACCAGCAGGTAGACGAGGACGGAAATCATGGTCAGCTCCACTGGGAACGGGTGAGCAGGCGGCAGCCGGGCAGGCAGCGCACGCCGTGGGCGGTGGCAGCGCTGGATCTGGCGTCCGGCCGAGGCGCCGCAGCGGCGGCAGCCGGAGGGGCTGGCCGATCGGGTGCCGCAGTCGGGGCACTGGAAGCGGCAGCTCATCAGGCCACCTCCCGCCTGGGCGGCGGGATAAAGGCCAGCAACCGGTTCAGGCCCTCCAACTCGGTGGCGGTGTAACCGGCCCAGACACCTTCGTCCGGGTTGAGCGCCAGGCTGTAGGCCAGACACGCGGCACGTGCCGGGCAGCCGAGGCAGATGCTCTTGGCCTGTGCCTCGCGCCGCTGCCGCTCCTCGTCGGGCTCGTCGGCGGGGCCGATGAACAGGTCGGCCTGGCCGGAGTCGCAGGCAGGAGCGGCGTTGATGAGGTCGTCCAGCAGGTCGGCCAGCTTGTCGGCGCGGATCGGCGCGCTCTCGCGGCCCGTCACAGCTTCACGCCCAGGGCGCGCAGCGACTCGACCAGGGCGAGCCGGATGCATGACGGGCACAGGAGCGGCGACGGCGGCTCATAGCCGGGCGAGGTCTCCTCGATGCCCTCGCATACCAGGCACGTCCACTGGACGACTTCGGCCGGGATGGTGACGTACTGCAGGTTCTTGGACCCGTAGGTCATGATGAAGACACCTCTCTTGAAGGGGCGCCGGGGTGCGGATCTCGTTTGGCGACCAGGACCGCGCTCCGGCTTTTCTGTTGGCACACGAAGCCCGTCGAGCTAAGTACGTACTCTCCGTACTCCGTGCTGTGTACGTACTCTCCATGATTGCTCGATCACTGTCAAGCGTCTTGGTACGGTGAGTACGTACAAGTTGTCCAAGGAGGACTCACGTGCCAACCGGATCTGACTCCCGCGCGCTCTACGAACGCGTCGCGGATGCCCTGCGTACGTCGATAGAGCGGGGTGAACTGGCACCGGGCGACACGGTGCCGCCAGAACAGGAACTGGCAGAGACACACGGCGTGTCGCGTCAGACCGTCCGGCAAGCGCTGCAACAGCTCACCAACGAAGGGCTGCTCAGCAGCGGCCGAGGCCGCGGCCGTACCGTCCGCTCACAGACGCGCCTACGCTGGCACCTCTCCCACTTCGAGAACCAGAGCAACCACAGCGCCGACGCCGATGCCTGGGCCACCGAGGTCCGGGAGCAAGGCCGCGTCCCCCTCCAGGAAGTCAGCGTCGGCCTGGAGATCCCGCCACCAGCAGTCGCCGAACGCCTCGGCCTCGACGCCGAAAAGGACATCGTGGTGGTCCGGCGTCGGGTCCGGTACGTGGACGACGTGCCCTTCCAGACGGCCGACGGTTACTTCCCCGAGGACATCGCCAGAGGCACCCCGCTCATGCAACCGAAGGACGTGAGCGCCCCGGGCGGTCTACTGGCGTCCATCGGCCGCGCGCAGGTGCGGCTGGTGGACGAGATCCAGACCCGGATGCCCACCAAGGACGAGTCCGCCCGGCTCGGGCTGCCCGCCGGCACCCCAGTGGCCGAGCACATGCGCACGGGCTATGACGCCGAAGGCCGCCCCGTACGCGTCATGATCACCGTGGCCCCGGGAGACCGGCACACCCTCGTTTACGAGCTGGACGCCTCGTGACCGAAACCGATCTCTTCCACGACGACCCGATGGCGCGCCCCCTCACCTATCCGGGCCGCATCCCCGCCACCTCCGGCGTCCTCGTGGACGACGAGTACCTGGCCTTGCTCCCGATCGACGGGACTCCGGCCGAGGAGTGGCAGGCCGGGGACGAGACGCTGGACAAGATCCTGGTTCGGCTTGGCTGCTCGCCCATGTCGGAGCGCTATCCGGTGGTGGCGGTGGGATCCAACGCCTCGCCCAGCCAGATGCGGCGCAAGTTCGTCAGCCACGCGATCCGGCCCGTTATCCCCATGACCCTGGCCGACGTCGACGGCATCGCGCCTGGTGTTTCAGCCCATGTGAACCGTTGGGGGTACGTACCCGCGGTGCCGGTGGAGGCACCGGGCGAGACCTCCCGACTGTTCGTGCTCTGGCTCGACGATCGCGAGCTGGCGACGCTGGACGTCACCGAACCCAACTACTGGCGTCGCCTCCTGCCCGCCGACCGCCACCCCGTCACCCTGGAATCCGACGTCCGGCTGCCTCCGTGCTTCGTCTACGTGGGCCGCCACGGCTGCCTGACGGACGGGACCGGCCAGGCCCGACGCCTGGTCGATCAACCCACGTTGATCCAGAGCCTTCTGGACGACTCCCCCGAACTGCGCCGTCTGTGCGGTGGCACTCCCGAGGAGTTCGTCGCACGCGTGCGGGACGAGGTGATCCGTGAGGCGGTCTATCAGCTCTTCCCGGCAGAGGGGCGTGCCCTGTCGCAGCCTGAGCTGGTCGGCTTGCCGTCTCTTTGACGCTGGGAGGTGTGCCGATGATTGCGGATGAGGGCTTCCCAGACGGGCCGGGCCTGGGCATAGCGGCTCCGGGGCGTCGCCTCGTACCCTTCACCGTTGCGGCGCAGCACGAAGTACAGGCCGCCCTCACAGCACCACTCGTACTCCCCGCAGCACGAGGTCTCCCGCACCCGCAGCATGCCGTACTGCACGTACGGCTCCCACTCCTGCACGGCTCAGTCACCCGCGACGATCACGGCGGCCTGCTCCGTGCGCCGCAAGCACAGC
Organism: Nonomuraea harbinensis; assembly: GCF_019396385.1. GTDB lineage: Bacteria > Actinomycetota > Actinomycetes > Streptosporangiales > Streptosporangiaceae > Nonomuraea > Nonomuraea ferruginea. Next base: position 154,395 of record NZ_JAHKRN010000016.1, on the reverse strand, counting down.
ACGGTCGGGCCGTAGATGTAGGAGGGACGTCGCGCCAGCCGGTCCAGGCGCACCAGGCGGACCGTGCCCGTCGCTCCCGGAGCCAGCTCGCAGAGCGACCGGGCCAGCAACGCGGCGGCTCGTTCGGGCTGGGCCGTGATGCCGCAGACGCCCCGGCCGGACTCGTCGCTGGCCGTCCATGCGTAAAAGCCGTCGCTGTCGCTGAACATGCATACATCCCAGCTACAGGCGGTAACAGCTCAACAGAGGACACCGAGCGGCGACCTGGGATGTCCGCCCCGTGTCCGCTCCTCTCCCCTCGGAGGTGTGCCGGATGAACGAGCCCGCCCCGCTGTGGGCAGCCCGCCTGCTCGCGGCTCGTAAAACGCGTGGCTGGTCACAGCATGACCTGGCCCGCGAACTGGCCCGCGTGTCAGATAAGCCCCTGCCGGAGGTGGACAGCCTCATCCGGCGTATCCGGGGCCATGAGACCGGCGAGCACCGACCGGACGCCTTCTACACCCGGCTCTACTGCGCCGCCTTCGACGTGGCCGAGGACCAACTCTTCGGCACGACCACCACACCGGTTCCCGCGCTGGCCCTGCCGTCACTGGCACCGGACGCGGACCTGTACGAGCGCATCACCCGCGCCATCGAGCAGCCGCGCCGCGTCGATGTGGCCACCGTGCAATGGCTGGAACACTGCCTGGCCGAGCATCGCCGCGTCGAGGACACCATCGGCAGCCGCCCCCTACTGCCCCTCGTCCACGCCCAACTGTCCACCGTCGCAGACCTGGCCCGAGGTGCCCGCGGTCAGCTCGCTGACCGGGCCGTCGCGGTGCTAGCTCAGTACGCCCAATTCATCGCCTGGATGTGCCACGACTCCCGCCAGCCCGCCGCCGCCCTGGCCTGGTACGACCGCTCCCACGCCTGGGCCATCGAGGCCGGCGACTCCCGCCTGGCCGCCGCCGCCCTGGCCTGGTACGACCGCTCCCACGCCTGGGCCATCGAGGCCGGCGACTCCCGCCTGGCCGCCACCACCCTCAACATGCGCGCCCACCAAGCGTGGAGTCTCGGCGACCCGCACCGCTGCGTCCGCCTGGCCGAAGCCTCCCGCTGGCACGACGGCCGCACCACACCCGGCGTACAGGGCATGGCCGCCCAGATGGCCGCCCGCGGGCACGCCCAGATGGGCGACGCCAACGCCGCCCGCACCATGCTCGGACAGGCCGAAGACCTCATCCGGCACGCAGTCGAGCGCCCCGAGGACGAGCCGCCCTGGATGTACTTCTACGACGAGGACTGGTTCCTCATGCAACGCGGCATGGCCGAGCTGGAACTCGGCGACGGCCGCCGCGCTACCGACTACCTCCAACGCGGCCTATCCAGCCTGCCCAAGTCTTACCGCCGCGACAGAGCCTGGTACGGAGCCTGCCTCGCCCGCGCCCACATCCTCCAGGGCGACGCCGAAGCCGCAACTGCCATCGCCAAGGAAGTGGTCCTGGATGCTGTGGCCGTCAACACCTACGCCGTGACTGAACTTCGCCACGCCGCCCATGATCTGACGAAGGTAGGCGCTTCAGGGGCAAAGGCGATCGAGGACGCGCTGACAACTGTGACACCCTGAGGAACTGTCCCTGCTGTCCCCAGGGCCGAAGCGTTCTCAGGTGGTGAAACCGAGTAGCTGAAGAGCGTCGGCTGGGTGGCTGCGGTAGTGGTCGGTGGCGGCGGCGATGTTGGTCCAGCCGATGAGGCGGGCCAGGCCGATGGCCAGGTTGCGGAGGCTGGCCATGACTCGGGGTGCGGTGCCGGTGCGGACGCGGGAAGCGTCCTCGCGGTAGGTGACGTCGCGGATGTGATGCAGGACCTCAACACACCAGTGCCCGCGGATCAAGGCGGCGAGCTGGGCATGGGTGATGCGTCCCGGTGGCAGGCTGGTGACGGCGTAGACGGTGACGATGGTGGTCTTGCCGGTGCGGTGGTCGGTGCGGCGGCGTTTGACCTGGATGGCCTGGGCGGCATGCGGGAAGGGCAGGTCAGGGCGGACGGTGCAGATCTTCATCCGGCGGATCTCGCGGCGGCCGTGGTCTTGTTCGTCGGTGCGGTCGTTCAGGACCGCTTCGCGCCAGGGCAGGGCCTTGAGCCGGCGGTGCAGGGTGGGCTGGTTGCCTTTGACGATGAACAGGTAGTGGCCGCCGGCGGCGTTGATGTGGCGGGCGTGGTCGTGCTGGGTGTGCAGGGCGTCGGCGGTGACCACTGCGCCGGTCAGGTCCAGGTGGGACAGCAGCGGCGTGAACGCGGGGATCTCGTTGCTCTTGGCCTCGATCTGGCGTTGGGCCACGACGGTCTGGGTGTCATGGCGAATGGCGGCCAGCAGGTGGACCGTGGTGCCGTCGGCGGTGCGGCTGCCGCGCAGGGTCTTGCCGTCCACGGCGAGGCCGGACAGCGGAGCCCGGCTTGGGTACGGGCTGCTGGTGGGTGGCGCATCGGTGGTGAGGATGGCCAGGTAGTTGCAGGTGGCGGTGTCGAAGGCGTCGCCGTCGAGGCGGGCGAGCAGGCGTCCCAGGGTGCTGGTGGCCAGTCGTGCGGTGCCGGGCAGGCCGGCTCGGGCGCGCAGGTCGGGGTCATATCCGTTGATGAACCGGGTGATCCTTACCAGGGATGTTGCTCCGTTGAGGACGGCGAGCAGGGATAACGCCAGCAGCGGGCCGAGCCGGTAGCGGCGTCCCTGGCGGCTTCGCGGGTCGGGGACGGCGTCCAGGACCTCGGCCAGGGTTGGCAGGTCGGGCAGGTCAATCAGCGGGTCGGTGACGGTGACGTGCTCCAGGTGGCGGGCGAGCACGTTGATCGGGGATGATGGCACGCGAACGCGGCCCCTGTTCTTGATCGACTGGCGTAGACACCCAACGATCATCAGGGGTCGCGTTTGCCATCTGTACCCCGGGGTGCCCCCTCAACCGCCCGGCCCCATCGAGCCCGTGTGTGTCCCACCAGTCGAGAACGCATCGGCCCTACTGCTGTCCCCATGGTCCTTCATCCCTTGGTGACCTGCTGAAACGCCTACAGCATCCTGGTACCTCTCAGAAGCACGCTGTCCCTGCTGTCCTGATTCCTTTAGGACGGAAGGTCGTAACACCGCCAAGCCCCCTCCTGTTACAGCCTTCCAGAGGGTAACAAAGCCGTACAAACCGGGAAACGCTCACGGATAACCGACGAAGCGCCCACAAGTCACCACGGGCGGCTGTACTCTTGTCCCCTACGGTGAGCCCTCAGTTCCTGGGGATATCGACGGAGCACAACTATGGCTAAGACGATAGCGATGTTCAACAACAAGGGCGGCGTCAGCAAGACGACTACTTGCTTCAACCTCGGCTGGATGCTCGCACAGCGAGGCAAGACAGTGATCATGGTGGATGCTGATCCGCAGTGCAATCTAACGGGAATGGTACTTGACCTCACAGAAACGGATGCCCTGGAGGACTTCTATCGCAAGTACCCCGACAGAAATCTTCGTGATGCACTCGACCCAGCCTTCCAGTCACGCCCACGCCCACTCAAGCCAGTTCAATGTATTGAGGTGCCCAACAGGGAAGGGCTGTTCCTGATCCCGGGACACGTGGGGCTGGCCGAGGATGAAGTGTCCTTGGGCGTCGCGCAGCAACTATCGGAATCGATTCAGGCGCTAAAGAACCTCCCCGGCAGCTTCTCTCATCTTTTTCAAATAACGGCCGAGCGATACAATGCCGACTATGTGCTCATCGATCTGAGTCCCGGCCTGGGATCCATAAATCAAAATCTTGTCGCTACCGCCGACTTCTTTATTGTTCCGGCAAGCCCTGACGTCTTTTCTGTTATGGCTTTGGACTCGCTAGCCAGAGTCATTCCAAAATGGGTGCGATGGGCGGAGCGAGCAGCAGAGCTTGATGCCCTCGCCAAAGCGGACTACAAATTCCCAAAGCCTAACCTAAAATTCCTGGGCGTTATCATTCAGCGGTATCGCCTGAAGAATAACGCACCCACAATCGCATTTCAAAAATACTTCGACGCTCTGGACTCAGCCATAGATAACACGCTCGTTCCTGCACTTGCCCAGGCAGGGGTCATGTTGTCCGAAGATTCATATGCGAACGCCGATCTTGAAGCGTCTCATCGCCTGGCTTCGATTCCTGACTTCAACGCGCTCATCGCCAACTCGCAACAGACCCGCAAACCGGTATTCAGTCTCACACGTGAGGACGTTAACCGTGGTGGTAACTTGTGGGATATTACGAAGGAGAATATTGACAAGTACAATGCGACATTCGAAGAGCTTGCTCAACGTGTAGAGAGCTTGACGGCATAGGCGACACTTCATGTCGAGCACTCGATACAAAGACTTCGTCAAGGAAATCGAGCGAGCGCGCGATCTGGTAGGGCTTGGCCAGTCGCTGTCATCGCTCACCCAAGGGCGGGTTGGCGGCGAGGATCTCTACAGGTCGGCCTTAGTGCACTGCGTGGCAGCACTCGACTCCTATATCCACGGGGTCGTCCTAGATCGCGCAGTAGATATCCTCATGATGCGCTCATCCGCCGGCAGTGGCGGCAAGGTTGGGCTACCCTTCGTCGCCATCGGTCAGATATTCACCGCTGCAAGATCGGGCGAGGCGAGTATGGAAATCGTAGCGCGAAGCATCATCGCGGAGCGATTGGCATTGGAGACGTATCAGAGGCCGGATGACATTGGAAGCGCGTTGGCCATGGTGGGAATAAGCAAGATCTGGTCAATCGCTTTCGCTGGCGAAGCGGGCCAGAGGAAGATTGATCTCGGCCTAGTGGTTAGCCGACGCAATAGAATCGTCCATCAATGCGATCTCGATCCATTAAACCCCGGCTCCATCACGCCACTTAGCGATATTGACGCACTGGCTTCGATAACTACGATAGAGGAAATTGTTACGGGAATAGATAAGGCTGTGTAAGTGCTATGCGCTAAGTTGGACAGCCTGCCATGCAGGGGCGCCTCGCCGAAACTCGACCTTTGCAGAAGCATCTACGCCAATCTGCGATTCAGGTCGTGTGACCACGCTGAATCCCGTCATTGGAGATCGCCTGAGTAACGGACTGCGTGACAATCGCCGTGGCCGATCACGAACGTCGGCGAACGGCTCAGCACTCCCTCAGCAGCTTACAAGACATGACATGACATGCTCGAAGCGGGTTCGAATTGCTTCGGGACGAAGAGGTCGTGGGTTCAAATCCCGCCACCCCGACAGTGCAGTAGCAGGTCAAGGGCCTGATCGCTGGAGACAGCGGTCAGGCCCTTGATCGTTTGACTGTCATTTGACCGTGGGTCTGGACCCTGGGTTCCGCAGTCGGTAGTCACACGTGAGCTCGAAGTTGAGGGTTGACCTGGGGGAAGGCGTGCAGGACCGTAGAGGGTCGTGTGCCTACGCCCTCCGCAGCCAGGCGCCAGTCGGGTCAGGCCGGTTCGAAGACGGGGACCCGGGCTGGCGGCGTGATGGAAAGTGCCTGGTAGACGGGTCGTAGCGGGGTCGTGTGGACGACGGCGGCGGCGATCGTGTAGATCACCAGGACGAGAGCGGCGATCACGACCGGCCACCCCGGTTCGGGAACACCTGCAAGGCCGCCTCAAGCGCTGTGGCTTCCTCCGGAGTGAGCCGTTCCAGGAAGTGGACGAGCGTGGCCGCCTGGTTGTCACTGCCCGCCAGCGCCTTGCGCATCAGGTCGGCGGTGTAGGCCTCTTTGGACGCGATCGGCTCGTAGACGTAGGCGCGGCCGACGGGCTGCCGCTTGAGCAGGCCCTTCTTGTGCAGGTTGTCCATCACGGTCATCACCGTGGTGTAGGCGATCGTCCGCTCCTGGCGAAGGCCCTCAAGCACCTCACGCACCGAGGCCGGCCTGCGCCGGGCCCACATCCAATCCATGATCGTGGATTCGAGCTCGCCCAAGCCGCGCAACATGCCGTAATACTACTGGCGATCGTCGTCACACCGTTTCTTGAACGGGGCCTTCGGACCGTTCACCGCGACTGCTCCGGCCCGTCACAGGTGAGCCGGGGCTCCGCGTCGTACACGGTGTGGAACTTCTGCTTGCGTACGACCTTCCCGTCCTGCTTGAAGATGCGCCACACGTCGATGGTGAACCCCTCCGCACCTCCCATCGGGATGCAGTCGGGCCCCGAGTCGGTCAGGCTGGGGACCGGCTTGACGTCGTAGCGCGCCGAGCTCTCGGACTCGATCTCGTAGCGCTTGGTGCTCCAGAACTGCACGGTGATGGAGGTGTCGGTGTACGAGGTCTTGATCAGCACGCCGTACGGCGAGTCGTTGCGCCAGCGGAAATCCGGCTGGGGATAGGAGACCGTGGACTCCCGCCCGGCCGGGTAACGGGAGATGTAGTACTGGTGCGGCCTGTGCTGGACGTCTTCGAAGCCGCCGAAGAAGACCGCGTTGAACATGGTGGTGGCGAACTGCGAGATGCCTCCGCCCACGTCGTTGACGAAGCGGTTGTTGAGGATCATCGGCGCCTCGACGAAGCCGCGCGCCTTGTCGCGCTTGCCGACCACGCCGTTGAGCGAGAACGTCTCACCGGGCTGCACCACATAACCGTCGAGGATGTCGGCGATGCGGTGGATGTTGGTCACGCGAGGAGCGCAGCACGGGTGGTGCGTGGTGTACGAGCTGACCTTCTCCTTGACGCCCAGCTTCTTCGCCTCGGCGGTGGTCACCCGCGGCTGTCGTGCCACGGCGGGCAGCTCGACGGTGCGCTCTCCCGCTGCCACGGCCTCGGCGATCGCCGGGCCGATCGCTTTGGTGTCGACGCCCCGCCCCGGCCGGGAGGGGACGACCTGCGGCTTGCCCTTGACGATTTTGAAGGAGGCGTCCTTCGGAGGCGTCGCCAGCAGTGCCTTGCCCAGGGCCGGAGCGATCTCGGAAGCCTTGAAGGACGGGCGCAGACCACCCTGCCCGTCCGAGACGAAACGCAGGCCCGCGGCCAACTGCTCTCTGGACACGTCGGCTTCCTTGCCGCCGCTGGTAAGCGTGAGCGGCGACGCGACCGCCGTGCGCGCGGTGGTCGTGGTGACACGGCGGACCTCGGCGGCGGTGACCTTGGGCGGCGTCGCGCGGACGTCCAGCTCCACTGACGTACGGCCCTGCTCGAAGGCCTCCCGTACGGCTCGCGCCGCCTGGTCGAGGTCGAGCGCGCGGCCGGGCTTGGGCAGGACAGCTCGCGGCTCCAGCCCTCGGTAGCGGACACTGCCTTCCCTGGGCTTCTGGTGCACGCTCTCGGCCAGCTCCCCGAGTGCGGCGGTGAGCCGCCCCTGATCCACCGTGACCTTGGGAGGAACCTCGCGACTGCCGAAGAGCGAGCGGGCGACGCCTGCCGGGGTGACGGCGCCGTCCATGGCGACCTCGACTGTCGCCCCGGTGTCGAAGCCGAACCCGAGCTCGGCGGGCGTCACCTTTTCCCGCTTCTTCCCGGCGATCAGCGTCAACGGCTCCTCCACCCGCTTCCTCAGCTCCTCGTCCAGCCGGGAGCGGGCGGCCTCGGGTGACATCCCGCCGACGTCGACTCCGTCCACCCGCGTACCGGGTGGAACCTCGCCGGCGAGCAGAACGGCAGGCACGGCGTAGGCCAGTATCGCGACGAGGACGGCGACGGCTGGAATGAGCACGCCGGGCGAGCGCAGGCGGCTCCGGCCCTGGCGCGGGGGGTGATCGCTCATGTGCCCGCCGGGCGGAAGGCGACGGCGACGTCGCCACCCTTGTTCCGCGACTCGTGGACAGTGCCGTCCTTGACGGCGGCGAGCAGCCGGTTGCCGTCAACGGCGGCGAACGCGACGGCCCGCCCCGCGCCGCCGGCCTGCCAGGTGCGCCCGCCGTCACACCTGGTCTGAACGCGTCTCTCGGCGTCCACACCCACCAGCGGAGTCCAGCTCTCGCCGTCGCCGGGACTCGACCGTACGCGGCCGGTCCGGCCGTCGTGGGCGTACAGCTTGTCGCCCGCGGTTGCGGCACGAAGCCGTGGATCGCGCATGACTCACCCTACTAGCCGATATAGTAATTCAGCCCACGCCGTCGACCCTGCCGCCTGCATCGCGGGCTTTACTGGACCATACCTGCACCAATGGACCGATATGTGCGGCAGTAGTGGCGCAGGCCCCAGTACGGCGGGCTGGTGACGATGCAGTCCACCGAGCCTGCGGGCATCTCTGCGAGCATCTGGCGGGCGTCTCCCTGGTAGATCGCCATGCATCGTGCTACTGCCCAGTTCGCTGGTTGCAGGTCGGCCAGAAGGTTGAAGGCCCCGGTCAGCAGGTTGAGTGTGACCACGCCGATGATCTCCGCGATGATGCGGTCGCTCCAGCCGTGCGCGCGGAGGTCTGCGACATCCGCGTCGGTGATGGAGGACGGCTCGGCCAGCACCCGTACGGCCACGGCGATCAGGGCTGCCTCTCTGGCGTCGGTGGACGTGCCCTGCCGGGCCAGGGCGATGTCGGCCTCGCCGAGCCCGGCCGCGCGCCCGGCCTCGACGTGCGCCTGCATGCAGGTGCCGCATCCGATCCGCTCCTGGACGGCAAGCGAGACCTTCTCGCTGAGGGCGCGGGGCAGCTTGACCCGCTTCATGGCGCGAGAGAAGTTCAGGACCTGCCCGGGGCGTCGGCAGGCTCAAGCGGGACGAGACGTCGCATATGTCCTCCTCAAGACTCTCGATGTACCATACCCCCCTACCGTATAAGGAGGAAGGCGTGGAGCGATGGCTCGTTGAGCATCTGTCCCACTGGCTCGGCGGCTGGCCCGCAGTGACCGAGCTGGACATCATCGGCGCGGACGTGCGCGATCATCCCGGCTGGGACGGCAAGATCCATCCCGCGATCGGGGTGTCCAGCCCCGAGGCAGGCGTGTTGTCGCTCCCTCCACACGCCGTCACGGCCGCGACGAAGCTGTACGCCGAGGAGAAGGACCTCGCCGTGCTGGGGCCGTGGGTTCCCGCCCTGGTGGGCTTCCCCGAGCGCGGCTGGTTCACCGCCGTCTACCGCTGGACCACCCACCCCGAGCCCCTGCCCGACGCCGGTACCTGGATGGCCGCGGACGCCCCCGGCGTACCGGACTGGCTGCTGCCCTTCGGCGGGGATGTCCTGGTGGCCATGGACCCCGCAACCGGCGAGCACCTGGCCGGGGTGGGAATCAAACGGCACGACGCCTACGGCCACGAACTGGCAGTGGTGACCGCTCCCCCGGCCCGCGGCCGGGGCCTCGCCCGCCGCCTGGTCGCCCAGGCGGCCAGGCGGGTGCTGGACGAAGGCGCCCTGCCCACCTACATGCACGACCCCGCCAACCGGGCCTCCGCGGCGGTGGCCGAAGCCGCCGGCTTCCCCGACCGGGGATGGTTCGCCTTCGGCGCCGCCGAAGCCCGTTGATCACACTGCTTCACGGCGGGGGACTCGGCCGCGTCAGAACAGATCGTGCCGTACCGCCCATGCTCATCTACGACCGTCACATCGCCGTCGTACAAGCCGATCCAGAGTCCCTTCGGGCCGGCACTGTGCTGATTCGCGGCGGCAGCCGACTCGGCCGGCTCGACCCCGGCTGACCGGTGAGCGGCGGAACCCTCCTCCCACGAAGTTCAGCCATTGACGTCGACGACGAACCCGCTGGCGGCCAGTTCGGTCAGGAAGTCGATCGGGTCCACCAACTGCTCGATGTGGCGGACGCCGGCCGGCAGTCCGGGCAGGTCGCGGACGAGCAGCGCGGCCGCGCGGCCGGTCGCACAACTCTGTGAGTGCCCGCCGAACGACGCCTGAGCCGCTCCGGCGCTGACCGTCACCGCGAAGCCGTCGCTTCCGAGGTGGACCTTCGCCAGCGTCTTGAGCAGCAGCCCTCGTATCCGGGGACGGCGCAGCAGCCCTGCGATGGCAGGGCGCCGGGCGGCGGCCAGCAGCGTGGTGAACAGGCGGGAGTCGAGGCACAAGCCCGTGCGGGCGGACGGTACGGCGATCGTCCGGGGCAGCGTGTACTGGTCGGAGAAGGGGAAACGATGCACGATACGGGCACCGTACGGCTCGGGGAAGGCCATCGTCCACGAGCCTTCGAGCGCGCCCAGCCCGTCCAGTGTCCAGGCGATCGCCGCCGAGCCGTGCTGCTCCCCCGAGCCGAGCAGCACGCCGATGCGCAGGGCGCTGCCCGGTGACCGCTCGGCGACCACGCGCGCCAGCAGGTTGGTGACGCCGGGAACGAGCCCGACACTCAGGACGGCGGTCGCCCCGCGCGCCGCGGCGAGATCGTCCAGTTCCTCGATCGCGGCCAGTACGTCATGGGAGGCCGACACGTCGACATAGCCGATGCCGCGCTCCAGGCAGGCGCGGGCGACGGCGGCATTGTCGATCTCGGCGCACATAAGCACCGTCGTGATTCCCTCCAGTGATCTGGCCAGGTCAGCGGGGTCGGCGGCGTCCACGCGAACCGACGTCACACCGGCAATGGGCCGGGCACGGCCTGGATTGCGCCCAGCGACGATCACCTCTGTGTCGGGACGTCCTGACAGAGCCAGGGCGGCCTCGCGGCCGACCGCACCATATCCGCCGAGGATGAGGACGGCGCTCACCGACGGGCCCCTTCCGCAACCGGCCGCCCGAGAATGAACGTGGTGTTCACTGGTTCGCCACTTCGTAACCGGCCTCTTCGACGGCGGCGGTGATCTTCGCTGGGGCGACGGGGCCGTCGCTGTTCACGGTCAGCAGGCCGGTCGCCAGGTCCACTTCGACGTTGGTGACACCGGCCACTTCACTGACCTCCTCCTTGACGGAGCTGACGCAGTGGCCGCAGGTCATGCCCTTGACGGTGTAGGTGGCGGTGCTCATATCGATCTCCCTTTCAATCCGGTCGGTCAGGAACGAACAAGCCGTGCGATGGCGTCGGAGGCCTCCTTGACCTTGGCCTCCGCCTCGGGCCCGCCCTTCTGCGTGGCCTCGGCGACGCAGTGGGCCAGGTGCTCTTCGAGCAGCGCCAGGGAGAACGACTTCAGCGCGCTGGCCGCTGCCGACACCTGCGTCAGGATGTCGATGCAGTACTTGTCGTCCTCGACCATGCGCTGCAGGCCGCGGACTTGCCCCTCGATACGGCGCAGGCGCATCGCATGGTTCTGCTTGCTGTGGCTGTATCCGGCCATGTCCGCTCCCCTCTGGTTCGGTTGTTCGAAATAACACCATACCCCCCTATGGTATTTCTGCCATTCGCGGGTGGCCCTTGCCGGCGGCCGTACACGATTGAAGGAGTCCGCATGCCGCACATGATCCGCAAGCCAGGCGTCCCCGGCGGGACGTCGCTGGCCGTTTTCCTCGCCGGAGTTCATTTCGTCAATGACGCGATCACCGCGATGCTCGGAACCCTGCTGCCGACGTTGCAGGATCGCTTCGGGCTCGGACCGGCCCTGCTGTCCGTGCTCGTGCCAGAGTCGCTCGATCGGCCCAGTCCGGTTCCGCACGACGATCTGACGCCGCAGTACCGCCACCTCATGCCGGACCACCATGATCTCGGCGTCCATGGCCGCCTCGCTTCGGTCCAGGATGACCAACCAGCCGAATACCCGGACCACGATCAGATACAGGAGATGCGCTGACACAAGAGCCGATCTGGGCCGTTGGGTCGGGCACGGGCGAACTCATGAACTGGGGCGCCGAAAGGCCACCCCCGGCGGGAAGTGGCCCTCGGGGAAGAGCGGCGGTCAGGCTCGGGCGGTCACCAGGGTCACCGCGGTCTCCGAGTGGACGCCGGTCTCATCCGTGCAGTGCGCCAGATTCGCGCGTACAGCGGCCGCGAGGTCGGCGCGACGCGAACCGATGTACGGGCTGACCGCGGAGAAGTCGAACAGGCAGCAGATCGCGTCAGGCCCCCCGGGAAGGGTGGCCGGCAGCGTCCATTCGCGGAGTTCGATGTCCACGAAACCGGCCTCCTTCGCCAGCATGGCGACCTCGATCCCGGGCAGGGACCACGGTTCCTCGAAGAGGCCCGCCTTGTCGGGGCCGAGGACGGTGGCGACGGCGTCGTGCAGGGCGCGGAAGAGGGGGTTGCGGTGCAGCGGCTGCCACGTGGCGATGGCGATCCGCGCGCCGGGGCGGGCGGCCCGCCGCATCTCGGCCAGCGCCGCGCCGCGATCGGGAACGAACTGCAGGACCTGCTGCATGGTGATCAGGTCGAACGCTTGGTCGGAGACGTGCAGCGGGGTGGCACCGCACTCCACGTACTGGATGGGGGCGCCGTCGAGGGCAGGCAGTTCAGCGGCGAGGGCGAGCATGGCGGGGTTGAGGTCGGTGCCGACCACGGCGCCGGTGGGGCCGACCGCCTTGGCCAGCACCCTGGCGACAGTGCCGGGGCCGGTGCCGACGTCGAGCGCCTTGGTGCCGGGGGCCGGCGCCAGCGCCTCGACCATGTACTCCGCCCACGGCTGGAAGATCGACGGGAGCAGGATGTCCTGGTACTGCCGTACCAGGCTGACGTCGAAGGAGGTGTCCGCGGTCACGGCGGCCCGGGACCTCGTGGCCGTTTCGAGGGTCTCGGCGAGGATGTCGACCTCGTCCGGGGAGTTGTACAGGTAGAACGAGGCCCGGATCGCGGCGGGGACGCCGAATCGGCTGCACGCGAGCTGCGCGCAGTGGTTGCCGGACCGGACGGCGATGCCCGCCTCGTCCAGACTCGCGCGCATGCGCTGGAGCGGGATGCTGTCCACCACGAACGACAGGAGCGGCAGCCGGTTCGCGGTGTCGGTCGGGCCGATGAAGCGGATGCCGGAAACGTCGCCGAGCCGGTCCAGGGCGTACTCGATCAGGGCCTGGTCATGGGCGGCGATCGCGTCCATGCCGATGTTGCTCAGGAAGTCGCAGGCGGCGCCAAGGCCGACGGCCTGCGCGACCGGGGGTGTGCCGGCCTCGAACTTGAGCGGGGGCGCGGCGTAGTGCATGGCGTCCACCGCGACGTGCTCGATCATCTCGCCGCCGCCGAGGAAGGGCGGGAGCTCTTCCAGAAGTTCGTACCTGCCCCACAAGGCGCCGATTCCGGTCGGGCCGCACATCTTGTGGCCGGAGAACGTGACGAAGTCGGCTCCCAGCGCGGTGACGTCGATGCCGAGGTGCGGGACCGACTGGGCCGCGTCGACGACCATCAGGGCGCCGACCTCATGCGCGCGGGCGGCGATCGTTGCGACCGGGTTCACCGTGCCCAGAATGTTCGACGCGTGCACGACCGTGACGACCTTGGTCCGTTCGTTGAGCTTCTCGCTCAGGTCGGAGAGGTCCAGGCGGCCGTCGTCGGTGATGCCGAGATATCTGACCTTCGCACCCACCCGCTCGGCCAGCAGCCGCCAGGGGATCAGGTTGGAGTGGTGCTCCATCTCGGTCAGGACGATCTCGTCGCCGGGACCGACGCGGAGCCGTCCGTCCGCCCAGATGAACGAGTTGGCCAGCAGGTTGACGGCCTCGGTCGCGTTCTTGGTGAACACGATCTCCTCGGCTCGCGGTGCGCGCACGAACGCGGCGATCTTGCTTCGCGCCCCTTCGTACAGGTCGGTCGCCTGTACGGCCAGCCGGTACACGCCACGGTGCACATTCGCATTGGTGCGGATGTAGTAGTGGTTCAACGCGCCCAGGACAGAGGCGGGTTTCTGCGTGGTGGCGGCGCTGTCGAGGTACACGGGTGGGCGGGAACCGTCAAGGGCGGTTTCGAAGAACGGGAATTCCTTCCGAATCGACTCGACGTCGATCGCCATCGTGGTCTCCTCCTGCCGAATGGTGTAGCGGCATTGTCGGCGGAGCCCGACCGGATAGATCCAACTGGAGTTGCTTCGTGGCGAACCCTTCAGCGTAACCCACATTTCACGAAGGTCGAGCGGCAAGGAGTTGCCGTCATTTCCGGCCACCGAGGGCCTCGAGTTCCTCACTTAATGTGGCGGCATGGTCGGCGATTTCCTGGTTGACGGCGCGCGGATCATGGCCAGGCGCCGTTCGCGCGGCCTTACCCGGAGAATTCTGGCCGACCTGGTCGGCTGCAGCGAGGAATGGCTCCGCCTGGTCGAGAACGGGGTGAAACCCCTGGATCGGCTGTCGACCATCATGCGGATCGCCGAAGTGCTCCGCGTCGAGGATCTCTCCGAGTTCGTCGGCGGCCGGACGAAACTCCCGCCCGCCTGCGAGCACGGCGAATCCGACGAGGTCGGGAACGCGCTGCTGCTGCCCGGCCGGTTCACCGGCGAGGCGACCGAGAGCGTGCTGCGGGTGCAGCACCACGTGATGACGGCGTGGGAGATCTGGCAGCGCTCGCCCCACCGCTACACCGAGACGCGGCGCCGCCTGCCGCCGCTGCTGTCGATGGCCGACCTGTCGGCCAGAGGCGCCACCGGCGCGGACCGGGAAGCCGGTACGGCCGGCCTCACCCAGGTGTACCGGCTGTTCGCGGCGCTGCTGCGAAGCTGCGGCCAGCACGCGCTGGCCCTGGTCGCCGCCGATCGCGCGGTGGCCTCCTCGGCGGGTTCGGCGATCACGAAGGCTGAGGTGGCGGGCGTGCTCGTCTCGCTCGGCCGGTACGCCGACGCGCGCTGGCTGTGCCTGGCGGTGATCGACGAGCGGCCCGAGTCGCTGGAGGTCACCGGGCTCTGTTATCTGACGGCCGCGCTCGCCGCCGCCGAGGAGAGCGACGTGCTGCGGGCCGAGGAGCTGCTGAACCACGCCCGTAGGATCGGCGACCGGCTGGGCACGGAGTTCGCACTGGAGGTGGACCTGCACCGAGTCGCGGTCGCGGTCCGGATGGGCCGGTGCGCGCAGGCGATCCGCCTTGCCGCGGGCGTCGACGCCGACCGCCTCCCCGACAGGGACCGCCAGGCGCGGCACCTGCTGGCCGTGGCCACCGCGCACGCGATGGACGGCGACTCGGGCGCGGCCATGGCGCTGCTGTGGCGGATCGTCGAGGGCTGCCCGGAGGAGCTGCGATTCAACGCGGACGCCGGACCGGTGCTGGCCCGGCTGCGGGCGATGGACTGCGAGTCGACCCGAGGGGAACTTCGGCAGATGACCCGGATCACCACTTGATTCATCAACGTCGGGGCATGGACGACGCGCTTCTCGGCCGTTCGGGACGACCACGCCCGTCGCCATCTCCGCGAACACCGACTTCCCCCTGCCGGATGAGGACACACCACACGGCAAGACCCGGACGTACCTCAGCCTGAAGGGCGGGCCGTCGAGGCCGAGGTCTTCGCCGGTTGAGGATGCGATCCCAAGGCGACATACCAGCGCTGATCCTGGCGGGTGAGCACCAGGGTCTCTTGATACCGCCCGGAGGTGCCGCGTCCGACGAGCCGGGCGGTCGCCACCTCCGGCGAGATCTCGCTGCTGATGTCGACGTTCTCAAGCCGGATCTGCCGGCCGCCGTGCATCTCCAGCCGCCGCTGGATGTCGGCTGCCGGGTCGTTCCCGATCGGGGCCAGCAGGGCGAGCCGCTGCGCGTCGTGCTGGTTCAGCCCGAGCACGTAGGCGTCCACCGCGGCCCGGGGGCTGGCGGCTCCTCCGGGCGCCTCCGTGATGCCGCACCCGAGGAGCAGCGCGCATCCGGCGAAGGCCAGGACGAGCCTCCGCCGGATGTCCGAGATGATGCTCATGTCTGCCGTGTCACGTCCGATGTGCGTAGAACCATGCATCGGGGGTCGCCGCGATGATACTGCTCAGTCTCTTATTCAGAGTATTGGTGCTGTGGTAGGTCATGTACAGTTCGTCGGCGTTCTGTCCTGAACCGTCGCGGCCGGTGACGAACATGGAGTGGCTGATGTTGTCGTTCCGGTCGAAGTCGATTTGCAGGACGTCGCTGACGCCCATTTCCCAGATGTAGTCGAGCGGCTCTGTCCGGCCGGAATTGAAGGGGCTGGCGAACCAGTACCAGTTCTCTGCCGCTGCCCAGGTGTAGGTGGTGGTCCAGTTCCCTTCGTGCCCGTAGTACCACTGGTCGGGGAGGGTCCGGTTCTCGCCTGGCCAGGAGCCCGTCCCCGCCCAGCCTCCGGCCTTGACTATCTGCGACAGGAAGTTGGTGCAGTCGCCGCCTTCACCGCCGTAGGTCCGGTAGTTCGGGTTGTAGTTGCTCCAGTATTGGAGGGCGTATCTCGTCATCGCGCCGTAGTCGTAGGCGAGTGTGGAGTTACCGGGAGCACGATAGGTGGGAGACGATTTGTCGGGCACCGTGCCCTGGGACGTCGTCCGTGGCCGGGATGTGCTGCTGAGCTTCTTACTGGATGGAACGGCTTTGGACGGTACGGTTCCTGCGGTGCTCGGGTAGGTGTCGGGGGCGAGGTCTCCCACGCGGATATCCGGCGCGTCATGGCTGAGCACCCACTGGCTTCCCTCCAGGGTGTACGTCAGGGTGTGACGCAGTTGGTACTGCTCGGCCTCCGGACTGCCTGGCGTCGTGCGGGCGTAGAACAACGTGGTGTTCTCGGTCAGCTTGACCGTCGCGGTCTTGCCGCTGGTCGATATCTGCATGTCGGAGACGGTGACCTCGCCCCGGCTGTGCCCGCCGTTGGCTGATCTCAACTTCTCGCGGCGTACGTCGATCGCGGCGGAGTCGGCTCGGAGCGTCTCCTTGACCTGCTCGCTCGCCGGCGTCGCATGGAGTGCGGTGCCCCGCGAGTCGCCGGTCAGTTGGGCGACTCGCGATTTGAGGTACATCAGTGCGGCGGTTTCGAGGTCTTCGGCCGAAGCGTGTGTGTCGGCCGAATATGCGGGCGTGCTGATTGCCATCAGACAAGCGGTGGCCGCGGCCACCCATAAGTGCCGTTTCCTTGAACGCACGATGCCTCCCCGTAACTATTGTCATGACAATTCGTTGATCGCTTCGTAAGGATCTCTTGCGAAGGGATATCCGTCAAGACTGCGCATACCGGGAAACGCATGTCGGTGCCGCATGGACGAGCAACCGTCCGGGGCGGCCAGGGTGTCAGCTCCGGCGGTCAATCCTTGACCCGCGCCGCGCTAAGATCATCCATGCTTCCAGATGGTTTCTGGCGGGTTATCAGGATTGGATTAGTAGGCCTGGTTCTTGCGGCGACGGTCGCGGGCCTGCTGATCGGTGATGCCTGGCTCTGGGTGGCCGTCGAATGGGCGCCGCCGGCTTATGCGGGCTTCGCCGGGCGAGAAGGGTTCGACACCCCGACGGTCGTGGCGCTGCTCGTGGCCGCCCCGGTGAAGGCCGCGTTCCTGTGGCTGATCCTGCGGGCTCCTGCGCGGGGACCGCTCGACCGCCGGGAGAAGGCGCTGCGCGGGGTGCTGTATCTGGCGGTGGCGGACAGCCTCGTGCTGTGGTATCCGATCGCGCTGCTCCCCGACGCGGTCGACACGGCCTTCCAGCTCGCGCTGTGGGCCGCGATCGATGTTCTCTTCCTGCTCGTCATCCGCTGGCGGTCCGGCATGCTGCGAGCGGCGGCCGGCGCGATGTTCGCCGTCGAGCTGGTCGTGATGACCGACGATCTGCTCGACGACCTCGACCTCCCAGAGCTCGGCGCGGGCGGCATCGTCGCACCGATCTTGATGCTGGGCGGAGTGGCGGGGATCCTCATCACGGTCATCGGGCAGTGGCGCGACGGCCGGTGGAGCCGTGGCACGCTGACCGCCGGTTGGCTGTCGGTGGGTGTCCACGCGCTGGTGCTCCCGCTCGACATTCTCCTCGACACGACCCCCGGCGACGGTCTGGCGGTGTCGGTCCTGATGGAGGCGGTGACCCTCGTCAGCACCGTCTGGATCGCGGCGACCGCCCGTGAAATGCCCAAGGAGGACCGCCTGGCGGACCTTCCGCCCGCGCGGCAGCGCGCGATCCGCGTCGCGGTGGCGGCCGTGGCCGTGCTGCCGGTCATCGCGCAGATCCACCCGGAGCAGGCCGCGCACCTCACCCACACCGGCTGGTCGATGGACTGCTATGACCGGCCCAGCTTCGGCGACCTGAAACCTGAGGAGCGCGACGCCGCGTTCCTGTGCCTGGCGCGGAGCAGAGACGGCGGGGTTCCGCCCATCTTCCCGGACAGCCTGTCGGACCAGGGCGTCCTCTCGTACGCGCGAGCACTGTGCCGTGCGAAGGACCGCGACGAGCAGACGGCGATCCTGACGCGGGCCGGGAGCGCGCGGCCCGCGTGGGGCGCGGACCCGTGGGACCTCGTCTACGTCTGCCCGGAGATCATCGGCGCGACCCATCCCGAGCTGCTGCGGTCGACCGCGGAGAAGAAGGCGGCGGGCGACGCCTACCTCGCCGAGAGGAACGCGAGTTGCCGCGACCCGTGGCCCCGGACGAAGGGTGTCGTCCAGGCCACGGCCACCTACTTCCTGTTCGCCGACGGCGATGCCGGATATCTGGTCCACGATCCCGGCGACCCGGCGGCCGGCGAGGCGGCGGAGCGGGCGACGGACAAGGTCTACGACGACAGCGCCGGCATCGGGGTGGCCCGCAGCGCGGTGCTCATCGGGCACGTCGAGGACGTCATCGATCTGTGTCTCACCGTGAAGGCCCTCCGCACCGCGCCGCCCCGGCGGACGGCCGGGTGGGATCAGGTCAACGAGGTGCCGATCGTCAGCCGCAGCGGCCGGCTCACCGTGCCGGAGATGGGCGACGGAGAGGTGGGCGCGGGTGCCCCGATGCCGAACCTGGCGATCGCGGGGAAGGGCCGCTACCGGCTCCGCGTCTACGTGCGGGTCGGCGAGGCGGGTGAGGAGCACCTGGTCGTGGTGTTCCCGGGCGCGTCGAGGAAGAGGGTCGAGCTGAAACGGTGGACAGCTCGATGATCGCGATCTCCGGTGCGATGGCGCTGTCGACCACGTGGAAACGCCGAGATCTCGTCCATCGTCGTCAGGAGGTGTGCGGCATGCGGCCGATGCCGGGCAGGAAGCGGCCGACGCGCGCCGCGTACCGCAGATAGGCGGCGCCGTGCACGCGCCGGAGATACGGTTCTTCGACGGCGCGGACCTGCAGCTCGATCGCCACGACGGCCAGAACCAGCGCGGCCAGGGAGATCAGGTTGGGGACCATGGCGGCCAGCCCGGCAGCGGTGGCGATCATGGCGGTGAAGATGGGGTTGCGCGCGAGGGCGAAGGCGCCGGTGGTGACCAGGTCGGTGGTCTCGCTCTCGGCCACGCCGATACGCCAGGAGGCGCCCATCGAGGTCTGCGCGGCCAGCGTGGCCACCACTCCGAGCAGGGCCAGCACTGTTCCGGCCGCCTGCAGGGGCCGCTGGTCGATGCCGGGCAGCGGCGGCAGGCCGGCCAGGGCTGCGGTCGGCCCGGCCGCGCCGGCGGCCAGAGCGGCGACGAACAGGAGTTTCGCCCACCACTGGACGCTGCCACGGGCGAGGGCTGCACCGCGGAAGCCGGCGTCTCCGGTGCGGCGCCACTGCACCCAGCTGCGCAGCCCGAACGCCAGCAGGGCCCAGGCGAGATAGATGACCAACGCGGTGACGGCCATGTCAGTCTCCCGGGCAGGAGCAGCCGGGGGCGCAGGCCTGGGTGGTCACGCAGCAGGCGTGGCCGCGCCAGGCGTCGCGGCCTTCCTTGACCGCGACGGCGGCGATGACCAGGGCGGCGATCGGGTCGGCCCAGGACCAGCCGAAGGCGCTGTTGAGCGCCAGGCCCACGAGCAGCACGGCGGACAGGTACGTGCACAGCAGCGTCTGCTTGGAGTCGGCCACCGCGGAGGCGGAGCCGAGCTCGCGGCCGGTGCGGCGCTGCGCGGCCGACAGGAACGGCATGATCACCAGCGACAGCGCGGCCAGGACCAGGCCGGGGGTGGAGTGCTCGGCCTCGCCGCCGCCGAGCAGGGCGCGCCCGGCGTCGAAGGTGACGTAGGCGGCCAGCGCGAAGAACGAGATCGCGATGACGCGCAGCGCGGTCTTCTCCCGCTTCTCGTGGTCGGCGGCGGAGAACTGCCAGGCCACCGCGGCGGCGGAGGCGACCTCCACCACGGAGTCGAGACCGAAGCCGATCAGGGCGGCGGAGGAGGCGACGGCTCCGGCGGTGATGGCCACCACGGCTTCGATCACGTTGTACGTGATGGTCGCGGCGACCAGGAGCCGGACGCGGCGCCGCAGGACGTCCCGCCGCGCCGGGACGGTGACGTTCGGCGCGGTCACGACACCGTCTCCCCGGCCTCCCGTACGGGACACAGCGCCACGGCGTGGCCGGTGGCGGCCAGCAGTTGCTCGGCCGAGGCGAGCAGGTCCATCAGCTCGGGCCGGGTCAGGGAGTAGAAGGACTGGCGGCCTTCGGCGCGGTAGCCGACCAGGCCGCAGTCGCGCAGGCAGGCCAGATGCTTGGACACCGTGGACTGGGCCAGCCCGAGCTGGGTGGTCAGGTCCACCACGCGGGCCTCGCCGCGCGCGAGCCGCTGCACGATGCGCAGCCGGGTCTCGTCGGCCAGGGAGTGGAACATCGCCGCCGCCGGGGAGACGCCGGCGGCGATGTCCGCGCTGACACAACGGCCGCCATCAGAATCAATCGCCATATGGCGATGTTAGCCCGATACCACGATGCATATGCAAGAGGCACGGGCTGCGCTCCTGAGCGGGCCGGTCAGCCGGCTCGCCCGCGCGGCCGTACGACGGCGACCGGGCAGGAGGCGTAGTGAAGCACCCCGTGGCTGACCGAGCCGAGCACGGCTGAGCGGATCGCTCCCCTCCCCCGGGAGCCCACGACGACCAGGTCGGCACGCACGGACGCCTCGCACAGCGCCGCAACGGGATTGCCGCGGTAATCCGAAACGGTCACGGCCACGCCGGGATGCCGCTCCGACCATGGCGACAACACCCTCTGGACCTCTTCCCGCCGCGCCTCGGCGATGATGTCGAAATCCCGTGGGAAGCCCCGGCCCAACCTGCTCGACGGCAGATCCCAGGCGTGCACCACCCGCAGCCGGGCACCATGCGCCTCCGCCTCCTTGAAGGCGTAGTCGATGGCCGGGTGTTCGGGATCCTGAGGATTCAGGCCGGCCACGATCTCGCCCCGCATCATCGCGGGTGAGCCACGGACCACCACCACAGGACCCGCTGCGTGCCCGGCGAGGCCCAGGGCCACCGAGCCCAGCAGGAGCCCGGTGAATCCACCCAGGCCGCGACTGCCGACCACGATGGCCGAGGCCTCGTCGGCCTGCGCACGCAACACCTCAGCGGTATCACCGTAGAGCAGCTCGGTGCTCACACGGACGGTGCCGCGGAACCCGGCGGCCACCGCTGCGGCCTCCTGCAGCTGCAGCTCACCTTCCTCACGCGCCGGGTCGTCGGCTGCACGCTCGTATGCCCGCCCGCCGTGGACGAACGGCTCTACGACGTGGACGATACGCAGGTCGCAATCGCGTCGGGCCGCGTCGTCGGCCGCCCACACCACCGCGGCCAGCCCTCCCCGGGAACCGTCCACCCCTGCGACGATCGGTTCGGCCATGTCATAGCCCCCTCCACTCGGTTCCGCCGACCGCCTCGGCAACCGGTCGAGCACGTACACGCCGCCTGTCCGATGCCGGGCGGTCACCCTGACCGGAGGAACTCCAGCAGCCGGTCGATCGGCCAGGTGTTGATGACCCGTCCGGCCGCGAGCCAGCCCCGCTGCGCGGTACCGACGCCGTACCGCATGTTGCCCAGGTGCGGGACGGCATGCGCGTCGCTGCCGATGGCGAAGAGCACGCCGAAGTCCAGCGCTCGCCGGACGAGGCCGGCGGGCAGGTCGAGGCGGTCGGGAAAGGCGTCGATCTCCAGAGCCGTTCCGGTGCGGGCGCACGCCCGGAAAACCTCATCCCAGTCCGCGTCGACCGGTTCGCGGCTGCCGATGATCCTGGCGGTGGGATGGCCGATGATCTTGACGTACGGATTCTCGCAGGCCCGGACGATGCGCCGGGTCATCTCGGCCCGCGGCTGCCCGAAGTGCGAATGCACCGCCGCGAGGCACAGATCGAACTCCGCCAGGAATTCCGCCGGCCAGTCGACGTCTCCCTCCGGATCGATGTTCAACTCGGTGCCGTGCAGCAGTCGCAGCTCCGGGTAGTCGGCTGCCAGCCGGCGGACCCGTTCACGTTGAGCCAGGGCCTTCTCGCGGGTCATCCGCTGCATGTACAGGTTCGGGGCGTGGTCGGTCACCGCGTAGTAGCCGTAGCCGCGCTTGGCCGCCGCCGCGACCATCTCCTCCAGCGGCGCCACCCCATCCGTGAGATCAGTGTGGGTGTGCAGGTCGCCGCGGATGTCGGCCTCGCTGACCAGCACGGGCAGTTCTCCCCGGAGCGCGGCCTCGATCTCGCCGCTGTCCTCCCGAAGCGTCGGCGGGATCCATGGCAGGCCGAGCCGGCCGTAGACCTCCCCCTCGTCGGCCGAGACGATCCTCTCTCCGGTCTCCACGTCGAACAGGCCGTACTCCGAGAGCTTCAGCTTCTGGTGCAGTGCGATCTCGCGGGTGTGGATGTTGTGGGGCTTGGAACCGGTGAAGTACTGCAGTGCCGCCCCCCAGGAGTCCTGGTGAACCACCCGCAGATCGACCTGGAGGCCGGCAGGGGTGCGGATCGAGCTCTTGGTGCCGCCACTCGCGATCACTTCGGCGGCGAGGGACGAGCCCGTGAACGCCGCCATCAAAGCCGCGGAGTCCCCGGACGTGGCCAGTACGTCGACATCGCCGATCGTGTCCTTCATGCGGCGCAGCGATCCGACGAACGAACACCGCCGGCAGCCGCCGACCGCCGACAGTTCCGCGACGACCTGCTCGGCGACGCCCATCGCGACATCGATGTGGACGCGCCGGCCCGTCTTGTTCATCAGCTCGATGCCGTGGAGCAGGTTCTCCTCCGTCTTCGCGCCGAATCCGTGCAGCCCGTGCAGGTTCCCGGCCCGGATCGCCTCCTCGAGCGCTTCGACCGAGCCGATCCCGAGTTCCCCGTAAAGGACCATGGCCTTCTTCGGACCGAGTGAGGGAATCGTCGTCAACCGGCGTACTCCGGCCGGCACCTTCACCCGGAGTTCCTCCAGTTGGTGAATGACACCGGTCTGGCGGAACTCCTCGATCTTCCCCGCGATCGACGTGCCGACATTGGGTATGTGGCGCAGTCCGGCCGCGTCGAGGCGGGTGATGTCCTGGGCGTACCCGCCGACCGACCGCGCCGCCTTCTCGTACACCCGGACCTTGAACGCGTCGCCCCCGGTGATCGCTATCAGGTCGGCGTACTCCTGCAACAGCGCGGCGACCTCGTCGTTGATCCGATCCATCTGAAGCACCTCGTTCCGTGCGGCCGGGTCTCATGGACCGCCGGCGCGGCGGGGCCGCCCGCGCGGACGCGGGCGGCCACCGCGCGTCAGAGATCACCCTGGCGCAGCGGTTTCAGTGGGAGGTCGCCGAGATCGCTTCCACCAGTACGCCGACCTTGTCCTCGGGCAGCTTCGCCGCGAGGTCGGCCTGGCTGATGATGCCGACCAGTTCCTCGTTCTCCAGCACCGGCAGCCGGCGGATCTTGTGCTCGGCCATCTGGTGCAGGACTTCCTCGATGTCCGCGCTCGCGTCGATCGACCACACCTGCTCTGCTTCGATGAGCTGTCCGGCGGCGAGCGTGGCCGGGTTCTCGCCTCTCGCGACGCACTTCACCACGATGTCGCGGTCGGTGATGATGCCCTTGAGCCGTCCCTCCTCGCAGACCGGCAGCGCACCGACGTTCATGTCCGTCATCCGGCGCGCCGCCGTGTCGACGGTCTCGTTGATCTGAAGGCATTCACAGCCATGGTGCATGACATCACGCGCTGTCGTCATGTCGCTTCCTTCCCTGTGACGTCCCCTTCGATGTCGTGCTACTCAGCCCGCGGCCCGTGAAACCCGTCGAAAGCATCTTTGACCTGCAATTTCTGCAGCATCCCAGCAAATTTTTGCCGACGGCCGTGGTGAAGGGGCGTCGAGGTGGGGAGGGTGGCAGCGAACTCAGGAGGTGGACCGGTGTTCGTCGATCGTCATGACGCGGGTGTCCGTCTGGCCGAACGAGTGAGGGAAGCCGTCAGCGACGAGAACGTGGTCGTCGTGGGGCTGCCCCGAGGGGGCGTGCCGGTGGCCTTCGAGGTGGCCCGGGTCCTGGGCGCGCCGCTGGACGTGATCGTGGTCCGCAAGCTGGGGGTGCCGTTCCAGCCCGAGCTGGGGTTCGGCGCCATCGGGGAGGGGGGCGTACGGGTGATCAACGCGGGGGTCGTCCAGATGGCGCATCTGACGCGGGGGGAGATGGCCGGCGTAACCGAGGACGAGCAGGCCGAGGTCATGCGCCGCGCGAGCCGCTTCCGTCGTGATCGGGCGCCGGCCGACCTGGCGGGCCGTACGGTCGTCGTGGTGGACGACGGGATCGCCACGGGCGGCACGGCCCGGGCCGCCTGTCAGGTGGCTCGTGCGCACGGAGCCGGGCGGGTGATCCTGGCGGTGCCGGTCGGCCCGCCGGAGACGATCGAGAGCCTGCGCGCGGACGCCGACGAGGTGATCTGCCTGGAGACGCCCGCCGATCTGTTCGCCATCGGGTTCTGGTACCGCGATTTCACCCAGACCACGGACGACGAGGTGATCGAGCTGCTGGAGCGGTCCACAGGCGGGTGATCCTCAGGCTCGGGCGAGGAGTTCGGCCAGGTGCAGCGGGCGGTGCCGGGTTCCGGCGTGTTCGATCTGGGTGCGGCAGCTGAAGCCGTCGGCCAGGACGATCGTGCCCGGGTCGCTCTGGCGGATGGCGGGCAGCAGCTCGTGCTCGGCGCAGGCGAGTGACGTGCGCAGGTGTCCGGCGGTGAAGCCGAAGTCGCCGGCCAGGCCGCAGCAGCCGCCGACCGTGCGCAGCTGGACCCCGGCCTGCCGGAGCACCTGCTGATCGGCCTCGTAACCGAGGACGGCGTGCTGGTGGCAGTGCGGCTGGGCGACGGCGGCGAGGTCGATGCGCGGCGGCCGCCAGCCGTCGGTGCCGGTGAGGAGCTCGGCCAGGGTCCTCGTCTGCTCGGCCAGCCGGGTGACGTCGCGGTCGCCGGGCAGCAGGTTCGCGGCGTCGTCCCGGAAGACGGCGGTGCAGCTGGGTTCGAGCCCGACGATCGGGATGCCGCGCCGGAGCAGGGGAGCGAGCGTGTCCAGGGTTCGTCGCAGCACGCGGCGGGCGATGCCGAGCTGCCCGGTGGAGATCCAGGTCAGCCCGCAGCAGAGGGTGCGCGGTGGGACGAGCACCCGGTAGCCGGCGCCTTCCAGGACGGTGACGGCCGCGGCCGCGATGCGCGGGGCCAGGTTGTCGGTGAAGGTGTCCGGCCACAGCAGCACCTCGCCGCGTTCGCCGCTGCCGTGCGGCCCCCGTCGGCGGTAGGCGTCGCTGAAGCGGATCCCCGCGAAGGACGGCAGGGGCCTGGACGGCTCCATCCCGCCCAGCCGCTTGACGAGCCGGGCCAAACCGGGCGCGTGGGTCACGGTGTTGACCAGGCCCGGGGCGAAAGAGGCCAGCCGCGCCCACACCGGCAGCCAGCCCATGCTGTAGTGGGCGGCGGGCCGGAGCCGGCCCGCGTAGTGGTGGGCGAGGAACTCGGCCTTGTAGGTGGCCATGTCCACACCCACCGGGCAGTCATGCTTGCAGCCCTTGCAGGCCAGGCAGAGGTCGAGGGCGTCGTGCACGGCGGTGGAGCGCCAGCCGTCGGTCACGGCGGAGTCGCGGTGGCCGTTCAGCATCTCGAACAGCAGCCGGGCACGCCCTCGGGTGGAGTGCTCCTCCTCCCCGGTGGCCCGGTAGGAAGGGCACATGACGCCGCCCTGGTGGCTGCGGCACTGGCCGACGCCGACGCAGCGCATCACGGCCCGCTGGAAGCTGCCCTGGTCGTCGGGGTAGCCGAACTCGGTCTCGGGCTCGGCGGGCGTCCAGGCGCTGCCCAGCCGCAGGTTCGTGGTGATCCCGTACGGGGAGACGACCTTGCCGGGGTTCATCCGGTCATCGGGGTCGAACACCGCCTTGACCTGCTGGAAAGCGCCGACGATGGTGGGCCCGAACATCTTGGGCAGCAGCTCGGCCCTGGCCTGGCCGTCGCCGTGCTCCCCCGACAGGGAGCCGCCGTAGGAGACGGCCAGATCCGCGGCCCGGTCGAGGAAGGCGCGGAAGGCCGCCACGCCGTCGGCGGTGAGCAGGTCGAACGGTATGCGGGTGTGCACGCAGGCATGGCCGAAGTGGCCGTACAGTGCGGCGTCGCCGTATCCGAACTCTTCCAGCAGGCGGCGCAGGTCACGCAGGTAGTCGCCGAGGCGGTCCGGGGATACGGCCGAGTCCTCCCAGCCGGGCCAGGTGTCGGGCATGCCGGGGCCGCGCGCGGTGGCGCCGAGCCCTGCCTCGCGCAGCTCCCACAGTTGCTGCTCGGCGGCGGGGTCGTCGAAGAACGCCACGTCCGGGGCCTGATCGCCGCGGCCGAGCTCCTCCACGAGGGCGCGCGCCCGCTGGTCGGCGTCCTCCTGGTCGTCGCCGGTGAACGACACCATCAGCCAGGCGCCGCCTTCCGGCAGGCGGGCGACCGCCTGCCGGTGCATGTGCTTGCGGGTCTCGTACCCGACGAGCTTGTCGTCGATGCCTTCCAGCTGGAGCGGCCGGTGGGCGGTGATCCGCGGCACGGCGTCGGCCGCCGCCGCGATGTCGTGGTAGCCGAGCACGAGCAGGCTCTGCGCGGCCGGCGCGGGCACGAGCGCCAGTTCGGCGCGGAGCACGGTGACCAGGGTGCCTTCGGAGCCGACCAGGGCGCGGGCCAGGTCGAACGGGCCGCCGGGCAGCAGTTGGTCGAGGTTGTAGCCGGAGACCCGGCGTGGGATGTCGGGGTATCGGCGGCGGATCTCGTCCGCGTTCTCGCCGGCGATCTCGCGCAGCCTGCGCAGGATCTCGGCCGAGCGGCCTCCCTCCGCGATGATCCGGTCGTACTCCTCGTCGCTGGTGGGGCCCACCCACATGCGCGTCCCGTCGTAGGTGAGGATCTCCAGCCGGACGACGTTGTCGGCGGTCTTGCCGTACAGCTGGGCGGTGGATCCGCAGGAGTTGTTGCCGATCATGCCGCCGAGCGTGCAGTGGGAGTGCGTGGACGGGCGGGGGCCGAACATCAGGCCGGTCGGTGCGAGCCGCCGGTTGAGGTCGTCCAGGACGATGCCGGGCTCCACCACGCAGGTACGGGCCTGCTCGTCGACGGAGACCAGGCGGTCGCAGTACTTGGACCAGTCGATGATCACGGCGGTGTTGCAGGTCTGGCCGGCCAGGCTGGTCCCGCCGCCGCGTGAGGTGATCGGCGCCCGGTGCTCGCGGCAGACCGCCACCGCGACGGCCGCGGCCTCCACCGTGCGCGGCACGACGACGCCGAGGGGCACCTGCCGGTAATTGGAGGCGTCGGTGGAGTAGGCGCCCCGGCTGCCGGGGTCGAAGCGGACCTCGCCGTCCACCTTGGCGGCCAGGTCCCGTTCCAGGTCGCGGACCCGCACGTAGGGCTGCCGGCTCCTGAGGTCGGAGTCGGGGCGTGTCATCACTTTGAGCGTTTCCGCGACGATACGGGTCACGCCTGCGGTCCTGCCCTGCCCGCCGGAGCGGAATGCTGACGAATGTGGAAAGACTTCGCACGGGTGTCAGGGGGCGGCCCGCGCGGCGGCGGTGTTGATGACGGACACGTGGCTGTAGGCCTGCGGGAAGTTGCCGATCTGCCGTCGGCGGGCGGTGTCGTACTCCTCCGAGAGCAGCCCGACGTCGTTGCGCAGGCCGAGCAGCCGGTCGAACAGGTCGCGCGCAGGGCGGCGGCGGCCCAGCATCGCCAGCGCGTCGGCCAGCCAGAACGAGCAGGCCAGGAAGATGCCCTCGCGGCCGGGCAGCCCGTCCACGCCTTCGTGCTCGGGCCGGTAGCGGAGCACGAAGCCGTCCTCCACCAGCTCGCGCTGGATCGCGTCCACGGTCCCGGCCACGCGCGGGTCGTCCGCCGGCAGGAATCCGAGGCGGGGGATGAGCAGCAGCGCGGCGTCCAGACCGGTGGAACCGTAGTACTGGGTGAAGGTGCCGCGGCCGGCGTCGTAGCCCTGCGCGCACACCTCGTCGTGGATCTCGCGGCGCAGCGCCCGCCACCGGTCCACCGGCCCGCCCAGCCCGAACGCCTCCACCGCCTGGACCATCCGGTCGGCGGCCACCCAGGCGAGGATCTTGGAGTGCACGAACTGCCGACGCGGGCCGCGCATCTCCCACAGCCCGTTGTCGGGTCGCCGCCAGACGCCTTCGAGATAGTCCATGATGCTCCGCTGCAGGTCCCACGCCTCCTCCACCACCGCGAGCCCCGACTGCCTGGCCAGGTGCAGACAGTCGAGGGTCTCGCCGTAGACGTCGAGCTGGAACTGGCCGCTGGCGGCGTTGCCGACGTTGACGGGGGACGAGCCCTCGTAGCCGGGCAGCCAGTCCACGCTCCATTCGGGGATGCGCCGGGCTCCCTCGACCGTGTACATGATCTGCAGGGCGGCCGGATGCCCGGCGACGGCGCGAAGCAACCAGTCCCGCCAGGCGCGGGCCTCGGCGTCGTAGCCGGCCGACATGAGCGCCTGCAGGGTGAACGAGGCGTCGCGCAGCCAGCAGTAGCGGTAGTCCCAGTTGCGGGAACCGCCGATCTGCTCGGGCAGTGACGTGGTGGCGGCGGCGACGATCCCCCCGGTCGGCGCGTACGTGAGGGCCTTCAGAGTCAGCAGGCTGCCGCGTACGGCGGCGCCGTCGTCGCCCCGGTAGCCGCAGCCGCTGATCCAGTCGCGCCACATGCCCTCGGCTCCGGCCAGGGACTCCTGCGCGTCGATGGCGTCCGGGCGCGGCAGCCACGAGTGCTGCCAGGTCAGGACGAACGGCACCCGGTCACCTGGCCCGACCGTGAACTCCGCGGTGGTGCGCCGGGCGTCCTCGTCGACGCACAGAGGTACGGGAGTGCGCAGCCAGGCGGCGTCGGGCCCGGCCACGGCGGCGAAGAGGCCGTGCTCGTAGCGCAGCCAGGGCTCGTCGCGCCCGTAGTCGAAGCGGAGCATCAACTCCATGCGCATCCCGACCCGGCCGCGCACGCCCTCGACGATCCGGACCACGTCGGGCGCCTGCCCGCGCGGCGGCATGAAGTCCAGGATCCGCACCGCGCCGCCGTCGCACTCCCACGTGCTTTCCAGGACCAGCGTGTCGTCCAGGTAGCGGCGGGAGGAGCACGGGCCGCCAGACGCCGGAGCCAGCAGCCACCGGCCCGCGCCGGGCTCGCCCAGCAGGGCGGCGAAGCAGGCGGGAGAGTCGAAGCGCGGCAGGCACAGCCAGTCGACGGACCCGTCACGGGCGACCAGGGCGGCGGTGTGCATGTCCCCGATGAGGGCGTAGTCCTCGATCCGCATCCCGGTCACCTCCTGGTCCTACGCGGTGCGGTACGGCCGCGCGGCGTCGGCGCGCAGGGTCAGGCCGTGACCCGGTTCCCCGGTGACCGGCCCTGCCAGCCCGCCGGTGGGGTCGGCGGCCCCGTCGAACAGCTCGGCCTCGATGCGCTGGTGGTCGTGGAACCACTCGATGTGCCGCAGGTTGGGCGTGGCGGCGGCGGCCGGCAGGTGCAGGTTGGGCGCGCAGTGCGCGGAGACCTGCAGATTGTGCCCGGCCGCGACCGCGCAGGCGGCGAACCAGCCGGTGTAGCCGCCGCAGCGGGTGGCGTCGGCCTGGAGACAGTCGACCGCTTCCGCCTGGCACATGCGGGTGAAGTACGCCACGTCGCTCCCGTACTCCCCCGCGGCCACGTCGGCGGTAACCTGCCCCCTGACCAGCCGCAGGCCGGCCAGATCGTCGGAGGAGACCGGCTCCTCGAACCAGCGCACGTCGTGCTCGCGCATCTGCTCGGCCTGCCGGACGGCCTGCTTGGCGGTGTAGCCGCCGTTGACGTCGACGTACAGCTCGGCGTCGCCGCCGATGACGCGCCGGGCCAGCGCGATCCGGTGCAGGTCGCGGTCGGGTCTGGCGCCGGACGACTCGCCGATCTTGATCTTGATGCGGCCGATGCCCAGCTCGTGGACCCAGTGGGTGAGCTGCGCGACGGTCGCGTCATCGTCATAGGTGGTGAAACCGCCCGACCCGTACAGCGGCACCCGCTCGCGGGCCATCCCGAACAGCCCGGCCAGGGACGTCCCCAGCAGTCGCGCCTTGAGATCCCACAGCGCGACGTCCACGGCGGAGACGGCGTACCCGGCGACGCCGGGACGGCCGGCGTTGCGCACCCGGCGGATCATGGACGCCCAGATCGCCGGGATCGCCAGGGCGTCCGCCCCCGTGACCACCTCCGCCAGGACGTCGCCGATGAATCCGGCCGCGGCCGCGGGCGCGTACGTCCATCCGGTCCCCGTCATGCCCTCGGCGCGGACCGTGGCGACGACCAGGGTCGTGGCGTCCCAGGCGAGGGTGCCGTCCCCTTCGGGCTGGTCGGTCGGCACCCGGTAGGCGGCGGCGGTCACCCCCTCGATCCTGCTCATGCGAGTGCGTGCTACCCCGTCCTACCTGGACAAACGGGCGTCAGCCGGTCCGCACGAGCTGCCACTGCTGGTTGTCGCCGCCCCAGTCGTCGTACTGGACGATGTTGGCGTTGTCGGCGGTGGAGGCGCCCTGGACCTCCAGGGCCTTGCCGCTGTTGCGGTTGATCAGGCGGAGGTAGGCGCCGGAGTCGGCCGTCCGCCACTGCTGGTTGGTGCCGTTGTGGTCGGCCCACTGGACGATGGATGCGCCGTTGGCGGTCGACCAGTTGTAGACGTCCAGCACCTTGCCGGAGTGGCGGGACTTCAGGCGGTAGTAGCCGCCGCCCGAGTCGACGAACTGCCATTGCTGCTGGTTGCCGTTGTTACGGGTCCACTGGGTGATGCGGCCGCCGTCGGCGGTGGACAGGTTGTAGACGTCCAGGGCCTTGCCGCTGTTGCGGTTGACCAGGACGTACCAGGCACTGGTGTCGATCCCGCCAGGGGACCCGGTAACGCCGGTGACGAAGGTGGTCACGCTTCGGGCGGGGAGCGTGACGGTGAAGGAGCCGTTGGACACGCCGGTCGTGCCCTGGGGCGCGACGTTCCTGCTCGCGTCGGTGAGCCAGGACGAGACGCTGGACGCGGTGCCGTTCGCCAGGGTGAACTGCTGGCTCACCCCGGAGGTTCCCTTGTTGATGGCGACGACGACGACCGTGGAGTCACCGCCCCGGTAGGCCGAGACGTAGACGTTCGACGCCGGGTTCGCCGTGGCTTCGATCCGCACGTACCCAGGGCGGACGAACCTGGCGAACTGCGCCATGTTGGCGCCGCGCTTGCTGATCTGGCCGTCCTCCCGCATGGGGCCGTAACCGCGCCGGATGTACCACCAGACGTAGGCCTGGAACTCGGCGTCCACCATCGCGCGGTGGATGTGCTCCCCCACGTCGAGCGCCTGGGGCCAGAGGTCCGCCGAATCGCTGCTGTTGGGGTAGTAGACCTCGGTCATCCAGAGCTCCTTGCCCGCGCCCTTCTGCTTGAAGAGGGGGTACGGGAAGTTCGCGAACGACGTGCCGTAGAGGTGAGCGCCGATGATGTCCACGTTGGCGAGCGCCGAGGAGTCGTTGAGTATGGGGTCCGACATGTTCTTCAGGTACTGGAAGGACTCGGGCGCGATGACCCTGGTGCCGATCGAGCCGGCGTTCTCCCGTAGGAACCGCACCATTTCGGCGGGAGTCCACCACGTCCATTCGTGGGCGTAGTCGGGCTCGTTCTGCACCGAGATGCCGTACAGGTTCACCCCGTTGTTCCGCAGGAAGCCGTTGAAGTCGTTCAGGTGCTGGGCGTAGGCGCCGTACATGTCGTACCTGAGGCGCCGGGCGTTGGTCTGGCTGCCGCGTACGAAGGTCTCGACCATGTGGGCGGGAGGGTTCCACGGCGAGGCGATGACGGTCGCCCCGAGCTCGATCGCGCGCCGCGCCGTCGCCAGGTCACGGCTCCAGTCGGCCTGGTTCTCGGGGACGGGGATCCTGAGCACGGAGAACCCCAGGCGGCCCTCGCCGGTGCCGAACGCCGTGTCCCGCTGGGCGGCCGTCAGGTCGCCGATCCAGGCGGAGTGGGTCATGCCGCCGAAGCCGCGGATCGTCTGCCGCCCCGCCGACGGATCGATGACCGCCGCGGCGGCGGCCGTCGCCCCCGCGGGCCGCGCCGTGGCCGCGATGACGGGCAGGGCTCCCATCGTGGCCAGCATGGTCCTCCGGCTGACGGGTCCGTTCCGCATGTTGCCTCCTCTTTTGGGAGCGCTCCCATTTCGGCGTACGCACGTACATATCGGGGAGGGAAGGACTATCTCGGAGCGCCGAGTGTTCGCGCTAACATCTCTGGCTGGAAGGTAGAGCCCTCGCCCCGGCGCGTCAACCGTTCACCGGGAAGAAACTTAACCAAGATCATGACCGGAGGGCGGCCGTGCTCTGGCGGACCACGAGTTCGGTCCCCAGCTCCACCCGTTTCTGCTGCAGCGTCTCCCCCTCGGCCAGGCTGATCAACATGGTCGCGGCCGTGGCGCCCATCTCGCGCAGAGGCTGGTGGATGGTCGTGAGCGGCGGCTGCGCCCAGCGCCAGACCGGCATGTCGTCGAAGCCGATCACGCTCAGGTCGTCGGGAATGCGGAGCCGCAGCTCGTGGGCCGCATGGTAGACGCCGATGGCCTGACCGTCGTTGGCGGCGAAGATCGCGGTGGGCGGCTCAGGTAATTTCATCAGCTGGTGAGTGTGGGCCACCCCGTCCTCGATCTGAAAGTTTCCCTGACGGATGAGAGCCGGGTCGATCGGCACACCCGCGGCGTCGAGAGCGGCGCGGTAGCCGTCCAGCCGGGCCCGGCTGGAGAGCGCGAACGAGGGTCCGGTGATCATCGCGATGCGCCGGTGACCGAGTTCGAGCAGGTGACGGGTGGCCTCCAGGCCGCCGCTCCAGTTGGTGGCGGCCACGGACGGCACGCCGAGCCCCGGATTGCCCGCCGGATCCAGCACCACCAGGGGGATCTCCTGGGTCGCGAGGCGCACGCGCTGATCCTCGGCCGGCCCGGAGAACACGGTGATCACACCGGCGGGACGGCGGGTGAGCAGGTCGCCGATCCATTTGGGCTCGGGAGTGTGCCGGCCGCCGAGCTCGGAGACCACCACGCTCAGGCCATGGGTCCAGGCGACCCGCTGGACCCCCTTGACGATCTCTATCGGGTAGTCTCCGGCGAGCTCGTGGAAGACGACCTCGATGAGGCTCGCGGGTTTGATGCGACGGCGCTGCCGGCGGTAGCCGTGTTCCTCGATGAGCCTCTCGACCAGCGCGCGGGTCGTCGGGCCCACCTCCGAGCGACCGTTGATGACCTTGGAGACCGTGGCGGTGGACACTCCTGCCAGCTCGGCCAGCTGAGTCAGGGTCAGTGGTACCGAAGGTGCCGATTCGCCGATGGGGGGTTCTCCGGTCGAGGCCATATCCGGAGTTTATCCAGGTACTTTTCGGTCGCCTCTCGGAGAGGAAGCAAGTTAACCCGGCGCCTCCATGGTTCACGGGGGCTGTTCTCTGAAACTTTCACACACGGGTGTCCTGCCGTGTGCGCTTCTTTCCGGCGAATGCGCAGGCGAAGCGACATCCGGACGGCCACGCCCCTGTGCGCGAGTGGTGGTCCCTCGTTGACGACGGACGGGGGCATCGGATGTACTCCGCGACAACGTACTCGTCGAAGAAGGCCGCGCGGTTTCACGCGGCAGAGTGTTAGCGCTAACAAGTTTCGTGGTGATTTTCGTCCAGGCAAGCGGCCAACGGCTCTGGAGGTCTCTGTGAGGCGCGTGCTCGCGGTTCTCTCGTCACTGTTGCTGGTGGGCGTGTTCCTCACGCCACAGGCGTCGGCCGCGACGGTCGACACCAACGCCTGGTACGTCTTGGTGAACCGCAACAGCGGCAAGGCCCTGGACGTCTACAACCTGTCCACCGCCGACGGCGGCCGCATCACCCAGTGGACCCGTAACAACGGCAACCAGCAGCAATGGCAGTTCGTCGACTCGGGCGGCGGCTACTACCGCCTCAAATCCCGCCACTCCGGCAAGGTGCTCGACGTCTACAACTGGTCGACCGCCAACGGCGCATCCATCGTCCAGTGGGCCGACCACAACGGCACCAACCAGCAATGGCGGCTCGCCGACAGCCCGGACGGACACGTACGGCTCATCTCCCGCCACAGCAACAAGGCCCTGGAAGTCCAGAACGCCTCCACCGCCGACAACGCCAACATCGTCCAGTACGACGACTGGGGCGGCAACAACCAGCAGTGGCAGCTCGTCCCGATCGGGAGCGACCCGAATCCGGGCGGCACCTACACCAACCCGGTCGTCTGGCAGGACTTCGCCGACGGCGACATCATCCGGGTGGGCGACGCCTACTACTACTCGGCCTCGACGATGCACTACTCGCCGGGCGCGCCGATCCTGCGCTCCTACAACCTGGTCGACTGGGAGTACGCCGGGCATTCGGTGCCGAGGCTCGACTTCGGCTCGGGCGCCTACGACCTCAACGGCGGCCGGGCGTACGTGAAGGGCATCTGGGCCTCGACCCTGAACTACCGGCCCAGCAACAGCACCTACTACTGGATCGGCTGCGTCGAGTTCAACCGGACGTACGTCTACACCGCCTCCGCCGTGGACGGCACGTGGAGCAAGCGCTCGCAGATCAACAACTGCTACTACGACGCCGGCCTGCTGGTCGACACCGACGACACCATGTACGTCGCGTACGGCAACGGCACCATCAGCGTCGCCCAGCTCACGGCCGACGGGCTCGGCCAGGTCCGCGCCCAGCAGGTGTTCCAGACCCCGAGCAGCGTCGGCACCCTGGAGGGCGCCCGCTTCTACAAGCGGAACGGCTACTACTACATCTGGCTGACCCGCCCCGCCAACGGCCAGTACGTGCTCCGCTCCACGTCGCCGTGGGGTCCGTACGAGATGCGCCAGGTCCTGCTCGACATGCCCGGCCCCATCTCCGGCGGCGGCGTCCCCCATCAGGGCGGGCTTGTCCAGACCCAGAACGGCGCGTGGTACTACATGTCCTTCGTCGACGCCTACCCCGGCGGGCGGGTCCCGGCGCTCGCGCCGATCACCTGGAACGGCGACTGGCCGACCGTGCAGACCGTCAACGGCGGCTGGGGCGTCACCTACCCGAAGCCGAACATCCAGACCAGCCGGACCGTGGCATCCATGATCGGCCCCGACACCTTCACCTCGGGCAGCCTCGGGCACCGCTGGGAGTGGAACCACAACCCCGACACCAGCCGCTTCTCCACGGGCAACGGCCTGCGCCTGCAGACCGCGACCGTCACCGGCGACCTCTACAACGCCCGCAACACGCTGACCCACCGCATCCAGGGCCCGTCGTCGACGGCGACGATCGAGCTCGACTACTCGCAGATGAGCAACGGCGACCGCGCCGGGCTGGCCATGCTGCGCGACCAGTCGGCCTGGATCGGCGTCAAACGCGACAACGGCGTCAACCGGGTCGTGATGACCAACGGGCTCACCATGAACAGCTCGTGGCAGACCACGGGCACCGGCACCGAGGCGGCGAGCGCGAACATCTCGGGCGGCCGGCTCTGGCTGCGGGTCAGCGCCGACATCCGGCCTGGGTCCGGCAGGCAGGCCCGCTTCTCCTACAGCACGAACGGCAGCGACTTCGTGAATCTCGGCCCGGCCTTCGCCCTGAACAACGCCTGGCAGTTCTTCATGGGCTACCGCTTCGGGATCTTCAACTACGCCACCCAGTCACTCGGCGGCGCGGTGACCGTGCGCCGCTTCGACCTCACCACCCCTTGACCTCGACCCCTTTGACCTCGACCCCTTTGACCTCGACGCAGAAAGGCGCGAACCCGTCCATGAAGAACAGATTCCTGGCCGTCCTCGCGACGGTGGCCGCCTTACTGGCGAGCCTGCTCGTCGCCCTTCCCGCCGCCCACGCCGCCACCGTGGACACCAACGCCTGGTACGTCCTGGTGAACCGCAACAGCGGCAAGGCCCTGGACGTCTACAACCTGTCCACCGCCGACGGCGGCCGCATCACCCAGTGGACCCGTAACAACGGCAACCAGCAGCAATGGCAGTTCGTCGACTCGGGCGGCGGCTACTACCGCCTGAAGTCCCGCCATTCCGGCAAGGTGCTGGACGTCTACAACTGGTCGACCGCCAACGGCGGTGCGATCGTCCAGTGGGCCGACCACAACGGCACCAACCAGCAGTGGCGGCTCGCCGACAGCCCGGACGGACACGTGCGGCTCATCTCCCGCCACAGCAACAAGGCACTCGAAGTGCAGGGCGCCTCCACCGCCGACAACGCCAACATCGTCCAGTACGACGACTGGGGCGGCAACAACCAGCAGTGGCAGCTCGTCCGGGTGGACGGCGGCGGCGGCGACCCGGGCCAGTGCGACCTTCCCTCGACGTACCGCTGGACGTCGACGGGCCCGCTGGCGCAGCCGAAGTCGGGCTGGGTCTCGCTCAAGGACTTCACCGTCGCCCCCTACAACGGCAGGCACCTCGTCTACGCGACGACGCACGACACGGGCACCAGGTGGGGCTCGATGAACTTCAGCCTGTTCACCAACTGGTCGGACATGGCCTCGGCCAGCCAGAACACGATGTCGTCCTCCACCGTCGCGCCCACGCTCTTCTACTTCGCCCCCAGGAACATCTGGGTGCTCGCCTACCAGTGGGGCAGGACCGCCTTCTCCTACAGGACGTCGAGCGACCCCACCAACCCGAACGGCTGGTCGTCGGAGCAGCCGCTCTTCTCCGGAAGCATCTCGAACTCCGGAACGGGCCCCATCGACCAGACACTCATCGGTGACAGCACGAACATGTACCTGTTCTTCGCCGGCGACAACGGCAGGATCTACCGGGCCAGCATGCCCATCGGGAACTTCCCCGGCAATTTCGGCACCACCTCGACCGTGATCATGAGTGACACGACGAACAACCTGTTCGAGGGCGTCCAGGTCTACAAGCTCCAGGGCCAGAACAAGTACCTCATGCTCGTCGAGGCGATCGGCTCACAGGGCCGCTACTTCCGCTCGTTCACGGCCACCAGCCTGAACGGTTCGTGGACGCCGCAGGCCGCCACAGAGGGCAACCCCTTCGCCGGCAAGGCCAACAGCGGCGCCACCTGGACCAACGACATCAGTCACGGCGAGCTGGTCCGCGCCAACGCCGACCAGACCTTCACCGTCGACCCCTGCAACCTGCAGCTGCTCTACCAGGGGCGCAGCCCCAACTCCGGCGGCGACTACGGGCTCCTGCCCTACCGCCCGGGTCTGCTGACCCAGCAGCGCTGATGGCGTGACCCCGAAGGCGGGCCCTGCACAAGGGCCCGCCTTTGACATGCCGTGCCGCTTCCCTGATGATAAGCGGCAATGAAAACGGTTTTCGTTCCTAAGCGGCCGTCCGAGGCACGCGAAGGCCCGCGCGTGGGCGTGATCGTCGTGTCGCTGGCCGTCGCCCTGGCGGTGTCGGTGCTGCTGGCGATCGGCTCGGGGGCCGCGGCCGTGCCTCCCGGCCAGACGCTGCGCTACCTGTGGGCGGCCGTCACCGGCGGTGCGATCTCCGCCGAGGAGATCACGGCCTACCAGATCATCTGGCAGGTCAGGACGCCGCGGGTGCTCCTGGCCGTGCTGGTGGGAGCCGGGCTCAGCGCGGTCGGCGTGGCGGTCCAGGCCATGGTGCGCAACGCGCTGGCCGACCCGTTCATCCTGGGGGTGTCGTCAGGGGCGTCGGCCGGGGCCGTCCTGGTCACGGTGTCCGGCGGGCTGGCCGCGATGGGGATCTACGCGGTCTCCGCCGGCGCCTTTCTCGGCGCGCTGCTCGTCTCGGCCCTGGTCTACCTGGTCTCACGTCGAGGCGGCGGGCTGGAGCCGCTGCGCCTGGTGCTCACCGGGGTGGCGATGGCGTTCGGGTTCCAGGCGGTCATGAGTCTGATCGTCTACTTCGCCCCGGACGGCGAGTCGACCAGCACCGTGCTGTTCTGGTCGATGGGCGGCCTGGGCGGGGCGACGTGGGGAGCGCTGCCGGTGGTGACGGTCGTCACGGCCGTCTCCGTCGTGGTGCTGCGGCGGCTCGGCCGGAGTCTGGACGTGCTGGCTCTGGGCGACGAGACCTCGATGAGCCTCGGGGTGGACACCGAGACGCTCCGCCGCGGGCTGTTCGTCCTGACCTCGCTGCTCACGGGCGCGATGGTGGCCGTCAGCGGCGCGATCGGGTTCGTCGGGCTCGTGATGCCGCACGTGGTGCGGCTGTGGGTGGGGGCCGCGCACGTGCGTGTGCTGGCCGTCGCGCCGCTCGCCGGCGCCGTCTCCATGGTCTGGGCCGACCTCATGGCGCGGACCGTGGTGGCGCCGCGCGAGCTGCCGATCGGGGTGATCACCGCGCTGGTCGGCGTGCCGGTGTTCGTCACGCTGCTGCGCCGGCGCGGCTACCTCTTCGGGGGCCGGTCATGACGGCCGACCTGAAGGTGGACGGCCTGTCGGTGTCGCTGGGCGGCGTCACCGTCGTCGAGAGTCTTTCGCTCGCCGTCGGGCCCGGCCAGGTCGTGGGGCTGATCGGGCCCAACGGCTCGGGCAAGACGACGGCGTTGCGGTGCGTCTACCGGGCGCTGCGGCCGTCGCGCGGCGCGATCTGGATCGACGGTCAGGACCTGTCCGCCATGACGCTGCGGGACAGCGCGCGCGTGGTCGCCGCACTCACCCAGGAGGGCGGCGCGGATCTCGACTTCACGGTCGAGGAGGTGGTCGCCCTCGGCCGGGCCCCGCACGTACGGGGCAACCAGGCGCTCGGCCCGCGCGAGCGGGAGCTGTGCCGGCAGGCCATGGAGCGGATGCAGGTCCTGCACCTGGCGGGCCGGGGGGTGTTGGCGCTGTCCGGCGGTGAACGCCGGCGGGTGCTGGTGGCCCGCGCGCTCGTCCAGGAGCCGCGGCTCCTCGTCCTGGACGAACCGACCAACCATCTCGACCTGCGCCACCAGATCCGGCTGCTGTCGATGCTCAAGGGCTCCGGCCTCGGCGTGCTCGTCACCCTGCACGACCTCAACCTCGCCGCCTCCGCCTGCGACCACCTGGTCGTGCTCGCCGCGGGCGAGGTCGTCGCCTCCGGCACGCCCGGCGAGGTCCTCACCGAAGCTCTCCTGCGCGACGTCTTCGACGTCGTGGCCAGCGTCGTCCCCCATCCCCTCACCGGTGTGCCGCAGGTGCTCTACGACCTCGGCCCATGAAAGGAACCACCGCATGATCGCGCGTACGTCCCGCTCCCTCCGTCCGCTGGCCGCCGTCCTGACCGGGACACTCCTGCTCGCCGGCTGCGGCGCGCGGATCCAGGACGGTACGGCGTCCGTACGGAAGGTGACCGTCAACCGGTGCGGCGAGCAGGTCGAGTACACGACGCCGGCCCGCGCCGTGGTGTACGAGGCCGGCAGCGCCGACAAGCTGTTCGCCCTCGGTCTCACCGAGCACGTGCACGGCTACGTCATGCCGCCCGCGAACCCTCCGGTCGAGGAGTCCCCCTGGGCCGCCGAGTACGCCGAGGTCGAGTTCCTCAGCGACGACCTGCTCAACCGCGAGCTCGTGGTGGACGCCAGGGCCGACTTCGTGGTCGCCGGCTGGCGTTCGGGCTTCAGCGACCAGCGCGGCATCACCCCGGCCATCCTCGACGGGCTGAAGATCCAGAGCTTCATGCACGCCGAGTCGTGCTTCAACTATCCCGGCCACCCCGAACGGGTCACCCCCTTCGAGGGCCTCTACACCGACCTGGAACGCCTCGGCCGGATCTTCGGCGTCGAGGACCGGGCACGGGCCCTGGTCGCCGGATACCGGGAGCGCGTCGAGGCGGTGCGGGCGCGGGCGCCGAAGGGCGACCCCGTGCCGGTCTTCCTGTACGACTCCGGCACCGACAAACCCTTCACCGCGGGCGCCCAGGTGCCGCCCAACGACATCATCCGCTTCTCCGGCGGCCGCAACGTCTTCGCCGGGCTGGACGCCCGCTGGAGCGAGGTGACCTGGGAGGCGGTGGTCGAGGCGCGGCCGGAAGTGATCGTCATCCTCGACTACGGCGACAAGCCCGCCCGGGAGAAGATCGCGTTCCTGAAGGAGTTCCCCGCCACCAGCGCACTGCCCGCGGTGGTCCACGACCGCTTCTACGTCCTCGACTACAACGAGGGCATCAGCGGGCCGCGCAACATCGACGGTCTGGAAGGCTTCGCCGCCTACCTCCGCGACCTGGAACGGTGACCGGGCCACCGTCGTCAGGGGCGCCCCGCCAAGGTCAGCCTCAGGGCGAACTCCGCGTAGGTGTCCGCGACCTCCTCGGGTTCGTACGGCATGGCGGAGTCGTACCAGTTGGCCACCCGCATCCCCATCCCGCTGATCGCCGTGACCGCCAGAAAGGCGTCGGGCACGTCGAAGACGCCCTCGGTGATGCCCTCGTCGAGGATGTCGATCAGCAGCTGGCGGCCGTCGGCGCGGAGCATGAGCGCGGGGCCGGCCAGCTCGGCGGAGAGGGCGTGCAGTTCGTTGTTGGCGACCACCGCGAGCATGGGGAACTCGGCGTGGACCAGGACGTGCGCGCGGGCCACGCGGCGCAGGCGCGCCTGGGGGTCCGCCGGCCCCGTGGAGGCCGCCTCGACGAGCCGGCGGTGGTGCTCCTCGTGACCGATGCGGACCAGCTCCGCCAGGACGTTCTCCTTGGCGGGAAAGTGGGAGTAGAGGGTCGCCGAGCGGATCCCGCAGGCCGTTCCGAGGTCGCGGATGGACGTGCCGTAGAAGCCCCGCTCGGCGAAGAGCAGCAGCGCCTCGCGCAGGATCCGGCCGGAGGTGCCCTCCAGCAGGACGTGCTCCGGGAGCCGGACCTGGGAGGCGGCGAACCGTCGCTGGGTCGCGAGTGCTGCCGATCGATCGCTAGTCACGACCTCATTCTGCCGTGAGGTCGCTCCGGCTGGTCTCCTTCAGCGCCAGCGTGCAGGCGAGCGACACCAGCAGCGAGGCGCAGACGTAGGCCGCGACGGCCCAGATCCAGGCGGCGAGCAGGGCGGTGGCGATCAGCGAGGCGAGGCCGCCGCCGAGCACCGCGCCGATCTGCCCGGCGGCCGAGGCGCCGCTGAAGCGCACGGCCGTCGGGAACTGCTCGGCGATGAAGGTGATCCGCGGCGAGTACATGATGGTCACCAGGCCGAAGGCGAG
Source organism: Nonomuraea harbinensis (assembly GCF_019396385.1). GTDB lineage: Bacteria > Actinomycetota > Actinomycetes > Streptosporangiales > Streptosporangiaceae > Nonomuraea > Nonomuraea ferruginea. Next base: position 113,197 of record NZ_JAHKRN010000016.1, on the reverse strand, counting down.
CGCGTAGGCCAGGTAGATCAGGGTGGCGCCGCCGGTGGCCAGCATGGCGAAGAAGGCGAAGCTGAACAGGGCGGTCAGGGCGGAGCCCGTCACGATCATCGGGCGGCGGCCGAAGCGGTCGGAGAGGCTGCCGCAGAGCGGGCCGAAGACGATCACCATGACCGAGCCGATGTCCACCGCGACCAGCGGCACCTGCGCCGGGTGCCCGAGCTGGGTGGTCAGGTAGGAGCCCGCGAAGACGAGCAGCACGTAGAAGATGACGTAGAAGCCGAAGCCGGTGCCCACCCCGAGCAGGACGGTGCGGGTGTGACGGCGGAAGACCTCCAGGATGGGCGCGCTGTGGCGGGTGCGGGCACGGCTGCTGGAGGCGGCTGTCACCGCTCGCGATCTAGCCAGATCCTGAACTCCTCGTCCCTGGGGGCGTGGACGACGCCGGAGCCCGGCGAGTCGAAGACCATGACGGGCCGGGAGGAGTCCCACCGCTGCCCGCCCGGGTCGCCGGTCTTGGCGAAGGCGACCCAGGCCCGGTGCATGGCGTCGGCCAGCTCCTGCGGGGCGTCGTCGCCGGCCAGCTCACGGCAGTGCCGGAGGTTGTCGAAGACGAAGCCGATCTCCAGGCCGTGGCATGCGCCCAGGTCCATGACCGGTGAGCGCCAGGCGAACTCGTAGACGTGGGCCCGTTCCACGGAGTCGGCCAGGCGGTTGAGCGGGCCGCGCATGAGCAGGTCGGTGGCCATCTCGCCGAGGATCTCGCCGGGCCTGGCACCGGGCCGGGCGGACCGGTAGAGCCGGGCGGCGCGGGCGGGGATGCGGAACTTCAGCAGGGCCAGGCGCAGGGTCAGGCGGCTGACCCGGTCCACGGCGCCGGTGGGCACGAACCAGAGGCGGTACTCCTCCCGGTTGGCGCCGATGAGGAGGTCGGCCTCGACCGGGGCGGCCCCGGGCTCGGCCACGATGTGGAAGGCGGGGCCGCCGATGATCGGGTTCGCCTTGCCGACGACCTCGGCCTGGGTGTCGAGCAGCCGCTCGCGGTCGACGGCGGCGAAGGCCCCGGCCGTGGCGGGCACGCCCAGCTCGGCCGCCATCAGCTTGACGATCTTGCCGGCCTCCTCGCGCGTGGCCGTGTGCGGGGGCCGCTCTGCATGATCGCCCGGTGGAACAGCCTCTTCGCCCGCGGGCTGGTGAGCAGCGCGCCGATGCTGATCGCCCCCGCCGACTCGCCGAACACGGTGACGTTGCCGGGGTCGCCGCCGAAGGCCGCGATGTTGTCGCGTACCCATTCCAGCGCGGCGACCTGGTCGAGCAGGCCGCGGTTGTCCGGCGCGTCCGGGAAGACGCCGAAGCCCTCCACGCCGAGCCGGTAGTTGATCGAGACCAGCACCACCCCGTCGCGGGCGAAGGCGTGGCCGTCGTACAGCGGCATGCTCGACGAGCCGTTGCGCAGGGAACCGCCGTGGATCCAGACCATCACCGGGCGGGCGCCGTCGTCCACGCCCGGTGTCCAGACATTCAGGTTGAGGCACTCGTCGCCGGGGATCGCTGCTGAAGATGTGCTGCGGGATCTCCTGGACCTCGCCCGTGGAGAGCGTGGCACAGGTGAAGCCCCAGGCGGTGACCGAGCCGAGCACGTCGCCCTGGCCGACGACGGGCAAGCGCGAGGACGAGCTTGTGAGATCGCATGCCGTTACTCCCTCTGGTCGACCGGCGTGCCATGGCGAAACGCGGGCAACCTCAGGGTGCGGCAGGCGGCGTGGCAGGTCAGTGGCCGAATGCACACTCCGTCCGTGCCCTTCGGCGCGGTGAGCCGTGTCAGTGTGCGGTGAGCGCCTCCGGGCTGCCGGCGTACAGCTCCAGGTGCCGGCGGGCGCTGGCGGTCCACGTGTAGCGGTCGGCCAGGCTCAGGCCCGCGGTGCGGAGCCGGGCGCGGATGGCCTCGTCGTCGAGCACGGCCGAGAGCGCGTCGGCCAGCGCTCCCGCGTCGCCGACGGGGGTCAGCAGGGCGTCGCGGCCGGGGACCAGCCACTCCCTGAACACCGGGATGTCGCTGGTGACCACGGGAAGACCGGCCGCCATCGCCTCCAGGGCGGCCAGGCCGAACCCCTCCTTCACGGAAGGGAACGCCAGCACGTCCGCCGCCGCGTACCACGCCGCCATCTCGTCCTCGGGCACGGTGCCGAGTTCGACGACGTCCTTGCCCAGGGTCAGGCCGAGGGCGTCCAGGCTCGCCAGCACCTTCTCCCTGTAGGCGCGGTGGTCCTGGAAGGAGTGGCCGCCGAGCACGGCCAGCACGGGCGGCGGCGTACGTTCGCCGACCAGCCTGGACAGCGCGGCCACCAGCGTGTCGCTGCCCTTGCGCGGCTCGATGCCGCCGACGGACAGCAGCAGCGGCCGGTCGGTCGCGCCGACCCGGGCCCGCAGCCGTGCCACGACCTCCGGGGAGTGCCGGCTGTAGCGGGCCGGATCCACGCCGTTGGGCACCACGTCGGCCAGGACTCCGTAGTCCTCCCGCAGGATGTCCTGCCAGATCTTGGTGACCACCAGGATCTGGTCCGGCTCCAGGATCGCCTGGCGCTGGCAGTCCATCAGGATCTCGCTGTCGAAGTCGTCCACGTGGTGGACGGTGCGGACGACTCTGCTGGGGATCCCGGCGTCGCGCACGCGGGCCGCCGCACGGGCCGCGATGCAGTCCTGGGTGTGCAGGATGGGGTAGGCGGGGGCGAGGTCGGCCAGGGCCGCCTCCAGGGCGTCGATGTTCGCCGCGACCTTCTCCTCCAGCCCGCCGGTGGTGACGGGCGCGGTGACGACGTGCGTCGGGGCGGCGACCGGCCGGAAGAACCCCTTGCCCGGGTCACCGAGGCCGATGATCAGGACGTCCTGGCCGAGCGCGTGCATCGCCTCGCCCAGCGCCAGCGTGTGCGCGACGCCGCCCCTCGGCCGGGTGCTGTAGGTGATCAGGGCGACGGGAGGAAGGCGGAGGTGTTCTGTCACCGGTGGGACTCCGTTAGTTCAGGGCGGCGGCTCGCGATGGCCGCCGCCGTGTACGCGGCGCGCGCCGCGGTCTCGGTCACCAGGCAGCCGATCCCCTCCAGCGTCGCGCGCTGCCTGGCGTAGCCCTGAGGATCGGTGTCGGAGCCGAGGACGTACGCGACGACCTGCGGGCCGCCGTCGGCCATGATCTCGCCGAGCACCGGTGCGAGCTGCCCCGCCGGGTCCTCGTGCGAGCCGTAGCCGAGCACCACGTCGAGCAGCACCACCGCGACCTCGGGATCGCGGGCCTCCTGGCGGAGGATCCGGATGCGGTTGCCGGGGTCGATCATCGGATGCGGCCTGCCGACGGTGTACTCCTCCGCGCCCAGGTCGAGCAGCACGTTCGCGCCGGGCGGGGCGGGGACCGTGTTGCCGGGCAGGAGCGGCTCGTTGGAGTACACCTCGCCCAGCAGCTCGTTGATGATCACCTGGGCCTCGTAGCAGAGCGTTCCGCCGGAGTAGTAGCCGCGGACGGTGCGCCGCTCGTCGCCCAGGGAGCCGAGCCGCTCCTCCACCTGGGCGCGCAGGCCTTCGGAGGCGGCCGGGGGCGTCTTGCCTGCGAGCCGGGCGGCGGTGAGCGCGCCCTCCTCCAGCGTCCGCGCCATCCGCACCCCGGACGGCGGCTCCATCTCCGAGAGGCCGAGGAACGCGGCCACCGCCGGGGTGGACCCGCACTCTTCCAGCACGCTGTGGGCGACCGCCTCGCTCGGCGGCTTGGACACCAGCAGGATCACCTCGGTCTCGGGGTCCTCGTCGAGAGCGCGCACGGCCGCCTTGGCCATCCGGCCGCCGATGGCCTCGGACAGGTCACGGCCGCCGACGCCGATCACGTGCGAGACGCCGACGCCCCAGCGGTCGAGCAGGGCCGACACCTCCTGCGCCCCGGTGCCCGCGGCGGCGACGACGCCGACCGGCCCGCGGCGTACCGCGTTGGCGAACCCGAGGCCGGTGCCGGAGATCACCGCGGTGCCCGCCCCCGGCCCCATGACCAGCAGGCCGAGCTCGTTCCCCCGCTTCTTGAGCTCCGCTTCCTCGTCCAGCGAGACGTTGTCGCTGAACAGCAGGACGTGCAGCCCCTGGGAGAGCGCGTGGTGGGCCTCCAGCGCCGCGTAACCACCGGGCACGGAGACGATCGCCACGGACGCGTCCGGCAGCTGCGCGACGGCTCCGCTGACGGTGCGGGGCGCGGCGGCGGCGGCCTCGCCGGACTCGGCGCGGGCGTCCTCGAACGCGGCGCGCTCGCCGGCGGCGAGCGCGGCCTCCGCCGCGGCCTCGTCACGGGCGCGCACGGCGAGTACGAGGTCGTTCGCCCCGGCCTGGCCGACGGACTCCGCGCCGAAGCCCTCGGCCTCGAGGTTCTCCCGGCCTGAAGGCGTCGCCATGACGGCGCCCGCCCAGGTGACGCCGTCCTGTTCGGCCATGACCGAGGTGGCGACGAGCAGCCGCAGGGAGTCGAGGTAGGTGTCACGGACGACGCGGACGCGGGCGAGGTTGTCGTGGGTGCTCATGCGATGCTCATTGCCTGCTCGGGAACGATGTGCGTGCCGACACGGTTCTGCGGGTCCAGGGCGTCGAGCATGCGCTCCGCCGAGGTGATGACGGTGGTCCCGCCGCTCTCCCGTACGAAGTCGGTGGCCGCCCGGATCTTGGGCCCCATGCTCCCGGCCGGGAACTGGCCCTCGGCGAGATACCGCTCGGCCTGCGCGAGAGACAGCTCGTGGACGGCGCGGGCCCGCGGGGTGCCGTAGTCGACCATGACCGCGTCGACCCCCGTCACCAGGATCATCATCGTGGCCTTGAGTGATCCGGCGAGGCGCGCGGCCGCCGAGTCCTTGTCGATCACGGCGTCCACGCCGTGATAGCGGCCCTGGTCGTCACGGGCCACGGCCACTCCGCCGCCGCCGGCGGCGAGGACCACCTTGCCGGCCGCGAGCAGGGGCGTGACCGCGGACAGCTCCAGCATCTCGGTGGGATGGGGCGAGGGGACCATCCGCCGGAAGCCCCGCCCGGCGTCCTGTCTCATCTCCCAGCCGCGCCGCTCGGCCATGGCCGCGGCCTCCGTCTCGGTGAAGAAGGGGCCGATGGGCTTGGTGGGCGTGCGGAAGGCGGGGTCGTGCGGGTCGACGACCATGTGCGAGATGAGGCCGACGGCCGTGCCGGGCCCCCGGATGGTGTCGATCGCGCGCACGAGGACGCTGCCGAGCTGCCCTTGTGACATCGCGTTCAGCGAGTACAGCGGCTGCGGTGGCACCAGATCGACGCTCCCCTCCTGTTGGATCGCCAGATGGCCGACCTGCGGGCCGTTGCCGTGGACGACGACCACCGACCAACCCGCCTCGCATAGGTTCGAGATCCCCGACGCCATCTGGGCGGCGTTGCTCTCGATCTGCTCGGCTGTACCCGGCTGATCCGCGCGGGTCAGGGCGTTACCGCCGACAGCCACCACAGCTACGTTGCTCACTGCTTGGTCGCCCCTACCTCAATATCCGATACTAGATGTAACGTTTAGTATAGTGAACTGTCCAGGAGGAAATATCAAATGTCCGAGACTGAGGGTGTGCGTGACCCAGGACCCGCACCCGACGCCCGGCAGGCCGCGAGCGAGCTTCTCCGCCTCTGGACCGCGGCCGCGGAGCGGGCCTTCGCCGGAAGCGCCCACCAGCCGGACATCTACCTCAGGACCACGCGCCTGGTCGGCGCGGTCGCGCAGCGGCTCCGCGAGTCGGGGCGGGGCCTCGAACCGCTGGTCGTAGCCTGGGCCGAGCACCGAGAGCTGGTGCGCCGGGTGGTCGAGTCCAGCGAGCTGCTGACGTCCGACGGCCTGGACGTCGAGGCCGTCGCGGGCGCCGCGTTCGCGATGCGTTACCGGGAGGCGCTCGAAGAGGTCACGCTGGACGACCGCCTGGCCGCCCTCGCGCAGGCCGCCCCGGGGGCCGGATGGCTGGTGCTGGAGGAGTCCGGCTACCGTCCCGGAGACCCGTTCGTCCCGTACCGGCGGCTGGAGGTCGACCCCGCCACCGGGCGGGCGCTGCTCGTGACGACGCGACCGGACGAGACGTTCACCGCCTGCGTGCACACCGTCGAGCGGGGGCGCATCGACCTGGAGACCGGCCGGCTCGCGTCAGGCGAGCCCGGCGACGGGGGACACGTCCTTCACGAGGCCGCCTCCGCGGAGGAACGGGAGGTGTGGGTGACCCGGCTCAAGGACTCCTGATGAGACACGCCACAGACCGGGCGATTGTGGGCATACCCGGTCATTCGCTGACGCCTAGTTGCCACTCCCTACATTCTTTCTATAGTAGTCAAAGAGTAGTTTCCTATAGTAAATGCGTCATCCTTCATGGCGGTCTAGCCGAGCACCGTTAAGAGTCGGCCCGGACAAGGAGCCACATCATGACCGAGGCACCCGACACCCACCGGACCCTCGACCAGGAGGAACTCGCCGAGTTGATCGCCCGGTTGCAGAGCCGGGGGTTGCGGACCGAGATCTCCATGGAGGCGCGGAAGGGCGGCGCCGGTCCCGCCGACGCGGGGATGCTGTGGATCGACGGAAGCCCGGCCACGGTTCCCACCACGGCCGACTACGTGCGTGACTCCCCGTACGCCCTGCGGCAGGAGGACGACGGTTTCGGCATCTACGAGGGCTCGGTCCGGTTGGCGGACGCGGCGTTGGCTCCCCGGCCGAAGTACTACGACTTGAAGACGGCCGACGGCGTCCCCTACTGGCAGATCGCGCTCATGCACCTGGACTCCATGGCCAGCACGGTGCTGCAGACCTGCGCCTACTGGGGCAACTCCGACCAGTGCACGTTCTGCGGGATCGGGGTCTCCCTCGCGGCCGGTCGCACGATCGCCAAGAAGACGCCCGAGATGCTCGCGGAGGTGTCGGTGGCGGCCCGCGACCTGGACGGCGCCGTCGACGCCACGCTCACCACCGGCAGCACCGCCACCCCGGACCGCGGCGCCCTCTACGTCGGCAGGTGCGCCCAGGCCGTGAAGGAGGCGTCCGGGCTGCCGGTGCAGGTCCAGTTCGAGCCGCCGTCCGACCTCGACGTGATCAACCGGGTCCGCGACATGGGCGTGGACTCCGTCGGCATCCACGTGGAGACCTTCGACCCCGAGGTGCTCGCGCGGGTCGCGCCGGGCAAGGCGCGCTGGGGCATCGAGGCGTACTTCTCCGCCTGGGAACGCGCGGTCCGGGTCTTCGGCGAAGGACAGGTCTCGACGTACGTGATCCTCGGCATGGGCGAGGACCCCGACCTCACGGTGGACATGTGCCGCCGGGCGGTGGACATGGGCGTCTACCCGTTCATCGTCCCGCTGCGCCCGGTCCCGGGCAGCCTCATGGAGGACGAACGGCCCCCGTCAGCGGACTACGTCGAGGGGATCTACCGGCAGGTCGTCCCGCACATGCTGCGACGCGGGCTCACCGCCACCGGGGTCATGGCGGGATGCGCACGCTGCCAGGCGTGTTCGGGGCAGGCCGCCCTGGAACGTGCCGGTGCTGGTTCGACGAAGGGTGTGGTGCCCGATGGGCGCGTCTCTCTCCCGCTCGTTTTCTGACCAGGCCGCGCCGCATCACGTCTGCCGTACGGTGACGGCGGCGGAGGAACTGGAGGAGCACCTCCGGATCCGGCGGTCGGTCTTCGTGGCGGAGCAGTCGCTGTTCGAGCAGACCGACCAGGACGAGTTCGACCGCGATCCCAGCGTCCACCACGTGCTCGCGTTCGCCGACGGCGTGCCGGCCGGCACGGTCCGGCTGTACCGCTACCCCGCGCCCGACGGCGAGAGGCTGTGGAAGGGGGACCGGCTCGCGGTGCTCCCGGAGTATCGGCACCTGTGGCTGGGGGGCCCGCTGGTCAGGTACGCGGTGGAGACCGCCGCGGCCGCCGGCGGCGCGCGCATGATCGCGTACGTCCAGCTCGGCAACGTGAGCTTCTTCCGGCGGCTCGGCTGGTCGAAGGTGGGCGGCCCGGTCGCCTACGTCGGCGTGCCCCACCAGCAGATGAGCATCGACCTGACGTGATCACTTCGTACGTCAGGAAGGCCGGGCATGTGTCAGCGGCCCAGCCGGGTGACGGACTCCTCGTTCAGGTCGAAGACCACCACCGAGCCGGAGGCGTCGCGCAGGCGCACCTCGCCGGTGTCGTCGAGGGTGCCGAGCCGGCGCGCGGTCAGCCCTCGCGCGGTGAAGGTTTTGGCGCACTCCTCGACCCGGTCGTCAGGCGTCGTGAGCAGGAAGGCGAAGCAGGGGAAGCAGGACAGCCAGTCGGCGACCGGCACGCCCTCGGGCACGGGGAGCTCGTCCATGTCCACCTGGACGCCCAGCCTGCTGGCCTCCAGCAGCATGGCCAGCGAGCCGATCACGCCGGCCATGCTGACGTCCTTGGCGGCCACCGCCGCGCCCGACTCCGCCACCTCGGCCAGCGCCCGGACGTCGCCCGCCAGGCGGTCGCCCCGCTCGTCGAACGACGGGAAGAACAGGAAGTCGTCGCGCATGCGCCCGTCGAGGCAGCAGGCGAGCACCAACGCCTGGCCGGGGGCGGCGTGCGTGGCCGACAGCACCTTCTCCGCGGTGCCGAGACCGAACGCCGACAGGCTCGGCGGGCCGTCGCTCTCGGTGAGGTGCCCGCCCACCACGGGCACCTGGTAGGTCTCGCCGGCCCACTTGAGGCCCTCCAGGATCTTCCTGGTGACCTCGCGCGGGCCGACGATCGTGTCGACGATCGCGAGAGGACGGGCGCCCATGGCGGCGAGGTCGTTCACGTTCGCCAGGACGGCCGCCACCCCGGCGCCGTAGGGGTCCTTCGCGACGAAGGAGGGCAGCATCGCCTCCCCGCCGACGATCAGGTTGCGCCCGCGATCGTGCACGACAGCTCCGTCGTCGCCGGGACCGGACCACCAGTCACCGCCGCCGAACACGTCGGTGACCGCCCCGATGGCGCTCTTGGCCGTCACGCCCGGAAGGCCGCGCAGCCGTTGTGCCAGGTGGTCGAGGTCGTTGATCGGCACGATGAGTTCTCTTCCATGCGGTGGGTGGCGCCGGCAGACAGAGCAGGCGCTGAAGACGTCATTCTAGTGAGGAAGCCTTTCCCGTGACAGGACACCCCGTTCGCTACCGTGAAGCGTCGCGCGGCCAGACATCGCAGGTCGCCGGCTTTCTCACCCTTCCGGAGCGCACGACCAAGCCCCGCCGGCGCGGCATCTCACACGTCCTCGACAACGGCATGTCGGTGGCCGAGGCCGAGCTCCGGCTGTCCTCCGCCGCCGCGAGCATCGATGTGTGGAAGTTCGGCTGGGGCACCGCCTACATCGATCCGGCGCTGGACGCCAAGCTCGACCTGCTGGCCGCGCACCAGGTGCTGGCCTGCACCGGGGGGACCCTGCTTGAGGTGTCGTGGCAGCAGGGCGTGCTCGACCGGTTCATGGACTGGGCCGAGTCGGTGGGGTTCCCGTGCATAGAGGTGTCGTGCGGCTCGGTGGCCATCCCGCGCGACGACAAGAACGCGATGATCAGCGCGGCGGCGTCCCGGTTCGTCGTGCTCTCGGAGATCGGGGTCAAGAACCCCGACACGCCTCCTTCGGCCAGGCAGTGGGGCGCCGACGCGCGGGCCGACCTGGAGGCGGGCGCGCGCTGGGTGGTGACCGAGGGGCGCGAGAGCGGCACCGTCGGGCTGTACGACCCGGCCGGCGAGGTGCGCACGGAGATCGTCGACGCGGTCGTCTCGGCGGTGGGCCTGGAGAACGCCCTGTTCGAGGCGCCCCTTCGCGCGCAGCAGGCCTGGCTCATCCGGCGTTACGGCGCGAACGTGAACCTCGGCAACATCGCTCCGGCCGACGCCCTGGCGGTCGAGACGCTCCGGCTGGGGCTGCGCTCAGACACGATGGGAACTTTCCCACTGGAGGAATCATCATGATCCCGCATCAGTACCGAACCGTGGCGTTCACCGACGTCCCGGTGGGTCTCGACGAGCGTTCCCTGCGGGAGTTCTTCCTGAGCCGCCAGGTGTATCGCAGGACCCGGTTCATAGTGGCCCGCAACGACGACGGACTGGCCCTGGTCGAGGTCACCAAGGCAGGCGAGGAGGAGCTGTTCGTCGACGTCACCGACGTGCGCGTGCTGGCGTCGCCCCAGGAGACGATCCTCGTGGACCGGGCCGACATCGACACCGCCGTGCCCAGCCAGCTGCTGCGCGCGGCGTCCGGGATCGCCGGCGCCCCGCGCTGCGTGGTCGTCCGCGGCCGTTACGGGCACGTCAACTTCATGCTGGACGCCGTCCCGCGACGGGTGCACGTGCTCGACGTCGCCCCGCCCTGGCCGGCCAAGCTGGTCGACCAGGTACGGCGCGTCCTCGACACCGCCGAGGAGCTGCCGGCGACCGAGTGCGTGTCAGAGGTCGTCGACCTGGAGGAGATGGCCGCCCGCGAGCCGGCCGGCCACTACCTGCTGCCGTGCCGAGGGGGCGGCATCACGGTCCCCGGGGCGGAGGTCTCCTATCTCGACGAGGTGCCGCCCGAGGCGGACTGGCTGCTGCTGGGCTGCGCCCGCTCGCGCGCCATCCACGACCACTTCTATCCGGACCGGGCGGCGGGCGTGACGCAGGTCGACATCTGCCCGGCCGCGCTGGCGGCCGTCAGGCCGCTCCCTCCCGGCGAGGCCCGGCTCACCAAGTGCTGCCTGCTGGAGGAGCACATCGAGACCCGCGGCGACACGGTGGTGGTGCCCTGGGGAGCGTCGTTCACCCTGGTCTCGGCAGGGCTGGCCGCCGCCTCCGACCTGGCCGAGGAGCTTCGTACCACCGAGGAAGGGCGGGAGAACGCGACGTGAGCGCGCGCATCTCGGACTCGACGGTCTACTCGCACCTGTGGGGCACCGACGAGCTGCGACAGATCTTCGACGAGCGGGGCCGCCTGCAGGGGTGGCTCGACGTGCTGGCCGCGCTGGCCAGGGCGCAGGCGGCGGAAGGGCTCATACCCGCAGGGGCCGCCGAGACCATCACCGCCGAGCTGCGCGTCGACCGGCTCGACCTGGACCGGGTCGCGCGCGGCACCCGCGAGACCGGCCACTCGACCCTGGGCCTGATCCACGAGCTGCGCCGGGTCCTGCCCGAGCCGGCCCGCGAGCACGTCTACGTCGGCGCGACCGTCCAGGACGTCACCGACACCTGGACCTCGCTGGCGACGCGCGCGGTCGGCGGCATCGTCTGGCGCGACCTGCGCCGGATCGAGGACCGCCTGCTCGACCTGGCCGTGGCGCACCGCGACACCCCGATCGCGGGCCGGACGCACGGCCAGCCGGGGGCGCCGGCCACCTTCGGCTGGAAGGCGGCGTCCTGGGCGGACGAGATCCGGCGGCACCTCGACAGGCTGCGCGAGGGCGCCCCCCGGTGGCTCGTCGGGCAGCTCGGCGGCGGCATCGGGACCCTGGTCGCGTACGGCGACCGCGGACTCGCCGTACGGGCCCGCTTCTGCGCCGACCTCGGGCTGGCCGACCCCGTCATCTCCTGGCTGAGCGCCCGCGACCGGATCGCCGAGTTCGGCGGCCTGCTCGCCCTGGTCACCGGCACGCTGGCGCGGATCGGCGAGGAGGTGTACGAGCTGCAGCGCCCCGAGATCGGCGAGCTGGGCGAGCCGCGTCCCGAAGGGGTGGTCGGCAGCATCACGATGCACCACAAGCGCAACCCCGAGGGCAGCGAGCACCTGAACACGCTGGCCCGGCTGGTCAGGGCCAACGCCGGGGTGCTGCTGGAGTCGGTCGTCAGCCAGCACGAACGTGACGGGCGGGCCTGGAAGGCCGAATGGGTGGCGCTGCCCGAGGTGTGCCTGCTGTCGGGCACGGCGCTGAGGCTCGGGGTCCAGCTCGTCGAGGGACTCGAGGTGCGCTCGGACCGGATGGCGGCCAACCTGCGCACCCACCTGGGCGGCACCCAGAACCCGTCCGACGCCGGCGCGGCCGCCGCCATGGTCGACCTCGTGGTCGCCCGCGCCCGCCGCGCCAGGTCGGAGGAGTCGCCCTCATGGCCGTGACACCGGATCACCGGGAGAACCAGGGGGTGGCGCCGCCCCGGGCCGAGCTGGCCGTGCTGCCCACTCCCCTGGTGGAGGCGCCACGGCTGGCCGAGGCGCTGGGCGTGCGCGGGCGGATGCTGCTCAAGCGCGACGACCTCACCGGCTTCGCGGTGGCCGGGAACAAGGCGCGTCAGCTGGAGATGCTGATCGCGGCCGCCCGTGAGTCCGGTGCGCGTGTGCTGGTGACCGGCGGGACGCCCGGTTCGAACTTCTGCCAGGCCGCCGCGGCGGCCGCCGCCTGGGCGGGCCTGCGCTGCGTACTGATCTACGCCGGATCGCCTCCCCAGACCTCGCACCCCAACCTGCTCGCGGCCCGCCACTGGGGCGCGGAGATCCGATGGACCCACGACCCGGACCGCGCCTTCGTCGACGTCGCGATCGAGAGGGCGGCCGGCGAACTCGGCCAGACCGCCTTCGCCGTACCACGCGGCGGCGCGACTCCACTCGGCGCGACCGGCTTCCACCTGGCAGCCCTCGAACTCGCCACCCAACTCGTACCCCAAGCCGCGCCCCAGCCCGGGGACCAAACCGCGGCCCAGCACGGGCCTCACTCTGAGGGCCGGTCCGGGGCACAAGCCGGGGCTCACGTTGAGGGCCGGCTTGTGGGGCCCGTTGTGGTTGTCGTGGCGGCGGGGTCTGGAGGGACGCAGGCCGGGCTGGTGTCCGGGGCCGTGGCGTCGGGGCGCAGGATGCTGATTCGTGGCGCCTCGGTCAGTCGGCCGCCGGATGAGACCGCCCGGCGGATACTCGAGCTGGGCGAAGGATGCGCCCGGCTGATGGGGACCGAGATCCCGGACGCGTCCGATGTCGTCGTCGAGGACGCCCGCGGCCCCGGGCACGCCCGCCCCTCGGAGGAGGGCGAGCGCGCCGCGCGGCTGGCGCTGCGCGCCTCAGGGGTCGTCCTCGACCCGGTCTACACCGCGAAGGCGCTGGGCGCCCTCCCCCGCATCCTCGGCGAACGACGCCACGACCCCGACCTGACCACAGTTCTCTGGCACACCGGCGGCCTGCTCGACGCCGTCGCCGGATGGGAGGCACGATGATCGACGACGGACTGCCGTCCGCACCCTCGGCGCACCACCGGGGCGGGCTCGACCGCCTGGGCCCACCGGTGGAAGGCCCGGCCCAGGAGCTGATCGACAGCGGGTTCGCGCTGGAGAACGCCGACTCGCCGCTGCTGCACGCGGGCCTCAACCTCGCCGACCTCGCGCACCTCGTCGATCTGCACGAACGCGGGGTGGTCCCCTACAGCGCCGCCGAGCAGCTCATGCGGGTGCTGCTCCGGGCCGTGCGCACCCCGGCCGAGGACTTCCCCTACGACCCGGCGTTCGGCGAGCCGTACAACTCGCGGGAGCGGTACTTCACCGCCCAGATCGGTGACGACGCCGGGTGGCTGCACGCCGGCCGGCCGCGGCGCGAGGCGGTGCGCATCGCCCTGCGGCTGCACGTGCGGAGCGTCCTGGAGGACCTGATCGAGGCGGCGGCGGAGCTGGCGCAGGCCATCGCGAAGGTCGCGGCGGGCAACAGCACGACGTGGCTGCCCGACCAGACCTACCTGCAGCACGCGCAGCCCTCCACGTTCGGCCACTACCTGGTCAGCTTCGCCTACCCGGTCCTGCGTGACGCCGAGCGGCTCATGGACGCCCTGGCCTGGGTCAACACCAGCCCGGGCGGGGCGGGCTGCGTCAACGGGAGCCGGCTGCTGGCCGACCGGGGCAGGGTCGCCGAACTGCTCGGCTTCGAGGGGTTCATCCAGCACACGCGCGACGCCATGTGGCAGATCGACGGGCTCATCGCGGCGCTGTCGCACGCGTCCAGCCTGCTGACCACGCAGAGCAAGCTGGCCGAGGACCTGGAGATCTGGGCCAGCAACGAATTCGACTACATCACCATCGCCGACGGGTTCAGCCGTTCCAGCGTGCTCATGCCGCAGAAGCGCAACCCGTACGCCCTCTCGATCATCCGCGGCGCCTCCGGCACCCTGATCGGCCGGCTCACCGGGTTCCTCGCCGTCAGCAAGAGCCCGTCGGCCCGCAGCGACAACCTGATCTACGCGTACGGCGAGATCCCCCGCGCGCTGGACCTGGCGCTGCGTACGACGAGGCTGACCAGCGGGGTCATCCGCAGCATGACGGTGAACGCCGACCGGATGTGGGAGGCCCTGGAGTCGGGCTTCAGCCAGGCGACCGACCTGGCGGAGTTCGTCATGCAGACCTGCCGGGTGGACTACCGGACCGCCTACCAGGTGGTCGGGATCGCCGTGCGGGAGGCGAGCAGGGAAGGGCTGCGCGGCATCGACCTCGACGCGGCCCGGCTGGAGTCCGCCGCCCAGCAGTACGCCGGGATCTCCCTCGGGCTGGAGGGCCGGGACCTCACCGAGATCCTCGACCCCCGGCACATCGTGGAGACGCGGACGCTGGCCGGCGGAGCGGCCCCGCCCGTGGTCGAGGCGATGGCCGCCGACTGCCTCGCGGAGGCGACCGCGTTGCTGGGCCGCGCGCGGACCGCGCGCGCCTCGTTCGAGCACTCCGAGGCCGCGCTGGTCGCGCTCGCGGAGAACTTCATCAAGGGGGACCCCGCCGAGGGGAACGACATCAAGGGAGAAACCGATGAACGCCACTGATACCGCCACCCCGGTGCGCCTTCCCGGGGAGGTGAACGTCGTCAACATCGGCCTGCCGCTGTTCGCCGAGGCGATCGCCGAGCAGAAGCGCCCGGTGGTCCAGGTCGACTGGCGGATTCCCGGTGGCGGTGACGCCGAGGTGGTCGCGGCTCTTCGCCGCCTCTACGGCCGGCACGCGGCGACGATCGACGCCGCCAACAAGGAGGTCTTCCGGCGGCTGGACCGGGGCGCGCCGCAGCTGGTCGGCGTGCGGACCGCCGGCGAGGTGATCCCGATCCTGGCCGAGGGCCGGGTGCTCCTGCACTGCGGGCCGCGCATCGCGATCGAGGACACGGTCGACCCGTTGCGCCGCTCGATGCGCGCCGCGGTCTGCGCCGAGGGGTGGGCGCGCGACCCCGAGGAGGCCGACGCCCTGCTCCTTGACTGTTCCGTACGGCTGGAGCCGGCCAACGCGCACGGCGTGGTCGTGCCGATGGCGACGGCGATGGGGCCGGGCACGCCCGTGTGGGCCGTCGAGCTCGCCGACGCCGGCGTCACCACCTACGCGCCGATCGGCCAGGGGCCCGGCGACGTGGCGTGGTTCGGCCGCGACACCCCCGGCGCGATCGACCGTCTGGTGCTGCTGCGCGAGGTGGTCGGCCCGGTGCTGGCCGCCGCCCTGGCCGAGGCCGGGCCGGTCGACGTGATGTCGCTGGCGGCGCAGGCGGTCGCCATGGGCGACGACGTGCACGTCCGCACGCAGGCCGCGACCAACCTGCTGCTGCGCAACCTGCTGCCCGCGCTGGTGTCGGGCGACCACCCCCGCCGGACGGAGGCGGCGACGTTCCTCTCGGGCAACCACCTGCTGTTCCTCACGCTGGCCATGGCCGCCGCCCGGGCGCTGACCGCCTGGGCCGCCGAGGTCGAGAACAGCTCGGTCGTGACCGGCATGGCACGCAACGGGACCGACTTCGCCGCCTGGCTGGCCGGGCCGTCCTCCGACTGGCACCTCGCGCCCGCGCCGATGGTGGAGCGCGCGCTCTACCACCCGGGGCGGAGTGAGGCGGACGCCGCCCCGGACATCGGGGACAGCTCGGTGCTGGAGCTCGTGGGCCTCGGCGGCGCGGCCGCGGCCGGTTCGCCGGCGGTGGCCCAGATCGTCGGGGGGACCATGGCCGCCGCCGCCGAGCTGACCACGCAGCTCGACCAGGTGTGCGTGGGCAACTCCAGCCGCTTCATGATCCCGGTGTGGGGGATGAAGGGCTCACCGGTGGGCGTCGACGTGCGCAAGGTCGTCGAGCTCGGCATCACCCCGCAGGTGACGACGGGGATCCTGCACAACGCCGACGGCAGCGGCCAGGTCGGCGCCGGTGTGGCCACGGCGCCGGTCCAGGCGTTCGTCGACACGATGATGGCGCTGGACGCGAAGCTGGGGAGCTGACCCGGAGGCGAGGCGTGCTCCGCGCGGGGGCGCGCCTCGCCTCAGGCGCAGATGTCGGCCTGCCGTACGTCGATCTTGGGGACGTGGGCGAGCGTGTTGGAGACGTAGCAGACCCGGGAGGCCGGGGCGAGCAGCGGTTCCAGCTCCTCGATCGGCAGGCTGGTGTTCACGGTCAGCCTGATCTCCTTGAAGCGCGGGCCGTCGTACTCGCCGACCGCCGACACCTGGAGGTCGGGCAGTTCGATGCCGCGTTTGCGCGCCGACCACGCCAGCGCCAGCGCGTAACAGGACGCGAGCGACCCGAGGAAGTAGTCGGTCGGCATCGGGCCGGTGTCGGTGCCGCCGGCCTCCGGGGGCTCGTCCACCGGGAACGAGAACGCCCCGGCCGTGACGGTCGCCCGCCAGTCGCCCTCCCACTTCGCGATGACTTCTTGCGATTCTCCGGATCTTGCCAAATCTGCTCCCTTGGTGCAGCGCATAGATGAGAGACCGCGGGCCCCGGGGCGGCGCCCCGGGACCCGCGGCCCTCTGTGAGTCAGCTGTACAGGCGGTCGAAGTTCTCGTTGAAGACGAGGTCCGCCAGCTCACCGTCGCCGACGGCTTCGATCATGCGGTGGTACTCACCCGCGAAGTCGCCCCACGGCAGGTCGGAGGCGAACAGCACGCGGTCGCCGCCGATCCCGCGCCGCTCGATCTCCTGCGCGAGCCAGTACGGAGCGAACCCGACGGACCAGGTGAGGTCGGTGTAGACCTTCTTGCCGGCCTCGATCCAGTCGAAGAACCTCGTGCCGATGAGCTTGATGTGGCCGCTCACCCCGCCACCGAAGTGGACCAGGTGGACCGGCGTCTCGTCGGCGTACCGGTCCACCAGCTGGCCGACCTTGTCGATGTCCGACTGCGCACCCGGCGAGGTGTGCACGTGGACGACGAGGTTGTTGGCCTTGGCGGCGGCGAAGATCTTGTCCAGCTGGACCTGGCATTCGGCGTCCTCGACGGACCCGCCGAGCAGGAAGCTGATCTTGAGAGCCTTCACCCCGGTCTCGCCGACGAGCGTCAGCGCCTTCTCGGTGAGCTCGGCGTCCTGCGGTCGCGGAGACGCCCACACCGCGGCGCGGAGCCGGTCGTCCCTCGCCGCCGCCTCGACGACGAGCTCGTTGAGCTCGAACGAGTGCTTGGGATCGGGGACCCCGTAGTTCGGGATCACCAGCGCCCGCTCGGTGCCCTCCGCGTCCAGGTCGGCGAGCAGTTCGTCGACGGTGGCGCGGGCCTTCACGTCCGGGTTGACGGGCGGTCCGCCGTAGAACGGGAAGGCGGGCAGAACTCCGATGTGCCGGTGGGCGTCAGAGTGCCGCGATGGTGCTTTCGTCATCACATGGTCCAAGTGTTGAGCTGGAAGTGGCCCTCCCGCCATGCCGTCAGGGCGGAGTCCAGGACGTCGAGCGGGTTGAACGCCTTGATCCCCGGGATCAGGTCGTCCTCCCGCATGCCGTACAGAGCGCCCATGGCGAAGCGGCAGGCGTAGATCGTGGCGCCCTCGTCCAGGAGAGTCTGGAGCTGCCTGTTGACCGCCAGGTTCCCCGGGAACCCCTCCTTGCCGACCGCGGGGTAGCCGCGACCGGCGGCGCCGAGCAGCACGGCGGGGCCGTAGAGGACGACGGTCAGCTTGAACCCCTTGCGCTGCAGGCGCGTGGACGTCATCAGGTTGACGAGGGAGACGGACCCTTCGAAGGGGACCGAGTGGATGAAGACCGTGGCCTTCTGACCCTCTTCGGCCCGGATGTCTTCGAAGACCTTCTCGCTTGTGTCCCAGAGAACGTCGCCTTCGGCGGGAGTCGCGACGGTTACCGTCTTGGTGGACATGTCACTCCTTCGTGAATTACTCGCTCTATGGTTTGTCGGCTGTCAGACCGCGGGTCCCTTTCGCGGCGGTTGCTGCTTCCACTGCTTCTGGTGGCTCCCCGGCATGCGCGCGATGACCGCGTTGCGCAGCTTCAGGGGCAGCCGGTGGAAGACCGGGACGTAGATCCGGCGCCAGAAGATCTCGACGCCGCGGGGCGGCAGAGGACGGGTGGCGCCGAGACGGGCGGCCACCTTGTCCTGCGCGTCGATCATCAGGTAGTGCTCGGACGTCTGGCGTACCCAGCGAGTCAGCCCCATCTCACTTCCCCAGCTTCGACAGGGCGTTCTGCGCCGCGAGCGAGATGGGCTCGTTGAGCGCGCCGATCGGCGGGCTGTAGACGTTCTCCATCGTCGCCAGGTCGTTGATCGTGATCCCGGTGCGCACGGCCATGGCCAGGAAGTCGGCGCGTTCCTTGATGCCCTCGCCGCCGACGAGCTGGGCTCCGATGAGCCGCAGATGCTCGGGCTCGGCCAGGAGCTTGACCTTGACCGGCTTCACGTCGGGGTAGTAGCGCGCCCGGGAGATGCCCTGCGCGTTGCCCACGACGAAGGGGACGCCGAGGGCGGTCGCCAGCGTCTCGCTGAAGGAGACCCCGCCGATCATCCACTTGCCGGCCACCATGCCCCAGGGCACGTAGACGGCCTGGTACTCGCGGGTGCCGCCTGCCGCGTTCACCCCTGCGACCTTGCCCTGCGCGTAGGCGTGACTGCCGGAGAGCCCCTGGATCGGCACGTTGGAGACGCCGTGCGGGATCTCGGTGCAGTCGCCGGCCGCGTACACCCCGCTCACCGAGGTGCGCATCCGGCCGTCGACGATGAGGCCGCCGCTCATGCCGGTCTTGAGACCCGCGGCGGTGGCGAGCTCGACGTTGGGGACCTTTTTCGTGGCGACGACCACCAGGTCCGCCTGGATGCCGCCCTGCGACGTGGTGACCTCGCGCAGCTTGCCGCCGTCGCCGACGAAGCCGGTGACCTTGGTGTTGAAGTGGAGCTTGGCCCCCATCTCGATCCAGGACTCCTGGACCGGCTCCATGATGTCCGGGTCGGTCGCGGATGACATGGCCCAGGGGGCGGGGTCGACCAGGTGGGTCTCGATGCCGCGGTGGGCGAGCGCGGTGACCATCTCGGCCCCCAGCGGCGTCGCCTCGTCGACGACCGCGGTCTTCACCGTGTCGAGGACCTTGTCCCACTCCATCGCCTGGCGGATGTTCTTGACGTAGTAGATGCCGCCCAGGTCGCTGTTGGGCACATCAGGGTCGGCGTAGTCGAAGCCGGTGGCGAGCACGAGCGAGTCGTAGCGTTCGACGGTCCCGTCGGTCGTGGTCACCGTCTTGGCCTTGACGTCGATGCTCGCGACGGTCGTCTCGTAGCGGATGTCGATGCCCTGGTCGACGTACTGCTGCTTGGTCGCCATGAACAGCGACTCGAAGCTCGCGATCTCGCGGCCGTGGACGTAGGGAATCCCGCAGGGGCTGTACGCGGCGTCCTCGTATCCGGTGAAGACGATGACCTCCGCGCTCGGGTCCGTGCCCTTGGCGGCACCCGCGGCACCCATCCCAGCGGCTCCACCGCCTACAACAACGATTCGCCTGGTCATCTCCCGCTCGTCTCCCATCGGAACTCACCGCATTGAGCATGCTCAAATTTCTATTCACCATACTTGACGTAGCTCTGAGGTACCGTCAAGGTGTGTACAAGGACTGGTTGAGAACCCGAGAAACGCGTGAGTTTGGCGGAGGGTCTGCGTGATCGCACGAGTGGCCGAAGTCGTCTCCGGTATCGGCCCGAAGATCAAGTCACTCCGCAAGCAGAACGGCTACTCGCTTCAGTCACTTGCCGAGCGCGCCGATGTGTCGGCGGCGACGATCCACAAGATCGAGCAGTCGGACATGGTCCCCACCATCACGACCCTGCTCAAGATCGCCGGAGCGTTCGAGCTCCCCGTGTCCTACTTCGTCGAGGACGACGACGACCACCTGCCGACGGTCCACACCCGGGCCGCCAACAGGCGCCCGATCTACACCTCCCACGCGGGGCTCGATCTGGCCGGGATCACCGGCCCGTACGGCGACTTCCTGATGGCGGCGGCCGTCGCGACGGTCCTCCCCGGCGCGAGCAGCGGCAGCAAGCCGATGGGACACCCCGGCGAGGAGCTGCTCTACGTGATGTCGGGCAAGCTGGCGTTCACGGTCGCCGACACCGCTTACATGCTGGGCGCCGGCGACTCGCTCCACTTCCGCACCCAGCAGCCCCACTCCTGGCGCAATCCGGCCGAGGAAGACTGCGTGGTCCTCTGGATGGCGCTGCGCCCGCAGCAGTGAAGCCGTGCGTCTCCTCCCTGGAGACGCACGGCTTCCGTCGTGCTGGTGACGTCAGGCGTAGCCCCACGCGCCGGCGTACTTGGCGAGCCGGGGCGAGAGCGTGGCGGTGCCGAAGGTGCGGGCCGGCTGGATCCGGCCGGACTTGATGTTGTCGCTGCGGTCGCCCAGGTTCGGCAGGTACCTGCCGTGGTCGTGCTTGCCGTAGTCGAGCATCTCCGGCTCCCACGGCACGCCCAGGTAGTCGCAGACCTCGCGGGTGACCCGCTCAGGCTCGGCGGTCAGCTCCTCGTACCGGAGCGTCAGGCCGTCGAGGGTGGTGCGGGCCTTCTCCAGGGGCTTGAAGTACTTCAGGGCGTTCGCCTCCAGAGCTTCCCGCGAGCTGGTGTTGCCCTTGCGGTTCTCCAGGGAGGAGACCACGCCCTCCGGGTGGCGCAGCAGGAAGAGGAACTTCGCCTTCGGCCAGGCGTACTTCAGCCGCTCCCAGGTGAAGACGTTGCCCGGGGTCTTGTCGACGATGACGTCCTTGCCGCTGCGCTGCAGCTCCAGGTGGAGGATGCGGTCCCACAGCACGTGCTCCAGCTCCACCTGGTCCAGGCCGAGCTCCAGCATGGACTCCTCGGAGAAGCCGGGGGCCGGCTGCACCCTGAGCGTGCGCAGGTGCAGCTCGTGCGGGGCGCGGACGCGGGAGTGGCTGTTGAGCAGGCTGCGCAGGAGCGTGGAGCCGGAGCGGACCGAGGCGATCACGAAGACGGGCGACTCCACCTGGCGAGGCATGATCGGGACGCTGTAGTCGACGACCTGCACGCGTTTCGGCGGGCGGGGGGAGTCGGCGCTCCTGGGCCTGTTCGCCTCCATCGCCTTGGCCGGCTTGGGGGGACGCAGCGCCTCACCCAGAAGCCGAACCCTTCGCCTGATGCCGGTTTTCACGACGCTCATGAGCGACCTGCTGCCTTTCCGTCCGCGTGCTTCCCTCTCCCCCGATTCGGGCGTCCGGAACGATAGTTACGGTCGCCGTAGTGCGACAAACGTAACTTAAACGGTAGATAACGGCAAAAATCCCCCGTGCCAGCCCCGCTCGTCCGCGGGGAGATCGGCGGCGGCGTCTGGGCCGGCATCACATACGTCCTTACCTGGGGAGGGAGTCCCGACAACCTATCTCCGCACCCCCCGTACGGCTATCCGAACGGCTACTACTCCCAGGGAACCTGGAGCCGCCGCTAGCATGCCGGTACGGCGATCACAAGGAGATCAGCGATGCCCCAGCACTCCCCGGTCCGTCGCAACCCCCTCGACGCGGAGGAACGGGCCCGCGCCGAGGCCGGCTTCGCCTCCCTGGTCACCGAGCACCTCCTCACGAGCGGCCGGTTCAGGGTGAGCGCCGACACTCCCGAGATGATCGACCTCTTCCAGGGCGTGGCCCGCAGGGTGGGCGAGCGGCTCGGCCGGCCCGTGGTCAGCTACGCCAACGGCCGCTACATCGTGATCGCATTCAGCCAGGAGGAGACCACCGCCCTGGCCTGAAAGTTTCACCTCCCGACGGGCGTCGTCGCAGGTCGCGGGCTCTGACCGGCCGCGGTCGTTGAGGTCTCGCCCCACCGGTGCCTACGGTGCTGGCGTCCGCATACGACGATCCCGCCAAGGAGCCCGTCATGCGCGCCCGTCTCGTCCCCGCGCTCGTCATGGCGCTGGTCGCCCTGGTCCTCACCGCCCCCGGGGCGCGCGCCCAGGTGGTCGGCGGGTTCGACTTCGATCGGGCGGAGGTGTCCGTCACGGGGCTGCAGGTGCCGTGGGGGCTGGCCTTCCTGCCCGACGGCAGCGGGCTGGTCTCCGAGCGCAACACCGGGCGCATCATGCGGGTACGCCCCGGCCAGGCGCCCACGCAGGTCGCCACGGTCGCCGGGGTGAGCGCCTCGGGTGAGAGCGGGCTGCTCGGCATCGCGGTCAGGGACGGCTGGGTGTACGCGTACTTCACCAGCACCGCCGGCGACAACCGCCTGGTCAGGTTCGAGCTGACCGCGCCGCAGACGCAGACCGTGATCCTCTCCGGGGTGCCCAGCGCCGCGATCCACGACGGCGGCCGCATCGCGTTCGGTCCCGACGGCATGCTGTACGTGGCGACCGGCGACGCCGGCACCACCTCGAACGCGCAGAACCTCAACAGCCTCGCGGGGAAGATCCTGCGCATCACGCCCACCGGCGCGATCCCCGCCGACAACCCCTTCCAGGGCTCCCGGGTCTGGAGTTACGGTCACCGCAACGTCCAAGGGCTGGCCTGGGACGCGCAGGGCAGGATGTACGCGACCGAGTTCGGCCAGAACACCTGGGACGAGGTCAACCGGATCGTCGCGGGCGGCAACTACGGCTGGCCCACCTGCGAGGGCGCCTGCGGCAGCGGTTCCTTCCGCAGCCCGATCGTCACCTGGACCACGGCCGAGGCGTCGCCGAGCGGTCTCGCGTACGCCAACGGCACGCTCTTCGCGGCGGCGCTGCGCGGCCAGCGGCTGTGGGCGGTGCCGCTGAACCCGGACGGCACGGCGGGCACCCCGCAGGCCGAGTTCACTTCGGAGTACGGGCGGCTGCGCGCGGTCGCGGTGGGCCCCGACGGCTGGCTCTGGGTGGCGACCAGCAACCGCGACGGCCGCGGCAACCCGGTCGCCCAGGACGACCGGATCGTCCGCGTCCCACCGGCCTCGACCGGGGGCGACACCACCCCGCCGACCGCCCCGGGCAACCTGACCGCGACGGGCACGACGGCCACCGCGACCACCCTGACGTGGGCCGCCTCCACCGACGACACCGGCGTCACCGGTTACGACGTGCTGCGCGCGCCGGGCTCGTCGGGCGGCTCGTTCGCCCAGGTGGGCACCTCCGCGACCACGACCTTCACGGCCACCGGGCTGACGCCGCAGAGCACGTACCGCTTCCAGGTCCGCGCCCGCGACGCGGCGGGCAACCTCTCCCCCGCCTCCGGCACGGTCACCGTCACCACCACCACGGGCGGCACCACGGGCGGGTGCGCGGCGGTGGCCACCACCCAGACGCAGTGGCCCACCGGTTACGTCGTCCAGCCCGTCACGGTGACCAACACCGGGACGTCCCCCATCACCGGCTGGCGGGTCACGGTCACCCTGCCGGCCGGGCACCAGATCACCGGCTCGTGGAACGCCGCCAGGTCCGGCGCGGTCTTCGAGAACGCCCCCTACAACGGCGCCCTCGGCCCCGGCCAGAGCACCACGTTCGGCTTCCAGGCCACCCGGTCAGGCGCCGACACCGGGCTGCCCTCCGGCTACGCGTGCGAGGTGCGCTAGCTTGCCCGGATGGAACGGACACCACCCATCTTCACCGGTGACGAGCGCGCCGTGCTCAACAGCTGGCTCGACTGGCAGCGCGAGACGCTCGCCGCCAAGTGCGCCGGGCTGAGCGAGGAGCGGCTGCGCGAGCGCGCCGTGCCGCCGTCGGGCCTGTCCCTGCTCGGCCTGGTCAGGCACATGGCGCACGTCGAGCGGGCCTGGTTCCGCCAGATCATCGACGGCGAGGACGTGCCGCGGCTGTGGGGCAAGGACACCCGCCAGGACGCCGACTTCGACGAGGTGGACACCGCCTCGGCCGAGGAGGCGTTCGCCACCTGGCGGGCGGAGATCGCGCGGGCCCGGGAGATCTCGGCCGCCCTGCCGCTGGACGCGCTCGCCAAGCGGCAGCGCCACGGCCAGGACGTGTCGCACCGGCGCACGCTGATCCACCTCATCCAGGAGTACGCGCGCCACAACGGCCACGCCGACCTGCTGCGCGAGCGGATCGACGGCACGACCGGGGAGTAGCGCGTTGGCCTCGGCCCCGGGGAACCGCAAGAATGGCGCGATGAGCGTGGCTGACAGCACGGAGACCGACTGGGTGTCCAGGTTCGCGGATGAGGTGATCTCCGAGGCGGAGCGCCGCGCGCCGGGCGAGCCCATCGTGTGCGCCTCGGGCCTCAGCCCGTCGGGGCCGATCCATCTGGGCAACCTGCGCGAGGTGATGACCCCTCACCTGGTCGCCGACGAGATCCGCAAGCGCGGGCACGCGTGCGTGCACCTGCTGTCGTGGGACGACTACGACAGGTTCCGCAGGGTGCCGGCGGGCGTCGACCCGTCGTGGGCCGAGCACGTGGGCAAGCCGCTCAGCTCGGTGCCCGCGCCTCCGGGCAGCGACCACGCCTCGTGGGCCGACCACTTCAAGGCGCCCATGATCGAGGCGCTGGCGGAGCTGGGCGTCGACTACCGGGGCATCAGCCAGACCGAGCAGTACACCTCGGGCGCGTACCGGGAGCAGATCCTGACCGCCATGCGCGAGCGCGAGAGCATCGACGCGGTGCTGGCGCGCTACCGCACCAAGCAGGGCGAGGAGCGGCCGGGCGCCTATTACCCCTATCGCCCGTACTGCGAGATGTGCGAGCGCGACCTGACCATGGTCACCGCCTACGACGACGACACCACGGAGCTCGCCTACTCCTGCGCGTGCGGGTTCGGGGAGACGGTGCGGCTGGCCGAGCACGACCGCGGCAAGCTGGTGTGGAAGGTCGACTGGCCGATGCGCTGGGCGTACGAAGGGGTGGTGTTCGAGCCGTCGGGCGTCGACCACCACTCGCCCGGCTCGGCCTGGGTGGTCGGCGGGGAGATCGTCGGCCCGGTGTTCGGCGGCGAGCGGCCGATCGGGCCGATGTACGCGTTCGTCGGCATCACCGGCATGGCCAAGATGAGCAGTTCGAAGGGCGACGTGCCGACCCCGGCCGACGCGCTGCGCATCATGGAGGCGCCGGTGCTGCGCTGGCTCTACGCCCGCCGCAAGCCGTCCCAGTCCTTCAAGGTCGCCTTCGACCAGGAGATCCAGCGGCTCTACGACGAGTGGGACGCGCTCGGCCGCAAGGTCGCGCAGGACGCGGCGCAGCCGGCCGAGCTGGCCGCGCACGCCAGGGCCGTGCGCACCTCGCGCGGCCCGCTGGCCGCCACCCCCCGGCCCGTGCCGTACCGGACTCTCGCCTCCATCGCCGACGTCACGACCGGCGACACCGGCCAGATCGGGCGCATACTCGGCGACCTCGACGGCGTCGCCGCGCTCGACGAGGTCCGGCCGAGGCTGGACCGGGCGCAGGCGTGGATCGACACGCACGTGCCCGCCGACCAGCGCACGCGGGTGCGCGAGTCGCCCGACGAGGAGCTGCTGGGCTCGCTCGGCGAGGACGAGCGCGAGTCGCTGCGCATGCTGACGGAGGGCCTCGACGAGCACTGGTCGCTGGAGGGGCTGACCACGCTGGTGTACGGGGTGCCGAAGCTGCGGGCCGGGCTGGCGGCCGACGCCAAGCCGACGCCCGAGGTGAAGGCGGCGCAGCGGGCCTTCTTCGCGCTGCTCTACCGGCTGCTGGTGGGCCGCGACACCGGGCCGCGGCTGCCGACGCTGCTGCTGGCGGTGGGCGCCGAGCGGGTCCGCAAGCTGGCCGGCGGGTGAGCGCCGTCTACCTGATCACCGGCATCCAGGCGGCGGGCAAGTCGACCGTGGCGCAGGCGCTCGCCGAGCGGCTGCCCAGGGCCGCGCACGTGCGGGGAGACGTGTTCCGCCGCATGGTGGTCACCGGCGGCGTGCCGATGACCCCCGGCGCCGGCGAGGAGGCGGTGCGCCAGCTCCACCTGCGCTACCGCGTCGCGGCCGCCGCGGCCGACCTCTACGCCAGTGAGGGGTTCACCGCCGTGGTGCAGGACGTGGTGCTCGGCCCCGACCTGGAGCTGTTCACCCGGCTGGTGACCACCCGCCCGCTGATGGTGGTGGTGCTCTCGCCGGACGCCGCCACCGTGGCGCGTCGGGAGGCGGACCGCGCCAAGACCGCCTACGGCGCGTGGACCGTGGCCGAGCTGGACGCGGGGCTGCGCCGCGACACGCCGCGCATCGGTCTCTGGCTCGACACCTCCGCGCAGACCCCCGCCGAGACGGTCGACGAGATTCTGGCCCGTACGAACGAAGCCACGATCTAGCGCATGGGACGGCTCGTTGTCAAGCCGTCATGACCGGATGGACGTTCGCCGGTAAGAACACCTTTTTCCGTATATGTTCGCAGGTCACGGAGTGGTCACCGACACAGAGATCCGCGACTGATGCAAGGCGTCGTCAAGTGTCTTGCATGCGCGTGAAGGGATCTTTGCCTGCATGAACGAGCAGCCCTTCCCCGCCACCGTCAGCGTCATCGTCCCGGCGCTGAACGAGGCAGACAACCTCCCCCACGTCTTCGCCACCCTACCGGCCTGGATCGACGAGGTGATCCTGGTCGACGGCGACTCGACCGACGACACGGTGGCGGTCGCCCGCCGCCTCCGCCCTGACCTGCGCGTGGTCGCGCAGACCCGGCGCGGCAAGGGCAACGCCCTGATCGAGGGAGCGGCCGCGGCGAAGGGCGACATCATCGTCATGATGGACGCCGACGGATCGACCGACGGCCGCGAGATCCGCTCGTTCGTCAACGCGCTCGCCGCCGGCGCCGACTTCGCCAAGGGCTCACGGTACGCGCCGGGCGGCGGCTCCGACGACCTCAGCCCGTTGCGCTCACTCGGCAACCGGGCGCTCACCGTCCTGACCAACCTGATGTACGGGACGCGCTACACCGACCTGTGTTACGGCTACAACGCGTTCTGGGCACGCCACCTCGACGCGCTCGCCCTCGACTGCGACGGCTTCGAGATCGAGACCCTGATGAACATCCGCGCCGCGAGGGCCGGCCTGGTCACCAGGGAGGTGCCCAGCCACGAGCGCTGCCGCATCCACGGCGAGAGCAACCTGCACGCGCTGCGCGACGGCTGGCGGGTGCTGAAGACCATCTTCCGGGAGCGATTTCGCGCCTCCACGGCCTCCCCGGCCGAGGTGGCGCTCGCCAAATGAAAGGTGACACCTCCTAATATGCGATATATCGTGATCGGCGCGGGAGCGGTGGGCGGCACCATCGGGGCCCGGCTCCACCAGGGCGGCCACGACGTGCTGCTGGTCGCACGCGGAGCCCACTACGAGACGCTGCGCGAACGCGGCCTGCGCCTGATCACCCCCGGCTCCGACCAGGTCATCGACATCCCCGCGACCGACGGCCCGGTGCCGGCGCGCGACGGCGACGTGCTGATCGTGGCCACCAAGTCGCAGGACACGGTGGCCGCGCTCGACCCGTGGCCCCGCCACCTGCCGGTGGTGTGCGCGCAGAACGGCGTGGCCAACGAACGGACCGCGCTGCGCCGGTTCGAGAGGGTCTACGGCATGTGCGTGTGGCTGCCGGCCCTCCACACCGAGCCCGGCGTCGTGGCCGCCTACGGGTGGCCGCGCTCGGGGCTGCTGCACGTCGGCCGCTACCCGTACGGCTCCGACGAGCTGGCCAAGCAGATCGCCACCGACCTCGACCGCAGCCACCTGGTCGGGGTGACCTCCACCGAGGTCATGCGGTGGAAGCACGGCAAGCTGCTGACCAACCTGACCAACGCCGTCGAGGCGCTGTGCGGGCCCGACCCCGCCGCCCGGCCCCTGCTGGACCAGGCCAGGGCCGAGGGCGTCGCGGTGCTGGAGGCGGCCGGGATCCCGTACTCGACGCCGCGGGAGGAGCGCGAGCTGCGCGGCGACCGCGTCGACATGCGCCCGATCGGCGGCGAGGCGCGCGGCGGCGGCTCGTCCTGGCAGAGCCTGGCCAAGAGCTCGGGCTCCATCGAGGCCGATCACCTCAACGGCGAGATCGTCCTGCTGGGGCGCGAGCTGGGCCTGCCGACCCCGGTCAACGAGGTGCTGCAGCGCGAGGCCAACCGGTTCGCCCGCGAGCGGCGGCGGCCGGGCTCGATGACGGTCGAGGAGCTGACCGCGCTCATCGGCGCGCGTTCCGCATACGGATTCCGCTGAACTCCAGGCTGCTGCCGATCACCTCCTCCCAGAACGGCCAGAGGCTGTCGAGCAGCCGGACCTGGATGCCCGCCCGCTCGTGCAGCTCGACCAGGTCGCCCACCGGCTCGGGCGGGCCGAGCGGCGTCACGGGCACCGTGGACACCACGGCGTGCGGCGGGTCGCCGATGGGCGCGAAGCCGTCCGCGGGCAGCCGGTAGGCATAGAGCCTGGTCTCCAGCATGGGCCTCAGCCAGCCGTACTCGATGGCGTGCACCCGGTCACCGCAGCCCGCGCCGATGATCCGTACGGCGTCCTCCGCGGTGGTCCCGGGCCCCGTCCAGGCCAGCGCCCGCGGGCAGGCGCGCGGAAACCAGTAGTCAGGGCACCGGTCGGCCCCCACCGCCCACACGTACGGCTCGCTCTTCCTGGACGTCGGCGCCACGTGGGGGACGAACCGCTCGATCGTCGGATCCTCCGAGAAGTGCAGAACCTCGCCGGGATCGGGTCTCATCCCTTGATCCTCGCGCATATCCCCACGCTCCTTGGGCAGTTGGACGTCGCTTTGACGACAAGGGGTGAGTGCAGATGATCTTCATGGGTCTGTTACTGGTGATCCTCGGCGCCGGCGCGGCCATCCTGGTCCTCGCCGAGGCAGGCACGAGCTACAACCTGTTCGGCTACACCTTCCAGCCGAACCACGTCGAGATGTTCCTCGCCGGCGCGGCCGCGGCCGCCGTGCTGCTGCTCGGGCTGTGGCTGATCGCGCTCGGCTCGCGCAGGTCCGCCAGGCACCGCCGCGCGCTCCGCGGCGCGCGGGCCGACGCCTCCCACCGGGTGGCCGAGCTGGAGAGCGAGAAGCGCCGGCTGCAGGAGAAGCTGGAGAAGGAGCACGCGGCGAACCAGCGCACCGCCGCGGACGAGCGCGCGGCGGACCGGCGCACCACCGCCGAGGAGCGCGCGGCGGACCGGCGCACCGCCGCCGAGGAGCGCGCGGCCACGGCCGAGCGCGCCGACGACGACCGCCTCGTGGCCGGCCGTCCCGAGCAAACCAGGCGATGACCGCTCCGGGCGCGGGGGCGTCGAGCCCCCGCGCCGGCGCATGACCCCGGATCGCGCTGGGTGTAATCTGCGAGGCGCCCGCACATGCCTCCGGAGGTCGCATGCCCCCCACACGTGGCCGTCCCATCGCGATCAAGCTGCTCATCCTCCTGCTCGTCCCGCTGACCTCCCTGGTCGGGCTCTGGGCGTTCGCGGCGGGTCTGACGGCGGGCGACGGCATCCAGATGCTGGAGACCGACAAGCTGACCACCAACCTGGCCGAGCCCTCCAGCGAGCTGACCACTCACCTGCAGAACGAGCGGCTGTCCTCGATCCAGTTCATCTCGGCCAAGCGCAATCCGGAGACCCTGTTCCTCCAGCGCACGCTGACCGACGGAGCGGCCAAGGAGCTGCGCGAGCTGGCCGGGCGGCAGGACGACCTCACCCCCGCGATGAGTGCCCAGCTCAACGCGCTGTTCAGGCAGCTCGACCGGCTCACCCAGATCCGCCGCGACGTCGACGCGCCCAACCCGTCCCAGCTCGACCTGATCAACGGCTACAACCAGATCGTCGACGCCTCCTTCCGCATGTACGACGCCCTGGTCCTGGTGCCCGACCTGGCCCTCTACCGCAACGTACGGGCGCTGGCCATGCTGGCCGAGGGCAAGGAGATGCTCTCCAGGGAGCGCGCGATGATCGCCGTGGTGCTCAGCCGGGGCCGGGTGACCAGCGCGGAGCGTGAGGCGTTCGCCGAGTGGGCGGCGACCAGGCGGCTGCTCTACTCGCAGGCCCTGACGCAGCTCGACGGCGAGCTGCGCACCCCCTACCAGGAGCTGATCAGCTCTCCCCTCTACCAGGAGTTCCTGGAGGCGGAGGACGCGATGCGGGGCCAGGCCGTCGTCAACGGCCTGCCCGCGGAGGCGGCCACCTGGCCGGTCGACGCCAACAACCTGTGGAAGGCCGTCGAGGCCAACCAGCGCACCACCAGCGCCGCGTACGCGCAGCGGCTGGCGCCCGCGGCCACCGGCATCCTGATGAAGATCGCGGTCGCGGGCGGGGTGGGCCTGCTGGCGGTGCTCGCCTCGATCCTGCTGTCGCTCCGCTTCCGCAAGCGGCTCGTACGCGAGCTCGCCGGGCTGCGCGACGCCGCCACCCACCTGGCGCAGGTCCGCCTGCCCGAGCTGGTCGAGCAGCTGCGCACCAGCGCCAAGCCGCCGGCCGGC
The DNA here is from genome assembly GCF_019396385.1 of Nonomuraea harbinensis. Taxonomy (GTDB): domain Bacteria; phylum Actinomycetota; class Actinomycetes; order Streptosporangiales; family Streptosporangiaceae; genus Nonomuraea; species Nonomuraea ferruginea. The sequence continues at coordinate 82,705 of NZ_JAHKRN010000016.1, read as the reverse complement.
ACCTCGGTGGAGCCGCTGGAGGTCAAGGCGGAGACGTCCGAGGTGCACGACATCGTGCACGCGTTCAACGACGTGCAGTCGACCGCCGTCAACGCGGCGCTCAGCCAGGCCAACCTGCGCCACGGCGTCAACCAGGTCTTCGTCAACCTCGCCCGCCGCAACCAGTCGCTGCTGCACCGCCAGCTCATGCAGCTCGACGGCATGGAGCGGGGCACCGAGGACCCGGTGATGCTGGAGGACCTGTTCAAGCTCGACCACCTGACCACCCGCATGCGCCGCCACGCCGAGAGCCTGATCATCCTCTCCGACCAGCAGCCGGGCCGGGGCTGGCGCAACCCGGTGCCGATCGTCGACGTGCTGCGGGCGGCCGTGGCGGAGGTCGAGGAATACCAGCGGGTCGAGGTGCTGCAGCCGCCGCCGGTCTCGCTGCTCGGCACGGCCGTGACCGACGTGGCCCACCTGATGGCCGAGCTGGTCGAGAACGCGACGCTGTTCTCGCCGCCGCGCACCCGCGTCGACCTGCGCACCACCTCGACCCCCCACGGCCTGACGGTCGAGGTGGAGGATCGCGGGCTCGGCCTGCCCCGCGAGGAGCTCGACCAGCTCAACACGCGGCTGGCGGAGAAGCCGGAGTTCGACCTGGCGCAGAGCGACCGGCTGGGCCTGTTCGTGGTCGGCCGGCTGGCGTCGCGCCACGGCATCAAGGTGACGCTCGCGCCCTCGCCCTACGGAGGGCTGACCGCGCGGGTGATGCTGCCGGCGAGCCTGCTGGCCGATCAGCCGGTGCTCGCCGGCCGGTAGATCACCTTCAGAGCCGTACGAACGGCTCCTCGAAGTGGGCGGTGGCCAGCAGCGCCCGCTCGGCCCGCAGCCCGGCCAGCACCTCGGCCCGGGTGGCGGCCGCGCGCTCCTGGTCGTCGTCGTAGACGTAGCGCACGGCCGGGTCGGCGAGCTGCGCGGGGTGCAGCACGAGGTCGCCGGTCATCGCCAGGTCGCCGAGCCGCACGATCTGGTGGCCGGTCGTGTGGCCGGGAGTCAGGTGGACACGCACGCCGGGCGCGACCTCGGCGTCGCCGTCGACCACCTGGAGCTGGCCCTTGATCACGTCGATCACCTGGTGGAGCATGGCGCCGCCGGCGGCCTCCAGCTCGGCGTCCTGGAGCACGTAGCGGGCGTTCTCGAACACGGGCCGGCCGTCGGCGACGGCCCCGCTGGCGTGGTCGCTGTGCAGGTGCGTGAGGATCACGGTGCCGACGTCGGCGGGCGCGACGCCCGCGGCGGCCAGTTCCCCGGCCAGCGAGCCGGGGACCGGCGCCCAACTGGACGCCGGTGAGTCGGTGCCGCCTATGCCGGTGTCGACCAGGGTCAGGCGGCCCGCGCGGTCGCGGAGCAGGTAGCAGTGGAAGTGGAGGATCCACGGCTCTTCCGGGAGGTCTGCTCCCGGGAACGTCTCGGCGAGCGGGCGTCTGATCGCCTCGCCCATGGGGCCGACGGCGTCGCAGAGGGGTGTCACCTCGACGCCGGCCACGTGCAGCGGTTGGTGGGGCATACGCCCCAGATTAGGCGGCTACGGGCTGGCGCGGAACGAACTCGTTCTCCAGGTCGGCGGCGAAGACCGCACGCCGGCAGCTGGCGCACCGGTACATGATCGGGCCCTCGTCGAGCTCGTTGTGGCATCGCGGGCAACGGGTGCTGTTCATGTCATCCCCCAAGGATCGTCTGCGTATAGGTAACCTCGCCGTCATTGCAAAGGTCCTGCAGGGCGCTTGCGGATTCCATGTCCGGATCGGACAGGACGGCGAGAAGAACATTGTTACGGTCCACGGCGCGTTTCACGCGCGAAGACACGAGAATGCCCCGGGAATAGCCCGAGAGGGCTAGACGTTTCATGGGCAGCGACGTGTGGTACGTTGCCGGTGGCGTTCGAGCTCAAGCTCCGCCGCTCTCCTCCCTCCCGATCTGCCCCTTCCGCGGGCCTCGGGGTTCCTCACCTACGCGCGCCGGTGCTTCTCTTACCGGCATGCCCTCAAAGGGGTTCATCATGTCTGTTCACGTCATCAGCGGCTTGCTGGACGTGCGGGACAAATCCGCATTCCTCCGCACCCGCCATCTACCCAGCTCCGGTGACCTGCGGCTGACCGCCGACCGGGTCAAACAGCTCGGGCTCCGTCCCGGCGACCACGTGACCGCCAAGGCCGACGGCGGCAGGCTCGTCGAGGTCGAGATCGTCAACGGCGAGAGCCACTGGCGCGACCGGCCGCGGTTCGCCGACCTGACGCCGGTGCATCCCGACGAACGGCTCCACCTGGAGACCGAGTCGCTCAGCACCCGGGTCATCGACCTGTTCGCGCCCATCGGCAAGGGCCAGCGCGGGCTCATCGTGGCCCCGCCCAAGGCCGGCAAGACCATGGTCCTCCAGGCCCTGGCCGCCGCCGTCACACGGAACCATCCCGAGGCGCACCTCATGGTCCTCCTGGTCGGCGAGCGGCCCGAAGAGGTCACCGAGATGCGCGCCGGCATCCAGGGCGAAATCTTCGCCTCCACCTTCGACCATCCCGACCGCGACCACACCGCGATCGCCGAGCTCGCCGTCGAGCGCGCCAAGCGCCTGGTCGAGCAGGGCCGCGACGTGGTGCTGCTGCTCGACTCGCTCACCCGCCTGGCCCGCGCCTACAACAACACCGCGCCGGGCAACGGCAAGACGCTCAGCGGCGGCCTCGACGCCGCCGCCGTCTACGCGCCCAAGCGGTTCTTCGGCGCCGCGCGCAACGTGGCGGGCGGCGGCTCGCTCACCATCCTCGCCAGCGCGCTCGTCGACACCGGCTCGCGGCTGGACAACAGCCTGTACGAGGAGTTCAAGGGCACCGGCAACATGGAGCTGCACCTGGTGCGCGACCTGGCCGAGCGCCGCGTGTTCCCGGCCGTCGACCTGGACGCCTCCGGCACCCGCCGGGAGGAGATCCTGCTCCCCGCGCGGGAGCGGCAGGTGGTCTGGCGGCTGCGCCGCTCGCTGACGGGCCTGGAGCGTCACCAGGGCATGGAGATGCTCGTCGGCAAGCTCCGCGAGACCGCGTCCAACGCCGACTTCCTGGTCCGGGCCGCCGCCACCGTCTGACGGCCCCTCGGCGCCCAGGCGCGACAATGGGCCGCATGCTGGCCGACATCGCCGAACACCTCGCCTGCCCCGTCTGCGGGCAGTCAATGCGGCTCGACCCCGGCGCACTGCGCTGCCCCCGGGGCCACTCCTTCGACGTGGCCAGGCAGGGTTACGTGAGCCTGCTCGTCGGGTCCCGCCCTCCCGGCACGGCCGACAGCGCGGAGATGGTCGCCGCCCGCGACGCCTTCCTGTCCGCCGGTCACTTCGCGCCGCTGGAGAGCGCGCTGGCGGAGGCGGTCTGGAGCGCCCATGCCGAATCGTTCTCACACTCGCCTGACGGCGGGCGCGCGAAGGCGTACGGTGGTTCTGGCCATGGGGCCGAGCCGGTCATCGTCGACGCCGGCGCGGGCACCGGCCACTACTCGGCGGCCGTCCTCGACGCGGCGGGACGCGGCGTCGTGATGGCGTTCGACGTGTCCAAGCACGCCGTGCGGCGGGCCGCCAGGGCGCACCCCAGGGTGGGGGCGTTCGTGGCCGACGTGTGGCGGCGCCTGCCCATCGGAGACGGGGTCGCCGACGTGGTGATGAACGTGTTCGCGCCCAGGAACGGGCCCGAGTTCCGGCGGATCCTGCGGCCCGGTGGGCGCGTCGTCGTGGTGACGCCCGCGCCCGGCCACCTCAGCCCGCTGGTGGAGGAGCTGGGGCTGCTGTCCGTCGACGCCGGCAAGGAGCAGCGGGTGGCGCGGAGCCTGGAGGGGTTCGCCGAGGTGGAGCGGCGGGTGGTGGCGTTCGACATGGCGCTCGGGCCTGACGAGGTCCGGGCCGTGGTGGGGATGGGGCCGAGTGCGTGGCACCTGGGCGAGGAGGAGCTGGCGGAGGGGATAACGCGAGTTTTCTCCCGCAATAACGCGAAAAGGCTAGAAAAAGTGGTTACGAAGGCAGAGTTCCACCTATCTACCTTCGAAGTGACACCTGGCGCAAGGTCACCCTCTTGACGGGCATCTGAGACTGGTGTTACTGATGGGGCGTTTAGTACCAAATTCCCCCACATTTCCGGAGTATTTCCGCGGCGCAAGCGCAATACTGGACGGCAACCCGTTGCCGATGAGGACGGCGAGGGGCGCCCATGGGAGGGGAGCGCGGCGGATGAAGGCCGAGGAACGCTGGCAGGCCAGGTTCCGCGCGTCGCGCATGTCGCTGCCGTCCTACGCCCCCCTGGCCCCGAACCGCTCGATCTACCGCTCGAACGCCACCGGCACGTGGGAGGTCTACGCCTGGGACCGCGCGAGCGGCGCCACCCGCCAGGTCACCGACCGGCCTCTGGGCACGGCCCACGCCGCGATCGACCCCGCCGGCCAGTGGATCTACTGGTTCGACGACACCGACGGCGACGAGTTCGGCATCTGGCGGCGCCAGCCCTTCTTCGGCGGCCCCGACCAGCCCGTCGCTCTGGGAGCGCCGCCCGGCCAGCCGGCCGGCATCGCGCTCTCGTCCACCGGCCTGGCCGCGATCAGCCTGGCCAGCGAGGGCACGTTCCGCATCCACCTGGTGCGCGACGGCGAGCACGTCAAGATGCTGTACGAGCACGGCGAGGCCGCCTGGGCGGCCGGCATGTCCATGGACGGCGAGCTGATCGCGATCAACCACGGCGAGTACGGCGACTTCCGCCACCCCGCGCTGCGCGTCGTGCGCCAGTCCGGCCAGGTGGTCGGCGAGCTGTACGACGGCCCCGGCATGGGCGTCGTCGGGCTCAGCTTCGCCCCGGCGCCGGGCGACTCCCGCCTGCTCGCCCTGCACGAACGCCGCCGCCGCCAGGAGCCGCTGGTCTGGAACCCGGTGACGGGCGCGCGCCGGGAGATCTGGCTGAAGGACGACGGCGAGATGACGGCCGAGTGGTACCACGACGGCCGCGGCCTGCTCATCCAGCGCGGTCACCGGGCTCGCAGCCACCTCCTCCGCTACGACCTGGCGGGCGGCGGGCTGACGCTCATCGAGACACCGCAGGGCGTCATCGAGGAGGCGCGCCCGCGCCCCGGCGGCCATGTGGAGTACTCCTGGTCCAGCGCCTCGCGCCCGCCGGTCATCCGCTCGACCAGCGGCCAGGTCGTGCTCAACCCCGGCGGCCCGGCCGCGCCGCCGAGCGTCCCCCTGGAGGACCTGGACGCCGAGGGGCCGGGCGGGCGCATCCACGCCCTGGTCTCCCGCCCGGAGAACGGCGCCGCCCCGTTCCCCGCGGTCTTCCTGCTGCACAGCGGCCCGACGAGCCACGACAGGGACGCCTTCTCCCCCGAGGTGGCAGCCTGGGTGGACGCCGGTTTCGCGGTCGTCCGGGTCAACTACCGCGGCTCGACCGGCTACGGCTCGGCCTGGCGCGACGCGCTGCACGGCGACGTCGGCCAGATCGAGCTGGCCGACGTGAACGCGGTGCGCACCGCCGTGGTCGAGGCCGGCATCGCCGACCCCGACCGGCTCGTGCTGGCGGGCACCGCCTGGGGCGGCTACCTCACGCTGCTCGGCCTCGGCACGCAGCCCGGCCTGTGGGCCGCCGGCATCGCCGCCGTGCCCATCGCCTGCCACCGGACGTCGTACGAGGACGAGGCCGAGAGCCTGCGCGCCTACCACCGCGCGCTGCTCGGCGGCTCGCCCGAGGAGCAGCCGGAACGCTACGCGGCCAGCTCTCCCATCACCTACGTCGACCAGGTGAAGAGCCCCGTGCTGATCCTGGCCGGCGAGCACGACACCCGCTGCCCGCCGCGCCAGATCCAGAAGTACGTGGCCCAGCTCGAACGGCACGGCCACGAGCACGAGGTCTACACCTACGACGCCGTACGGAGCAACCTGGTGGTCGCGGAGCGGATCGCGCAGACGGCGCTGCAGCTCGACTTCGCCCGCAAGCACCTGGGCCGGCGTTAACGGGCGCGCAGCACCAGAATCGCCAGGTCGTCGGCGCTGGGCTCGGTGGCGAAGTCGGCCGCGCCCCGGCGGATGCGCTCCGCCACCGCCTTGGCCGACAGCCCCGCGCACTCGGCCAGCATCTTGGCCAGCCCGCCCTCGTCGTCGAGCAGCCGGCCGCCCGAGCGTCGCTCGGTGACGCCGTCGGTGACCGCCAGCAGCACGTCGCCGGGGTCGAGGTGGACGACGTCGACCTCGAAGACCACCTCGGGGAAGACGCCCAGGAGCGACTGCGGGGTGGTGATCGACTCCACGACGCCGCTGGGCTTGAGCCGCAGCGCCTCGGGGTGGCCCGCCGAGACCAGCCGGACCTCCAGGCCGTCGTCGGCCGGGGTGATGTCGCCGTGCAGCAGGGTCAGGAAGCGGGCCCGCTCGCCCTCTTCGAGGATGGCCTGGTTGAGCCTGCCGAGCACGGCCGCGACCCCGTAGCCCTCGCGGGCCAGCAGGCGGAGCGTGTGGCGGGCCAGGCCGGTGACCGCGGCCGCTTCCGGGCCGGTGCCGCAGACGTCGCCGATGGCGAAGCGCCACGAGTCGTCGCCGGCCTTGAACACGTCGTAGAAGTCGCCGCCCACCTCGTTGACCTCGCCGGCGGGCTCGTACACCACGCCGTAGTCGAGGCCGGGCACCTCGGGCTCGTTGGGCGGCAGGAGGCTGCGCTGCAGGGCGCGGTTGGCGGCGGCCTGCTGGGCGTAGACGCGGGCGTTGTCGGCGGCCAGCGCGGCGCGCCGGCCGATGTCCTCGGCGAGCTGGATGGCCTCGTCGGGGAACCGGTCGGGCCGGCCCAGGCACATCACGCCGAGACCGCGGCCCCGGGCGCTGAGCGGGACCGCGAGCACCTCGTTGTCGCCCAGGTGGAAGGTGGAGCTCATCCGGGTGCCGACGGCGCCGACGTCCAGATCGCTGAGCTGCTCGCGCAGCCCGTCGATCCTGGCCTCGTCGGCGTGCCACAGGTAGACGAGGCGGAGCGGCGAGGAGGCGGCGTCGGCGGTGTAGACGGCGCACCAGCTGCTCAGCCGCGGCACCACGACCTGGGCGATGATGGCGGGGACCATGTCGGGGTCGAGGGTGCCGGCGAGCAGGTCGCTGGCGTCGGCGAGGAATCCGAGCCAGTGGGGCCCGCGCCCGCTCTGCCGCTGCCACTCGACGGCTCCCGAGCTGTGGTGCGCGCCAGGTAGCGTGAGTCTGGCCCAATGGACACGGGAATCACCCGAGAAGGTGATCCCCCACTCGTCGACATGGACGGAGGGAGCTTTCTGATCACCATGTGAGGTGTTCCGCTGCTTCACCTCCACCTGGACGGAGCCGCCCAGGTGTCGCCAGAGCATCTCGAAAGGCTCGTCCACGACCTGCCCCGCGAGATCGCCGGCGATCTGCTCGGCGACATGGAGCATGCCGCCGGTGGCCCACGCGGTCATCACCTCGCGCGTGAACCTCATCGCGTCGGTCACAGCCGACTCGCCCGCCGCGAACGTCGCAGCTAGCACCGCATGGGGAGAAGCAGTCATCCCCTCGTGCCTACCACACTTCCCGTTGACTTGGGGTAAATCCAAGGACAGGACTACGAGCTACTCATCGTGACAGACTTGAATCACTCGCCGGAGTCCCCCGCGAGTGAAGGAGGCCCCATGACCACGGCCAAGGCCGCGCCAAGTCCTGAGGAGAGGACATATACCGAGGCGGATCTCGTCCCGATCCTGGAGACCCTGTTCTCATGGCGTGACGGCGACTTCCGGCGCCGGGTCCCGTATGCCCCTCCGGGCATCCTCAGTGAGGTGCGGTTGCTGCTCAACGAGGTGGCCGACCGCCGCGAGCACCTCGCCAACGAGCTGACCCGGGTGCGCAAGGAAGTGGTCAAGGAAGGCCGGTTCGGCGAGCGGCTGACGCCCGGCCCCGGGGTGGGGGCCTGGGCGGAGAGCGTGGAGTCGGTCAACATGCTGATCGACGCGCTGGTGAGCCCCGTGAGCGGCGCGGCCGACGTCATCGACGCGGTCGCGAAGGGTGACCTGTCGCGGCGGATCGACCTCGACCGCTCGGCCCGCGGCGAGGTGCGCCGGCTGGGCAAGGCGATCAACGGCATGGTCGACCAGCTCGCCCTGTTCAACTCCGAGGTGACCCGGGTGGCCAGGGAGGCCGGCACGGAGGGCCGGCTGGGCGGCAGCGCCAACCTGCGCGGCATGTCCGGCAGCTGGCGCGACCTCACCGAGGCGGTCAACACCATGTCGTCCCGCGTGGCCGCGCAGGTGCGCGACATCGCCGTGGTGACCACGGCGGTGGCCAAGGGCGACCTGAGCCGCAAGGTGACGGTCGACGCGGTGGGCGAGATGTTCGAGCTGAAGAACACCGTCAACACCATGGTCGACCAGCTCTCGGCGTTCGCCGAGGAGGTCACCCGCGTCGCCCGCGAGGTCGGCACCGAGGGCCAGCTCGGCGGCCAGGCCCAGGTGCGCGGCGTGTCCGGGGTCTGGAAGGACCTCACCGACAACGTCAACTTCATGGCCAACAACCTGACCTCGCAGGTGCGCAGCATCGCCACCGTGGCGACGGCGGTGGCCCAGGGCAACCTGTCGAAGAAGATCACCGTTGACGCGCAGGGCGAGATCCTGCAGCTCAAGGACACCCTCAATACCATGGTCGACCAGCTCTCGTCGTTCGCCGACGAGGTGACCCGTGTCGCCCGTGAGGTCGGCACCGAGGGCAAGCTGGGCGGCCGGGCGGAGGTGCAGGGCGTGTCGGGCGTCTGGAAGGACCTGACCGACAACGTCAACTCCATGGCCAGGAACCTGACGTACCAGGTCCGCAACATCGCCCAGGTGACCACCGCGGTCGCCAACGGCGACCTCACCCGCAAGATCGACGTGGACGCCCAGGGCGAGATCCTGGAGCTCAAGTCGACCATGAACACCATGGTCGACCAGCTCTCCTCGTTCGCCTCCGAGGTGACCCGCGTCGCCCGAGAGGTCGGCACGGAGGGCCAGCTCGGCGGTCAGGCCCAGGTACGCGGCGTGTCCGGGGTCTGGAAGGACCTCACCGACAACGTCAACTCCATGGCCAACAACCTGACCTCTCAGGTGCGCCAGATCGCCGCGGTCTCCTCGGCGGTGGCCCAGGGCAACCTGTCGAAGAAGATCACCGTCGACGCCCAGGGCGAGATCCTGCAGCTCAAGGACACCCTCAACACGATGGTCGACCAGCTCTCGTCGTTCGCCGACGAGGTCACCCGCGTCGCCCGAGAGGTCGGCACGCAGGGGCAGCTCGGCGGCCAGGCCCGCGTCCAGGGCGTGTCGGGCGTCTGGAAGGACCTGACCGACAACGTCAACTTCATGGCCAACAACCTGACGTACCAGGTCCGCAACATCGCCGAGGTGACCACCGCGGTCGCCAACGGCGACCTCACCCGCAAGATCGACGTCGACGCCCAGGGCGAGATCCTCGCCCTGAAGACCACCATCAACCGGATGGTCGACCAGCTGTCCTCGTTCGCCTCCGAGGTCACCCGCGTGGCCCGCGAGGTCGGCTCGGAGGGCCAGCTCGGCGGCCAGGCCCGGGTCGAGGGCGTCGAGGGCACCTGGAAGCGGCTCACCGAGAGCGTCAACGAGCTGGCCGGCAACCTGACCACCCAGGTGCGCGCCATCGCCACCGTCACCAGCGGCGTGGCCCGCGGCGACCTGACCCGCTCGATCGCCGTCGAGGCGCAGGGCGAGCTGGCGGAGCTGAAGGACAACATCAACTCGATGGTGGCCAACCTCCGCGAGACCACCCAGGCCAACCAGGAGCAGGACTGGCTCAAGTCCAACCTGGCCCGCATCTCCCGGCTCATGCAGGGCCACCGCGACCTGTTCGAGGTGGCCAAGCTGACGATGAGCGAGCTGACGCCGCTCGTGTCCGCACGGTACGGCGCCTTCTACTCGGTCGATCCGGAGAACGAGCGCGAGCTGCTGCTGATCGGCGGCTACGGCGTCCGGCCCGACCGCGGGCCGCGGGCGAAGTTCGCCTTCGGCGAGGGCATCGTCGGCCAGGCCGCCGCCGAGGGCCGCCACATCGTCCTCGACGACGTGCCGCCGAAGTTCATCACCATCGACAGCGGCCTCAGCCAGTCGACGCCCGCGCAGATCGTGGTGCTGCCGATCCTGTTCGAGAACCGCGTGCTCGGCGTGCTGGAGCTGGCCTCCTTCAGCCCGTTCGGAGAGGTCCACCTCGACTTCCTGACGCAGCTGGTGGAGAACATCGGCGTCACCATGAACACGATCATCGCCAACTCCCGCACCGAGGACCTGCTGACCGAGTCCCAGCGCCTCACCCGCGAGCTGCAGGAACGCTCCGACGAGCTGCAGCGCCAGCAGGAGGAGCTGCGCCGGTCCAACGCCGAGCTCGAGGACAAGGCGGCGCTGCTGGCGAAGCAGAACCGCGCCATCGAGATCCAGAACTTCCAGATCGAGCAGGCCCGCCGCACCCTGGAGGAGCGCGCCGAGCAGCTCGCCGTCTCCTCGCGCTACAAGAACGAGTTCCTCGCGAACATGTCCCACGAGCTGCGCACCCCGCTCAACAGCCTGCTCGTGCTGGCCAAGCTGCTGACCGAGAACGCCGAGGGCAACCTGACCCCGCAGCAGGTCGAGTTCGCCCGCACCATCCACGGGGCCGGGTCGGCGCTGCTCCAGCTCATCAACGACATGCTCGACCTGTCCAAGGTCGAGGCGGGCCGGATGGACATCCACCCGACCCAGGTGTCGCTGCCCAAGACGATCGACCTGCTGGAGGCGGCGTTCGGGCCGCTGGCGGCCGACAAGGGGCTGGAGTTCAGCGTCGAGGTCGACCCCGACCTGCCGCAGGAGCTGCGCGCCGACGAGCAGCGGCTCCAGCAGGTGCTGCGCAACCTGCTGTCCAACGCGGTCAAGTTCACCCCCAAGGGCGAGGTGAAGCTGCGGGTCGTCCCGGCCTCACCGGACGTCGACTTCGACGACGACTCGCTGCACATCGCGCACGACCTGCTCGCCTTCCAGGTGATCGACACCGGCATCGGCATAGCGCCCGACAAGCGCGACGTCATCTTCGAGGCGTTCCGTCAGGCCGACGGCACCACCAGCCGCAAGTACGGCGGCACCGGTCTGGGCCTGTCGATCTGCCGCTCGATCGCGCGCCTGCTCGGCGGCGAGATCCACGTCGACAGCGAGCTCGGCAAGGGCAGCACGTTCACCCTCTACCTGCCGGCCACCTACATCGGCCCGCTGGCCGTCAGCGCCGCCGAGGGGCCGCGCAGCAGCGGGCAGCAGGTCGTGACCGCCTCCGTCGAGGAGCCGCCCACGATCCCCGAGGCGCCCGGCCTGCCGCTCGACCTGCCGCTGCCCGAGCTGGTCGAGGCGCCCGTCGAGACCAGCCAGTGGCAGGGCGACGACCCGCTCAGCGGCGCCAAGATCCTCATCGTCGACGACGACATCCGCAACGTCTTCGCGCTGACCAGCGTGCTGGAGCGACACGGCTCCACGGTCGTCTACGCTGAGAACGGCCGCGAGGGGATCGAACAGCTCGAACGGAACGAGGACGTCGCGCTCGTGCTGATGGACATCATGATGCCGGAGATGGACGGCTGGGCGACGACCTCCGCCATCCGGCGCATGCCCCAGTTCGCCGACCTGCCGATCATCGCGCTGACGGCCAAGGTCATGCGCGGCGACCGGGAGAAGAGCATCGCCTCCGGCGCCTCCGACTACGTGCCCAAGCCCGTCGACGTCGACCGCCTGCTGGAGCGGCTGCGCGGGTGGCTCAGCCGGGGCCGGGCCGCCGACTCTCCGGCCGAAGGGGCGTGACGATGCCAGACCGGGCCAAGATCCTGCTGGTCGACGACCGGGAGGAGAACCTCATCGCGCTGGAGGCGATCCTCAGCTCGCTCGACCTGGTGCCGGTGCGCGCCAGGTCGGGTGAGGAGGCGCTGAAGGCGCTGCTCAACACCGAGTTCGCGCTGATCCTGCTGGACGTGCGGATGCCCGGCATGGACGGCTTCGAGACGGCCGCCCACATCAAGCGCCGCGAGCGCACCAGAAACATCCCGATCATCTTCCTGACGGTCGTCGACAGCGCCCCCGACTACGCCTTCCGCGGCTATGCGGCGGGCGCCGTCGACTACCTCACCAAGCCCTTCGACCCGTGGGTGCTGCGGGCCAAGGTGTCGGTGTTCGCCGAGCTCTACAACATGAACAAGCGCCTGGCCGAGCAGGCGGCGCTGCTGCGCGAGCGGCTCGGCCACGAGCTGCCGCCGGGAGCCGGCGACCAGGCGTCGGTCCTGCCGGAGCTGTCCCGCCGCCTGCTGGCGGTCGAGGAGGAGCTGTCCCGCGTGCGTGAGCTCGCCCAGCAGTCCGGCGCCTCCGCGCTGCGGGCCCCCCTCACCGACCTCACGGACCGCGTCACCCGGCTGCGCGCCGGCTTCGACGCCCTGACCTGACCGGTCAGCTGCGGGCGCGCTCCAGCGCGTCCCAGAACCCCCTGCGCAGGGCGTGACGGACCTCGTCGTGCAGCAGGAAGTCGATCGGCAGCGACGACCCCTGCAGCAGCCTGGCCTCCAGGTCGGACGGCATCCGGGGCTTGCGCGCCAGCACCGCCTCCAGCCAGAGGGCGGGCGCGTCGCGGGCCACGGACTCGCCGAAGTCGTGGCCCTCGCGGTGGGCCGCCTTGACCGCGTCGGCCAGCGTCGTGGCTCCCGAGGAGGACGAGGCCGGCTGCTGGGTCACCGGCGCCGGCTGCGGCCCGGTGTAGGGGCCGAGCTGCTGATAGGTGCCCGCGCTCGACGGCGAGGAGAACTGCCCGGTGGTCGGCGACTGCTGCGGCAGTTGCCCGGTCGCCGGCGCGGCCGGCTGCTGCGGCACGGGCGGGTCGGCGGGGAAGGTGTACGAGGGCAGCGACGGAGGCTGCGACTGGGCCCGGCTGGGCGGGGGACTCGTCGGCTGGGGCTGGCTCGCGGAGGAGTGCGGGGCGGCGTGGCTGCCGGTGCTGGCCGGGGCCGGCGGCAGCGAGCCGGTCGAGGAGGCCGGGGGCAGCGACGACGGCGCGGGCGCGGCGGGCAGCGAGTGTGAGCCGTGGCCGTTGCTCATCGGCTGGTGACCGTTGACGGCCTCCGACGACCCGGTCACCAGCGTCACGTACGGCCGCAGATGACCGGCGCCCAGCTCGATGAGGTCGTCGCACTCCTGGCGCAGGGAGCGCGAGGCGGCCCAGCTCCCGTCGGCGGCGATGTGGACCACGGTCAGCCGGACGCCGAGGTCCTGCGCGTCGCAGACGACCTGGGTGAGGTCCTCGTCGCCGCTCACCACGACCGCGTCGCAGATGGCGTTGTTGCGCGCCAGCGTCATCAGGTCGCGGTGGACCTGCGCGTCGACGCCCTCACGGCGGCCGGGCCTGATGCGGGACAGGCGGAGCTTGAGACCGGGGATGTCGGCCAGCACGTCGTGCTCGGAGGTGCGGCGCCCCTCGATCGTGGCCTCGTACCAGTAACAGCGCAGCAGCGGCAGGCCGGTGCGCTCGCGGGACAGGCTGGACATGAGCTGCAACAGCCCGGGATAGTCCCACGACACCGACTCGCGATGGCGGGTGCCATGCACGGCCATCGCGCCGTCCGCCAGCAGATAGCCGGCGTCGACGAACAGCGCGCAGCGATCCACTGACACCGCCCCTTTCGTGGTGGTCCGACGTGCTGGCTCTGCACCGTCAGAGCCGGACTCGGCGGCCCTGTCCCAGGGTAATGAAAGCGGGTGATCGCGCGAGGGTGAATCCCGACGATTCGCCCCTCGACCGGCGTTAAGCCAGACCCGTTAGGCGAACCGTACCAGTTTGTCCTGGTCACCGTCACGGTCGCGCACGAACGCTCACCGCAACGACCCCGAACAGCACCACGCCCTCCTTCCCCATGATCGTCAAGTTGGGACGGCGCCCCAGGACGTGGCTCACCGTATCGATATCGACACCGAACGTCGTGCCGACCGAGGCGTTGCCCGCGTCACGGTCGCGGGCCTCCGGCGTGACCCGGCCGTCGCCCTCATCGCGGTCACCGCGCTCCGGCCTGACCCGGCCGTTGCCCGGCGATAGCCGGTCGCCGCGCAGGCCGGCGTCGCCTGCCCAGGCGACCAGTTCCACCCGGGCGGGGGCGCCGGCGGGCTCCAGTCCGCCGAGCGGCAGCCGCAGCGCCGGGCTGTCGCCGCCGACGATCCGGGTGTCGTCGAGGACGACCGCGTTGCCGTACGGGGCGGCCGGGTCGGTGGTGACGACCACGAGGCTCCAGCCGGCGTGACCCCGCGTGCCCATCGGCGGGTCCGCCGCCCACCACTCGCCGTTCTTGGCTGCGCTCGCCGCCAGCCCTGTGACGTCGGCGTACGCCTGGTAGGCGGGGCCGTGGGTCAGTTTCTGCCAGGCGACCCGGCTGGGCCGCACGGTCACGTAGCGGCCCCTGCCGGGCGGCTTCAGCTTGATCGGCCCGGCGCCCTCGGCGGTGGCCGACCAATAGAGCCCCGCCCAGAGGATCCGGCCACCCTGGGGCAGGTCGAGCCGGGCGGCGCTGGAAGCTTTCGTTTTCCGGGACCTGTCGAGGTCGAGCGGCTCCAGGTCGCCATCGCGGTGCTCACCCTTGGGCCGCTCCGCGCACCCCTGACGCTTGTCCGGGCACGTCAGCAACCCGTTCCCCACCGCCCTGACCGTCACCTTCCCGTCGGCGGCGAACCTGGCCGGCGCTCCCCCTTCCCGAACCCCCACCGGCGCCCGCGCGCTCAACCTGAGCGCGCCCGCCTCCACCCTCAGCCTGGGCCCCTCCCCCTCCGGAGCGTCCCGCGCCACCCGCACCCGCAGGAACACCGACGCGGCCTTCCCCGCCGCCAACGGCGCCCTGGCACACCGCGCCCCACCTCTGACGGCCCGGCACGCCCACCCACCGGCCCGCCCTTCCCTGACATCCCCCACCCACTGAACCGCCGCCCGGCCGTGGGTCTCCGCTTTGTCCACCCACTGGACCGTCGCCCGGTCCTCGGCCTCCGCCTCGTCCACCACCCACTGAACCGCCGCCTGGTCCCCAGCCCCGGTGGCGCTCCCCCGCAGCCGTCCCAGCGAACCGGCCCCCTTCTGCGAAGGCTCACGCAGGGCAGCGGGCGGTAGGACGCCTCCGCCCACGTCGGTGCCCTCACGATCCGCGGCGCCCTCCTGCGCACGCGCGAATCCGCTCGCTGCCTCACCTTCGTGCCAGCGCATGGCAGCAGGTAGAAGAACACCTCCGCCTAGGTTGGTGACCTCACGATTCACGGCAGAGCTTTCCTGCGCCTGGCTCGCATATCCATCCGCCAGAGAACTTGCTGAACGCCCGCGCATTACGGCGGGTGGGCGAACAGTCCCGCCTCTACCTGCGCTTACGTCGACGCCCCCACCGCCCTCGGCCGTGCCCTCCTGCGCCCTCACGGATCCACCCGCCGGAGAACCGGCCGTCTCCGGCGGAAGTTCGTGCAGTGCGGCGGGGAGGAGAACACCCCAGCCCACTGCGCCCAGGCCGGCGGCTACCCCGCGCGTATGCACGGGGATGGCGGTTCCTGGGGTGAACGTGCCGTCATCACGGGGCGATACCTCGGAGGTGTCCCATCCTTCGGTGTCCGTGTCTGTCGCGCTCTGAGAGAGCCGGGAGGCGGCATGCCTTTCCGCCGCCACCCACTGGGCCGTGCCGGGCTTTCCCGGGACGGTCCATGGGGTTTCCGCGATCGGGCTCGTCTGGGGGACGAGGGTGACGCCCGGGGGCAATTCGATGGCGGCGTAGATGTCCCGGGTCGGCGCATTGCCGATGTTCCGGACGCGCATGGCCACGATGCCGTCCTCGCCCCGTACCAGGGAGCCCATCGCCGCTACGGAGGCGCGCAGGCGGGCCGTCCTGCGCTCACTGGACGCCCCCACCCGCTCACGCTCCGGACGGCGGGCGCGTTCCCCGCCAGCCTCGTCCGAGGAGGACCGGGCGCGGTCCCTCCTCGGCACCTCGGACGAGGAGCCATCGCGATCCCGACCGGACGAGGAACCACCGCGATCCCTTCTGGCCTCACCAGGCGAGGAGCCGGCACGCTCCCGATCAGGCGTGCGTGACGAGGAGCCGGCACGATCCCTTCTCGGGTCACGGGACGAGGAACCACCGCGATCCCGGTCAGGCATGCGTGACGAGGAACCACCGCGGTCCTCTCCCGGGTCACCGGACGAGGAACCGGCACGCCCTCGATCAGGCCCACCGGGTGAGAAACCACCGCGCTCCCTTCTCCGGTCGGACGAGGAATCACCGCGATCCCGGTCAGGCTTGCCGGACGAGGAACCGGCACGCTCCCGGGCAGGTCGGCCGGGTGAGGAGCCGTCGCGGTCCGCGCTGGCCCCGCTGGACGAGGAACCCGCGTGCTCTCGGTCAGGCGGGCCCGTACGGTCGCGGCTCGCCTCGCCGGGGGAGGCACCGGTGCGGTCCCCGCTGGCATGGTCGGGGGAGCCGGTGTGGTTCCCGTCGTGGTCGTGGGGTGGGACGAGGGCGGGTGGCCGGCCCGAGGGGACGCCTGCGCGGGACGGGCCGTGCGGGCCCATCGCTGACGGCCGGTCAGCGGTGCCTGCCTCGCCGTGCAAGCCCGCGGCCTTGGAGTCCGACGGCGAGGCGGCGGCTGGGGTCCCCGAGCCCTGCGTGCCCGTGTCCTGAGGGGCCGCGTCCGACGGGCCGGCGGACTCCGAGCCTTGTGGACCCGTACCGCTGGAGGACTGCGCTTGCGCACCAGGGCCGTCCGCGTCGGAGCCGCCTGGGCCGGATCCGTCTCCACCCGAGCCATCCGAGCCTGGGCCGTCCACGCCTGACCTGTCGCCGCCGGAACCGTCCGAACCCGAACCGCCCGTACCGCCCGCACCCGTATGGGAGAGGTTCTCGCCGTACGGGCCGACGTGGTCGTACTGGTCGGCGGCGGAGCGGGGCTGGGCGTCGGGGCGGGCTCCCACGTCCTGGCCCGACACCACGGCGAAGGCCGCCGCCACCGCCATCACCGTGGCCGCCCCGCCCGCCACCGCGACGTGCGTCCGCCGCATCCGGCCCAGCGTCCGCCGGGGAGCGGGGGCGGGCCGGGACAGAGCCTCCAGATAGCCGGCGGCCACGTCGCCCAGCACCAGGGGCCCGATGACCGTGCGCAGCCCTCGGTTGACGTCGGTGAGCTCCCGCAGGACGGTGTGGCAGTTGGGGCAGTCGCGCACGTGCTCGTCGACCGACCGCGAGTCGCGCCGGGTCAGCCCGCCGCGCACGTACGCGCCCAGCTTGCCGATCACCGCCTTGCACTCGGGCGGCGGCGACCCCGTCAGGTAGAGCTGCAGGTACGCCTGCCGCAGCCCCTCACGAGCCCGGTAGGCCAGCGCGGAGACCCCGTTGGCCGACAGCCCGAGCAGCGGCGCCACGTCGGCGGACCGGGCGTTCTCCACCTCGGTGTGCCACAGCACCGCCCGCCACCGCTCCGCCAGCGACAGGTAGGCCTGGGCGATCAGCGACCCCTCCAGGCGGGCCGACGCCGGGTCGGCGGGCATGGCGGTGTCGGACAGCTCGATCTCGCCCGTCACGCGGGTGCGGTCGTGGACGGTGCGCCGGACCACGATCAGCAGGTAGGTGCGGAAGGCCGACGCCGGCCCGCCGCCACGGCCCACGTGGTCGAGCACCCTGGTGAACGACTCGGCGACGACGTCCTCGACCTCCGCCTCGCCGTACACGAGCTGCCCGGCCAGGGCGCGTGCGGCGGCCACGTGACGCTCGTAGAGCTGCCCGTACGCGGTGGCATCACCCCCTCTGACGGCATGCAGCAGGTATGCGTCGCTCTGCGGTGTTTCCACACTCATGGTGACCTCGCGGTTACGAACCGTTGCCCGTGCAGTCATTCCGCACTCACGCCCATGGCTAAACCGAGCGCGTCTCTTTGCCGTCGAGGACCGGCTCTAAGCTGAACCCATGAGCGACCGTGACAGACTGCTGGCCGAGATCGAGAAGAAGGCCGTCGTGCACGGCCGGGTGGTGCTCTCCTCAGGGCAGGAGGCCGACTTCTACCTCGACCTGCGCCGCATCACGCTCGACGCCGCGGCGGCCCCGCTGGTCGGCGGCGTGCTCCTCGACCTGACGGCCGACCTCGACTACGACGCGGTGGGCGGGCTCACGCTGGGCGCCGACCCGGTGGCGACGGCCATGCTGCACGTCGCGGCGGCGCGCGGGCGTTCGCTGGACGCGTTCGTGGTGCGCAAGGCGCAGAAGGCCCACGGGATGCAGCGCCGGATCGAGGGCCCCGAGGTGAAGGGCCGCCGGGTCCTCGTGGTCGAGGACACCTCGACGACCGGCTCGTCCCCGCTGACGGCGGTGGAGGCGCTGCGCGAGGAGGGCGCCGAGGTGGTCGCGGTGGCCACGATCGTCGACCGGGGCGCCGCGGCCAGGATGGCCGAGGAGGGCCTCGACTACCGTTCCGCCTTCACTCTGGCGGACCTCCGACTGTGAACGCCTCCCGCTCCCCCTGCTCGCCCCGCGGCCGGAGGGTGCCGTTCTCGGTGACGCGGACGGTGCCGGCGTCGGAGATCACCACGTCCAGCTCGGGCTCGAAGTAGCTGACCTCCTCGCCCTCGGTCATCTCTCGGTGCTGCAGCACGTCGCCGCCGGGGACCCGTACGGTGACGAGCGGGCAGGTGGCGGCCACGCACTCGATGCGCACGGTCGGCACCGGAGCGGTGACCGTGGGCGTGGCGGACGTCCGCTCGGGCGCGGCGTCCTCTGTGTCGAGCGAGTCGAACAACGCCCGCCCGCCGATGACCAGCAGCACCACGAGGGCCGCTGCCGCCAGGACGGCGAGCGCCAGTCGGGCGAGGCCCATCGGATCTGACCTGTGGCGTCCCACGCGCCGAGACTATCCAATGGTAAGACGGCTTTCCCGATGTGTTGTCGGATGTGGACGGCCGGCCCCACCGAGGGTCGCCCCTACCACCTTGGGTACGAGACCGGGATACTAAACAGCGCGAAGCCGTTACTTCTAGGGAGATGACTCATGCCCATCGCGACTCCTGAGGTCTATGCGGAGATGCTCGATCGAGCGAAGGCAGGCGGGTTCGCCTATCCGGCGATCAACGTGACCTCTTCCCAGACGCTGAACGCCGCTCTTCGCGGCTTCGCCGAAGCGGAGAGCGACGGCATCATCCAGGTGTCCACGGGTGGCGCCGAATACCTGTCCGGTCCGACGGTCAAGGACATGGTGACCGGCGCGACGGCGCTCGCCGAGTACGCCCGGGTGGTGGCCGCGAAGTATCCCGTCACGGTGGCGCTGCACACCGACCACTGCCCCAAGAACAAGCTCGACGGTTTCATGCGCCCGCTCGTCGACATCTCGCTGGAGCGGGTGTCGAAGGGCCTCGACCCGCTGTTCCAGTCCCACATGTGGGACGGCTCGGCCGTGCCGCTGGAGGAGAACCTGGAGATCGCCAAGGAACTCCTCGACAAGTGCGCCCGCGCCCGGATCATCATGGAGATGGAGATCGGCGTCGTCGGCGGCGAGGAGGACGGCGTCGTCGGCGAGATGAACGAGAAGCTCTACACCACGACCGGTGACGCGCTGGCCACAGCGGAGGCCGTCGGCCTGGGCGAGCAGGGCCGCTACATGCTCGCCGCCACGTTCGGCAACGTCCACGGGGTCTACAAGCCGGGCCACGTCAAGCTGCGGCCGAGCGTGCTGAAGGAGATCCAGGAGGCGGTGGGCGGCAAGTTCGGCAAGGAGAAGCCGTTCGACCTGGTCTTCCACGGCGGCTCCGGCTCGGCGCTGGAGGAGATCCACGAGGCGATCTCGTACGGGGTCGTCAAGATGAACGTCGACACCGACACCCAGTACGCCTTCACCCGGCCGGTGGCCGACCACATGTTCCGCAACTACGACGGCGTGCTGAAGGTCGACGGCGACGTCGGCCAGAAGAAGACGTACGACCCGCGTTCGTGGGGCAAGTCGGCCGAGACGGGCATGGCCGCCCGCGTCACCGAGGCGTGCGAGCACCTCAAGAGCAGTGGGACGAAGCTCTCCTAGCCACGAAGACGGCCCGGCGGGTATGACTTGTCCTATGGATAACCTTCTCGCCGGGCCGCCCCCGACGCAGTTGCCGGACACGCCCGAGGCCAGGGAGGCCCTCGATTCCGGCGTCAAGGCCTCCGACGTGGCCGCCCGTTTCCCCGCCTACCCGGCGGCCTGGGCGGCGCTCGCGGAGGAGTACTTCGCCCAGGGCCACGCCGTCACCTCCTACGCCTTCGCCCGCACCGGCTACCACCGCGGGCTCGATCATCTGCGCCGCAGCGGGTGGAAGGGGCATGGGCCGATCCCGTGGGAGCACGAGCCCAACCGCGGCTTCCTGCGCTGCCTGTACGCGCTGAGCCGGGCCGCCCAGGCGATCGGCGAGAAGGACGAGGCCGAACGGTGCCTGCAGTTCCTCAAGGACAGCAGCGAGAGCGGCTATGACGCGCTGACCAAGGGGTAGCTCTTGGGACGATAAGCCCCACTCGGGTAGTCTCTCCACGCAAGAGCCCCTGTCGCGCTTGCGCCAGGGGTTTCGTTTTGTGTTCGGGAGACTTCACCATGCCGGCTGCCGTTCTCGTGGGTGCCCAATGGGGCGATGAGGGCAAGGGCAAGGCCACCGACCTGCTCGGTGGCGACGTCGACTACGTCGTCCGTTATCAGGGTGGCAACAACGCGGGCCACACCGTGGTCATCGGCGACCAGAAATACGCGCTGCACCTGCTGCCCACGGGCATTCTGTCGCCACACGTGGTGCCGGTGATCGGCAACGGTGTCGTGATCGACCCAGGGGTGCTGCTGGGCGAGATCGACGGCCTGGCCAAGCGGGGCATCTCCGCCGAGCGGCTGCTCATCTCGGCCAACGCGCACCTGATCATGCCTCACCACAAGGCGCTCGACAAGGTGACCGAGCGTTACCTGGGCAAGGCCAAGATCGGTACGACCGGCCGCGGCATCGGCCCGGCCTACGGCGACAAGATCTACCGGGTCGGGGTGCGGGTGCAGGACCTGCTCGACCCCGGCATCCTGGCCAAGAAGATCGAGGTGGCGCTGGGCGAGAAGAACCAGGTGCTCACCAAGGTCTACAACCGGCGCGGCATCGAGGCCGAGGCGGTCGTCGAGGAGTATCTCGGCTACGCCGAGCGGCTCAAGCCGCACATCGCCGACACCTCGCTGGTGCTGAGCAAGGCGCTGGACGAGGACAAGTTCGTGCTGCTGGAGGGCGGTCAGGGCACGCTCCTCGACATCGACCACGGCACCTACCCGTTCGTCACCTCCTCCTCGCCCACCTCGGGCGGCGCCTGCGCAGGCGCGGGCATCCCGCCCAACCGGCTCACGAAGGTGATCGGCATCCTCAAGGCCTACACGACCCGTGTCGGCTCCGGTCCGTTCCCGACGGAGCTGGAGGACGAGATGGGCGAGTGGCTGCGCCGGACGGGCGGCGAGTACGGCGTCACGACCGGCAGGAACCGGCGCTGCGGCTGGTTCGACGCGGTGATCGCCCGCTACGCCACCCGGATCAACGGCGTCACCGACTTCTTCCTCACCAAGCTGGACGTGCTCTCCGGCCTGGAGCGGATCCCGGTGTGCGTGGCGTACGACGTCGACGGGACGCGGCACGACGAGATCCCGATGACGCAGACGGAGTTCCACCACGCCAAGCCGATCTACGAGGAGCTGCCGGGCTGGCAGGAGGACATCACCGGCGCCAAGACGTTCGAGGACCTGCCGCCGAACGCCCAGGCGTACGTGCGCGCGCTGGAGGAGATGAGCGGCGCGCCCATCTCCGCGATCGGCGTGGGCCCGGGCCGCGACCAGACCCTGGTGATCCGTTCCCTGGTCTGACCAGCGGTCAGCCGGTGAAGACCGCCGCCGTCATGGGCGAGCGGAGCCGCCAGCCGAGGCTCTCGTAGAGCTTCCTGCCCTCCGGGGTGGCCACCAGGACACCTGTGGTGGCGCCCCGGGAGACGGCGGTGGCGGCGAGCGTCTTCATGACGACGACGCCCAGGCCGCGGCGGCGGTGGTTCTCGGCGGTCTCGACCCGGTCCACCACGGCGGCCCAGCCGGCCGTGGCGAACTGGCCGCGGGCCGCTATCTCGCCCGCGTCGGTCAGCAGGCGGGCGACGGTGACGCCGGCCCGGGTGGTCACGGCCAGCGTGTAGCCGGGCGGCGCCGCCGCGTGCTCGCGGGCGAGCGTGCCGGTCATCAGATACTCGGGCGGGTCGATGGCCCAGCCCGGGGGCAGCCAGGGGGCGATCAGCTCGGCCGGGGCGCAGAGTTTCAGCCAGGTGCCCGGCACCGTGATCGCGGACGTCAGCCGCTGGATGAGGGCGGGCGTCGGGTCGGGGACGACGTGGCGGGCGACGTGGCCGGGCAGGCCGGTGTCCACCCGCAGCCCCCAGGGCTCGGTCACGGGCGGCGGGGTGCCGCGCGAGACCGTCCACCCGTCCACCCAGGCCCGTACGGTGTCGAGCCGGGTGGATTCGAGAGCCTTGGTCATAGTTGCTCAGCTTATTGCAATATTGTTGTATTTTTTGCCAAAAAACTGGGTGCACAGTGGGGTAACGCCTGCTTAACCTCCTCCCATGGACATCCGTCGCGTCACCCGGTCCGAGGCCGTCGAGGAGGCCGGTCACCTCTTCGACGCGGCTCCCCAGAGGTTCGCGGACGAGGACTGCCATCTCCTCGTCGCCTACGTGGACGGGTTCCCCGCCGGGATGGTGACCGGGGTGGAGATGCCGCACCCCGGCAAGGGCACCGAGATGTTCCTGTACGAGCTCTCCGTGGACGACCGCTTCCGCGGCCGCGGTATCGGCCGGTCACTGGTCACCGCGCTCGCCCGGCTGGCCCGCGAGCGGGGCTGCCAGGGGCTGTGGACGGCCACCGGCGAGGACGACAGACCGGCCGATGACGAGGACCAGGCCGTCCACACCTGGGAATTCGGCCGGCCGTAGCTCCGGTCGGGCGTGGCACTGCCTGAACACGGCCCGCGCCAGATAGGGTCCCGGTGTGCGCGTTGAGATACATGGTCATCGGGGGGCGAGGGGCCTCTGGCCCGAGAACACGCTGCCCGGAATGAGCCGGACGATGGAGCTCGGGGTGCACGCTCTGGAGCTCGACGTCGCGCTCACCGCCGATCGCCGGCTCGTGCTCACGCACGACCTGACGGTCTCCGCCGTCACGAGCGCCGACACGCGACCGGTCACGCCGGACGACCCGGCTTTCCCGTACGTCGGGAAACCGATCAACTCGCTCACCCTCGCGCAGCTCCGCACGCTCGACGTGGGGGTGCGCTTCCCGCGTCATCCGCAGGACCCGTTCGCGCTGACCCAGGTGGCGATGCCCGAGACCCGCATGCCCACGCTCGGGGCCGTGCTCGGGCTGGTCAACGCCTACCAGGCGGCGGGCGTACGGCTGCACATCGAGCTGAAGTCCGACCCGACGCGGCCCGCGCTGTCGGCCGCCCCCGAGGAGTTCGCCGAGCTGGTGCTCGACGAGCTCGACCGGCACGGCAGGCTGCACAACGCCGCGATCCTGAGCTTCGACTGGCGGATCATCTCCCGGGTGGCCGAGCTGGCGCCCGACGTCCGGCGCTTCGCGCTGGTCGAGCTCGACACCCTCGGCTGGAACGGCCCGCTCGGTGACGACGTCCCCGCCGCCGCCCGCGCCGCCGGCGCCACCACGCTCTCGCCCGAGCACGTGATGGTCGACGAGCGGCTCATGGCCCAGGCCGCCGCGGCGGGGCTGGACGTCGCCGTCTGGACCGTCAACGACACCGCGCTCGGCGCCCGCATGCTCGACCTCGGCGTCTCCGGGATCGTCACCGACTATCCCGACCGGATGCGCGAGCTGTGGCGGGAGCGCGGGCTTGAGCTGCCCGAGCCGGTCGGGCCGCTCAAGCCGGTCGGCGTCTGACTAGAGCCAGCCGTTGCGGCGGAAGCCGCGGTGCAGCAGCACGCACACCGTGACCATCACGGCCAGCACCGCGGGATAGCCCCACACCTGGCGGGTCTCGGGCATGAAGTCGAAGTTCATGCCGTAGATCCCGGCGATCATCGTCGGCACCGCAAGGATGGCCACCCAGGACGAGATCTTGCGCATGTCCTCGTTGGCCAGCGCGTTCGAGCGGGCCAGCGCGGCCTGCAGGATCGAGCTGCACAGCTCGTTGGACGACTCCACCTGCTCGCACACCCGCGCCAGGTGGTCGCCGACGTCGCGGAAGTATTCGCGCATGTCGGAGGGGATCACCCGGCGCTGCGGCAGCGCGGCCAGCGGCGCCTGCAGCGGGGTGACCGCCCGCTTCAGGTCGAGCATCTCGCGCTTGAGCTGGTAGATCCGGTTGATGTCGCGGGAGCTGACGTCGGCGAACACCGTGGCCTCGACGTCCTCCAGCTCCAGCTGCATGAGGTCGGCGACCTGGAGGTAGCGGTCGACGACGTGGTCGGCGATCGCGTGCAGCACCCCGGCGGGGCCGCGGGCCAGCAGGTCGGGACCGTCCTCGATGCGCTCGCGCACCTCCGTCAGCGGGCAGTGCTCGCCGTGGCGCACGGTGACCACGAAGTCGGGGCCCAGGAAGATCATGATCTCGCCGGTGGCGATGATCTCACCGGCGGGCTCGGCGCCGTCGAGGTACGCGATCGTCTTCAGCACCATGAACATCGAGTCGCCGTAGCGCTCGACCTTGGGGCGCTGGTGCGCCTTGACGGCGTCCTCGACGGCGAGCGGGTGCAGCCCGAAGACCTCGGCCAGCCACTCGACCTCCGGCGCCGCCGGCTCGTGCAGGCCCACCCAGACGAACGCCTTGGCGCCCTCGGTGATCCTGTTGTGCCGGCGGACCAGCTCCAATGACTCGACGATGCCCGCGGCCCGGGTCTTCTCGCCCTCGATGTACGCGGCGTACTCCACGATGGAGTCGACAGGTGGCACGCACGCCTCGGTCACGGTCTGGAGGCGCTGACGCGGCTGGTGCCGCTGAACGGGGTGACGGTTGATGCGACGGAAAAGCGTGGACGAGCGCATGGCAGTCCCTTTCCGCCCGACCTGGCACGCTCCACGCGCGTGATGCGACATCACCTCTTAAAAGCGGGAATGCGTGGAGGCACGATCAGGCTGCCGGATTGGAGTGGTCGGGGGTATTCGAGATGTACGTGAACGAGCACGTACTGCTGGGATCACCAGGATTCATCCCGGACCACCTCCAATCACACGAGAAGCCATAAAGCCGCCCTAATTTACCACGGGGCGGGGAACGCACCTGACTGTACTAGCCTGACGGCCGCCGGATCCGGTAGAAGCTGCCGAAGAAGCCGGGACCCTTCTGGCATGTCCCGGCAGCTTGCTTCTGCCCCCGCCGCAGCCTTCCAATCCAGCCCCCGAGGGGCTGAGGGGGGCGCGGGGCGCCGGGGCTGCGAGAATGGGCGGGTGCGCGTACTCGTTATTGGTTCCGGAGGGCGGGAGCACGCCCTCTGCCGTTCGCTCAGGCTGGATCCGCAGGTCACCGAGGTGCACTGCGCGCCCGGCAACCCGGGCATCGGGCAGGTCGCCGAGCTGCACGCCGTCGATCCCGTCGACCCGGAGGCGGTCGCCGGGCTGGCGAAGCGGCTGGGCGTGGATCTGGTGGTCGTGGGCCCGGAGGCGCCGCTGGTCGCCGGGGTCGCCGACGCCGTGCGGGAGGCCGGCATCGCCTGCTTCGGCCCGTCCAGGCAGGCGGCGATGATCGAGGGCTCCAAGGCCTTCGCCAAGGAGGTCATGCTGGCCGCCGGGGTGCCGACGGCCGAGGCGCGGGTGTGCGACAGCCCCGACGAGGCCGCGGCGGCGTGCGCCGAGTTCGGCGCCCCGTACGTGGTCAAGGACGACGGCCTGGCCGCCGGCAAGGGCGTCGTGGTCACCGGCGACCTGGAGGAGGCGCTGCGCCACGGGCGGGCGTGCGGGCGGGTGGTGATCGAGGAGTTCCTCGACGGGCCCGAGGTGTCGCTCTTCGCGCTCTGCGACGGGAGCACGGCGGTGCCGTTCCAGCCGGCCCAGGACTTCAAGCGCGCCTACGACGGCGACGCGGGCCCCAACACGGGCGGCATGGGCGCCTACACGCCGCTGCCGTGGCTTCCCGAAGGGCTGACCGAGCAGGTGATGCGCGAGGTCGTGCACCCGACGATCGCGGAGCTGGGCCGGCGCGGGCTGCCCTACCAGGGGGTGCTCTACGTGGGGCTGGCGCTGACCGCCAAGGGCCCGAAGGTGGTGGAGTTCAACGCCCGGTTCGGCGACCCGGAGACGCAGGTCCTGCTCGACCGGCTGGAGACGCCGCTGGGCGGGCTGCTGATGGCGTGCGCGACCGGCGAACTGGGGCTCGACCCGGTGTTCAGGCCGGGCGCGGCGGTGACCGTGGTGCTCGCGGCCGAGGGCTATCCGGCCGCCCCGGTCAAGGGCGACGCGATCACCGGGCTGGAGCCGACGGACGACGCGTACGTGATCCACGCCGGCACGGCGCTGAAGGACGGCGAGCTGGTCTCGGCGGGCGGCCGGGTGCTCAACGTCGTCGGCACGGGCCCCGACCAGGAGACCGCCCGCCGCAACGCCTACGAGCTGGTCGAGCGGATCCGCATGCGCGGCGCCCACTACCGGACGGACATCGCCGGATGAGACACCTCCACTCCGGCAAGGTCCGCGACCTCTACGAGACCGGCGAGGGGACGTTGCTGATGGTCGCCTCCGACCGGATCTCGGCCTTCGACCACGTGCTGGAGTCCGAGATCCCCGGCAAGGGCGCCATCCTCACCCAGCTGTCGCTGTGGTGGTTCGACCAGTTGCGTGACGTGGTGCCCAACCATGTGGTGTCCGCGGGGCCCGACACGCGCAGCGTGCTGGTGAAGCCGCTGAAGATGGTGCAGATCGAGTGCGTGGCCAGGGGCTACCTGACGGGTGGCGGGCTCAGCGAATACCGCGCCACCGGCGCGGTGTCGGGCATCCCGCTGCCGCCGGGCCTCGTGGACGGGTCGCGGCTGCCCGAGCCGATCTTCACGCCGTCCACGAAGGCGCCCGCGGGTCAGCACGACGAGCCGATCCCGTACGAGCGGGTGGTCGCGGAGGTGGGCGAGGAGACCGCGGCGGAGCTGCGCCGCATCACGCTCGCGGTCTACGCGCGGGGGGCGGAGATCGCCCGCGAGCGCGGCATCATCGTCGCCGACACCAAGATCGAGCTGGGCTACGACGCCGACGGCGTGCTGACGCTGGGCGACGAGGTGCTGACGCCCGATTCGTCGCGGTTCTGGCCGGCCGACCAGTGGGAGCCGGGCCGGTCGCAACCGTCCTATGACAAGCAATATGTCCGCGATTGGCTTACTTCGCCGGAATCGGGATGGGACAAAGATTCCGGAACTCCACCACCGCGGCTGCCCGATGTCGTGGTCGAGCGCACCCGCGATCGATACCGAGAAGCGTATGAGCGCATCACCGGGGTTGCCTTTACAGGATGATTCGGCCGGGTCAAGTGGTGTTACCGGCTACTGTTGGCCGGGCCTAGCCTCACGCTGAACTCTCAAGGAGCCGCCCGAATGGTCCGTTACCGCGTGCGCGGTGGCAACCCCCTGCGTGGAACCGCTTTCATCCAGGGCGCCAAGAACGCCGTGCTGCCGATGATCGGTGCGGCTCTGCTCACGGCCGAAGGCCGCACCGTCCTGCGCAACGTACCGATCATCGAGGACGTGCGCCGCGCCGTCGAGCTGGCCGAGGCCGTGGGCGCGTACGTCGAGCTGCACGAGTCCGAGCGCACGCTCGTCATCGACGCCTCCCGGCTGACCAGCCCGGTGCTGCCCGCCGAGATCGCCCGCCGGTTCCGCGGCTCGGTGCTCTTCACCCCCGCCCTGCTCCACCGGCTGGGCGAGGCGATCGTGGAAGGCGTCGGCGGCTGCAACCTCGGCAGCCGCAACCTCGACTTCCACTACCTGGGCTACAAGCGCCTGGGCGCGGTGGTCGACGAGGGCGAGACGGTGATCCACGTCAAGGCGTCCGGGCTGACCGGCGCCACGCTCTACCTCGACACCCCCTCCCACACCGGCACCGAGAACCTCATCATGGCCGCCGCCCTGGCCAAGGGCACCACGGTCATCGAGAACGCGGCGCTGGAGCCGGAGGTCCTCGACGTGATCGACATGCTCACCAAGATGGGCGCGCGGATCAGCGGCGGCGGCACCGGCTTCATCACCGTCGAGGGCGTCGAGGAGCTGCACGCCGTCGAGCACACGGTGATGCCCGACCGGCTCGACGCGGGCGTGTTCGCCATGGCCGCGGCCATCACGCAGGGCGAGGTGAGCCTCGTCGGCACCGGCCTCGACCTGGGGGTGGTGCGCTACAAGCTGGAGCAGATGGGCGTCGACTTCGCCCGGCAGGGCGCGGTGCTGCAGGTGCGGTGCGACGGGCCGCTGCGGCCGATCAACATCATCACCGACACCTATCCCGGCTTCGCCACCGACCTCCAGTCGCCGATGATGACGGTGGCCGCGCTGGCCGGCGGCACCAGCTACATCCACGAGCGCATCTTCGACGGCCGCTTCGCGCTGGCGGGCGAGCTCAACAAGATGGGCGCCAACGTGGAGGTCGACGGCAGCCGGGCGATCGTGCGCGGCGCGACCCCGCTCACCGGAGCCGGCGTAACCGCTCACGATCTGCGTTCGGGTATAGCGCTGGTGCTCGCCGGACTGGCCGCCAATGGCGAGACCGTCATCGACTCCGGATACCTCATCGATCGCGGTCACGCACATCTCGCGCCCCGAATGCGAGCTCTCGGCGCGGACATTACACGAGAGATTTCTGAGCGTTGATAACGGCTGGAAAAACCCCGTTGAGCTGCTGATACATCTTCTCGGGCGGTCAACCAGAACGTCTTTCCGGAAAAGTCGGGCGTGACATTACGGCCCCCGCGAGCGATCGTTCCAAAAGAGAGCACTGCAACGGATCGCAGGATGGGACGAACATTGGTCGAGAGGGCGGAAGAAACTTCCCGAGTGTCACGCCCGGGCGCTATGACACCGGATCTCACCATTGGCGTGGTCGGACCTCATGACCTGGTGGAGCGGGTCATGTTGATGGGTCACGCCGCAGCGCCGCTTCCCTGCCGCCTGGTGGCCGCCGCCTATCGCGACGAGCAGGAAGCGCCCGACAAGGTGACACGGCTCGGTCCCGGCGTCGACGCCTGTCTGTTCGCCAGCCCGGTGCCCTACGACCTGGCCAGGCGTTCCGGCGTGCTGACGATGCCCGCCACGTACGTGCAGGTCGGCGGGGCGGCGTTGATCGCGGCACTGGCGAAGGCGGCACTGGACACGCGGGTGGACCCGCAGCGGGTGAGCGTCGATGTGGTCAGCCGGGCCGATGTCGAGGAGGCGTACACCGACCTCGGCATCCCGGCGGCGGACGTGCACAGCCGCGACGAGCCGGGCGCCACCGGCACGATCGCCGCCTTCCACGAACGGCTGTCCCGCCAGGGCACGACCACGGGGGCGCTGACGTGCCTTCCCGCCGTGGCCGAACGCCTGCAGGCGGCGGGGGTGCCGGTCATCAGGATCAGGCCGACGTCGGCGGCCATCCGCACGGCGCTGCACACCGCGGCGCTGCTCGGCGCGCACCACCGGCTGGAGGAGTCACAGCTCACGGTCGTGCTGGTGGAGGTGCCGACGCTGCGCGAGCCGGTGCGCCGGGCGGCGCCCCGCTACTGGCGCGACGAGCTGCGGCTGTCGCTGCACCGGCTGCTGGTCCAGGAGGCCAACCGGATCAACGCCACCGTCTGGCCGATCGACGACCACAGCTATCTGGTGACCGCCACCAGAGGCTCGGTCGCGACGGCCACCGACGGGTTCAGGGTGCTGCCGTTCGCCGCCAGGATCCGCGACGAGCTGGGGCTGGCGGTCGAGGTGGGTGTGGGCATGGGTCGCACCACCCACGACGCCGAGTCGCACGCACGGGCCGCGCTGGCGCGCACGCAGGCGGGCAAGCAGGCGCAGGGGTTCGCGGTCGACCGGGAGGGCCGGGCGCTCATCCCGGCCCCGCGGATGCCGCCGACCGGCGCGGCCGCGCTCAAGCCCAAGGGCGTGGAGGTGCTGTCGCGGCTGGCCGCCAAGCTGGAGGGCGGCGACACCGTGGTGGACGCGGAGGGCGCGGGCAAGATGCTGGGGGTGACGCCGCGTACGGCGCGGCGGCTGCTGCGCACGCTGGTTGACGAGGGACTCGCGTGGCCGTTGCCGCCCAACCGCACGCCGCAGCCGGGCCGGCCGCGCCAGCTCTACCGTCTGATCGTGGAGAAGCTGGGCCCCCGCTGACCCCCTGAACAGGCCCGCCGCCCTTCCTTCCCCCCTCCGGCGGCGGGCCGTCCTCTTGGGACTGTTGACTTCCCGTTGATTCGCGGTTGGGGCGTGGAGAGACGGGTATGAATTTCGTCGCCCCCGATCGATGGGATTCGGACGGGGGCGCCAACCGTTCTGGGGGCGCCCCGCCGACCATCACCCGTCCGGGCCGAAGCCCGGGGGTTCCCACATCTCAACGTCTGATACCCGCATGCGCTCTGTCGGCGGCGAGGACTATCGTCATGAGTCATGACAGCTGACACACCTGACCGGCGGGTCTCGCTCGCCGTGTGGACGGCGCTGGGCATCGTCTACGTGGTCTGGGGTTCCACCTACCTCGGCATCGCCATCGTCATCGAGACGATGCCGCCCATGTTCAGCGGCGCCATCCGCTTCCTCTCCGCGGCGCTGCTGCTGGGCGCGTTCCTGGCGATCAGGAAGGGCCGCGCCGTCTTCCGGATGACGCGCCGCCAGTTCGGCAGCGCGGCGCTGGTCGGGCTCCTGCTGCTGACGGGCGGCAACGGCATGGTGGCCGTCGCCGAGCAGCACATCTCCAGCGGCCTCGCCGCGCTGCTCGTGGCGTCCGTGCCGCTCTGGCTGGTCGTGTTCAGGATCGCGGTACGCGACAGGCCGATGGTGCTCACGCTGGCCGGGGTGCTGGTCGGGTTCGCCGGGGTGGCGGCCGTGTCGCTCAGCGGCGGCGGGGCGAGCGGCAGCGCCACCGGGATCGCGGTCATCCTGCTCGCCTCCGCGTCCTGGTCCGTCGGCTCGTTCCTGTCGGGACGGATCGCGATGCCCGCCAACACGTTCGCGGCCAGCACCGTCGAGATGGTCGCCGGAGGCCTCGGCATGGTCGCCGTCGGCGCCGTGGCGGGCGAGCGGCTCGACCCCGCGCTCGTCTCCGGCCGCTCCTGGGCCGCGCTCGCGTATCTGATCGTGATCGGCTCGCTGGTCGGGTTCACCGCCTACACGTGGCTGCTGGGCAACGCGCCGATCTCGCTGGTGTCGACGTACGCGTACGTGAACCCGATCGTGGCGGTGATCCTCGGCGTGCTGGTGTTGCAGGAGCAGGTGACCGTGCAGATCCTGCTGGGCGGGCTGGTGATCCTGGTGGGCGTCGCCCTGGTCGTGTCGACGGAGCGGCGACGCCCCAAGAAGGCCCCCGAGCCGGCCGCGGCGGTGTCTACGCCTTCATGAAGGCGGCAGCGGCGGTCAGGAAGGCGTCGTTGGCCTCCGGGTCGCCGATGGAGACCCGGGCGCCCTCCCCCGCGAACGGCCGCACCGCGACGCCCTCGGCGGCGCAGGCCGCGGCGAAGTCCATGGTGCGCTCGCCCAGCCGCAGCCAGACGAAGTTGGCCTCCGTCGGCGGCACCTCCCAGCCCTGGGCGATGAGCGCCTCGCGGACCCGGGTGCGCTCCTTGACCACCCGCTCCACCCGCTCCAGCAGCTCGTCCTCCGCCGCCAGCGACGCGATGGCCGCCACCTGGGCGAGCTGGTTGACCGCGAACGGGATGATCGTCTTGCGCACGGCGGCCGCGACCGGCTCCTGCCCGACCACGTAGCCGACGCGCAGCCCCGCGAGCCCGTACGCCTTGGAGAACGTGCGCAGCACGCAGACGTTCGGCCGGTCGCGGTAGAGAGTGAGGCCGTCGGGTACCGACTCGTCGCGGACGTACTCACGATAGGCCTCGTCGAGCACCACCAGCACGTGCTCCGGCACCCGGTCCAGGAACGCCACCAGCTCACGCTCGCGGATCGAGGTGCCGGTCGGGTTGTTGGGGTTGCACACGAACACCATGCGCGTCCGGTCGTTGATCGCCTCGGCCATGGCGTCCAGGTCGTGGTCCTCCCCGGCCAGCGGCACCCGTACGGACGTCACCCCGGCCAGGTCGGCGAGGAGCGGATAGGCCTCGAACGACCGCCACGCGTAGACCACCTCGGCGCCCGGGTCGCCGACGCTCTCGAACAGCTGCTGCGCCACCGTCACGGACCCCGCGCCCAGCGCGATGTGCTCCGCCGGCACCCCGAACCGCTCCGCGATCGCCTCGGTCAGCTTGACCGCCCCCGGATCGGGATAGCGGTGGATCAGCCGCGCCCCCTCGGCGATGGCCTCCACGACGGACGGCAACGGCTCGTAGGGCGACTCGTTGGACGACAGCTTGTAGGACCGGCCGTCGGGCGTCATGACGGCCTTGCCCGGCTTGTAGGCCGGCATGGTGTCGAGGATCGGGCGGAAACGAGGCATGTCCATACGATAGGCCAGCCCTCGCCAGGGCATCACCGGCCCTGGTCATTCCTTGAGCGAGCGGAGCATCGGGGGGTGCAGGAGCTCGGCGGGGCCGCGGCGGTAGAGCTTGGCGGGGCGGCCGCCGTCGCGGGTCGTGGTGGCGCCCGTCTCCACGAGGAAGCCCTCCGCCTTGGTGACCTTGCGGTGGAAGTTGCGCGGGTCGAGCGTGCGGCCCCAGACGATCTCGTACACCCTCCGCAGGTCGGCCACCGTGAACTCCGGCGGGCAGAAGGCGGCCCCCAGCGAGGTGTATTCGAGCTTGGCCCTGGCCCGCTCGACCCCGTCGAGCATGATGCGGCGGTGGTCGAAGGCCATGACGGCGAGGGATTCGACGGGCTGCCAGCTCATGTGGGCCTTCTCCGAGGCCGGCAGGTCGGGGGCGATGCCGAGGTAGGCGACGCTGAGCACGCGCTGGCGGGGGTCGCGGTCGGGGTAGCCGTAGGTCTGGAGCTGCTCCAGGTGGACGGGGGCGCCGGGGAGGCCGGCGCGCTCCGACAGGATGCGCTGGGCGGCCGCCGGAAGGTCCTCGTCGAGCTGGATGAACCCGCCGGAGAGCGACCAGCGGCGCAGGAAGGGCGGGTTGTCGCGACGCCAGGTGAGCGCGCTGAGCGCGTGGTTACGGACCGTGAGCACGACCAGGTCGACGCTGACCGGAATGCGCGGGACCATGCAGGCACGTTACACGCTGCCGCACGACCTGGTGACCGTCAGGTGTCGATGCGGACGTGCAGAGGCTCGCTGGTCGACTGCCCGGAAGGGATCTTGACCTTGATGCGGACCCACTCCCCGGACGGCACCCGGCTCCAGTCGAAGGGCACCCAGGCCGTCTGCATGTGCTCGGGCAGCTCGTCCAGAGGGTCCTCGTCCAGCCAGCCCACCTCGGAGACGACCAGGTCGGCCGTGCCGCCCGACCACTCGACGGTGACGGTGCCGTCCTTCAGGTTGTAGCCGCGCACCTCCACCCCGTCCTCGGGTGCGCGGGCGCGGCGGATGGCGTCGACCGCGATCGGCCGCTGCCAGTCGCGCATGATCTCCGACTCCACCGACGGCGACCCGCAGGTCATGAAGTCGCTCCACATGTACGAGACGATCTTCTGGACGTAGCGGCCCGCCATGGCCACGGCCTGGTCGAGCCGTTTCTTGTCGGTCTTGCCGCGGGTGCCGTGGGCCGCGCAGGGCTCGTCGCCCGACGGCTCGAAGGCTTCGACGTTGGCCCAGAGCTGCACGTCGTGGCCGCCCTCGATCATCTCCTCGCGGGCCGCCGCCATCTCGCGGTAGTAGTCGCGGGTGGAGCCGTGGTAGGCGGTCTTGTAGGTGGTCTCGCCGACGACGGGGCGCAGCCGCTCGTCCACCTCGTCGCCGCGCTCGTCGGGCCAGTAGAGGCCGACCTTGCCGGTGCCGCGGCTGTCCTGCGGGGCGATGATGCCGACGCCGGTCCGGGCCAGCGCCTTGAAGCCCTCGGCGACCTGCGCGGGGGTCTGGCCGAAGGCGACGCGCTTGCGGGCGTCCAGGTAGGGGCTGATCAGGATGGGCTTGCCCGGAAGCTCCTGGCGGACGATGCGGTGCTGGTCGGCGTACACCTCAAGGGTGGGGTTGTCGGCCAGCGTGTCGGCCATCTGCACCTCGAACGGCTGATAGACGCCGCCGAGCGACTGCCGCTCGGCGAAGCGCGCGCCGTAGTCCTGGAGGATGCGGCGGGTGACCGTGGTGAGGGTGCCGATGTGCTTGCGGTTGGCCCTGATCGGGCTGGCGGGGTCGCGCGGCGCCAGCGGCAGCGCGGGGAAGACCTGCACGCCGAACTGGTCGCCGAGGTCGAGCAGCTTGGTCAGGCTGTCTTCCGGCGAGCCGGCGATGAGGATCAGATCGTACGTGGAGCCCTTGGAGAAGTCGCAGGTCGGGTCGTCGGAGCCGTCCGGCGGGGCGATGAGGCGGAAGTAGGTGCGCTTGCCGCCGTCGATCGAGCGTTCCATGGGCTGACACCGGAACAGGCCGTCACCGAACGACTCGTCGGTGCGGTAGACGTACACGCGCCCGATGCGGTTGTCGGGGTGCGCCTCCTTGAGGTCCCGCTCGGCGGACTCGTAGCAGGTGACGCCGTCCTCCTCGCACGCCTTGTAGAGGGAGTCGACCTCGCCGTCGCGGGTCTTGACGCGTCCCTTGCGGTCGACGGTGCGGAACTGCAGGCCGTAGCCGATCCTGATGACCGTGTCGCCGCCGACGCGGTGGATCTCCTGGAGCTGGCTGCGCCAGGTGCACGGGTTGGACGTGGGGGTGATCCAGTAGCCGGTGACGGCGTAGGGCGCCTTCTCCCGGGTCTCGAACGTTCCACAGGGGTCGGTGAACTCGCTGACCATCGGCGTCGGCTGGACGCGCGTCGGCGAGGCCTCGGCCTGCGGGGTGGCGGACTGGAGGGGTTCGTCGTCGCCGACGGGCAGGACGACGACCACCGCCGCGATCGCGGCCAGGATCGCTGCCCCCAGGAGGACGAAGAGCCAGCGCACGTTGGGAACCCTACCGCCGCTTCACCCCGGCCCAAGCTTCGAGCTGGGCGACGAATCGCTTGGCCGAGTTGGGCCAGTGGTGGTTGGCGCGGGCGGCGGCGTAGCCGCGCGCGCCCTGGGCACGGCGCTCGC
This sequence comes from Nonomuraea harbinensis, assembly GCF_019396385.1. Taxonomy (GTDB): domain Bacteria; phylum Actinomycetota; class Actinomycetes; order Streptosporangiales; family Streptosporangiaceae; genus Nonomuraea; species Nonomuraea ferruginea. Next base: position 47,375 of record NZ_JAHKRN010000016.1, on the reverse strand, counting down.
GCACGTCGTCCCTGAGGGTCAGTACGGCCTGGGCCACCGCCTTCGGGTCCTCCCACGGCACCACGACGCCGCTCTCGTAGCGGTCGACCAGCTCGACGGCGCGGGGTGAGGGGGTGGTGATGACGGGGATGCCGTGGGCCATGTACTCGATGATCTTGGTGGGCATGGAGTGGCGGTAGTTCGGCTCGTCGTGCAGCAGCGACAGACCGGCCAGCGCGCCGTCGAGCCGCTTGAGCGCCTCGTCGTTCGGCATGAAGTCGCGCCACTCCAGCACGCCGTCGTGCACGGCCTTGTTGAGCACCAGGCGGCTCTGCGGGTCGGCGTAGCCGATCAGCTCGACGGCCACCCGGTACGGCTGGAGCAGCCGGGCCACCTCGATCGCCTCGAACACGCCGCGGGCCCTGGACAGCCAGCCCAGGTAGACGATCCGGTCGTCGCCCGGCGGGGTGACCGAGTCGGGCACCCAGGTCTCGTTGGGCACGATCAGGTGGGCGTGCTTGAACCGGCCCGCGTACGCGGTCTCGGCCAGCAGCAGGTGCAGGTTGCGCTCGGCGATGCTCTCCAGCATCCGGGCGAGGAACCGTACGGGCGGGCGCAGCAGAGACGGCAGCCACGGCTTGAGCGAGAGGGTGGCCGGGGTGTCCTCGTGCACGTCCCACACGACGGGCGGCCGGTTGCGCATCCCCCAGACGGCGAACAGCAGCTCGGGGTCGTGGATGAGGGCCAGGTCGACCTTGTCGCGCATGCGCTTGAACAGCCTGCGCGCGGCCCACATGGCGGAGATCCGCTTACGCTGCACCGCTCTGGGCAGGTCGACGCCGGTCACCCAGGGACGGGGGACGACTCCGTGGGCGGTGTAGGAGGCGGCGTACGTGACCTCATGACCGGCATCCACCAGGGCGCGGATCTGCCGGTGCAGGATCCTCGCGTCCTCGGGGTTATGCACCACCGTCATGACGAGCACGTGCACGCGCGTTGCCTCCGGTCGCTACAGCCGCTCGACGCGTTCACCCTCGGTGAGCACACCGCGGGTGTCGAGCACGAGCCTGGCCTTCGCCTCGACCATCCCCAGGTCGAACGCGGCGTGCTGTTGCAGCAGCACCGTCACGTCGGCATCGGCGACGGCCTCGGCCAGATCTTCCTCACGCCGCACGGGCGTGCCGTCCACTGACCACTCCTTGACGTGCGGGTCGGCGAACGTGAGATCGGCGCCCAGCTCCAGCAGCGCACGCGCCACGGGCAGGGCCGGGGTCTCGCGTTCGTCGGCGATGTCCGGCTTGTAGGTGACGCCGAGCATAACGACTCTGGCGCCGTTCACCGCCTTTTTGTGTCTGTTGAGCAGACGTTGCACACGGGCCACCACGTAGGACGGCATCCGCTCGTTGATCTCCTGGGCCAGTTCGACGAACCTGAACGGGTAGCCGAGCTTGCGGACCGTGTAGGAGAGGTACGAGGGATCGACCGGTATGCAGTGGCCGCCGACGCCGGGGCCGGGCAGGAACTTGTGGAACCCGAACGGCTTGGTGGCGGCCGCCTCGATGGCCTCCCAGAGGTCCACGCCGAGCTCGTCGCAGAAGATCGCCATCTCGTTGACGAGAGCGATGTTGACGTGCCGGTAGGTGTTCTCCAGCAGCTTGGCCATCTCCGCCTCGCGGGTGCTGCTGACCGGCACGACCTGCTCGACGAAGCGTCCATAGAAGGCGGTGGCCCGGTCGCGGCAGGCGGGCGTGTAGCCGCCGACGACCTTGGGGGTGTTGCGCAGGCCGTACTTGGGGTTGCCGGGGTCGATGCGCTCCGGCGAGAAGGCCAGGTGGAAGTCGACGCCGGCGGTCAGCCCCGAGGACTCGAGGAGCGGGCGGACCAGCTCGTCGGTGGTGCCCGGCCAGGTCGTCGACTCGAGCACGACGAGCGTGTCCTTGCCCATGTTGCGGGCCACGGTCTTGCTGGCGCCCTCGACCGCGGACAGGTCGGGCCTGTGGTCCTCGTCCAGCGGCGTGGGCACGCAGATGACGATCGTGCTGCACTCGGCCAGGACCGTCTCGTCCAGCGTGGCGGTGAACCCGTTGGCCAGCATGTGGTCGAGATCGGCGTCGGTCAGGTCATCGATGTAGGACTGCCCGGCCTTCAGAGCGTCGACCTTGCGGGGGTCGACGTCGAGGCCGACGACCTTCAGCCCGGCGGCCACCGCCTCTTTGGCGAGGGGCATGCCGACGTAGCCGAGGCCGATGACAGCCAAGTCGATTTCTGTCACAGCTGTGCCTTAGAGAGCCGGATACAACACTTCATGGTCGCAAAGGTTATCTCAAGTCCACCTAGCTCACGCCTAATGCGACGGAACCGATCAGAACAGACAGCCCAAGAGAAGGTCATCTTTCCGCAAGGCTCCTGTACAGGGCTTGATAAGTCTCGGCAACGCGGCTCCACGTGCGCTTCGCGGCCACTTCCGCACGGCCCGCCTCGCCCATCTCGGCCCGCTTGGCGGGATCGTCGGCGAGCGCGCCCAGCGCCTTGGCGAACTCGCCCGGGTCGCCGGCGGGCACGAGCATGCCCGCGCCGTCGCTGCCGACCAGCTCCGACAGCGCCGGCAGGTCGCTCAGCACGACCGGCTTGCCCAGCGCCATCGCCTCGACCGGCTTGAGCGGCGTGACGAGCCTGGTCACCCGCAGGTCCTCGCGCGGGCAGACGAAGATGTCGATGGCGTCCTGCGCCTGCAGGGCCTCCTCCGGCCCCACCCGGCCGGGCAGGATCGCGTCGGACAGCCCCAGCTCGGTCACGAGCTCCAGCAGGTTCTCGCGCTCGGCGCCGTCGCCGACGATGAGCACCCGCACCGGGTTGCCCTGGTCACGCAGGAGCGCCGCGGCCCGCAGCAGGGTGGCGAAGCCCTCGTACGCCACGATGCTCGAGACCGAGCCGACCACGATCTCGCGATCCTCGATGCCCATCTCGCGACGGAACGAGGCCCCGTCGTACTGGGCGGTGAGCAGCGAGTCGTCGACCGCGTTGGGCGCCAGGTGGATCCTCTCGCGGGGGACGCCGCGCTCGACGATCTCGTTGGCCATGGTCTCGGCCAGCGTGACGACCGCGTCGGCCTCCCGCATCAGGAACGCCTCGCGTTCGCGCTGGAGCACGTGGCGCTGGCTGCCCACCCGTTTCGGGTCGCGCGAGGCCCAGGTCTCCTCCAGGAACCCGCGTACCTCGTACACGAACGGGGTGCCCGTGCGGTCGCGCACGGCGTGCGCGACCGAGCCGTTGCGGTGGTCGGTGGCGGCGTGCAGCACCTGCGGGCGGAGCTGGGTGACGAGCTTGGTGACCGCGTCGGCGCCCTTGATCATGCGGCCGCGCATCTCGAACGGCACCTCGCCGCGCCCGTCGGGCAGCATCCGGTAGTAGGGGACGCCGTCCAGCTCCTCGTACGGCGCCGCGTCCGCGTGGCCCTGGAGCATGGGGAAGCCCCAGCTGGTGACCACGTGCGGGTCGAGCCCCGCGGCCTTCTGGGAGGTGACGATGCGGTGGGTCCTGACCGTGTAGCCGGCCTGGGTGTACGGGAGCGAGTTCGTGATCAGGTGGACCACGCGCCCGGCGACCCGCTCCAGGATGGCCACCTTGGGGCCCGGCGGGATCGGGTCGGGGCTGATCGCCTCCAGCTCGCCGCGGTAGTAGGCGGCCCTGCGCTTGACGAACGGGTATTTGGTGAAGGGTTCGAGCACCTCGGCGGCCATGCTGACGCGACCGGAGTCCCAGTGTTCCTTGGCTTCGTCCCACGGCGCCCTGATCATGCGCATGCCCAGCTTGCGGACGACGCGGCGGGCGCGGCGCGCGGCGGGCCAGGCCACCTTGCCGATGACGGGCCGCAGGCGCGGCGGCATCGCGTCGGCGGCCGCCTGGGCGGCCCGGACCGGGTCTGCCCTGACCTTGGTCACGACCACGCGGGAGACGATGATCGGATGCTGGATGAAGCCCTTCAGAAGCCCACCGACGCCGGCACGGGCGGACTTCGCGGACACCCCAGCGGAACTTTTCGAGGAGTCTTGAGGACTGGCGTCGGATGCCACGCGGTGACCGTACCATAGGCAGCGTTTTTTCCCTTCCGCTATGAAAGGCGAGGTCATGGGGGACAACGTCCTGGTGCTGCACGTTCTGGGAGCCCGGCCCAACTTCGTGAAGGCGGCCCCGGTGGTGCGCGCGCTCGGCGAACTCGGCGTGCGGCAGGGCATCATCCACACCGGCCAGCACTACGACGCGCTGATGTCGGACGTGTTCTTCGCGGACCTCGGCCTGCCCGACCCGGTGGCGAACCTGGGGGTGGGCTCCGGCAGCCACGCCAGGCAGACGGCGGCCCTGCTCGTCGGCCTGGAGGACACCTTCCAGGAGCACGACCCGGACCTGGTGGTCGTCTACGGCGACGTGAACTCGACGCTGGCCGCGATCCTCGTCTGCGCCAAGCTCGGCATCAAGACCGCGCACGTGGAGGCCGGGCTGCGCTCGTTCGACCGGTCCATGCCGGAGGAGGTCAACCGGGTCGTCACCGACTCGCTGTCCGACCTGCTCTTCGCCACCTCGCCCGACGCGCTCTCCCACCTGGCGGCCGAGGGCGTGCCCGCCTCCAAGGTGCACCTGGTGGGCAACCCGATGATCGACAGCCTGTTCTCCGCGCTGCCGTCGCTCGACCCGGCCCCGGTGGTGGCCCGGCTGGGCCTGCCTGAGCGGTACGCGGTCGCGACGCTGCACCGCCCGGCCAACGTGGACACCCCGGAGGCGGCGCGCGAGCTGGTCTCGGCGGTGCTCGACGTGGCCCGCCAGATCCCGCTCGTGGTGCCGATCCACCCGCGTGGCCGCACCCGCCTGGCCGAGGCCGGGCTGGTCGACGGCCCCTCGGTGCGCGTGGTCGACCCGCTGGGCTATGTGGACTTTCTCTCACTCGTCCGGGGCGCCGCGCTGGTCGTCACCGACTCCGGGGGCGTGCAGGAGGAGACCACCATGCTGGGCGTGCCCTGCCTGACCGTGCGGCCCAACACCGAGCGCCCGGTCACGATCACCCACGGCACGAACCGGCTGGTCACGCCCGCCCTGCTGCCCGCGGCGGCGGAGAAGGCGCTGGCCGACGGGGCGGTCACGCCCTCCGGCGAGCTTCCCCCGCTGTGGGACGGCGCCGCCGGGCCGCGCATCGCCCGGGTGATCTCCGCGTGGCTGAAGGGGGACAACCTCTCCCCCGCCGCCCAGGGGGCGCGTTCCGAGTAACCCCACTTTTCGTACGGATCTCGCCGTACTATGACATACCCCGCACCAGCGTTAGGCGATGCCCCATGGCCGAAACCCCTGAAGAGCCCACGTTCCAGCGCCTCGGACCGGTGAACTGGCTGCCCGAGGAGCGCAAGGTCGTCGAGCGCCACGAGGCGGAGATCAGGGAGCTGCGCCGCCGGCTGGAGATCGCGGAGGCCAAGGCCGCCTACGCCGCCTGGAAGCTGGAGGCCACCCAGGCCAAGCGGACCTTCAAGCTGGGCGAGGCCATCGGGTCCAGGAGCCCCGGCAAGATGCTGGAGGCCGTCAGGTCCAGGGACCGCGCGCCGAAGGCGCCGATGCCGGTCAACGAGGCCATCGAGCTCGCGAACCACAGGGCGCCCGAGGTCAAGGTGCCGGCGGTCAAGTGGCCGGCGGGGCCGGTGAACCGTCCCGACCTGAAGGTGGCGGTCATCCTGGACGACTTCTCCAGGATGGCCTTCCGCTACGAGTGGGACCAGATCGAGTTCGGGCTCAAGGACTGGCCGGAGATCTTCGCGGAGAAGCGGCCCGACCTGCTGTTCTGCGAGTCGGCCTGGCACGGCAACCAGGGCCGCTGGCGCTACCAGATGACCGGCACCAACGCGCCCAAGGAGCCGCTGCGCGACCTGGTCTCCTGGTGCAGGGCGGCGGGCATCCCGACGGTCTTCTGGAACAAGGAGGACCCGCCGAACTTCGACTTCTTCATCGACACGGCCAAGCTGTTCGACTACGTGTTCACCTGCGACGGTGACATGTTGCCGAAATATCGCGAAATTCTGGGCCACGACCGGGTGGACGTGCTCCAGTTCGCCGCCCAGCCGCGCGTGCACAACCCGGTCCAGCAGCGGGAGGGCCGGCTGCACGACGTGGTCTTCGCCGGCATGTACTTCCGCGACAAGCACCCCGAGCGCCGCGAGCAGATGGAGACCGTGCTCGACCCGGTGCGCGAGCTGGGCCTGCACATCTTCGCCCGCAACGGCGAGGTGGACGAGAAGTACGCCTGGCCGGAGAAGTACCGCCCGCACATCGTGGGCGAGCTGCCCTACGACCAGATGCTCGCCGCGTACCGGATGTACAAGGTCTTCCTGAACGTCAACTCGGTGCTCGACTCGCCGACCATGTGCGCCCGCCGCGTGTTCGAGCTGTCGGCCTGCGCCACCCCGGTGGTGTCGGGCTGGTCGCGGGCCGTCGAGGAGACGTTCGGTGACCTGATCCCGATCGCCCGCGAGCCGATCGAGTCGTACAACCAGGTGCTGCACCTGATCAACAGCCCCGAGCTGCGCGCCCGGCAGGGGCATCTGGCGATGCGCGAGGTGTTCGACAAGCACCTGTTCACCCACCGCGTGGACCAGATACTCCAGCTGCTCGGCCGCCCGGCGACGCCGCGGTCACGGTCGATCTCGGTGGTGCTGCCGACCAACCGCGCCGCCCAGATCGAGCACGCGATCTCGTCGGTGGCCAAGCAGATCCACCGGCCGGTGCAGTTGATCATGGTGCTGCACGGCCTGGACATCGACCCGGTCGTGGTGGCCGACAAGGCTCGCATGGCGGGCATCACGGACGTGACCGTGCTCCCGGCCGACCCGGGGCTGTCGCTGGGCGCCTGCATGAACCTGGGCATCGACGCCGCCGAGGGCGAGCTGATCGCCAAAATGGACGACGACAACCTCTACGGCGAGCACTACCTGTCGGACCTGCAGCGCGCCTTCGACTACACCGAGGCGGAGCTGGTCGGCAAGGGCGCCCACTACTCGTTCTTCGAGGGCTCCAACACCACCATGCTGCGCCTGCCGGGCCTGGAGCACCGCTACTCGTTCCTGGTGCAGGGCGGGACGTTCCTCGGCAAGGCGGACATGTTCCGCACCTACCGCTTCCCCGACCTGACCCGGGGCGAGGACACCCACCTGGTCCGCCGCCTCAAGGAGGACGGGGTCAAGATCTACTCGGCGGACCGGTTCAACTTCGTCTACTGGCGCAGCGCCGACTCGGCGATGCACACCTGGCAGGCCGACCACATCAAGCTGACCAGGAACGCCCAGTTCTCCTTCGTCGGCCGTCCTGATGACCACGTGCTGATCTGACGGCGTGTTGCGGGCGCCGTGCCGTGCACCCGGCGGGGAGCCGTGCCTATGGTGGCGCGATGAGGGACGATTGCGGCCTGGTGACGATCAGCGGTCACGAGGCGTTCGACAAGACGGTCGACGACGTGTGCGCGGCGGTGACCGCGGCCGGCTACCACGTGTTCGCGCGGGTGGACCACACGGAGAACGCGGTGCGGGCCGGCAGGGAGCTGCCCCCGACCACGCTGGTGCTCTTCGGCGAGCCCACCGTCGGCACCGACCTGATCGTCGAACGCCGCACCGCGGCCATCGACCTGCCGTCCAAGATCCTCGTGTGGCAGGACGGGGACGCCGTGCGGCTGACGTACAACACCGCCGACTGGCTGGTGCGCCGCCACGGCGTCGAGCGGGAGGGCGCCGCCGCCGCGCGGACCCTGGAGGAGGCGACCGAGCAGATCTGCCGGCGGACGGCGGCCTCCGCGCGCGCGTAGGCGGCGGCTGGCTCTCCGCGGCTCAGACGGCGGCCCGCGAGAGGTTCTGGTCGGCGAGCTTGCCGAGCTCCATCAGGCCGGCTCGTTTCACCTCGCGGCCGACGACCATGAGGCTCATGACGAGGGTGCCGCGCCTGATCGTGACCGTGCCGATCTGGGCCTGCCGGTCGCCGCCCGACGCGGTGGTGAGGTAGGCGCGCGACTCGTCGCCCTGCTTCGGCATCTTCAGGTCGCGGGTGCGGTAGACCACGTCGATGCCGCGCACGTGGGCGTGGTACGCGTCGCACTCGCTGGGCAGCGGGCCGGGGAACACCCCGGCGGGCAGCGAGACCACGGCCTGGGTGATCGACCCCTTCGGCGAGGCGAACCCGACGACGGCGGCCGGAGCCTTGGCGACCTCCGGCTGGGCGACGTCGAGCAGGGCCGCGCCCGCGCACTCGGGGTGGTCCAGCTTGGCCTGGCGGACCGACTCCAGGCCCTGTCTGGTGGACCGGAGCGTGCTGTAGGTCCCGACCTCCGGGCCGTACGCGACCTGCATGCCCTTGGGCGCCGGCAGCAGCGCGGCGCGGAGCTTGGCCGCCTCGGCGGGCTTCGGGGCGGACGCGGGCGGCGGGGTGGACGCGGCGGGCGCCGCGGCCTTCTCCGAAGAGCAGCCCGCTATGACCGTCATGCTTAGAAATGCGGCGGAAAATGCCTTAAGCATGAGTTCTCCATTTCACTTCAACGGCATCGGGTAGACGTTAAGGGAAACGCGCGCCGCGCGAACCGGCAACGGCGCTATCCACCGGATTCAACGCATTCGACAAGACCGCCCAACCCACCTTCTAGCAGCGACTACGGCCCGCGATCAGCGAATCGGACGGCATTTACCCAACGGCATTCACCGTCACAAGTAGCGCAAAGACTCAGCCACCCGCAGCGCGGCGCCATTGGCCTTTTCCGGCGAGTCCCGATGATCGGCCCCATGGGGGACATCGGCCGTTCGGCGGCGGGACGCGAACTGGGCATGGGGCGCGCCATCTCGCGCCGCGACTTCTTCGACGGGGTGGCCGTGACGGCGGGCGCCGCGGCCCTGGGCGCCTCGGGAGGAGCCGGAACGGCCTATGCCGCCTCGTCTGCCCCGGCGGCGGCGGCGTTCCGCGGCAACACCTCCCAGGCGCTCGGCGTGCTCCACGCGCTGCGCGACGGCCGGTTCTGGCAGCAGGCGGACCCGCCCGTGCCGACGGGGGAGGCCTACGACCTGGTGGTGGTGGGGGCCGGGCTGAGCGGGGTGAGCGCCGCCCACGAGTGGCTGCGCCGCCATCCCGGGGCGCGCGTGCTGATCCTGGACAACCACGACACGATCGGCGGCCACGCCCAGCGTCCCGGCTCGGGTTCGGTGGCGGCGCCCGTGACCTGGACGCCGGAGTTCCGCGAGCTGCTCGACCGGCTGGGCGTCGTGGCCGCACCGTGCCAGGAGTGCGGCGCCGACGACAGCGTGATGTGCGACCGCGAGACGTTCCCCGTCGAGACGCTGGTGTCCACCGGCGCGAGCGCCGCCGGGTGGATCGGCCGCCTGCCCGTCGCCGACGCCGCCAGGCAGGACCTGATCCGCCTGCACACCGACCCGCCCGACCCGTTCCCCGGGCTCGGGCCGGAGGCCAAGCAGGAGCGCCTGGCCGACCTCACCTACTCCCGCTACCTGCTGGACTCGCTGCGGGTGCACCCGGACGCCGAGCGGTTCCACCGGACCCTGCCCAGCGCCTCCTGGGGGTACGACACGCGTGTCCTGGGCGCGGTGGACGCCTGGGGGCTCGGCTACCCGGGGTTCGGCGGGCTCGGGCTGGACGAGGGCAAGCCGTCGCGGTTCAGCGCGCCCACGATCGCCAAGGAGTGGGGAGTGACCGGCCGGGTTGCGCACCTGCCCGGCGGGGTGCACGGGCTCGTCCGGGCGATGCTGGACGCGATGGGCGGCAGGGCCAGGTTCCGGCTGTCGAGTCCCGTCGTGTCCGTGCGCAACGACGGGCCGCCCGAGACCGCGACCACCGCCACCGTCGGCTACTTCGACGGCCACGAGGTCAGGTCCGTCGGCGCCGGGGCGGTGATCCTCGCCTGTTGGCACTCCGTCGTCCCGTACCTCGTCCCCGACCTGCCGGGCGCGCAGCGCACGGCGCTGCGCGCGGCGGTGAAGACGCCGCTGGTGGAGGCCGTGGTGCGGCTGCGCAGCGCGGACGCCTGGCGGCGGCTGGGCGTCTCACGCACCCGCTGGACCGGCGCGTACTGGTGCATGAGCGAGCTGACCCACGACTCCGGCGACGGCGTCACGGCGCGGCTGGTGGCCGCGCCCTCCCGTTCGGAGCTGGGTCCCGCCGAGGGGGCGGCCGCCGGGCGGCAGGCGCTGCTGCGCACCCCGTACGCGATGCTGGAGTTCGGGGCGCGCGACCAGCTCGCGCGGCTGCTCGGCGCCGGCGGGTTCGATCCGGGCAGGGACGTCGAGGCGGTGGCGGTCTACCGGTGGGGTCATGGCTACTCGCCCGAATACTGCCGTCCGTGGCACGGGTTCCATCCCGACGGGTCGTCGCCGGCCGAGGCGGCGCGCAGGCGGTTCGGCCGGATCGGGCTGGCCGGATCGGACGCGGCTCCCTCTGCCAGGGCGGACGCCGCCGTCACCGCCGCCCATCGGGCCGTCGGGGAGCTCTCAGGGTGAGACGGAGAGGTAATACCCTCGTGTCCTACTCGGTACCTTCCTGGGGTCCGCTTCGGTAATCGCAGAAAACATCCCTCTTCCTCCCACTGCGGCGGGTGCTTAATCGGTGCTAGTCTCCTGTGCGATCTTCCGGAGGTGTATTTACACAGAGGTTGTGGAAATGCCCTCGACTCCGAGGTTGGGACATGGGCTCGCAAAACCGGTCAATTCGGTTCAAGATCTTTATATTGCTGCTGTTACCCCTCCTGTCCTTGAGCGCGCTCTGGGGCTTCGTGCTCAACCTCACTGTGAGCGACGGATGGTCGTTGCTGCGCGGCGACTCCCTCCACCAGACGGTCGGCGTCACCTCCACTGAGCTGGGCGTCGAGCTCCAGGCCGAGCGGGAGCGCTCACTTCTCAAGCTCACGGACGGTGAGCCCAGCGCCGAGCTCGGCGAGCAGCGCGCCCGCACCGACACCGCGGTCGACGCCTTCCGCGAAGCCGTCATGCGGGCCGAGGACGACCTCGCCGACGACATGCGCGCGCCGCTCAACACCGTGCAGGCCGAGCTGTCGCGGCTGCACGCCATCCGCTCGGGCATCGACGGCGGCTTCAGCACCAGGATGCTCGGACTCAACGAGTACAACCGGCTGCTCGACGCCATGTTCCGGTTCTACGACCACCTCGCCCCCGCCCCCGAGCTGACCATCTACCAGCAGGTCACCGCGCTGCAGACGATGAGCAACGCGCACGAGTTCCTGCTCAGGGAGCACGCCCTCGTCCGGGCCGCCCAGCTCGACGGCCGGCTGATCGAGCCCGAGGCGGCCGCCTTCACCGAGTACGCCTCCTCCAGGAAGTTCCTGCACGCGCGCGGCCTCGCGGGTCTCGACGTCGAGCTGCGCCAGCCGTACGAGGAGCTCTTCAAGAGCCAGACGTTCCTGACCTTCGCCACCATGGAGGCCCGGGTCATCAGGTCCGGCGCGCCGCCGCCCGACGGCGGGAGCTGGAACGACAACACCGGCAAGGTGATCACCGAGCTGGAGAGGATCAACGGCCTGGCGGCCGAGGAGCTGGGCGGCAGGGCCGCCGGCGCGGTCACCGCCACCAGGGTCCAGATCGGCGTCGCCGGCGGCGTCGGCCTGGTCGCCGTGCTGGCCTCGATCATCATCTCGGTGCGTTTCGGCCGCCGGCTCGGCGCCGAGCTGGCCGGGCTGCGCTCGGCCGCCGTCGAGCTGTCCGAGCAGCGCCTGCCCGACCTGGTCAGGCGGCTCAGCAGGGGCGAGGAGGTCGACGTCGCCCAGGCGGCCAGACCGATCCAGGTCAGCGGCTCGGCCGAGATCAGCGACGTGGCCGGCGCGTTCGGCGCGGTGCAGGCCACCGCGGTGCGCGCCGCCGTCGGCCAGGCCGCGCTGCGCCGCGGGCTCGGCCAGGTCTTCCTCAACCTGGCCCGGCGCAAGCAGGGCCTGCTGCACCGCCAGCTTTCGGTGCTCGACGGCATGCAGCGGCGCACCCACGACCCGGACCAGCTGGAAGAGCTCTTCCGGCTCGACCACCTGACCACCCGCATGCGGCGGCACGCGGAGAGCCTGATCATCCTCTCGGGCTCCGCCCCCGGACGGGCCTGGCGCAAGCCGGTGCCGGTGATCGACGTCGTCCGGGCGGCCATCGCCGAGGTGGAGGACTACACCCGGGTCGACGTGGCCGGCATGCACGGCAGCGCGGTGGACGGCTCGGCCGCGGCCGACCTCACCCACCTGATCGCCGAGCTGGTGGAGAACGCCACGATCTACTCACCGCCCGACACCACGGTCCACGTCCGCGGCGACCGGGTCAGCAACGGCTACTCGGTCGAGGTGGAGGACCGCGGGCTCGGGCTGCAGCCGGAGGAGTACGACGCCTACAACCGCGTCCTGACGGAACCTCCGGAGTTCGACCTGGCCGACAGCGACAGGCTCGGCCTGTTCGTGGTCGCCAAGCTGGCCCAGCGGCACGCCATCAAGGTGCTGCTGAGGCGATCACCGTTCGGCGGCACCACCGCCATCGTGTTCGTGCCGGACAGGCTCGTCACCGACCAGCAGGAACTGCCCCCCGCCAAGAACGACGGGCTGCCCTCGCTGCCGGGCCGGACCAGGAAGAAGGCCCTGGCGGTGGTCAGCGGCACGCACGCGGGCTTGCCAAGGCGGGTCCGGCAGGCCACATTGTCATCCCGGCTCAAGGACGGCCAGCCGCCCGAGCCGGAGCCCGAGCGGAAGAACGAACGCTCTCCCGACGAGGTACGCGACCTGTTCTCCGCGTTCCAGCGGGGAACCCAGCGCGCCCGAGAAGAAGCTGATGAGGAGGGGGAGGCATGAGTGTGCCGACGACCAACACCGGTGAGCTGAACTGGCTCCTTGACGACCTGACGACCAGGGTGGGCGCGGTCAGGCAAGCGGTCATCCTGTCGACCGACGGCCTCGCCGTCGGTTACTCCAAGGGTCTGACCCGCGAGGACGCCGAGCATCTGTCCGCCGTGGCCGCCGGTTTCCAGAGCCTGGCCCGGGGCACCGGCCGCCATTTCGGCGGCGGTGACGTCCGCCAGACCATCGTGGAGATGGAGTCCGCGTTCCTGTTCGTGACGGCGGCGGGCCAGGGCACGTGCCTCGCGGTGCTCGCCGACGCCAACGTCGACGTGGGCCACATCGCCTACGAGATGGCGATGCTGGTCAAGCGGGTGGGCCAGCACATCACGACCAACCCGCGAGCCATGCCATGAGCGATACCCCGCAGTGGTTGGACGAGGACGCGGGGCCGATCGTGCGGCCCTACGCCCTCATCCGAGGTCGTACGAGGTCGTCGGGGGACAATCTCGACCTCGTCGCGACCGTCCGCGCCGTGGGGGAAGCTCCGGGCAGCCTCTCCCCCGAGCAGTCGCTCATTCTCCGGGCGGCTCGCAACCCGATCTCGGTGGCCGACGTGGCCGTCGAGCTCGATCTGCCTGTCGGCGTCGTCCGGGTCCTGCTGGGCGACCTGCGTGACCAAGGCCTCATCTCGGTGTCGGCCCCCTCAGCGGCGGGATCGCGCCCGAGTGAGGGCATTCTCAAGGAAGTGATCAATGGACTCCGTGCTCTCTGAGGACCCCGTCGCGCTCAAGATCCTCATTGCCGGGGGCTTCGGCGTGGGCAAGACCACCCTGGTGGGGTCGATCAGTGAGATCAGGCCGCTGCGTACGGAAGAGGTGCTGTCCGACCGCGGGGTCGGCGTCGACGACCTCGACGGCGTCGAGGCCAAGACCACCACGACCGTGGCGATGGACTTCGGCCGCATCACGATCCGCGAGGGCCTGGTCGTCTACCTGTTCGGCACCCCCGGCCAGGAGCGGTTCTGGTTCATGTGGGACGAGCTGTCCTACGGCGCGCTGGGCGCGGTCGTGATCGCCGACACCCGGCGGCTGACCGACTGCTTCCCCTCCGTCGACTACTTCGAGCAGCGCGGCACGCCGTTCGTGGTGGCCGTCAACTGCTTCGACGACGCCGAGCAGCACAGCGTGGAGGACGTGCGCATCGCGCTCGACCTGGACCCGGACGTCCCCGTGATGCTGTGCGACGTGCGGCGGCGCAACTCGGCCAAGGAAGTCATGATCACCCTTGTCGAGCACTCGCTGCGCACGCTGACCACGACAGGTTAGAGCGCGCGCAGCCCGTTGATCACTTCACGCAGGAGGCTCTCCGTAGGCGTCGCGGCCTTCGACCGCGGCGCCTTCACCACGACCAGGCCGTAGTCGATCAGGTCGCCGATCAGCACCCTGACCACCGCCACCGGCAGGTCGAGCTCCCCCGCGATCTCGGCGACCGGCCTGGCGTGCTGGACCACGCAGTTCAGCAGCCGCCGGTGCTGGGCGCCCAGCTCCGCGTTCGCCGGAGCCGGCTGCCCGGTGAGCGACACGGTGGCCAGCATGTCGAGCACGGTGGACAGCGCCTTGGCCGCGGGCCTGGTGCGTCCGCGGGTCACCGCGTACGGGCGCACGACCGGCCCGGCCTCCTCGTCGACCCACTCACGCTCGCGACTCACGATGGCGTCCCCCCGTCCTGGTCACTGTCCTGACGTCCGCGCTGCCAGCCCGACTGGAGAGACGAGAGCAGGGCCCTGGTCTCCTCGGGCGAGCGCTCCTGCGCCGGCTCCCGCGGCTCCTCCGCGACCGGCGCGCTCTGCTGCTTGAGCCGCTCCGGCAGGTTGGCCTGGCGGACCCGGCGGGGCAGCCCTGATCCCCCCGACGACTCGGCGTTGCGCTTGGCGGTACGGACCCGGCGCGGCAGCTCGCTCGGCCCCGGGCCCGCGGGAGGCCGGTTGTCCTGCGGAGCGCTCTGCGTCTCCGCGCCCTCCCTGCTCTCCCTGCCCTCTCTGCTCTCCCTGCCTACCACCGACACCGTGACGGACTCCAGCTCGGGCGGCTCCGGCGTCCGGATCGACGGCATCTGCTGGACCAGTTGCACGGGCACCAGCACGATCGCCGTGGTCCCCCCGTACGGCGAGGGCTTGAGCGTGACGCTCACCCCGTGCCTGGCCGCCAGCATGCCGACCACCGCGAAGCCGAGCTGCTCGGTCCGCGCAGGGTCGAACTCGGGCGGGCTGGCCAGCCGCCGGTTGACGGCCTCCCTCGCCTCGTCCGTCATGCCCAGCCCGCGGTCCTCGACCTCGACCGCGAAGCCCTTGCCGACCAGTTCGCCGCGAACCGACACCTCGCTGCCTGGCGCGGAGAAGGTGGCCGCGTTCTCGATCAGCTCGGCGAACAGGTGCATGAGGTCGGCCACCGCCTCACCCGGGATGCCGCATTCCGGCATCGGGTAGACGCGCACCCGGGTGTACTCCTCGACCTGGCCCGCGGCCCCGTTCAGCATGTCCTCGACGCCGATGACGCCGCGCCAGCGCCGACCGGCCGCGCCGCCGGACAGCAGCACCAGGCCCTCGGCGTGCCGGCGCATGCGGGTCGTCAGGTGGTCGAGCTTGAACAGGCTCTCCAGCGCCTCCGGCTCCTCGGTCTGCCGCTGCATCTCGTCCAGCAGCTTGAGCTGGCGCTGGACCAGCGACTGGCTGCGCCTGGCCAGGTTGCGCAGCGCCTCGGCCACGCCCTCGCGCAGCCGGGCCTGCTCCAGCGCGGCGTCGACCGCGGTGTGCCGGACGCTGTCGAACGAGGCCGCCAGGTCGGTCACCTCGCTGGTGGCGCCCGCCTCCACCTCGATCGGCGGCACCTCGGCGGCCTGGTCCACCGGCTCGCCGCGGCGCAGCTTGGCGACCACGCCGGGCAGGCGCACCTCGGCCAGCTCCTGCGCGGAGCCGCGCAGCGCCGCCAGCTCGCGGGAGAGCCGCCGGCCGACCCGTACGGAGACGACGACGGAGAAGACGACCGCGATGAGCCCGAGCGCGCCCGCGACGGCGGCGCGCACGATGATGACCATGCCGGCGGGCTCCATCCGGGCCAGCAGGATGTCACCGGCCGTGTAGAGGCCCTGGGTGTACTCCTCCAGCACCGGCTCGACCTGGCCCCGCCACACCTGCAGGTCCACCGGCTGGCCGGAGACGTACGAGTGCAGCAGCCGCTCCATGGAGCCGTAGTTCCCGGTGGCGGCCATCCTCTCCAGCGGGGCCCGCATCTCCGGGTCCAGGTTGGCCATGACCTTGGGGAAGAGGTACGTGCGCGCGCCGTCGATGCCGGCCAGCAGGTGGATCTCGGCCATCGTCCACCCGTCGCCGCCGGGGACGGCGTTGCCCGCGACGATCAGGGCGTGCTCGCGGCTGAGGAGCTCGCGCACCTGCGCGGCCATGATCAGGGCCTGTGACTGCCGGGACAGCTCGACGTCGGTGCTGACGGTGAAGGCCGCGTACAGGCGGTCGATGGCGTCCGGGATGGTGGCGTACTCGGTGATCAGGGCGTGCGGGGTCAGCGTCCGGCTGTCGACCTTGCTCCTGATCTCCGTCAGCCGGTCGACGGCCTTGAAGACGTCGGCGAGCTGCGTCTTCATGTCGTCGTCGAGCGCCGCCTGGGTGTCCTCGGACAGCGCGCCGTCGGTCAGGTTCTTCCTGACCCGGTCCACCGTGGCACGGGCGTCGGCCAGCTTCTTGGCGTTGACGGGGGCGCCGGACAGCAGCTCGGCGGAGGCCAGGCGCTCGGCCTGGAGGTTGACCACGAGGAAGTCGGCGTGATCGATGATCCCGGTCCAGAAGGTCTCGACCTTGAGGAGGTTCAGCGCCTCCCTCGACGTCGTGCTCGCGGCGAATCCCCAGAGCGCGACCAGGGAGACCAGCGGGATGACGAGCAGCGTCGAGATCTTGAATCGGATGGATCTGCCCGATGCCATGACACCTGCTCCCGGTTAGAAGATCGCGGGAGAGAATAGCACTCATCGAGGCCGAGATAAGATCAACTAGCGATAAATCTGTGATATGTCGTGATTTTGACTGTGGTACTGACCCAGACCACGCGCACCAACCATGCTGCCAGCACGGCCAGCAACGCCACCTCCGCGCCCAGCAGCGCCCGCTCCACCAACCCGATCATGACCCGCTCCCCGGGCAGCGCCACGTACGTGATCGCCAGCACCCCGAGCCCGCCCGCCAGGGCCAGCCACTCGACGACCCTGGCCACCGGCCGCCACACGGGGTCGCGGGCCAGCCTGGGCACCAGCAGCGCCCCCGCCGCCGGCAGGCTGACGAACGCCGCGATCGACACGTACCGGTGAACCTGCGCGGCGAATGTCGGGTCGGCGCCGAACGGTGCGGTCGGGACGGCCGCGGCCACCAGCAGCGCGCCCGACCACACCAGGAGCAGCCTCTCCGGCATCCCCCTCACCGGAGCCCCCACAGACCGCAACCCCGCCAGCAGCGCCAGCGAGCCCAGGGCCACCACCGCCATCGCGACCTCCGTGACGCCCCCGCGGTCGGCCACGGCGTACTCGCTCACGGTCACGTGCAGCGGGTTCAGATCGGAGTCGAGTTGCGCGAACCCGATCCCGGCCACGCCGCACACGATCGCGGCGAGCGCGACGAGCGGGTAGGCCCGGGAACCGGCGGGGAGTCCGCCCGCCGGCCGCCCCGCCACGCCCCCGCGCGGCCGGGGCCCCTCCACGTCGGCATCGGCCTCGGTGGCGGGCAGTTCCTCGGTGACTCCGGTCATGGCAGAGAGTCTTCCGGGAGGACGGCGCCGCGACATCCGGCGTCGTCCCTTACCTCACCCTGACCGATCCCTGAGTTGCCGGGCCGCGCTGTCGAGGAGCATGTCCAGGGCCGCCGGGTAGCCGCTGTCGTTCATCCTGGCCACCAGGAGGGGCGCCGTGGCGGCGATGTGGGGGTGGGTCTCGGCCGGGAGGCGGGCGTAGGTCTCGCGCCAGACCTCCTGGTCGGCCTGCCGTGCCGCCTCGGGCAGCGCCAGCGAGGCGGCGTCGAGCACGGCGAAGGCCAGGCTCTGGTCGATGAAGGCGTGATAGACCCGCACGGCGTCGGGGTCGGGGAAGCCCTCGGTGCGCAGGATGCAGAGGATCGTCTCGTCCACCGCCACCTCGTGCGGGCGGCCCGCCACCCGGCTCGCGGTGAGCACGGCCGCCTGCGGGTGCGACAGGTAGGCCCGGTAGATGCTCAGCCCCAGCGCCCGCAGGTCGGCCCGCCAGTCGCCGGTGGCGCGCCAGCTCTCCAGCGCCGCGGCGAACAGCGCGTCGGCGATGGCCAGGGTCAGGTCGTCCATGCCGCGGAAGTAGCGGTAGATCGTGCTGGCGTCGGCGCCCAGCGCCAGCCCCAGCCGCCTGGCCGTCAGGCCCGCCGCGCCGTGCTCCTTGAGCATGCGCAGGGCGGTGGCGATGATCAGCTCGTGGCTGAGCACCCGGCCCTGCCGGGTGGGCCGGCGCCGCCGTCGTGCCGCCTCGGGCACTACGCGCTTCGGCATACCTCTCCTTATGCCAACACCATTGACGTTGATGAGCGTACTCGTCTTTGCTTGAAGGGCACCCCCGCAACCAGGAGAGATCATGCGTATTCTTCTTGTGGGCGCCGGCGGTGTGGGCACCGCCATCACCCGCATCGCCACCCGCCGCGAGTTCTTCGACCATATGGTGGTCGCCGACTACGACATTTCCCGGGCTCAGGCGGCCGTCGCCGCGCTCGGCCCCGGCGAGACCCGCTTCACCGCGGCGGAGGTCGACGCCTCCGACACCTCGGCGGTCGTCGGCCTGCTTCTCGGCCACCGGTGCGACGTCCTGCTCAACGCCACCGACCCCCGCTTCGTGATGCCGCTGTTCGAGGCGGCGCTCGCGGGCGGGGCGCACTATCTCGACATGGCGATGTCCATGTCCAGGCCGCACCCCGAACACCCGTACGAGCAGGTCGGGGTGAAGCTCGGCGACGAGCAGTTCGCCCGCGACGGCGACTGGCGGCGGGCCGGCCGGCTGGCGCTCGTCGGCATGGGCGTCGAGCCGGGGCTGTCCGACGTGTTCGCCCGCTACGCCGCCGACGAGCTGTTCGACGAGATCGAGGAGATCGGCGTACGCGACGGCGGCAACCTCACCGTCGACGGCTACGAGTTCGCCCCGTCGTTCTCCATCTGGACCACGATCGAGGAGTGTCTCAACCCGCCGCTCGTCTACGAGCGCGACCGGGGGTGGTTCACCACCGAGCCGTTCAGCGAGCCGGAGGTGTTCGACTTCCCCGAGGGCATCGGCCCGATCGAGTGCGTGAACGTCGAGCACGAGGAGGTGCTGCTGGTGCCCCGCTGGGTGGACGCCGGGCGGGTCACCTTCAAGTACGGGCTCGGCGAGGACTTCATCTCCAGGCTCAAGACCCTGCACGAGCTGGGCCTGGACGGCACCCGGCCGGTCACCGTGCGCACCGACCGCGGCCCCGCCCGGGTCTCGCCGCGCGACGTGGTGGCCGCCGTGCTGCCCGACCCGGCCGAGCTGGGCGAGCGCATGCACGGCAAGACCTGCGCCGGCACCTGGGTGAAGGGCGTCAAGGACGGCCGGCCGCGCGAGGTGTACCTCTACCACGTGGTCGACAACCAGTGGTCGATGCGTGAGTACGGCTCGCAGGCCGTGGTCTGGCAGACCGCCGTCAACCCGGTCGCCGCGCTGGAACTGGTCGCCGGCGGCACGTGGCGGGGCGAGGGCGTGCTCGGCCCCGAGGCGTTCCCGCCGCGCCCGTTCCTGGACCTGCTGGAGGAGTACGGGTCGCCGTGGGGCCTGCGCGAGCAGGAACCCGCCGGAGTGGGGTCAGAGGCCTGACGGGTCGCGGCCCACGCTGATCTCCTCGGCGATGCGCCGGATGTCGGCGCCGGTGAAGCCGGGGGCCTGGGGCAACTGCCGCAACAGCGCGTCGATCACCACGGGCACCGGCTGGCCGGCGAACCGGCCCGCGATGCCGTGAACCGTGCGGAACAGCGCCTCTTCGTCGTGCATCCCCGTCTCCTCATACGACTACCCGGGACACGGTACGACGGGGCGCCGACAGTTTCCGGCTATCGCTTCAGCGTGTCCCGTACCGTGGCGCAGATCTCATGCAGGCTGCCGGCCTGCTCGGGCGTGAGCACGTCGAACAGGACGCGGCGCACCTCCTCGACGTGACCGGGCGCGGCGGACTCCAGCGCCGCGAAGCCCGTGTCGGTGAGCACGGCGATGTTGCCGCGCCGGTCCTCGGGGCAGCGGTCGCGGCGGACCCAGCCGCGCTCCTCCAGCCGGGCCAACGCGTGCGAGAGCCGGCTCTGTGAGCTCTGCGCCTTCGCGGCCAGCTCGCTCATCCGCAGCGCGCGCCCCGGCGCCTCCGACCACGCCACCACCAAGGCGCTCTACGCGCACGACCCCGACGGGCTGGAGTTCGAGGTGTCCTGGCTGGTGCCGGCCGACATGATCGACGACGAGCTGCTCGCCGCCAGGACCCGCGTTCTGCCGCTCGACCTGGCCGCCGCCAAGGAGCGGTTCGGCGCGCGCACGCGCGGCGGCGTCGGAGTGTCGATCCCGGTCTGACGTGATCGGGCGGGTACGGGTTACCGTGGTGTTAATCCGATTCCCCTCCTGGAGAACGTCATGCCGAGGGATCCAGACCACGTGCTCGACGCCATCGACGGCGTCGTCGACGAGTGGGAGACGCTGAGCGCCGACGCCATGCGCTGGGCGCCGCCCGAGGACAAGAGCGACGACCTGCTGCGCGAGGTGAGCGAGATCTTCGGGCCGCTGGCCAACGCGCTCACCCAGGCGTTCCGCCCGCTGGGCGACGCGGTGAACCGCGTCCTGGACGACCTGCTCCCCGACGACGAGGGGCCCGCCTACGACCAGGACGACGACGAGCGCTAGCCCGTCCGGCGCCGGCGGGTCCGGCGCGGGTAGGCCTTGGCGGTCTCGGCCAGCCTCGCGGCGTGCTCGGCCTGCTTGCGCCAGTGGCCGTAGGCGTCGCCGCGCTGGGCCAGCCGGTCGAGCTCACGCACCGTGGCCAGGGGGATGAACGCGGGCTCGGCGTCGCGCCACGGAGTGCCCGGCAGCGGCATGAAGGTGTGGGTGTGGATGCGCGCCCCCAGGTCGGCCAGATCGGCGGCCAGCTTGAGCGAGGCCTCCTGGTCGTCCTCCTGCTCGCCCGGCATGCCGAAGATGAAGTCGACGTTCGGCCGGAAGCCGTGCTCCACCGCGATCCGCACCGCGTCGCGTACGGGTGAGGTGTCGTGGCCGCGCCCCGAGGCCGCGAGCACGCGGTCGGAGCCCGACTGAGCGCCGATGATCAGGTTGTCGTTGGCGACGTAGCGCTTGAGCAGCCGCATGGCCTCGGGCGTCACGTGCTCGGGCCGCACCTCGGACGGGAAGCTGCCGAAGAACACCCGGCCGTGCGGCGGCAGCTCCTCCTTGACCCCGGCCAGCAGCTCCTCCACGGCGTCCAGGTCGGGGCCCGGCCCCGGCGACCCGTACGAGAGCGAGGTCGGCGTGATGAACCGGACGTCGCGCAGCCCGTGTCCGGCCATCTCCCGCACGTGCTCGCGCACGCTCGCCACCGACCGGTGGCGGAACTGGCCGCCGAACATGAAGGGCGTCTGGCAGAAGCGACAGGTGTAACGGCACCCTCTGGTGATCTCGATCGGCCCGAACCGCCCGCGCCGGGCCGGGAAGGACGGGAACGCGTCCAGCGGGAGCTGCGGCGCCGGGCGGGTGCGCAGCGCGACCCCGTCGGCGTCCCTGAGCGCGAGCCCGGGGACGCCCGTGAGCGGGTCGCCGCCGCGCAACGCCTCGACGAGCGCCACGATCGTCGACTCGCCCTCGCCGACGCCGGCCAGGTCCCACCCGGCGTCGATGACCTGCTGCGGCTCGGCGGTGGCGTGCACGCCGCCCGCGATGTGCAGGACGCCGTCCCGGTCTTCCAGCGCCCGCACGGCGGCCAGCTCGGCGGCCATCGCGTCGGCGTCGGGCGAGTAGAACGACCACAGGACGAGCACCCGATCGGCCCGGCTGGCGGCGATGTGCGCCGCCGTCTCCTCGACGGTGGTGCCGAGGCGCAGCCCGTGCTCGACCCCCGCGGTCTCCAGGGCGGCGAGCAGGGCGTGCACGCCGTAGGTCACGGCCTTGCGATATCGGACCACCACGTCAACAGCGAGCGCCACGCCGTGCAGCGTAGCCGACGGCGAGCCCCCCGGCCGCCGCCCTGACCAACGGCAGGACTCCCGCTCTGACCACCGCCCGGACTCCCACCAGGCTCTCCGCCCGGACCACCGCCCGGACTCCCACCAGGCTCTCCGCCCGGACTCCGGGCCGGCTTTCGCCCGGACTCCGGCCGGGTTTCGCCCGGACTCCGGCCGGGTTTCGCCCGGGCTCCGGGCTGGGTTCAGCGGGCGAAGCGCCTGGTCGCCGCCTTGAGGGCGTCGCTCATGCCCGGTTGGCCGGCGCTGTGCCCGGCTTCCTCCACGATCACCAGCTCGCAGCCCGGCCAGGCGTTCGACAGCTCCCAGGCCGTCCGCAGCGGGCTGCTCAGGTCGATCCGGCCGTGTACCAGGACGCCGGGCACGTCGCCCAGCTTCTCCACCCCGGCCAGGATCTCGCCGTCCTCCAGCCAGGCGTGGTGGCTCCAGTAGTGGGTGACCAGCCGCGCGAACCGCATCCGGAACCGGGGGTCGGCGTAGCGCGGGTCGGGCTCCTGGTCGGCGCGCACCCGTACGTGGGAGTCCTCCCAGGCGCACCAGTCGCGGGCCGCCTTCTCCCGGACGGCCGGGTCGGGGTCGGCGAGCAGCCGGGCGTAGGCGTCGACGAGCCGCCCGCCACCCGGGGCGCCGTCGCGGAACCGCTCCCATTCCCGGGGGAAGTAGTGGCCGACGCCCTCGGTGATCCACTCCACCTCCCACCGGGTGGTGGTGGCGACGCCGGACATGATGATCTCGGTGACCCTGTCGGGGTGGCGGATCGCGTAGGCCAGGCCGAGCGTCGTCCCCCACGAGCCGCCGAACAGCATCCACCGGTCGATGCCCAGGTGCTCGCGGAGCAGCTCCATGTCGGCGATCAGATGGTGGGTGGTGTTCACGGACAGGTCCGTGTCGTGGTCGGCCGCGTCAGGCGTGCTCCTTCCACAGCCGCGCTGGTCGAACAGCACGACCCGGTACTTCTCCAGGTCGAAGAACCGCAGCCAGCCGGGACTCGCCCCCGACCCCGGACCGCCATGGACCACCACGGCGGGTTTCCCACCGGGCGCGCCGTGGACCTCCCAATACACGTGGTTGCCGTCGCCTACGTCAAGCATGCCGCTCTCATTGATCATGACCCCATCCTCACCCTTCTGAACGGAGACCGCCTCACACACGGGGTCCGGGGGCGGGAGCCCCATCGCGCCGTCCCCTTTCCTGTTTGACGGAAACCGCCTCACACCAGGTCCGGAGGCGAACCGTCCGCTCCCTGCTTGACGGAAACCGCCTCACACACGGGGTCCGGGGGCGGGAGCCCCTGGCAAGGGGGTGTGGGGGAGCTTGGCTCCCCCGCAGAGCGCAGCCCGAGTCGGGGTCGCGCGCAGCGCGCTGCCTTGCGAGGACCTTGCTGTCGGCGCCGGCATGGAAAACAACCTGATCTTGTCGGTGGCGGCTGCCATAGTGAGGGAGTGTTCCACACCTCCTCCCTCGTCCCCTGCCATGTCCGTCACCTGCCCGGCGGCGCCATCGAGCTGATGCCGATCGTGCTGCCGATGACCCTCACGGCCGCCCAGCGCCGCAGCCTGGCCGCCGTCCTCCTGGAGGGTCTCGACGACGACACCGCCCCCGCCGGCGCGGACCTCTGCCTGGCCTAACCGAGCCTGGCCCGGTAGACCTGCCGCGCGCGGTCGTAGAGCGCCACGTGGTCGTCGTACTGGTCCTTGGTCGCGAAGACGCCCGACTCCCGCAGCACCTCCTCCAGCCGGTCCAGCCAGTCCAGGCACCACCGCACGTCCTCGGGCCGCGCCACACGCGTGCCCGCCACGTTCAGGTAGACCGGGCTCGTGTGCGCGTACGCGCCGCTTCCGTGGAAGCTTCGCGGGTGCGGCCCTCCGGTGGCGACCGCGACCACGTACGTGGGCTCGCCCGGGGTCAGCGTGGCCGTGAGGCGGCCGGGCGGCCCCTGGGCCACCACCCCGTCGGCGGTGCGGATCTCCAGGGTCTCGACCTCGGGCCCGACCGAGGTGACGGTGATCTCGACGCGCTCCCCGGGCGCCAGGTCCAGCGTGTCGCCGGGGCCGTGGCCGTTCACGGTGAGGTCGAGCCACGGGCCGGTGGTGGCGAACGTGCGGCCCATGAGGATCGCCTCGGCGAACGACTCGGCGGTGAGCGGGCCGTCCACCCGCGCGTACACCCGCTCCCACCCGGGCGGGCCCGACGAGGTGCCGCGGTGGCAGAACGACAGTACCGCGTCGGTGCCGGCGGTCACCGTCAGCCGGTTGCCGGCCCCGATCAGGCGCCGGTAGACCGCGGCCGTGGCGGTGATCGACGAGTGGTTGAGCACGTCCAGCGTGTCGATCAGGCCGAGCGCCGCGTCGGCGACGATCTCCCTGGCCGAGCAGTTGCGCCCGCGCGCCACCGCCGCCTCCGGCGGGTCGGTGTCGGAGACCGGCAGGTGGAACGGGTGCCCGTAGCCGAGCACCGCGCCCATCTCGTGCAGTTCCTCGCAGGCGACCGCGTTCGGGGGCCAGTCGGCGTCGCCGGAGAAGCCCGTGTGGAAGCGTTCAGGCAGCCCGCGCAGCCCGAAGGCGCCGACGTGGCCGACCAGGTCGTTGCGGTACTCCACGCCGATCCTGGCCAGGTGGCGCCCGTCGGACCACGGCAGATCGCGGCCCAGCCAGTGTTCGAGCGCCTCCCGGTCGTAGACCCGCGCGCTCGCCACGTTCCCGGCCACCAGGTTGAGCACGTGCAGGTCCTCGCCGTGCTGGGCGGCCGCGGCCAGCTCGGGTGCGGCCGGTTCCTCGCCCATCCAGTTGAGGTGGACGTGCATGTCGCCGCCGTACCAGCCGTGCGCCGCCGCGTCGTACAACCGCTCGGGGGTCAGCTCGACCAGCGTCTCCCCGCCCGCGGCCGGGGTCAGCGCGACCTCGGACTCGGCGTACTCCATGCCCCTGGTGACCGTCACCGTGATCGGCTCGGCGGGCACGGCCACCACCAGGTCGTCGCCGTGGAAGTACGCTCTGCCGTGCCCGTCGACCTTGGGCGGGGTGCCCTCGGGATACCAGCCCTGCCCGCCGGCCGACGTCACGCTCCACCGGCACGGGAACCCGGCGCGCAACCGCACCGCCGCCGCCTCCGCCCGCCTGGTCAGCGGCGCCAGATCGACCGGCGCCCCGTCGGCGACGACCTCCCGCCGCACGCCGACGATCTTCGCTCCGCGTGGCGGGATCTCGTACGCGTCGCCGTCCACGAGCACCGTGACCGGCTCGTCCCGGCTCGAGTCCAGCAGCAACCACGTACGGCCTGGCTCGTCGCCGAGCACCACCCGCGCGCGGGCCTCCAGCGTGACCGCGCCGGGCCGGAGCCGCAGCGCGGGCAGTGAGGTGAGCACGTCGCCGCCGAGCGCGTCGCGGACCACCCGGTCGACGTCCACCTCGCCCATCCGGTCGTCGATCTCGTCCTCGGACGCCCCGGGCAGGCGCTCGGCGAGCTGCCGCATCCCGGTGGCCCAGTAGTCGTGGCTCCGGTCGAGGAAGACGGTGGCCCACGCCTGGACCACGTACGACAGCGGCTCCTCGCCCCAGCACACGCCGTGCTGATCGCGGAGGTCCCGGTAATCGGTCAGCGCGCGGGCGACGGTCTCGGGAAGCAGCGGATCGTCACACATCGGACACTCCTCGAAGTCACCGACATCGTGTCACGAAACGCTGGACCCGTCAGGTACTTACCACCCACCGCCCGACTGCACGGCCGAGACGACCACGGCGAGCCCACTCATCCCGACCATCCCGATGATGACCATAAGGGCGACGATGCGACGGTTCACATGGCGGATGCTACCCGGCGTCCAGGGAGAAGACGGCCAGGCCAGGAGGAGGTGTGCCGGAAATAATGGGACCCGGGCACCGGTTACCTTTTGGTACCCGCTCAAGGAAAGGTACGTCCCATGCCCCTGCCTCTCTCCATTCTCGATCTCGCGTACATCGGCAAGGGAGAGACCGCCGCCGACAGTTTCGCCGCCAGCGTGGAGCTGGCGCGGCGCGCCGAGCAGTGGGGATACCGGCGCATCTGGTATGCCGAGCACCACAACATGCCCTCGATCGCGTCCTCGGCCACCAGCGTGCTGATCGCGCACGTGGCCGCGCGGACGAGCACCATCCGTCTCGGCGCCGGCGGCGTCATGCTGCCCAACCACTCCCCGCTGACCATCGCCGAGCAGTACGGCACGCTCGCCACGCTGCACCCCGGCCGGATCGACCTGGGGCTCGGGCGGGCGCCCGGCAGCGACCAGAAGACCATGCGGGCGCTGCGCCGCACGCCCTCCTCGGCGGACAGCTTCCCGCAGGACGTGCTGGAGCTGCAGGGCTACCTGACCGGCGACTCCCGCATCCCGGGCGTGGACGCGACACCGGGCAAGGGCACCGACGTGCCGCTGTACATCCTCGGGTCCTCGCTGTTCGGCGCGCAGCTCGCGGCCATGCTCGGGCTGCCGTACGCGTTCGCCTCGCACTTCGCGCCCGCCGCGCTGGAGGAGGCGGTCGCGCTCTACCGGCGCGAGTTCAAGCCGTCCGCGCAGCTCGCCGAGCCGTACGTGATCGCCGGCGTGAACGTGATCACCGCCGACACCAGGGAGAAGGCGGAGGAGCAGTTCCTGGCCGCCAAGCGCAACCGGGTGAGCCTCCTGCTGGGCCGCGAGCGCGAGTTCACCGCCGAAGAGGCGGACATGATCCTGGAGTCGCCCGCCGGGCAGCAGATCCTCCAGATGACCAAGTACTCGGCCGTCGGCACGCCCGGCGAGGTCAAGGAGTATCTGGGCCGGTTCGCCGAGCATGTCGGGGCCGACGAGCTCATCACGGTGTCGGCGGCCCCCGACCGGGAGGCCTGGCTACGCTCCTTCGAGCTTCTCGCCGAGGTCCAGGGCCTCGTCCCCGCCTGACGGCTCCAGGATCACCAGCGGGATGTCCCGGTCCGTTCTGGACTGGTACGTGTCGTACGTCGGGAACACGGTGGCCATGCCCGGCCACAGCTCCTTCTTCTCCTGCTCGGTGGCGGTGCGGGCGCGGGCGGCGAACCTGTCGGCCCGCACCTGCACGGTGACGTCCGGATCAGCGGTCAGGTTGAGATACCAGGCGGGGTGCTGCGCGGAGCCGCCGTTGGAGGCGACGAGCAGGTAGCGGTCGCCGTCCTGCCCGTAGATCAGCGCCGTGCGGCGCAGCCGCCCCGACTTCCTGCCCCGGGTCGTGAGCAGCAGCGTGGGCAGCCCCTGGAACAGGTGCCCGCTCTCCCCGTCCGTCTCCACGTAGCGGCGGATGTGCTCGGCCACCCAGCCCGTCGGGCTGTCGATTACCTTGTCCATGCGATCAAGTGTGGAACTTCGACCGGGGTTGAGGTCAAGTCGCCCAGCCCATGACATTCGTCAGGTCCGCGCCGGGAGTCCCCCGGTTAGGGTGATCGGCATGAAGGGCCGGCTCTGGACCTCCGTCTACCTCGCCGTCCTGGTATGGCCGCTCCCCGGCTTCCTGTCCCGCTCGCCGTCCGCCGCCGAAGTGGCGCTCGTGGCAGCGGGGCTGGTCTGCTTCGCCGCGCTCTACCTCCGGGTCGTGTGGACGGCCCTGGACCGTCCGCACGGGAACGCGACCCCGTACGCGCTCGTCCTCCTGTACGCGGCCGCGGCCGGACTGGCGCCGGCGCTGGGCGAGCTGTGGGTGTTCGCCGCCTCCTTCTTCCTGGTCACGGCGCTGTCGGCGGCCCTGCCCGCGCGGGTCATGCCGGCCGGGGCCGCGCTGACCGTCGGAGGCGTCGCGCTGGCGCTGCCGCTGCTGGGCGCGCCGCTCTCGGACAGCTGGTGGATCCCGCTTCAGGCGGCGGTGTTCGCCGGGGCGATGCGCGCCTTCCTCGCGCTGACCGCCGCGAACCGTGCCCTGTCCCGGGCGAACGCCGAGGTGGAGCGGCTGGCCGTGGACAACGAGCGGCTGCGCTTCGCCCGCGACATGCACGACATCCTCGGCCACAGCCTGGCGGTGATGACCTTGAAGAGCCAGCTCGCGGGCAAACTCCTCACGGCGGACCCTCCACGGGCGGCTGCGGAGATCGGGGACGTCGAGGACCTGTCCCGTCAGGCGCTGTCGGACGTGCGCGACGCGATCGCCGGCTACCGGGAGCTGTCGCTGCCGGACGAACTCGACGGGGCGCGGCGGGCGCTCGCCGCCGCCGGCGTGCCCGTGGAGGTGTCCGCCGAGCCGGTCCCCGCGGAGGTGGAGCCGGTGCTGGCGTGGGTGGTGCGGGAGGGCGCGACGAACGTGGTCCGGCACAGCCGCGCCCGCCGGTGCCGCATCGGGCTGGGGACCGCCGGCGGCGAGGCGTACGTCGAGGTCACCGACGACGGCCGCGGCTCCGCCCCCGGCGACGGCGGCACCGGGCTGCGCGGGCTCGCCGAACGGGTCGAGCTCGCGGGCGGCACCCTGCACGGCGGACCGGCCGAGCACGGCGGCTTCCGCCTGCACGCCCGTGTCCCTCTGCCGGCCCGCCCGCCCCGGGAAGACGCCGTTCACCGGGCCCGGCCGCCGGCGAAAGGAAGCCCGTGATCCGCATCCTGCTCGCCGACGACCAGCATCTCGTACGGGAGGCGCTGGCGGCGTTGCTCGGCCTGGAGCCCGGCATCGAGGTCGCCGGCCAGGTGGGCCGCGGGGACGAGGTGGCGGCCGCGGTCGCCGCGACGCGGCCCGACGTCGTCCTGCTCGACATCGAGATGCCCGGCGGCGACGGCCTCACCGTCGCGGCCGGGCTCACCGGCGTACGGGTGATCATCCTGACGACGTTCGGCCGGCCCGGTTACCTGCGGCGCGCCATGGACGCCGGCGTCGCCGGTTACGTGGTCAAGGACGCCAGGGCCGGGGAGCTGGCCGACGCGATCCGCCGGGTGCACGCAGGTGAGCGGGTGTTCGACAGGAAGCTGGCCGCCGCCAGCCTCTCCGAAGGCGCCAACCCCCTCACCGGCCGGGAACGCGACGTGCTGCGCGCCGCCACCGAAGGCGGCACGATCGCCGACATCGCCCGCCGTCTCTACCTGTCGGACGGCACCGTACGCAACTACCTGTCGTCGGCCATCGGCAAGCTCGGCGCCCGCAACCGGGCCGAGGCGGCACGCGCCGCGGAGGCCAAGGGCTGGCTCTGACGAACGTCACTACCGGCCGCCCGCCGCTCTCGCGACGCTGATGACATGAGGAAACGCGTCGCGCCCGCGCTCGGGCTCTTCTTCCTGTCGCCGCTCATCGGCGAGTTCCTGCTGGGCAACCTGCCCGTCACCATGCTGGTCGCGCTGATCACCCTGGCCCCGCTGTACGGGGGCGGCGCGCTGCTCGTCCGCGAGCTGGCCAGGCGCCGGGGCGTGGGCTGGCCGGGCATCGTGCTGCTCGCCGTCGCGTACGGCCTGATCGAGGAAGGGCTGGTCACCCGATCCCTGTTCAACCCCGGCTTCGCGGGGATGGACCTGCGGTCGTACGCCTGGATCCCCGGCGTGGAGGTGAGCGCCTGGTGGACGGTGTTCGTGCTGGGCGTCCACGTGGTGGGCAGCATCTGCGTGCCGATCGCCGTCATGGAGTCGCTGGTGCCCGCCCGGGCCTCGGAGCCGTGGCTGCGCCGGCCGGGCCTGGTGGTGGCGGGGGTGCTGCTCGTCCTGGGGGCGGCGGCCTCGGCGGTGTTCGCGACGGACTCGTACGATCCCGGGTTCGGGCGGCTCGCGGGCGTGGCCCTGCTGGCGGGCCTGCTGGTGTTCCTCGCCCTGCGCCGCCGCACCCCCGCCGCGCCGGGCACCATCCGGTCCGGACGGGGGCCCGGGGGCTGGGCGGTGCTCGCGTTCTCGCTGGCGGCCGGCGCCGCGTTCTGGCTGCCGGTGATGAACGTGGACGCGCTCGGCGCCTGGCTGGTCACGGCCATCCACCTGGCTCTGTACGCCACCGTCTGCGTGCTGGTCGTGCGCTGGTCCGGGCAGCCGGGGTGGGGTGTGTGGCAGCGGTTCGGGCTGGCGGCGGGCGGTGTGCTCACCTACGCCTGGCACGGGTTCCCGCAGCCTCCGGCCGTCCCCACCGATCCGATGGCCGACCTCATCGGGAACCTCGTCTTCGCGGTCGCGGCGGTCGCCCTGCTCGTCACCGCCGCCACGAGAATCCGCTCCCACGCCGCGGGCCGCTACGTCGAGTGGGTGGCGTAGTAGCGGCGGGACTTGTCGCGGCTGCCGCACGTCGTCATGCTGCACCAGCGGCGGCGCCGGTTTCTGCTCGTGTCCAGGAACAGCCACACGCATGACGGGCAGGCGCCGAGCCGGTCCAACGGCCCGTGGGTGAGCAGCTCGACCGCCGATTCGGCGACCTCCCACAGCAGCACGCGCACCGTACGGGGGGCCTCCCACCGCAGCCGGTAGGTGTCGCCGTCCTCGTCGAGCCGGGCGTGGCCGGATCCCTCGGCGTAGGCGGCCATCAGCGCGGCGAGGTCCTCCCGGGGCGGCTGCCCGCCGTGGGCGAGCGCCCAGAACACCCGGAAGACGGCCTCCCGCAGCTCCCGCGCCTCGGGCAGAGCCTCCGCCAGCCCGGCCGGGTCCTCGACGGCCAGGCCGACGGCGCCTGCCCAGGTCAGGGCCTCCTCGGGCGTCGCCAGCCAGTCCCGCTCGGCGACGGGGCGGGCGTTGACGGTGTTGGCGAAGTCCAGACAGAGCGCGTTCCCGACCAGTTCCACTGCGGTCATGCCTCCAGTATCTCACCAATCAATCCCGATTGACAGGTGAGACCGCGCAGTCTTACCGTTCAATCTAATTTAGTAGGTGAGATCTATGCGCATCCTTCCCGCGTCGCTCGGCCGGTCGTTCAACGGCCTGTGGTTCGGCACCGGCGCCGCGAACCTCGGTGACGGCATGGCCCTGTTCGCGCTGCCCCTGCTGGCCCTCGCCGTCGGCGCCTCGCCCGGCGGGGTGGCGGCCGTGACGACCGCGCTCACCCTGGCCTGGCCGCTGTTCGGGCTGCACGCGGGCTGGATCGTCGACCGCGTCGACCGGCGCGCCCTCCTCACCGGGGTCAATCTGGCCCGTGCCGCCCTCCTGGCCGGCCTGACCGCCGCCCACCTCGCGGGAGTCCTCTCACTCCCGCTGATCATCGCCGCGGCCGTCCTGCTCGGCGTCGCGGAAACCCTCGTCGACACGGCGCTGACCTCGACCATCCCGCGAGTCGTGCCCCCCACCGCGCGCGGTCGCGCCAACGCCCGTGTCGAAGCCACCATCAACGTCACGAACCAGCTCGCCGGCCCGCCCCTCGCCGGCCTTTTGGCCGCGACCACCCTCGCCCTGGCCACCGGCGCCAGCGCCGTCCTCTACGTCCTGGCGGTCGCGGGCATCCTCGTCATGACGCTCTCCCCCGTACCGGCCGGCGCCGGCACGCCCCACCCCGACCGGCCCCGTGACGGCCTGGTCGCGGGCCTGCGCTACCTGTGGCGCCAGCCGGTCGTGCGCACCCTCACCCTCTACACCGCCGTGATGAACGTCGTCTGGGCCGCCGCCACCGCCCTGCTCGTCGTGCACGCGGTCGCACCCGGCCCGCTCGGCCTCACCACCACCCAGTACGGGCTCCTGCTCACCGCCATGGCGGTCGGCGGCCTGGTCGCGTCGGCCGTGGTGGAGCCGCTGCGCCGCCGCTTCGGCGTGACCACCCTGCTCATCGCCGACGCCGCCGGCACCGTGCTCCTGGTCCTGCCCGTCGCCGTGGACGCCCCCGCCTGGGCGGTCGCCGCCGGCGCGGTGGTGGCGGGCGCCGGGTCGAGCATCTGGCGCATCCTCGTGGCCACCATCCGCCAGAACCTCTCCCCGCCCGAGCTGCTGGGCCGGGTGTACGCGGCCTCACGCGTCCTCAGCTGGGGCGTCCTTCCCCCGGGCGCGGCCCTGGCCGGAGTGATAGCGGAGCTGTGGGGGGTGCGCGCGGCGTTCGTCCTCGCCACGGTGCTCGCCCTGGTGGTGATGGCGACCTTCATCCGCTACGCACTCCGCACCGACCTGTCGGCGGCCGTCGAAGCCCCTGACGAAACCGCCAAACTGGCCGCTCCTTAGGCGGCACCCGGGGCGAGTCACCATATAGTCGGACGCCGATCGAGCGTGATGGGGTCGTATGGAGATCGAGGGGTCGTTCTGGCGGGCGATCGCGGTCTACCGCGTCGCCTCCCTGGTCTACGCCGCGCTGCTGCTGGCTACCGCCGGCGGCTACCAGCGTCCGCTCGCGGGCTGGCTCGTCCTCGGTGTGATGGCGGTCTGGACGGTGGTCACCACCGTCGCGTACTCGACCGTGAGAAGCCGCAGGCTCCTCACGGTGGACGTCCTCGTCACCCTCGGCTGTCTGCTGGCCTCGCCCTACGTCCAGGGATCCCAGGCCGGGCAGGCGGGTCTGATGCCGGTCACGGCGACCTGGGTCGGCGCGCCCGTGCTCGCCTGGGCCGTCTACGGCGGGCGGCGGGCGGGCGCGGTCGCGGCCGTCGTCCTGTCGCTCGCCGACCTGTGGCTGCGCGGGCTGCACGAGTTCAACCTCTCCGTCCCGGTCAACGGAGCCGTCCTGCTCATCCTCGCCGGGGCCGTCGTCGGGCACGTGGCGCGGCTGACCAAGCAGGCGGAAGAGCGTCTTCAGCGGGCCGCCGAGCTGGAGGCGGCCAACCGGGAACGCGAGCGGCTGGCCCGCGGGATCCACGACTCGGTCCTTCAGGTCCTGGCGCTGATGCAGCGCCGTGGACAGGAGATCGGCGGGGAGGCCGCCGAACTGGGACGGCTCGCCGGAGAGCAGGAAGCGGCGGTACGGGAGCTGATCCGCAGCGGCCCGGCCCCGGCGGCACAGGACAGCGCGGGCCTGATCGACGTGGGCGCCCGCTTACGCCGGCTCACCACACCGGCGGTCACCGTCTCGGCGCCGGCCACCCCCGTGCCGCTCCCCGCCCGTCAGGCCGACGAGGTGGTCGCCGCCGTCGGCGCGGCGCTCGACAACGTCAGGCGGCACTGCGGCGAGGACGCCAGGGCCTGGGTCTTCGCCGAGCACGACGGCGACACGGTGACCATCACCGTGCGCGACGAGGGCCCCGGCATCCCCGCCGGACGGCTGGAGGAGGCCGAGACGGAGGGCAGGCTCGGCATCGCGCAGTCCATCAAGGGCCGGATCGCCGGCGTCGGCGGCACCGTCGGCTTCACGTCCGTGCCCGGCCAGGGGACCGAGGTCGAATTCGTCATCCCCGTCCGCACGTGAACCCGGGTCTACAGTTACGGCATGACCAGCGCACTGCGGGTGATGGTGGTGGACGACCATCCGATGTGGCGGGACGCGGTCGCCCGCGACCTGGAGCACGCCGGATATCAGGTGGTGGCGACCACGGGCGAGGGCCGCCAGGCGCTCCGCGTCGCCGGCGCCGTACGCCCCGAGGTGGTCGTCCTCGACCTGAGGCTGCCCGACCTGCCCGGCGCGGAGGTGGCCAGAGGGCTGGCGGCGTCCGAGCATCCGCCCCGCGTCCTGATGCTGTCGGCGAGCGGCGAGCACGAGGACGTGCTCGAAGCCGTCAAGGCCGGCGCCTCCGGCTACCTGGTCAAGTCGGCGAGCCGGGAGGAGTTCCTCGACGCCGTCAAGCGCACGGCCGAAGGGGAGCCGGTCTTCACCCCGGGCCTGGCCGGCCTGGTGCTCGGCGAGTATCGCCGCCTCGCCACCCAGCTACCTTCCGACGACGGCCCCCGCCTCACCGACCGCGAGACGGAGGTGCTCCGCCTGGTCGCCAAGGGCCTGTCGTACAGGCAGATAGCCGAACGGCTCGTCCTCAGCCACCGGACCGTGCAGAACCACGTGCAGAACACCTTGAACAAGCTCCAGCTCCACAACCGCGTCGAACTCGTCCGATACGCGATCGAACGCGGACTCGACGGGGCGTAGACCGGCTCAGAGATTGTCGACCTTGAACGGGTCGTGCTCGGAGAGCAGCTTGTCCAGGCGCGCCTGGTCGACCCGGCTGGCCGTGTTCGCCGCCTCCTGCCGATCGCGCACGCACTTGGCCAGGCCGAACGCCGACGTCACCGTGTAGAGCACGGCGACCGCGAGGAACGCGCGGACCCAGGGGTTGACCGGCAGGAAGACGATGCCGATCCCCACGCTGCCGAGTGCGACCGCGAAGGAGATGACACATTGCGCGTAGTAAGCGGCGGTCATGGTGGGCTGGACTGGTTTGCTCATGCCACCAAGCGTCCGGCACGGACCGGCCGCCCGCCTGAGTACGCGTACCCAATCCGCCCTGAGTAGCAGGCACTGCCGTGACGATGACGGCCCCGTTACGATCGCCTTGGAAGCATTGCCGTAGCGAGGACATATGCCGGTGAGACGATGGACCGCCTTGGCGACCGCCGTACTGATCGCGTCGGCACCGTTCGCCACAAGTCCCGCCGCCGCCCGGACAGGCGCGCCGGATCCGGCGCGCGCTCTCAAGCGGCAGCTCGTGAACAAGCAGGGCGTCCGGATCTCCGAGACCAGCCGCTACTTCTACGGCGGGAAGTCGACGGTCTCCGGGAACGGGACCCGGATCAAGGGCCGCCTCCGGCTCGCCCCGTCGGGCCCGGCGGCCGCGGACTACACCTGGTGGGACCTGCCCTCGGCGAAGACGAAGAAGAAGCCGGAGCTCCACCGCGTGATCCGCGTCGGTGCGGACGTGTACGTCGACGCCGGCCAGTATCCCGGGCCGACCCCGGAGGGCAAGGAGTGGATCCGGTATCCCGCGAAGCACCGGGGGAGCATGGGCCGGGACATGGATCGGGACGTGAGCCTACAGCCGATCAGCGTGTACGACCCGTCCACGCTGAAGGCCGTGCTGAAGCGCTCGGCGTGCAAGCCCGTCTCCGGCGGATTCCTGTACTGGGGCGCCATGAGCTACAAGGACCTGCGCAAGGTCTCCAAGGGCGCCGCCATCAGCTGGACCTCCGGGCGGCCGATCAGCGGGACGAACAAGGGGAAGATCGCCTGGCGCCTCTGGACCGGCCGTGACGGCCTCCTCAAGCGCCTGACCACCACCGACACCGCAGGAGCGGGGAAGAAGCCGCCGGTCAAGCGGACCGACACGCGCTACACCGGCTGGGGGTCCCGCGTCGTGGTCACCGCCCCGCCCGCCGATGAGGTCATCGACGAGCGTGACCTGCTGGAGTACGTCCGCGAGCAGAACGCGCACATCCCCGAGGACGACAAGAACTCCTGAAGCGGGCGTGTCACCTGAGCGGGATGGACCGGCCCAGCTCGTCGGCCGGGCGCGAGCCGGAGATGCGCCGTTGCTCCTCGGTGATGGCCACGTCGTTGATGCTGGCCTCCCGCCGCCGCATCAGCCCTTCCGCGTCGAACTCCCAGAGCTCGTTGCCGTAGCTGCGCCACCACTGTCCGTCGGCGTCATGCCATTCGTACTGGAACCGGACAGCGATCCGATCGTCGGTGAAGGCCCAGAGCTCCTTGCGGAGCACGTAGTCGAGCTCCTTCTCCCACTTACGGGTCAGGAAGGCGATGATCTCGTCCCGGCCGGTGATGAACTCGTCTCGGTTGCGCCAGACCGAGTCGGGAGTGTAGGCGAGGGCCACGCGGCGCGGGTCGCGGGTGTTCCAGGCGTTCTCGGCCGCCTGGACCTTGGCCCGGGCGGTCTCGGCCGTGAAAGGCGGGACGGGTGGCGGGGTCATGCGTACTCCTTGGTGATCAATGTGCGGTGGCGGACGACGCCTCTTCCATTCCTTCCGGGTTGAAGCGGGAGTATTCGCCGAAAGCCCAGCGCTGCCCCATACCGCCGGAAATCTGGACCACCCGCTCGACGGAGAAGTCGACGAGCCGCTTGGCGCCGGGGACCGTCGCGGCCCTGTCAGGGTCCCAGTCGACGCGGGCGCGGCCGGTCAGGTGCAGCGTGGCCCCGTTCTCCCAGTCGAGGAACAGGAGCCCGCAGCGGGGTTCGAGTTCGAGGTTGCCCAACGTCATGTACATGGCGTTGCCCGTGTAGTCGGGCCAGGTCAGCCGCCGGTCTCCGGTCACGGTGACGAAGCCGGGGTTGCCGCCCCGATGCGACGCGTCCGCGCCCTGACCGGGCGCGTAGGTGCCGACGAAGAACGTGTCGGCTGTGGCGATCCACCGCTGCTGCCCGGCGGTCAGCTCGCCACCGGCGACCGCGTCCCCCCGTACCGTCTCGTTGGCGTACGTACGAGTCTGGATGTATTTGGGGCAGTTGGAATACACCTGTGCTGTACGCACCAGCAGCCGGTCGCCATCTCTGCCGGCTCGCCCGTTGACGCGCATCCGTTTGCGGCTGCCGGGCTCGATCATGAGCATGCCGATGTCCCGCTCGGCGTCGAACAGGCCCGCGAGCGGATCCCCGGCAGCGGGGAGCCGCCCGACGACGAGCGTGCGGTCGTCGGGCGCGGCGATGAACCCGGGCGGACCGGTGATCACGCCGGTCCAGGCCGCGCCGGCGTCGTCGGCGGCCGCGATCACCACCAGCCGCTGCCGGCCGGCGAAGTCCGCGGC
The DNA here is from genome assembly GCF_019396385.1 of Nonomuraea harbinensis. Taxonomy (GTDB): domain Bacteria; phylum Actinomycetota; class Actinomycetes; order Streptosporangiales; family Streptosporangiaceae; genus Nonomuraea; species Nonomuraea ferruginea. Next base: position 10,761 of record NZ_JAHKRN010000016.1, on the reverse strand, counting down.
CACCGGCGGGACGGTCGCGCCGACGCGGGCCGACCCCCATCTGTCGCGGGTCAGACCGGCGCGGCGCTGCACCGTGTGTTCGCCTTGGTGGAGCATGGTCAGTTCCTTCCGCGCGGTATCAGAAGAAACCGCAGGTCGGCGCGCCCTGCGTCGGCGCGGGCGCGGTGTCGGCGCCGGTCGGCGCGTAGATCTCCAGGCGGATGCCGTCCGGGTCGGTGAAGAACACGCCGCCAGAGGAGGCGCCCTCCCCGTGCGGCACCACGCCGTCGTACACGAGCGGCACGCCGAGGTCGCGCAAAGTGGCCTCGGCACGGCGCACCGCCTCGATGTCGGGCACCTGGAACGCCAGATGGTGCAGCCCGGGCCGGTCGGCGGCGAAGCCGCCGTCGCTCTGCTGCCACAGCGTCACCATCAGCCCGCCGTCCCGGCCGAGGAACGCGAACCTGCGATCCCCCTCGGCCTGCTCGCCGAGGACGTCGAAGCCGAAGACCTGGCGGTAGAAGGCGATGGAACGGGTGAGATCAGTCACGTTCAGGCCGACGTGCCCGGTCTTCAGGACCGGAGCGTTCATGCTGGACCTCCCTTGCAGGCGACCGATCTAACGGCCGTATCAATCATCATCCATTAGAATGGTTGCGGAGGTTTCTTACGGTGTCAAGCGGAAGGAAGCATTAGAAAGTGGACGTGGCACAGCTCCCCGGCGGCGGTGCTCCCCTTCTCGGCGAGCCACCTCCGCTCGAACTCGCCAACACCGCCTACGCGGTCCGCGGCCGCCTCCAGGACGGCCTGCTGACCGTCGAGCACCTGACCGCGTGGCTGCGCGACCTGCGCCCGCGCCTCACCGTCCCCGTCACGGACGCCGACCTCCAGGACGTGGGCGAAGGCGACCTCCACCTCGCCAGGGAGCTCCGGGACGTCATCCGGGCCCTGGCGGCCGCCGCCGTGGCGGACCACGACCCCGATCCGGACACCGTCACGACCCTCAACCGTCATGCCGGCCTGGCCCCGCGATGGCGGGAGCTGCGCACCGCCCCCGAGCCGCACACGACGGTCCGCAGCACCGGCCGCCCGGTCACGGCGGCTCTCGCCGCCCTGGCCGAGGAGGCCGTCGTCCTCTTCGCCGGGCCGGCCCGCCACGAGGTGCACGCCTGCCACGGCCCCGGCTGCGTGCTCTACTTCCTCCGCGACACCCCCCGGCGCGAATGGTGCTCGGCCGGCTGCGGCAACCGGGCCCGAGCCGCGCGCCACTACGCCAAGAAGAAGACCGCCGAATAGGACCGGTGTCACCCTGCGGCCAGGCGTCGCCGTTCCTCCCTGACGATCTGCTCGGCCAGCGTCTCCTCCGAGATGTCGATGGCGTCCGGCGTCGACTCGGCGAGATGGCTGCGCCTGGCGTAGGCGTCGAACAGCGTGGCCTTGGCGTTCATGATCTCCAGCAGCCGCTCGTCCATGCTGTCGGGCGTGAGAAGGCGGTGCACCTGCACGCGCCGCACCTGGCCCATGCGGTACGCGCGGGCCACGGCCTGGCTCTCCATGGTCGGTTTGACCTGGGGCTCGCAAATGATCACGACGGATGCCGCCTGGAGGTTGAGCCCCACCCCGCCCGTCTGGATCTGCGCGAGCAGCACCGCGTGGCCCCGGGCCGCGGTGAAGGCGTCGATCACCCCCTGACGGCGTTCCGGCGCCAGCTCGCCGCTGAGCGGCCCGTGGACCGGGGAGCCGAGGGCCTGGCCGACGGCGGCGAGCACGTCGCGGAAGTAGGAGAACACCACGACCTTGAGCTCCGCCTCGGCCGCCTCGTCGACCAGTTCGCGCAGCCGTTCCAGCTTGGCGGACTTCTCCGGCACCGCGTAGGCCGCGCGGCGCATCGTCATGAACCTGCCCGACGCCACCGCGTCCCGGTAAGCCTCGGCGTCGGCCGCGCTGAACTCCTCCCACTCGTCCATGTGCACCAGATCGGGCAGCTCCGTGACCACGTCCTGCTGGTTGCGGCGCAGGTAGACGGGCGCGACGGCGCGGCGGAACGCCTGCGCGCTGTCATTCGCCTCGACCGTGCCGAACAACCCCGGCTGGAGGTAGTCCACGAGGGAGCGGAACTCCTCGATCCGGTTCTCCATCGGCGTGCCGGTCATGAACAGGACCCTGCCCACCCGGTCGCACCACCCGGCCACGGCCTTGGAACGGCGGGCCTGCCGATTCTTCACGTAGTGCGCCTCGTCGACGACGAGCACCCCCACCCGCGGCTCGATCTCCAAGGTGTGCAGCCCGGCGTACGTCGTGACCGCGACCCCGCCGCGTTCGAGCCACGCGGCGTGAGCCAGGCGGCGATCGTCGCCATGGAGCCGATAGGCCTTGAGCGAACTGCGGGTCTCGATCTCGCGCAGCCAGTTGACCAGCACGCTCGCCGGGCAGACCACCAGGGAATGCGTCGTGCCCCGCGCGTGCAGGTGCGCCATGACGGCGATCGCCTGGATCGTCTTGCCCAGCCCCATGTCGTCACCGAGGATCACCCGGCGCTGGGCGAGCGCGAACCGGGCGCCGAACGCCTGATAGCCGCGGAGCGAGACCCGCCGCAGGGTGTCGTCGAGCTCCTGCTCCCTGACCCGCTCGGCCAGATCGCCGGGCAGGAAGCCCTCGGCGGCGGCCCGGTCCGACGGCGCCAGGGCGGAGAGCTCCGCCAGCAGGTTGTAGTAGTCGGCCGCGTGGATCTCGAAGTCGATCCACGCCAGGGCCCCGTCCGGCGGCGGGCGCAGCAGGTCCGTGGTCGCCTGGGCGATGAGCAGCCTGGTCTCGGTCTCGTCGGCCAGCAGCGCGGCGATCCGCTCCACGGCCCGCTCGGCGCGGGCGCGGCGGCGGCTTCCCGACAGCAGCCTGCGCAGCCAGTTGCCGATGGGGCGAGCCTGGGGAATCAGCTCTCTCAGCCTTCCCCCGACCGCCTCGGCCGTACGACGGGCTCGGGGCAGCTCGGGACCGACGGCGACCAGCCGGTGCAGCGCCAGGAGCAGCCGGGTGGTCTCGGCGTCCCGGTCGTCGACGTCGATGTGGACGGTGCGGGACCGCCTCGTGGCGAGCGCGATGCCCTCGGCCGCCTTCTGCGCCTGCTTGCGGGTCTGCGGCCCGACTCCCGGCAGCTTCTGCAGCTCGTACGGCATCGCTCGCAGAACGCTCCGTACGGTGGTGTAGCCGGCTTCCTCCAGCGCCCCGATCCGCAGCCGGCCGCTGGTGACGTCCTTCAGCCGGGACACCGGCATGGCGTCGAGTTCCGCCTCGGCCTGCCGGTCGCGGAGCGGTCCGAGAGCATCGCGGACCTCGGCGACCGCTCGTTCGTGCTCGACCACCAGGTCTCGCGCGTCGCCCAGCAGTCGCCGCGCGCGCCGTAACAGGTCTCGAACATCCCCGGCAGAGGGTGGTTCCATAGGTCAGAACGTATCTTCCCCAGTCCGAGATCGTGTCCCGCTGCTTGGGCGGGTGCCGACCGGGTAGTTTGACCAGGTTTCGACGCATCTGACCGAAGGGATGCCATCATCGGCAGCGACGCTTTCTCTCCGTGGGAGGACCGGCCGAGGCCGGCGCGCCGCCGCGTCACAGAAGCGGCGATCCTGAGCACTCGTGACCAGAGCCGGGCCGACGTCGCCCAGTGGACCTGCCCGCACGACCGGCACGCCGGGCACGGCTGCGTCACCTGCTACCACGCCTCGGCCGACGCCGACCCGGCCCTGCCGCTGTGGGAGGTCGCGGCCTGGTTCACCACCGAGCGGCCGATCCCGATCAGGGCACTGCAGGACGTGCACCGCCACGACCGCGCCCTCACCCTCACCCAGCCGTCGACCCCCCTCGTCTACCTCCTGACCGCGCAGGTGAGAGCCACCTTGGCCGCGGAGGCGGTGGCGGGCGTCGTGGGCTTCCTGGTGCAGAACCGGCACATCGTCGACGCGTTCACGGTGACGGAGATCCGCGCCACCCACTCATAAAACCTTTCCAAGCCCCGGCCGCGACGAGTTCCGGCCGGGTCGCGGGTCTGTTCTCATGACCGCCATGGCGTCGTACGACGCCGCCCGTCACGAGGACCACGGAGGACACCATGACACTGCCCGGCCGCCCGCCCGTCGTCGACCTCGCCACCTGGCAGGCCGCCCGTGACAAGCTCCTGGTCCGCGAGAAGGCCCACACCCACGAGGGCGACGCCATCGCCGCCGCCCGCCGCCGGCTGCCGATGGTGGAGTTCGACGGTACGGTCGAGGTCGTCGGAGCCGACGGCCCGGTCCCGTTCCTGGACCTGTTCCAGGGCCGCGACGAGCTCGTGGTCTACAAGCACATGTGGCACGACGGCGCGCCGCACCAGGGGCAGTGCGAAGGCTGCACCGTCACGGCCTGGCACCTGAAGGACGCCGTCTACCTCAACGCCCGCGGCGTCTCGTTCGCCATCCTGACCACGGGCGTCTGGGACGAGGTGGCCCCCTTCGTCGACTTCATGGGCTACACCCAGCCCTGGTACTCGGTGCGCGACGTGGACGAGCCGGTGGGTGGAGAAATGGGGCACATCACCTGCTACCTGCGCGACGGCGACCGCGTGTTCCTCACCTACACCACGACGGGTCGTGGCATCGAATCCGCCGACGGGTCCTTCGGCCTGCTCGACATGACGCCTTACGGCCGCGGCGAGGCGTGGGAGGACAAGCCGGAGGGCTGGCCCGAGGGACGCCACGCCTGCTGGTACTGGCGCTCGGACGCGGACGGCAACGCCACCTGGGGCCCCACCAGCCGCCCCGCACCACAGTGGACCCGCCCCGGCGCCACCCCCGTGGACACCCTCGGCCGCCAAGGCCACCACTGACCGGCTGGATGGCCTTTTCCTGCCCGTACAGTGATCGAACGGCGGCCACCCCGACCTGCATTCCTTGCAGGCCGGTCAGCGTGGAGACCGCCGGCGAGGAGCGGCACCGGACATGAGCGACACGCCTGCCAACGACGGCCGCGGGACGGTCGGCGTGTTCCTCGTCCTCGCCGCCGCGTTGACGATCGCCTGGGCGACAGGTTCATGGCTCGGCAAGATGTTCGACTGGACGCACCAGGGCTTCGCGTCGGCGGGGCGCCGGGCTCACCACCTTCGCCCTGACGTTCTGGTCGCGTGGCGACGCCCCGGTCACGACCTGGCCGCACTGGCTCCTGCTCGGTTCGACAGCCACCTGCGCGAAAAGATCGATCTGCTTGAGGCCGGCCGCAAGCAGATCGCGCAACTCACCGCCGCAGGTCGTCTCCTATCTCGATCGACTCCGGGAGATCGGGGCGTCAGAGCGGGTGGTGGAGACTGAGCTCAAGTGCCCCGCGTTCCAGGACCCGGCATCGCGACCGAGCGCCAACGTGGCTGAGATGGACAACGGCATCCCCGGCCCGATGAGCCATGGGCCGCTTCCTGCGGCAGTGCTGAGCGCCGCAGCCTCTGAGGATGCGGCGCTCTTCTGCGTGGCTAGCTGTCCCCGCTCCGTACGGTGACGAACTGGGCGTTCAGCGCCGAACTGGTGGCGTCGTCACCCGACCAGATGAAGTTGTAAATGTAGATGCCCTCTTGATCGGGGCGATCGCGGAATCGGAACGACCCGCCCTTGGAGACACGAACCGTACCGAGTTCCGTGCTCACCCCGTCCGGACTCGCACGTATCACCGTCAGCGACGGTCGTGTGGTGGGCGCCTTGTCACCGAACTTCAACTTGCCCGCGATGGGGAGTCGCTTCCCGATGACCCAGTCCACAGGACCCTTCAGGCTAATCGACGCGGACTGATGGACGACCTGGACGGACACTGATGCCGTGCTGCCCCGAACGTCGGCTGAGCCGCCCCAGGTCACGTCGTAGCCGACAGTCCCGGCGACTGGCGGGGTGTCGGTGATGGTGAACGTACCGTCTGCTGCTGTTCGCGCGCTGCGGAGTGTCTCGCTGGTCCCATCCGGCAGCCGGCGGGTCACTTCGAGCTGTTGCCTCCCCGCGGTCACGCCTTCGGGCATGGTGACCCGACCGGCCAGGGACAACGGCTCCAGCGCCGTCGCCTCTTCCGGACCCGTCAGCGTCATGGTCGAGGGCAGCAGGGTGACGTCTTCCAGCCGCCACAGGCGAATCGTGTTGGCGGTGCCGGAGGTCCACAGTACGGCGAAGACGTCGTCACCGACGATGGTGAGACTTCCGCCGAGGACCTTGGGAGTCGGCCACCCGCTGGGGACCATCTTCGCGTACGTGGTCGCCCCGGTGGCCGCGTCGTAGAGCTCGATGCCTCGATCGTCCGACCACCACCCGCCCGCGATGTGGGCGCCATCCGAGCTGACCGCTACGCCTACCGCCTGCTCCAGTGCCGATGAACTGCGACCGTACTCTTGGATCTTGGTAAGGCTCGTCGTGTCCCAGGTCTCGTATCCACTTGAGAACGCCAGCACGGCCGCCGAACCGTCTGGTGTGACGACGAGGTCTCGCAGGTCGTGCCGACCGTGGGACTCATGGTCGATCTCACCGCGGAGTGCGAAAGAACTGGCGCTCACGTCGTACACCAGGATGTCCGTCAGAACCTCTCGAGGTTCAGCGAGCACCAACGTGTTCCCCGCGACATCGAAGAGAGGCGCGGCAGGCTGTCTGGTCACGACCGGGATCGGTTGCGAGGCCGAGGCCGACACATCGAGCCGGGCTAGACCGCCGGTGTCCCGTTCGCACCCATAAGCTGCCCACAGCAACCCGTCAGACATCACCAGGCGGGTAGGGCAGGGGTACGCCGCAAAGTCGATTCGCCGGATGATTGCGAGGGTGGCGCTGTCGATCTCGATGACTTCATGAGAGTCATGCAATGCCGCGTACACATGCATGCCATCCGGTGCCGCAGCGAGGCCTGCCACATCCACGAGATCGGTGATGGCACCGACCAGCACACCATCGGCGTCCGTGACCACGATGCGATCCCCGGCGGACACGAAGACCTTTCCTCCGCCCGCTGCCACATCACTGTGCGAAGAGAGGTCGACGGACACACCGAGGTCTGTTATCGAGTCGGCGGCCGAAGCCGCAGGCGCCACGACAACGAGGGCGACCGTCATGATCATGGTGCCGAGGATGGCGACTAATCGGTGGATGGGCCGGACGATGTCCAACCATTTCGCGAGTGCGGAGCGCACGTGTACTTCACTCCAAGCTAAGAGCCGAGGACGAATGAGGACGTCACGATCAAGCCAGAGAAGCGAAGGTGAGGTCAAGATCCGGAATTCGTCACCGTTCGATCACGAACAAGCAAGTTCTCCACGCCTTCGAAGGTCTCGATGACGAGACCGTGGCCGCCCTCCCAATGACCGACCGTGCCGGTGTGGTGGTCGGGGACGTAGAGGATGGGGATGACCTCGGGGACCGCCATGCGCTGGAGAGTAGCCACCGGGGCCGACATCCCGCTGGAGACCAGCCGCGGCACGATCCGGGTGCCCGCCTGAATGTTCGCCGTCGAAGGGGGGCGAGCACCGGCACGGGGCACCGGTGCTGCCCGGACTGAACAGGCGCTGAAGGTCCACCGACCGTCCTGTACAACAGCTCAGCTCAAGGTCAAAAATCCAATGCCGGAAAAGCCGCTGTACGCGAATCTGTGGACATGAACGACGATGTCCACTCGGGTCATCACTGGCGTTCCCTGTACGAGAGCGTCCTTGGCCACGAGGGCGACGGGTCGGGTGACATGCTGCTGCGGTGGTTGGATGAGCGTCCGGCGCACGTGGCGGAGGTGCGGGAGGCGGGACGGCTCAGCGGTAGGTCCGCGATGCCCCCAGGTGCGCGTGCTCGTTGTACGACAGCAGGCTCAGCCCTGAGGAGCCCGCCAGCACGGCTGTGATGGACGCGTTCACCATGACGCGGTTGAGTGCGACGACGCCGGTGGCCGGGACCTCCAGGAGCGAGCCTGCCGTGGCGGCGATGACGCCGGCGGAGGTCACCACGACAGCGTCCTGACCAGGCGCGAGACGATCGGGGATGGCGTGCAGCGCCTCGACCGCGGAGCCGGCGAAGGTGTCCCATCCTCCCGGGTGGCCTTGCTCGATCCACTGCTTGAGTGCCTGGTCGAGGTGGGTCTGGAACTGGCGGCTGTCGCCGGTGGTCCGCGAGGTGCCATCGTCCAGGTACCGGCGGACGAGCCCGAGGTGGTCGTACTCGTTCCAGCGCGGGTCCTCGACGGGGACGGCGGCCGGCAGGCCGAGCAGCGCGGCGGTGTCCTTCTGCCGCCGCAGCGTCCCGGAAACGAGCAGCGGCTCGCGCGCCCGGCCCAAGAGCTCCTGACCGACGAGCCGGGCCTGGTGACGGCCGAGCTCGCTCAGGGCGTCGTAGTCCGCCGCGCCGAACGACGCCTGCCCGTGCCTGACGAGATAGATCACAGCCATCGCAACTCCACCTATGACACCGACGTGCTGCGGGCACGCACCGTCCACACGCGCCACGCACCGGCCACGAGTCCCACCGCGGCCAGTATCACCATGCCAGGGAGCAGCCCGCCGGGCGGCGCCGCCTGCTCCAGCAGCACAAAGGCCCCCATCACCAGCACGAACCAGCCGAAGACGCTCCGCAGCCGGGCTTCGGGGATCCGTCCGGCGAGCCAGCCGCCGAGCACGCTGCCGAGGATGGCGGCCGCGGTGACGCCGATGGCGAGGTCCCAGGCGATGGAGACGCTGGTCAGGTAGCCGGCGAGGCCGGCGAAGGACTTCATCGCGATCACGATCAGCGAGGTGCCGACCGCGGCGGCCATCGGCAGCCCGCCGAGCAGCGCGAGGGCGGGGACGACGAGGAACCCTCCCCCGGCGCCGACCAGTCCGGTCACCAGGCCGACCACCACGCCGTCGATCAGGGCGCGGACCACGGCCACGTCGCCGCGGGCGTGTGCCGGGTCCGTGCGCCGGGCGCGGAGCATCGCGACGGAGGTGGCGACCATCATCAGCGCGAAGCCGATCAGCAGGAGCCGCCCGGGCACGTAGCCGCCGAGTATGCCGCCGCCGAAGGCGCCGGCCATCCCGCCGGCGCCGAAGAGCAACCCCGTGCGCCACCGGATCCGGCCCGCACGGGCGTGGGTGACCGCCCCGGCGACCGAGGTCGCGGCCACGACCAGCAGGGAGGTGGCGATCGCCTGCTTCGGCTCCAGCCCCGCGGCGTAGACCAGGATCGGCACCGTCAGGATCGAGCCACCACCCCCCAGAGCGCCGAGCGCGACGCCGACCAGTAACGAGAGCGCCAGCACGACGGCGAGGGTCATGCCCCTCCGCTCGTCACCGTGAGGCCGGCGCCCGCCGCCTCACCGAAGTGGTCGTCGACCGCCACCACGTCCCGGCCCGCCGCGGCCAGCAGCGACGCCGCCACCGAGGCGCGGTAGCCGCTCTGGCAGTGGATCCACAGCTCCCCGCCGGGCAGCTCCGATGACCGCAGCTCGTGCAGCGGCGCGTTCACCGCGCCCTCGATGTGCCCGGCCTCGAACTCGTCGGTCCGCCGTACGTCCAGGACCACGACCGGCCGCTCCCGCAGCACCTCGGCGAGGCGGCGGAAGTCGGCCTGGCCGAAGGTGGCCGGCTCCCGGTCGCTCCACTGCCCGGGGCCTCCGGTGGCCGCGGCCGCCGGACGGTCGATGCCGATCCGTGCCAGCTCGCGCTGCGCCTGTGAGACGTGCTCGGGCAGCTCGCCCAGCAGGGTGATCGGGGTTCCCCAGTCGAACAACCAGCCCAGGTTGGTCGCGAACGAGCCGTCCAGCCCGAAGTTGAAGCTGCCCGGCACGTGGCCGGCCGCGAAGGCCGTCCTGTTCCGCAGGTCGACCACCCACTCGCCGGCGTCGACGCGGCGCCGGATCTCCTCCGGCGTCGCCTCGCGCGGGAACGTCAGATCGGGCCGCTCAGGACCGGCGCTGTTCAGCGACGCCATGTGGACGTAGTACGCCGGCCAGTCGCCCAGCCCTTCCAGCAGCTGCCGGACGTAGGTGTCCTCGTCGTGCAGCAGCACAGGGTTGGTGGAACGCTCCATGCCGATGGTGGACTCCGCGGCGTCGGACTGCGTGGCCGAGCAGAACGAGCCGAACCCGTGGGTCGGGTAGAGCAGCGCGTCGTCCGGCAGCAGCTCGCGCAGCCGCCGCGCCGAGCCGTGCTGCAACCGGGCCAGCCGGTCGGTGTGCTCCTCGCCCAGCAGGTCCGGCCGCCCGGTCGAGCCGTAGAGCAGCGACCCTCCGGAGAAGACCGCCAGCCCCTGTCCCGAGTGCCGGTCGTGCAGCGCGTAGGAGAGGTGGTTGAAGGTGTGCCCCGGCGTGGCCACGACCTCCACCCGGATCCGGTCCCCGATCCCGAGCGACTGCCCGTCGTGGAGCGGCTCCCGTTCGAAGGCGACCTCGTCGCTGCCGTTGAGCAGGTACGCCGCGCCGGTCTCCCTGGCCAGCGCGAGCCCGCCGGTGACGTAGTCGTTGTGGACGTGGGTCTCGAACACGTGCGTCAGCGACAGGCCCTCGCGGTCCAGCACCTCCAGCACCCGGTCGATGTCGCGCTGCGGGTCCACCACGAACGCCACCGATCCGTCGTGCACCAGGTAGCTGCGGTCACCCAGGCTCGGGGTGTCGATCGGCACGATCGACAGCGTCCGTTGCGGGGTGACGCCGGTGGGGGTCACTAGGGCACCCTCTTTCTCGCAGGCACCACTACGGTGCTTGGTGAAGGGACTCGGCGGGAGCCGGGGTGACGGTCTGGTTCGGTCGCCGCTCGACGGCCTGTATGACACCACCGCCCCCGGT
>NZ_JAHKRN010000128.1 GCF_019396385.1 Nonomuraea harbinensis | reverse complement strand
CGGAAGGACATCTGTTGGCAGCCTCGCGCAACGCCTCCGCCGTACCCGCTGGTCCCCGTCGCGTCTCTTTCTCGCGTATCCAGGAGCCGCTCGAAGTTCCTGACCTTCTCGCTCTGCAGACCGAGTCGTTCGACTGGCTGCTCGGCAACGAGAAGTGGAAGGGCCGGGTCGAGGCGGCTCGCCAGGCCGGTCGCAAGGACGTCCCGACCCAGTCGGGCCTCGAAGAGATCTTCGAAGAGATCAGTCCCATCGAGGACTTCTCGGGGACCATGTCCTTGTCGTTCCGCGACCACCGGTTCGAGCCGCCCAAGTACTCCGTAGACGAGTGCAAAGACAAGGACATGACCTACTCCGCCCCGATGTTCGTCACGGCGGAGTTCATCAATAACACCACCGGTGAGATCAAGAGCCAGACGGTGTTCATGGGTGATTTCCCGCTCATGACGCCGAAGGGCACGTTCATCATCAACGGCACCGAGCGTGTCGTGGTCTCGCAGCTGGTGCGTTCGCCGGGGGTCTATTTCGACCGCAGTGTCGACAAGACCTCCGACAAGGATCTGTTCGGCTGCAAGGTCATCCCGTCGCGGGGTGCCTGGCTGGAGTTCGAGATCGACAAGCGCGACAGCGTCGGTGTGCGCATCGACCGTAAGCGCAAGCAGGCCGTCACCGTGCTTCTCAAGGCACTGGGGTGGACCAGCGAGCAGATTCTCGAGCGGTTCGGCCGTTACGAGTCCATGCGCGCCACGCTGGAGAAGGACCACACCGCGGGTCAGGATGACGCCCTGCTCGACATCTACCGCAAGCTGCGGCCGGGTGAGCCGCCGACCAAGGAGTCGGCGCAGACCCTGCTGGAGAACCTGTATTTCAACCCGAAGCGTTACGACCTGGCGAAGGTCGGCCGCTACAAGATCAACAAGAAGCTCGGCGTCGGCGCCGACATCACGCAGGGCACGCTGACCGA
>NZ_JAHKRN010000127.1 GCF_019396385.1 Nonomuraea harbinensis | reverse complement strand
TGAGACGCATATCCGGGGAGTGCTCGAGAACGTGCGGATGGACAAGGTGTTCGTGCCGACCGTCGAGCGGGTGTTCAACTGGATTGATGAGAAGAACGCTGCGCTGTCGGCCGCTCGCAAGTCTGACGATCCAGCGGTACGCGCTTCGGTGCGAGGCAAGCGGATCACCGGGCCGGTGACCAAGCAGCGGGTGCGCGCGACGATCCGGACGGTGCTCGCGTCGGCTGAGCGAGAACACGTCGTCTCCTTCAACGCCGCGGCGCTGGTGAAACTGGACTCGGGCAAGAAGGCGAAAGGGGTGGTATGGACAGGCGCTCGAGTGCAGGCGTTCAACGCGGCCTACGAGGAGCTGCTGGCAGCCGAGCGCGCGGCGAAGCTCCAGCCGAAGAAGCGGCGGGAGAGATTCAAGACATGGCTGGCAACGCAGCGCCCTTCACCGGTGATGGTGTGGACGCCCGCTCAGCTGGGTGCATTTCTCGACCACGCTGCCACCGACCGGTTGTACGCGCTCTACCACCTGATCGCCTTCCGAGGCTTGCGCCGAGGTGAGGCATGCGGCGCCCGATGGGTCGATTGCGACCTGGACGAGGGCACCCTGGCGGTGTACACGCAACTGACGAACGTCGGCAGGAAGGTGCAGGAGGGGATACCGAAAACGGAGTCGTCGGATGCGATCATCGCGCTCGATCGAGGCACGCTGAAGGCCTTGCGAGAGCACCGCGAACATCAGCTCCAGGAGAGGGCGGTGTTCGGGCCGTCCTGGATCGACACAGGAAGGATGTTCACCTGGGAAGACGGCTCGGAGCTGAAGCCGGATTGGGTCAGCGACCATTTCCAGCGGCTGGTGTTCGCGGCCGGGCTGCCCCCTATCCGGCTGCACGACCTGCGGCACGGAGCGGCCACGCTGTCGCTGGCGGCGGGCAACGACATGAAGACGACGTCGTCGATGCTGCGCCACTCCAGTCAATTGATCACTTCAGATATCTACACATCAGTGCTCCCAGAGATAGCGCACGCGGCCGCGGAGGCCAGCGCGGCTCTGGTGCCACGCAGAGCGGT
>NZ_JAHKRN010000126.1 GCF_019396385.1 Nonomuraea harbinensis | reverse complement strand
GGTCACTAGGGCACCCTCTTTCTCGCAGGCACCACTACGGTGCTTGGTGAAGGGACTCGGCGGGAGCCGGGGTGACGGTCTGGTTCGGTCGCCGCTCGACGGCCTGTATGACACCACCGCCCCCGGTTCTCGCGAGGCTTCGGACCGGCAACAGGGAGATGCGCCACAGAGCGCCGGTTAGTGACCGCCCGGGAGCAGGCCTCGTCGCCGCCGAGCCGCTGTCGCTGCCACCCCTTGGAGTCGAGTTGTCTCTTGCGCTGCCCCCTGCGCAGTTCTTCGCCGGTCTGGACTGGGCCGCCGAGGTCCACGCCGTGTGTGTCATGGACGTCACCGGCCACATCGTCGACCGGTTCACGATCAAGCATTCGGCCGAGGGGATCACGATGCTGATCCGCCGCCTGGCCAAGCACGCCGATGCCGCCGACGTGCAGATCGGGATCGAACGCCCCAACGGGCGGCTGGTCGACCTGCTGCTGGAGGCCGGGCACCCGGTCGTCCCGGTCTCCCCGAACGCGATCAAGGCCTGGCGTGACGGAGAAGTGCTGTCGGGGGCCAAATCCGATGCCGGGGACGCCGCCGTCATCGCCGAATACGTCCGGCTGCGCCAGCACCGGCTGCGGGTGGCCGTGCCGTACTCCGACGACACCAAGGCGCTGCGGACCGTCGTGCGCACCCGCACCGACCTGGTCGACATGCGCGTCGCCGCGACCAACCAGCTCGCCGCGCTGCTGGACGCATCCTGGCCCGGCGCCAAGGCCGTGTTCGCCGATGTGGAGTCGCCGATCAGCCTGGACTTCCTGACCCGCTACCCCACCCCGGCCAGCGCCCGCCACCTGGGCGAGAAGCGGATGGCCGCGTTCCTGGTCAAGCACGGCTACTCCGGCCGCCGCCCGGCCGCGGTGCTGCTGGAACGCCTGCGCGCGGCCCCGGCCGGAGCCACCGGAGCGGCGCTGACCGAAGCGCTGCGCGATGCCGTCTTGGCGCTGGTCGCCGTGCTGCGCGCACTCAACGGCGCCCTCAAGGACCTCGACCGCTCGTGCGCCGCCCACCTCGGAGAGCATCCGGACGGG
>NZ_JAHKRN010000015.1 GCF_019396385.1 Nonomuraea harbinensis | reverse complement strand
TGGCCGGGCCGGAGCCGTCGACGCGGCGGCGGTGGGCCGGGCTGGCGGTGCTGTCCGCCAGCGTGCTCATCGTGGTCATGGACATGACCATCCTGAACGTCGCGCTGCCCGCCATCTCGGAGGCGCTGCTGCCCGGCTCCGCCGAGCTGCTGTGGATCGTGGACGTGTACGCGCTCGTCCTGGCCGGGCTGCTGGTGACGGCCGGGGCGCTGGGCGACCGGTGGGGACGCAAGCGGATGCTGCTGGCCGGGTTCGCGGTGTTCGGCGCGGCGTCGGCGGCGGTGCTGCTGGCCGGCGGGTCCGCCGAGCTGATCGCGGTGCGTGCGGTGCTCGGCGCGGGCGGGGCGATGATCATGCCGTCCACGCTGTCGATGATCCGCACCCTGTTCACCGATCCGCGCGAGCGGGCCACCGCGCTGGGCGTGTGGGCGGCGATGGCGGCCGTCGGCGCGGCGCTCGGGCCGATCCTGGGAGGCGCGCTGCTGGAGGTCTTCAGCTGGCAGTCGGCGTTCCTGGTGAACGTGCCGATCATGGTCGTGGCCATCGTGGCGGGGCTGTTCCTGCTGCCCGAGTCGCGCGCTCCCCGGCCGGGCGCGTGGGACGCGACGGCGACCGTGCTGTCCATCGTCGGCATGGGGTCGCTGGTGTACGGGATCAAGCGCGTGGGCGAGTACGGCCTGGGCGACCTCACCGGGACGGCCGCGGGGGCGGTGGCGGTGGTCGCCCTGGGCTGGTTCACCGTCCGGTGCCTGCGCCGGCCGGATCCGCTGCTGGAGCTGCGGCTGTTCCGCAGCCGGCCGTTCACGGCGGGCGTGGTGACGGCGCTGGCCACGTCCATCGCGATCGCGGCCACGCTGCTGCTGCTGGCGCAGTGGATGCAGCTCGTGCGCGGCTACGGCCCGCTGGAGACGGGGGCCAGGCTGCTCCCCGCGGCGGTGGCGGCCGCGGTGGCCTCGCCGCTGGCGCCCCGGCTGGCGGCGCGCGTGGGCGCCCGCGCGGTGCTGGCGGGCGGGCTGGCGGTGTCCGGGCTGGGGTTCCTGGTGCTCTTCGTCGCGCCGGCGCTCCTGGGGGACGCCTCCGGGTCCTTCGCGGCGGGAGCCGTGGCGTCCGACGGGCTCGGGTACGGGACGGTGGCGGGCGCGCTGGCCCTGATCGGGGCCGGGCAGGGATCGCTGGCCGTCGCCTCGGCGGCGATCATGTCGGGGGCGCCCGTGGCGAAGGCGGGGAGCGCCGCCGCCATCGAGGAGACCAGCTACGAGATCGGCGGCGCGCTCGGCGTGGCGATACTCGGGAGCGTGGCGGCGGCGGTCTACCGCACGGGGCTGGACTACCGGGGGCCGTCGGCGGAGGTCGCGAGCGAGTCTCTCGGGGGTGCGCTGACCGTGGCGGCCGAGCTCGGGCAGGCGGGGATGCGGCTCGCCGAGCAGGCCAGGAGCGCGTTCACCGAGGCGCTGACGCTCACCTCCGGGGCGGGCGGGGTGCTCATGCTGCTGGCCGGGCTGGGAGTGTGGCTCATGCTGCCGCGAGGCCTCGACCTGTCGCGCCACTGATGCCGCCGTGCCACGCGAGGCGTGTGGTGACCGGTGCGGATAATGGGGTGATGAGATCGATAGGCACCACAGATCTGTCCGTCCACCCCATCGCGCTCGGCACCAACGTGTTCGGCTGGACCGCCGACAAGGAGACGTCCTGGGCGGTGCTCGACGCCTACGTCAAGGCCGGCGGCAACTTCATCGACACCGCCGACAGCTACCCGTACTGGGCGACGGGCGAGTCCACCTCCGAGATGCTGATCGGCGAGTGGATGGAGCGCCGGGGCAACCGGGACCGCCTCGTGCTGGCCACCAAGGTCGGCATGCTGGAAGGGCTCAAGGGGCTGGCGCCGCGGACGATCAGGACGGCGGTGGAGGCGTCGCTGCGCCGGTTGCGCACCGACCGCATCGATCTCTACTGGGCGCACGTCGACGATCGTGACACCCCGCTCGGGGAGACGCTGGAGACGTTCGGCGAGCTGATCCACGAGGGGAAGGTCCGCCACGTCGGGGCGTCCAACTACGGGCCCGAGCGGCTGGCCGAGGCGCTGAAGGTGGCCGACGAGAACGGGCTGCCCCGGTACGTGGCGCTGCAGCAGCCGTACAACCTGGTCGAGCGCGCGTACGAGGGAGAGCTGCGCGACGTGGTGGCCAGGGAGGGGCTGTCCAGCACGCCCTACTGGGGGCTGGCCAGCGGGTTCCTGACCGGGAAGTACGCGGGCGGGGCGGCGGTCGACAGCCCGCGGGCTTCGAGGGCGGCCGTTTACCTGCGGACGGAGCACGGGCGGCGGACGCTGGAGGCGCTGGGCAAGGTGGCGGCCGAGCGCCGGGCGGAGCCCGCGACGGTGGCGCTGGCGTGGCTGGCCGCGCAGCCCACGGTGGCCGCGCCGATCACCAGCGCGCGCAGCGTGGAGCAGCTGGCGCCGCTGATGGCCGCGGCCACGCTGGAGCTGACCCCGGAGGAGCTGCGGCGCCTCGACGAGGCCTCCCGCCCCTGACCGCACGCGCCCGGCCGATGAGGTCCTGTCGAGGGCGGGGGTCGGCCGGGTCAGTGGATGCGGTCGGCGAGGGAGACGCACAGGGCGCGGAGGTCGGCGGCGCCGGGGAGGCAGTCGTCGAGGGTGGTCAGGGCTGACGACAGGTAGCGGTCCGCCAGGGTCTCGGCCTCGGCGCGGCCGCCGGCCTCCTCGACGAGGCCGGCGGCGCGCCGTACCGAGTGCTCGTCGGCGGCGCCCGCGTGGAGGAGGGCGGCGAGGTCGTGGGCGGCGGCGCCGTCGGTGGCGAGGGCCGCGAGCACCGGGTAGGTCTTCTTGCCGCGGCGCAGGTCGCTGTCGGCGGGTTTGCCGGTGACGCCGGGGTCGCCCCAGATGCCGAGGATGTCGTCCACGAGCTGGAAGGCGACGCCGAGCTCGCGGCCCATCTCCCACAGGCGCGGGGCCAGGTCCGCCCTGCCGCCCAGGATGACGCCGGTGGCCGCGGCGGCGCCGAGCAGGCCGCCGGTCTTGCCGAGGGTCATCTCGGTGTACTCGTCTGCGGTCACCGCGCCGGGGCCGCGCCACGGGCGGTCCTCGAAGGCCATGTCGGCGGTCTGGCCCTGGACCAGCTCGACGAGGGCCCGCGACAGGTAGTTCATGGCCTCGCCGGAACCGGCGAGCTGGGCGACGGCGAGCGCCAGGAGGGCGTCGCCGGCCAGCAGGGCGGGGCCGGTGCCGTACGCCTTCCACAGGGCCGGGCGGTGCCTGCGCCGCTCGTCGAGATCGATGATGTCGTCGTGCACCAGCGAGAACGCGTGCACCAGCTCGACCGCGACCGCCGCGGGCACCGCCGACTCGGCGGGCGCGCCGGCGGCTTCGGCGCAGAGCAGGGCGATGGCCGGGCGCACGCCCTTGCCGCTGTTGCCCTCGTACGGCCTGCCGTCGGCGTCGGACCAGCCGAGCGTGAACGCGGCCATCCTGGCGCTCCAGGGATGCAACGAGGACACCGCCTCACGCAGGGCGGGCTCGAAGAGACGTCGGCAACGCGCTATCGCCGCGTCGCTCCCCGGCGTGCCAGGATCCCCGAGATCCACTGGTGCTCCTCCTGCCTCGATCTTGAATGTACCGCCAAGATCATGTGATACTCCATCCTAGATTTGGCTTTTGTGGGCAAATGTCCGTCCCGGTGGGGACGGGGTGCTGTGGGCTTGGAGGCACGACTGTGGCGACCGGCGCCGCACCGACCAGAACCGTTCCCTTTCTCACCAGACTCACCAAGCACCACCGGATCCCGGTCAACGCCCTCGAAGAGGCATCGGTGCAGGCCGGAGGCGAGCTCGTCCGGCTCCACATGGGCCCGTTCCGCCCCTATCTGGTGACCCATCCCGACCACGTCCAGCACGTGCTGACCCAGAACCAGACCAACTTCGTCCGTGAGGGCATGTTCTGGGACCCGCTGGCGCCGCTGCTCGGCGAGGGCATCCTGTCGGACGGCGAGACCTGGGCGGAGAGCCGCCGGATCCTGCAGCCGCTCTTCACGGCCAGGTACGTCAACTCGCTGGCCGAGCAGATGGCTGTGATCATCAACGAGCTGATCGAGGAGACGATCGTCCCGGGGCGGCCGATGGACATCTCCCGCGGCGTCTCGGCGATCGTGCACCCGACGATCGTCCGGCTGTTCTTCGGCTCGAAGATCTCCACGGCGGACATCGCCCGGCTGGTGCCGGCCTACGACGTCGCCGTCACCGCCAAGGCCGTGCGGCTGGTGATGCCGTTCGTGCCCGACGGCATGCCGATGCCCGGCGACCGGGCGTTCCGGCGCGCGATCAAGGACATCGACGCGGTGGTGTACCCCCGCATCCGCGAGGCCAGGGCACGGGCGCGGGAGGGCCTGGACCAGGACAGCACCGACGTCGTCGCGCGCCTGGTCAGCGCCCGCGAGGACGTCCCCGGCGAGGAGGGCGACCGGCGGATCAGGGACGACCTGGTGGCCATGCACGGAGCCTCCACCGAGACCTCGGCCACGGCGCTGACCTGGGTCTGGCCGATCCTCGACGCCTACCCGGGGATCGCCGCGAAGGTGTACGAGGAGATCGACCGGGTGGTGGGCGGCGACCCGGTCAGCACCAGTCACCTGCCGCACATGCCGTACCTGAGGATGTTCGTCAACGAGCTGCTGCGGCTCTACCCGCCGGGCTGGATCCTGCCGCGCAAGGCCGTGGAGGCGGACGTGGTCGGCGGGGTCGAGGTCGAGGCCGGGTCCACCATGCTGCTCAGCCCGTACCTGACGCACCGGATGCCGGACTTCTGGGAGTCGCCGACGGTGTTCGACCCGGAGCGGTTCGCGCCGGGATGGGAGGCCGGGCGGCACCGCTACGCCTACTGGCCGTTCGGCGCGGGGCCGCACGTGTGCCTGGGGCAGCACCTGTTCCAGATGGAGGCGCCGCTGCTGATCGCCGGGATCCTGCGCAAGTACCGGCCGGTGGTGCACGTCGACCGCCCGGTGACCCCGCGGCTGGCCTCCTCGCTGCGGCCCCCGCCCGGGCTGACGATGACCCTCGTGCCGGCGGGCCGGTCATGAACGATCCCGGCGCGCTGTTCGCCACCGGGCGGACGTGCGCGCTCGCGGTGGCGGGCGGGCGCGAGCTCGAACGGCACGCGGCGCGCTACGAGGGCCTGTTCCCCCGCGAGTCCTTCGACTCCGGTCTCTTCGGCTCACTGGCGATGGCCGGCGCGTTCGGCTCGCCGTGGGCGAGCCCGGCCTCGCTGCGCGTCGTCAACCGGGCGTCGCTGCTGGTGTTCGCCGTGGACCGGCTGTTCGACGAGGAGGCGGCCGCACGGGACGACGTGGCGGCGCTGACCAGGACATGCCTGGCCGCCGCGGACGGGTTCCCGGCCGCTTCGCCCGTCGCCCGCTTCGTGGGGGACCTGCGGGCCGAGCTGGGCACCGTGGCCGCCTTCGCCGCGCTGGAGCCGGCCTGGCGCGAGCGGCTGGAGCTCATGGTCGGCGCGATGGCCCGCGAGTGGGAGTGGAGCAGGGGCGGCGGCAGGCCCTCCACCGAGGAGTACCTGTCGAACGCCGACAGCAGCGGCGCCCTGTTCATCGCGGTCTCGCACTGGATCTACACCGGCGAGGTCACGACCCCGGAGGACCTGGCGGGGCTGCGGGCGGCGGGCGAGACCGTGCAGCGCTACCTGCGGCTGCTCAACGACCTGGCCACGCACCGCAGGGAGTCGGCGTCCGGTGACGTCAACGCGCTCACCCTCGGCATGACGGCGGACGAGGTGAGCACGCGCATGGCGGAGCTGGCGCGAGAGGCCGCCGAGCTGATCGGGCCGCTGCGCGACAGCCGCCCGCGGGCCGCGGACCACCTCTGGTGGCAGATCCACTACAGCGCCGGCTTCTACGGGCTGTCCGACTTCTGGGCTTCGGGGGCGGCATGAGCACCGACATCACCCGGCGTGCCGCCGAGCTGGTCGCGGGCCTCATGGTGACGCCGTGGGGCCAGGTCTCCCCTTCGGTGTACGAGACGGGGCGGCTGGTCACGCTGGCCCCCTGGCTCGGCGGTCATGCGGAGCGGATCGCGTTCCTGCTGGCCGAGCAGGGTGCGGACGGCTCGTGGGGCCCGCCCGGCGGGTACCGGCTCGTACCGACGCTGAGCGCCACGGAGGCGCTGATGAGCGCGGCGCGCGACGGCGACCGCGAGGTGCTCCTACCGGCCGCGAAGGCGGGGCTGGAGGCGCTGCGGCGCATGCTCGCGCAGCCGCCCGAGCTGCCGGACACGCCGGCCATCGACCTGATCGTGCCGTCGCTGGTGGCGCTCATCGACGGGCACGGGTACGGCGAGCCGCTGCCGCATCCGCCCGGGATGGACGGATCCCGGCTCGAACTGGTCAAGCGCCTGCTGGAGTCCGGCGCCCAGCCGCCGCAGAAGGTGCTGCACGTGCTGGAGGCGGCGGTGCCGCAGCGCGCGGACGGCGTGCTGCCCACGTCGATCGGCACGGTCGGCGCCTCGCCGGCGGCGACGGCCGCGTGGCTGGGCGGTTCCGCGCCGGCCGACTCGTCCGACTCCGCCAGGCACCACCTGGAGGCGGTGGCCAAGCGGTTCGGCGGGCCGGTCCCGGTCGGGCTGCCGATCACCGTGTTCGAGCGCGGATGGGTGCTGAGCTGGCTGGCCAGGGCGGGCGTGCCGGTGGAGGCCCCGCCGGAGATGATCGCCGACCTGCGGGCGGCGATCGGCCCGCAGGGCACGCCGGCGGGCGCCGGCCTGCCCGCCGACGCGGACACCACCAGCGTCGCCCTCTACGCGCTGGCCCTGCTCGGCGTGCCGTCCGATCCCGAGTCGCTGCTGCTGTTCGACACGGGCACGCACTTCTGCACCTGGCAGGGCGAGGACGGCTTCTCGCCCAGCGTCAACGCCCACGTGCTGGACGCGTTCGGCCAGTACGTGCGGGCCAGGCCCGCCGCGGCCGAGCGGTACGGGCCGGTGATGGCGCGGGTGGCCGGCTGGCTGGCCGGGCTCCAGCGGCCCGACGGGAGCTGGGACGACCGGTGGCACGCATCCCCCTACTACGCGACGCTGGGCTGCGCGCTGGCGCTGGGCGAGTTCGGCGGGCCGGAGCACGCCGGCGCGGTGCTGCGGGCGCGGGAGTGGGTGCTGGCCACCCAGCGGGGCGACGGGTCGTGGGGGCGGTGGGCGGGCGTGCCGGAGGAGACCGCCTACGCCGTGCAGACCTTGCTGCTGTCAGGACCGGAGCCGGACGAGCGGTGCAAGCGGGCAGCAGGGCGTGGATACGACTATCTTCTCCAGGTGGTCGATTTACCGCATTTCACACCATTGTGGCATGACAAGGACCTTTACTCGCCGACAGCGATCGTGCGAGCCGCGGTCCTGGCGGCCTTACACGTCGCGGAGACCCGCATGCAATACGAATTTAACTCGAAAAACAGGACATAGCGTCTCATTCGCGCCGTTTTGTGTTGAGGCAGCAATAGTACATTGCTAGGGTGACCCGAGTGTCAGATTCCTGGTTTGCCCATTTCGCCGCCTTGACAAGGTATGCTTACCGCGCTTTTCCGACGGGTGGGCCCGATGCGCTTCCGTAACGCCAGCGTCCGTTCGAAGGTCACGGCGCTGATCGTGTCGCTCATCCTGCTGTGGGCGTTCGCCGCCTGGGTCACGCTGCGGGAGGGCGTCAACCTGCTCGGGGCGGCCACCGTCGACTCGCAGGTGGTCGAGCCGAGCGAACCGCTGCTCGTCGAGCTGCAGCGCGAGCGCCGCCAGACGATCGCCCGCATCGGCGCGGGGTCCAGGGGCGCCGACAAGGCGCTGCGCGACCAGCGCGCGCGCACGGACGCCGCGCGCGCCGAGTTCGCCGCCTCCATCGACAGCACCGCCGTGTCACTGGCCGCCGAGGACTCCCTGATGGAGCGCATCGCGGACGTGCGGGCCGAGCTGGCCAAGCTTGACCAGGGCAGGAAGTCGATCGACTCCGGCCGGGCCGGCGGCGCGCAGGCCGCCGCCGCCCCGTACAACAACGTGATCGACTCCCTCTACCAGATGTACGACTCGGTGGCGGCGTTCGATGACAAGGAGATCGCCAAGGACGGACGGACCCTTTCGCAGATCCACCTCTCCCGCGAGTGGCTGGCGCGCGGGGACGCGCTCATGGCGGGCGTCTTCGCCAGGGGCGGCTTCACCCCGGACGAGCACGCCGAGTTCATCACCACCGCGGGCGTCTTCCGCCACACGCTGTCCACGGCCATGTCCCAGCTCCCGGACGAGGACTGGACAGCCTTCGACCGGTGGATGAAGAGCGACCCCGCCACCCGGGTGCAGGCGATGGAGCAGCGGCTCATCCAGCACGACCCCCGCGTCGGGCCGCTGCCGGTGGACGCCGAGGAGTGGCGCAAGGCGACCGAGTCGACGCTGGCCGACATGCAGCGGGTGACGCTCGCGGCCGGTGACCGGCTGGCGGAGCGCATCGTGCCCATCGCCGTCGGCGTCGTCGTCCGGCTCCTCCTGGCCGGCGGCCTCGGCCTGGTGGCGGTCATCGCCTCGATCGTGCTGTCGATCACCACGACCAGGCAGCTGCTCGCCCAGCTCAGGAAGCTGCGCGACGCCGCGCACGAGCTGTCGGACGAGCGGCTGCCGCGCGTGGTCGAGCGCATCGGCCACGGCGAGGTGGTGGACGTCTCGAAGGAGGTGCCCGACCTCGACTTCGGCGACAACGAGATCGGCCAGGTGGGCCAGGCGTTCAACGCCGTGCAGCACACGGCGATCAGCGTCGCCGCCGAGCAGGCCGAGCTGCGCCGCAGCATCCGCGACATCCTGCTCAGCCTGGCCCGCAGGACGCAGGGCCTGGTGCACCGCCAGCTCACCGTGCTGGACGTGATGGAGCGGCGCGAGACCGACCCGGAGGAGCTTAAGGAGCTGTTCCGGCTGGACCACCTGGCCATCCGGATGCGCCGCAACGCGGAGAACCTCATCGTCCTGTCCGGCTCGTCCCCCGCCCGCACCTGGCGGCGCTCGGTGCCGATGCTGAACGTGGTGCGCGGCGCGCTGGCCGAGGTGGAGGACTACACCCGGGTGACGATCCTGCCGCTGGGCGACGTGGTGCTCGTCGGCCGCGCCGTCGGCGACGTCATCCACCTGCTCGCCGAGCTGATCGAGAACGCGGTCTCGTTCTCCCCGCCGTACACGGCGGTGCAGGTCAGCGGGCAGCTCGTGGCCAACGGGTACGTGATCGAGATCGAGGACCGGGGCCTCGGCATGAAGCCGGAGGACCTGGCCTCGGCGAACGAGCGCATCGCCGACCCGCCGGAGTTCCGGATCACGGGCACCGCACGGCTGGGCCTGTACGTGGTGAGCCAGCTGGCCAGGAGGCACGACATCCAGGTCAGGCTGAAGGCTTCCCCGTACGGGGGGACGACGGTCGTGGTGCTGCTGCCGCAGGACCTCGTCGAGGTCGACACCGACCCGCATCCGCACGAGGGCGAGGCGTCGCCGGCCCTGCCGCGCAGGGCCGTGGCGGTGGCGGAGCGCGCGCCCGCGACGCACAACGTCCGCCAGCTCAAGGTCGCCGCCGATCCGGCGCGGCCGCAGCCCCTGCCCCAGCCCGTACGCGACCAGCCTCGTCAGGCCCCGAACCAGCAGCCGGCCCCGCGCGCCGTGCCCGCGCGGACCGGCGAGTCCGAGGAGACCGTGGAGCCGAAGCAGCCCGAGTTCACCCCCGGAGGCCTGCCGCTGCGCGTGCCGCAGGCCAACCTGGCCCCCGCCCTGCGCGAGGAGGGGCCGAGCACGCTGGACGACACCGAGGAGGACGATGAGCGTTCGCCGGAGGAGATCCGGGCGATGATGGGATCCCTGCAGTCGGGCACCCGTCTCGGCCGGACCGAGGCCGCCAAGCTGATGGGCGAGCAGCCGGGAGGTGACTCATGAGCCCCGGCACCGACCTCAACTGGCTGCTCGACGACCTGGTCGGGCGGATCGGCGACGTCGAGCACGCGATCGTGCTGTCCTCCGACGGCCTGCTGATGGCCTCCTCGGCCGGGCTGGTACGCACCGACGGCGAGCACCTGTCGGCCGTGGCCTCCGGGCTGCAGAGCCTGGCCAAGGGAGTCTCCGAGCACGTGAAGGGCGGCCCCGTCAAGCAGACGGTGGTGGAGTGGAAGTCCCAGTTCCTCATCGTCACCACGGCCGGCGAGCGCGCCTGCCTGGCCGTGCTGTGCGGGCAGCAGGCCGACATCGGCCTCGTCGCCTACGAGATGGCGATGATGGTCGCCCGCGTCGGCCAGTACCTCACCTCGGGGGCGCGGGTCGAGGCCGCGCAGGTCGAGGCGGGGAGGGAACGGTGAGCGCCACCGACGGCCCCACGGACGAGCACTGGATCGACCCGGAGATCATCCGCCCGTACGTGGTGACGCGCGGCCGGACGGCCCCCACGCGGGGCAGGTTCGACCTCATCTCCATGGCGCTCGCGATCGGCCCGCCGCCCGGCCCGGACGCCGGGCTGGACCCGGAGCACCTGTCGATCCTGCGGCTCTGCCGCGAGCCCAAATCCGTGGCGGAGATCGCCGCCCATCTGAACCTGCCCGCGGGCACCATCCGCGTGCTGCTCGGCGACCTGTTCGACAGGGAGCTCGTCTCGGCCCAGGAACCGCAATCCGAGGTGGACATGCATGACGTGAAGATGTACAGGGCGGTGCTCGATGGTCTTCGATCGCTCTGAGCGGCCGCGCCTCCCGCGGGCCATCAAGATTCTCGTGGCCGGCGGCTTCGGCGCGGGCAAGACGACCATGGTGGGCGCGGTGTCCGAGACCCGGCCGCTGCGCACCGAGGAGATCCTCACCGACCGCAGCGTGGGCGTGGACGACCTGTCCAGCGTCGAGGCCAAGCGGACCACGACCGTGGCGATGGACTTCGGCCGCATCACGCTGAACGACGAGTACGTGCTCTACCTGTTCGGCACGCCCGGGCAGGAGCGGTTCTGGTTCGTCTGGGACGAACTGGCGGAGGGGGCGCTGGGCGCGGTCATCCTGGCCGACACCCGGCGGCTGGCCGACTGCTTCCCCTCGGTCGACTACTTCGAGCGGCGCGGCACGCCGTTCGTGGTCGCGGTCAACTGTTTCGAGGGGGCTCCCTCGTACGACCTGCCCGAGGTGCGGCTGGCACTGCAGCTCAACCCGTCGATCCCGATCGTGATGTGCGACGCGCGCAAGCGCGACTCCAGCCGCGAGGTGCTGATCACGCTGGTGAAGCACTCGGCGCGGCTGCGCGCGGAGCCGGTGGGCTGACCCTCGGCTGACCCCGTGCGAGCGGGCCCGGCCACCCGGCCGGGCCCGCTCGGCGGTTCTAGTGCTTGACGGCCTTCTCCGCGCCGACGCCGGTGAGGGATCGCACCTCGATCTCGGCGTACTTGGCGGCGTTGTACTCCTTGCTCATGATCGTGCCGAGGTAGCCGCACAGGAAGCCGAACGGGATCGAGACGATGCCCGGGTTGCTGAGCGGGAACCAGGCGAAGTCGGCGTCGGGGAGCAGGGCCCTCTCTCCGCCGGAGACGACCGGCGAGAAGACGACCAGCAGCAGGGCGGAGAGGAGACCGCCGTAGATGGCGCTGACCGCGCCCGCCGTGTTGAACCTCTTCCAGAACAGGCTGTAGAGGATCGCCGGCAGGTTGCCCGAGGCCGCCACCGCGAAGGCCAGGGCCACCAGGAAGGCGACGTTCTGGTTCTGCGCGAGGATGCTCAGGCCGATCGCCACGGCGCCGATGACCAGGGCGGAGATCCGCGCCACCACGACCTCCTGCCGCTCGCTGGCCTGGCCGCGCCGGAAGACGTGCGCGTACAGGTCGTGGGCGAAACTGGAGGAGGAGGCGAGCGTGAGGCCCGCCACCACCGCGAGGATCGTGGCGAAGGCGACCGCGCCGATGAAGGCCAGCAGGATCGTGCCGCCCACCGAGCCGAAGATCTCCTCGCCGATCCGCAGCGCGAGCAGCGGCGCCGCCGTGTTGCCTCCCGGATCCTGGGCGACGATCTCCTCCCGGCCGACGATGGCGGCGGCGCCGAAGCCGAGCACGAGCGTCAGCAGGTAGAAGGTGCCGATGATGCCGATGCCCCATATGACGGACTTGCGGGCGTCCTTGGCGGTCGGGACCGTGTAGAAGCGGATGAGGATGTGCGGCAGGCCGGCGGTGCCGAGCACGAGCGCGAGGCCGAGGCTGATCAGGTCGATCTTGCCGGCCAGGCCCTGCTCCTCGGTGCCGTACCTCAGGCCGGGGCTGAGGAAGCTGTCGGGGTTGGCCCCCGGGCCGCTGGTCGCGGCCGCCTGGCCGAGCAGGCCCGACAGGTTGAAGCCGAACTCGGCGAGCACCAGGATGGTCACCAGGGCGGCGCCGGTCATGAGCAGCACGGCCTTGACGATCTGGACCCAGGTGGTGCCCTTCATGCCGCCGAAGACCACGTACACGATCATCAGAGCGCCGACGGCGACGATCGTCCAGACCTTGCCCGCCTCGGAGGTTACGCCGAGCAGCAGGCCGACCAGGGCGCCGGCGCCGACCATCTGGGCCAGCAGGTAGAAGATGCTGACCACGATGGTGGACACGCCGGCGGCGGTGCGGACCGGGCGCGGGCTCATCCGGAAGGCGAGCACGTCGGCCATGGTGAACTTGCCGGAGTTCCGCATCAGCTCGGCCACCAGCAGCAGCGCCACCAGCCACGCCACCAGGAAGCCGATGGAGTACAGGAACCCGTCGTAGCCGAACAGCGCGATGATGCCCGCGATGCCCAGGAAGGAGGCCGCCGACATGTAGTCGCCGCCGATGGCCAGGCCGTTCTGCGCGCCGCTGAAGGACCGGCCGCCCGCGTAGTAGTCGGCGGCCGTCTTGGTCTGGCGGCTGGCCCAGACCGTGATGCCGAGGGTGGCCGCGACGAACGCCAGGAAGAGGATCGTGGAGAGGGTGGTCGAGCTCACTGAGTCTTCTCCTCCACCTCGTGCCGCAGCTTGTCGGCGATGGGGTCGAGCTTCTTCTCCGCATGGCGGGAGTAGGCCCAGGCGATCCAGAAGGTGGACACGAACTGGAGCAGGCCCAGGACCAGCCCGACATTGATGTCACCGAGCAACTTGATCCCCATGAAGCCGCGGGCCCAGCCCGACAGCACCACGTACAGCAGGTACCACGCCAGGAACGCCACCGTCATGGGGAACGTCCAACGCCGGAAACGCCGCTTCAGCTCTTGGAATTCAGTGCTCTCCTGCATTTGTTCATAGACGGACGCGTCATGTTCTCTGGTCGTCACGAGACCTCCATTGTGATGAGGATCACGCTCACGGTAAGAGCCCGGAGCGCCCCGCGTGGAGATCTCGCGCGACGCCTGTCGCCGAGCCGCCGACGAGCGGCGTTCAACTGGAGAGCCGTTGCGGTGAATGGTCAATTGAGTACGACGAACGGTAGATCGGCCTTTCACCGTCCCCCCGCTCGTCGGGGAGCCGGCAGGTGGATGGACAGCGCTGTCAGGCGTCCCCCATCCGCTCCAGCGCGCCACCCAGGTCCTCGATCAGCGTCTCGGCCGGTTCCAGGCCGACCGAGAGCCGCACCAGCCCTGCCGGGATGCCCATGGTCGCCCGTACGCTCTCCTCGGTGGACAGCGCCGGCGCGTTGACCAGGCTCTCGAAGCCGCCCCACGACACCCCGACGCGGAAGTGGCGCAGCTCGTCCAGGAAGGCGGCGACCTCGTCGCGCTCTTCGGTGGCCAGCTCGAAGCTGAACAGGCTGGAGAAGCCCGACATCTGGCGCAGCGCCAGCCGGTGCCCGGGATGCGAGGGCAGCCCGGGGTGGTTGACCCGGCGCACCGCCGGATGACCCTCCAGGAACGCCGCCACCGCCAGCCCGCGCTCCTGGTGCGCGGCCATCCGCACCGGCAGCGTGCGCAGGCCCCTGATGACCTTGGCCGCGTCGTGCGGTGACATGGCGGCGCCGTAGAGCTGGTACTCGGTCAGGGCCAGCGGCCTGATCAGCCGGGACGGGCCCGCCACCACCCCGCCCACGAGGTCGCTGTGGCCGCCCGCGTACTTCGACAGCGAGTGCACCACCAGGTCCACGCCCATGGTCAGCGGCTTCTGGAAGATCGGGGTGGACCAGGTGTTGTCCATCACGGTGACCAGGCCGTTCCCGGCCGCCCAGCGGGTGACGGCGGGGATGTCGAAGATCTCGTACCGCATGTACGAGGGAGACTCGAAGTAGAGTAGGCGGGTGTGGTCCTTGATAGCGCTGTCACACGCGTCGAGATCGACCACATGCGTATGCGTCACGCCGAACTTCTCCAGGTAACGCAGAAACTGGGTGGTCGGCCCGTACACCGCGCCCAGCACCAGCACGTGGTCGCCCGCCGACACCAGCGAGGAGATCGTCGCGGAGATCGCGCCCATGCCGGAGGCGAAACACTTGGCCCGCTCGGCCCGCTCCAGCGCGGCCAGCTTGCGCTGCGCCAGGTCGACGGTGGGGTTGGTGCCGCGCCAGTAGACGTACCGCTCGTCCTCGTTCCTGATCGCCTCGCCCAGCTCGGCCGCGTTGGGGAAGGTGAACAGCGAGTTCTCGAAGATCGGCGGGTTGACCGCGCCCAGCATCCAGGGCTCGTCCTCGCCGAGGCGTCCGCAGATCCATTCATCGTCCATGAGGGGACACTATGACAGCGACCCAGGGGGAACCGACCATGGTGGACGTCGCCCGGCACGCGGGCGTGAGCCTCAAGACCGTCTCCCGGGTGGTCAACCAGGAGCCGCACGTGAGCGCGGCGCTGCGGCAGCGGGTGCGGGCGTCGATCAGCGCGCTCGGCTTCCGGCGCAACGAGGCGGCCAGCCGGCTGGCGCGCGGCGCCACCATGCTGACGCTCGGGCTGATCATGGAGAACATCTCCAACGAGTTCTACTCCCGGCTGGCCAAGGCGGTCGAGGCGGCGGCGGACGAGCACGAGGCGCTGGTCGTGTTCGGCTCCTACGAGGAGCGGCCGGAACGCGAGCGCATGCTGGTGGAGTCCATGTACGCGCGGGGCGTGGACTCGCTCATCATCGTCCCCTCCCCCGCCGACCATTCGTGGCTGGCCGGGCATCCTGGGCTGGAGACGGTGTTCGTGGACCGGCTGCCGCCCGGGCTGGAGGGGGCCGACGTGGTGGCGCTGGACGACGTCAGGGGCGGGCTGATCGCGACCGAGCACCTGCTGGCGCGCGGCCACCGCCGGATCGCGCTCATCTCCGACGACGACGGGCTCAGCTCGGTGCACGACCGCGCGACGGGCTACCGCACGGCGCTGGGGGCGGCGCTGGACGAGTCCCTGGTGGTGCGCGGGGTGTTCGACCCGTGGCGGGTCTCCCGCGAGGTGGAGCGCCTGCTCGGCCTGCCCTCGCCGCCGACGGCGTTCTTCGCCGCGAACAACCGGGCCGCGATCGGCATCCTGCAGGCGCTGCGCGAACGCCCGGAACGCCCCGCGTACGTGGGATTCGATGACTTCGCGCTGGCCGACGTGTTCGACCCCGGCGTGACCGTGGTCCGCTACGACGTCGACCGGCTCGCGCGCGGCGCGGTGGACCTGCTGCTGGACCGCTCGGGTGCGGGCCGCCGGGTCAAGATCCCGGTGGAGCTGGTCGCGCGCGGCTCCGGCGAGATCCCGCCGCCCTAGCCCGGCCCTCCGGCGGCGAAGGCGGTGGCGTACGCGGTGCCGGGGTCGACCAGCACACCGTAGCCCTCGGGGATGAGGTCGAGCAGGTCCTTTCCGGTGGCCGAGAAGAAGCGCGGCTCCGTCTCGTCCTTTCCTGCCGCCGCGAACGCGGCCAGCGCCTCGGGAAGGGTGAACGCCGGCACCAGCCCGGCCCCCGGCGGCCCGACGGCGACGACGCCGGGGCTCTCGGTGGCCTGGCAGTAGAGGCGGGTGCGCAGGAAGGCTTCGTAGGTGGACCTGCTCACCCGGACCGGCTCCTCGCCCGCCAACGTGGCGATCGAGTTCTCCAGTCGCAGCAGGTAGGCGAGCCAGCCGGAGCCCGCGCCGCCCCTGGAGGCGGCGTTCAGGCCGTCCGTGAGGTCGTCGATCTCCTCCGGGACGAAGCCGGTGACGTGCAGGAACGCCGCCAGGACGTCCTCGGGGGCGCGCCCGGGACGCGGACGCGCCAGCACGGCCACGTCGCGGCTGCCCTGCCACCACGGCTCCACCAGGGCCACCTCGTCCCCGGAGTTCAGCCGCATGGGCTGCCAGCTGCCGCCGCCGGCGAATCCGTAGAAGGCGCCATGGAGCCGGTGGGCGGCCTCCTGCCCGTCCAGGTGCAGCCGGGCGATCGCCCGGAAGTCGCCGAGGTCCGGCGACGGGTCGTGCCGCATGACCAGGAAGGGCAGCTCAGGCCAGGGTCGCAGGAGGTCCATGTGCTCCAGCACCCGGCGCAGGAAATCACGGATGTCCTGCTCGTCATGCGGGACGGGCGGATCCGGCAGCAGGTCGAGGAGACGTTCCCCGGAGTCCAGGGCCTCCCGGAGCGCCTCGTGCTCCTCCTCGCGCGTGAAGCCGCCGAACGGCTCCAGCACCAGCCCCCCGGCCCTCCACCGGACGAGGTCGTCGTCCCAGACCGGCTTGAACTGCACGGTGTAGAGCAGGGACCAGACCACGCGGCGCCAGCCCCACGGCGGCGGCAAGTCACCCACTGGTGTATCCCTCCTTGATCACGCCTTCGAAGTCCACTCCGGCTCTTCGCAGGCGGTCGATGGCCCGCTGGAGATCCTCGGGGCCGGGGCGGTAGTGACCGCTATGACGGGAAACTGCCTTCAGGACCCCATTCTTCACTTCGAGGTCTCCGGCCGCCGCCACTTCGCCACCGCGCAGGAAGCTGGAGTGGTGGAATCTGCCTACGGTGTGCTCCGGGTTCGCGTAGAGGTTCCCGTATCGATCCATGACGAAGATGGCGCGCCCCTCTCCCGAGAAGTGGGCACTCGCCTCGCTGGTGTCGAACGGCTTCCCGGTCACGTCGTAGAGCTTCCCGTCGTGGACCACCAAGCGTTTGCTCTCAAGCTCTTGAGCGTCAAGGTACTGCACGCCGGTGCGCTCCTCCCCCACGTGCTGGCGCCGCATCGGGATGGTTCTCAGGGGCGGGCCGTCGGCGGCGGTCCTGGGCGGGGGGATCGGGGAACCGTCCGGGAGGCGGGGACCGGCCCGCGTGGCCGCGCCGGTGAGTCGGCCCGCGCGGGTGGCGGCCGCGCCGGCCCCGAGCAGGACCTCGGGGATGAGGCGGCCGAACCAGCGGGCCGGGTTCTCCGTCAGCGTCTCCCAGTCGACGGCCGACTTGGCGAACTCCAGCGGGTGCTCGGCCGCGAACTCCCCCGCGTCGTACGCCGCCCGCGCGCGTTCCACCGGGCCTGAGGGGTTGGTGATGAGGCCGCCCAGCGAGTGCTCCCAGCCGAACCGGGCGGCGCCGATGACGGCTTCCGCGGCGCCCTGGGCCAGGGGTACGGCCACGCGCTCCGCGTACTGGTGGGCGAGGCCGCCCGCGGCGGGCACGAGGCCGGCCACCTGGTCGGCCCAGAAGGCGCCGACACGGGACAGCGTGTCGGTGACCCCGTCGGTGACCGTCTCCGTGACCGTGTCCGCTACCGTCCCGTTCGCCGTGCCAGCCGCTGTGCCGGTGGCCGGGCCGGGTGCCGTGCCGGTGGCCGGGCCGGGTGCCGTGCCGGTGGCCGGGCCGGGTGCCGTGCCGGTGGCCGGGCCGAGGGCGGGGCCGTCGAAGGCTGACTGCGGGGGTGGGTCGGGTGCGGGGGCGGGGGTGGTCTTGAGCAGGTCGGCGCGGCGGCGGCGCAGGTCGGGGCGCTGGTCGGCCAGCCAGGCGCCGGCGCGGACGACGTCCTGGCCGGGCGCGCTGTCGAGGCCGACGCTGACGAGCGTCGCCGCCAGGCTCTGACCGGCAAGCTGCCAGGATTCGGCGACCTCGGCCAGTTCGGCGTCGATGGCCTGCATGAGGTCGGGGTCGCCGCCCACGAAGCCCCCGGGCGGCTCGCGCAGCGGCACGGGCGGACGGCGCGGGTGCGGAGCTGGCACGCGGGGCGGGTCGCCGCGGGCCGTGGCGAGGCGTTCGACCTGGCGGAAGGCCCGGGTGAAGGCCCGGCCGACCTCTGCGCACCGGTCCACCAGGCCGGCGTGTAATCGGGCGGCCCTGGGGCCGAGCAGCGCGCCGTCGCCGAAGAGCCGGAAGGCCCGGTCGAGCGCGTCGCCCTGCTCCTCGGCCAGGCGGGCGACGGCGCGCAGCGCCCGCGCGGCCTCGTCCGGGGTGGCCATGGCGTACCCCCGCCTGTCGGTGGACACGCCGAGCGTAAGGAGGCCGCGCGGTTCCTATGCTGCGATATTCCCGTTTTCTATGGGATCAGGACGATCGGGGACGCCAGTCGCCGCGGTCGAGGTCGAGGTTCTCCGGGGTGTGCAGGCGGACCATGATCCTGGCCACGCCCCTGGGCACGCGGTGCTGGGTGACGAACGACACCACCACCATGACCAGGAACGCGATCGGCACGGTCCACGCGGCGGGCTGGGCCAGCAGCGCGCCCAGCATGCCGTCGTACGGGCCGCCGGTGATCGTGACGAGGACCGCCAGGCAGGCCAGCCCGCCGCCGGCGAACAGCCCCGCCAGCGCGCCGGTCGTGGACAGTCTTCGCCACCAGATGCCGAGCACCAGCAGCGGGCAGAACGACGAGGCGGCCACCGCGAACGCCAGCCCGACCACGTCGGCCACCGGCAGCGCCCGCGCCCACAGGGCCAGCGCCAGCGGCACCGCGACGGCCATCAGCGTGGCGATCCTGAACGAGCGCACCCCGCCCTTGAGCAGGTCCTGCGCGATCACGCCGGCCACGGAGACGGTCAGCCCCGAGGAGGTGGACAGGAACGCGGCGAACGCTCCGGCGGTGACGAGCGCGGTCAGCAGGTCGCCGAGGGTGCCGCCGATCATCCGGGAGGGCAGCGTCAGCACCACGGTGTCCGTGCGGACCAGGTCGGTCGCGTACAGCCGGCCGAGCCAGCCGTACACGGCCGGCAGCAGGTAGAAGGCGCCGAGCAGCGACAGCACGACGAGCGTGGTGCGGCGGGCGGCCCGGCCGTCGGGGTTGGTGTAGAAGCGGACGAGCACGTGCGGCAGCCCCATCGTGCCCAGGAAGGTGGCCAGGATCAGGGAGTACGTCGAGTACACCCCGTACTCCCTGGGCCCGCCCAGCGGGGTGAGCCAGAGTCCGGTGTCCTCCGGGCTCAGCGGGGGCGCCCCGTCGGCCCGCCAGGCGAGCAGCAGGAACACCACGGGCACGGCCAGCGCGGTCAGCTTGAGCCAGTACTGGAACGCCTGCACGAACGTGATGGACCGCATGCCGCCCGACAGCACGTTGATCACCACCACGCCGGCGACCAGCAGCCCGCCCGCCCACACCGGCGCGCCGGTGATCGTCCGCAGCACCAGGCCCGCGCTCTGGAACTGCGGCATGAGGTACAGCCAGCCGATGAGCACCACGAGCACGCTGGCGGTGCGCCGCACCATCATGGACTCGAGCCGGGCCTCGGCGAAGTCGGGCAGCGTGTAGGCGCCCGAGCGGCGCAGCGGCGCCGACACCAGCACGAGCAGCACCAGGTAGCCGCCGGTCCAGCCGACCGGCAGCCACAGCATGTCGACGCCGTACGACAGGATGAGCCCGGCGACGCCCAGGAACGAGGCCGCCGACAGATACTCGCCGCCGATCGCCGAGGCGTTCCACAGCGGGCTGACGGTGCGGGAGGCGACGTAGAAGTCGGAGGTCGTGCGGGAGACGCGGATGCCGAACGCGCCGATGAGCACGGTCGCCACCACGACGATGAGGACGGCGGCCAGGCTCACGGACGGTCGACCAGGTCGGCGAAGTGGCGCTCGTTGCGCTCGGCCTGGCGTACGTACAGCCAGGCCCCGATGACGAAGGCCGGGTAGATCAGCCCCGCCAGCACGGCCCACGGCAGCGGGATCCCGAGCACGTCGACCTCGGCGAGCTCGGGGATGAGCAGGAACAGCAGCGGCAGCCCGCACACCACGCAGGCCAGCACGGTGCAGACGAACATGGCCAGCCGGAACTGGGTGCGCAGCAGCGAGCGCATGTAGACCTCGCCGAGGTCCGTCTGCTCGTCGATCTCCCGGGTCGCCGGGAAGCGGGGTCTGCGCGTGGCGGCGGTGTGGGGGCTGGTGACCGCCACCCGGCGGCCGGGACGGGGTTCAGGGCTCACAGGTCTGACGTCTCCTGGGGCAGTGGCTCAATAGGATCTCCCCTTCCCTGGCGCGGCTCATTCGGGCCTGTGCCGCCGGGCTCGGCGGACGAGGAGGTCGCGCAGCTCACGGGTGTGGCGGCGGCTGACGGGGATCTCGGTGTCTCCGACCCGGACCGTGCACCGGCCGGAGTCGATGTGCAGCTCGACGATGTGCTTGACCGCGACCAGGTGGCTGCGGTGCACGCGGACGAACCCGGCCGCCGCCCACCGCTCCTCCAGCGTGGCCAGCGGGATGCGCACGAGGTGGCTGCCGGTGGCGGTGTGCAGGCGGGCGTAGTCGCCGTGCGCCTCCACGTAGATGACGTCGGCGCTGGACACGAACCGGGTCACCCCGCCCAGCTCGACCGGGATCGTGTCGGTCTCGGCGCCGTCGACGGGCACGTCGGCCGAGACCGCGACCCGTCTGATCGCCTCGGCCAGGCGTTCCGGGCGCACAGGTTTGAGCAGGTAGTCCTCGGCCTTGATCTCGAAGGCGTCGACGGCGTGCTCCTCGTACGCGGTCACGAACACCACCCGCGGCGGGTTGGCGAACTGGGACAGCAGCCTGCCCAGCACCACCCCGTCGAGGCCGCGCATCCTGATGTCGAGGAAGACCGCGTCGATCGGCCGGCCTTCGGCGATGGCCCGGTCCAGCAGGCGCAGCGCGGCGGCCCCGTCGCGGGCGGTGGCCACCTCGCCGATCCGTGGGTCGGCGCGGAGCAAGTAGGAGAGATCTTCCAGGGCGGGAAGTTCGTCGTCCACCGCGAGCACCCGAAGTTGCGCCATGTACAGTGATAAAACCGACAACAAAGATCCAGGTCAACGGGCTGAGACGCCTGGGTGATATTTCGGCAACCTGACGTTGACCTTCGTGCCCGCTCCGCGGCCCGTCTCGACGACCAGCCCGTACTCGTCGCCGTACACCTGACGCAGCCGCAGGTCGACGTTGGCCAGCCCGACGCCGCCCGCCGGCGGGATCTCACCTGCGAGGATGCGCCGCAGCCTGTCGGGGTCCATGCCGAGACCGTCGTCCTCGACGCTGATGCGGCACTCGGCGCCGGCGTCCTCCGCCATGATCGCGATGCGGCCGACGCCGTCCTTGCTCTCCAGGCCGTGCCTGACGGCGTTCTCGACGAGCGGCTGCAGGCACAGGAACGGCACCGCGACCGGCAGCACCTCCGGCGCGATGCGCAGCGTCACCTGGAGCTGGTCGCCGAAGCGGGCGCGCTCCAGGATCAGGTAGCGGTCGATGGAGCGCAGCTCCTCGGCGAGCGTGGTGAACTCGCCGTGCCGCCGGAAGGAGTAGCGGGTGAAGTCGGCGAACTCCAGCAGCAGCTCCCTGGCCCGCTCCGGGTCGGTGCGGACGAACGAGGCGATCGTGGTGAGGGAGTTGTAGATGAAGTGCGGGGAGATCTGCGCGCGCAGCGCCCGCACCTCGGCCTCCATCAGCAGCGTGCGGGAGCGGTCGAGCTCGGCCAGCTCCAGCTGGGAGTCGACCCAGCCCGCCACCTCCTGGGCGGCGCGGACCAGCCCGGCGGAGGCGTGCTGGCCGTAGGCGGCGAGCGTGCCGACGACCCGGTCGTCGGTGGTCAGCGGCACCACCACGGCCTGCCTGATCGGGCATTCGAGCAGGTCGCAGGAGATGCTCAGCACCTGCGTGCGACCGTCTCCGAGCGTCGCGCGGGCGTGCTCGAACGCCTCCCCCGCGTGGTGCTCGCCCTCGCCGTCGTACACCAGCAGCCGCTCGCCGTCGGTGATCGCCAGCGCGGGCGAGCCGAGCAGCCGGCGCAGGTGGCGCGAGGCGCGGTCGGCGCCGTCGGCGGTGAGGCCCGCGCGCAGCGGCGGTCCGGCGAGCGAGGCGGTGTGCAGGGTCTCGAACGTGGCGCGCTCGGCCGGGCTGGTGCCGAGCTCGCGCCGGCCGCGCATGACCCGCCACAGCACGATCGCGGGCACGGCGACGATCGCCGCCACGACCGCGATGCCGACCAGGAGCTCCACGGCTCAGCCCGCGGTGAGGGCGCCGGCGACGCGTCCGGCGTAGTCCTGCGCCTCCTCGGGGGAGGCGTACTTGGTGCGCGGCCAGAAGAAGCCGCGCAGGCCGTCCTTGGGGTTGCGCGGGACGACGTGCACGTGCAGGTGGGGGACGCTCTGGCTGACGCGGTTGTTCATCGCGACGAAGGTGCCGCCCGCGCCCAGGCCCTCCTCGACGGCGCCGGCCATGGCGCGGACCCGGTCGAAGAAGGGGCCGACGTCGGCGAGGTCGGCCAGCGTCTCGATGTGCGCCCGCGGCACGACGAGCACGTGGCCCTTGAAGACCGGGCGGGCGTCGAGGAACGAGACGGCCACCTCGTCCTCGTGGACCAGGGTGGCGGGCCGCTCCCCGGCGATGATCTCGCAGAACAGATCGGTGCTCACCGGCGCACCCTACTCCACGGCCGTCGCCGGGGTCGCCTGTCTCCGCACGGTCACCCGGGCAGCGAATCGGGCTTCGGCGGGTCCCTGGGGACGGCGTACGGCTCCTGCTCCGCGGGCTTCCCCTCGGCCACCCGGCGCTCCCTGATCAGCTCGGCGTCCAGCTCGGCGCCGAACAGCAGCGCCATGTTCGACAGCCACAGCCAGATCAGGAAGACCACGACCGTGGCGAGCGTCCCGTACGTCTTGTTGTAGGAGCCGAAGTTGGCCACGTACACGGCGAAACCGGTCGAGACGATCAGCCACAGGACGACCGCCAGCAGCCCGCCGGGCGTCAGCCAGCGCACCCCGGGCTGGCGCACGTTCGGCGCGGCCCAGTACAGCACCATGATCAGGCCGACCGCGATCAGCGCGAGCACCGGCCACTTGGCCACGTTCCAGGCGGTCACCGCGGTCTCGCCCAGGCCGAGCGCCTCACCGGCGACGCGGGACAGGTCGCCGGTCAGCGTGACCGCGACGGCGGCGGCGGCCAGCAGGACCATCAGCATGATCGTGAGGCCGAGCCGGAGCGGGGTGAGCTTGTAGAACGGGCGGCCCTCGTCGATGTCGTAGATCTCGTTGCAGGCCCTGATGAACGCCGCGATGTAACCGGACGAGGACCACAGCGCGACGGCCAGGCCGAGGATCGCCGCCAGGCCCGGCCGGCTCGCCTGCTGGACGCCCTGCAGGCCCTGGGTCAGCAGGTCGCGGACCTCGGCGGGGGCCAGCGTGACCGCGTTCCCGAAGAGCGTGCTCGCGTTCTGCTGGCCGAACAGGCCGAGCAGCGACACGAACACGATCAGGGCGGGGAAGATGGACAGCACCGCGTAGTAGGTGAGCGACGCGGCCAGGTCCTGGACGCGGTCGTTCTTGAACTCCACGGCCGTGCGCCTGACGACGCGCCACCAGGACCGGCCCGTCAGTTCGGCGGGGGTCTCGGGGGGTGTCACGTCATAGACCCCGGCGGCGCCGGTCGGCACGGCGGAGGATCAGCGCGACCACCGCGCCGGCGACCGCGAATCCCAGGACCGGCCGCAGGTAGTCGTTGCCGGCGGCGTTCTCCCGTGCCTTGTCCTTCAGTTCGAGTGCCCTGCCGGACATCTCGGCCGCCCTGGCCCTGGCGGTCCCGCCCATCTCGGCCGCTCGGGTCTTCGCGGTGCCGCCCATCTCGCCGGCCCTGGCCTTCGCCGTGCCGCTCATCTCGGCCGCCTTGGCCTTGGCGGTGCCGACCATCGCGGCGGCGCGCTCCTTGGCCGACTCGGCCGCCTCGGCCGCCCGGCTCTTGACGTCCACCTTGTGGGCCAGCGCGCTCACGGTCTCGCCGAGTTCGCGGCGGGTCTCCCTGATGCTCTCGCGGACCTGTTCCTCCTCGTCGCCGCTCACGGCGGCCCGGCGCGCGCGGTCGGTGAGCGGCGTCGCGATGGAGCCCCGGTCCTGGTAGGGAGTGGTCGACTCGGGGACCCGCGTGCCGCCGCCGCGCAGCGACTCCTCCTCCACGGCGCGGGAGTGGATCGCCTCCGCGCGGTCGTCCGGCTCCGGCCCCTCGGGGATGAACGTCTCGTGCGGCTCGCGGCGGAGCTCCGCCTCGTGCGCGTTCTCGGCCGCGCCGCCCCGCGTGACGGGCACGTTGATGGATTCGGGGTCCGTCGGGGTGCCGACCGTCGCCCTGCGTGAACCCACGTCGCCCGCGTACTGGTCGTCGGAGTATCCCGGGTTCGTCTCACTCATCGGTGTGCTCCCTCCCTGACCGCGCCGATGTCGGCCTTCACGCTGGCGATCGTCTCCCTGGGAACGGGCGGGGTGGCCTGCTGGACCTGCTTCTTGCCGGCCAGGCCCAGCACCGCCGCGGTCGCGAGCAGCACCACGGCCACGATCGCGGCCGCCAGCCAGGCGGGCATGACGAGCGCGAGCAGCATCACGACGGCCGCCACGAGCACGGCGCCGCCGAAGAGCCCGACGATGCCCGCGGCGCCCACGATGCCGGCGCCGAGGCCGGCGCGCTTGCCCTTGCGCGTGAGTTCGAGCTTGGCCAGCCGGAGCTCGTCCCTGACGAGCCGGGAGACCTGCTCGGACAGATCGCTGACTAGTTTCTGGGTGTCGTTCACGACGTCGCCTCCTCCGTCGAGGAGTGCGCCTACCCACCTATACCGCCTTCTATCACGACCCTTCAGGCCGGTGATCAGCGCGGATTCCGGGCAGCGCGAAGCCGCGCGACCGCTCGGGCCGCGCGGGCTCTCTCAGCGCTTGGCGGCGCGCAGCAGGAAGTCGACGACCCGTACGACGGGCGAGGCGGGCGCCTCGCACCAGTTGGCGGGCTGCTTCGGCTTGCTCCACGGAGAGGGGAGCTCGCACGAGGGAGCCTGCGGCTTGGGCCGCTCACACCACGATCCGGGAGGATTCATACTTCCACTGTACAACCGGGCATCACGCTTTCAGCGGCTGAATGGAGCGGGACGCGCGCACGACCGCCGCGAGGGCGTCCGGGTCGGCGGTGCGTTCGTACACGTCCAGCGCGGTGTCGGCCAGCTTGATCACGTGCTCGTCGCCGTGCGCGACGGCCCGGTCGAACGCCTCCTGCGCGGAGCCGGGCGCGGCGGGCAGCTCCCGCCCGGTCACCGGCCCCGCGGGCCCGTACGCGGCCGTGACCGCGGCGGCGGCGGCCCACGCCGCGTCGAGGCTCGGCACCCAGAGGGAGGCGGGCAGGGCGGGCAGCGTGCGGAGCACCGCCGTAGGAGCGGTCGCCGAGTGGATCAGCATGACGGGCGAGCCGTGCGCGTGGGTGAGGTAGCGCAGGGTGGCGGCGTCGGCCAGCGCGGCGAGCCGGTCCCTGGCCTCGCCGGCGCCCGAGGCCGGGGCCAGCGCGGCGACCGACGGCTCCCAGCCGCCGGTGCCGGCGAGCTGGCGGAGCCGGTGGTCGATGTCCCGGCTCTGGTCGGCCACCCGCGGCACCCCGGCCAGCGCGCCCGACGGCGTCTCCGTGCCGGACGGCGGGGCCGCTCCGGCCACGGGCTGCCAGCGTGCCGCCCAGTAGCCGAGCGCCTGCCCCAGCTCGGCGAGCCGCGGCCCGTCCTCCAGCTCCAGCAGGGCGTGGACCGCGTGGCCGGTGCGGATGACTCCGTGGGTCGCCCCGGCCGCGATGCCGGGCAGCAGCCGCGGCCACCACTCCTCCAGCACGGCCCGCCACGGCCGTTCCTTCGTCTCCCGCTCGAAGAACCGCAGCCAGTCGCCGAGCCGTCGCGGGTCGCCCAGCGCTTCCCGCCAGTCGTCCCCGATCGCGCGGGTGCCGCCGGGAGCCTCCTCCAGGCGGGCGGTGTAGGCGTCCAGCCAGCGGTGGACCTCGCGGGCGTGCCCGCGCCTGACCATCGACTCGACCGCCATCGGGCCGTGGTTGCTCAGCCAGCCGTCGAACTCGGGGCCGGTGCGGTGCAGCCGCTCGAACGCCTCTTCCAGGGTGCCGCTGTCGTCCATGCACCCGACGCTAGCCCCGCCCGCCCCCGCCGCGCCTCGGTCCTTGGGCCTAGGCGCCCTCCTCCGTTCGTCCTATGACGGATCGGCGGGGCGCCGGCGGGTAACCTGCCGGGGTGCTGGTCGTACACGGGGTGTGGGCGGGAGAAGGGCTGGCCTTCTGGGCGGAGCAGCCCGCGCGGGCTGCGGGCGGGCCCGGCCGGCATCCGTTCGCCGCGCCGGTCCCCGCGCTGCGGGAGGCGCTCGGCGTCGACGGCGGGGGCGAGCCGGAGCTGGCGTTGCTGCTGCCGGGGACGGCGAAGGAGCCGATGCCCTCGCCCGAGACGGGGCGGCCCGCGACCGCGACGCGGCCCCGGTTGCGGGTGTGGCGGGTGCCCGCCGTGGTGCCGCCCGTCCCGGCCGCCCTGCGGGTGGTGGACGCCTACGACGGCAGCGCCACCGTCCGTCACTGGGCGGCCGCCGCCGGGTTCGCCCGCGACCTGGTACGGCGCGGCCGGGTGGTCCCGCGGCTGGTGGCGGCTCCCGGCGGCGCCTGCCGTGCGGTCTGGGAGCCGGTGGTCACCCGGGGTGACGCGGCGTACTTCAGGGAGCTGGCCCTGGCGATGCCGCCCGCGTCCCGTACCTCTGAGGTGGAGCGGCCGTCCGGGGAGGTGCTGTGGGAGGCGCTCGGGGCGTTCACCGACGCGCTGGTCCGTGAGGCGCTGCCCGAGCCGCTCGTCGAGCGGGCGGTGACGGCGCGCGAGCGGTGGCTGGCCGCCCTGACCGGCCCCGACGGCTCGTGCCCCGACGTGCCTGGCCTGCGCGAGGAACTGGACCGCTGGCGCGAGACGGTGGTGGCCGCCGAGGGCGCCGCGCGGGTGTGCTTCCGGCTGGTCGAGCCGGCCGAGGAGGACGAGGACGACCGGGACCTCGACGCGGGGTGGCGGGTGGAGCTGGCTCTGCAGGGGGTGGAGGACCCGAGCCTGTACGTGCCCGCCGCGCGGGTGTGGCGCGGGGAGCCGGTGGCCGGGGTCCCGGCGGCGGAGCGGGAGCTGCTTGCCGGGCTCGGCCGGGCGGTGCGGCTCTATCCGGAGCTGGAGCGGGCGCTGCGCGTGGCCGAGCCGGGCGAGCTGGTGCTCGACACCGCGGGCGCGTTCGGGTTCCTCAAGGAGGCGGCGCCGCTGCTGCAGGCCGCCGGGTTCGGGGTGCTGCTCCCCCGCTGGGCCGGGCGGAACCGGCTGGGGCTGAAGGTGACGGCCAGGAGCAAGGGCCCGGGGGCGGTGGCCGGGCAGGGGCTGGGGCTGCGCGAGCTGGTCGGCTTCCGGGTCGACCTGGCCGTGGCCGGGGAGACGATCGGCGAGGAGGAGCTGGCCGAGCTGGCCCGGTTGAAGGTGCCGCTGGTCCGGGTGCGCGGCCGGTGGGTGGAGCTGGACGAGCGGCAGCTGGCGGCCGCGCTGCGGGTGGTCGGCGGCGAGCGGGCCGGTGAGGCGCCGGCGGCCGACCTGCTGCGGCAGGTGGTCCGGGGCGACGGCGAGCTGCCGCTGCTGGAGGTGGACGCCGACGGGGTGCTCGGCGACCTGCTGTCCGGCGAGACGGAGCGGCGGCTGCGGCCGATCGGCACGCCCGCGGGCATCGACGCGACGCTCCGCCCTTACCAGGAGCGGGGGCTGGCCTGGCTGAGCTTCCTGTCGGAGCTGGGGCTGGGCGGGATCCTGGCCGACGACATGGGGCTGGGCAAGACGATCACCACCCTGGCGCTGCTGGTCCACGAGGGGACGGGGCCGACGCTGCTGGTGTGCCCGATGTCGCTGCTGGGCAACTGGCAGCGGGAGGCGGCCCGGTTCGCGCCGGGCCTGCGCGTGTACACCCACCACGGCCCCGGCCGCGACCCCGCGCTCATCGCCGGCGCTGACCTGGTCCTCACCACGTACGGCACGGCGCAGCGGGACCTGGAGGCGCTGCGCGGGGTCTCCTGGCGGCGGGTGGTGTGCGACGAGGCGCAGGCGATCAAGAACAGCGGCACGCTCCAGGCCAGGGCGGTCCGGGCGATCCCGGCGGCGCAGCGGCTGGCGCTGACCGGGACCCCGGTGGAGAACCACCTGGCCGAGCTCTGGTCGATCATGGAGTTCGCCAACCAGGGGCTGCTGGGGACGCGGGCCGGGTTCAGGGAGCGGTTCCAGGAGCCGATCGAGGCCCGGCAGGACGAGGAGGCGGCGCACGCGCTCAGGCGGGCGACCGGGCCGTTCATCCTGCGGCGCGTCAAGACCGACAAGTCGGTGATCAGCGACCTGCCGGAGAAGCTGGAGATCAAGGAGTGGTGCCCGCTCACCACCGAGCAGGCGTCGCTCTACCAGGCGGTCGTGGACGACATGCTGGGCAAGATCGACGGCAGCGAGGGGATCGAGCGGCGCGGGCTGGTGCTGGCGACCGTGGCCAAGCTCAAGCAGGTCTGCAACCACCCGGCCCACCTGCTCAAGGACGGCTCCCGGCTGGCCGGCAGGTCGGGCAAGCTGCAGCGGCTGGAGCAGCTCGCCGAGGAGATCCTGGCCGAGGGCGAGAAGGCGCTGGTGTTCACCCAGTACACCGAGTTCGGCGCCATGCTCCAGCCCTACCTGGCGCGGCGGCTGGACCGGCCGGTGCTCTGGCTGCACGGCGGCCTGCCGAAGAAGGCCCGCGACCGGCTGGTCGACCGCTTCCAGGAGGACGGCGAGCCGATGCTGTTCCTGCTGTCGCTCAGGGCGGCGGGCGTCGGGCTCAACCTGACCGCCGCCAGTCACGTCGTCCACGTCGACCGCTGGTGGAACCCGGCCGTCGAGGACCAGGCCACCGACCGCGCCTTCCGCATCGGCCAGCGCAAGAACGTGCAGGTCCGCAAGCTGATCTGCGCCGGCACGCTGGAGGAGCGGGTCGACGAGCTGATGGAGCGCAAGAAGGCGCTGGCCGAGCGGGTGGTGGGCACCGGCGAGGACTGGCTGACGGATCTGTCGACGCGGGAGCTGCGCGAGGTGTTCCGGCTGACTTCGGAGGCGGTGGCCTGAGATGCGGTACGGGACCCCGATCAAGGTCGAGGGCGGCCTCCGCGCCCGGTCGAGGCGCGGCTCGATCGGGTCGGCGTGGTGGTCGCGGCGGTTCATCGACATCCTGGAGCGCGTCTGCGACCGGGGCAGGCTCTCACGCGGGCGCGGCTACGCCAGAGCCGGGCAGGTGCTGTCCATCGACCTGTCGCCCGGCCTGGTGTCGGCCGCCGTGCAGGGTTCGCGGCGCACCCCGTACGAGGTGACGATCGCGATCGAGGCGTACGGCGAGGAGCGCTGGGAGACGCTGGAGTCGGCGATCGCCGAGCAGGCGGTCTACCGGGCCAAGCTGCTGGCCGGGGAGATGCCGGAGGAGATCGAGGAGCTGTTCGCCTCGGTCGGCGTCGACCTGTTCCCGCGCGATCTCGGCATGGACTGCTCGTGTCCCGACTGGGGGTTCCCGTGCAAGCACGTGTCGGCGGTGCTGTACCTGCTGGCGGAGTCGTTCGACGAGGACCCGTTCCTGGTGCTGGCGTGGCGCGGGCGGGGGCGCGCGGAGCTGCTGGGCTCGCTCGCCGCCCGGCCCGCCGCGGGCGTCCCGGCGGTGGCGGACGTGCCGTTCGCGGAGCGGCTGGCGGACTTCTACACGCCGGGCGGCAGCGCGCACCCGCCGGAGCGCCGCCCGGCGGGCTCGGACCTGCTCCCCCGGCTCTTCCCGCCGCCCGCGGACCTGGCCGCCCCGCTCGGCGTCGCCTACCGCCGGCTGGGTGAGTGAGCCGGGGTCAGCGGTCCTCGAAGTCGGCCGGGACCATGACGCGTACGCCGTTGGGCACCACGCGGAGCCTGATCGGGGTGCGGAGCCGCACCTCGCCGTCGACGTCGGCGGCCATCGGCGGGTCGGTCTCCAGCAGCATCTCCCGGCCGGTCACGAAGGGACCGCCGGCCAGGCTCCGCCACCGCCCCGTGGTGGCGCGGGCGAGCGTCTCGACCAGCAGCCGCAGCTTCTTGCCCGAGCCGAGCTGGTAGGCGACGAGCATGCCGTCGTCGATGCTGATGTCGCGGGCCACCTGCCAGCCGCCGTGGAAGCGGCCGTTGGCGATGTTGAGCTGGTGGGTCAGGAGCTCGTGGCGCTGCCCGTCGACCGTGATGTAGGCCCGGAACGGGCGGTGGCCGGGCAGGATCGTGAGCGCGGTCAGCGGGTAGGCGGGCCGGCCCACCCACCGCTTCAGCCACGGCCTGACCTTGCCCGCCACCTCCACCGACACCCCGAAGCTGGCCAGGTTGGCGAACGGCCGGTCGTCGGCCATGCCGAGGTCGATGTCGGCCACCTTGCCGGTGGCGAACACCCGGATCGCGCCCGAGAGGTCGAGCGGCAGGCCGAGGCTGCGGGCGAAGTTGTTGGTGGTGCCGAGCGGCAGGACGCCGAGCGCCACGTCGCGGTGGGCGACGTGGCGCACGGCCGAGGAGAGCGTGCCGTCGCCGCCGCCGACGATCAGCAGGTCGGGCCCCGTCGCCAGGGCCGTGTCGAGCAGCTCGCGCAGCCGTTTCGGGTTGTAGACGCCGATCTCGGCCAGCGGCTCGAAGCCCAGCTCGTGGACCTGCTCGATCACCTCGAAGTAGTGGCGGCGGCCGCGCCGTGAGCGAGTGTTGATCACCACTGCCACACGGCGATCCTTGAGGATCGCCGCGGTGTGCTCGGCCTTGGTGCGCAGTTCGCTCATGGTCATCAATCGTAGGTCCAGAAGCCCCTGCCTTCGCACGGCGACCGTGTGAAGACAGGGGCTCGCGACCCGCCTGATCTACTTCTTCGGCGGGGTCACCTGGACGATGGCGCCGAGGTCGCCGGGGAGCGGGCTGATCAGCTTGATCCCCACGCCCAGCGCCTTGCCCTCGTCCCCGGGGTTACCGGAGCCG
Source organism: Nonomuraea harbinensis (assembly GCF_019396385.1). Taxonomy (GTDB): domain Bacteria; phylum Actinomycetota; class Actinomycetes; order Streptosporangiales; family Streptosporangiaceae; genus Nonomuraea; species Nonomuraea ferruginea. Next base: position 143,570 of record NZ_JAHKRN010000015.1, on the reverse strand, counting down.
AGCACGTGGCCGCCGCCGATGTCGAGGCCGTAGTACTCGGTGGCCGGGGTGCCGTCCACGTTCACCACGCGGGTGCTGTACGGCTGGTCGCCCTTGGACGGGACGACGGTGGAGGCGTCGAAGTCCCGGTAGAACAGGCCGCCGTCCTGGACCTCCAGGCCGGGGTACCAGGTCTTGGCGTCGGTGAACCCCTTGACGCCCTTGAGCCCGCCGATCTGCGTGCAGTACTCGCTGAACGGCTCGTCCGGCGCCTCCAGGCACTCCTTGAGCGGGTAGGTGTTCCTGAACGAGAACGCCGCGTTGGACGTCTGGGTGCGGCCTTCCATGTTCTTGTGCCTGGTCGGGTCCTTCGCGGCCGCCTCGCCGGTGCGGCGCAGCGGGTCGAAGTGGGAGTCGACGAGCAGCAGGGTGCCCTTGGAGCCGATGCTCGGCGCCGCCTCCAGGTTGTTCACCAGCACGTTGTTGGTGTAGGTCGAGTCGCGGTACCAGACCAGCAGGCCGGGCGCGTTGTACTTGACCTTCTCCACCTTCCACGCCCCGTCACGCGAGTACGTGGTGTCGTAGGCGTACTGCAGGCCCTTGTCGAACCCGTCGAAGTTGCGCCACTCGGCGAGGTAGAACCGCTGGATCTCACGCTCGCCGTTGTTGATCGTCCAGCCCTGGCCGCTGGTGTTGGTGAAGGTGCCGCCGGTGGCCCGCCAGCCGTTCTCGCCGCCCTCGACGTCGTCGCTCCACACGGTGGCGCCGTCGCTGGTGAGCTCGAAGTCGTCGGCGTGCCAGCCGCGCGGGGTGAAGGCCGCGTCGGTGTTGTACGTCAGCCGCAGCTTGATCGATTGGCCGGCGAACGGCGTCAGGTCGACGTAGTCGTGCCGCCAGCCGCCGGTGTCACCGGTGATGCCGTACTTCTTGTCGCCGAAGGTCGCGAGGTTCTTGTTCGGGTCCGGGTAGTCGTCGGGCGTGGTGATCTCGTCGCCGGCCTCGTCGAAGACCTTCTGCTGGGCCCAGGTCGCGCCACCGTCGGTGGACACCTCGACGAAGCCGAAGTCCCAGTCGGACTCGATCTCGTAGTTGTTCCACATCCAGAACCGCACGTCGGACCCGGCGGGCACGTCGATGTCGCGGCCCACCGAGACGTTCGCCCACTCCTGGTCCATGCCGGACCACCAGGCGTTGCCGCCGCTGTGCGGGTCGACCATCTTGAGCGGCTCGGAGGCCAGGTTCACCCGGACGCCGTCCTGGGTGAGCTTCGGCGTGCGGGAGGACTGGCCGACGGTGACCAGGCTCTTGCGGTCACCCGGGTCGAACACCTTCGGGTTGGCCCAGCCGAGCACCCACTTGTCCCACAGGCCCATGTGCGTGGGCATGGACTGGAAGATCGGGCCGGAGTGGGAGCCGCTGGACATCAGGTCCCAGAAGTCCACCGCGGAGCTGCCCGCGCCGGAGGTGTCGTACAGGTCGGGCAGGCCGAGGTCGTGGCCGTACTCGTGGGCGAAGACGCCGACGCCGGAGTCCTCGGGCTGGACGATGTAGTTGGAGATCTTCATGTCGGTGCCGGGCACCTGGTAGCCGCCGGCGACCGCGCTGGAGTGGGCCCAGATGGCGTAGGTGCCCTCGGCGCCGCCGTCGGAGGACTTGTCCTTGCCGGCGTGGACCAGCACGAGGTGGTCGATCACGCCGTCGGGCTCGGCGAAGTTGCCGTCGCCGTCGGCGTCGGAGACGTCCTCGAGGTCGTAGTCGGCCCACGGGAAGTCCGGCTGGGTCTGGGCCAGCACGTCGACGGCGTCGATGGCGAGCTGGCCGGCGCCGAGCGGGTTGTCCGGGTGGCCGGACATGTCCTGCGGGTTGCCGCCGCAGGCCGCGGCGCCGTACCAGGCCTCGGAGTGCGGGGCCTTGATCCAGCCGACGGCGGAGCCGGTCACGGAGTAGGCGCCCTTGGACATCTCCTCGTACATCTTCTTCAGCGTGAAGCCGGAGATGTCGATGCCCGGCCTGCCGTCGCGGGGGTCCCTCAGGTCCTTGCGGACGCGCTCGGTGATGCCCTTGTCGGTGTAGAGCATCTTGTTGAAGTGCTCGGGGCTGAAGTCCTTGACCCAGAAGGAGTTGTTGTCCTTGTTCGGCAGCGTGGCCGGGTCCGGGATGTTGTTGTGCAGGGGGCCGTTCTTGAGCGTGCCGGCCGGCTCGACGAGGCAGTCGTCGGGGGCGCTGTCGACGGTTCGCAGCCGGTTGTAACCGGAGAAGTCGTCGTCGGCGTTCTCGTTGAACTCGACCAGCAGCGTCAGCAGCTTGGCGGTCCTGGTCTGCTTGGTCTTCTTGAAGATGAAGTCGGCGGGGTTGCGGCCGGTCCTCAGGGCCTCCTGCTCGCGGGCGGCGAGCACCCGGGCGGCCGCCGGGTTGCCCAGGCTGTGCTTCTGGTCGATCTCCCGTGCCCGCGACCGTGAGCGCTTGTCACCGCCCGGCGCGCCCGGCTCCTCGGGCGTGGCCTCGTCCCTGGGCGGGGCGTAGTTGATGTAGAAGTCGGACGGACCGGGCTCGTAGCGCGCCACGGAGGACGCTTGCGCGGTGGGCGCCGTGAGGGTGGCGCCCAGCAGGGCTACTGCCGAGATCGTGGCTAAGAGGCGCGTCTTTCGGGACACCGAGTACCCCTTCTGCCCGGGGTCGCCGGGCGATGGCCGGAGGGTTTCGCAAGCCGGACGGTAGACCCCGGATAAACTCGGCGTAAAGCCGCGAGTCGAAATATCACGAAACCAGGACATTCACCACAGCAGCCATGCCGCGACGGCGGCACCGCCCAGTGCCCCGCCGTAACACACCACGGCGATCGGCAGATCGAACCGGGCCAGGCCCAGCAGTTCCTCGCTGGTGTGGCGGATCCGGTGCGCGGCGTGGAAGAGGCAGAGGGCCACGACCGCCACCAGCGCCACCCGCACCGGCAGGGGTTCGAGCGCGCCCGCCAGGTGCGCGGCGGACGGCCAGTCGAGCACGCCCAGCGGCATGAGCACGCCGAAGAGCAGCACGAGCACCGGCAGCAGCAGCGCGGCGACCACGCCGCCGCCGCTGAAGAGCAGCCACAGGTACGGTTCCAGCACGCGTCTCATGGCGACCTCAGCACGACGTACGCGACGACCGCGGAGACCAGCAGCCAGGCCGAGTGGTTGCCGCCCTGGATCATCCAGGCGGGCACCCGCCAGCCGTCCAGCCGGACCACCGTGGCCTTGGGCGCGAGGTTGAGGAAGGTGATCGCGTGGAAGCAGGTCGCGGCCAGCGCCACCACGTTGACCGCGATCATCCACGGTTGCCCGGCGAGCGCGACGAAGCCCGCGTACCCGCCGCCGGTCAGGGCGGCGATCATCAGCAGCAGGAACGCGACCGTCCAGGCCACGAACACGCTGGTCAGCTCCCGGAGCACGAAGATCGTGTAGCGCCGCGAGCGGGCGAACCAGAGCCGGTCGCGGCCGCGTACGTAGGGCGCGGTCATCGACGGCTCCACGGCAGCACCGAGCGGAGCGCGGCGGTCAGCTTGTAGCGCTGGATGGCCTCGGCCGGGTCGACGTGCTTGGGGCAGGCGTTCGTGCACTCGCCGACGAACGTGCACCCCCAGACGGCGTCCTCCTGGCTGAGCACGTCGAACCGGTCGTCCATGTCGCGCGAGTCCAGGTTGTAGCGCTGCGCCAGCGCGATCGCCGCGGGCCCGAGGAAGTCCGGGTCGAGCACGTACACCGGGCAGGCCGAGTAGCAGAGCATGCAGTTGATGCACATGCTGTACTGCTTGTAGGCGTCGAGCTGCGCCGGGGTCTGCGCGTACTCGGCGGTCAGCGGCAGTTCCTCGCCCCCCCTGACCAGCCACGGCCGCACCGACGACAGCTTGGCCAGGAAGTCCTCGATGTCCACCACCAGGTCCCTGATGACCGGGAACCCCTTGAGCGGCTCGATCCTGACCGGTCCGTCGCCGTACTCGGTGAGGAAGGTCCCGCAGGTCAGCCGGGGTTCGCCGTTGACGGTCATGCCGCACGACCCGCAGATGCCCATCCGGCACGACCAGCGGAACGACAGCGTGCCGTCCAGCCGGTCCTTGACGTAGGTGAGCCCGTCGAGCACCGCCCAGTCGGGCATGAGCGGCACCTCGTACGACGCGAAGACGGGCTCGGCGTCCTGCCCGGGGCGGTACCGGGCGACCTCCAGCCGGATCGACTCAGTCACGGCCATAGACCCTTTCCCCTGGGGGCCAGCGGGTGATGGTGACGGGCAGCAGCCCCACCGAGGGGGTGCCGTCGGGGGCGCGGTGGACCAGCGAGTGCGCCAGGAAGGCGCCGTCGTCCCTGACGGGGAAGTCGGTGCGCTGGTGGGCCCCGCGCGACTCCTGCCGGTTCAGCGCGCAGGCCACGATGGTCCGCGCGACGTCGAGCATGGCCCGCAGCTCCAGCAGGTTGATCATCTCGGTGTTGAAGACGGCGCTGGTGTCGTCGGCCCGCGCCTCCAGGGCGCGCTCGCACAGCTCGGCGAGGGTGCCGGCGGCCTTGGCCAGCACGTCGCCGCCGCGGTAGATGCCGGCCGCGCCCTCCAGCGTGTGCTGCATCTCCTCGCGCAGGACGGCGACGCGCTCGCCGTTCGCGCGGCCTTCGCGGGCGCGGGTCAGCCGCCGCCGCTCGTCGTCGCCCTGGCTGCGCACCGCGGGCGGCTCGCCCTCGCGGTGGGTACGGGCGAACTCGGCGGCGGCGATCCCGGCCCGCCTGCCGAAGACGAGGATCTCCGGCAGCGAGTTGGAGCCGAGCCGGTTGGCGCCGTTGATGCTCACGCAGGCGGTCTCCCCCGCCGCGTACAGCCCCGCGACCGGGGTGGCCCCGTCGAGGTCGGTGTGCACGCCGCCCATCATGTAGTGCACGACGGGACGGACCGGGATGAGGTCGGTGGCCGGGTCGAGGTTCTGGTAGCTGCGGCACAGCTCGCGCACGAACGGGATGCGGGCGTCGATCTTGTCCTCGCCGAGGTGGCGCAGGTCGAGGTAGACGACGGGCCCGTACGGGGTGTCGGCCGTGCGTCCTTTGCGCTGCTCGTGGACGAACGCCTGGGAGAGCCGGTCGCGCGGGCCCAGCTCCATGCTGCGCAGCTTCGGGGCGGGGGTGGGCCGGCCCAGGTCGTAGTCCTGGAGGTAGCGGTAGCCGTCCTTGTTGATCAGCCAGCCGCCCTCGGCCCTGGCCGCCTCGGTGATGAGGATGCCGGTGAACGGCAGCCCGGTGGGGTGGTACTGGACGAACTCCATGTCCTTCAGCGGCGCGCCCGCCCGGTAGGCCAGCGCCATGCCGTCGCCGGTCTTGATGGTCGCGTTGGTGGTGAACGGGAAGGCCCGGCCGCAGCCGCCGGTCGCCAGGATCACGGTCCTGGCGGGGATCGCCTCGACGCGGCCGGTCCTCATCTCGACGGCGACCACGCCGTGCACCCGGCCGTCGTCGACGATGAGCTGGGTGACGTACCACTCGTCGTATCGCACGATGTCGGGATATTTCAGGGTGGTCTGGAAGAGCGTGTGCAGCAGGTGGAAGCCCGTCTTGTCGGCCGCGTACCAGGTGCGCTGCCGTTTCATGCCGCCGAACGGGCGTACCGCGACCCGCCCGTCGGGCTCCCTGCTCCACGGGCAGCCCCAGTGTTCCAGCTGGATGAGCTCGCGGGGCGCCTCGGCCACGAACGCCTCCACCGCGTCCTGGTCGCACAGCCAGTCGCCGCCGGAGATCGTGTCGTAGCAGTGCTCGTCCAGGCTGTCGCCGGCGCCGATCACCGCGGCGGCGCCGCCCTCGGCGGAGACCGTGTGGCTGCGCATCGGATACACCTTGGACAGCACGGCCACGGTCAGGGACGGGTCGGTCTCGGCGACCGCGAGCGCGGCGCGCAGGCCGGCCCCGCCGCCCCCGACGATGAGCACGTCGATCATGCGATCAGCTCCCGCGGTCGGGCTGGATCGGGTCCTTCACCCGCCTGCCGTCGTGGCGGACGGCGGACAGGTGGATGCTGCCGTCGTGGTACTCGTGCCGGATCCGGCGGCAGCCGCAGTCGAAGAACTGGTCGCGGATGACGAGGCCGTAGCCGTCGTCGTCGACGAGGCGTTCGCCTCCCGACTTCTTCCCGCAGGGGGCCGTCTCGGGGGTGAAGGGGATCTTGGTGCCGGTCATCGCCGATCTCCTTAGACAGGCGACTGAATGGGCGGATCGTCACATCAACAGAAGCACCGCGACCTCTCGGGGGAAAGGTCTCACTTTGTTTCGCGGCGCTTGAGCGCGGCCTGCTGGGCCTCCTTCAGCTCCGGCTTGTCGTCGGGCGGGTAGTGCAGGTCGAACGCGGGCCGTTCGGAGCGGATCGGCGGCATGAAGGTGAAGTTGTGCCGGGGCGGCGGGCAGCTCGTGGCCCACTCCAGCGAGCCGGCGAACCCCCACGGGTCGTCGACGGTGACCTTGGGCGCCCGTCTGGCCGTCTTCCAGACGTTGTAGAGGAACGGCAGCGTCGAGGCGCCGAGCAGGAACGCCCCCGCCGAGGAGATCTCGTTGAGCAGGGTGAACCCGTCGCCGGGCGAGTAGTCGGCGTAGCGGCGCGGGAACCCGAGCATGCCGAGCCAGTGCTGCACCAGGAAGGTGGTGTGGAAGCCGATGAACAGCGTCCAGAAGTGGAGCTGGCCGAGCCGGTCGTCGAGCATCCGGCCGGTCATCTTCGGCCACCAGAAGTAGAACCCGGCGAACATGGCGAACACGACCGTGCCGAACACGACGTAGTGGAAGTGGGCCACCACGAAGTAGGAGTCGGTGACCTGGAAGTCGAGCGCCGGCGAGCCCAGGATGACGCCGGTGAGCCCGCCGAGCAGGAAGGTGACGAGGAACCCGATGGCGAACATCATCGGCGCCTCGAAGGACAGGTGTCCCCGCCACATGGTGCCGATCCAGTTGAAGAACTTCACCCCGGTCGGCACCGCGATGAGGAAGGTCATGAAGGAGAAGAACGGCAGCAGCACCTGCCCGGTGGGGAACATGTGGTGCGCCCAGACGGTCATGGACAGCCCGGCGATGGCGATGGTCGCGCCGACCAGGCCGATGTAGCCGAAGATCGGCTTGCGGCTGAAGACCGGGATGACCTCGGTGATGATGCCGAAGAACGGCAGCGCGATGATGTAGACCTCGGGATGGCCGAAGAACCAGAACAGGTGCTGGTAGAGGATCGGCCCGCCGTTGGACGGGTCGAACACCTGGGTGCCCAGCCGCCGGTCCGACTCCAGCACCAGCAGCGCGGCGGCCAGCACGGGGAACGCCATCAGCACGAGCATGCTGGTCAGCAGCACGTTCCAGGTGAAGATCGGCATCCGGAACATGGTCATGCCGGGCGCCCGCATGCCGATGATCGTGGTGATGAAGTTGACCGCGCCGAGGATGGTGCCGAGTCCGGCGAGGGCCAGCCCCATGATCCACAGGTCGCCGCCGACGCCGGGCGAGTAGGTGGCCGACGACAGCGGCGTGTAGGCGAACCAGCCGAAGCTCGCCGCCCCGCCCGGGGTGAAGAAGCCCGCCACCGCGATCAGGCCGCCGAACAGGAACAGCCAGAAGCTGACCGCGTTGAGCCGGGGGAAGGCCACGTCGGGCGCGCCGATCTGCAACGGCATGACCGCGTTGGCGAACCCGGCGAACAGCGGGGTGGCGAACAGCAGCAGCATGATCGTGCCGTGCATGGTGAACATCTGGTTGTAGGTCTCGGCGTCGACGACCTGCAGTCCCGGCGCCGCCAGCTCGGCCCGGATGATCATCGCCATGACCCCGCCGATCAGGAAGAACCCGAACGAGGAGATCAGATACAGGTAGCCGATCACCTTGTGATCGGTGGTCGACAGCCAGGACGCGATGACCGTCCCGGTGCGCCGTCGCCTGACCTGTTCGATCGAGGTCTCGCGAACGGTGGTCACGGCTGCTCCCTCCAGTAGAGGTGGCGTGCCTACCCATTCCACGCCAACGATCGACGTGCGTGAAGGAGTTTTTCGAAGATTGCCGATAAGTCCCCTTCTCGGATGGCGGACGCGGGCCAGGACCGGCCCCAGGATCTTCTATCCTTCGTGTCAACCCGATCGGAGGAGAGATTTCGTGACCGCTTCGCGTGACTACGCCGCCCTCGCCCAGCGTGGGCTCTCGCTCGACCTCACCAGGGGGAAGCCGTCGCCGCGTCAGCTCGACCTCTCCAACGACATGCTGAGGCTGCCGGAGTCCTACCACGCGGCCGACGGCACCGACGCCCGCAACTACGGCGACCTGCAGGGCCTGCCCGAGCTGCGCGAGCTGTTCGGCCCGCTGCTGCAGGTGCCGCCGGCGCAGGTCGTGGTGGGCGGCAACGCCAGCCTCGCGCTCATGCACGACACGGTCGTGCACGCGCTGCTCGGCAAGGTGCCGGGCGCCGAGCGGCGGTGGGTGGAGGAGCCGGAGATCACCTTCCTGTGCCCGGTGCCCGGCTACGACCGCCACTTCACGATCTGTGAGCGGCTCGGCATCACGATGGTGGCCGTCCCGATGGGCCCTGACGGCCCCGACATGGACCTCGTCGAGCGGCTCGTGGCGAGCGACCCGAAGGTCAAGGGCATGTGGTGCGTGCCCAAGTACAGCAACCCGTCCGGCGTCGTCTACAGCGACGAGACCGTGCGCCGGCTCGCCGCCATGCCGGCGGCCGCCCCCGACTTCCGGATCTTCTGGGACAACGCCTACGCCGTCCACCACCTCACCGACGCCCCGGCCGAGCTGGCCGACCTGCTCGCGCTCTGCGCCGCCCACGGCAACCCCGACCGGGCCCTCGTGTACGGCTCCACCTCCAAGGTGACGCTGGCCGGCGCGGGCGTGTCGTTCTTCGGCTCGTCCCCGGCGAACGTGGAGTGGTTCCTGGCCAACACCCGCAAGCAGTCGATCGGGCCCGACAAGCTCAACCAGCTGCGCCACGTCGAGTTCCTGCGCGACGCCGACGGGGTGGCCGCCCACATGCGCCGCCACGCCGAGCTGATCGCGCCCAAGTTCGAGCTGGTCGACCGGGTGCTGACCAAGGAGCTCGGCGGCCTCGCCACCTGGACCAGCCCGCGGGGCGGCTACTTCATCAGCCTGGAGGTGCCGCACGCCGCCGAGGTGGTGGCCAGGGCCAGGGCGGCGGGCATCGCGCTCACGCCCGCCGGGGCCACCCACCCGTACGGCGAGGACCCGGACGACCGCGTGATCCGGATCGCCCCGACCTATCCCGAGCTGGACGAGCTGGAGCAGGCCATCCTCGGCCTGACCGTGTGCGTGCGGCTGGTGGCCGAGGAACGCGCCTGATCAGCGCGTCCCCGCGGGGGGCCGGAAGCCGAAGATGTACTGACGCGTCTCGTGCGGGTGGAAGGTGACGTCGACCCCGGGCTCGAAGGCGACGTTGTCGCGGGAGCAGTAGCAGAGGCTCTCCCAGACGGCGTACGCCTTCTCCCGGGCGGGCCCCTCGGCCTCGTCGCGCTTGCGCGCCCCGTACGCGCCGAGCACGAGCAGCAGCCCGACCCCCCAGAACACGCCGGTCAGGCAGAACGGCGCGAGCAGCACCTCCGCCCAGCCGGAGAACTTGCCCATCGCGATCACCAGCGACACGACCAGGTGCAGCAGGGCCGCCACGCCGAGCAGGACGTACCCCTGGTTCCTGGTCCAGGGCGTGTAGTGGCGGCTGGGGAACGACAACCAGACCGCGAGCTGCGTACGGCTCATCTGGTGTTTGGACGCGCCCAGCGCGGCTCGCGAGGGCAGGTCGGCGACCTCACGATCGCCGGGCAGCCTGACCCGCCCGATCCGATACGTCGTGCCCGCCGCCACGACCCCCGGCACCGCGATGACCTGATCTACCAGCCCGCATGCCGGACACTTCACTTCCACCCGCCGCAGTCTCTCCGTAAAACGACACTCCATGCAAACCGTAAGGTTCTTCATGTGAGACCCATTGACGCCCTGGTGAGTTCCCTGCCCGACGGCCGGGTCGTGACCGACCCCGACGTGATCGACTCCTACGCCCGCGACCGCACGTTCGTGGAGCCCGGCAAACCGCTCGCCGCGGTGCTGGCCGGCTCGCGCGACGACGTGGTGGCCACGCTGCGCTGGGCGAGCGAGCACCGGGTGCCGGTCGTGCCGCGCGGCGCGGGCACCGGGCTCGCCGGCGGCGCGACCGCGGGCGACGGCGCGGTCATCCTCTCCCTGGCCAGGATGGACCAGATCAGGGAGCTCGCTCCCGCCGACGAGATCGCCGTGGCCGAGCCCGGCGTGATCACCGCCGACCTCGACCGGGCCGCCAGGGAGCACGGGCTGATGTACGCGCCGGACCCTTCCTCGTACGAGATCTCCACGATCGGCGGCAACCTGGCGACGAACGCGGGCGGGCTGCGCTGCGTCAAGTACGGCGTCACCCGCGACTCGGCGCTCGGGCTGGAGGTGGTGCTGGCCGACGGGCGGATCCTGAACACCGGGCGGCGCACCATGAAGGGCGTCACTGGCTACGACCTGACCGGCCTGTTCGTCGGCTCCGAGGGCACGCTGGGCGTGATCACCGCCGCCACCGTGCGGCTGCGGCCGGTCCCGGCGGCGGCGCCGGCGACGTTCGCGGCCGAGTTCGGCTCGCTGCGCGACGCGGGCGCGGCGGTGTCGGCGATCATGGCGGCGGGGTGCCAGCCGTCGCTGATGGAGCTGCTCGACCGGGCCACGCTGGAGGCCATCGACGACTGGCGCAACATCGGCCTGGAGGCGGGCACGATGGCCATGCTCATCGGCCAGTCCGACGCCTCCGACGGCCAGGCCGCCGCCGCCCGCATGGAGCGGCTCTGCCTCGACAACGGCGCCACGTTCGTGGCCGTCTCCTCCAGCCCGCAGGAGACCGAGGAGCTGATCGGGCTGCGCCGGATGGCCTACCAGGCCAAGGAGCGGCTCGGCGCGTGCCTGGTCGAGGACGTGTGCGTGCCCCGCTCGGTGCTGCCCGACATGATCGGCGCGATCGAGGCCGCCGCCGCCCGGCACGGCGTGCGCATCTGCACCGTCGCGCACGCCGGCGACGGCAACCTGCACCCGGTGTTCGTCTTCGAGCACGGTACGAGCGAGCCGCCGCCCGAGGTGTGGGCCGCGGCGGACGAGGTGTTCACGCGGGCCCTGGAGCTGGGCGGGACGCTCACCGGCGAGCATGGAGTCGGCGTGCTCAAGCGGCGCTGGCTGGCGCTGGAGACGGGGCCGGTGGCGCGGGAGGTGCAGCACGGCATCAAGGCCGTCTTCGACCCGCTGAACATCCTCAACCCGGGCAAGGCGATCTGACCGGTGGCCGGTTGTTCACCAAGACGTGACCTCGGCTGCGAATCCCGTAACGACCTGCGTGAAAACGCTGACACGCGAGCGTCAGACAGAGAAGATATTCCAGGTAGCGACTCATACCAATAGTCACGCTGGTAGCGTTTTGCCCCAGCGATCGTTCTGTATGGGGGTCCGGGGTGAGTCAGTTCCAGCCGTTGATGGCGGACGACCCGCAACGGCTGGGCGCGTTCGAGATCGTCGCCCGGCTAGGCGAGGGTGGCCAGGGGGTGGTCTACCTTGGCCGGACGGCGTCCGGCGAGCAGGTCGCCGTCAAGCTTCTGCACAATGCCCTGGCGGCCGACCCGGAAGCCAGGAGCCGCTTCCTGCGCGAGGTCGCGGTGGCCCAGCGGGTCGCCCGGTTCTGCACCGCGCCGGTGCTCCACGCCGACCTGGAGGGCAGCCGGCCGTACATCGTCAGCGAGTTCGTGCAGGGGCCGTCGCTGCGTGAGCTGGTGATCAACGAGGGCCCGCGCCGGGGGGCGGCGCTCGAACGGCTCGCGATCAGCACCGCGACCGCCCTGGCGGCCATCCACCGGGCGGGCATCCTGCACCGCGACTTCAAGCCCGCCAACGTGCTCATGGGTCCCGAAGGGCCCGTGGTGATCGACTTCGGCATCGCCCGCGCCCTCGACGCGCCCGGCGCGACCGCGACCGGCATGGCCATGGGCACCCCGTCCTATCTCGCGCCCGAGCAGCTCACCGGCACCGCGCCGGTGTCGGAGGCGGCGGACGTGTTCGCGTGGGGCGTCACCATGGTGTACGCCGCCACCGGCAAGCCGGCCTTCGGCGCCGACTCGATCCCCGTGGTGATGAACCGCATCCTCCACCAGGAGCCGCAGCTCGGCGGGATGGAAGGGCGGCTGGCCGAACTGGTGGCGCTCTGCCTGTCGAAGGACCCCGGCCAGCGGCCGTCGGCCGACCGGCTGATCGTCGAGCTGACGGGCCAGCCGGCGCCCAACGCGGCCATCGAACCGGTCTCGGGCCCTCAGGCCCAGCGCCCCTACGAGCCCGCCCCGTACCCCTCCCCCGAAAGAGCCACCCCCTTCGGCGCGGGCCCCTCCGAGGGCATTGGAACGCGGCAGGCCCCCGCCCACCCAGGCCACGCGGCAGCAGCCCACCTGGCCGCCCATCCCGGCACGAACCATCCCGGACCGGGCCAACCTGGCGCTGGCCAGGGGGGCGCTCAGCCTGGCACGGAGTACCCGGCCGGCCAGCCTGGGACAGGCCAGCCGGGCACTCAGCCTGGCACGGGATACCCGGCCGGTCAGCCTGGGACGGGCCAGCCGGGCGTGCAGCCCGGACCTGGCGGTCCGCAGAATCCGTGGATGCCTGGGGCCGCGGCCGACGCCATGCCGCACACGGGCGCGTACGGCCCGCCCGGAGGCGCGCCCGAGACCACCGGCGGCGGCGCTCCCGGCGGGCACCCGGCGATGCACGGGTCGCCCGGCATGGGCGCCCAGCCTCCGTTCCCGGGCGCGCAGCATCCCGGCCAGGCGGGACCCGCCGCCCACGGCCAGGGCGGCCCTGGACACGCCGGTCCCGTCGCGCAAGGCGGACCGGGATCCGCGGGCCAGGGCGGACCGGGGCAGGGCGGGCCTTTCGGTCCCGGGCAGCAAGGCCCCGGTCAGCAAGGTCCCGGGCAGCAAGGTCCCGGTCAGCAAGGTCCTGGGCGGGCGCCGCGTGAGCCGATGTCCAAGCAGCGGCGGTCGCTCACGTTCGCGCTCTCCGGAGCCGCGGCCGCGGCGCTGCTGGTGGTGGTCGGCGCCGTCGTGGTGCAGGCCAACGCCAAGTCCACGCCCGTGATGAACGTGGACAACGCCACCGCCTCCACGGCCCCCGCGTCCCAGCCCCCGCCCACCCCGGACACGTACTCCCCGGTCCCCACCCCGGACCTGGAGGAGCCGAAGCCGACCAAGACCCGGAAGAAGAAGACCGACGAGGCCACCGCCAGGCCCGACACGATCACGGTCCCCACCACCCGCCCGACGACCACCAAGCCGTCACCGTCGCCGTCGCCCACGAAAAAGAAGAAGAAGCGGAACACCCTCGTCGAGCCGGACCTGGAGCCGACGACGCAGCCCACGGGCGGCGGCGAGCAGACGGACCTGCCGACCAAGCCGCGGCCCAAGCCGCTGGTCAAGAACACCACGAACGTGGTCGCCCTCTGCGGCACCGGCTACAAGGTGATCAACCAGCGCAAGCTCGCCGACAAGTCCGGCCGGGACACCGCCATGATCTACCTGCTCTACCACACCGGCCAGGGCAAGAACTGCGTGGTGACCAAGTCGCTCTACGTGCACCCCGACAAGGTCGCGATGAGCGCCCACCTCCAGGTCAAGGGCGGCGCGCAGGCCGACGACCCGGGCCGCTTCACCCGGCACGCCGGCCCGATCCGGCTGGCCGCCAAGAAGAAGTGCGTCATCTGGGGCGGCACCTTCGAGGGCGTGAGCTGGAAGTCCGGCTGGAGCCACTGCGGCTGAGCCGCGAGCCTCGCGGGCCGCGCTCCCTCCGGGAGTGCGGCCCTTCTCATGCGGGCAGGATGGCGCTACCGTTCCTGACGTGATCGTCAAGTCTCTGACCCAGCGGGGGAAGCGGACCCGCGCCGCTCTCCTGACGGCGGGGCGGGACGCGTTCGAGGAGTGCGGGTACGACGGGGTACGGGTCGACGACGTGTGCGCGCGGGCCGGGGTGTCCCATGGCACGTTCTACACGTACTTCGACTCCAAGGAGGCCCTGTTCGCCGAGGTCGCGGAGGCGGTGGTGGGTGAGATGTTCGCGGCGAACGTGGTCGGCCCGTCCGCGCCCGCCGACCCGTACGCGCGGATAGCCGCCGCCAACCGGCTCTACCTGCGGGCCTGGTCGGCGAACTCGCGCCTGGTGCGGATGCTGGAGCACGCGGCCACCGTCGACGACCGGTTCGGCGGCCTGCTGCTGGAGCTGCGCGAGGTGTTCGTGCGGCGCGGCGAGGAAGGGCTGCGGCGGCTGCAGCAGCAGGGCCTGGCCGACGCGTCGCTCGACCCCAGGCTGACCGCGATCATGCTCGGCGGCATGGTGGAGCAGTTCGCGCACGTCTGGCTGGACCTCGGCGAGCGCGCGAGCGAGGAGGCCGCCGTGGACCATCTCACGCGGCTGTGGGCGCGGGCCATCGGGCTGACGCCGCCGTCAGGTTCCGGGGAGGAAGCGTGATCATCAGCAGGCTCGACCCCGGCGCGGACGACTACGCGCGCCGCCGCGAGGCGATGCTCGCCAAGCTGGCGGAGCTGGACGCCGAGCACGCCAAGGCGGTCGCGGGCGGCGGCGCAAAGTACGTCGAGCGCCACCGCCGGCGCGGCAAGCTGCTCGCCCGCGAGCGGATCGAGCTGCTCGTCGACCCGGACTCGCCGTTCCTTGAGCTGTCGCCGCTGGCCGCCTGGGGCAGCGACTTCCCGGTGGGGGCGAGCGTGGTGACCGGCATCGGGGTGATCGAGGGCGTCGAGTGCCTGATCAGCGCGAACGACCCGACGGTCCGGGGCGGCGCGTCCAACCCGTGGACGCTGCGCAAGACGCTGCGGGCCGCCGACATCGCCTTCGAGAACCGCCTGCCGTACGTGAACCTCGTGGAGAGCGGCGGCGCCGACCTGCCGACCCAGAAGGAGATCTTCATCCCGGGCGGCCGGATCTTCCGCGACCTGACGCGGCTGTCGGCCGCCGGGATCCCGACGATCGCGCTGGTGTTCGGCAACTCCACGGCCGGCGGCGCGTACGTCCCGGGGATGAGCGACTACACGGTGATGGTGCGCGAGCGGGCCAAGGTGTTCCTGGGCGGGCCGCCGCTGGTGAAGATGGCGACCGGCGAGGAGTCCGACGACGAGTCGCTGGGCGGGGCCGAGATGCACGCCCGGGTGAGCGGCCTGGCCGACTACCTCGCCGCCGACGAGCACGACGCGCTGCGCATCGGCCGCCGCGTCGTCGGCTCGCTCCACTGGCGCAAGCAGGGCGCCGAACCGTACCCCGTGCGGGAGCCCGCGTACCCGGCGGAGGAGCTGCTGGGGATCGTGCCGGAGGACCTGAAGGTGCCGTTCGACCCGCGCGAGGTGATCGCCCGGGTGGTCGACGGCAGCGCGTTCGAGGAGTTCAAGCCGCTGTACGGGGCGTCGCTGGTGACGGGCTGGGCCCGGCTGCACGGCTATCCGGTGGGCGTCCTGGCCAACGCCCGCGGGGTGCTGTTCAGCGAGGAGGCGCAGAAGGCCACCCAGTTCATCCAGCTCGCCAACCAGACCCGCACCCCGCTGGTCTTCCTGCAGAACACCACCGGCTACATGGTCGGCAAGGAGTACGAGCAGGGCGGCATCATCAAGCACGGCGCGATGATGATCAACGCGGTGTCCAACTCGACCGTGCCGCACCTGACCGTGGTCATGGGCGCCTCGTACGGGGCGGGCAACTACGGCATGTGCGGTCGCGCGTACGGGCCCAGGTTCCTGTTCAGCTGGCCGAGCGCGAAGTCGGCGGTGATGGGGCCGGCGCAGCTCGCCGGGGTGCTGTCGATCGTCGGCCGCGCCGCGGCCGGGGCGCGCGGCCAGGTGTACGACGAGGAGGCCGACGCGGCGATGCGGGCGATGGTGGAGGCGCAGGTGGAGGCGGAGTCGCTGCCGTTCTTCCTGTCGGGCAGGCTCTACGACGACGGGGTGATCGACCCGCGCGACACCCGGACGGTGCTCGGCCTGTGCCTGTCGGCGGTCAACAGCGCGCCGGTGCCGGAGCCGGCCGGGTTCGGGGTGTTCCGGCCATGATCAGGCGTCTGCTGGTGGCGAACCGGGGCGAGATCGCCCGCCGCGTCTTCCGTACCTGCCGTGAGCTGGGCGTCGAGACCGTGGCGCTTTACTCCGACGCGGACGCGGACGCGCCGCACGTGGCGGAGGCCGATCTCGCGGTGCGGCTGAGCGGGGTGAAGCCCGCCGGGACGTATCTGGCGATCGACCGGGTGATCGAGGCGTGCCGGGTGTCGGGGGCGGACGCGGTCCATCCCGGATACGGATTCCTGTCGGAGAACGCGGCCTTCGCCCGTGCCGTGCTGGACGCGGGCCTGACCTGGGTCGGGCCGCCGCCGGACGCCATCGCGGCGATGGGCTCGAAGACCGGGGCCAAGCGGCTGATGGCGGAGGCCGGGGTGCCGGTGCTGCCGACGCTCGACCCGGCCGCGCCCGGGGAGTTCCCGGTGCTGGTGAAGGCGTCGGCGGGCGGCGGCGGGCGCGGCATGCGGGTGGTGCGCGACCCCGCGGACCTGGCTCGGCAGGTGGAGTCGGCGCGGCGGGAGGCGGAGGCGGCGTTCGGCGACGGCGGCGTCTTCGTCGAGCCGCTGCTGGAGCGGGCCAGGCACGTCGAGGTGCAGGTGCTGGCCGACGGCCACGGCACCGTGTGGGCGCTCGGCGAACGGGAGTGCAGCGTCCAGCGCAGGCACCAGAAGGTCGTCGAGGAGTGCCCGTCGCCGGCGGTGACGCCGGAGCTGCGGGCCCGGCTGGCGGACGCGGCCGTGCGCGCCGCCCGCGCCATCGGGTACACCGGGGCGGGGACGGTCGAGTTCCTGGTCGCGGGCGAGCGGGTGGCGTTCCTGGAGGTGAACACCCGGCTGCAGGTCGAGCATCCGGTGACCGAGCTGGTCTACGGGGTCGACCTGGTCCGCCTGCAACTGGAGGTGGCCGAGGGCGCCCGCCTGCCGGAGGCCCCGCCCGAGCCGCGCGGGCACGCGGTGGAGGCCCGGCTGTACGCCGAGGACCTCGCGTACCTGCCGCAGTCGGGGGTGCTGCACCGGTTCGAGGTGGCCGGCGCGGTGCGGGTGGACGCGGGGGTGGAGAGCGGGTCGGTGGTGTCCCCGCACTACGACCCCATGCTGGCCAAGATCGTCGGGTACGGTGCGACGCGCGGCGAGGCGGTGCGGAAGCTGGCCTCCGCCCTGCGGGGCGCCCGCCTCCACGGGGTCACCACCAACCGGGACATGCTCCTCCAGATCCTGAAAAATCCTGCTTTCGAGCGAGGCGACACCCACACCGGCTTCCTCGACGAGCATCCGCCCGCGCCTCCCCCGCCTCCCGGCGCCCGGGAGGCGCTGGCCGCCGCCCTGGCCATGGCCCGCGCCGGCCGCGACCGCGCCCCGGTCCTGCGCAGCCTTCCCTCCGGCTGGCGCAACGTCCGCTCGCAGCCTCGTACGGCCCGCTTCGAGGAGACCGAGGCCACCTACGACCCCCTCCCGCCCGGCACCGTCGTGGTCGCGGTGACCCCTCTGCCCGCTGTCCGGACCGGCTCCGACGGCGGGGCGTATCGAGTGGTCCTGGAGACGGACGGGGTGCGGCGGGCGTTCGAGGTGTGCTGGTACGGGGACGGGAAGGTCTACGCCGACGGGCCGGAGGGCGCCGCCGTGCTGACGCCCGTGCCACGCCTGCCGGAGCCGGTGGAGCACGTCGCCCCCGGCTCGCTGCTGGCCCCGATGCCGGGCAGCGTGCTGCGGGTGGAGGTGGAGCCGGGTGACCGGGTGGCGAAGGGCACCCCGATCCTGGTGCTCGAAGCGATGAAGATGGAACACGCGGTCACCGCCCCCGCGGCGGGCGTGGTCGCGACCGTGCACGTGGAGAAGGGCCGGCAGGTCGACGCGGGCGCCGTGCTGGCGGTGATCAGGGAGAGTGACGATGACGGAGCTGGTGCACAGCGACCTTGAGCACGGGGTCGCGACCGTGACCCTGGACTCGCCGAAGAACCGCAACGCGTTGTCCACCAGGCTGCTGGGCGACCTGGAGTCCCACCTGAAGCAGGCGATCGCCGACGACGCGGCGCGGGTGATCGTGCTGACGGGCACGGGTCCGGTGTTCTGCTCGGGCGCGGACCTGAAGGAGCAGCGCGACCCGGGCGCCGCGCCGGTGACCACGTCGCTGCCGGACATCCTGACCATGATCTGGCACAGCCCGAAGCCGGTGGTCTGCCGCCTCAACGGCACCGCCCGCGCGGGCGGCATCGGCCTGGTGACGGCGTGCGACGTCGCGATCGCGCCCGACACGGCGTCGTTCGCGTTCTCGGAGGTGCGGCTCGGCGTGGTGCCCGCCATGATCGCGGTGCCGGTGCTGCGCAAGGTGAACCCGCGGGCGGCGTCGGAGTACCTCTTGACCGGCGAGGTGTTCGACGCGGCCAGGGCGGTGGAGATCGGCCTGCTCAACCGGGCGGTGCCCGAGGCGGAGCTGGACGCGACCGTGCGCCACTACACCGGCATGCTGGTCAAGGGCGGCCCCGAGTCGCTGGCGATCACCAAGATGCTGCTCTGCGAGCTGCCGGGGGTGTCGTTCGAGGAGGGCGTGCGCCGGATGGCCGCCCTGTCGGCCGAGCGGTTCACCTCCGAGGAGGGCCAGGAGGGCATCGCCGCCTTCATGGACAAGCGCCCGCCCCGCTGGGTCCCGTGAGCCACCCGGTGGACCACTCTGTGCTCCGGGTGGCCAACTGCAGCGGCTTCTACGGCGACCGGCTGTCGGCGGCCCGCGAGATGGTCGAGGGCGGCCCGATCGACGTGCTCACCGGCGACTGGCTGGCCGAGCTGACCATGCTCATCCTGGCCGGTAACCGGCTCAAGGGCCGGCCCGGCTACGCGCCGACGTTCCTGCGTCAGCTGGAGGACGTCCTCGGCGCCTGCCTGGAGCGCGGCATCAAGATCGTGTCCAACGCGGGCGGCCTCGACCCGGCGGGCTGCGCCGACGCGGTGCGCGAGCTCGCCGCCCGGCTCGGCCTCTCCCCCAGGGTCGCGCACGTCACCGGCGACGATGTCACCGGCCGCGACCTGGACCTGGTCAACGCCGACACCGGCGAGCGGCTGACGGCCACCCCGCTCACGGCCAACGCCTACCTGGGCGGCCGGCCGATCGCCGCCGCCCTGTCGGCGGGCGCCGACGTCGTGGTGACCGGCCGCGTCACGGACGCGGCCCTGGTGACGGGTCCGGGCATCTGGCGGTACGGGTGGGGGCCCGCCGATCTCGACCCGCTGGCGGGATCGGTGGTCGCCGGCCACATCATCGAGTGCGGCTGCCAGGCGACGGGCGGCAACTACGCGTTCTTCCAGGACGTCCCTGACCTGGCCCGCTGCGGCTTCCCGATCGCCGAGCTGCACGCCGACGGCTCGTGCGTGATCACCAAGCACCCCGGCACGGGCGGGCTGGTCTCGGTGGGCACGGTCACGGCGCAGCTGCTGTACGAGATCGCGGGCCCGCGCTACCCCGGCCCCGACGTGGTGGCCAGGTTCGACACCGTCGCCCTGTCGTCCGACGGCCCCGACCGGGTCCGCGTCACGGGCGCCCGCGGCGAGCCGCCGCCTGACACGCTCAAGGTCGCGGTCAACTACCTGGCCGGTTACCGCAACACGATGACCCTCGTGCTCACCGGGCTCGACATCGAGGACAAGGCCCGGGTGGCGGAGGAGACGATCTGGGCGCGGATCCCGAAGGACTCCTTCGACCAGGTGGACGTCACGCTCACCGGCCACGGCCTGCTCAGGATCACGGTCATGGACGCCGACCAGCGCAAGGCGGGCCGGGCGTTCTCCTCCGCCGTGGTGGAGACGGGGCTCGCCGGCTACCCCGGCTTCTACGGTCTCACCCCTCCAGGCCCGGCGTCCCCGTACGGGGTGTACTGGCCGGTCCTCGTACCGGCGTCGGAGGTCCGTCCGGAGGTGTACGTGGACGGCGAGCGGGTCCCGCTGGACGCGACGGAACCTCGCGGGGACGTCTCGCCGCCGCAGCCGAGCGGCGCGGCCGACGACCTCGCGGCCACAGCCGGTGTGACGTCCGGAGACGCGTCCGGGGGCGACATCCCTGGAAGCGAGGCGGCGGTGCGGATGCCGCTGGGGCGGATCGCCGGGGCGCGGTCGGGTGACAAGGGCGGCAACGCCAACCTGGGCGTGTGGACCACCACTCCCGAGCGCTACACCTGGCTGGCCGCCCATCTCACCACCGAGCGCCTGAAGTCCCTGCTGCCCGAGCTGGCCCCGTACCGAGTCGACCGCTACGCGCTGCCCAACCTCAACGCGCTGAACTTCGTGATCCACGGGCTGCTCGGCCGCGGTGTGGCCGCCAGCCCGCGCATGGACCCCCAGGCCAAGGCGCTCGGCGAGGAGCTGCGTGCCTGCCCGGTGGAGGTGCCCGCGCGCCTCGTGTAAACCATTTGAGCCGGTATGTCCCCGTACACGAGGATGACCGGCATGCCGATGCGCCGATTGACCCTCGACGACCTGGACGACTGCGGCCGGTTGGCCGAGGACCGCGGCTGGCTGCCGGAGCGGCACAAGTGGACGCTGCTGTTCGAGGTCGGCGAGGTGTACGGGATCGACGCGCCCGACGGCGACGGCCTGGCCTCCACGACCGTCCTGACCCGGTACGGCGACGGCCACGCGGTCGTCAGCATGGTGCTCACCGCCGCCAGGTACGCACGCAAGGGGATGGCCCGCGGGCTGATGGAGCACGTGCTCGCGCGGGCGGGCGACCGCGTCGTGTCGCTGCACGCCACCGAGTACGGCAGACCGCTGTACGAGAGCCTCGGGTTCCGCACGGCCGGCCGGGTGGCCAAGCGCACCGGCGTCTTCCGCGGCGAGCCCTCGGGCCGCACCCGCGTCGCCACGGAGGCGGATCTCGGCGCGATCCTGGCGCTGGACGCGGAGGTGTTCGGCACGGACCGGTCTGCGCTGCTGCGCCGCATGGACGGGTTCGGGGAGCGGGTCCGGGTGGCCGAGGGCGGGTTCGGCCACTGCTGGCGCAACGACGACAACGTGGTGATCGGCCCGGTCGTGGCCCGCGACGAGGAGACCGCCCGCGCCCTGATCGGCGACCTGGCCCTGGACGCGGGCGGCGAGGTGCGGATGGACCTCGACCTGGCACAGGACGGCCTGACGCGGTGGGCCGGCGAGCACGGCGTCGGCGCTCCGTGGGAGGTGTCGCTGATGGTGCGGGGCGGCGACCTGCCCGGCGACCGGTCGCGGCAGTTCCTGCCGTTCATGCAAGCGCTCGGCTGACTCCGCAGCGTTAGGATGAGGCGTTCCAGAATGTGATTCGGGTCGAAAGGCGGCCATGTCCTCCACCCATATCGACGTCAGCGCCGTCGACCTCGATGAGCTCGGCGCCTGGATGGACGAGCAGGGCCTGCCCGGAGGCCCGATCACGGCGGTCGCGCCGGTCTCCGGCGGCACCCAGAACGTGATGGTCCGCTTCGAGCGCGGCGGGGTCCCGTACATCCTGCGCAGGCCGCCGCAGCACGCGCGGGCCAAGAGCAACGAGGTGCTGCGGCGCGAGGCCCGCGTGCTGGCCGCGCTGCGCGACACGCCGGTCGCGGCGCCCCGGCTGGTGGCCGCGCAGACCGCGCGGGAGCCGGTCTTCTACCTGATGGAGCCGGTCGACGGGTTCAACCCCTCGACCGGGCTGCCGGAGCCGCACGCGAGCGACGCCGCCATCCGCCACCGGATGGCGCTGGAGGCGGCCTCGGCGCTGGCCGAGCTGGGCCGGGTTGACCCGGGCCTGCTGCCGGGCTTCGGCCGGCCTGAAGGGTTCCTGGAGCGCCAGGTGCCGCGCTGGATGCGCGAGCTCGACTCCTACGGCGAGCTCGCCGGCTATCCGGGGCCGGACATCCCCGGCCTGGAGGAGACGGCGCGCTGGCTTGAGAGCAACAGGCCCGCCTCGTTCCGGCCGGGGGTCATGCACGGCGACTTCCACTTCGCGAACCTGATGTTCGCGCCCGACGGCCCGCGCGTGGCGGCCATCGTCGACTGGGAGATGTGCACGATCGGCGATCCGCTGCTCGACCTCGGCTGGCTGGTGGCGATGTGGCCCATGGCCGACGGCTACGTCCCCGGCCTGGCCTCGCCGCGCGAGATCGTCGACTGCTACGCGGCGCTGTCCGACCGCGATCTGTCCGCCATCGACTGGTACGCGGTCATGGCGTGCTTCAAGCTGGGCATCGTGCTCGAAGGCACCCATGCGAGGGCATTCGCCGGGAAAGCCCCCAAGGACATCGGTGACCTGCTGCACGCCGCCACACTCGACCTCTTCGCCCGTGCAGGGCACATCATGCGCAACTCTCTCGAATCACCCACATAACATCCAATATCCTGATTTTCCCGAAAAACGATCACAGGGCAGCCCACGGACCGTACAATTGCGCGCAATTGCCGCGTAGTTCGGGGAAGGGTCGTCATGCGGATGCGGTTCCTTGGGTCCACGTCGGAGGCGGGCGCCTGCCCCACCCTCTACGAGACGGATCGCGGCACGATCGTCGTCCAGGGACTTCAGGTCTCGGACCCCGAGGCGCTCGCGGACCTGCGTGACGTGCTCGACGGCGAGACGGCGGTCGAGGTGCCGCGCGAGCTGCTCACCGAAATCGCGGCCCGGGTCCTGCCCGAAATCACGGCAACCGCTTTCCAGGGCAGTGCCCCCGCACGACCAGCGACCGGCTGATCACAATTGCGCGAACAGGCCTGGCATGATCCGGGATCACGGGTCTAGCCTCTAGCGACGTGAGCTCGTTTCAGCAGGCGCGCATCGACCTCGGCAGCCAGCTCCGCCAGTTGCGCGAGTCGGCGCACCTGTCCGGCAAGGAGCTGGCCGAGCGGCTGCGCTGGCAGCCGTCCAAGGTCTCCCGCCTGGAGAACGCCCGCCAGACGGCGTCGGAGGACGACGTGGTGGTGTGGGCCCAGGCGGTGTCCGCCTCTCCGGAGACCACCGACGAGCTCATCACGCAGGCCATCGCGCTGCTGGAGCGGCACGACGGCTGGAAGCAGCGCCACCGCAGCGGCCTGGCCGCCATCCAGGAGGACCTGCGCGACCTGGAGGCGCGCACCAAGCTGTTCCGCGCCTTCGAGCCGGGCATCCTGGTCGGCCTGCTGCAGACGGCCGAGTACGCGCGCCACGTGTTCAGCAAGGTCAAGCGCCTCTACAGCGCGCCCGACCAGATCGACGCGGCGGTGCGGGTGCGCATGCAGCGCCAGGAGATCCTCTACGACCGCTCGCGCACGTTCCGCTTCGTCGTGCTGGAGGCCGCCCTGCACACCCGGCTCGCCCCGGCCGACGTCATGCGCGGCCAGCTCGACCGGCTGCTCGCCGTCAGCACGCTGCCCAACGTCGAGTTCGGCGTCGTCCCGTTCACCCGGGAGCTGCCGGCCAATCCGGTGCACGGTTTCTGGATCTTCAACGAGGCCCTGGTCACCGTCGGCACCCTGACGAAGGACCTGCTCTTCCGCGATCCGGACGACGTCGCCTTCTACACCAACGCCTTCGAGGACTTCGCCGAGGCGGCGCAATTCGACGAACCTGGCCGTGACATCATCATCAAGGTTCTTGACCAGTATCGAAAACATTCATCACATTAACCGGCGCAATTGCTTGCCCTCCCATCAAGATCGTGCAATTCTTTGCCCGAGACGTTGCGGAGGTGATGCATGATGCTGGATTCCGCGCTCTGCCTCGAGCAATTCGCTTGGCATGCGGGTCGTCACGCTGACCTGTCGGTTCAGCATGTGTCGCTGGCCAGCGACCCCGCCTACGTCTCGGTGCGCAACCGCTTCTCGGCCACGCTCGCCGAGAGTGTCACCTGTTCCGAGGATGGAAGTTTCATCACCTCGTGGGGTTACCGTCTCGGCACCGCCGACGACGTGGAGGCCGCCGCCGCCCGCCTCGCCTTCCTCCTGGCCGCGCTGCCCGCCTGAGCTCACGCCCGCGCGCCGGGGGCAGGCGTGCCCGGCAGGATCATCGTCGCGACCACGCCGCCGTCGGCCGCGTTGCGGAGCCTGATCTCTCCTCCCACCTCCTGGACGGCCTGGTGGACGATGGCCAGGCCCAGCCCGGAGCCCGGCAGCGACCGGGCCGAGGGCGAGCGCCAGAACCGGTCGAACACGTGCGGCAGCTCCTCCTCAGGAATGCCCGGCCCATGGTCCCGTACGGTCAGCTCGCCGTCCCGGAGGGTCACCTCCACCTCGCTGTCAGGGCTGAACTTGGCGGCGTTGTCGAGGAGGTTGAGCACCGCCCGCTCCAGCGAGGCGGCCCCGCCGACCACGTACCACGGCTCCAGGTCGGCGGCGACCTCGGCGCCGCGCAGCCGCGCCCGCTCCACCGCGGCGGTGACCACCTGCTGGAAGGCGAGCTCGGCGTGCGGCTCGTGGTCGGTGTCGCCGCGGGCCAGCTGCAGCAGGTCGCCGACCAGCGTGGTCAGCTCGGCGAACTGCGCCTTGACGTTGACCAGCAGCCGCTCCTTGGCGCCGGGGTCGAGGCTGCGGCCGGTCTGCTCGCTGCGCAGCAGCAGGTCGATGTTGGTGCGCAGAGTGGTGAGCGGGGTGCGCAGCTCGTGCCCGGCGTCGGCGACGAGCTGCCGCTGCCGGTCGCGTGAGCCGGCCAGCGCGGCCGTCATCGCGTTGAAGGAGGCGCTCAGGCGGGCGATCTCGTCGCCGCCCTCGACCGGGATCCGGGTGTCGAGGTCCTCGGTCTGCGCGATGTGCTCGACGGCCCTGGTCAGGCGGCCGACCGGGCGCAGCGCGGCGCGGGAGACGAGCAGCCCGACCGAGGCGGCGACCAGCACGCCGAGCGCGGCGACGCCGGCCAGCAGGACCGTCACCCTGCGCAGGGTGTCGTTGATCTCCTCCACCGGCCTGCCGACGACGAACGCGGCGTTCTCGTCCACGTTCCTGACGTAGACGCGCAGCGGGGTGCCGTCGTCGGCGCGGCCGTCGTAGAACTCCCACTGGCCGTAGTAGCCGGCCGCGATCCGCCTCTCGTGGGGGGTCACCTTGATCGCGGTGTTGCCCATGACGCAGCGCTCGCCGCCGGGGAAGACGATCTGCATCGGCTCGGTGAACGCCGGGTGCCCGTCGAGCGCGGCAGCCGGCTCGGAAGAGCAGTTGCGCACCGCCCCCTGCATGGCCTTGACCGGCACGGCGATGTCCCGCAGCGACTGGTTGAGCTGCCAGGACAGCTCCCGCCGGACGAAGTACCAGCAGCCCACGGCGGAGACCGCGACGGCTATCGCCACCGCCGCGGCGACCAGGAGCGTCAGCCGCGAGCGAAGACTGCGTTTCCTCATGGCGAGCCTCTGAGCACGTAGCCGACGCCGCGCACGGTCTGGATGACGCGCGGCTCGCCGCCGGCCTCGGTCTTGCGCCGCAGGTACATCACGTACACGTCGAGCGAGTTGGAGGTGGGCTCGAAGTCGAACCCCCACACCTCGGCCAGGATCTGGTCGCGGGTCAGCACCTGGCGCGGGTGCGTCAGGAACAGCTCCATCAGCAGGTACTCGGTCCTGGTCAGGTCGAGCCGCCGCGCTCCCCTGGTGACCTCGCGGGTCACCGGGTCCATCCGCAGGTCGGCGAAGGACAGCGCGTCCTCGGGCGCGTTCGGGCCGCTGAGCGCGCCGCGCCGGAGCAGCGCGCGCACCCGGGCCAGCAGCTCGTCCAGCTCGAACGGCTTGACCAGGTAGTCGTCGGCGCCCGCGTCCAGTCCGGACACGCGGTCGCCGACGGCGTCGCGGGCGGTGAGCATGAGCACGGGGATGTGGTTGCCGCCGGCCCGCAGCCGGCGGCAGGCGGTCAGCCCGTCGAGCCGGGGCATCATGACGTCGAGCAGCACGGCGTCGTACGGGCTGCCGGCCAGCTCGTCCAGGGCCTCCTGCCCGTCGTCGGCGGTGGTGACCTTGTAGCCCTCGAACTCCAGGCTCGACTGCAACGCCTCGCGCAAGGCGGGCTCGTCGTCCACCACCAGCAACCGGGCAGCCTCGTTCATGCGCACCACGCTAGAGGAACATTCTGAGAACCCGATGAAGGCAGGTCAGCGCCCCAGGACCGCCATGGCCGCGTTGTGGCCGGGGATGCCGCTCACCCCGCCGCCGCGCCGGGCGCCGGCCCCGCACAGCAGGATGCGCTCGTGCCCGGTCTCGACGCCCCAGCCGCCTTCCTCCCCGTACGGCCAGCTCAGGTCCCGGTGGAAGATGTGACCGCCCGGCAGGCCGGCCTCGTTCTCCAGGTCGACGGGGGACTTGGCCTCGATGCACGGGGTGCCGTCGGGGGCGCGCAGCAGGCAGTCCTCGATCGGCTCGGCCAGCACCGAGTCGATCGAGGCGAGGGTGGCGCGCAGCGCCCGCTCCCTGGCCCCGTCCGGGTCCTGGCGGAACAGGCGGGCGGGCATGTGCAGGCCGAACAGCGTCATCGTCTCGGCCTTGCCGCGCAGGCCGGGGCCGAGGATGGACGGGTCGGTGAGCGAGTGGCAGTAGACCTCGGCGGGCGGCAGGTCCGGGATGTCGCCTCCGGCCGCCTGGGCGTGGGCGCGGGCGAGCTGGCCGCCGCTCTCGTTGATGTGGAACGTCCCGCTGAAGGCCGCCTTCGGGTCCACGCCGGCGTCCTTGAGCCGGGGCAGCCGGGAGAGCACCATGTTGACCTTGAGCTGCGCCCCCTCGGGCAGGCCCGGCGCGCGGCCGAGCACCCGGCCGAGCACCCGGTCGAGCACCCGGTCGAGCACCCGGTCGAGCACCCGGTCGAGCACTGCGGGGGGCAGGTTGACCAGCACGTGCCCGCCGGTGACCGTGTGCTCGCCGTCGTCCGTACGGAACGTCACCTCGCCGGACGGCGCGATGCCGACGATCTCGGCGCCGGTCCTGATCTCCGCGCCGGCCGCGCGGGCGGCGGTCTCCAGCGCGCCGGAGACGGCGCCCATGCCGCCCACCGGGACGTTCCACTCGCCGGTGCCGTCGCCGATCACGTGGTAGAGGAAGCAGCGGTTGGCCCGCAGGTCGGTGGCCGGGTCGGCGAACGTGCCGATCAGCGCGTCGGTGAGCACCACGCCGCGCACGACGTCGTCGGCGAACCGCTCGTCCACCGCCTCGCCGATGGGGCGGGCGAACAGGTCGCGCCACGCCTCGGCGCCGACCAGCTTCTCCACCTCCGCCGCCGGCCGCAGCGGCTCCAGCAGCGTCGGCGCCAGCGCCCGCGCGGCCGTCGCGGTCATGCCGTAGAACGCCTCCCAGGCGGCGTGGTCGGCCTCGCCGCCGGTGACGGCCCGGAACGAGGCCCTGGTGCGGTCCGCGTCCTCGCCGTCGACGAGCAGCCCGGTGTCGCCGACGGGCGTGTACGAGGAGTAGCGGCGGCGGCGCAGCTCCAGCTTCAGGCCCAGATCCTTGACGATCTTCGTCGGCAGCAGGCTGACCAGATAGGAGTAGCGCGACAGCCGCACGTCCACGCCCGGGAACGGCCGGGCCGAGATCGCCAGGCCGCCCGTGTGGTCCTGCCGTTCCAGCACCAGCACCCGCCGCCCGGCCCGGGCGAGATAGGCGGCGGCGACCAGCCCGTTGTGCCCGCCTCCGGCGATGACCACGTCGAAAGTCCCCATTCTCCGCACTCTAGGACCTCCGATCCCGGCCCCGCCATCGGGCCCGGGCCGCTCTTCCGTCAGGCCGGGCGGGCGGCGATGGAGAGGAGAGTGGCGGCGGAGCCGGTGAGGGGGCGGCCCCTGCGCCAGACGGCCCGCAGGGTGCGTGCCAGGTCCAGCCCGTAGAGCGGCACCTCGACCAGCCGCCCGGTGGTCAGCTCCGCCTCCACCGCGTAGGCGCTGAGCACCGCGGGGGCCACCCCCGCCTGGGCGGCGCCCTTGACCGCCGCGTTGGACCCCAGCTCCAGCCTCGGCCTGGCCCGGTGCAGCGCGCTGAACACCACGTCCAGCGTCTCCCTGGTGCCCGACCCGCGCTCCCGTACCACCAGCGGGGTGGCGGCCAGCTCGGGACCTCGCAGGAGGGTGCGGCGGCGCGCCCACGGATGGCCGGGCGCGACCACGACCACCAGCCGGTCGCCGCCCACCACCCGCTCGGCCAGCCCGTCCGGCACGGCCGGCCCTTCCACGAACCCGAGCTCCACCTCCCCGGCCAGCACCCGGGCCGCCACGTCGGCGGAGTTCATCACGTCCAGCCCGGCCTCGACGTCCGGCTCCCGGCTCTGCAGCTCGCCCAGCCAGCGCGGCAGCAGGTACTCGGCCACGGTCATGCTCGCCGCGACCCTGAGGTGCCCGGCCCCGCCGCGCCGGACGGCCTCGGCGGCGCGCACGAGCTCCTGGGCGGCGCCGACGACCTGCGCGGCCCAGCCGGCCACGATCTTCCCTTCGCCGGTGAGCGCCGACCCGCGCGGGGTGCGCTCCAGCAGGGGGAGGCCGAGGCGGCGTTCGAGCCGGGCGATGCGCTTGCTGGCCGACGGCTGCGCGATCCCGGCCGCCCTGGCCGCCTGCCCGAGGCTGCCCAGCTCGCCGACGTCGACCAGCAGCTTGAGCGAGACGAGATCGGGCAATTCACTCATAGCCCCAGGCTATGACCTGCCATCCGGCGAGCGGCTACCGGCGTTCCCGGTCCCGCCGAAGACTGGATGCCGTGCCCCTGCCTGCTCTCCGGTCCCTGCCCGCCCTGCTGCCCGGGGTGCTCGTGTCGGCTGCCGCGCTGGGGGGCGCGCTGGCGGTGAACGCGGCGGTGCCCGCGGTGAGCGCGGCGGTGGTCGCGGTGGTGCTGGGGGCGGCGCTGGCGGGCTTCGGGGGTGCCCGCCGGCGGCTGCTGCCGGGGCTGCGGTTCGTGTCGAGGCCGGTGCTGCGGGCGGCGGTGGTGCTGCTCGGGCTGCAGGTCTCGGTGCCGCAGATCCTGGGGCTGGGCTGGCAGACGGTGGTGGTCGTGGTGGTGGCCACCGGGGTGACGTTCGCGGTGACGCCGGTGGCCGGCCGCAGGCTCGGCGTCCCGCCGGGCGCCTCGCTGCTGGTGGCGACGGGGGTGGCCGTCTGCGGGGCGGCGGCGATCGCGGCCATGCACGACAGCGCGGGCACCGAGGACGACGAGGCGGCCGCCGCCCTGGCGGTGGTGGTCCTGTACGGCACGGGCGCCCTGCTCGCGATCCCCCTCGCCGCCTCCTGGCTCGGTCTCTCCCCCTCGCAGCTCGCCGTCTGGACGGGCGCGGCCGTTCACGAGGTGGCCCAGGTGGCGGCCATCGGGGCCGCCACGGGCGTCCTGACGACGGCCGTGACGGTCAAGCTCGGCCGGGTCCTCCTCCTGGCTCCCCTGGTCGCCCTCGTCTCGTACACGGGGTCTCACGCCACGCCCGGGAGGCGGCTCCAGGACGCGCATGCCGGACGGGCGGGCCTGCCCGCGGATCCACCGGTTCGTCCCGCACGGGCACCGCGCGGGAAGGCGGGGCGGGTGGCCGGGGTGCCGCTGTTCGTGGCCGGGTTCGTCGTCATGGCATGCGTGCGCGGCACGGGGATGGTGCCGGACGGGGTCGTCGCGGTGGCGGGGCAGGCGGCGAATATCCTGTTGGCTGCCGCGATGTTCGGCCTCGGCACCGGGATCGACGTGCGGAGACTGCTGCGCGGAGGGCGGACCGTGCTGCTCGGCGGGATCGCCACCGGGCTCGTCGGCGGGGTGTCGCTCGCGGGTGTGCTGCTGCTCGTGTGATCCCCGGGCGGACGGCGGCGCGGGGGTGCCGCCGTCCGGGTGAGCACGGGTGGACGCGGACGCGGTCCCCCCGTACGCTGCTCGGTTCGGAACAAATTCCTCGAAACACTCCGTTCCGACAATGCGCCACAAGACCACTCAAGGAGTACGAAACACACATGCGCCGCACCACCGACTCCCTTCTCCAGCCGTCCGACGAGGTCGCCGAGGCTCTCGACTCGGGCGCACCGGTCGTCGCGCTGGAGTCCACGATCATCTCGCACGGCCTGCCCCGGCCCCGCAACCTCGAGGTCGCGCGCGAGCTGGAGGAGATCGTACGGCGCGAAGGCGCGGTCCCCGCCACGATCGCGGTGCTGGACGGAGTGGCCAGGATCGGCCTGGACGAGGCCTCGCTGGAGCGCGTCGCGATGGAGCCGGGGCTGCGCAAGCTGAGCCAGCGCGACCTCCCGCTCGCCGCCGCGCTGAAGGTGAGCGGCGCGACCACGGTGGCGGCGACGTCGTTCCTGGCGGCCCGGGCGGGCATCCGCCTGTTCGCCACCGGCGGCCTGGGCGGCGTGCACCGCGGCTGGACGGACGACCAGGACGAGTCCGCCGACCTGGACACGCTGTCCAGGACCCGCGTCACCGTGGTGTGCGCGGGCGTCAAGTCCATCCTGGACGTGCCCGCCACGCTGCAGCGCCTGGAGACGCGCGGCGTGACCGTGGCCGGCTACCGGACCGACGAGTTCCCCGGCTTCTACCTGCGTTCCTCCGGCCGTCCCGTGGAGTGGCGGATCGAGATGCCCGAGGAGGCGGCCGCGGTCATGCGCGGCCAGGACGCGTTCGGCGGCCAGGAGACGGCGCTGATCGTGGCCAACCCGATCCCGGAGGACCAGCAGCTCGACCCGGCGCTGCACGACCGCGTGCTCGCCGAGGCCCTGGCCACCGCCGAGCGCGAGGGCGTCACCGGCCAGGCGATCACCCCGTTCCTGCTGGGCTACCTGGTGCGCGGCACCGGCGGGGCCTCCCTGGAGGCCAACCTGGCCGCGGTCCGCGGCAACGTCGCGCTCGCGGCCCGTATCGCGCTGGCCTGGTCACGATCGTGAACGGCCAGGGCCTGCTGGTCATCGGCGACGTGGTCACCGACGTGGTGGCCATGCACGGCGCTCCGGTCATGTCGGGCCCCGACATCCCTTCCGACATCGCCGCCGACATCGCGCTGCGCCCCGGCGGCTCCGGCGCGAACACCGCCGCGTGGGCGGCCTTCCTGGGCGCCGACGCGAACCTGCTGGCCCGCTGCGGATACGACAGCAGCGAGTGGCACATCGCCGAGCTGACCAAGACCGGGGTGCGCCCGCACATCCGGATCGACGCCGCCAACCCGACCGCCGTGGTCATCTCGATGGTCGACAGCACCGGCGAGCGCTCCATGCTGACGAACCGGGGCGCCGGCGAGCTGATCTCCCCCCTCGACTGGGACGACGCGCTCCTCGACGGCGTGACGCACCTGCACGTCTCCGGTTACACCCTGTTCAGCGATCCCGGCCTGGCCCTGAGCAGGCTGGCCATGGCGAAGGCGACCGGTGCCGGGGCCTCGATCAGCGTCGACCCGGCCTCGACGGGCCCGCTCGCCGAGTTCGGCGTGACGCGGTTCCTCGGCGAGACGGCGCTCGCCGGATTGATCTTTCCCAATCGTGACGAAGCTCTCCTTCTCAGCGGCGCCACCACGCCCGAGCGGGCGGCCGAGACCCTCAGCGAGCATTACGGGACAGCGGTCGTGAAGCTGGGGCCCCAGGGCGGTCTCGTGGCGGTAGGCGGGCAGGTCGTGGCGAAGGCGGACGCGGTGCCCGCGGAGGCCGTGGACTCGACGGGAGCGGGTGACGCGTTCGCCGCCGGCTACCTCGCCGCCGCCCTGTCGGGGGCGGGCGAGAGGGAGGCTCTGGAGTCAGGTTGCCGTGCGGGTGCCGAGTGTGTGGCCCTCGTGGGGGGTCGTCCACGGTACGGTTTGGACATGAAGCGTCTTTACCCTATTCACACCGATTGATAGCTTGCCGCGTAGGCTGCACCATCAGTCACATGCGTATCGCGGCACACTGGGGAGGATAAGGTCCCGCCGATGGACGTCGAGTCATCGATCTGCCTGAGCGACCTGGTCCCTGCCCTGCGCTGGAGTCGGCCGCAACAGGTCGCGGAGG
Organism: Nonomuraea harbinensis; assembly: GCF_019396385.1. Taxonomy (GTDB): domain Bacteria; phylum Actinomycetota; class Actinomycetes; order Streptosporangiales; family Streptosporangiaceae; genus Nonomuraea; species Nonomuraea ferruginea. Next base: position 111,607 of record NZ_JAHKRN010000015.1, on the reverse strand, counting down.
CGCTGTCCGATCCGCGCCTGCCGTCCGCGTGGTGGTCGTCGATGCCGCTGCAGAGGGCCTTCGCCGCGACCGGTCTCGACTGGGTGTGCGAGCGGCTCGCGCTCCTCGCCTCCTCGCGCTGGGATCATCTGCCGCTGGGCGACGTGCTGCCGGCGATGGCGCTGCATCCGATCGATCCGACGCTGCCGGGCTATCCGGAGCCCGCCCGGACGGCGATCGTGGGCCTGGGCGGCTGGCACCGACTGCGCCGCCTGACGCCGGCCGACCTGAAGGCGCCGGGGTCCACTCCCGAGACGGTGATGGGTACGGTCTTCCGCGAGGTGCTCGGCAGGCTGGCGGCCCGGCCGGAAGCCGTGGCCGGGCATCCCGAGGTCACCAGGCCGGTCCAGCGCGGCGCGTCCGGCACCGGTTCCTTCCCCGCCGCGGGCGAGCGTCCGGCGGCCGCGTTCGAGGGCACCGGCGCCTTCGCCGGCCCGAACGGCGGCCCCGCCAAGGGCGAGCCGCTGCCGCAGCGCGCCGACGAGCGCCGCAACACCGGAGCCTTCCCCGCCCCCGCCGACGAGCGCCGGAACACCGGCTCCTTCCCCAGGGTGGGCGACGACGCGCGGCCGGGCGGCGAACCCCGGCGTCCGGCAGCCTCCTTTCCGGCCGAGGAGCAGCGCTCCCCCGGGTCCTTCCCCGGCGACAGCCGGCGCGCTCCCGGCTCGTTCCCCGGCGACCCCCAGCGGTCGCAGAGCTCGTCCCCGGACGAGGGCCGGCGCTCCACGGGCTCCTTCCCCGCCGTCGGCCGGGACCAGCGCTCCACGGGCTCCTTCCCCGCCGTCGGCCGGGACCAGCGCTCCACCGGCTCCTTCCCCGCCGTGGGCGGGGGCCAGAGCCCGCTGCCACAGCGCCCCGCCGCGTCCGACTCCTCCGGCCCGCACACCGGCTCCCTGCCGAGCCTCCCCGGCGGGTCCGCCTCGTACGGCTCCCAGCCCGCCCCTGTGCCGTCCGACACCGACCACGCGATGGTCAGGGTGGTCGACAGCCTGTTCCGCGGCCTGAACAAGCTGGAGCTGGCCGTGGCCGAGCACCGCCTGTTCGCCGAGGACCCGGTCAGCCTGCGCACGCTCGCGCACAAGATGCTCGTCGAGCGCGAGATCCTCTCCCAGGCGCAGCGCACCGCCGAGGAGCGGGTGCTCACCTGGCTGCGCTCGTCGGAGTCGGCCCCGATCACCGGGCACATGTTCCGGCTCACCGAGTGGCTGGGCGCCGCCGCGACCGAGGATCAGCTGATCGGCGCGGACCCCGCCCATCCCGCGACCGTGCCGTCCCTGCGCACCCCGCTGTGGCGGGTGCTGGTCACGCTGATGCCGGACCGCCGTCTCCAGGACGGCTGGCTGGTCGTCGGCGACATCCAGGGACTGCAGGCCCGTACCCGCAGGCTGCTGGCCTCGGCCCAGCCGGACGCGGACATGGTGGAGCTGATGGCGGAGCTGGGCATCCGCGCCCACTCGGCCAAGGCGTGGCTGGACGCGCTGCCGCCCGAGCAGGTCCACGACCCGGTCGCCGCGTCCGAGGGCCCGCCGCAGCCGCTGCCGCGCCGCACCCCCGGCGCCAACGGGCACCACCACAGGGGCGGCCAGCCGATCCCCGCCGCCGCGGCCAACTCCATCGACCCGTCGGCCGCGCTCGCGACGCTGTCGGCCCTCTCCAACGGCCGCTCGCCGATGCTCCAGGGCCACCTGGCCGGCACCCCGGCCACTCCCCCGCCGCCGCCTCCGAGCCCGTCGTCGGATCCGCGCCGCTGGCAGCGCATCGAGGTCAAGCCCGAGCACCTGCGCGGCGGCCCCGTGCCGGTGCCGCAGAACTACGCGGCCCAGCTCGGCATGCGCCCCGGCACGCTGCTGTCGGTCACCGGCCCGGGCGACAACGCGATCGTGCTGGTGTGGCAGGGTCAGCAGCCGGTGTTCGACTCTCTCCAGCCGGTGCTGATGCGGCTCAACGCCCGCCCCGGCGACCAGGTGTACGTGACGGTCGACGGCTACCGCCTGGAGGCCCAGCTCACGGGCTGAGGCCGCTCACTCGCCGAACAGGCGCAGCGCGTGGGCCTTGGCTGCGGCCTCGCCCCGGGAGGCGACGCCGAGCTTGGCGAGGATGTTGGACACGTGCACGCTGACCGTCTTGACGGCGATGAACAGCTCGGCGGCGATCTCGCGGTTGCTCCGGCCCCTGGCGACGTGGCGCAGCACCTCCAGCTCGCGGGCGGTCAGGCCGAGCGGCGGCCCGCCGGGCGCGGACTGGTCCGCCAGGGCGATCCCGGCCCGCCTGGCCAGCGCGTCGACCCGCGCCAGCAGCGGCCGCGCGCCGAGCCGCTGCGCCAGCTCGTCCGCCGTGGCCAGCCGCGCCGCCGCGTGCTCGCGGTCGCCGCACGCCAGCGCGGCGTGCGCGGCCCCCTCGCACACCCGGGCTCGCGCGTACGGGTTGCGCAGCGCCTCCCAGGCGGCCACCGCCGCGTCCCAGGCCTTGAGCCGGGCCTCGGGGTCGTCCTCCGTCACGGTCATGGCGGTGACGGTGAGCCGCTGGGCCTGCTGCAGGTCGCCGTCGGCGGGCAGCCGCTCGGCGAGCGCGCGGACCTCGGCCAGCACCGGTCCGCCCAGCTCGGCCAGGGACGCCAGCAGCCCCCACGAGTAGCGCGGCTCGGCCCTGAGGTCGTGGGAGCGCAGCAGGCGCAGGCCCGCCTCGCGCGCCTCGTCGACCCGGCCTCGGGCCAGCAGGAGCTCCGCCTCGCGGCGGCCGTGGGGCAGCACGGTCTGCTCGCGGAACGAGCCGCGCGCCACGATGCGCCCGATGGCCGCCAGCAGCTCCGCGGCCTGGTCGAGCCGGCCGCGGGCCAGCGCGATGTCGGTGGCGAAGCCGCGCAGCCCGGTCTGGTGGGGCGGGGGCGGCACCAGCTCCAGGGCGTGCTCGATCACCTCCAGCGCCTCGTCCCAGCGGCCGAGCGACATCAGCGGCTCGGCCAGGTTGATCGACAGGAACGTGCCGGACGTGCGGGCCAGCCCGTAGCGCTCGGCCAGCGCGATGCCGTCGCGGGCGACCTGGGCCGCCTCTTCGTGGCGTCCGGCGCCCTCCAGGCTGTCGGACTCGGAGATGGCCACGCGCATGAGCGCGTTGTAGGCGTCGGCGCGGACCGCCAGCCGGCGCGCCTCGGCGTAGCCGCCGCGATGCTCGTCGATCTCGGCGAAGCGCAGGCAGCGGGTCCAGGTGAGGCTGATCAGGGCCTGCGCCTGGACGGTGTCGTCGCCGGCCCGGCGGCCGATCTCGATGGCCTGCTCCGCCGTGGCGATCCGCTCCGCGCGCCGGTCCGGCCGGTGGAGCATGCGGGCCAGCGACTCCAGCACCTGGCCGCGCAGCCTGCTCGGCGGCTCGGCGGGGACCAGGGCCGCCGCCTCGTACAGGTCGTCGATGTGGCCGGGGCGGCTCAGGTCGTAGCGGATGAGGCCGCGCAGCCGCAGCACGCGGGCGGCCGCCACCGGGTCGGCGGCGCGGTCGATCTCACCGAGCGCGGCCGAGGCGAGCGCGGCGGCGCGGTCGTACTCGCCCGCGAGGTGGGCCACGACGGCCGTCTGGCGCAGCACGTCGGCGTGGCCGCGGCCGGTGCGCTCCGCCGCGTCGGGCACGTGGTCCCACAGCTCCAGCACCCGCGAGAGCATGCGCAGCTGCTCGTCGTAGGCGGTGGAGCGACGGGCCGCGGCGGCGGCGTGCCAGGCGCTGGTGAGCGCCCAGGTGGTGTCGCGGGCGGCGTGCCAGTGGTGGGCCAGCTCGATCGCGCCGCGCGGCGCGGGCAGGACCGACAGGTCGCGCTCCAGCGCCTCGGCGAAGCGGGTGTGGAGCCGGGTGTGCTCGCCGGGCAGCAGGTCGTCGTGGAGCGCCTCGCGGATCAGCGCGTGGCGGAAGGCGTAGCCCTCGCCGTCGACGGCGAGCACGTTGCCCGCAACGGCGGGGCGCAGCCGGGCGGCGAGCGCCGCCTCGTCGAACCCGGTGACGGCGGCCAGCAGGTCGTGCTCGATGCGCTGGCCGCCGGCGCTGGCCATGCGCAGCAGCTCCTGCGTCTCGTCGGGCAGCCGCTCCACGCTCGCCAGCAGCAGGTCGCGCAGTGACTCCGGGAGCAGGCCGCCGGAGCCGTCCTCGCTCAGCAGCGCCTCGACGAACAGCGGGTTGCCCTCGCTGCGCGAGTAGACCCGCTCGATGTCGGCGGGCGACGGCTCGCGGGCGAGGATGCCCGCCGCCTGGGCGGCGACCTCGCGGCGGCTGAGCCGGCTCAGCTCCACCCGGGTCACCCACGCGACCCTGGACAGCTCGGCGAGGAGCGGGCGCAGTGGGTGGGCGTGGTGGAGCTCGTCGGAACGGTAGGTGACGACGATCATCAGGCGGCCGGTGCCGCGCTGGTAGCGCACCAGGAAGGAGAGCAGGTCGCGGGTGGAGCGGTCGGCCCAGTGGGCGTCCTCCACGACCAGGATGACCGGCCGGTCCTCGGCCAGCCGCTCCAGCAGGCCGAGCAGCTGCTCGAACAGCCGCGCCCTGGCCTCGGCGCCGTCGCGGTCGGGCTCGCCGAACTCGGGCAGCAGCCGCGCCAGTCCTCGGGTCGTGCCGCCGGGCACCAGCTCAGCGACCCGGTCGCGGCCGAGCGTGCGCACCAGGGAGCGCAGCACGGCGGTGAACGGGGCGAACGGCAGGCCCTCGGTGCCGAGCTCCAGGCAGCCGCCGACGAGCACCAGCGCGTCGCCGGCCCGGTCGGTGAACTCCCCCATGAGCCGGGTCTTGCCCACCCCGGCCTCGCCGCCGACCAGCACGGTGGCCGCGGCGCCGCCGCGCGTCTCACCCAGTACACCCAGGAGCAGGTCGAGCTCGCCGGCACGGCCGACGAACAGGGGGCTCACCTGGTGGATGGTCACGCACCAAGCATGCCATCCCCCTAGGACAAGGTCAGCGCAGCACCTTACGGTAGAAAGTGGCAGAAGCCTCGTAACCGAGCGCGTGATAGAACTCCGGCGCGCGCCGGGTCGCCATCGCCACGTAGCGGGCGCCGCGGTCGCGCGCCCACTTCTCGAACTCCACGAGCAGGCCGCGCCCGATGCCCTGCCGGCGCGACCCCGACTGCACCATCGCCTCCTCCACCCAGGCGACGGGCCCGTTGGCGAAGAGCGTCAGATGGACGTAGCCGAGCAGATAGCCGTGGACGCGCCCGTCGACGACGGCGGCGAGCAGCAGGGTGTCTTCGTCCTTCAGCAGCAGCGGCAGCGCGGCGTCGAAGGCCTCGCGCTCGGGCCGGAAGGTGAGACCGAACTCGCGCGCCAGCGCGAACACGTCGTCCGCGTCGGACTTCTCCACCCTCCGGATAAGAAGATCGTCAGCCGTCATGACGTATGACACTAGATCGCGCCCCGTTCCCGAGTCCAACACTCATGAGTCGCGGATCGCCCGGACCCGGCCTGCCGAGGGCGGCGACAGGGTGCGCGGCACAAAAACGACATTCATACCATACACGAAGAAGTGCCGCGACACCTTCGACGGAACGCGGGCGGGCCGGGGTGGCAAGGATTTACCACTCCGGTACGCATAGCCCCTCCGAGGTAGAACATAAGAAAAGCTAGACTCTTTCATATTACCTCTGCCTCGCCTAAGCTTTCATGAGAAAGGGCCTCCTGTCTGCACAATGCGACGTCGGCCGACAGGAGGCCCCTCCTCCCTCGCTACGGGAGGGATGGGTTGAAACAGACACACAACCGTACGGCTCGGAGGATCACCCCGAGACAGTTGCACTCGATGGATACGGCTGTACGGACTCATACCCTGACGCTGACGGCGGTTTCACAAGAACGACATTAGTCGCGCCTGGCGACCGTCTTCGTCAAACCCAGCGTAGAAGAAAAGCCCCAGCCACCACAAGTGGCGACTTTCGGGGCCAGCTAGAAAAAGGTACAACTCGGGTACATAAAATCATACTACGGGCATTGTTCCTACTTACCCGTAAATTCGCATATGTCGCCACTCTGACGACATTCGAGCGATATGTCCCCTATGACAAGCAGCAGGGTGACGGGTGGAACCCGCCGGCACGACGAGAACGCCCCGGCCACCCGCCGATTGCGGGCGACCGGGGCGCGTTCAACTCCTTCTACCGTCGGAGAACAGATAGCTCCCGACGATGATCATGCCTATCTGGAAGGTCCAGAGCCTGATATCCGCGAGCTCCGGCTTGACCTGGGCCCATGCCTTCTCGTCCAGGAAAGCCCCGGCGAGCACAGTGACCATGATCAAACCGGACAGAATGATCATATAGATTTTCAGGAACCACCATCGCAGGTGATCCTGTGACGGATCCAGCATTTCATCCTCATGGTTAAGGGGAAACGAGGCAGTCCGTCATCACCGCGCCGGAGATGGACCAGTGTGCTCCTTGTGGGCTCACCCCAGAGTCCGCCCTCCGCCGATCGAGTGCGATGCGCCGAATCCTAGCGCCCTGCGGCGACAGACATCCGCCAATTCACAGATCACCCAATCCCAGCTGGCGGGCGATCAGCATGCGCTGCACCTCGGACGTTCCTTCGCCGATCTCCAGGATCTTCGCGTCGCGGTAGAAACGGCCCACCGGAAACTCGTTCATGAATCCGTACCCGCCGAAGATCTGCGTCGCGTCGCGGGAGTTGTCCATGGCCGCGTTGGACGAGACGAGCTTGGCGATCGCCGCTTCCTTCTTGAACGGGACGCCCGCGAGCATCTTCTCGGCCGCGTGGTAATAGGCCAGGCGGGCGGTGTGGGCGCGGGCCTCCATGTCGGCGATCTTGAACTGGATGGCCTGGTAATGGCCGATCGGGTGGCCGAAGGCGCGGCGCTCGCGCACGTACTTCAGGCACTCGTCCACGCAGCCCTGCGACAGGCCGACGCTGAGGGCGGCGATCGCGATGCGGCCCTCGTCCAGCGTCTGCAGGAACTGGGCGTAGCCGCGGCCGCGCTCGCCGAGCAGGTTGGCGGCGGGCACCCGGCAGTCGGAGAACGACAGCTCGCGCGTGTCCGAGGCGTTCCAGCCGACCTTGGAGTACTTCTTCGACACGGTGAAGCCCGGCGTGCCCGAGGGGACGAGGATGGTCGAGATCTCCCGCTCGCCGGTCAGCGCGGCGACGCCGACGACGCCGGTGATGTCGGTGCCGGAGTTGGTGATGAACGCCTTCGTCCCGTTGATCACCCACTCGTCGCCGTCGAGCACGGCGGTGGTGCGCATGCCGCCGGGCACGTCCGAGCCGCCGCCCGGCTCGGTCAGGCCGAACGCGCCCAGCATCTCCCCCGCGGCCAGCTTCGGCAGCCAGTGGTCGCGCTGCTCCCCGGTGCCGAACCGGAGGATGGGCATCGCGCCGAGCGACACCGCCGCCTCCAGGGTGATCGACACGCTGGAGTCGACCCTGGCCAGCTCCTCCAGCGCCAGGCAGAGGGCGAAGTAGTCGCCGCCCATGCCGCCGTACTGCTCGGGGATGGGCAGGCCGAACAGGCCCATCGCGCCCATCTGGCGGACGATGTCGTACGGGAACTCCTCGCGCTCGTAGTAGCCGCCGATGACGGGGGCGACCACCTCGCGGGCGAAGGCCTCGACGGTCTTGCGCAGCTCTTCGTGTTCGGGTGTCAGCATGGGTCAGCCTTTCGCGAGGGCCTGGACGACGCGGGAGGGGCTGGGCCGGCCCAGCCGGGCGGCCAGCCAGGTGCTGGTGGCCACGAGCTTGTCCAGGTCGAGGCCGGTCTCGATGCCGAGCCCGCGCAGCATCCAGACGAGGTCCTCGGTGGCCAGGTTGCCGGTGGCGGACTCGGCGTACGGGCAGCCGCCGATGCCTCCGGTGGAGGCGTCCACGGTGGTGACGCCCGCCCTGAGCGCGGCCAGGGTGTTGCCGAGCGCCTGCCCGTAGGTGTCGTGGAAGTGGACGGCGAGCTTGTCCGGCGAGGTGAACGCCTCGATGAGCGCGGTGACGTGGCCGGGCGTGCCGACGCCGATCGTGTCGCCCAGCGACAGCTCGTAGCAGCCCAGCCCGAGCAGCCGCTCCCCGACCGCGACGACCTGGGAGACGGGCGTGGGGCCCTCCCACGGGTCGCCGAAGCACATCGACACGTACGCGCGCACCCGCACGCCGTTCTCCAGCGCCCGGGCGACCACCGGCTCGAACATCTCGAACTGGCTCTCCAGGCTCCGGTTGAGGTTCTTGGCGGCGAACGTCTCGGTGGCGCTGGCGAAGACGGCGATCTCGTCGACGCCCCGCTCCAGCGCCCGGTCCAGGCCGCGCTCGTTCGGCACGAGCACCGGGTAGCGGACGCCGGGCCTGCGGTGCAGCCGGTCGAGCAGCTGCTCCGCGTCCGCGAGCTGGGGCACCCACTTCGGGTGCACGAAGCTGGTCGCCTCGATCACCTTGTGCCCGGCGTCGGCGAGCCGGTCGATGAACTCGGCCTTGACCTCGACGGGCACGATCGCGGCTTCGTTCTGCAGGCCGTCGCGGGGGCCGACCTCGTAGACGGTGACCTGCTGCGGCAGGCCCTCCATCGGGTACGCGCGCGCCATCATCCCTCCTCCACCACGGCCAGCACGGCGTCCATGTCGACGGGCCGGCCGGCCTGCGCCGGCAGCTCGGCGACGCGGCCGTCCCGTGGGGCGGTGACGGTGTGCTCCATCTTCATCGCCTCCACGATCACCAGCGGCTGGCCTTCCTTGACCTGGTCGCCGACCTGGGCCTTGACCACCAGGACGGTGCCGGGCATCGGGCTCCTGACCACGCCGTCACCGCTCCCCGCGGCGCCTGCGCGGTCACCCGGGTCGCCGATCAGGTGGCGGGTGACGGGCCAGGCGTGCCCGTCCCGGCCGAGCCACACCGTCTCGCCGTCCCGGGCGCACACGTAGTGCGTCGTACGACCATCCACAGTGACGACGACCCCACCCCCGTACGGCCGGACGGCAGGTCCGCCCGGCGATCCGGGACCGTCCGCGTACGTGCGGAGGACGGATGGAACGGGCGGGCCGTCCGCCACCCTGACCTCGGCGCCCTCCCGGGGCAGGCCGCGCACGTGGACGGCATGCACGCCGTCGCGCGTCTCCAGCCGCCACGTCGTCCAGGCCCGCTCCCCGACCCGCCAGCCGTCCATGACCTCCCACGGGTCACGCCCCACCGGCTGATCGTGAAACACGAGCGCGGCGGCCGCCAGCGCATCCAAGGGCACCCCGCGCCCCATACGAGCCACGGCGACCCCAGCCACGTCCGCGTGAGCCACATCTGTACGGCCCCGGTCCGCGCGGGCCGCATCCGCACGACCCCCGTCCTCGCGGGCCTGATCCGCACCACCCGCGTTCGTGCGAGCCGCATCCGCACGACCCCCGTCCTCGCGGGTCTGGTCCGTGCGGGCCGCTTCTGCGCGGGTTGGGTCGGTGGTGGGGAGGAGGTCTGGGAGGGCTCGTTCGACCAGGCCGGTGTCCAGGTCGCCGGCGCGGACGGTTTCGTGGGCGAGCAGGGCTCGCAGGAACGGCACGTTGGTGGTGACCCCGAGCACCACGGTCTCGCTCAGGGCGCGGTCGAGGGCACGGAGCGCGCCCGCCCGGTCCGGCGCCCAGGCGATGACCTTGGACAGCATCGGGTCGAACTCGCTGCCGACCACTCCGCCCTCCAGCAGCCCGGAGTCGACCCGTACCCCCGGACCGGCGGGCTCGCGCAGGGCGAGGACGCGGCCGCCGGTGGGCAGGAAGCCGCGCGCCGGGTCCTCGGCGTAGACGCGCGCCTCGACCGCGTGGCCGTCGAGCCGCACCTCGTCCTGGGTGAACGGGAGAGGCTCGCCGGCCGCCACCCGGAGCTGCAGCTCCACCAGGTCGAGGCCGGTGACCAGCTCGGTGACGGGGTGCTCGACCTGGAGACGGGTGTTCATCTCCATGAAGTGGTAGGCGCCCGTGGCGCCGTCGACGATGAACTCGACGGTGCCCGCGCCGACGTAGCCGACCGCGCGGGCGGCCTCCACGGCGGCGGCGCCCATGCGGGCCCTGGTCTCCGCGTCGACGAAGGGCGACGGGGCCTCCTCGACGATCTTCTGGTGCCTGCGCTGCAGGCTGCACTCGCGTTCGCCCAGGTGGACGACGGTGCCGTGGCCGTCGGCGAGGACCTGGATCTCGATGTGCCGGGGCCGCTCCACATAGCGCTCGATCAGGAGGGTGCCGTCGCCGAAGGCGGCCGTGGCCGTGCGCCGGGCGGACTCCAGGGCGTCCGGCAGCTCCGCCGCCGACCTGACCAGCACCATGCCCTTGCCGCCGCCGCCCGCCGACGGCTTGATCAGGGCGGGGAAGGCGGACCAGGTCGAGAGCTCGTCGCCGGGTTCGGCCGCGCCCGGTACCACGGGCACTCCGGCGGCCGACACGGTGCGCTTGGCGCGGATCTTGTCGCCCATCGCCTCGATGGCGTCCGCCGGCGGCCCGACGAACACCAGCCCGGCCTCCGCGCAGCGGCGGGCGAAGGCGGCGTTCTCGGCCAGGAAGCCGTAGCCGGGGTGGACGGCCGCCGCGCCGGAGCGCCGGGCCACCTCCACGATCGCCTCGATATCCAGATATTTCGGGATCTGGTGGGCCTCGTCAGCCTCGATCACGTGGCGCGCGCCCGCGTCGGCGGCCGTGTGCACGGCGACCGCGCCGATGCCGAGCGCGCGCAGGGTGCGGATGACCCGGACGGCGATCTCGCCCCGGTTGGCGACCAGCACCCGGCCGAACAGGGAATCAGTCATGATCACATCCGGAAGACGCCGTAGCCGGCGGGTTCGAGCGGGGCGTTGGCCGCCGCGGACAGGGCCAGGCCGAGCACGGTGCGGGTGTCGACGGGGTCGATCACGCCGTCGTCCCACAGCCTGGCGGTGGAGTAGTACGGGTTGCCCTGGTGCTCGTACTGGGCCCGGATCGCCTCGGGGTCGGCCCCGCCCGCAGAGGAGCCCACCGTGGTGAGCACGTTCGCCGCCTGCTCACCGCCCATGACCGAGATGCGGGCGTTCGGCCACATCCACAGGAAGCGCGGCGCGTACGCCCGCCCGGCCATCGCGTAGTTGCCGGCCCCGAACGAGCCGCCGATGACCACCGTGAACTTGGGCACCCGGGCGCACGACACGGCCGTGACCATCTTGGCGCCGTGCTTGGCGATGCCGCCCGCCTCGTACGCCTTGCCGACCATGAACCCGCTGATGTTCTGCAGGAACAGCAGCGGGATCCGCCGCTGGTCGCACAGCTCGATGAAGTGCGCGCCCTTGAGCGCGGACTCGGCGAACAGGATGCCGTTGTTGGCCAGGATGCCCACCGGGTGGCCGTGGACATGGGCGAACCCGGTGACCAGCGTGGGCCCGTACTCGGCCTTGAACTCCAGGAACCGGGACCCGTCAACCAGCCGCGCGATCACCTCGCGTACCTCGTACGGCCGGCGCGTGTCGGCGGGGACGATCCCGTAGAGGTCGCGCGGATCGTGGGCGGGCGGCTCCGGCGCGGCCACCGGCCACGGGCGCGGGGCGCGCGGCGCGAGCGTGGAGACGATGTCGCGGACGATCGCCAGCGCGTGCGCGTCGTCCTCGGCGAGGTGGTCGGTGACGCCGCTGACGCGCGCGTGCAGGTCGCCGCCGCCGAGCTCCTCGGCCGTGACCTCCTCGCCGGTGGCCGCCTTCACCAGCGGCGGGCCGCCCAGGAAGATCGTGCCCTGGTTCCGTACGATGACGGCCTCGTCGCTCATGGCGGGCACGTACGCGCCGCCCGCGGTGCAGGAGCCGAGCACGGCGGCGATCTGCGGGATGCCCCGCGCGGACATCGTGGCCTGGTTGTAGAAGATGCGGCCGAAGTGCTCGCGGTCCGGGAACACCTCGTCCTGTTTCGGCAGGAACGCGCCGCCGGAGTCGACGAGGTAGACGCACGGCAGGTGGTTGTGCAGCGCCACCTCCTGCGCGCGCAGGTGCTTCTTGACGGTCATGGGGTAGTAGGTGCCGCCCTTGACGGTGGCGTCGTTGGCCACGACCACGCACTCGCGGCCGGAGACCCGGCCGACGCCGGTGATGATGCCGGCGGCGGGCGCCTGGTCGTCGTAGAGGCCGTTCGCGGCCAGCGGCGACAGCTCCAGGAACCGCGAGCCCGGGTCGAGCAGGCCGTCGACGCGCTCGCGGGGCAGCAGCTTGCCGCGCTCGACGTGGCGGCTGCGCGACCGTTCTGGCCCGCCGAGCGCGGCGGTGGCGAGGCGGTCGCGGAGCTCTGCGGCGAGCCGCTCGTTGAGCTCGGCGTTGCTCCTGTACGCCTCGCTCCCGGGGTCGGCGGCCGACTTGAGTATCGGCCAGTCGCTCATCTCTGCCCTCTCGTCATGGTCGTGATGTTAGTGGCCATTAACTCAACCGTCTAGCATGATGTGACTGTGACGACTGCCCCGACACCTACCCGCAATCGCGGCAACAGGCGTGCCGAGATCCTCGACGCCGCCGCGAGGCTGTTCGCGGCGCGCGGTTTCCACGGCGTGCCGATCGAGGACATCGGCGGCGCGGTGGGCGTCTCGGGGCCGGCGCTCTACCGCCACTTCAGCGGCAAGGAGGCGCTGCTGGCGGAGCTGCTGCTCGACATCAGCTCGCGGCTGCGCGAGTCGGCGGTCGCGGTCGTCACGGCCTCCGCCGGCCCGGCCGAGATCCTGGACGCGCTGCTCGACGCGCACATCACGTTCGCGCTCGAGCAGCCGGCGCTGATCACCGTGCACGACCGCGAACTGGGCAACGTGCCGGAGCGGGAGCGGCGGCAGATCCGGCGGCTGCAGCGGCTCTACGTCGAGGAGTGGGTGGCGGTGCTGGCCGAGCTCCACCCGTCGTGCCCGGCGTCCCGGCTGCGGGCCGCCACGCACGCGGTCTTCGGCCTGCTGAACTCGACGCCGCACAGCGCGGGCGAGCTCCCGCCCGGGGCGATGCGCCCGCTGCTGCACGCCATGGCCGGGGCTGCGCTCCGGGCAGCTGTTAACGAGCACTAACACGGACGAGAGTCGCCAGAAAAGGGCATTGCCGCCTCAACTATCTAGATATATCGTCAGAACATCTCGATAGTTGGGAGATGTAATGATTGATCCACATGGACGACACGGATTCCCGCACCCCCCGATGCCGCCGCCCCCGCCGGGCACCCCGGGCATGGAGGCGGGGCCGCGGGTGCGGCGCGGCGACGTCCGGGCGGCGCTGCTCCTGCTGCTCGGCGAGGAGCCCAAGAACGGCTACCAGATGATCCAGGACATCGAGGCGCGCAGCCGCGGCGTGTGGCGGCCCAGCCCCGGCTCGGTCTACCCCGCGCTCCAGCAGCTGGAGGACGAGGGCCTGGTCACCGGCGGCGAGGCCGGCGGCAGCCGGACCTACCGCCTGACGGAGGTGGGCCGCGACGAGGCGGGACGCCTGAGCGCCGCCCCCGCGCCGTGGGACGAGGTGGCGAGCACCGTGCCGGAGGACCGGCACGAGCTGCGCCTGCTGTGGGGGCAGCTCGGCGAGGCGTTCGTCCACCTGACCAGGACGGCCAACGACCGCCAGGTCGCCGAGGCCAAGAAGCTGCTCAGGCAGACGCGCAAGTCCGTGTTCCAGATTCTGGCGGAGGATTGATGAGCGAGGACGCGGCCGTCGTCGTACGAGGGCTGACCAAGACGTACGGGAAGGTCGAGGCCGTCAAGGGCGTCGACTTCGAGGTGTCGCCGGGCGAGGTCTTCGGATTCCTCGGCCCCAACGGCGCCGGCAAGACCACCACGATCAGCATGCTCTGCACGCTCGCGAACCCGACGGGCGGCACCGCCTCCGTCGCCGGCCACGACGTGGTCAGGGAGCGCGACGAGGTGCGCAGGAACATCGGCCTGGTCTTCCAGGACCCCACCCTCGACGGCTACCTGACCGCCGAGCAGAACCTGCGCTTCCACGCCGAGCTGTACGGGGTGCACAAGAGCGTGGTCGACGAGCGGATCAAACGCGTCATGGAGATGGTGGCGCTCTGGGACCGCAAGGACGCCAAGGTGATGACGTTCTCCGGCGGCATGAAGCGGCGGCTGGAGATCGCCCGCGGCCTGCTCCACTCACCGCGGGTGCTGTTCCTGGACGAGCCGACGGTCGGGCTCGACCCGCAGACCCGGTCGGCCATCTGGGGCTACATCAACGAGCTGCGGGTCAGCGAGGACATCACGATCTTCATGACCACCCACTACATGGACGAGGCCGAGTACTGCGACCGGATCGCGATCATCGACCACGGCGAGATCGTGGTGATCGACTCTCCCGAGCGGCTCAAGGCCAGCGTCGGCAAGGACCGGGTGCAGATCCACACCCGTGACGACGAAGCCGCGATCAAGGCGCTGCGTGAGCGGTTCGGGCTGGAGGCGGCGGTGCACGAGGGTGCGGTGACGTTCGCCGTGGCCTCGGGCGAGGAGTTCGTGCCGCGGCTGTTCGCCGAGCTCGGCATGCCGATCACGTCGGTGAGCGTGTCGCGGCCGTCGCTGGACGACGTGTTCATGAACTACACCGGCTCCACGATCCGCGACGCCGAGTCCGGAGACGACCAGATGGCCTTCATGCGCGCGATGGCGAGGCGGTGAACGATGACGACACAGGCGATCCGCGTGCGGGTGCCGGCCCGCAGCGCCGCGCACGACCTGCGGGCCATCAAGGTGGTCCTGCACCGTGAGATGCTGCGCTTCCTCAACGACCGCACCCGCATGCTCTCGATGCTGCTGCAGCCGGTGCTGTGGCTGTTCGTCATGGGCACCGGCCTGGGGTCGCTGGTCCAGGCGTCGATCCCGGGCGTGGACTTCCGCACCTTCATGTATCCCGGCATGATCTCCATGACGGTGATCATGACGGGCATGTTCTCGGCGGGGTCCATCGTGTGGGACCGCGAGTTCGGGTTCCTGCGCGAGATGCTGGTCGCGCCGGTGTCGCGCACGGCCATCGTGGTGGGCAAGTGTCTCGGCGGCGCGATCGTGGCCACCGGCCAGGGCATCGTCATCCTGGCCATGGCGGGGATGGTGGGGGTGCCGTACTCGCCCACGCTGATGCTCACGCTGCTGGCGGAGATGTTCCTGGCGGCCTTCACGATCACCGCCTTCGGCGTGATGCTGGCGGCGCGGATGAAGAACATGCAGTCCTTCTTCGGGCTGATGCAGATGGCGATCATGCCGATGATGTTCCTGTCGGGCGCCATGTTCCCGCTGGCCAACCTGCCGTCGTGGCTGCACGCCCTGACGGTGGTCAACCCCATGACGTACGCGGTCGACCCGATGCGCCAGGCCGTCTTCTCCCACCTGGACGTGCCGCCGGAGGTGAACGCGACCCTGAACCCGGGGGTGCAGTGGTTCGGCTGGCAGGTGCCCGTGCCGGTGGAGCTCGGGCTGGTGGCGGCGCTGGGGCTGGGGCTGCTGGCGGTGGGCATCGCCCAGTTCAAACGGGCCGACTAGCCGGGGGTTCGAACACAGGCACGCTTCACGGAGAGTATTCTTTCCATTGCAAGGAGCGACGTCATCCCCCCCTCGAGAGGATCTCTCCATGTTGGATCTGCAGACGAAAGTCGACCACCTGGAAATCAGGGTCTCGGCGCTCGAACGGTCTACAGTGAGCGGTGTGCCCAACCTGAGCATCGAACAGCGCTTCTCCGCCCTGCACGACCGTGTCGACGACGTCGGGCGCAACGTTCTCGACAAGATCGACAAGCTGGACAAGCGCATGGACAAGTTCGACCAGCGCATGGACAAGTTCGATCAGCGCATGGACGGGTTCGAACGACGTATGGACGGGTTCGAGCGGCGTCTCGACGACCTCCAGCAAGACGTCAACCTGCTCAAGCAGGACGTGAGCCAGCTCAAGCAGGACGTCGGCGAGCTCAAGCTGGGCATGGTCGACATCATGTCCATGCTCGCGAGCCTGGGGGCGACCGCGCCGGAGCGACGGGTCAACTGAGGACATGGTGAGGCCCGGGGCGCTGATGCGGCGCCCCGGGCCTCGTCGATGTCAGCGCCGCACGCGGACGTAGTCGGAGCGGCTGGTGTCGCCGTTCGTCCTGTCGTCACCCTCGTAGACGAACCGCCAGCGGCCGGAGGTCCAGGCGCGGACCTCGGTGAACAGCCTGCCGCTGTCGCTGGACCAGGCGGACTTCACGAGCCTGTACTCGTCGGACCGGTTGGACTTGAAGTACAGGTCCACCTTGCCCTTGTAGCCCTTCCAGGTGCCGTCGTCGTCGACCTGGAGCTGGGCCCAGATCTTCAGGTCACGGCCGCGCTTGACCGGCTCGGGGTAGGCGTTGAAGCCGAGGACCCGGGTGTCGGCCTTCTCGACCGGCTCGGTGACCCGCACGAAGTCGGGGCCGCTGACCGAGCCGTCGACCCGGCGGTCGCCCGCGTACACCGCGCGCCACCAGCCGCTCTGCTCGGCGGTGGTGGAGGCGTGGAAGCGGCCGTGCCGGCTGGTGCGGTCGCCGGTGACGTCCGTCCACTGGCGGGAGGTCACGGCCCTGAACTGGATGGTCACGCGCTCACCGCGCAGCGCCCGCCGGTCGTCGGCCTGCAGGGTGCCTTTGAAGCGCAGCTTGTCGCCCTTGACGACGGGCTCCGAGTAGGCGTCGAAGCCGACGATCCTGGTGTCGATGGTCCGGGGGCGGACGCGGACGCCGTCGCTGTCGCTGACCGACGCCTTGGCCTCGGCGTTGCCGGCGAACTCGGCGCGCCACTCGCCGCTGCGCCACGGCTTCACGCTCGCGGAGAACCAGCCGTTGCGGCTGGTCTTGTCCGTGGTGACCTTGCGGAAGTCGTCGGAGCCGCGGGAGCGGAAGCTGATCGCGACCTCCTGGCCGCCGTAGCCCTGGTCGCCGGCCCTGAGCTGGCCGGAGAGCCGGACCCGGTCGCCCTTCGTGACCCTGTCGGGGTTGGCGTCGAACCTGACGATCTTGGTCTCGAGCGCCTTCTTGACGTCGAACGTGCCCTTCAGCTGGCCCGTCTCGTCACCCTTGACGGCGGTGGCGGTGTAGTTCCACGTGCCCACCGTGCCGACGGAGCGCTCGACCTGGAAGGTGTCCGTCCCGACTTTCTTGGCCTCGATGATCGGCTGGGTGCTGACACCCGGCGGAGTGAAGACCATGGTGGCCTTTTCGGCGTCCTTCGCCTGGATCGTGAAGGTCACCTTGGCGGTGCTTTCGAAGAGCACGACCGGGGATGCCGGGTTGAGCGTCACCTTGGTGACGGCCGGCGCTGCTGCTGTGTTGACCTGCGCTGACGCGGGTGGCGTAAGGACCAGCGCACCGGCCCCCACCGCCATCGCGACGGCGATCGTACGGATGCGTTGTAACGACATTCGGGTTCCTTTCCTGGATACCCAGTTGGTTTCAACGCGGCTTTGAGGGCGCCACGTGTCAAACCAGTAGACGTGGTGGCGAATGGCGAAGTTCACCATTCTGACAAGCTGTTATAGATCTATGTCAAAAGGACCGGTCCAACACATGTCGCCCGTGACTGGCAGACGAACACGGTGCTCAGCGGCCATAATCGGCATGTGGCGCGCGACATGGTTGAGACTCATTTCGTCCAGGCAGTGGAGACCCTCCAGACGGGCCCGGCCCGCGGTCCCGGCGATCCGGTGCGGGAGGGCGCCACGCTCACCGGAGAGCAGTGCCGGACGCTCTACCAGCGCCAGCTCGACAGCCGGCTGCTCGACATCGCCGCCCGCTGGCTGCGCGAGCAGGACGAGGGCTTCTACACGATCGGCTCGGCCGGTCACGAGGGCAACGCGGCCGTGGCCGCCGCGCTGCGCCCGGACGACCCCGCGCTGCTCCACTACCGGTCCGGCGCGTTCTACCTGACCAGGTCCGAGCAGGCCGGGCGGCTGCCCGAACAGGGCATCAGGGACGTCCTGATGGGCCTGACGGCGGCCGCCGAGGAGCCGATCGCGGGCGGCAGGCACAAGGTGTTCGGCCATCCCGAGCTGGCCGTCATCCCCCAGACGTCCACGATCGCCAGCCACCTGCCGAGGGCGGTGGGCGTGGCGTTCGCCATCGAGCGGGCCCGCGCGCTCGACACGGCGGGCCTGTGGCCCGACGACGCGATCGCCGTGTGCAGTTTCGGCGACGCCTCGGTCAACCACGCCACGGCCCTGTCGGGCTTCAACACCGCCGCCTACGCCACCTACCAGGGGCAGCGGGTGCCGATCCTGTTCGTGTGCGAGGACAACGGCATCGGCATCAGCGTCAGGACCCCCAGAGGCTGGGTGGAGGCGTCCGCCAGGCGGCCCGGCATCGAGTACTTCGCGGCCGACGGCTGTGACCTGGCTTCCGCGTACGACACGGCGGTGCGGGCGGTGGAGCACGTGCGCTCCCACCGCACCCCCGCGTTCCTGCACCTGTCGACGGTGCGGCTGATGGGGCACGCCGGCTCCGACGTCGAGTCCGCGTACCGCACCCAGCGCGAGCTCCGCGCCGACCTGGCGCGCGATCCGCTGCTGCGCACCGCGCGGCTGCTCGTCGAGGCGGGCCTGACCACTCCGGAGGAGCTGCTCAGACGGTACGAGCTCGCCCGCGAGCACGTGCTGCGCATCGCGCTGGAGACCACCCGCCTGCCCAGGCTCCGCTCGGCGAAGGAGGTCATGGAGCCGATCGCGCCGCACGACGCCGACCTGGTCGCCAAGATCAGCCCGGTGGCGGCGGAGAGCGCGGTGCGGGAGCGGACGTTCGCCGGGACGCTGCCGGAGTCGGAGAAGCCGCTGACGCTTTCCCAGTCGATCAACCGCACGCTCGCCGACGCGCTCGCGGTCTACCCGGAGATGATGGTCTTCGGCGAGGACGTCGCCAAGAAGGGCGGCGTCTACGGGGTGACCCGCGGGCTGCAGAAGAGGTTCGGCCCCGCCCGGGTGTTCGACACCCATCTGGACGAGCAGGCCATCCTCGGGCTGGCCCTGGGCGCGGGGGTGTCCAGGCTGCTGCCGGTGCCGGAGATCCAGTATCTGGCCTACCTGCACAACGCGATCGACCAGATCAGGGGCGAGGCCGCCACGCTGTCGTTCTTCTCGCAGGGTGCCTACCCGAACCCGATGGTGGTGCGGATCGCGGGCTACGCCTACCAGAAGGGGTTCGGCGGGCACTTCCACAACGACAACGCGATCGCGGCGCTGCGCGACATCCCCGGCCTGATCATCGCCTCGCCGTCCCGGCCCGACGACGCCTCCGCCATGCTCCGCACGTGCCTGGCGGCCGCGCGCACGCAGGGGTCGGTGTGCGTGTTCCTGGAGCCGATCGCGCTCTACCACACCAGAGACCTGTTCGAGGAGGGCGACGGCGGCTGGCTGGCCCCGTACGCCCCGCCGTCGCGCTGGGCGGAGACGCACGTGCCGATCGGCGGCGCCCGCTCCTACGGCGACGGGCGCGACCTGACGATCGTGACGTTCGGCAACGGGGTGCGGATGAGCCTGCGGGCGGCGGTGCGGCTCACCCAGGAGGGCTTCAGCTGCCGGGTGCTGGACCTGCGCTGGCTGGCGCCGCTGCCGGTGGCCGACCTGCTGCGCGCGGCGGAGCTGACGGGCAAGGTGCTGATCGCGGACGAGACGCGCCACTCGGGCGGCGTGTCCGAGGGCGTCATGGCCGAGCTGCTCGACGCCGGCTACCAGGGTCAGGTGGCCCGGGTGACCTCGGCCGACAGCTTCGTCCCGCTGGGCGGGGCGGCCGACCACGTGCTGCTGTCGGAGGAGGAGATCGAGGAGGCAGCCCGCAAGCTGCTCTCCTGACCTGGCCCGGCGCTACAGCCAGCCGCGCCGTTTGAAGATCACGTACAGGATGACGCACACCCCCGCCATGAGGGAGATCGCGAACGGGTAGCCCAGGGCCCAGTGATACTCGGGCATGTGGTCGAAGTTCATCCCGTAGATGCCGCCCACCACGGTCGGCGCGAAGAGGATGGCCGCCCAGGCGGAGATCTTCTTGACCTCCTCGCCCTGCTGGATGCTGACCTCGGTCATCCTGGCCATCTCGGCGTTCTGCGCCTGGGTGACCAGGGTGGAGTTGACCACCAGGATGTCCTGGAGCTGCTGGCGGAAGGAGGCCACCCGCTCGTTGACCGTGATGGCGTGGTCGGCCACGTCGCGCAGGTAGCTCTGCAGTTCCTCGTCGACGCCGTACTTGTCGGCGCCGGCGATGAACCCGTCGATCAGCCGCACCAGCGGCGCGGTGGCCCGCTGGAACTCGATCACCTCGCGCGACAGCTCGTAGACGCGGCGGGACACGGCCGGGTCGCCGCCGAACACCTGGACCTCGATCTCCTCGATGTCCTCCTGCAGCCCTTTCACGACCGGCGCGTAGTCGTCGACCACCGCGTCCAGGATCGCGTACAGCACCGCCTGCGGGCCCTTGCGCAGCAGGTCGGGCTCCGACTCCATACGCCTGCGCACCACCTGAAGGTCGGGTGCCTCGGAGTGGCGGACGGTCAGCACGAAGTCGGGGCCGACGAACACGTTCAGCTCGCCGAAGGCCACCTCCTCCACCTCGTCCCGGTAGGTGGCCGCGCGCAGCACCACGAACAGGGTCTCGCCGTAGCGGTCGGCCTTGGGCCGCTGGGAGCCGACGATGGCGTCCTCGACGGCCAGCTCGTGCAGCTGGAACTCCTCCGCGAGCTTGACCAGCTCCCACTCCTTCGGCCGGTACAGGCCGATCCAGGCGAGCGCGCCGGGTTTGTCCTTCAGGCACTGGAAGGCGTCGGCCAGCGAACCGGGGTTGTCGATGGCGCGGCCGTCCTGGTAGATCGTGTTGTTGATGACCGTCGGACGGTAGGGCTGATCCTCGCTGGGCCGGGGGTCCATCGACTTCTCGGGAGCCGGCTCGCGTGTCAGCCTGCCGCGCCGGCGCCCTCTCGCCCTGGTCATGCCACCTCCTGTGTGTCGCTCCCCGTGTCGCCCCCCGTGTCGCTCCTAGGTCGCGAAGTCGTCGAGCTGTGCCATGGCGCGCTCGCGGATCATCTGCCGCCATCTCGGCGTCCACCCGAACAACAACCCGTGCGGGCGGCCCAGCGCCATCTTGGACCAGCGTTTGAAGTCGAACTCCTCGTGATGTCTGATGATCAGGTCGTCCTCGAACCGGAACATCGCCTCTATCTCGTTGACCACCTGCCGCCCCGTACTGGGCATGCGGTAGCGGGCCGTCCAGCGGGCGGTGCCGGAGAAGTCGTCGGCCGTCGCCCCGTGGAACTCGGCCTTCATGCCGACGCCCCGGCTGAGCTGGAGCCGCCACATCGCCATCACCCTGTCGCGGCCCTCCAGCTCCTGGAAGACGGGATCGCCGAAGCTGACCTCGGGGTGGTAACAGCTCTCCATGGCCGCCGCATCAGCACGGCCGAGTGCCTCGTAGAAGGCGCTTATCAGCGCCACGTGCCGATCGTTCACTCTGCTATCGAATCATGGTCAGGCCGTTGTCCCAGCACACGGCCCTGAGCCAGTCGTCGCCGAGGCCGAGCCGGTCGAGGGCGTGCAGCTGGTGTGCGTACGGGTGGGGGATCGTCGGGAAGTCACTGCCGAGGACCACCTTCCCCGCCAGCCCGAGTTCACGCAGGGCGGGACGGAGCCGGGCGGGAAAGGGCATGCCGAGCTCGGCGAAGTCGGTGAAAGCCATCGTGGTGTCCAGCGCCACCCGCTCGTAGCGCTCGGCCAGCGCGAAGAACGGATCGTACTCCGGCATGCCGAGATGGGCGATGATCACGCGCAGCCGGGGATGCGCGCGCAGCACCTCGCCGATCGGCTCGGCGCCGACGTACCCGCCGGGCACGGGCACCGAGCTGGCGTGCACCACCACAGGGACGCCGGCCTCGGCCAGCAGCCCCCAGATGCCGTCCAGCTCGGGCAGGCGCGGGTCGAAGTCGCCCACCTGGAGGTGCACCTTGAAGATCTTGGCCCCCTGGTCGAGGGCCTGCCGGACGTAGGCGGGGGCGCCGGGCTCGGGATAGAAGGTGGCCGAGGGCAGGCAGCCGGGTGTGCGGCCGGCGAAGCCGAGTGTCCAGGCGTTGAGGTCGGCCGCCATGCCGGGCTTGTGCGCGTACGCGAGCGCGGGGAAGGCCGTCACCCCCAGCTCCCGCAGCCGGGTCACGCGCTCGGCCACCGGCCACTCGTACTCGATCTTCCAGCCGCTGCCCATGAGGGGGCCGCCGTGGTGGAAATGGTGCCAGACCCGGCGTTCCATCCGCTCGGGCAGGAAATGCACGTGCAGGTCCACCAGGCCGGGCAGTCCGAGCGCCGCCCACCAGGCGCGCACCCCTTCATCAGAATCAAGTTCTGTGGCCACGACCGTGACTTTACCCGGATAGGGTTCCTCATCGATGGACAAGTTCTGGGCTCAGCTGATCGAGGCGCAACCTGACCCCGACCCCTGGGTCGTGGTCGTCTCCGCGCTGGTCGCGCTGGCGATCGTCACCTTCACCGTGCCCTGGCAGCTCACCAGAGGGCTGATCACGATCGCCCACGAGGGCGGCCACGCCGTCATGGCGCTGCTCACCCGGCGCAAGCTGGAGGGCATCCGGCTGCACTCCGACACCTCGGGCGTGACGCTGACCAGGGGCAGGCCCACCGGGCCCGGCATGGTGCTGACCGCGCTGGCGGGCTACCTGGCGCCGTCGCTGCTCGGGCTGGCCGCCGCCTGGCTGACCGACCAGGGTCACATCACGCTGCTGATCTGGGGGATGCTGCTCTTCCTGGTGTGCATGCTCCTGCTGATCCGCAACCTGTACGGCGCGCTCATCCTGCTGGCGTCGGGCGGGGCGGTGTTCGCGCTGTCGATGTACGCGCCCGGCGAGGTGCAGCAGATCGTGGCCTTCCTGGTGGTGTGGTTCCTGCTGTTCGGCGGCGTCCGGCCGATCCTGGAGCTGCAGCGCAAGCGGCGCAGGCGCCAGGCGCGCGACTCCGACGCCGACCAGCTGGCCCGGCTGACCCTCCTGCCCGGCGGGTTCTACGTGTTCTTCTTCCTGCTGGTGGCGGGGGCGTCCGTGGTCGGGGGCGCCTACCTGATGAACCCGCTCGCGTAAGTAAGCCGGTCAGACCACGTCCCGGGTGGACAGCTCGAACGGCCCGGTGTCGATCCCCCAGCTGCGGACGCGGCGCGCACGGATACGGATCCAGGCCGGGTCGAACGGCATGTTCGCGCCGATGCGCTCGCCCAGCTCGGCGCCGCCGGTGGTGTGCGTCTCCGCCCGCCCCCGGATCTCGATGCCGCGCGGCGTCCACGGGTCGACGGAGGCCAGGTCGTCCACGATGAACGCCACGTCAGGATGCCGCCGCGCGTCGCGGAACTTCTTGCTCTCGGACATGCCGGTGCCGGCGTGCCCCCCGATCACGACGCAGCCGGACTCCGGGTCGTAGAAGACGCCCACGGTGACCAGGTGCGGCCGCCCGCCGGGGCCCACGGTGGCGAGGCGGCCCAGCAGCTGGCCGTTCAGGTAGGCGATCTCGTTGGTCGTCATGCTCATGCCCCGAGTCTCGGCCCTGCGCTCACGGGGAGGGAGACCACGTCAGGACTGGCCCTGTCAGGGCCACCCTCGTGTCCCTCAGGTCATGAAGCAGGACGGCGCCGGCGTGCTCGTCGAACGCGGGCGCGAGCCGTACCACCGGTTCAGGAGACGCCGCACGACGTCGCCGGCGCTCAGCCCGGGGGGAGCTGACCCTCAACGCCGCGCACCCGCCCATCCTGCTCAGCTGATCGACCTGTCATCGAGGTCGGCTGTCATGGCCGCCTCCCGGCCGCGCTCGAACCCGGTCTCGTCGTAGAAGGAGGACGCGCCTGGCTTGGTGTCCCAGCGCTCGAACTCCGCGCGCACCGCCGCCTCGCGCCCGGCCAGCACCAGCTCCCCCGCACCGCCGGAGACCTCGTCGGCGACCTCCCGCACCCGGGCCCGCATCTTGTCGGCCAAGCCCTTGCCGAAGCCGCGGTAGAAGCCCCGCTGGTACAGCGTCCGCTTGCGGCGCAGCAGCTGCGCGGGCAGGCCGGGGTGCCTGGCCCGCTCGGCCCGCCAGGCGAGACCGAACCGCAGCTCCATCTGGATCAGCACCGAGGGCAGCAGGATCTTCAGCGACTTCAGCACCTCCACGGGGCCGACGAGCCGCACGTGTGAGACCCGGTCGCGCCGGCGTCCGCCCTCGTGGCAGCCCATGCAGCCGAGCGCGCTGATCACCAGCCAGACGGCCTCGGCCCGCTCGATGTGATGACCGCCGCTGGTGTCGATCGGCAGCCGCCACGTGCCGACGGGGCTCGCGGCGTCGCGGCGCACGGTGTCCGCGTCCAGCCCCATCCGGTAGAGGATCTTGGCCGCCAGGGCGGCCGCGCTCTCGGCCTCCTCGCGGTCGGATCCCTTGCCCTCGGCGATGTCGAGCAGCGCCCGCACCTGGTCGACGCCCCAGCTCTTCCGTTCCCCCACGACCTCACACCCTCTCATCCCGCTCCCCCGGCGCGCGGCGGACCGGTCGCGGCGGAGAATGTCGGCCGGAGGCCGTACCTTAGTGCGCGTGCCCGAGCAGCCCTTGACCCTCGACGCCGCGCTCAGCGATGAGGCGGTGCTGTCGACCTACCGCCGGATGTTCGCGGCGCTGGCCCGCGACAGCGGCGCGGTGGTCGACGACCCCGTGCTGGTCGACATCGCCGAGACGCTGTTCGCCGCGTTCGCCGACGCGGGCGAGGAGTGGCTGACGCACGAGCAGATGCGCCTGGCCTGCGGGGCCTATCCGGCCGACCAGTTCGACAACCGGCTGCGGGTGCTCAAGGGGCTGGGCGCGATCCGCGAGGTGTTCCCCAAGCCCAACCAGCTCCGTTACCGCGCGTCGTTCACCAGCGTGGTCGGCCTGATGTTCATCCGGCGGATGATGGACGACGGCGGCCAGTCGGAGATGCACCGGCTGCTCGCCCTCGAAGATCTCAACGTCGCCGACCCGCGCACCACGATGGAGGAGGCCCGGCAGAGCGCGGCCGGTCTGGCGAGGGCGTTCCGGCTGTGGGCGCTGGAGCTGATCACGCTCACCACCGGCACCATCGAGGAGCTGCGCGAGCAGGCGCCCAAGCTGTGGGGCACCGAGGAGATCGCCCGCCGCGCGCAGAGCGTCCACGGCACGATCCTGACCCGCTGGCCCGAGCTCGACCGGGTCTGCACCGACCTGCGGGCGGCGATCTACGCCTACAGCGACGCCTCCCGCCGCGCGGCCGGGCGGCTGGCCGACTCGGCCGGCACCACCCGCAACCTGACGCTGCTGCCGACGGAGACGTGGCGCACGTTCGCCCAGACGGCGACCAAGGAGCGGCTGGCCGCGGTGCTCGACGGGTTCGTCTTCGACGCCCCGGCGCCGTGGCACGATCCGGCGGCGATCGCCCGCGCCGTCGACGAGGCGCCGCGGCCGGCGCCCGCCCAGCCCACGCCGCCGCGCTCCACGCTGCCCGACCCGGGCCCCGACGGCTCGCTCGGCGCCGCGCGGGAGGCGGCCGTCGAGCGGCTGCGCGAGCTGGCCGAGTCCCTGCTGGGCGGGGAGTCGCGGGTGGCGCTGGCCGACGTGCTCGGCCCCGACTGGGCCACGGCCCGCCGGGTGCTCGCCGACCTGACGACCGTCGACCTGCGGCCGGAGCTGCCCTACCGGCTGGCCTGGTCGGACGGGCTGACGATCGACCCGTCCCGCGAGCCGTCCTGGCTCTCCCACGGCCACCTGGAGCGTACGCCGTGACCGCCGATCAGGCCGCGCACGCGCGGGCGCGCGCGCAGGGCCCGCTGCGGCTCGGGCCCGGCGCGCCGGCCCCCGCGGGCATGACCAGGCTGAGCGGCCCGGACTCCTCGGGGATGGCGCTGCCCGTGTGGCCCGACGGGGTGACGCCGTCGCTGCTGGAGGAGCACCAGGTGCCGCCCATGCCGGTGGAGCGGGCCGGCGAGACCCGGCGGGTGCTGGCGGCGGTGCTCAAGTGCTGCTGGGCCGACCATTCGGCCGACCCGTGGCCGGGCGAGCCGGCGCCGCTGGAGCGGGTGCTCGACACCTACCGCGCGCTGATCGGCCGCACCGACGACCTCATGCGCAACTGGGCCATCGGGGCGCTGCGCCGGCTGCACGACTCGGCGTGGGTGGTGGTGGCCGGCGGCATCGTCTCGCTCGGCCCGCGGTGCGCGCTGTGGCCCGTGGAGTCCCACGCGGTGCTGAAGGACCTGGTGCGCCGCATCCCCGAGCCGGAGCGCCGCGCCGTGCCGGTGGTCCCCGACGCGGGCCTGGTCGCCGCCGCCCTTCCGGAGCCCGCCGCTCCCGACCAGGGCGCGGGGAGCCGGGCGGAGCCGGGCGTGGCCGAGTTCGACGACCTGCTGAGCGGCTACGACGAGCGCCGCAGGGCCGAGCTGGTGTCCGCCTTCATGGTGGTGGAGCACGCCGCCGAGCCCGTGCAGGAGGCGAGGTTCGCCGCGTTGCGCGACCCGGCGCTGCGGCGCACCCTCGCCGAGATGCTCGCCCGCCGCGGGCGCACGCTCGTCCAGCAGCGCGAGCGCTGGATCTCGGGTTACGCCGACGATCTCGTACGCGACGAGCCGCCGGGAGGAGGGCCGGGCGAGAGCGAGCGGGCGGTGCTGACCCTGGTGCTGGTCCACTCGGTGGCCATCCCCCGCGCCGAGGGCCTGCTGCCCGAAGACTCGTGGCTGTCGCCGCACCCGGCACCGGTCGACGAGTTGCGCCGCCACACCCAGCTCCCGATCGGCGAGCTGGAGTCGGCGCTGCGCGCGCTGCGCCACGCGGGGCTGGTGACCCAGGTCAAGGCGGGCGAGGAGGCCGGGGGTTACGTCCCCGGCCCGCAGTTCCACCGCCTCACGCCGGAGGCGCGCAGGCGGCTGCAGGAGGAGCTGATCCTCGCGGCGGGTCCCGACACGCCGCTGGCGGTGGCCGTACGAGCACGCAGGGCAGCCCGATGACCGGGGCGGCCGACCGAAGGAAACGGGGGTAGTGGTGGCGCAGGTGGAGAACGTCGTGGGAGATCGGGTGCTGGTCGCCGTGCAGGCGGTCAACATCTCCCGGCTGTCCACCCATCCGGTGCCCGTCGTGCCCGGCACGCTGATCGTCGTGGCGGGGGCGGGCCCCAAGGACTCCAACGGCGCCGGCAAGTCGTCGTTCATCGCGTCGATCACCGCGCTGCTCGGCGACGAGCAGTGGCGGTTCGCCTCGGGCGCCAAGACGGTGTCGGAGCTGCTGTTCAACGCGGAGCTGGCCAGCGGGGCGGGCGCGCGCCAGTGGGCGAGCGCCGGTCACGGCTACATCGTGGGCGTGTTCGCGCCCGCCGCCGGCAGCGAGAGCCTCGACGCCTACACGGTCGATCCGGGCGACGACGACGGCGAGCTGTTCGGGGTGGCCGGGCGGCCCGACGCGCCGCTGACCGTCTGGCTACGGGTCAACCAGGAGGCTCCGCATCTGGAGATCCGCTGGCGGGAGGGGGTCCGGCTGGCGGCGGCGCCGTCGGAGGCCGAACGCGTGGCGCGGGCCGACGAGATCTGGGCGTCGCTGCCCCGATCGGCGGGCCGGCGCGACGTCGTGGCCCGCGACCTCACCAAGGTCCTCTACGGCGACCGGGTGCGGTGCGTCTCGTTCCTGTCGACGAGCGTGCGCAGCAAGGTGGCCACCAACCTCCTGTCCCAGCCGCTCAACGAGATCTCGCCGGAGCGGGTGTTCGAGGCGATCGCGGCGCTGACCGGGCTCGACGCGGAGCTGGAGCAGGAGCGGGAGGCGCGGCGCGACGAGCACGCCAAGCGGGTGCGGGCCGCGCAGGCGGCGGAGCGGCTGGCCGAGTTCGAGACCGAGTCGCGGGCGCTGCTGTCCACGTTCGACCGGCGCGACCAGGCGAGGGTGGGGCTGGCCGGGGCGTTGCGGTGCTGGCAGGGGCGCCAGGCGCGCAAGCTGGCCGACGCGGCGGCCAAGGACTCCGCGCTGGCCGCCGAGCTGGCCGGGCACCAAGCGGCGGGAGAGACGGCGGCCGAGGCGATCGCCGAGGTCAAGGCGGAGATCGCCACGCTCAAGGACGACACGCTCGACCGGCGCGTCACCGAGGCGCGCAAGGAGCTGGCCGCCCTCCAGGCGCGGGCGGCCAAGCTCGACGCCGACCGTGCGGTCGCGGAGAACTCCGCCGACGAGCTGCGCGGCCGGATCCCGGCGCTGGAGGAGACACGCAGGTTCGCCGACGGGCGCGACGTGCCCGCGGCGGAGGGCGAGCTGCGCGAGTCCCGGCTGCGGCTCAACGAGGCGCTCAAGGCGCTGGGCGTGGCCGACCAGGAGGTGGCCTCGGCCCGCGCGGCGCTGGACGACGCCGAGGGCGGCCCTGCCGCCGCCCAGCTCGACGCACTCGCCGGGGCGGGTGTCCCGGCGTCCGGCCTGCTGGACGCCCTCGACGTCGCCGAACAGGCGCGCGACCACGCCACGAGCGCCCCGCCTTCGACCTCCGGCCGTGCGTGCGCCGGCGGCAGGACCGGCAGCCTGGCGGATGCCGCCGGCGTCACCGGCGGCGCGGCGGGAGGCGGGCTGGCGCTGGACGAGCTGCGCAACTGGCCCGGTGAGCACGCCGTGATCGTCGACGCCGGCCGGCTGGCGGAGGCGGCCGAGGCGCTGCGTGAGCTGCCCGGGTCCGTGCTGGTCAGCGCGGCCGGGGTGAGCGTGGTGGGGGCGTTCGACGGGGTGGCGACCGGCAGGGAGGCCCGCATCAAGGCCGCCGAGCAGCGCCTCAACCGCGCCGTCGACTTGCAGGACACCGCTGCCGAGGCCGTGCGCGACGCCGAGGAGACGGTGACGCTGGCCCAGCGCAGGCTCGACGGGGCCAAGGCGGGCGTGCGGCTGGAGGAGCTGGAGCGGCGGCTGACCGGGCAGCGGGCCAGGCTCGGCGAGCTGGCCGCCGCGCTGGAGGAGCTGGCCCCGAGGGTCGCGGAGGCCGAGCGGGAGACCGCCGCGCTCGACTTCCGCGCCCGCACCAGAGACCTGGAGATCGAGCGGCTGGAGAGCCGCCGCCGGCAGCTCGACGGCGAGCGGGCGCGCGCCCGCGAGCAGGAGACGCGGGTCACGGCCGAGCGGGAGGCGCTGAAGCTCGGCGCGCTGACCGCCGAATGGGGCGGCACCGCCGAGTCGGCCGCCGAGTGGCTGGGCGAGCTGCCCGAGGAGGAGCGCCCGCGCACCGCCGACGAGTGGTGGCGGGTCGCCGAGCGCCGGCTCGACCAGGCGCTGCGCGACACGTTCCCCGAGGAGGACGCGGAGGTGCCGGAGGAGCTGCGGTTCCTGCTGGCCGAGCGGGGCGGCAGCGCGGCGCGGGAGCAGGCGACGTTCGCGGGCGTGTGCGGCGCGCTCGCCTCCTACCTGCGCGGCCAGGAGGAGTACGAGAAGCACCAGCGCAGGCAGATCGAGGCGCAGCTGGTGTCGCGGCAACGTGACCTCGCGGCGGCCGACAAGGGCGCGGAGGAGGCGGCGCAGTCAACGGCCGTGCACCGGGCGGCGCTCTCGGCCGCGATCAAGGCCAGGCTGGAGCGGGTGGCCGAGGAGTTCGAGAAGCTCGACGTCTCGTACGGCGGCTACGGGGCGACGCTGGAGTTCCCGGTGCCGCCCGCGCCCGCGGACCCGGAGCAGCGCTGGCAGTGGCGGGTGACGCCGAAGTGGCGGCGCGGCGAGGGCCAGGGCTTCGTGCCCTACAACCGGCGGGCCAACACCGCCCTGATGGACGAGAAGGCGGTCAAGCTGGTGTGCGCGGCGGCCATCGCCTCGTCCGGGGGCGGCCACCTGTGCCTGGTGCTCGACGAGCTGGGCCGCAACCTGGGCAAGGAGCACCGGCGGGAGGCGGTGGCGCTGTTCCGGCGGATCGGCGAGACCTACGGCATCACGGTGATCGGGGCGCTGCAGGACGACATGGAGCCGTACGCCATCGACGCCTGCGGCCAGTACGTCAAGCTGCGCCGTTCCTCCGACGCGATGCCCTACAACGAGCCCCCGGTGATCGTCGGCCACGACCAGCACGCTGACCGGGTCAAGGCCCTGGCGGCCTACGTCGACAGGTCCGGCGAACAGCCCGGCTGAGCGCCGGGTTCAGGGTCTGGGGATCGGCGGGCCGGTGTAGGAGGCGCGCAGCCGCAGGAGGGAACCTCGGGCGTACTCCTCCATGGCGTGGGCGAGCCAGCCGGCGGTCCTGGCGACGGCGAAGATCGCCTCGCCCGCGCCGGGGGTCATGCCGGCGACGGCGGCGAGGGTGGCGAGGCCGAAGTCGACGTTGGGCTCGGGGAGCCGTCGCCGGCGCGCCTCGGCCAGGACGGCTCGGGCGGCGGCGAGCCGGTCATGGCCGGGGGCGGCCTCCGTCACCAGGTCGAGGAGCGTGGTGGCGCGGGCGTCGCCGTTCTTGTAGACGGTGTGGCCGAAGCCGGGGATGCGCTCGCCGCGGCGGATCCGGTCGGCGATCACGCGGGGGGCGTCGGAGGGGCGGGCGACCTCGGCGAGGAGGCGTTCTGCGGCATAGGAGGCGCCACCGTGCAGGGGGCCGCCCAGCACGCCCAGACCGGTGATGACGACGGCGTACGGGTCGGCCTTGGCGGAGGCGGCGACCCGCGCGGCCAGCGTGGAGGCGGCCAGCTCATGGTCGGCGAGCAGCACGAGCGCGGCTTCCAGTGCCCGGAGCAGGGACGGGCTCGGGGGGTGCGGCGTCAGGCGGGGCCACAACCGCTCGGCGATCGAGCGAGGCACGGGACCGCTGCTCTCCGCGGCAGTGCCTGCTTCCGGCTCTCGCTGCCCGGCCCCCCGCCCGCGTTCCGGCACGGCCTGCCCAGCGTCGTCACCGAACCACTCGACCTCGGGTCTGAGCCGCCCGCCCTCGTCACGGCGTCCCGGTCCGAACCCGCCGGACTCATCGCCCGACCCGGGTCTGAGCCGTCCCGGCGCGTCTCCCGACCTCGGTGCGGGCCGTCCCGGCTCATCTGCCCATCCCGGTGCGGGCCGGCTGAACTCATCGTCGGGCTCTGGCCTGGATGGGTCATGGACGTCTGGTGGGCCCAGTACCGGGAGGGCGTCGACGAGGCCGGTGATGAGGCGGCGGGCGGTGGCGGTGATCGAGGGCGGGTCTAGCTGGAAGCGGAGCAAGTCGGTGGCGCCGAGGACGGTGGTGATGACCTGGAGGCGGTCGAGCGGGAGGAGTGACTCGGGGAGGTCGCGTTGCGCGGCGACGGCGGCCTGGACGGCATCCGCGTCGGCCTGCCAGGTGGGCGCCGTCCCGGGCTCCCGGTCGGGGGGATCGTCCTTTCCGACCCCGGAACGATCCTTCGTGACCGTGCCGGGGCTGTCGGCCGAGGGGCCGGGGGGGCTTTCTGGGCCGGCCGGGGAGGCGTGCTCGGTCCAGAGCCATTCGGCCGTCGCCTCGAAGCCGGCGGTGCGGGCGAGGGTGAGGGCGTCGTGGCCACGGTAGTAGGGCCGGTCGGCCCCCAGCGCGGTGACGGCGGACTCGATGACCAGCTCGGGCGGCTGGCCGCGGGGCCTGCCCCGCCGGGCCAGGGTCTCGATCTCGGCGGCGTCGAAGAGGCTGCGGCGGCCCTCGTGGCGCCGCTTGAGCACCCCGCGGCTCACGTACGCGTACAGGGTGGCCGGTTTGACGCCCAGCCGGTCGGCGGCCGTGGCCGCGTCGATCCACTCCACACCCAACTCCACGTGTTGATGAAAATCAATATTGATACACATTGAAGGAACATGTCAACGTTGCTGCATGCCCAAAGTTCACTTCCTTGACGTGACGAACCGGGACGGCGTGCAGACCGCGCGCACCGGCCTGTCGAAGTTCGGCAAGACCATGGTCAACTTCTATCTGGCCAAGCTCGGCGTGGCGCAGTCCGAGATCGGGTTCCCCTTCCTGTTCCACGAGGTCCCGTACGTGCGGGCGCAGGTGGCGCTGGCCGAGGCGGGGGCGTTCGGCGAGCTGCGGCTGTCCGGGTGGTGCCGGGGCGTGGCGGCGGACGTGGAGAAGGCGGCGCCGCTCGGTCTCAGGCACTACAACCTGTCGATCTCCACCAGCGACTACATGATCCAGAACAAGTTCCGCGGCCGGCTCGACCGGGGCGCGATCATCCGGGAGATGACCGCGGCGGTGCGCACCGCAAAGGCGGCGGGCGCGCGGACCGTGGGGGTGAACGCCGAGGACGGGTCGCGGACCGACGACGGGTTCCTGGTGGAGTTCGCGCTGGCGGCGAAGGAGGCGGGCGCTGACCGGATCCGCTACTGCGACACGATCGGCGGCGACACGCCTGACCGGATCAGGGAGCGGTTCGCCAAGCTGGCCTCGGCGGTGGCGCTGCCGGTGGAGACGCACTGCCACAACGACCTCGGCATGGCGGTGGCCAACTCGGTGTCGGGCGCGCTCGGCGACCTCGACGCGGGCCAGGACGCGTGGATCAACACCTGCGTCAACGGCATCGGCGAGCGCTCCGGCAACGCCGACCTGCTGTCGACGATCCTGGCGTTCCGGCACGGCTTCGGGCTGGCCGCCGAGATCGGCGACGCGCTGGACCTGACGTGGGCCAGGAGGTTCGGGCTGTGGGCGGCCCACGCCTTCGGCCAGCCTCTCCCGTACCACCAGGTCGGGGTGGGGCGGAACGCGTTCGCGCACGAGAGCGGCATCCACGCCGACGGGGCGCTGAAGGACCACGGCAACTACGAGCTGTACGACGAGGCGACGCTGGGCCCGTTCCCGGAGGACTGGCACGCGCGCGAGGGCCGGGTGGTGCTGACGGGCGAGTACGGCGGGAAGGCCGGGTTCCGGCACGTGATGGACGGGCTCGGGGCGGAGGTGGCGGACGAGGACCTGAGCTTCAAGCTGGTGCAGCTCTGCAACGCGATGACGGGCAGGCCGCTCACGGACGACGAGCTGCGCCTGATCGCGGCCTACCCGCGCGAGCTGTCCCTGCTCTTCCCCGGCCAGTTGTGACGGTCACGACACGGGGATGTCCTTCACCTCGCCCAGGTCGGCCGCCTCCAGGGTGATGGACGTGACGTCGTCGGCGGGCGCCGGATAGTACACGTACGAGCGGTTGACCTCACCCTTCTCCAGGGCGAGCACGGAGTTCTCGACGAACTCGGTGTGCATCTTGAGCGGGTGGTAGCGCGCCTGGGTCTCCGGATCCACCAGGATGAACGCCCCGTAGTCGGACGCGGCCGAGAAGTTGTGGGCGAACCCCTTGAACGGGTCGGGTATCGGGATGTAGTGGTCCTTCACCGACACCACGTCGAACACCGCCACCAGATAAGCCCCGTCACGGTAGAAGGGGTGGAAGTCCACCCGCAGCCGGCCCCCGGAGTGCGGCCACTCCAGCGAACCGACGACCGGCCCCGCCTCGGCCCGGTAAGGGGCGGGCTCGCGGGTGGAGCCCCTGACGTCCGTCGCCGTCCCCGTGGTGACCGTGACGTCCGGCCGATCCCGCTTGATCGTGTACGAGATCTCGACCCGCCGGTTGCGGGCCCGGCCCTCGGGGTCGTCGCCGCCGTCCCGCTTCTCGTTCCTGGCGATCGGCTCGTTCTCACCCTTGCCTTCGGCCTTGTACGTGTAGTCACCGCCGAGCTCGGCCACCAGGTAGTCGCGGACGGCCTCGGCACGCTCGACCGACAGCCGCTGGTTGTAGGTGCCGCCGCCCTTGCTGTCGGTGTGCCCTTCGATGAGGATGGGCGGCTTGTCCGGGTCGGCGCGCTCGCGGGTCTCCGCGACGGCCTCGTCCAGGATGGCCGCGGCCTTGTCCGACAGCGTCGCCTCGTCGAAGGCGAAGAGCACGTCGGTGCGGAGCGCCACGGTCTCCTGGCCGCCTTCCTGGAACGTGGTCTTCTCCGGGGTCTCGACCAGCTCGTTCAGCCCGGACACCCCGGACCAGTGGTCGCCCTCGGGGAGCACCACCGGCCACTGGTGTTCCCCGCCCTCGCCGCGCTTCCTGGCGGCGGGCGGCGGGGCTCCGTCGGTGACGGGGATGCCGGTGGTTGGGGCCATCGCCAGATCGGGTACGAGCGAGACGCTCTTCACACCGCCGGGCAGCGGCGGGAAGTACACCTCGACCGGATAGCGCACGCCCGGCTGGAAATCCTCGGGATACCCGTCGCCGTGACGGGTGCCGAACGCCCGCTCCCCGGACTTCTCCCGCAACGTGAGGTACATCTTCCCGCCCATGGGGTCGAGCAGCCGGAACCTGCCGAAGGTGACGCTCTGTCCGGGGAGCCCGTCGTACCCGAACCCGCCTGGCGTCTTGGTGTCCTCCGTGGTCGAGATCTCCATCCTCAGCACGGTCAGCTCCTCGTGCCGTTCGACCGCACGGACCTCGACCCGGAACGGGTTGGACGCGTGGAACCCGACCAGGCCCTCGCGCACGTAACCGGCTCCGGAAACGGAGGCCGAAGGCGCGGCGGAGGGCGACACCGCAGTGGGCGACGCCGCGGCGGGAGAGGGCGACGGCGGGCCGGCCCGCTCGGGGGCACCGCCGCATCCCGCGACCGCGGTGACCAGGAGCACGGCTGTCAACCCGGCGCCACGCATACGATCAGACCTCCCGATCGACGACGTGCGGGAGTATACGGAGCCGCCTGGGCCGTTACGTCGCATTCGGCGGTATTCGCGGGGTCCAGGCCGCCTCACCTGGCCTGCCGTGTTTCCGCACGTGCCACATCGTCGCAGATCAGCGATTACGGTGATCCGCGGGAACGGGGCCTAACCGGTGGTCGCCGCCAAGGTGGAACCGGTGCGGGTCTTGGTCACCTTGAGCTGGGCGGGGATGCGCGAGCGCAGCTCGGCCACGTGGCTGACGATGCCCACCGCGCGGCCGCCGTCACGCAGGCCGTCGAGGATGTCGAGCACGCCGTCGAGGGTGTCCTCGTCCAAGGTGCCGAACCCCTCGTCGACGAAGAGCGTGCCGATCTCGGCGCCGCCCGCCTCGGCCGTCACCACGTCGGCCAGGCCGAGAGCCAGCGCCAGAGAAGTGATGAAGCTCTCCCCGCCGGACAGCGTGGCCGGATCACGCTCGACCCCGGTCCACCCGTCGAACACCCGGAGACCCAGGCCGCCGCCGGAGCGCGACCGGGACCCGGCGGTCTTGGCCAGGTCGTGGCGGAGCAGGTAGCGCCCGCCGGACATGTGGTCGAGGCGGTCGTTGGCGGCGTCCACGACCTGGCGGAGGCGTTCGCCGAGCACGTAGGAGGACAGGCTCATGCTCCACTGGTTGTCGCCGGACGTGCCGGCGGCCAGCGCGGCCAGTTGCTCGGCCAGCTTGTGGCGCTCGGCGGCGGGGCGCCACCGGGCCACGCATCCGGCCAGTTCCTCGCGCAGCTCGGCCAGCCGGTCGGCCCTGGCTTCGGCCCGGTCGCGGGCGGAGGCCAGGGCGGTGCGGGCCCGCTCGGCCTCGTCCCTCTCGGCGGAGAGCCGCGCCAGGTCAGGCGCCGGCTCCGCGGCCGCCGCTATCAGCTCCGGGTCCTCGAGTACGGCGGTGACGGCGGCGAGCTGGTCGTCCAGCCTGCGCAGCGCCTCGGCCTTGCTCTCCAGCTCGGCGGCGCTCCTGGCGGCGGCCGAGGCGTCGGCGGTGTCGGCGAACCCGGCCTCACGCGCCGCCTCCTGAGCGGCGTCGTGTGCCGTGACCCGCTCGCCTTCCGCGGCTTCGGCCGCCCTGGTCGCCTCCAGCGCCTCCCCCAGGAGTTCGGCCTCGTCGGTGAGCCTGGTCAGCCGGGCCGTGATCGTGGGGTCGTCGCCGCGCGCCTCGTCCAGCCTGGCGCCCAGCCGGGCGGCATCGGCGCTCAGCTCCTCCTGGCGGGTCCGGCCGGCGGCCAGCCTCGTGGCCACCCGCCGCGCCTCCTCCTGGAGCGCCTCCCTCTCATGCCCGCGCCGCGTCACCTCCGCGACCAGCGCGCCCTCCTCCCCTGCGACCTCCCGCAGCCGGGCGACCTCCCGATCCAGCAGGCGCCACACCTCACGCACGTCCTCCTGCCGGACCTCCTCACCGTCCGCCGACCCGCGCACGCCCTCCCGCCGAGCGCTCTCACCGTCCAGCAGATGCGACGACCCAGGCACGCCTTCCTGCCGGACATCCTCGCGATCCGCCAACCCACGTACGTCCTCACCGTCCAGCACAACCGACGGCTCACGTACGCCTTCCCTCCGGACAGCCTCGCCATCCGCCAACCCACGCAGGTCCTCCTGATCGAGGCCTCTTGTCTCGTCGGAGGTGTCCGGGTGCTGTGTGGCGTTCTCAAGGTGACGTGGGGCGGCGTTCTCGATGACGTCGCGCAGGGTGAGGCGGGTGTGGAGGCGGGCGCGTTCGGCTCGCAGGTGGGCGGTGTGGGTGCGGTGGGCGGCGAGGGTTTCACCCAGTTCGCGGGCGCGGTCGCGGACCTGTTCGCGCTCCGCCTCCGCCCGCTCCAGCTCGGCCGCCAGGCGCGGCTCGCGGTCGGCGACCTCGCGGAGGCGGGTCAGCTCCCGTTCGGCTTCCTCCACCCCGGCCTCGGCGTCCTCGACGGCCAGCCCCGCCGTGGCGGCCAGCGCGTCGGCGTGGCGGGATTCCAGGGAGGCGAGCACCCGCTCGGCGGACTCGCGCTCGGCGACCGCCGCCTCGTGCTCGCGCTCGGCGTCGAGCTCGTCGTCCGGTGAGGGCGCGCTGGGCGCCGGGGACGCCGGGTGCGGGTGGTGGTCGGAGCCGCAGACCGTGCACGGCCGCCCGTCGGCGAGGTCGCGGGCCAGCTCGGCGGCCATCCCGTCGATGCGGGCCTGGCGGATGTCGAGCCAGCGCTCGCGCAGGTTCTGTGCCCGGTCGACGACCTCCTGGTGCACGGCCCTGGCGTCTTCCAGCTCGGCGGCGAGCGCGTCGCGGCGGCGGGCCTGGTCGAGCGTCGTGCGGGCCGAGTCCAGGACGGCGGCCGCCGCCGGGATGCCCGCCGCCTCGGCGCGCACCTCCGCCAGCCGGGCGGCGGCCTCGGCGACCCGCTCGGGCAGCTCCGCCTCGGCGGCCGCGACCTCCGCCTCCTGCTCCCCCAGCGCCTCCAGCTCGGTGGCCAGCCGGGCGAGCTCCCGATCGGTCTCGATCAGGCGGGCCGCGACCTCTCGTACGGCCTCGACCGCCGGGATCCGGGCGGCGGCGGCGCGCGCCCCGGCCAGCCTCCGCTCGCCCTCCTCGATGAGCGCCGGCAGGGCGGCCAGCCGCTCACCCACCTGCTCGTCCTCGCGTCCGAGAGCGGTCAGCTCCTCCTCCAGCCGGCTGAGGTCCCGCCTTACGACGAGCAGCCGTGCTTCCTCGGTGAGCAGCTCGGACAGGCGGGCGATCTCGCTCCGGCGTTCCCTTTCGAGGACGGCGAGCCGCTCGGGAGCCACCCACCCGGCCACGGAGACGTCCCCTTGCGACGGCTCGGCGAGGCCCCCGGGGGTACGGAGGAGGATCGGCCGCGCGCGGGCCAGGGCGTCGGCGGCGAGGGCGCGGGCCTTGGCCGCGGCTTCCGTGCGCTGGCGGGCGGCGGCGATGAGCGGGACGACGGAGCCTGCGCGATGGGCGTCGTCGAGGATGGCCTGAAGCTCGGCGCGTTCCTCGGCCCGCTCGTCGAGGGTGCGGCGCAGGGTCAGGGCCTCGGCGTGGCGGCGCTGCCGTTCGGCGAGAGCGGACGCCCGGTCGAACCGCCCGGTCGCGGCCCGCCACGCCTCCTCGGCCTCGGCCTGGTCGTCGGCGCCGCGGGAGACGGCGGCCTCGGCGGCCTTCAGGAGAAGACCCGCCCAGGACACGGGGTCCTCCTCCGGAGCAGGCGGCTCAGGAGCGACACCGGCCTCCAGCGAAGCGGCCCTCTCCGTCGCAACGGACCTGACGCCCGGCGGAGTGGAACCGGTCGCGTTCTCCGCCGAGGTGAGGTGGAAACCGGCAGGGGCGGGGGTGGGTTCCGGAGGGGTGGGGTGGAGGAGGGCGGGGCCGGCGGCTTCGGCGACTCGGTGGACGGCGTACTCCACCTGCTGGCGCAGCTCCTGCTGCGACCGGAACGCCTGCTTGCGGTGCTCGGCCAGCCACGCCTCGGCCTGGGTGAAGATCTTGACGGTGAACAGCCGTTCCAGCAGCTTGCGGCGCTCCAGCCCGTCGGCGCGCAGGAAGCGCGCGAAGTCGCCCTGCGGCAGCATCGCCACCTGGCAGAACTGGTCGGCGTTCATCCCCAGCAGCCCGCCCACCAGGTCGCCCGCCTCGTCGGCGCGGGTGGTCAGCCCGACCCAGCCGGAGCCGCGCCGCTCCTCGACGATGACCTTGGCCTTCTCCTCGGTGTAGCCGGTGCCGCGGAGCTTGGGCCGCTGCCAGGCCGGGGAGCGGTGGACGCGGAGTAAGCGGCCGCGGATGCTCACTTCGAGCGTCACGGACGGCCCCGCCCCGGGCGGGGCGTGGTCGCAGCGCAGGCTGCGGGCGCTGTTGCGCTGGCCGGGCACCTGCCCGTAGAGGGCGAAGCAGAGGGCGTCGAGGACGGTGGTCTTGCCCGCCCCCGTCGGCCCGTGCACGAGGAACAGACCCGATTCGGTCAAGGCGTCGAAGTCGACTGTCTCGGGCCGGGGGAAGGACCCGAACGCCGTCAGCGAGAGCCGGTGCGGCCGCATCTACGCCATCGTCTCCTTCACCCTCGACTCCTCGATGGCCCGTCTTAGCAGCTCTTGCTCTTCGCGTGTGGCAGGCTCGCCGCGCACCTCGCGGACGAAGTCGAGCGCGACCTCCGCCTCCGGCCGCCCGTGCAGCCTGGCCGGCGCGGGCGCGGCCCGCTCGCCTTCCGGCTCGAAGGACAGGGCCAGCGTGTGGGGGAAGCGGGCGCGTAACCGATCCATGGCGGCGCGCGGGCGTACGGGGTCGGTGAGGACGACCTGCAGCCAGTGGTCCTCGACGCTCTCGTACCGGGGCGAGGTGAGCAGGTCGTCGAGCCGGCCCGAGAGGCGGCCGACCGGGCGCGGCACCGGCGCGGGCACGAACTCCGCCGCGGCCTCCTTCCCCGGGCCGAGCGTCACCAGCCAGGACCCCTTGAGCTGCCCCGCCTCGGAGAACGAGTAGGCCAGTGGGGAGCCGGAGTAGCGGACCGTCTCGGACATGCGCTGGCGGCCGTGGAGGTGGCCGAGCGCGACGTAGTCGACCCCGGCGAAGGCCGCCAGCGGGACGTGGGCGACCCCGCCGACGCTGATGTCGCGCTCGCTGTCGCTGGCCGCTCCCCCGGTCACGAACGCGTGCGCGAGCACCACCGAGCGGGGGTGGCGGGCGGCGTCGGCGCGGACGCGGTCCATGGCGTGGGTGAGCGCGGCGGTGTGGCTGCGCTCGGTCAGCTCCCAGGGGCGGCGGACCAGCTCGGGCTCCAGGTAGGGGATGCCGTAGAAGGCGACGTCGTCGATCACCACGGGCTCCCACGCCTGGGCGGGGTCGGTGCGGAGGTGGACGCCCGACGCCTCGATCAGGGCGGCGCCGAAGCCGAGCCGGCGCGCCGAGTCGTGGTTGCCACTGATCAGGATCGTGCGCGCGCCCGCCTCCCGCAGGCGGCGCAGCGCCTCGTTGCACAGCGCGACGGCGTCGACCGGCGGCAGCGCCCGGTCGTAGACGTCGCCGGCGACGAGCACGACGTCGACCCGCTCGGCCCGCACGGTCTCCACCAGGTGGTCGACGAACGCCGCCTGCCCGTCGAGCAGGCTCTCGCGGTGGAACGAGCGGCCCAGGTGCCAGTCGGAGGTGTGCAGGATCCGCATTCGCAGGAAGCTAACAGGTCCCGCTGACAAATGCGGCCCCCTGCGCCACATGAGCTGGGAGTAAGCTGAAAGATCGACGGGCAAACCAACGCACATGGGGAGGCCGATGCGGACTGGCCGTGGCATTCTGAGCGTTGCCGCCGGTCTGTTGCTGGTGGCTCTGGCGTCCGTCGGGTACATCCTGCCGCCCGCGTTCGACCCGCCGCCGCTCAAGGCCGATGTCGCATTACAATCGCTGCCTCCCCAGCCCCCCGCGGAGCTGCGCCCGGTGGCGAAGGTCTCCGACTTCCGGCAGGAAGAGATCTCGGTCCGGGCCGAAGGGCAGACGCTCCACGGAACGGTCCGATTTCCGGTGAAGCCGGGCCGCTACCCGGCGATGGTGTTCGTGTCGGGCTCCGGCAACGGGTCGCGGACGGAGTTCACGCCGCAGGCGGAGTTCCTGTCCCGGTCGGGCGTGGTGACGCTGGCGTTCGACAAGCGGACGGTCGGCTACAACTTCCGCGACCGCGACTTCTCGCTGCTCGCGGACGACGCGCTGCGCATGGTCGAGTATCTGCGCACCCGCTCCGACGTCGACCCGGTCCGCGTCGGCGTCTGGGGCGTGAGCGAGGGCGGCTGGGTGGTGCCGATCGCCGCGGCCAAGAGCGCGAGCGTCGGGTTCGTGGTGCTGGTCTCGTCGCCGAACGTCTCGCCGCTGCGGCAGGTCGCCTGGGCGCTGAACGAGCAGCTGCTGCGGCTGCGCGCCCCCGTGGGCGTGCGCGACCTGCTGACCAGGGCGATGGGCGCGGTCGGCTTCGACTTCCTGCGCTATGACGCGCAGCCCGCGCTGGACCGGATCGAGCAGCCGGTGCTGGCCTTCTACGGCACCACCGACCCGTCGATCCCGTTCGTGGAGTCGACGGACGCCCTGCTGCGCGGCATGAAGGCGGCCGGGAACGACCGCTACACGATCCGCTTCATGGCCGAGGGCGACCACGCGATGCGGGTGCGCGGCGGCGACTTCACCGCCGGTTACCTCGACACGCTCGCCAACTGGATCCTCGGCCTGCCGGCCACCGCCCGGCCCACGGCGCACGTCGCGGGGGCGACGCCGGTGCAGCGGTTCCAGGCGGCCGACGTGCCGGCCGCGCCGTGGTACGCGGGCGGCACGATGCTGGGCCTGACGATCTGCCTGGCCGCCGTCGGCTACGTGGCGGGCCCGGTCGCGGCGATGGTGGTGCGGCTGCGCGGCCGGCATCACATCCCGGAGCTGAACGCCAGGCTGTGGCCGCCGATCAGGCGCAGGCTGGCCAAGATGGTGTGGACCGGTCTCGGCCTGCTGCTGTCGGTGGTGGCGTTCATCATGCTGCTGGTGCTGTTCAGCATCAACCAGGCGGGGGCCTGGCCGGCGGTGCTGGCGGGCTGGCTCGTGGTGCGGGTGCTCGCGGTGCTGATGCTCATCCAGGAGGTCACCGCGGTGGCCGCGGTGGTGTCGGGCCTGCGCGAGGGCATGCGGCCGAGCCGCTGGCAGCACGTGGCGATCGCGGGCGTGCTGGGCGGCACCGGCCTGCTGCTGGTCGCGGCGGCCTACTACGGACTGTTCTCGTTCCCCTGGTAGGGGCCCGCATCGGCGCGGACTACGTCAGCCCGGCCGCTGGACGCGACCCGACATAGGTGGCCATCCAGCGGTCGAGCTCGGCGAACACCTGCTTGCGCACCGGCTCGGCCGACAGCACCAGGTCGTGCACGCCGCCGTCGACGCGCACGCACGTGACGTGCGGGCCGAGCGAGGTCGCCCAGCGGGCCATGTGTTCGGGGTCGAGCACGATGTCGGCCGAGCGTGCTTCCGGTACGAAGTCCCGTACCCGGAGGCCCTTGCCGGCGGCGAGGACGAGCACGGGCACGTCCACCTTCAGCCCGCACTGCAGGCGGCGCTGGGCGCGCCGGATGGCGGCCAGCCAGGTGGCGTGCACCGGGAACCCGCCGAGCGGCTTCAGCTCCAGGTCGTAGTGCCACTCGCCGCCGTGGTCGCGGTGGAGGCTGTGGCCGTAGGCGTGGCTGGAGCCGAGCGGGAGCGGCCTGAGCACGTACGAGAGCGGGGTCTTGAGCAGGTCGGCGGCCAGGCGGAGCGGGCGGGAGACGTTGAGGTCGAAGAAGGGGCTGTTGAGCACGAGCCCCTGCACCAGGCCGCGGCCGCGGACCCGGTCGGCCCAGAGCGGGGCGATGAGCCCGCCGGTGGAGTGGGCGTTGATGGTCAGCTCGTCGTGGTCGCGCCGGATCAGGCGGACGGCCTCGTCGATCTCCGGGAAGTACTCGGTGACGCTGCGCACCAGGCCGCGGGTCTGGTGCGGCAGCAGCGAGCGGCCGTACTTGCGCAGGTCGAGCGCGTAGAAGTCGATGCCGTGCCCGACGTAGTGGTCGGCCAGGTGGTCCTGGAAGAAGTAGTCGGTGAAGCCGTGGATGTAGAGCACCGCCCGGCGCGATCCGGTCCGCTTGGAGA
Source organism: Nonomuraea harbinensis (assembly GCF_019396385.1). Lineage (GTDB taxonomy): Bacteria > Actinomycetota > Actinomycetes > Streptosporangiales > Streptosporangiaceae > Nonomuraea > Nonomuraea ferruginea. Next base: position 69,416 of record NZ_JAHKRN010000015.1, on the reverse strand, counting down.
TCAGGGTCGCCACGACCTCGCCCTCGTAGTCGGGCGGCATGGCGAGCACGGTCGTCTCGTACATGTCAGCCACCATACGGATCATCGGGCCACGACGGCACTCCCGGGGGGAGGTCCTCGCCGACGGACATCGGGAAGGCGGGCGGCCGCTTCTCCAGGAACGCGGTGACGCCCTCGGCCGCGTCGGCGGCGGGGCCCAGCTCGGTCATGAGCCGGGAGTCGGCCGCGTGCGCCTCCCACGGCGAGGACGCCGACAGCCCCGACCACATCAGCCTGCGCACGGCGGCCACCGACACCGCGGAGGTGTTCTCGGCGATCTCGCGGGCGAGCGCGTACGCGGCGGGCAGCAGTTCCTCTCCCGGGTAGACGCGTGACACCAGCCGGCCTTCCAGCGCTTCGGCGGCGCCGAAGACCCTGCCGGTGGCGGCCCACTCCATGGCCTGCGCGATGCCGACGATCCTGGGCAGGAACCAGCTGGACGCGGCCTCGGGCACGATGCCGCGGCGGGCGAAGACGAACCCGAGCTTGGCGGTGTCGGCGGCCAGCCGGATGTCCATCGGCAGCGTCATCGTGAGGCCGACGCCGACGGCGGCGCCGTTGATCGCGGCGATGACGGGCTTGAGCGATCGGGCGACGCGCAGCGCGACGGTGCCGCCGCCGTCACGCGGATAGCCGTTCACCAGCTCGGCTTCGCGTCCGGACCGGCCGAACGTGCCGCCGCCGCCGCTCAGGTCGGCGCCCGCGCAGAAGGCCCGGCCCGCGCCGGTGACGACCACCGCGCGCACTTCGTCGTCGGCGTCGGCCAGGTCGAAGGCCTCGATCAGCTCGGCGCGCATGGTCAGCGTGAACGCGTTGAGCCGGTCGGGGCGATACAGGGTGATGGTCGCGACCTGGTCGGCCACGCCGTACTGGATCTCGGTGAACGCCATGGACCGAATCTTATTCGGTGACAGATGTTCATCCATTCATAAACATAGATTTCGTATTTTGTCCGTAGGCTGCCGCCTCGATTCGGGCCTATGTGATGAACTTCGGGGAAGCGGTGATCTGGTGTTCCAGGGGAGGATTCGGGTGGGTGCGCTACGGCTCGTCGGCTGGCTGGTGCTCGCTGCGCTGGCGCCCGGCGCCGCCCACCTGAAGGCGGGGTGGCGCAGGACGGGCCTGACGCTGCTCAGCGTGTACGCCGCCGCCCTGCTCGGGATCCTCGCCCTCTGGCTGACCACTGACCTGGGCTCCCTGGCCGGGGTGCTCGTCGACGACACCTCGCTGGTGCTGGGCACCTTCGCCGCGGGCCTGCTGGGCATCGCGTGGTTCACCCTGATCGTGCACTCGTTCACGGTGCTGCGGCCCGGCCTGCTGCGCCAGGCCGAGCAGATCGTCACCGGGGCGCTCGCCGGGCTGCTCGCCGTCGCGGTGCTCACGCCGTTCGCGCTGGTCACGCAGTACGCGTGGACGGGCCGGGAGACGATCAACCACATCTTCAAGAACCCGGGGACGGACCCGCAGGCCGACGGCGACCGGCCGGTGCCGGCCGAGGACCCGTGGGCCGGCCGGGAGCGGGTGAACATCCTGCTGCTGGGCGGCGACGCCGACGACCACCGGCCGGGCGTGCGCACCGACAGCATGCACCTGGCCAGCGTGGACGTGAAGACGGGCAACACGGTCCTGTTCAGCCTGCCGCGCAACCTGGAGAACGTGCGGTTCAAGCCGGGTACGCCGATGGCCGAGCGCTTCCCCGACGGCTTCCGCCTGCCGGCCGACGCCGCCGGCGGCCGCAGCGACCTGCTCAACAGCGTCTGGGAGTACTCCGACGCGCACCCGGAGATCTTCGGCGGCAAGCGTGACCAGGGCCCCGGGGTGCTGATGGAGACCATCGGCCACACGCTGGGGCTGGAGGTCGACTGGTACGCGCTGGTCAACATGTGGGGGTTCGCCCGGCTGATCGACGCGATCGGCGGCGTCACCATCACCGTCGAGCAGGACGTGGTCTTCGGCAAGTACAACGAGGGCCTGGTGAAGGCCGGCACGCGCAGGCTGAAGGGCGCGGACGCCATGTGGTACGCCCGCTCGCGCACCAACAGCGACGACTACACCCGCATGGGCCGCCAGCGATGCGTGATCAGCGCGCTGCTCCACCAGGCGGACCCGGCGACGGTGCTCTCCAGGTTCACCGCGATCGCCGGGGCGACCGAGGATCTGGTCGAGACCGACATCCCCCGCGACATGCTGACCCATCTGGTGCCGCTCGCGCTGAAGGCACAGGACGCGAAGGCGACCAGCGTCCAGTTCGTGCCGCCGCTCATCAAGACGTACGACCCCGACTGGCGGGAGATCCGCAAGCTCGTCCGCAAGGCGCTCCGCGAGTCCACCGGCGCCGCGCCGGTCGCGGCCTCGGCCACCCCTGAGGCCAGTTCCGAGGCCACCCCCGAGGCCACCCCGGACGCCACCCCCGAGGCCACCCCGGACGCCACCCCCGAGGCCACCTCTGCGGCCACCCTCGCGGCCACCGCCACGCCGTCGCCCTCGAAGACGCCGAAGAAGACCGCGGACCCTGACGAGAGCTCCGCCACGGACCTCTCGGCGGGCTGCGGCAAGGCCTAGCGCCCGCTCGACCGAATCCGGCTCAGCCGGTGAAGGTGAAGTAGTCCTTCGCCAGGCGGCGCAGCCGGGTCTCGTCGACGGTGTGGCCGAGGCCGGGCTGGGTGAACGGGACGGCGATGACGCCCGCGTTCGCGCCGACGATCGGGGTGACGATCTGGTTGTTGCGCGGCGGCTGCGTCACGTCGCACGGCAGCGTGCAGCCCGGCAGGCTGCCGACGGCGACGGTGGCCGCCCTGGCCAGCCCGGCGCCCTGACCGCCCGCGCACTGGATGTCCCACCCGGCCGCGACCGCGCGGTCATGGGCGCGGCGGGTCTCGCTGATCGACGGGAAGGCGGACGGCCGCAGCAGCAGCACCCTGGCCGCGCGCAGCGTCAGGTAGTCGTCGAGGTCGGCGGTGCGGTGGACCTCGACCGCGACCGAGGCGCTCACCTGGTCCTGCAGGTCGGCGTGCGCGTACACGTCGCCGGCCGGGAAGGGGCGCTCGATCACCTCCAGCCCGTAGGCGTCGAGCGCGACGAGCTGGCCGCCGTCGGTGTAGGCGTTGCCGCAGTCGACGGCGAGCGTGAGCGCGGGGTAGGCGGCGCGCACGGCCCGGACCGGCTCGACGTCCCAGCCGGGCCGCACGTCGAGCGTCACGTGGCCGTAGCCGGCGCACACCTGCTGGTTGACCCGCGTCACCAGGCTCTCTATCGACAGGTCGGGGGTGAGCCGCACGGTCGCCATCAGCGAGGTGCGGGTGCCGCCGATCGCGTCGGCGAGCGGCACCCCGCGCATCCGGGTCCACAGGTCCCAGCAGGCCATGTCGACGGCCGGGTCACCGCTGGGCACGCTGTCGGGGTGTTCCCAGTCGACGCCGATGAGCACCGCCCCGAGCGTCTCCTCCAGCCTGGACCAGGACTTGGGCGCGGGGCTGACGGCCTCGCCCCAGCCGGTCATGCCGCCGTAGTCGGTCAGCTTCACCAGCAGGCACTCCGTGCGCCTGCCGTAGGGCAGCACGACACGAAGCACCTCCAGCTCCCGCACTCGCGGCATGAGCCCCCCTCTTATGACGCGGCCTCCTCCAGTGTGCCTGCCCCGGCGGGGTGGACGAAACGGGGGGCCACCCACGCGGCGCCGAGAGCGAGCACGACGGTGAAGGCGAGTCCGACGAGGTAGCCCTGCCCGGTGGCGGTGAACAGGGCGCCGCTCACGGCGACGGCGACCACGGTGAACACCGACTCACCGACCCCGAGCGCAGCCGCGTTGCCGCCCTCCTCGCCCTTCGCCGACATCTCCAGGACCAGCACCGACACTGTGGGGTGGAGCATGCCGATGCCCAGCCCGGAGATCGCCATCGCGACGTGCGCGAGCCCGATCGGGACCGCGTCGATGAGGACGAGCGAGACCAGCGAGATGCCGGCCGCGATCATGAGGGCGCCGCCGCGCAGGGCGGTCATGTTTCCGATCGTGCCGCGGCCCTTGATCCAGGAACCGGCGGACCAGCCGAGCGCGCCGACCGTCAGCACCACGCCCGCGGCGGCCAGCGACAGGCCGCGCTCCTGGGTGAGCATGAGCGGGATGAGGACCTGGGCGGCCATGAGCGAGCCGTAGGCGAGACCGCGCAGCACGGGCCCGCTCGGCAGGCCGCGGGCGGCCCTGAGCGAACCGGCGGGCAGCAGCCGGGGCAGCGCGACGGCCAGCAGCGCGCCGCCCGCGGCCAGCAGCGGCACGCCGCCCAGCCCGAGCGCGCTGCCGTACTGGATGAGCGCGGCGGCGACGGCGGTGAGCGCGGCCCAGGCGAGCTTGCCGCCGATCGCCGGGGCGTCCGCCGCGCCGGCCCCGCCCGTGGCCCGGTCGCCGCCGCCCCGCCAGAGCAGCAGCGCCGCGGGCACCACGATCAGGGACACGCCGTAGAAGATCCACCGCCAGCCGGCGTGCTCGGCCACCAGCCCGGCGATCGTCGGCCCCACCATCGAGGGCACCACCCACGCGGCCGAGAACAGGGCGAACACCTTCGGGTGCAGCTCCGGCGGGTAGACCCGGGCCACGAACACGTACAGCGCCACCTGGATCAGCCCGGCCCCGAGCCCCTGCACGAACCGGCCCGCGACGAGGACCTCCATGGTCGGCGCCGCGCCCGCGAGCAGCAGGCCCGCGACGAAGGCGGCCACCCCCGCGGCGATGGGCGGCATCGGCCCGCTCCTGTCGCTCCACCGCCCGCCGAGCACGGTGGCGATCACGCTCGCCGCCAGCGTGGCGCTGAAGGCCAGGTTGTACAGGTGCAGGCCGCCGAGCTCGCGGGCCACGACCGGCATCGCGGTGGTCACCGCCATCGCCTCGAAGGCCACCAGCATGATCAGCGCGACCAGCCCCACGCTGAGCCCGCGGTATCGGGAGGAGAGCACGCCGGGGGCGCGCTCCGCAGTCATCGTCATGATCCGTCAAGCTACGCGAACCGGCGGGCCGGCACATCGGGCGCAGGGCGTAGGCCGTCCGCCCTAGGGACCTGCCTGGCCGGGGCCGCCGAGGTTGCGTTCGGCCCACCGGCCGATGTCGCGGCGCTCGATCACCGCGGCCATCAGATCGGGGAAGGCGTCGGGGGTGCAGGCGAACGCGGGCACGCCCATCGCCGCCAGCGCCGCCGCGTTCTCGTGGTCGTAGAACGGCGCGCCCTCGTCGGACAGGGCCAGCAGCACGATCACCTGGACGCCGGCCTGGGTCATCGCGGCCACCCGGCGCAGCATCTCCCGCCGGATGCCGCCCTCGTACAGGTCGCTGATCAGCACGAAGATCGAGTCGGCCGGCCGGGTGATGAGGCCCTGGCAGTAGGCGATGGCCCTGTTGATGTCGGTGCCGCCGCCGAGCTGGGTGCCGAACAGCAGCTCCACCGGGTCGTGCAGTTGGTCGGTCAGGTCGGCCACGGACGTGTCGAAGACCACCAGCGACGTCTTGAGCGAGCGCATCGAGGCCAGGACGGCGCCGAACACGCTGGAGTAGACCACCGAGGCCGCCATCGACCCGCTCTGGTCGATGGCCAGCACCACCTCGCGCTGGACCGCCCGCTGTCTGCGCGCGTAGCCGACGAGCCGCGACGGGACGACGGTCTCGCGCTCCGGCAGGTAGTTCTTCAGGTTGGCGCGGATCGTGCGGTCCCAGTCGATGTCGGCCGCGCGCCTGGGGCGGTGGTTCCTGGCGCTGCGGTCGAGCGCGCCGGTGACGGCCGCCCTGGTCTTCTGGGCGAGCCGTCTCTCCAGCTCGGCCACCACCGCGCGGACCACCGCCCTGGCGGACTCGCGGGCCTGGTCGGGCATCACCCGGTTGAGCGACAGCAGCGTGCCCACCAGGTGGACGTCGGGCTCGACGGCGTCAAGCATCTCCGGCTCCAGGAGCAGGCGGGTGAGGTCGAGCCGCTCGATCGCGTCCTTCTGCATCACCTGGACGACCGTGGCGGGGAAGTAGGTCCTGATGTCGCCCAGCCAGCGGGCCACCCGCGGCGCCGACGCGCCCAGCCCGCCTTCGCGCCCGCCCGCCTTGCCGCCCCCGCCGCCCTGCCCGTAGAGGGCGGCCAGCGCCGTGTCCATCCCCGCGTCGGCGCCCCGCAGGCCGTGGCCGGTGCCGTCGGCGTCGCCGCCGCCGAGCACCAGCCGCCACCGGCGCAGCCGCTCGTCCTGGTCAGCCATGCGCACTCCCCAAGATCTCCAGCACGGTGCGCGCGGCCGCTCCCGCGCGCCGCTCGTCCAGCTCCGGCTCCGCGGCCTCCGCCGCGCGCCCGCCCTGCCGCACGCGCTCCCCCACCGCTCTCCTCTCGGGTACGGCGAAGCTGCCGAAGGTACGCCGCAGCAGGGGCAGCACCTCGACGAACTGCTCGGCGCCGAGCCCGGTGAGCCACTCGTCGACCAGCCCGAACAGGCGCGGATCGTGCACCAGCAGCAGGCCGCCGCCGGACAGGAACCCCTCGACCCAGGCGGCCGTCCTGGCGGGCGACTCACCCCGCGACGCGGCTCTGGCCATCCGGTCGCCGGCGTCGTCGATCTCCCCGGCGTCGAGCAGGATCCGGGTCAGCCGCCCCTCGACCAGGCCGTGCAGATCCTGACGCCCGCACAGCCCGAGCAACGTGGCGAGCCACCGCTCACGCGGCGACGCCGCGCCGCCGCCGGGCTGCTCGGGCTCCCCCGCGTGATCCGGCCCGCCCGGCCCCTCGTCCAGCAGGCCCATGGCCGTGTGCACGGCGTCGACGTGGCCGAGCAGCCCGGCCGCCGCCTCGTCGTCCAGCCGGGTCACCGCGACGGGCAGGCCCACGCAGATCCGGTCGAGCATCGACCGCACGATCACCCTCAGCCCTTCGGCCGAGGTCCCGCGCACGTCGCCGTACCGGTGCGCGCGCACCATCGCCGGCAGAGCCGCCATCAGCCGGGTGACGTCGGTGTCGAGCGCCGCCTTGGCGGACAGCGCGGCCAGCACGTCGGGCAGCGCCTCGGGCAGGTCGGCCAGCAGGCACTGCTCCACCAGCCCGGTCAGCTCCGCCAGCGACACCCCGCCGGACCCACCGCCCTGCGACGCCCCACCGGACCCACCGCCGGACCCGGGAGAACCCCCTGCCGTCCCACCGGGCCCCGGCGAGCCACCGGGCATCGGTCCGGGAGCGGGCGTGCCGGTGGCGCGGTCGCGGGCGTGGCGGGTCGCGGCGGTCGCCACCGTGGTGCCGAGAGCCGCCCGCTCGATCAGCGCCAGGTCGAACTCCGGCTCCCACCGCAGCCGCCACGTCTCCCTGAACGTGCCCTTGCCCCGCGCCTCCCCCGGCTCCCCCCAGCCGACCCCGAGCAGCCGCAGCCGGTGCAGCAGATGGCTGCGCGCCAGGTCGAGCGGCTTGCGCAGGTCGAGATCGAGCTCACGGTCGAGGGCCTCGGGCTTGAGCCGCACCTTGCGCTGCTGGTCGCGCAGGTCACGCTGGAGCGGCACCATCGGCGTGCCGTCGGTGACCAGCCCCAGCCGGTCGCCGACGACCAGCCGCCGGTGGATCAGCTCGACCGCCAGGTCGTCGCCCTCGCACAGCACCGCCCGGGCCGCCTCGGTCACCTCGCCCAGCCCGGCCAGCGGCCGGCCGCGCAGCGCCGCCAGCCCGTGGGCGAGCCGCGACGCCTCGATCACGTGCGCCGGCGACACCGCCAGCCCTTCGTCGCGCAGCACCCCCGCCGCCCCGGTCAGCCACCGCTCGATCGGCCGGTCGGGGGCCGTGAACAGGTGGTCGTACCAGCCGGGCGAGGTGATGCCCGCCCCGTAGCCGCTCCACCAGGCCAGCCGCCCGTACGTCCACGGCACCCAGGTCAGCTCCGCCTTCACCCTGGGCATCCCGCGCAGCACCGCGTTGTCGTCCTTGACCGGCGGCAGCGGCCCGGACAGCGCGGGGACGTGCCAGGCCCCGCAGATCACGGCGATCCGCCCGTGCCCTTCCTTGATCGCCGCACGCAGGGTCTTGCGCATGTACGCCTCGCGCCTGGCCTCCCGCCCGGCCGGTACGTACCCTTCCCGGACGGCGGCCACGGCCTCGGCGATCACCTCGAACGGCGTGTCGCCCCGGTGCTCGACCACGTCCTCCCACCACCGCTCCGGGTCGTCGTATCCGGCGGCGTGGGCCAGCGCCCCGATGGGGTCGAGCCGCGTCGTCTCCTCCGCGGACTCCGGAGCGGGCTCGGCGGGCTCCGAGGGCTCCGCGAGGGTGTGGGCGGCGGGAAGGTCGCAGAAGCGGACCGGGACGCCCGCACCGACCCCGTACAGGATCGCCTGCCATTCCGGGGAGAAGCGGGCGAACGGCCAGAAGGCGGCGCTGGACGCGCTGCCGGGGACGTGGGCCAGCAGCGCGACCGGCGGCTCCAGGTCAGGGGCGAGGCGGACGAGGGAGTCGGCCTCCGGCGGGCCCTCGACGAGGATGACGTCGGGGCGCAGGCGTTCGAGCTCGGCCCGGACCGCGCGGGCCGAGCCGGGGCCGTGATGGCGGACCCCCAGGACGGAGACGCCGCTCATGAGACCTCGCGGCAGGCGCGGTAGAAGTCGCGCCAGTCGGACCGCTCGCGCACGACCGTCTCCAGGTACTCGCGCCACACCACCCGGTCGGACACCGGCTCCTGCACCACCGCGCCGACGATGCCGGCGGCCACGTCGGCGGGCCGCAGCACGCCGTCGCCGAAGTGGGCGGCCAGGGCGATGCCGCTGGTCAGCACCGAGATCGCCTCGGCGGTGGAGAGCGTGGCGCTGGGCGACTTGACCTTGGTGCGGCCGTCCTCGGTCAGGCCGGCGCGCAGCTCGCGGAAGACGGTCACGACGCGGCGGATCTCCGACAGCGCGGTCGCCGTCTCGGGCAGCTCCAGCGAGCGGCCGAGCTGGGCGACGCGGCGGGCGACGATGTCGACCTCCTCCTCGGCCGTGGCGGGCACCGGCAGCACGACCGTGTTGAAGCGGCGGCGCAGCGCGCTGGACAGCTCGTTGACGCCGCGGTCGCGGTCGTTGGCGGTGGCGATGACGTTGAAGCCGCGTTCGGCCTGCACCTCGCGGTTGAGCTCCGGGATGGGCAGCGTCTTCTCCGACAGCACGGTGATCAGCGCGTCCTGCACGTCGGACGGCATGCGGGTGAGCTCCTCGACCCTGGCCACCCGCCCCTCGGCCATCGCCCGCATCACCGGGGACGGCGTCAGCGCGTCCAGGGACGGGCCCTCGGCCAGCAGCCGCGCGTAGTTCCACCCGTACCGGATGGCCTCCTCTGCGGTGCCGGCGGTGCCCTGGACGAGCAGCGTCGAGTCGCCGCTGACGGCGGCGGCGAGGTGCTCCGACAGCCAGGTCTTGGCCGTGCCGGGCACGCCGAGCAGCAGCAGCGCCCGGTCGGTCGCCAGGGTGGCGACGGCGACCTCGACGATGCGGCGGGCGCCGACGTACTTGGGGGTGACGCGGTCGCCGTCGCCGAGGATGTAGGTCGTGACCGCCCACGGCGAGAGCTTCCAGCCGGGCGGGCGCGCCCGGTCGTCCTCCTTGGCGAGCAGGGCCAGCTCGTCGGCGTACTGGTCTTCCGCGTGGGGACGCAGAACGGTCATGACAACTCCTTGAACATGTCGGCGCGGAAGCGCAGCGAGGCGGCCACCCGCTGGACGGCCGGCGCGGGCGAGTAGCTCTCGGCCAGCGGAGCCAGGCCGGGGTCGAGGCGTTCGCCGGCCAGCCGGACCAGCTCGTCGAGGTTCCACGGCTGGCTGGCGGCCACCTTGACGATCTTGTGCAGGACGGCCGAGGCGAGCGGCTCCCGCCAGTAGGGCGACACCCCGCCGAGCACCATGATCAGCTGGCTGTCGAGGTCGTGGCCCAGGGTGAACCCGGCGGCGAGCTCCTGCTGCTCGTCAGGGCCGAGCGCCTCCAGCAGGTCGGCGATCGGATCCCAGGCGAACATCGCCCGCGCCCACGCCGGGTCGCGCTGCAGCACCGCGGCGCGCACCCAGCCGGCCTTCACCTCGCCGTCCCACTCGGGGATGCGGCGGGCGAGCAGGCTCTCCGGCGGCTCGCCCCACATCGTCAGCGGCGCGCGGGCGATCACCTGCTGCAGCCACCAGGCCCGCTCGCCGAACCCGCGCGGCGGCTTGGCCCTGATGCCGTCGCGCTCCATCACGCCGTCGCAGCCCGCGGGCGGCTCGACGAGGATCGCGGCGGGCGTGACGGTCAGGCAGGCGCGGGCCCGTTCGGCCATCCGCCGCGACAGCCGGGACCCCGGCAGGCGGGTGAGCAGGTTGGCGGCCTCCTGGCGCACCTCGCGCCGCCGGTCGTCGAGCGCCGACTCCAGGAACGGCTCGTCGTCCATGGACAGCCCGTCGGCCAGCATCTCCGTGAACGCGGCCCGGTCGTCGGGCGTCTCGCGCTCCCACGTGGTCTCCAGCAGCCGCCGCGCCCCGGCGGGGTCCTGCTTCCTGAGCCGCCGCAGGTGGGCGCGCCGGTCAGCGGCGCTGCCCAGCTCCCACGTCTCGCCGGTCGGCTCGTCCAGGAGATACGCCCATGCGGGGTTGCGCGCGGCGAGCCACCGGCCGCGCCGTCCGGCGATCACCCCGAGGTGGGCGCGCACGGATCGGTCCCACCGGCCGCGTTCGAGCAGCTCGGGCAGCACGTAGGGCGGCACCCTGCGGCCCGTCGCGGCGGCGACGGCCAGCCATTCGGGCAGCAGCCTCTCGTGCTCGCCGGCCACGATGCGCGCCAGCCGCTCGGCGGCGCGCCTGCCGACCGGCTCCTGCTCCTCCCCGGGCGCGGCCTCCTCGCCCTCGGGCTCCACGGGCCGCCGCCCGGCGCGCCGCCGCACCGTCTCGACGGCGGCGGCGCCGAGCAGGTCTCCGGGGTACGGTCTGCGGTCGGTCCCGACGAGGGCCGTCGAGGCCAGCTCCTCCCAGTCGTTCGCCGTCGCCCGGAGTGCCGCCGAAGGGTCGCCGGTCTTCACAGGATCACCACCGTCCCGTTCTCGTCCCAGGTCGTCAGGGGGCGCAGGCCGCGCGGCGTCCACTCGGCGGCCACCGTCACCGGCCGCCCGCCGGACACGGCGAGCAGCCGCCACACCCCGCGCCACGAGGCCAGCAGCGGGAACCCGGCCAGCGTGGCCTCCCCCGGCACCACACCGGTCAGCACCAGCGGCCACGACTCGGTCCACGGGTCGGCGGCCAGCGCCGCGGCGACCTCCCCCATCGCGTCGTCGGCACTCATCCCCGGCACGACCCCGCCCGCTTCCGAAGAAGCCCCGCGCGCATCCCCCGCAGACGACCCCGTCTCAGCGCCCGATCCGCCCATCGGAGGCGCCTCTGGGGCGTCGGCGCGCACGCCCGTACGAGAAGAGCCGGCTCCCGAAAGGGACGGCGACGCATGCCCCGCGAGCGTTCCCGAAGGAGCCGAGGGCTGCGGCGCGTGTTCTGCGACGGCTTCTCGAAGGGCGGGTGGGTGGCGGTGGGCGACGAGGGCGCGGAGGGGGGCGGCGCCGGGGTAGAAGGCGAGGTCGGCGTCGATGGTGGTGCCCGTCACGAGGGAGGCGTCGAGGGGCTGGCCGGAGGGGGCGAAGGACAGGATGAGCGCGGCGCGGCCGGTCGAGCGGCCGCGCAGCCAGACGCGGCGGGCCGTGAGCCGGTCCTGCTCCTCGTCGCGCCGGCCGAGGACGTCCCACCGGTCGCGCACCATCGGACGGGCCAGCACCTCCTCCCGGGTGACCGGGAACCCGACCCGCATCAGCACCGTCTCGGCCAGCTCCGGGGGCAGCTCGGCACGCCTGCGGTAGGCGACGGCGAGGAGGTGGAGCAGGGCGTGCTCCTCCAGCAGCCGGCCCGGCCACTCGTCCTCGTCCCTGACCCGGGCGAGCCTGGTCACCATGCCGGCCGCGCCCGGCGCCTGGGCGTCGATGAGCCGTTTGGCCAGACCTTCCCAGTCGTGCGGCGCGGCCGTGGCCAGGCCCTGACGGATCTGGTCGGCCAGCCACCGCTCCAGCTCCGCCAGCCCGGCCGCGACCCGCCCGTGCCGCAACGACTCGCCGTTGCGGGGCGGCGGGGACGGCGCGGCTTCGAGCCGGGCGGCCGAGCGGGCGGCGCGGGCCTCGCGCTGGGCGAGCCACTCCCCCGCCCACGCGGGCAGCCCGTCCGCAGGCGGGACGCCGTCAGAGGACCACAGGAGCAGCAGCCCCAGGGCGTGCTTGCAGGGGAACTTGCGGCTCGGGCAGCTGCACCGGTAGGCGGGCTCGCCCAGGTCGACGCAGGCCTGGTAGGGCGTGGCGCCGCTGCCCTCGCACTCGCCGAACAGCACCTCGCCCGTCAGACCGCGCACCGGCCACCTGCCCGGCGCGGCGACCCCCTGGGCGGCCTTCCGTGAGGACGCGTCGGGGGCGAGGGAGAGGACCTGATCACGGCTCCACCGTTCGATCACTCGCCGCACATTAGCCACGCCGACCGACATTCCGCGACCGTGCGAAGACGATCGACCGCGCCCCCGTAGAATCCGCCGGATGGAGCTGATGATCTATCCGGACGGGCCGGTGTTCGAGGTGGCCGGCGAGGAGGACGCGCTGGCGCGGGGGCTGGAGGGGCAGCTCGTGCTCGACGGGACGCGGTTCCTGCGGCGGGACGTGACCGGGGCGCCGGTGGGGTTCGAGCCGCGGCCGCCGGTCGCGCGGGCGCTCGACCTGCTGCCGCATCCTGAGGGCGGGTGGTTCAGGGAGACGTGGCGGGCCGGGGTGACGTTCCGGCCCGACGGGTACGAGGGCGCCCGGGCCTCCGCGACCGGGATCTACTTCCTGTTGCAGCCGGGCGAGGAGTCGGTGCCGCACATGGTGCGCTCCGACGAGGTGTGGCTGTGGCACCGGGGCGGTCCGCTGCGGCTGACGATCGGCGACGAGAGCGTGATCCTGGGGCCGGACGTCGAGCGCGGGCAGGTGCCGCAGGCCGTGGTACCCGGCGGCGTGTGGCAGTCGGCCAGGCCCGCGGAAGACCAGGAGGTCCTGGTCAGCTGCGTGGTGTCGCCGGGGTTCGACTTCGCCGACTTTACGGCGCTGCCGCCGGGCCGTCGGTGACGACCAGGTCGCGCGGCACCTGGCCGGCCGAGCCGAGGCCGCACAGGGTGAGCGCGTTGGCCAGTTCGGCGCGGAGCAGCGCCAGCACGTGAGCGACGCCGTCGGCGCCCGCCACCGACAGCCCCCACACCACGGGCCGGCCGATCGCGACGGCGCGGGCGCCCAGGGCGAGCGCCTTGACGACGTCGGTGCCGCGCCGCACGCCGCCGTCCAGCAGGACGGGCACGCGACCGCCCACCGCGTCGGCGACCGCAGGGAGGCGGTCGATGGTGGCGGCGGCGGAGTCGAGCTGGCGTCCGCCGTGGTTGGACACGATGATCGCGTCGGCGCCGTGCGCGACCGCCAGGGCGGCGTCGGCCGGGTGCAGGATGCCTTTCAGGACGATCGGCAACGAGGTGGTCCGGCGCAGCCGGTCCACGTGCTCCCACGAGATCTCCGGTGAGAGCGTCACCTGCCGGATGTCGCCGTCGCCGCCCAGGTTGGGGCACGACAGTCCCGCCGGTAGTTCCAGCAGCGCGCTCCTGGCCCGCTCCCCTGTCCGCAGCGCGGGTGAGTCGACGGTGATGACCAGCGCCCGGCATCCGGCCGCCTCCGCCCGCCGCACCAGGTGCTCGGTGTAGCCGGGGTCCGGCTGCAGGTAGAACTGGAACCAGAGCTCGGCGCCGGTGGCCGCCACCTCCTCCATCGCCACCGTCGACAGCATCGCGGTGATCATGATGCCCCCGGCCGCGGCGACCGCCCGCCCGGTGGCCAGTTCCCCTTCCGGGTGCGCCAGCCGGTGGAAGGCGGTGGGCGCCACCAGCACCGGCATCGACGCCGTCCGTCCCAGGATCGTGACGTCCAGCGCGGGCTCGCCGGCGCCGGTCAGCACCCGGGGCACCAGCATCAGCCGCCGGAACGCCGCCTCGTTGGCACGCAGCGTCACCTCGTCCTGGGCTCCGCCGGCGAAATAGTCGTAGAGATCGGGGTCTAATCTGTCCTTGGCCGCTTGCTCGTACTCGCGCAGGTTGACCGGATCCATGCGCTCAATGTGCCCGTACGATGCCGGGGCTGGCAATCGTGGCTTGCAGGACGTACGCTCCAGTAGCGCTGAGTCACATCGTTGACGCGCAGCGGCGAGATTAACGGGACTCGGCGCATGTTGGCGTTGTTTCTTGGGTACTGCCTGGATTCATTGCATTGTGCAATGGTGAGCTCAAGGGTGAAATGTCACACTTTAGGAGGGCGGAGACATGCAGCCCGGCTTCTCCTGGATCATCACCCCCAACGGCGGCGCCGCCGTCCTCAGCCTGTCGGGTGAGCTCGACATCGCTACGGCCGCCGAGTGCGGCCGCTGCATGGCCGAGGCCATCGCGAGCACCGAGCCCGCGAAGGTCGTCGTCGACATGAAAGGCGTCGAGTTCTGCGACTCGTCGGGGCTCAGCGTCCTGATCGCGGCGGCGAGCGGGGCCGAGGCGTCCGGCGGCGTCCTGGTCCTCTGCGAGCTCCATCCCCGGGTCCAGCGGGTGCTCGACGTCACGGGCCTGACCAAGCGGTTCAGGTCGTACGGCACGGTCCAGGAGGCGATCGCCGCCCTGCCCAAACCGATCACGTCCTAGCCCTCGGGCCAGCCCAGCGGGTGCGGGCCCTCCCCGGGAGGCTCACCGCCCGCCGTGTTGAAGGCGTTCATGGCCGCGACCAGCGCGCGGCACTGCTCCGGCGACATGCGCGCCACGATCGTGCCGATCTCGGCGCGGCGGCGGGCGGTCACCTCGTCCACGACGTGCAGGCCTTCCGGGGTGAGCCGCATCAGGCTCTCCCTGCGGTTGAGCGGGTTGACCTCGCGCACGATCAGGTCGGCGGCGGCCAGCCGGTCGGCCATCCGCATGGCCGTGGAGGGGTTGACGTTCAGCAGGTCGGCCATCGTGACGAGCTTGGTCTCCCCCTGGGTGGCCAGCACCACCAGCATCCTGAACTGCGACAGCGTGACCCGGTCCGCCACCGCGCCGAGCGAGCGGGCGGCGATGCCGACGAGCAGGCGGGTGCCCGTCAGCACCGCCGAGATCACCGCGGAGAGATCGTCCGCCCGCTCTGGCATAGCCCTCTTTGTACACGCTTCACATCACGGGCTGCCGAATGATGCGATATTTCACACAAGGCTGCGCTGGTGGCGGTAGGTCCTGCGGAACGTGTGCCGCTTCTTCCCCGAGCGGAAGGCCGCCGACCCGGTGACCAGTCCGCGCCCGGGAACCCGGAAGGTCGCGCTGGTCTCCTCGCCCGGCAGCAACTCGGCCACCTCCCTGCGGGCCGTCACCTTGCCCCCGCGCGGCAGGGTCAGCCCGAGCCGCACCTTGCGCCACGTGACGGCCGAGCCGTTGACGAGCGTCACGGTGACGCGGTCGCCGGAGGCCGTCACCCTGAGCCCGTACGGGCGGCGCGGGTCGGGGCCGATCGACCGGTCGAGCAGGTCCATCAGCTCGGAGACCACGTCCGGCCTGATGGCGGCCAGGTCCTTCCGCTCGCCGAGGTCTTCGTCGAGGTCGTACAGCTCGATCCTGCCGTCGGGGCCCGCGCCCTCGACGCCGGGCGCGAACCTGATCGCCTTCCAGCGGCCGCGGCGGATCGCCTGCGCCTTGCGCGGCCGGTTCCAGATCAGGTGGTCGTGGTCGGGCCCGGCACCGCCGCTGAGCATGCCGCGGAACGAGCGGCCGTCGATCCCGTCGGGCACCGGCACCTCTGCCAGGTCGGCCAGCGTCGGCATCAGGTCCCAGTAGGCCACCGGCCGCGTCTCCACCCGGGAGCGCATCTTCGGCGACCAGGCGATCAGCGGCACCCGGATGCCGCCCTCGTACAGATCGCGCTTGTCGGCGCGGAAGGGGCCGTTGGAGTCGAACAGCCGGGGCGTCACGCCCTTCTCGCGGTGCGGGCCGTTGTCGCTCATGAACAGCACGATCGTGTCGTCGGCGACCCCGGCCTCGCGCAGCGCGCCCACGAGCTCGCCCACGTACGAGTCGAGCAGCGTGACCTGGGCGGCGTGGCGGCGGTTGGCGCGGCTCCACGGCTTGTCCTTGTAGCGGCCGGCGTTGCCGGGGACCTCGCTCGGCGAGTGCGGCAGGTTCGTCGGGAAGAAGAGCAGGAACGGCCGGTCGGACGGCTTCTTGATGAAGTCGACGGCCTGCCGCAGGAACAGGTCGGGCGCGTACTTCTTCCCGGTGATCGCCACCTTGCCGCCGTTGCGCCACAGGTAGCTGGGGAAGTACTGGTGGGCGTGGCGGTGGCTGATGTAGCCGAAGAACTCGTCGAAGCCGCGCTCGTTCGGATGCGACGGCTGGCCGGGCAGCTCGGGGCCGAACCCCCACTTGCCGATGCACGCCGTGCGGTAGCCGGCCAGCTGGAGCAGCTCGGCGAAGGTCAGGTCGCCCTCCCGCAGCGCGCGCTGGGGGCCGCCCTCCGGGTTCTCCCGTACGGTGGAGTGGCCGGCGTGCAGGCCGGTGAGCAGCGAGCAGCGCGACGGCGCGCACAGCGGCGCCCCCGAGTAGGCGGCCTCGAACCGCACCCCGTCGGCCGCCAGCCGGTCGATGTTCGGCGTGACGATCTTCTTCTGCCCGTTGATGCCGATCTCACCCCACCCCAGGTCGTCGGCGAGGATGACCAGGAAGTTGGGCCGGGAGACGAGCGCGGCCTGCGCCGGCGACGCGGCGGCGGGGACGGACAGGCCGGCCAGCGCACCCGCCAGGAGGGTGCGACGTGAGGGAGCGGGGATCATGCAGGACACCTTTGGTGCAGTGTGAGATCGGGGTGCGAACCACGGGAGAACGGCAAGCGAACTCTGCCGGAGCCGGATAACGAAATGGCCGCGCTCGTCAGCAGTAGTCCCAGAGCCTGCAGATCTCCTCGAGCTCGGGAGGCAGCTCGTCGTTTGGGGGCAACGGGCGGCCAGCGACGACCGTACCGCTCTTGATCTTGTCGCGCCAGTCGCCCACCCCTTTCTGGAACGTCCCGTGATCCTTGTCTCCATAGTTGAGCATTCCGGGCTCCCAGGACACGCCGAGGAAGGCGCAGAGGTCCTTCAGCGTCCCTTCCGGCTCGGCTACCAGGTCCTCGTAGCGCAGGGTGTGGCCCTCCAGCTGGGTGCGGGCCTCCTGGAGGTAGTTCATGTACGCGAGAGTCCGCGGCACGGCCTCCGCCATGGGCCGCTTGACGGGGTCGGCCTCGTGCCAGGACTGCACGATCGACATCGGGTGCCGCAGCAGGAAGATGAACCTGGCGTCGGGCCAGCACGTCCTGAGGCGCTTCCACACGAACACGTTGCTCGGCGTCTTCTCCACCAGGATCGGCTTGCCGCTGCGCGACAGCTCCCGGTGCAGCAGCCGGTCCCAGACGAGGTGCTCGACGTCCGCGTGCGTGTGGCCGAGCAGGCGCATCGCCTGCCGTACGGGGTCGGTGCCGAACGCCACGGTCATGCGGCGGAAGTGCGTCTCGATGGGCGAGTGGATCCGGCTGTGGGAGTTCAGGATCACCCGCAGCAGGGTCGAGCCGGACCGGACCGACGACAGCAGGAAGACGGGCTCGCGGAGCAGCCGGTCGTGCGCCGGGTCCACCGGCTCGCGCACCACGTCGTCGGGCAGCCGCTGCGTCTCCGGCGCCGGTCTGGGCGCGGGCCTCGGCTCGGGCGTCTTCGCCGCCCGCCGCCTCCCGGCGCGGGTGATCGTGTAACCGGTCAGTCCTTCTAGCGTCGCGTTGGCCCTGTACTTCCAGCTCATGGCCCGTCAACGTACGGGTGACCGGTGAACCCCCGGTTAACCCGCCCTGTGAGGTTCGGCCTGACCGTCCGGGTCCTCCCAGACCGCCAGGGTCTGAGCGGGTCCGCCTATGCGCTGCCAGGCGCCGGTGTCGCGGGTCCAGCGGAGGATCCGCGAACGATCCCGGGCCAGGACGTACACCGCCCGGCCGCCCACCCGCGTCTCCGCGCCCGCCGGGCCGATGTCCTGCCAGGCCCCCGGTCCCGGCTCCGGCAGGACGCGCAGCCGTACGCCCGGCGGGTCGGTGGAGAACAGGCCCTCGGCGCCTCCGTACAGCTCGCCCGCGGGGCCCGCCGCGTGCACCCATCGCCGCCGTGACGCCGGCGGCTCCCCCTCGGTCCAGCGGTTCACCGCGCCGCGATCCGGGGTGAGGCCGTACAGGCCCTGGCCGGTGACCGCGAACGAGGCGCCCTCGGTGCCGGCGAAGTCCCAGTGGCCGGGTCTGTCCCGGTAGAACCAGATCCAGCCGGTGCCGGGGGCGACGGCGAACAGGCCTCGCGTGCCGCCGTACAGGCGTGTCGCCGGCGCGCCGATCCAGGTCCAGGAGGCGCCCTGCCCGTCCCAGACGTGGACGGACTGGCGGTCCGCGGCCAGCCGGTGCAACCGCGGACCGGCTACGGCGAAGTCGGCGCCCGGCTCGCTGATGGGTGACCAGACGCCGGGACTCCCGCCGTACACGTAGAGCCGGTCGTCCATGCCCGTCGCGAACAGGCCCGCGGGACCGGCCCAGAGGCGTTTCGCGGCGTCCCCGATCTTCGTCCACTCCTCCCCGCCGTCCCACCGGAAGACGCCCCGGCCGCCCGGCCCGACGGAGAACACCCCGGCGCCCGAGAGAGGCGGGGCCGTCACGACGCCGCTCGCCGGGACGCCGGGCGCGCTCGGCGGTTCCCACCCGGCCAGGGCGACGAGCACGGCGAGCACCACGATCCCGGCGACGCCGATGAACAGCAGAGGACGCCGCCTACGCCGTCCCACCGGCACCCCACCCGCCGCGGGACCGATCGGTTCGACGGACGCGGGAGAGGCGGGGGGCGGTTCCGTGAGGGCGGTGGAGGGCTGGGGGGTTGTGGCGAGGGCTGCCGCGTGCAGGCGCTCGGCGGTCTCCAGGCGCGTCCGGCGGGTGCGCTCGTCAGGCGTACGGTCGCGTACCAGCCGCCGCAGCAACTCCAGCGGGATGATCTTCTCACCGGAACGGTACTCACCCCAGAGCGTCTTGCTCACGTGATAGCGCCCGGCCAGCTCGCGGAGAGTCGTCCCGCCGGTGAGCCCGAGCAGGAACTCCGCCAGCGCGTTGGCCTGCTCCGTACTCCCTCTCGGCCGGCCCTGGGGTCTGCCCGCCCTGCGTTCCATCGCGACCGCCCCCTTCCCACCCCATCTCCGATGATCATCTGACGAGAACCGGTTTGTCCACGGACAAACTCGTTGTCCGCACTTCACGCCGGACGGTTCCGGACAATCGCCCCGCCCCGCACTCTCGTGATCACCGTCCACGACTCGGGAGGACATCTCATGATGAGCAGAACCACGGCAGGACTCGTCTCGGCGGCCCTGCTCGCCACCGCCCTGACCGCCTCACCGGCCGCCGCGCACGGCGGGCACACCCCCGAGCAGGTGTGCGGTCCCGGCTTCGGGAAGGTGGCGAACGGCACCCGGCCGGTGACCGACCGCGAGGGCGTCGTCTGGGCCCACGTCCACCTGCTCTACAGCGCGCGTACGGGAGAGAACTGCGTCGTCACCATCAAAACCAGGCACGTGGGAGTGCCCACCTGGACCACCGCGACCCTCTGGGTCGAGACCCCCGACCGGACCTACCAGGACAAGAGTGACTACAAGTACTACGCGGGACCGGTGAAGGCCTACGCCAGGAACAAGTGCGTCGCCTTCGAGGGGACGACGCGGACCGGCAGGGCCGGCCGGCACGTGTTCTTCGACGACCGGGCCTCCGGCGGCTCCGACGGCTACGGCAACTGCGGCGCCCGGGCCAAGCGCCGGGGCGGCGGCTGACCCGGCGCCGGCTACGGCCGCACCGACAGGGCGTGGCGGAAGACGTCGCGGGGGTCGTAGCGGCGCTTGACCCGCTGGAGGCGGGCGTAGTTCCCGTCGTAATAGATCGTGGACCAGGGGACGCCGGAGGTGTTCCAGGCCGGGTCGGCGTGGTCGCTGTCGGGGTAGTTGATGTAGGCGCCGCCGCAGTTGCCGCCGGGGACCGGGACACCGCCGGTGCTCGCGAACGTGTCCCTGTGCAGGCCGCGCACCCACGCCATGCGGGCGTCGCCGTCCTGGCCCTCCTCCCAGGTGACGAGGTGCAGCGCCTTGAGCACCGACCGGCGTTCGGCGGTGGCGGTGGCCTCCGGCGGCACGGTGTTGACCTTCCCGCCGTACGACAGCAGCCAGAGCATGCCCTGGGAGGAGATCTCGCCCGGTTCGCCGAGACGGTCGTAGGCCACGTCGGCCTGCTCGTCGGTGAACCTCTCCCGCAGGTAGGCCGACTTGCCCTTGTACCGGCCCCGTTCGGCGTCCGCGCCGAGTGAGAGCTCCCGTACGGCCTCGTACCAGGGCTGGCGGACCAGCGGCGGGACGTACTGCGGCGGCGCGACCCCGTCGGCGACGAACGCGAAGTGGTCGCGCAGCAGCTTCTCGGCACCGGGCAGGTCGCCGTCGATCTGGGTGGGCATGATCATCCCGCCCGGGTCGTCGCCCGCCTGCCTGCCGGGGATCATCAGGGAGCCCCACAGCGACAGGTTCGGGCTGCCGGGCTCGCTGTTGCGTACGTGCCAGTCGGCGTAGTTGCGCAGCAGCCTGCGGAACGAGGCACGGTCCATCCCCTGCCACGACCAGATCGCCACTCCGGACAGGACGGTGCGGGGCGGCCTGGGCAGCAGCTCGGCCGGGTCGTTCCCGCGGGCGCGCGGGTCGCGCATCCAGTAACGGGTGACGATGCCGAAGTTGCCTCCGCCGCCGCCGGTGTGCGCCCACCACAGGTCGTGGTGCGGATCGCCGGGGTCCCGGGTGGCGACGACGGCGCGGGCGCGGCCGTCCCGGTCGACGACCACGACCTCGACGGCGTGCAGGTGGTCGACGGTCAGCCCGTCGCGGCGGGACAGCGGCCCGTACCCGCCGCCCGCGATGTGCCCCCCGGCGGCCACGCCCCCGCATTGGCCGCCGGGGATGGTGACGCCCCAGCCCAGGTAGAGCGTCCGGTACGCGTCCATCAGCGTGGCTCCGGCCTCGATGACGAACGCGCCTCGCCTGGCGTCGAAGTACACGCCGGACATCTCACACAGGTCGATGACGACCTCGGTGCCGTCGCCGACGAAGTTCTCGTAGCAGTGGCCGCCGCTGCGCACGGCGACCCGGCGGCCGGCCCGCACCGCCTCCTGCACCGCCTTGACGACCTGCTCGGTGGAGCCGGCCAGGTGGAAGTACTCGGGCTCGTGCCGGAAGCGCAGGTTGGTCCTGCGGACCGCCAGGTACTCGTAGCGCGGGTCCCCGGGCCGCACCACAACAGGTCCTGACAGTGGTGCCTCCCTGGCCGACGTCGTGACCCCGCCGGCCGCCGCCACGCCCCCGGCCGCGGCCCCGGCCCCGATGAACAGCCGCCGCGTGATCTCGCTCATGACCGGTCCCCCGTCTCGTCGAAGCCCTCGATGACGACGCTAGGGATCGCGGCCCGCCCCGTGAATGGATTCAGGTTCACGACGGGGGTGGAGTTGGCTCCACCCCTTGATCTCGGAAGGTCGAGCGGGTAGGGTTTCGGCGTCCTTGTCGCCGACCCCTGAGGTGATCCTGTTGGAGATCTGAGGCCGAGACGCCGCGCCATTTCGCTGTGCGCATGCCCGACCTCAGACGATCGCCTCTCCTTCGGCCATCTCCTTTCCGGTCTTCCCGGCCTGCGCGCGCGGTGTCTCCACGTGTCCCGAAATTTCTAGACACGTCAGGGAGCCGCCCTTATGTCTTTTTCCATCGTCTGTGACGCCATCTCGTTCGAGTGGACCGACGGCACGCCCGTCCTGTCGGACCTCGACGTCGCCTTCGGCCCCGGCCGCACCGGCCTGATGGGCGTCAACGGGTCGGGCAAGTCGACCCTCCTCCGGCTGATCGCCGGCGAACTGCGCCCGTCCTCGGGCACGATCAGCGTGGCCGGCGAGATCGGTTACCTCCCGCAGAACCTCCCGCTGGCCATCGGCAGCACGGTCGCCGACCTGCTCGGCATCACCGCGCGGCGGGCCGCCCTGCACGCCATCGAGAACGGGGACGTCGCCGCCGAGCACTTCACCGTGATCGGCGACGACTGGGACGTCGAGGAGCGCGCCCGCGCCGAACTCGACCGGCTCGGCCTCGGCCACCTGGACCTGGACCGCACCGCCGCCACGCTGTCCGGCGGCGAGGTGGTCATGACCGGGCTGGCCGCGCTCCTCGTACGCCGCCCCGACGTGCTGCTGCTCGACGAGCCCACCAACAACCTGGACCTGGACGCGCGCCGCCGGCTCTACGCCGCCGTCCGCTCCTGGTCCGGGGTGCTGGTGGTCGTCAGCCACGACCGCGCCCTGCTCGACCTCGTGGACCAGGTGGCCGACCTGCGGGACGGCGCCGTACGGATGTTCGGCGGCAACCTCACCGCGTACGAGGAGGCGCTGGAGGCCGAGCAGGAGGCCGCCGAGCGCACGGTCCGCGCGGCCGAGGGCGACGTCCGGCGGCAGAGACGCGAGCTGGAGGAGGCGCAGACCAAGCTGGACAGGAGGGTCCGGTACGGCAACAAGATGAACGCGACCAAACGCGAGCCCAAGATCGTCATGGGCGGCCGCAAGCGGGCGGCGCAGGTCTCGGCGGGCAAGCACCGCACCATGCACGCCGAGAAGCTCGACCAGGCCCGCGACCGCCTCACCGAGGCCGAGCAGGCGCTGCGCGAGGACGACGAGATCAGGGTCACCCTGCCGGAGACGGCGGTCCCGGCCGGCCGCACGGTGCTGACCCTGCCGGACCTGACGGGCCTGTACGAGCTCCGCGGCGGGCCTGAGGAGGACGGCGAGCCGATCGCGGAGCTGGTCGTCCGCGGCCCCGAGCGGATCGCCCTGGTCGGCCCGAACGGGTCCGGCAAGACGACCCTGCTGCGGAGCGTCGCGGACGGCGACCACCCGGTCCCGACCGGCTATCTGCCGCAGCGGCTCGACCTGCTGGACGACTCGCTGAGCGTGCTCGGCAACGTCCGCCGCTTCGCGCCGTCAGCGCCGGTGAACGAGGTGCGGGCGCGGCTGGCGCGCTTCCTGTTCAGGGGCGAGCGGGCGGAGCGGGCGGCGGGCACGCTGTCGGGCGGCGAACGGTTCCGCGCGGTGCTCGCGGCGCTGCTGTCGGCCGAGCCCCCGCCGCACCTGCTCCTCCTGGACGAGCCCACGAACAACCTCGACATGTCCAGCGTCCGCCAGCTCGCCCAGGCCCTGTCGGCCTACCGGGGGGCGCTGATCGTGGTCAGCCACGACCTGCCGTTCCTGGAGACGCTGGGCATCACCCGCTGGCTGCGGAAGGAGCGGTGAACGCCGGGGCCTCGGTGATCATGCGTCCGTCCTACGTGCCGGCGAACATGTCGTAGTGGTCCACGGTCAGCTCCTTGTCGACCAGGAAGCGCTCGTCCTCGGGGTAGAAGACGGCCACGGACGGGTCCTCACCGGCGAACGCCTTCACCGCCTCCCACGAGTCCCACATGGTGATCAGGAAGAACTCGGTGCGGTCCCCGGCGTCGCGGCGGGTGAAGTAGGCGCCCTTGTTGCCGGGGGTGGCGGTGTACTCGGCGTATCCGGTGCGCATCAGGTAGGCCTCGTAGTCGGCCGCGTCGGCCGCCCGCGTCCAGCCTCTCCAGGTACGGATGATCATAAGCAGCACGCTAGCGCGACCGGCGCGCGCCCGTGGCGAACCGGTTGGCCAGAGCCGGTGGTGAAAGTTTCACCCGCACCGCCACGCGGACGCGACCGCGACGACACCGTCGCTCCCCGTCACGAGGCCCGCGACCGGCCGGTTGATCCGCCGGGCGACGTCGTCCGGCGGATACGGGCCGCCCGGAAGCCGCGATACGACCACCAGGGCGCCGGTCACCACCCGAAATGGGCCTGTCCGGACCCGCGGTCGTCGTGTGACTCTCGCCCAAGAACCCCCCGCCCCAGAGGCAGTAGGGAGAGATGACTTCTTGAAACCTCACCGTGCAAGGCGCGCCCTCGCACTCGGCGCGGCAGCCGCCCTGGCGCTCGGCGTGTCACCCGCCCAGGCGGCGAACGCGGCCGGCGCCTCGGCCCTGAGCTGCACCATCACCATCACCAACCCGACCCAGTTGTACACGACGAACGTGTACGCCTACGTCGAGGTCTCGTGCAACCAGAAGGTCTCGTTCATCGGCGGCTACCTCTCCCTGTACCGGGACGGCACCTTCCTGAACTACGCCGAGATCTACCAGTACAACCTCGCCTACGTCTACAAGCTCAACATGGTGTCCTGCGTGCCGGGGAACTACCACGTCATGGGTTACGGCTTCGCCAACCTGGACGGCGGGGCGCCCGACTTCTCCCAGCGCGTCGCCACCACGCCGATCGCCATCACCTGCACCTGAAGCACCCGAGCCCGTACCGGCTCAGCCGCCGGAGCTCACAAGGGCGGTTCGGAGCCGGTCCGGCCAGACCATGGCGTGCGCGAACAGGACCGCCCCACCTGCTGCTCACCTCACGGGCCACGTCAAGGCGTACGTGGACCATGTCGTATCTGTACTCGCCACGCGGACGTGATCTCGAACTCCTGGCCGAGGCGTGAGCAACAAATCGCTGACGAGGGCAGACATCAGCGCGCACCCTGCGCCCGCACGACACCCGCCGTACCGTGCACGGTTGGGGGTCAGTCGAGATGACTGTCGTCGAGCGACGTCAAGCGGGCGGCCGCGTCGGGGTCCGCCTGGCCGATGCGGTCCAGCAGGCGGTGCAGGAGGCCGCGGAGGGTCTCGAACTCCTCGGGACTGGTCAGTTCGGCCCACCGCTGTTCGATCCTGTCTCCCATGCCCGCCGCCAGCGGCCGTACCGCCCTTCCCCGTTCCGTGAGGACGATCAACCGTGACCGGCCATCGCGGGGATTCGTGCGGCGTTCCAGATAACCGGCACGTTCGAGCTGGTCGACCGACTGTGCCATGGTCTGCTTGCGCACGCCGGCCTGGACGGCGAGCTCGCGTATCGCTATTCCCTCGGGCGGGACGAACGGGAAGACCTTGGCATCCCCCGAGCGAATGTCGCCGAAGCCCGCCTCTGCGAGGGACGCCTCGATGTCATGGGCGTATTCGCGGTGGAGGAGGCGCAGGAGGAGGGCGAGCCGCAGGCGCTTGGCGGACGGATCTCGGCTCATATTGACAGCCACCTGTCTAGTTCTAGTATGGTCAGGTACCTGTCTAGTATGCCATCTTCGCAGAGAGACCTGCCATGCCCACTGCCCATGTTCTTGATTCCACGATCTTCTACCGGGAGGCCGGCGCGGGGACGCCGATGGTCTTCCTGCACGGCAACCCCACCTCGTCCTACCTGTGGCGGCACATCTTGCCCACCGTCAGCCAGTACGGCCGGTGCCTGGCACCCGACCTCATCGGCATGGGCGAGTCGGGCAAGCCCGACATCGCCTACACCTTCCACGATCACGCCCGCTACCTCGACGCGTGGTTCGACGCGCTCGGTCTCGATCAGGTCGTGCTGGTCGGTCACGACTGGGGCGGCGCCCTGGCCTTCGACTGGGCCGCCCGCAATCCCGGACGGGTCCGGGGCATCGCGTTCACTGAGACGATCATCAGGCCGATGTCCTGGGCAGACTTCCCCACCGGTGCCCGCCCGCTGTTCGAGTCCATGCGCACGCCCGGTGTGGGCGAGGCCATGGTCCTGGACCAGAACGCGTTCATCGAAAAAGCGCTTCCTGCCACCATCGCCGGCGGGCTGAGCGAGGAGGACCACGAGGTCTACCGCCGCCCCTACCCGACCAGGCAGAGCCGGCTGCCGCTGCTGCAGTGGCCGCGGGCGATGCCCCTGGAGGGGGAGCCGGCCGACGTCGTGGCCAGGGTCGCCGCCTACGACGAGTGGCTGGCCGACAGCGCGGAGGTGCCCAAGCTCCTGCTCACCTTCGAGCCCGGACCGGGCACGATGACGGGCAAGGAGACCATCGACTGGTGCGCCGCCCACGTGTCCGGTCTGGAGATCGTGATGCACGGGCCCGCCGGCCATCACACCCCCGAGGATCAGCCCGAGGCCATCGCCGCCTCGCTGCTCGCCTGGCTGGTCAAGCACAACCTGCGCGGCGAGGGCTGAGCACGATGCGAGCGATCAGGCAGCACGCGTTCGGCGGCCCCGGGGAACTCCGGTTGGAGGAGGTGCCCGATCCCCATCCCGCCGACGGTGAGGTGCGGATCCGGGTCGAGTCGGCCGGTGTTCATCTCCTGGACACGGTGATCCGCCAAGGAGGAGGCGGGCCGCGGGTCGCGCCCCGCCTGCCCATGACCCCGGGCCGGGAGGTCGCCGGACTCGTCGACGAGATAGGCACCGGCGCGGACGCGCACCTCATCGGCCGACGCGTCGTCGCCGACCTCGGCTTGGCCAGTGGCGGGTACGCCGAGCTCGCGCTGGCCCCGTCGGCGGCCCTCCACGTCCTGCCTGACGACGTCGACGCCGACTCCGCCGTGGCCATGATCGGCACCGGCCGGACGACCATGGCGATCCTCGAACTCGCGAGCCCGGTCGCCGGCGACGTCGTCCTGGTCACCGCAGCCGCCGGAGGAATCGGAACCCTGCTGCTCCAGGCAGCGTTGGCCGTCGGCGCGACGGTCGTCGGCGTCGCGGGCGGCCCCGACAAGGTGGCGCTCATCCGCGGGCTGGGCGCCGACTACGCCATCGACTACAACCGGCCCGGCTGGCCCGACGCTGTGCGCGAGGCGTTGGCGGGCAGGCCGGTGACGCTGGTCCTCGACGGAGTCGGGAGCCAGATCGGCCGGGACGCGCTGGAACTGCTCGAGGTGGCCGGACGCCTGGTGATGTTCGGTTCCGCTTCGGGATCCCTGACCGAGTTGTCGGCCCACGACCTGTTCGCCCGAGGTATCAGCGCCGCCTCCGCCGTCGGGGCCCGAATCCTTCAGCGCCCAGGAGGCACCCGGGCGTTGGAGCTCAGCGCCATGGAAGCGCTGATCAGCAAGCGACTCATCCCCGTGATCGGCCGGCGGTTCGCCCTGGCGGACGCCGCCGCCGCGCACCTCGCTCTGCAATCGCGCGCCACCACCGGAAAGACGGTCCTGCGACCGTGACCCCTCTTCCCACGAAAGGGACCCTTGTGCTCCACCGCATCCTTCTCGCGGCCACCGCGGCCGGCCTGCTGGCTGGTCTGGTGACCGCTGCCCCTGCCGGCGCCGACACGTCCACGCCCACCGCGCGCTGCCGGGACGTCACCGTACCCGTGTCGATCGCCGCCGGGCAGCCACGGATCTATCACATCTGGGGGCGACTGTGCACGCCTGCGGGCCGTGCCGCCTCAACGGTCCAGGTCCTGATCCATGGCCTGAACTACAGCCATGTCTACTGGGATTTCCCCTTCCGCGCCCACCGGTACTCCTACGTCGAGCGGGCGAACCAGACCGGTTACGCGACGTTCAACCTGGACCGCATCGGAGTCGGACGCAGTTCACACCCGGCGAGCAAGGATGTGACGTTGCAGTCCAACGCGCTGACCATCGCACAGGTGGTGGCGGCGCTGCGGACGGGCAAGGTGGGCCCTCGGGCGTTCGCCGATGTGGTGCTCGTCGGGCACTCTTTCGGCTCTGAAGTGGCGAAGTTCGCCGCGTCGCGCTTCCAGGCCGCGGACGCGCTGATCCTGACGGGCAACGCGCACCGTGTGTCGCCGAGCGGTGCGGAGCTTGCCGGACGGTACGGCCAGCCGGTGAGCGAGGTTCCACGGTTGGCCGCGCAGGTTCCTCCGGGTGACGACGGCTACGTGACGGTCAAGGACGAGCAGCGGCCCGCGGTCATGTATTACGTGCCGGGCGCCGACCCCCAGGTCATCGCGCGCGACAGCGCCAGGAAAGAAACGAATACGATGAGCGAGATCTTCTCGCTCGGCGATGCCGGCGCACCCGGCGTGACAGAGGCGATTCGCGTGCCGGTGCTGTTCGTCGTCGGCAACCGGGACCGGCTGGTCTGCGCCGCCGACGCCAACGACTGCACCTCGCCGGCTGCTCTCGCGGCGGACGAACGGCCGCTCTACCCGGCCGCGCCCCGAGTGGATGCCGTGGTGCTGGACGACGTCGGCCACGCGATCAACCTGCACCGTCGCGCTCCCGCTGCCTACGCCAACGTACTGAACTGGCTCGACCGGAGTATTTGAACAACGGATCCCGGCAGCGACGGCGCAGGAAGCTCAAGGCGGCGGCGCAGTTCCAGGTTCTCCCCTTGAGCCACCTCCAATGCTCTGCTCTTCCTCAAGCTTGCGCGAGAGCACTCTCACGGCAGCCGAGGACGAGACACCGGGCTCGGCGAGCCTTGTCGGTCGGCTGCTGCTGTTCGCGCAACAGCCGATTGCCTCAGATGCTCGGGCAGGTGGCCGAGCTCCGCGCGGAAGGGCTGATCCGGCACCTGGGCGTCAGCGACGTTGACGCCGCGCAGTTCGCCGAAGCTCAGGCGATCGCGCCCGTCGCGGCGGCGCAGAACCGGCACACCGGTGACACCGCGCTTGGAAGGTTGTCCCTCGTGGGTTGGGGATTTTCCGGGGAGATGATTGTCTGTCCGGAGAAGCTACGAGGAGGGCACCGGTGACCCGTCAGATTGTTTCCGTCGTGGGTGGCAAAGATGCCGCCGGCTCGGACACGTACACGTCTGCCAACCCCGCGCGGCTCGACGAGGCGGTGGCCCGGGTGGGGCTGGCCGACGCCGGCACGTTCGCCGCCGCCTGCCGTACCGCCAAGGACGCCCAGCGGGAGTGGGCGAAGGTCCCGGCTCCGGTGCGCGGCCGGGTGATCGCGTCGATCGGCCGGCTGGTGGAGGCCAACGCGGAGAGCCTCGCCGCGCTGGTGACCGAGGAGATCGGCAAGCCGTACGCGGAGGCGCTCGGCGAGGTGCGGGAGATCGTCGACACGTGCGACTTCTTCCTGGGCGAGGGGCGCAGGCTGTACGGCCAGACGGTCCCGTCGGAGATGCCGGACAAGAATTTGTTCACCTTCCGCAACCCGGTCGGCGTGGCCACGGTGATCACGGCGGGCAACTTCCCGGTGGCGGTCCCGTCGTGGTACCTGGTGCCGGCCCTGCTGTGCGGCAACGCGGTGGTGTGGAAGCCGGCCGAGTACGCGGCCGCGTCGGCGCACGCGATGTACCGGCTGTTCGCGGCCGCCGGGCTGCCCGACGGCGTGCTGAACGTGGTCTTCGCCGACGGCGCGCAGACCTTCGAGGGCCTGGAGCGGGCGCTCACCGAGGGCACGGTCGACAAGATCGGGTTCACCGGTTCGAGCGAGGTCGGCAGGAAGATCGGCGAGCTGGCGGGGCGTCACCTGCAGTCGCCCTGCCTGGAGCTGGGCGGCAAGAACCCGATGGTGATCATGCCGGACGCGGACCTGGACCTGGCGGTGGAGGGCGCGCTGTTCGCCGGGTTCGGCACGGCCGGCCAGCGCTGCACGAGCCTGGGCACGGCCATCGTGCACGAGAGCGTCCACCAGGACTTCACCGACCGTTTCGTACGGGCGCTCAAGGCGGCCCGCGTCGGCGACCCGCGCGAGGACGTGCTGGCGGGCCCGCTGCTCGACCGGAAGTTCGCCGACCGGTACGAGGAGTACCTGACCTGGATCCAGCCCCACCACCGGGTCGTCTCGGGCCCGACGGGGCGGATCACCGAGGACAACCCGCGCGACGGCTTCACCGGCGAGGGCGGGCTCTACTACCACCCGGTGGTGGTCGACGGGGTCCGGCCGGACGACCGGATCTTCCTGGAGGAGACGTTCGGCCCGATCGTCGGCGTCACCACGTTCTCGACCATGGCCGAGGCGGTCGAGCTGGCCAACCGGCCGGGATACGGCCTGTCCAGCTCGATCTACACGACGAACCCGAAGCACGCGTTCGCCTTCCGCGAGGGCGTCTCGGCGGGCATGGTCAGCATCAACAACTCCACGTCCGGGGCCGAGGCGCACCTGCCGTTCGGCGGCAACGGCAAGTCGGGCAACGGCAGCCGCCAGTCGGGGATGTGGGTGCTCGACCAGTTCACCCGCTGGCAGTCGATGAACTGGGATCACTCCGGCCGCCTGCAGAAGGCCCAGATGGACGTGGCGGAGATTACTCCCGATCACGGGTTCCGGCTCTAGTTCCTTCATACCGGGTGTAAAAGAAGCCACCCCGCCGAGAAGGGGGCCCTTCCCGGCGGGTGATGGCCGTGTCACGATGACGGCGCCTTCGATCACGGGGAGAAGCCGATGCGTGACTATCCGAGACCATTACCTGGTCAGCCGGTCCTCCGCCTGCGGGCCGGCGTCCCATGCCGCTGGAGCGTCCGCACCCTCGACGGGCGCGGCTGGTGCCCGCCCGGCACGCCCCCGGCGCGCGATCTCGACGGCCTGCCGTACTTCCACGGCGACGATCTCGTCCTGCCGGTGCCCCGCGAGCCGGTCCAGGTCCGGGCGGCGCGAGGCGTGGAGCACGGGTGCGCGGAGACCACGCTGCTGCCGGGCGAAGGAGAGACGCTGGTGGAGCTGGCCCCGCCCCGCCTGTACGACGCGGCGGCGCGCGGCTGGTACGGCGCCGACCTGCACGTGCCGCTGAACCGGCCGCCCCGGTGGGTGGCCTCCGCCCAGCACGGCGAGGACCTGCACGTCGTCAACGTGCCGCCCGGCGACGGCGACACGCTGGCGCGGTGGTCGGGCCGCGACCTGCCGTGGTCGGACGGCGCGCACCTGGCCCGGGTGGACCTGGTCCACCAGGTGCTGGGCCTGGACTCGTGGCCGCTGTCCACCGTCGCGCTGAGCGAGCTGCACCGCCGGGGCACGCTGGTGTGTTACGCGAACTCCTGCCGCGGGCCTGCGGAGACGGCCGACCAGCTGATGAACGGCGGCGATCCGGGGTTCGACGCGCGGCTGGCCGTGGTGGACGCGGCGCTGGGGCTGGTCGACGGCTTCCCGTCGGTGATCGGCTCGCCCTGCGCGTACCGCCGGCTGATCGGCGCGGGCAACCGGGTCGCGGCGACGGGCGGCCGCACGCACCGGCTGGGCCCGATCGGGCGCGAACGCACGTACGCGCACGTCGAGGGGCGGCTGACCGCCGGCGCGTACGCGGAGGCGGTGCGGCGGGGCCGCACGTTCGTCACCACCGGCCCGTTCCTGGAGCTGGAGGTGGACGGCCGGGGCCCGGGCGACACGCTCGACCTCGCGCCGGGCGAGACGGTCCGGGTGTCGGCGCGGGTGCTCGGCGACGGGGCGGAGCGGGTGCGGCTGCTGACGGCCGACGGCGAGCTGGCGTCGGGGCCGCCCGGCGAGCTGGCCGCGCGCCTGTCCGTGGTGTGGCCGACGTACGTGGTCGCGGTCGCCGAGGGCCGCGGGCGGGTGCTCGCCCACACCAGCCCGGTCCACCTGGACGTGTGCCACCGGCGGGTGGCCAGGGAGGAGGACGTGACGTTCTGCCTGCGCTGGCTCGACCTGCTGGAGAAGCAGATCAGGGACCGGGTGGACGAGGACGGCCTGGAGGTGCTGGAGGAGGCGCGGCGCGTCTACCAGTCCCGGCTGCGCTGAAGAGGAGAACGCGGGCCTCAGGGGTGCCCGCGTTCTCTCCCCTCCTCGAACCCGGGTCAGACCTGGCCGGCCTTCTCCAGGGCGGTGCAGCAGGTGTCGACCAGGAGGCGGGCGACCACGTACGGGTCGACGTTGGCGTTCGGGCGGCGGTCCTCGATGTAGCCCTTCTTGTCGACCTCGACCTGCCACGGGATGCGGACGGACGCGCCGCGGTCGGAGACGCCGTAGGTGTACCTGTTCCACGGGGCGGTCTCGTGCGCGCCGGTCAGGCGGCTCTCGATGTCGGCGCCGTAGTGCCTGACGTGCTCCATCGGCTTGTCGCCGTCGCCGAGGGCCTCGCAGGCGGTGATGATCGCGTCGTAGCCCTCGCGCATGGCCTTGGTGGAGAAGTTGGTGTGCGCGCCGGCGCCGTTCCAGTCGCCGCGGGCGGGCTTGGCGTCGAGCGTGGCCTCCACGCCGAACTCCTCGGCGGTGCGGTAGAGCAGCCAGCGGGCGATCCACAGGTGGTCGCCGACCTCCAGCGGACCGGCGGGGCCGATCTGGAACTCCCACTGGCCGGGCATGACCTCGGCGTTGATGCCGGACACCTTCAGCCCGGCGGCGAGGCAGCGGTCGAGGTGGAGTTCGACGATCTCACGGCCGAACACGGCCTCGGCGCCGACGCCGCAGTAGTAGTGGCCCTGCGGGGCGGGGAAGCCGCCCTCGGGGAAGCCGAGCGGGCGGCTGCCCTTGAAGAACGTGTACTCCTGCTCGATGCCGAACCACGAGTCCTGCTCGGCGAACTGCTCGGCCACCGGGCGGAGCTGGGCGCGGGTGTTGCTCTTGTGCGGGTCGCCGCTGACCTCCTCGACCTCGCACAGCACGAGCACGTGGTCGCCGCCGCGGATCGGGTCGGGGCAGGTGAGCACGGGGCGGAGCACGAGGTCCGACTTGTGGCCCTGGGCCTGGTTGGTGCTGGAGCCGTCGAAGCCCCAGACAGGAGGCTCGGCCCCGTCGGCGAGGATCTTGGTCTTCGAGCGCAGCAGAGCGGTGGGCTCGGTGCCGTCGATCCAGATGTACTCAGCCTTGTAGCTCACAGCGGGTCCCTTTCCCATGTTCATCAGCCACGCCGAGTCTCATGGACCGCCGTTTCCCAGTTTTTGCCCTTATGTGAACGCCGTGTTAAGGCCGTCGCTTCTTGTCACCCGTCGTGAGGCGGTATTCCTGGCCGAGCTCGCGCCGTCCGTTCCCGTCATAGCCGAGCAGCCGCATCGCGGTGTCCGGGTCCAGCGCCGCCGCCAGGAGCTGGGCGCGGGCGTGCGCCTCGTCCCGGTCCCGCTCCGCCTTGGCCTGGGCCACCCGGACGCCTTTGACGGCCACGGTGGTGAGCCCGACGCCGACGACCACCGCGACCACCACCACGAAGAGCGCGATCAGCAGCCACGGCGAGGCGATGCCCGGCGCGGGGCCGGGGGCGGCGGCCGCGCCGGTCTCCGTCCCCGAGGCTGGGCCTGCGGTCAGCACGCCGGTCAGCGCGAGCGCGAGGATGATCGCCAGCCCGACGAGCATGAACAGGCTGGCCGCGACCACCCACAACCGTCCGGTACGACCCCGCGGCGGCGGCTGCTCGACCGTGTCGTCCACGATCAGCGGCACTGCCCTCGGCGGTGGCGGCGGCTGCTCCGAGCCCCACGGCACGATCTCGGGCCGCCCTTCATCACCCTCACCCGCGGCGAGGGAAAGGGGCGCCGGACCCCTCACCACAGGAGACGCGCCGGACCAGCCAGGATCCGGAGGCGCCGCACCAGCCCCGGCGTGCGCCGCGGGCCAGGCGGGATCCGACCTGGGAGTGTCGCCGCCGGAGGCGCCGGACCAGGCGGGGGCCGTGCCAGGGGCTCCCGGCCAGGCGGGGGCCGTGCCGGGGGCTCCCGGCCAGGCCGGGGCCGTGCCAGGGGCTCCCGGCCAGGCCGGGGCCGTGCCAGGGGCGCCGATCCAGTCGGGATCCGTGCCGGGGACCGCGAAGGCGAGGGGGTTCGCCGTTTCCGGGGCCGGCACCGTGGAGCCGTCGCCTGGTGGGGCGGGGGTGACGGTCTCCGCCGCGCCGGGCAGGTCGCGCGCCACCGGGCGGTGTTCGCGGTGCGCGAGGGCGGCCTCCGCGTGGTACTCCTCCAGGTTTCGGTAGAACTCGTCGGAGGCGTACATCGTGCCGTCGACGACCGGCCCCCGCCGCCGCCGGAGGATCGCCACCACGTCGTCGCCGTCCAGCGTCCGGTGCGTCTCCAGGGCGTGCGCGAGGCACAGCACGTCGCGGCGGTGCTCTGCGAGCAGGTCCCCGGTCTTGTCCAGCAGCCGCGCCAGGTTGTCCTCGATCCGCTCCCCCAGCACGCCGGGTCGCCCGCCGGTGATCCCCAGCTCCCGGAGGGCGGGCAGCGAGGTGACGCCCGAGCCCATCCCCCAGGACGACTCCATGAGCGCGCTCAGGCAGGTCGCCGCGTGCAGGTCGCCGCGGACGCCGGACGAGCTGTCCTCGCCGAAGAACATCCGCTCCCCCGCCAGGGAGGCGAGCGAGACCATGATGTCCGCCTCGTACTCCGACTTCCAGCGGGTGGACCCGTTCGACGGGCCGAGGTCGCCGGCGCCCTTCTCGATGGTGGCGAGGCCGATCTCCTGGTGGGAGCGCGTCACGTACGCGACCACCGCGTGACAGGCCTCGTGCACGGCCACGGCGTGGCGCTCGCGTTCGACGTGCTCGTCCGGGCCGAGCCGCTGCCGCCTGGCGCGCAGCACGTCCGGCCAGGTGATGGTCTCCCGCCCGTCGCACACGGCGCTGATCAGCGACTCGTTGACCAGGTCCTTGATGGTGGCGCCGGTCGCGTACGGGGTGATGGCGGCGAGCCTGCCGATCTGTTCCGCGGTCAGCTCGTGCGCCACCTCGGCGAAGTAGCCCTGGTAGGTGCGGAGCCGCCCGGCCCTGGACGGGTGGCCGACCCGGTGGACGCGGTCGACGCGCCCGGGCCTCAGCAGCGCCGGGTCCAGCGCGTCCGGCCGCTCGGTGGCCAGGATGACGAGGACGCGGTACGGGGGCGGCGGCTTGGGCCGCATCCCGAGCAGCCGCCTGACCGTCCGGTTGAAGAGCCCGCGCGGCTCCTTCAGCCCGGACAGCTCGGTGAGCAGCGCCCGCTGCGTGCGGGCGTCGCCGCCGCCTCCGTCGAAGGGCTCGCCGGGGAAGGCGAGCACCGAGCGGCTCTCCTCCGACAGGTAGTCCGGTCCGTGGCAGCCGGAGAGGCCGCCGCCCTCGGCGGGCGGTCCCGGCCGGCCGCGCCCGCCCAGCGCGTCGGCGTCGTCGAAGAGGACGACCACGCCTCCGTAGCGGAGCGCGAGCCTGCGCAGCTTCCTGAAGAGCGTCCTGACCTTCAGGACGCCGACACCCGCGAACGTGCCGGTGAACGCGCCCGAGTCCACGACCACGTACGGCTTGCCGGTCTCTCCCGCGACGGCCTCGGCGATCAGCGTCTTGCCGGTGCCCGGCGGACCCCACAGCAGCAGGCCGCCCGGCACGTACCCCCCGCGCCGCTCGATCTCGCCGGGCTTCTCCAGGAGGACGAGGCTCTGCCTGATCCGCTCGACCACGTGGTCCTGCCCCCACACGTCGGCGAAGCGGGTCGTGACGTCGCCGGGGAAGTACGTCTCGACGCCGCCCCGGGACAGGAACCAGAGCAGGGCGGCGAACACGATGATCACGACGAGCGGAACGGCGATCTGGAACACGAGCGGCAGCGCCCGGGGCAGCAGCGCCGGAGCCTCGAACAGCGCGACCGCCGGGCTGGTTCCGAGCACCGCCGCGAGCACCAGGGCCAGCAGCGCCACCCAGACAGCGATCTTCGCCAGGCGGGCCAGGCGGAACCTGGTCCAGTCGTCGAGACGCCGGTGCGACCAGCGCTCCCACCCGCCGAAGACCCGCCGGCCCCAGAACCGCCGGTAGCCCGGCAGGCGCTCGCCGGCCAGGAGGTGGAGCTGCCGTGCCGCCTCCGCGCCGAGCAGCCAGAAGATCCACTGATGGTCCCTGGCCACCACCCGGACGGCGTCGGCGAACGGCACGATGCCCGGGTGATCCGCCATCACCTTCAGGGCGAGCACCAGATAGACGGCCGTCAGGCCGGCCAGGAACCTGCTCCGGTCCCAGAGCCGCCGCTTCTCCGCCGTGGCGGCGTCCGGGCCGGCGGGCCCGCTTCCGGGGGCGCGCAGCCCTGCGTGGGGCGTGGTCTTCACGGGGTGCTCCCTCATCCGGGCAGCCTGAGCAGGTTGAAGGAACCCGCGATCTGGTCGAACTCGGCGGCGCGCCGGGTGAAGCAGGTCGCCTCGCACGCGAGGAACATCACCGACAGGCTCGTTCCCTGGCCGTCGAGAATGACCGTCTGGTCGAATGTCTGGATCTCGCCGCCGATCCGGTAGTTGTAGCGGACCCGGACCCCCCTGGCCCCGTCGCCGAGGGCGAGCTCCCTGTCCATGAGCGGCTCGAAGTGGCTGAACGCCGGCGCCCGCCCCGCCCGCAGCACGGACATCAGGTACGCCGTGCGCGTCTGCTCGGTCACCGGCAGGAGGAAGTCGCGCATCCGGTTGAGCGAGATCTCGTTGCGCTGCCCGTCGGTCAGCTTGCGCACGGTCACGTACACGAACGGGTCCCGCGAGCCGAACAGGTGCTCCACGGCGGGCCGGGCCGCCTGGTCGTAGGCCGTCGACCAGACCTGTTGCCTGCGCAACTGCGCCGCCGCCGAGCTCGGGTGGTCGTCCGACAGCAGCCGTTCGAGCGGGGACGCGTCGAGCCGGGAGAAGGAGGACGGCACTTTGAAGTAGGTGGTGCCGTCCCGGTCGCGCACGTAGTGGAACTCGGGTTGCCCGCAAGCGGACATGGTCGCCGCCGCGGCGATGAGCGCGATCCACGCCCGCGTCGTCTTCACCAGGGATTACCTCCGCATGACGAGGCACCGCAGTTGTTGTGCCCGTTTTCTCCCGACTGAGCCGTGCACAGCATGAGAAATCTTGACCAAAACTTGGCCGTGCGTTGGTCTCACTTGTTACAGATCAACAGGTCTTCCTGTCGTCCAGGTCTGACTTCCGGCCGGGCCTCTTGGTCATCGCGCGGTGGGTGGCCGAAGATGAAGCCACCCCCCTCACGCGACCGGAGCGCACGATGACAGAACCGGCCGGACCGGCCACGGAGATCGTCGACTCGTACGGGATGACGGCTGAGCGCGCCTTCGCCGACCTCTGGTCGCGGGAGACGCTCACCCTCAGAGAACGCCGCCTGCTCCTGCTCGGCCTGCTCGTCGGGCAGGGCATCGACGACCAGGTGGAGCTACAGCTCGACGCGGCGCTGCGCACGGGCGACCTGGACGAGGCCGAGCTGCGGGAGCTCGTCGTCTTCCTCACCCACTACGCGGGCTGGACGCGGGGGACCCGGCTCGGCAAGCAGGTCGAGGACCTGATCGAACTGGTCAGGCGGGATCGATCCGGTAGACGGGGCCGGCCAGGCTGAGCGCGTACAGCTCACCGTCGTGGTCCTCGCCGAACGAGGACAGCTGCTCCACCTCGCCCACGCGCCGGTCGCGTGCCGGCTCGTCGACGGGCGCCGCCCTGATCCACCCCGCGCAGAAGTCGCCGTAGAGGAACTGGCCGCGCAGCCACGGGATCTTCGCGCCGTGGTAGACGAACCCGGCGATCACCGAGCAGTTGCCGCCCTCGTTCAGCGGGTAGACGATCACCGGGTCGGTCAGCTTCCCGGCCGGGCCCTGGCGGAAGCGTTCCCTGCCCTCACGCAGGTTCCAGCCGTAGTTCTCGCCGCCTTCGGAGCCGGCCGGCTGGTAGTCGACCTCCTCCCACGCGTTCTGGCCGACGTCGCCGATCCACAGGTCGCCGTTGGCCCGGTCGAAGCCGAACCGCCACGGGTTGCGCAGCCCGTAGGCCCAGATCTCGGTCCGCGCGCCCTCCTTGCCGACGAACGGGTTGTCCTCCGGCACCGCGTAGGGTTTCCCGCCGCGCGGGTCGATGCGCAGGATCTTGCCCAGCAGCGTGCCCAGGTCCTGGCCGTTGCCCTCCGGGTCACCGCCGCCGCCGCCGTCGCCGAGCGCGATGTAGAGGTAGCCGTCGGGGCCGAAGGCGAGCTGGCCGCCGTTGTGGTTGGCGAACGGCTGTTCCTGCGTCAGCACGTCACGCCTGCGGGTGGCGCGGGCGCCGTCGTAGGCCCATTCGGTGACGTGGGTGGTGCCGGCCTTGTCGGTCCAGTCGAGGTAGAGCCAGCGGCCGGACGGGTGGAAGGCGACGCCGAGCAGGCCCTGCTCGTTGCCGCCGCTCACCTCTCCGGACAGGTCGACGACCGTGTCGCCGTCGGTGGTGCGCAGCCTGCCGCCCTGCTCGGCCACGTACAGCCGCCGATCCCCGCTCCGGACGGCGAACGCCACCGGCCGTTCCAACTCGGCGATCCGCGTGAACCGCAGCCTGCCCTGCGCGGGCGTACTCGCCGCGGGCGAACCGGACGGACTCACCGCCTCCGTCCCGACGGCCGAACCGGACGCGGACGGACTCACCGCCTCAGTGCCGGCCGGAACGGACGCGGACGGCGGGACGGGGGCCCCTTCCGGCGGCGCGGCGGAGCAGCCGGTCAGGACGACGGCGAGCACGGCCACAGCGAGGCGCACGCCGCCCATCCTCGCACGCCCCAACCGCCCTCACCACCGCCCAACGCCACCACCCCGCCCCAACCCGCAGTCCGCCACCGCCACGCCGTCCCAACCGCGCTCTTCGCCACCGCCGCGCCGTCCCCGCGCGCTCTTCGCGACCCGGCGCCACTGCCCACGTGGTGCGGAGGGTACGTGGCCTCCCGCTTCTCCATCGCGAGCAGCCCGAACCCGGTCAGGCTCCGCGACCCGGACTTGCACCCCCTCCCCACTCCGTTTTCCGGAGCTACGGCGGGCTGAGCGGGCCGTAAGGCACGCATGACGGCGCCCAGCCCGAGGGGGTTCCCGAAAAAGGTTGTCGATGTTGATTCTCCGGTCGCCGCCGGTCCGCCGCGAACGAACCGGAACGATCGGCTCCAGCGATCGCGCACCCCCGCCGCGTTAGGGTTCTTGGCATGCCTACCGCATTGATCACCGGCGCCACGGCCGGCATCGGCGCCGCCTTCGCCCGCCGGCTGGCAGCCGACGGTTTCACCCTGGTCCTGGTGGCGCGCGACGAGCGGCGGCTCGGCGAGGCCGCCGCTCAGCTGGAGCTGAGGTACGGGGTCGCGGTCGAGGTCCTGCCCGCCGACCTGGCGACCGACGACGGCCTGGCCCTGGTGGAGGCGCGCTGCCGTGCCGGGGTCGATCTGCTGGTCAACAACGCCGGGTTCGCGCAGCGGCACGACTTCCTCGACACGCCGGTGGAGGACGAGCTGCGGATGCTCAAGGTCCACTGCGAGGCGGTGCTGCGGCTGACCCTGGCGGCGCTGCCGGGGATGCGCAAACGCGGCAAGGGCGCGGTGGTTAACGTCGGTTCGGTGGCGGGCTTCTTCACCCGCGGCACCTACAGCGCGTCCAAGGCCTGGGTGGCCAACTTCAGCGAGTCCGCCGCGGCCGAGATCAGCGAGCCCGGCGTCAAGGTCATGGCGCTCTGCCCGGGTTTCGTGCGGACGGAGTTCCACCAGCGCGCTTCGATCGACATGTCCGGCATGCCGGGGTTCATGTGGCTGGACGCCGACAAGCTCGTCGCCGAGGCGCTGCGCGATCTGGCGCTGGGCAAGTGGGTCTCGGTGCCGAGCCTGCGCTACAAGGCGGTCGTCGCGGTCGGCAGGTTCGTGCCGCGCCGCCTGGTCGCGGAGGTCTCCGCCCGCATCGGCCGCCGTTGACGGATCCGGGAAACGGGTCGGGCCCTCTTCGCGGGAGGGGGTCGCGATGAGGGCCCGGACGGCCGCGGGCGGGCCCGCGGCCGGGAATCGGTAGCCGGAGTACGGCTGCGGTCAGCGGCCGACGTTGGCCGGGTGGCCGACGGCCAGGCCGGAGGCCGGGTCGAAGAAGTGCAGGTTGTGCGTGTCGACGACCAGGTCGATGGTCTGGCCGTGGCGCACGTGGCTGCGGGCGTTGACCCGGGCGGTCCACAGCGACTTGTCGCCGGCCAGCGGCAGCGTGGCCTCCTCGTCGTCGCCGGTGTCGGCCGCGGCCACGGTGTCCTTGTGCTCCACCGGCGGGGCGTCGATCAGGAACAGCACGTTGATCTCGGAGCCGAGCTCCTCGGTGACCTCCGCCTTGGCGGACAGCGTCGCCCAGCCGTTGTCGGCGTGGGCGCCGGCGGAGGCGGCGTCCTCGAAGTCGGACGGGCGGATGCCGAGGATGAGCTTCTTGCCGATGTACTGGTCGAGGCCGGGCTTCTCGGTGAACGTGGACTCGGGGATCGGCAGCTTGTAGCCGGCGAAGGCCACGGCGGCGCCGCCGTCGCGGACCAGTTCGGCGTTGACGAAGTTCATCGACGGCGAGCCCATGAATCCGGCGACGAACAGGTTGACCGGCCTGTCGAAGAGGTTCTGCGGGGTGTCGACCTGCTGGAGCAGACCGTCGCGGAGCACGCAGACGCGGTCGCCGAGGGTCATGGCCTCGACCTGGTCGTGGGTGACGTAGACGGTGGTGACGCCGAGGCGCTCGTGCATCTGGTTGAGCGAGGCGCGCATGGAGACGCGGAGCTTGGCGTCGAGGTTGGACAGCGGCTCGTCCATGAGGAAGGCCTGCGGCTCGCGGACGATGGCGCGGCCCATGGCGACACGCTGGCGCTGACCACCGGACAGGGCGGCCGGCTTGCGCTTGAGGTAGGTCTCGAGGCCGAGCATCTTGGCCGCGTCCTGGACCCGCTGCTGGATCTCGGCCTTGGGCATCTTGCGCAGCTTGAGGCCGAAGGCGAGGTTCTCCTCGACGGTCATGTGCGGGTAGAGCGCGTAGTTCTGGAAGACCATCGCGATGTCGCGGTCCTTCGGCGGCAGGTGGTTGACCACCTTGTCGCCGATGGCGATCTCGCCGCCGCTGATGTCCTCGAGGCCGGCGATCATCCGGAGGGCGGTCGACTTGCCGCAACCGGAGGGGCCGACCAGCACCATGAACTCGCCATCCTTGATCTCAAGGTTGAGCCCGTTCACAGCCTTGACGCCACCGGCGTAGATCTTGTCGACGTTGGTCAAAACGATGGATGCCATGACAGTCCTTCGCGCAGGGCGATGGCCCCGATAGTCGATGATGCGTATGTGGATACGTTTTCAAGCATCTCATCGTGAAACGGATATCCCTGTCAAGGGTTCCCCTATGAACAGCCATCGCGGGACCGGCGGTCTTCCGGAAATCGGGAAAGCATGATGGAATCGTTTCCATGGATAAGCGGGCGACGATCAAGGACGTGGCCGAGGCCGCGGGCGTGGGCATCGCCACCGTGTCCCGGGTGCTGTCAGGCGGCTCGGCCAGCCCTCAGACCAGGGAGCGGGTGCTGGCGGTCGCGGCCCAGCTCGACTACCGCCCCAGCGCCGTCGGCCGCAACCTGCGCCAGCGCCGCACCGGCGGGCTCGGGCTGCTGGTCCCCGACCTGACCGACACGTTCTTCGGCCAGCTCGCCGAGGGGGCGCTCGCGTACGCGCGCTCGGCCGGCGAGCCGGTCGTGCTGGGCTCCACCGGCGACGACCCCGAGCAGGAGTCGGAGATGATCGGCATGCTGCTGGAGCAGAGCGTGGACCGGGTGGTCGCGGTGCCGTCCGGCGACGCCGAGACCTGGCAGCCGGCCCTCAGGGCGGGCATGACGGTGGTCTTCGCCGACCGCCTGCCGGTCGAGGGCGCCGATCCGGCCGGCGAGGGCCCCGACCGCGACCTCATGCTCCTCGACGGCCTGCCGCCGGCCCGCCCGTCGCGCCCGCTGGACGTCCCCGCGGTCCTCGCCGACGACCGGTCGGGCATCCGTACGGCGGTGCGCTACCTGAGAGGGCTCGGCCACCGGCGCATCGCCTATCTCGGCGGCCCCGGGCACGACCGGCGGGCGGAGGCGTTCCGCGAGGCGGTGGGGGCGCCGGCGGACGAGGAGCTGATCGTGTTCGCCACCGGGAGCCGCGACTCCGCCTACGCGGCCGCCTCCGGTCTGTTCCAGAGCCGTCCGGACCTGTCGGCGGTGGTGGCCGGGGGCAACGTGCTCGGTGAGGCCGCCGTCCTCGCCGCCCGCGAGCTCGATCTGCGGGTGCCGAGGGACGTGTCGCTCGTGATGTACGACGACGTCCCGTGGGCGGAGCTCTGCTCGCCTCCCCTGACGGTGATCGCCCAGCCGGGGCGCGACATCGGCTACCGGGCGGCCGAGCTCGTCCTGCGCACGGGCGCCCGCCGCCCGCGCACGGTGGTGCTGCCCACGGAGCTGATCATCCGGGGCAGCTGCGGGCCGTACCCCGGCCGGCCCGGCGCCGGGGTCAGGGCCTGAGGGTACGGGCGGCGACGAGCCGCCCGGACTGGAAGCCCTCCACGCGGACGACCTGCGCGGCGGCGAGGCCGGGGACGGTCACGGTGACCGTCACGGTGACCGTCACGGTGACCGTCTCCTGGGTCAGGTCCACGGTGAGCCGCGGCCTGCCGTCCAGGTAGACGTCCGCCCGGTCCAGGAGGCCGGTCCGCAGGGTCAGCTCGTCCGCCGCCCCCGCGACGCGCACGTCGAGGCGGCGGGCCGGAAGGGCCGCGAGGAGCTCGCCCGCGCGGTCGAGCAGGTCCTGGTTGCCGGCCAGGATGTCCCGGCGGGTCAGGCGGTGGCGGTGGCCTGGCCGTACGCCGAGGTCCTCGACGGGCGTGCCGGCCAGCTCGTGGACGCGCAGCGTGCGGCGGACCGACACGCGCATGCCCGCTCCGCCGGGCAGCGGCCGGTACGGCGAGCCGGGCGCCGGGCTGG
This sequence comes from Nonomuraea harbinensis, assembly GCF_019396385.1. Taxonomy (GTDB): domain Bacteria; phylum Actinomycetota; class Actinomycetes; order Streptosporangiales; family Streptosporangiaceae; genus Nonomuraea; species Nonomuraea ferruginea. The sequence goes on along the minus strand of NZ_JAHKRN010000015.1, from coordinate 26,838 downwards.
GCAGTTCGAGCAGGAGCTTGAGCAGCTCGTGCGTCCAGACGTTGGCGCCGCCCGCGCCGGTGTTGTCGTCCACGCCGAGGACGGGGCCGATCCCGTGGTCCTGGAAGCCGGCGGCGAAGATGTCCGTCGCCGAGTAGCAGCGGGCGTCGGTGATCAGCACGACCGGGCCGTGATAGCACTGGCCGATGGCGTTGGCCCCGGCCTCGGGGGTGATGGCGAAGCCGGCCGAGTGCACGGCGCCGATCTCCAGGGCCTGGTTCATGGACGGGCACCACGGTCCGAGGTCGATCTGCCCGGTCGGGTTCTCCTCGTGCTGCGCGCAGATCCGCACGTTCAGCGGCGTGGTGACGAACTGGGTCGGCTCGGGGGTGATCCGGTGCGGCGTCAGCGTCTGCAGCAGGAACTCGGCGGCGTGGATGTGCCCGCCGCCGTTGCCCCGCACGTCGACCACGAGCCCGTTCCGCGGCAGCAGGCCGGCGAGCCGGACGAACTCGCCGACGAACGCGCCGGGGTCGTTGGTGTTGAAGGTGAACACGCGGATGTGGCCGAAGGTTCCCGACGGCGTGTCCACGGCCCGCGCCTTGAAGAACGCAGGCATGGACGTCGGGAGGTCCGCTCCCGGGGCGTCGGTCCCGGCGGCGTCGACGATCTCCGCCGTGAGCGTCCGGGGGACGTACAGCATCCTGAGCGCGCGGGAGATCGCGTCCGTGCCCAGGTCCAGCCCCTGCGACACGGCGGCCTCGGTGAGCGCCCCGGCGTCGACGAACGGCGGCGGGTTGTCCGTCACCCGCCACGGCTCCCGCAGCTCGCGGGCTATCCCGTCCCGGCCCAGGTAGCCGAGCGTCACCCAGGACTCGTCGGGCGGCAGGTGGATCACCAGCGGCCGGATGGTCAGCGACTGCAGCCCGCGCGAGTGCCGCGCCGCCGGGTTGCCGCCGGCGTACCGTGCGGCGTTGGCGTCCACCGCGGCGCCGATCGGGGTCCCGTTCCAGTGGGTGACCTCGGCGCCCGGCTCCAGCCCCGGCGCCGAGAACCCCTCCACGAGCCTGGTCACCAGGTAGCGGGGTCTGCCGTCCTCGTGGCACTCCTCGATCAGGAACGGGAGGTAGGCGACCTTGCTCGGGTACGGCTGCGGGAGCAGGTAGTTCGTGTGCAGGTCGCGTACCGAGTGGAAGATCTCCGACAGCTCCGCGTGGAAGCTCGGCTCGGGGCCGGCGGTCGCGGCGGTCTGGCGGCTGAGCCTCAGGGCCAGCAGCCGGAGCCGCTGCACCGGGTTGACCGCGTACATCGCGATCTTCAGCGGGAGGTGCGCGTAGTTCTGCTCGATCAGCACCAGCGCCTGCTCCACGAGCGTGCGCCGGTCGGCGAGCGTGAGCGTGCCCGCCGTGTCCAGGAAGTCCCGCAGGTCCACGGCGTCGGCCAGCCGCTTGGCCTGCCCGGTCGCGCCCTCGCTGATCCCCATGCCGCCTCCCGGTCCGCGCGCCTGCCCGACAGGGGACAAGCTCTCAGAGCACGGCGGCGGCCGCGTCAGGAGGCGCCCCAGGGATTTCCCTAGGGCGCCTGCTCCCGAGCGGTCAGAGGACCTTCTCGATGGCGGCCAGGACCGCCGGGTCCGTCGGCACGGTGCGGGGGCGGAAGCGGGCCACCACCCGGCCGTCGCGGTCGACGAGGAACTTCTCGAAGTTCCACTGCACGTCGCCGCTCTCGCCCTCGGCGTCCGGCGCCTGCACGAGGCGCTCGTACAGGGCGTGCCGGTCGGGACCGTTCACGTCGGCCTTGGCCAGCAGCGGGAAGTCGACCCCGTACGTGGTCGAGCAGAACTCCTGGATCTCCTCGGCGCTCCCCGGCTCCTGCCCCATGAACTGGTTGCACGGCATGCCGACCACGCTGAACCCGCGCGGGCCGTACTCCTGGTGGAGCTTGACGAGGTCGGTGTACTGCGGGGTGAGCCCGCACTTGGAGGCCACGTTGACGATGAGCAGGGCCTTGTCGCCGGCCACGCCGGCGAGGGTGGTGGGTTCGTCCGTCAGGGTGCGGACCGGGATCTCTCGAACGTTCATGGTCCGACCTTACGAGATGCCTGTCAGCCCCAAAACGTGACCTAATCCACATTTATCCCCCGAAGGCCCAGCAACAGGCATATATCGAGATCTTTACTGACGATCTACATTTCCATGGTCAATTCGCAGTAAAGGTGACAAGTCCGGCAGGGTGGCGCGGTCCCCGATTCCTGCGAAAGGGAACCCGAATGCCCATGCTCCGCCGTACCAGCGTCCTGCTCATGAGCGCCTCGCTCATGGTTGCGGGCGGCGCCACGGCCGCACAGGCGCAGAGCTCCCAGACGAGTGCGACCAGCACGAGCAGCAAGAACAAGTCCATGGCCAAGAAGATGGTGAACAAGCGCGGCTGGGCCGCCACCCAGTTCAGATGCCTGGTCAAGCTCTGGGAACGCGAGAGCGGCTGGAACCACCGGGCCGGCAACCGTTACTCCGGCGCCTACGGCATCCCCCAGGCGCTGCCCGCCGGCAAGATGGCCTCGCACGGGAGCGACTGGCGCACCAACCCCAGGACACAGATCGCCTGGGGGCTGAGCTACATCAAGAAGAGGTACGGCACGCCGTGTCGCGCCTGGGGCCACTTCCAATCCCACCACTGGTACTGATCCAAACCTCAGGCTTGCGCGAGTTTCGCGGAAAGCGCCGGCCATCGAGGCGCCGGGCCGATCAATCCGGGCCCAACGAGAGCGCCCTTTATCCGCATCGATCCCGCAAACACCTGTCCTTGGCGTGTCCCGGGTTCTGACCGCGCGCGGTCGCGCGTACTAGAAACCGGCTCAGAGGACATGTCGTGGAGCTCTCCGGGCCGTCCGGCGAGAAGCCGGGCGGATCAAGGATCCCGGAGGGCCGCGCGGACCCTTCTCGTCCGAGCCACGGACGCGGACCGGCAGGGGCGCCGGGGAAGCGAGAGCGCCCGTCCGCACGCGACCCGACCGCGAGGATCGACTTGAACAGCAAGCGCACGCTACACAGCACGATCGTGACCCTGGCCGCGCTCACCGCCGCACTCGGCGGGATGGAGGTCGCGGCCACGGCCGAGACGGAGGGCGCCGACGACGCGCCCATGGTGGTCCGTACGTGGCGGACCAGCGCGGAACCGCGCGTCCCTGCCCACCGTCCGAGAAGCACCAGCAAGCGTTTCGCCCTCGACCAGGTGGTGCGCAGGTCATGGGGCCTGCGCGAGTTCCACTGCCTGGACAACCTGTGGACCAGGGAGAGCGGCTGGAACCACCGCGCCGTGAACCGTTCGTCCGGCGCCTACGGCATCCCGCAGGCGCTGCCCGGCGGCAAGATGCGGGGAGCGGGCAAGGACTGGCGGCACAACCCGAGGACCCAGATCCGCTGGGGGCTGTCCTACATCAAGGGGAGGTACGGTAAGCCGTGCGGCGCCTGGGGGCACTTCAGGTCGCACAACTGGTACTAGCCGGACGCCGGAGGGCATCCGCGGGTCACCGGGTGCCCTCCCTCCTCGCCGGGTGCACCGCGATCGCCTGGACGAACAGCTCCACCCCGAACGCGAACTCCGCCTCGTGGTCGCAGGAGCCCAGCAGCTCGGACAGCGCGCTCACCTCGGGGAACAGCTCGGGATCCACCTCCTCGGGGTCGATCGTCGAGCTGCGGCCGGGGGCGAAGGCGGGCGTCACGCCGACCTCGCGCAGCAGCGAGCCGACGATGAACGCGATGAACAGCCGCAGCACCCGCACCGCGTCGGCGCCGTCGAACCCGGCGCTGCGCAGCGTGGCCAGGGCCCGCTCGACGGGCAGCAGCCCGGCGTGGCTGTGGAGCTGGCGGCTGACGACGAGCATGGTGCAGCGCGGGTAGTGGTGGGCGATCTGGCGGAAGGCGCGCGCCTGCATGCGGACCCGGTCGGCCCAGTGGGCCTCCGGGTCGTCGGTGAACTCGATCTCGCTGAGCACGCTCTCGGCCACGCCGTCGAGCAGGGCGCCCTTGTTGGGCACGTGGTTGTAGAGCGACATCACGCCGACCCCCAGCTCGGAGGCGATGCGCCGCATGGAGACGGCGTCGGCGCCCTCGCGCTCGATCAGCTCGACCGCGGCGGCGACGATCCGGGCCCGGGACAGCGGCTGGGTGGTCACACTGCATTCTATTGACGCGCGTACAGCGTACGTGCAAGCCTCCAAGGAACGTACGGTGTACGTCGCCCCCCTCCGGAGGTCCGATGTCGACCCACGAGCTCTACACCATCCCCGCAGGCCTGGCCACGTGGAACGTGGAAATGGCCGGAACCACGAAGTTCACCTGGGAGTACGACGACGGCAGGGACCGCATGCTGGCCTTGTACCAGAAGGGCAAGGACAAGCAGTGGGACTCCACCAAGCGGATCGACTGGGACCTCGAAGTCGATCCGTACGACATCCTCGGCATCCCCGACCAGACCATCGCCATCTACGGCACCCCGCTGTGGGAGCGGATGGACGACAAGCAGCGTAAGGACGTGCGGCTGCACAACGCGTCCTGGCAGTTCTCCCAGTTCCTGCACGGTGAGCAGGGCGCGATGATCTGCTCGGCCAAGATCGTGGAATCGGTGCCTGACCTCGACTCCAAGTTCTACGCGGCCACCCAGACGATGGACGAGGCCCGCCACGCCGAGACCTACGCCCGCTTCCTCCAGGAGAAGGTCGGCCTCGCCTACCCGATCAACCCGTACCTGAAGTCCCTGCTGGAGTCCACGCTGAGCGACTCCCGCTGGGACATGCCCTACCTGGGGATGCAGGTGCTGATCGAAGGTCTCGCCCTCGCGGCCTTCGGCGTGATGCGCGACATCACCACCAAGCCGCTGCCCAAGCAGATCCTCGCCTACGTCATGCAGGACGAGGCCCGGCACGTCGCCTTCGGCCGGATGGCGCTGCGCGACTACTACCGGCAGCTGTCGGAGGCCGAGCTGCGCGAGCGCGAGGACTTCGTCATCGAGGGCTGCTACCTGATGCGCGACCGCCTGCGCGGCCGGGAGACCTGGGAGAACCTCGGCCTGACCAGGGCCGAGGTGGACGAGGCCATGGTCGCGGTGGACCAGTCGGAGTACCTCCGGCTGTTCCGGTCCCTGCTGTTCAGCCGCATCGTGCCGTGCGTCAAGGACATCGGGCTGTGGAGCCCGCGGCTGCAGCAGGCGTACGCGGACATGGGCGTGCTGGAGATGGCCGGCCAGTCGCTGGAGGCGCTGATGAAGCAGGACGAGGAGATCGCCGACAAACTGGACGAAGCCCGCTTCGCCGAGGAGGAAGCCGAACGGCACGCCGAGGTGTCGCAGACCATCGCCATGGGCTCCGACGGCTGACCCCGTCAACCGTCCGCGAGCAGATCCACCAGGCGTGGATGCACGAAGTGGTAGGCCTCCGGGCCCACCTGCCTGAACAGGCCGGCCACCACGGCGGCCTGGAGCAGGCTGGGCACTTCCATGCCCTTGATCCCGGAGCGGCGGAACACGGTCCTGACATCCGGGTCGTCGCTGCTGAACACCTCCTGCCCGGTCTCGGCCACCAACCGCGCGATCCCGGCGAGCGCGGTCGCCACGGCCTCCACGCCGAACCCGGCCTCGGCCGTCCTGCGCGTCGCCCAGCCGGCGAACCAGGGCAGGAAGTCCACGGGCCGCCTGGGCAGCTCACCGATCCAAGCGGGGTCGCGGGTCAGCGCGGCGAGCAGTGAGGGTGAGCCGAGCAGGTCGTCAGGCAGGTGCGGCGGGTCCGCGCCATGTTCGCCGAGCACGCGGCGCAGCAACCGCCGGCCCTCCACCGGGACGACGCCCTCCACCGTGAGCAGCCGGAAGCCCGGCCGGGTCGCGGCCGGGTCGCGGTCCGTCATGATGATCCCGGCCCCGGCCAGATCGGCCCAGCGCACGGCCCGCGTCACGACGGCCGCCCGCCGGGCGTCGCCGATCTCGTCCAGCCCGTCGAGCACGAGAACCAGCGAGCCGCGCTGGACGATCGCGTACGCGTCCGCGATCGAGATCTGGTACTCCTCGACCAGCGCGTGCGTCAGCATCCGGTCGAACTCCGCGATGTCTGCCCGGAGTGCCCGAAACGGAAGGAACACCGCCACAGCGGCAGCGTGCTTCCCGACCTCGTTGTGCCGCCGTGCCAGGCCCGCGGCGAGAACGGACTTGCCCGTGCCGGGCCGGCCGCCGATCAGCAGCCTCGTCCCCTGGGCCAGGATCTCGTCGATCGAGGCCGGGCGGGCCTCGCTCTCCTCGGGGAAGCGCACCAGCGGCGTCAGGAGCTCGCCTTCGCCGACCACCTGGCCCACCCGCCGGCGCACCCGCTCGGCCAGCGTCGCGAGCGCGTCCTCCAGCGCGTCCCGGCTCAGCCGGCTCGCCTCGGGCACGGCATCCTCGGAGGCGGAGGGCTGTTCCCTGGGTGGCGGCGCGACGGTGTCCACCAGATCGCCTGACTGCGGTACCGGCGACTCCCGGACCAGGTCGATGTAGGCGCTGACACTGTCAGGAACGCTGGTGCCGGACTCGGCGAGTTCCGCCACTATCCGCAGAGGCAGAGCGGGCCAAGCCGGCAGCGGGTCCTCCCCCGCGGTCTCCAGGTCCTCGGCGATCCGCTTGAGCAACGTGGGGTCGTTCATCAGCCGTACGTAGAAGTCCGCGTCTCCGTCCCTGATCAGGAGGACGGCTGCGAGGACGCGGACCTCGTACGGGTCGAGCTCCCTGGCCCTGGCCACCCGGTCCTGCAGGATGAGCACGTTGACGAAGCGTTTGATGGCACGCGGATTCGCCCGTAACCCGCAGACGAGCAGGCTCTTCGTGGCGTGAATGTCGTGGTTGAGCAGCCCTTCCACATAGGCGGCGAAGGCGCTCGCCGAGAGCCTGGGCATCTCGAAGGGGAACTGGACGATCTTGTCGAGATACTCCCCGACCGGGTCCTGATACTTCTCCTTCAGCGCCGCCGCCAGCGGCGCCTTGGCGACGCCCAGGACGAAGACGCAGTTGTCGCGGCTGAAGTACAGCTTCAGGGCCTCCAGCAGCGCCGTGATCTTGTCGACGTGGCACCGGTCCAGGTCGTCGATGAACACCACCAGGCGGCTCTTCTTCCGTTCACGCAGAACCGTCGCGATCAGCCTGCTCAGGTGCTGGTCCAAGCGAGAGCGTTCGGATCGAAGGCGGAACTTCTCCTCTCCGTACGCCTTCAGGGCACGTTGCACGAAGGGCGGGTTGACATTGATCGTGGACGAGAGGATCAGGGAGCCAAGCGCCTCGGAGACAGTGCGCAGCGCCCCGGTGACGTTCTCTCTGCCGTCCAGCCCGAGATCGGTGACGATCGCATGGAGCAGGGGCAGCACCGGGTTCTCGTCGTACTGGTGCAGCCAGGAGTCGAACCACACCGTGGCGCATCCGGAGGAGTCGTCGTCCAGCCGGGCGCGCACCTGGTGGAGCATCGAGGTCTTGCCGCTCCCCCACTCACCGAACACCCCGATGACCATGGGCGGGGTCGCCGACCGGGCGAGCTCTGCGAGACAGTCGACGTACTCGTACCTCTTGAGAGCGTCTTCCATGACTGGTTCGTCGCTGAGGGTGAATCCGCGGGATTCGCTTGCCCGGTCCCCCTGAGGCGTCATGTCGCCGATCGTCGACTTCTTCCGTCGCCGCCTCAGGAGCAACAGGGACACCAGGTGGATCGCCATGACGGCCACCAGCAAGCCGGGCCAGTAACGCTCCAGCAGGGAAGAGGCGTGCACGACGACCACGGGACGCCGGTCGACGCCGGCCTGCGAGATGAGCACGAGCAGCATCGGCAACGCCCATGCCCACCGTCCACGCACCATGCTTCGATTCAACACACGGCGAACGCGGAGGGCCAGATCGTCAGTTCTCGGGCCGGGTCGTGGTGAGAAGTTCGGCCTGCGCTGTCAACCGTGGAGGGAGCGGCTTGCGGCTCGCGGTCTGCTGGGCTTGCCGTGCCAGGCGTGCCGCCTCCGCATCCCGCCCCGCCGTCTTCATGACGCGTGCGGTCCGCAGCAAGGTTGCGGCGTCGCTGTCCGCGTCCACGATCGGCAGTACCCTGACCGCCCTCTTCACGTCTCCGCTCAGCGCCAGAGCGAGCGCGTAGGCGGCGCGGGTGGAGGCCAACTCATGAGGCCGGACCCGATCGAGATCGCGCAGCGCGGCCTGAGGCTCGACATCCGAGAGGATCTCACCACGGACGCGCAGCGCCTCGACCTGGTTGTTTCCCGAGCGAAGCGCCACGTCCAGCATGTCGACCGCGCCGCTTTCATGCCCGATGTACCACAACGCCCAGGCCAGCTCAGTGAGGATCACCGGTTCCGGACTCCGCGTGACCGCTCCCCGCAACTCATCGACGGCAGCTTGGTAGGCGCCTTGATCGACCAGGATCCGGCCGACGGCGGCCAGGAGGGTAGCGACGATGCGGTCAGTGCCGCGGAGCATGGTGTACGTCTTAGCCGCCTTCCGATAGTGCGCGATCGCCCCGTCGAAGTCGTTCTGCAGGTAGGCCGCGTCTCCTGCCAAGGAGTGGACGCGAGCTCGTTCCCTGGCGTCGGCTGGGCTCACGAGAGCCCGCTCCGCCTGCTTGGCGGCGAACTCGAACCAGCCCCGCTGCAACGCGGCCTCGATGGTCGACAGGTGATGGGGTGGCTCCGGCGGCTGCCGTCCGAACGACATGCTCAAGAAGGGCGGCGCTAGGCGTGCGGGCATCTCGTAACACTGTTTCTCGCCGTAGCGCAGGATCCGGCCTTGAACAAGCGCCTGTATGACTGGTGGCGGGAGCTCCCCGTCATCCGTCCCGTAGGTCGCGATCTGGCGCAACCACGCGGCCAACTGCTTCACATCCCCGTCCAGCCGATCGCGCGCCACCTCCTGGAGGATGCGATCACAGTGCTCGGCCAGCACTTCGTTCACGTCCACGAGGTCCGCGGCCGTGATGGGGATGCTCCTCTCACTCGTGGACTTCCACAGAGCCCCGCAGACCAGTTGAAGATGAGCCGGCTCCACGCCGGCGGAGTCGGCCCGCAGGTCTTTCACGAGTTTCTCGGCCACGCCGGGAGCGAACTCTCGTCCGATGTTCGCGAGTGGCCCTCGACATGCCTCCAGGGCGGCATCGACGGTGAGCGGCCCGAGCCGGACGGACGCCTCCGAGCTCATGTGCGCGCGCAGTCCTTCATGGTGTCGCAGCTGCTCGAAATGCTCATCTGCGATGACGACGAGGAGATTCAGCGGGAGATTTCCGCTGAGCGCGGCACTCAACTGGTCGAGAAGATGGATGTGACTGTCCGGATGCCGACGGAACGCGGTGAAGAGTTCCTCCGCGTGGTCGAACACGGCCATGGCCGTCCCACCGTTCGGGTTCCAATGGTGCCAGCGCAGAAAAGTGCTGATGGTGAGGCCGGAGAACCGGAGTGGGTGCTCGTACGGCGACCATGACGACATCAGGGCGAAGGCGTGCGGATCGCTGTCGTCGAGGATGGCGGCGGCCGGCACGACGGAGGGGCGCCGCACGCTCCCCGGGGGCAACACGTCAGAGCTTCTCAGAAGAGGCAGCACACCGGCCGCCACCAGCGATGTCTTCCCCACACCCGAGGGACCGTGCAGAATCGTCAGCCGGTGATGCCGCCACAGGCGCGCGAGAGTGTGGGCCTCGGTTTCCCTCCCGAAGAATCGCGCCGCGTCCTCTCGGCGATAGGCGGTCAGGCCGACATACGGCTCGAGGCCGCTGCCGCTGGAAGGCATTGCCACACCCGCCCGCAGATGTAATCGCACCAGTACGCCGTTCGTCATCACCGTTCATGACGAAGATCCTGCACCCCGGATGCGGGGAGTTCAGGTGACTCAACCATACTTGCCCAAAGCCCGAAGGTTGCAAAATACGCAACCGGGAGGAACGCTCGAGCGGCATTCGGCTGAGTTCCGGGTCAGGGGCGCCCGCAGTCCGGCACCATCGACCTTCGAGACTCCTCCCTGGTGATCCTTACATCTCGAATACGGCCATCCGTAAAGCGGGGATGGCAGTCGCTTCCCCACGCGGGCAGCCCTTACATGTTCTCCTCGTCTTGCCGCCATCACCAGCACAACAGCGCTAAACGCTGTTTTCGCCGTTCAAACTCGACAGCGAACGAAGCGTCAGCTGGGTGTGCGGGTGGTCACTGCCCAGCTCTTTTGTTTGTTGCGTAAGGAGCTGTCGGAAGGTGTGCTCGGCCCCGGTCCGGTCGCCCCGCTTCGCCAGCACCCAGGCGAGCTCATATCGCGTGGCAAGGGTTGCCTGATAGTCGGCGCCTAAACTCGTTTCCTGATCTCGGAGCACCGCCCGGAGGAGATTCTCGGCCTCGGCTAGATCTCCCCGTCCCGCTACAGTCCGCGCGATCTCGTAACGGGTGGCCAGCGTACGCTCGTCATCAACACCCAATTCAGTTTCCTGATCGCGCAGCAACGCGCGAAGGAGGTGTTCGGCCTCGGCGGACCCCTTCTCCTCTGCCACGAAGCGCGCGTGGTCAGCCCGGATATCCAATAGTTCCGTGTCGCCGTCCGGCACCGTGGACAACAACTCGTGGTAGATGTGTTCGGCCTCGGACTTCCTGTCGACATACTGATACGCACCCGCCTGTATCCGCCGCAGGGACCGGGCGACAGGGTGATCGGCGGCGAGGCTGGGCAGATGTTTTATCGCGGCCTCCGTTATTTTCACCGAGGCTTCGTACAAACCGGCCCACAGCAGCATCGTCGCCGCGACGTACGCGGTGCTCATCAGGTTCTCGAGTACGGGTCCACGCACTTGCGGTCCGGCCACGTCCAGCATTTCCTCAAGATGGGCCGACCACTTCTGCCATGCCGGCCGACGTGCAGGCCCGTCCGCCTGCAGGTCTGCGGTCGCGTGCACCAGCAGTTCCGTGGCAGCGGAAGCAGTACGGTCGGTCTCCACATAATCGAGACGCTCGCGAACCGTCTCGGCGACCAGAGGGTTGACCATCACATCGGCGACCCCCTCCGCCGTCGCACCGTCCGCTGTCAGCAACGGTGCCTGGATCAGCCCCACCGAGAGCAATGCTTCCAGCCCCGCGACAACCCCGGCGCGATCAGGACTGCCGCAGGCCCTGCCGAGGATGGCATGATCCAGCCCACTCACCGGTATGGGAACGGCGGGCGCGAACCAAGCCAGCACCCCCAGCAGACCTCGCGCCTGCCCCACTCCCGCCGTCTCCAGTTGAGCCAGCGACAGTTCCCATGTCCGGCCCACCACGACCCGATCGTCCACCTCACCTGCCGTACCGCCCAGTACGGCAGTCCCCTCGGACTCCAGGACCTGTCGGTAATCAGCGAAGGATTGCTGCTGAGCGAAAGGAGACGCCAATTGTGACCCGGCATGGTGCAACGCAAGGACCAGGCCTGCCAGCCGTTCGGCCAGAGCCTCGGCCTCGGTGATGTCACCGGCCCCAGGAGCCAGGTCCACCAGCACCTGGCCGCCGTGCTTCTTGCTCAGACACCCCACAAGGTGAAGTTCGGACCCGTGTCCCCAGTGCCGCGGATCACCGTCGCGTGTGCTGACCAGAACCAGCCCGGATCTCGACCCGCGTAGCCACCCGTTGCCATCCCCCACCGTGCGGCCGGCCGTCTCCAACTTCGCGACGTCATCAGCGTCATCGATCACGAGCAGCCAGTCTCGATGGGCCTCCAGCACCTGCCACAGCACGTCGCATGCAGGCTGGCGGCCGGTTCTGGCCTCATCGACCTGCCAGTCGTCCGCTCCCAACGCCCGCGCCAGAACCAGCAGCGAGCCGGACAGGTTCGCCGCGTCCACCGCCGAGGCCCACCAGACCGGACGCCCGTCCTGTACCGCCAGTTCGGCCAGTTGCAGGGCCACGGTGGATTTGCCCGTGCCTCCCAAGCCCGCCAGCACATGCACTCGGCCGTCCGGCCCCGCCAGCAACACCCGCAGCTGCTCCAGCAGAGGTTCGCGGCCTCGTACTCGCTTCGGCAGGCGTCCCAGCGGAGGGAACAACACTCCGTGCGCTCGCGTTGCGCCCGGTGCGCTCTTCCCGGGAGAGTAATAGTTGTTGATGTTCAGATTACGGCCGGCGTTGAAGCCGTCCCTCTGTGCAGTGGTGTTTTGGCGCGTCCCGGCTTGAGGGAGAGGCTCGTCAGCCATCTGGCGACGACTTCGCCTTAGACTGATCCACGGTCATATTGCCAGCCGCCATGAACAGGTCCCGGCGGGCATCCCCGTTTTGCACTACCGTCCCTGGAGAAGCTTGCACCGCCGTCCCCACAGAAGCCTTGTAGGGTTCCCATTCAGCCAGTTCTTCGGCGAACCTCGGGTCGCGCTCGGCATACCAGCACAGCGCCCTGGCAAGTTCGTTGATCGCGTCCTGGTTCTCAGGCGTCGCCATAGCCTGTTCCAGAGCATCCACGGATCGTGGATCTCCTCCGAAAACGCTGCGAATACGCTCCCGGATTCTCTCCACCAGGCTCTTGGTCACATCTTGCGCGAGTCCCTCAACAGCCGCCCCACCTGCGATGAGAGCTACCTCACCTGCCACCGCCGCCAGATCCATCTGCGCCACCCTCCCCAACACTGATCACCACGCCCCCTACCAACTATCCATAGTCGACATCGCATGGTGGCGGGGCGTAATCAATTCTAGAGATTCGGAGCAGCGGGTCCCATGGTCAGCCGGAAATACATGACATATCTATCCGGCATAAGGTATCCAGGCATGCCCTATGTGGGAGCTCGCCCGGAGACGACTGAGTCAGACCGCGGATTGGAAGCTGGCAACAACGCCGCTTCCCTCGGCCAATCGCTCCCACACCCTGCTCAGAGCCGAGATGTCAAGACTCTTGAGCGCTTCCAGATCGACTTCACCCACATCAATCAGCCCAGTCGTGGACATATCGCTCATGCTCTCCCCCTGGCCCGTTACGGTCGCCCGTAACACCTGAAATGCTTAACCGTAGCGGTTCTTCACACAGAGTCTCCGGCCATCCATCGCCAAAATCAATCACAGGAGGGAAAATCAAGCAGACAGGAGGCGATTGGTTCATGGATCAGCAGGCCGCTCCACAGGAACCGTTCCAGATGCCGGCGATCTGGGGCAAGAGGATCCCGGGTCGCAACAAGCACTTCACCGGCAGGGAGAATTTGCTCGATCAATTGCGGGCGAGCATCATCTCCACCACCAAAGCGGCTGTCGTGCCTCAGGCGCTGCAAGGGCTGGGCGGGGTCGGGAAGACCCAGCTGGCGATCGAATACGCGTGGCGCTATCGCGGTTCCTACGACCTGGTCTGGTGGGTGCCGGCAGACCAGCCGATGCTCGTGCCGAGCACGCTCGCGACCCTCGCCGAGGATCTCAAGCTGCGTCCGGCGAACAGCGTCGGCATCGAGGAGGCCGCCGCGTCCGTCCGTGACGCGCTGCAGCGCGGCGATCCGGTCGAGCGGTGGTTGCTCATCTTCGACAACGCGGACGAGCCCGAAGAGATCCGCGAGTTCATCCCGGAGGGCGGCCCGGGACACGTGCTGATCACCTCACGCAACAGCCGGTGGAGCGGCGTGGCCGAGACGGTGCCCGTGGACGTCTTCTCCACGGAGGAGAGCGTCGCGTTCCTCCGCAAGCGCCTGCGCAAGGAGGTGCCGCAGAAGGAGGCGGAGCACCTGGCGGGCGAGCTCGGCGACCTGCCTCTGGCGCTGGAGCAGGCGGCCGCCCTCCAGGTCATGACCGGCATGTCGACCGAGGAGTACGTCGAACAGCTCGCCCTGCAGGCCAGCGACCTACTGAACCTCGGCAAATCGACCGAGTATCCGCTGTCGATGACGGCCGCCTGGCAACTTTCGGTGAACGAGATCGAGAACCGGCTCCCCGAAGCCGCGACGATGCTGCGCTGTCTGGCTTTCTTCGGGCCGGACCCGATTCCACGCGCCGTCTTCCGCCGGGGAAGCAAGAGCGGCGTCAAGCTGATGGCCCCCATCCTGGCGAAACCCATCCTGATGGCCCAGGCGTTCGGGGAGCTCAACCGGTTCGCCTTGGTGAAGATCGAAAAGGATGCTGGCACCGTACAGGTGCACCGACTGGTCCAGGCCCTGCTGCGTGATTCCGTGGAACCGGACAAGCGCGAAGAGTACAAGCACGAGGTGCACCTCCTGCTCGCGGGCGGCTCCCCCGGCGACCCGGAGGACACCGCCAACTGGCCCGACTACGCCGACCTGATCCCCCATCTGCGCCCCGCGGGCGTCGTCGAGTGCGCCGACCACGGGGTGCAACGGTTCGCCATCGACATCACCCGCTACCTCTTCCGGGTCGCGAACTACTCCTCGGCGCGAAAGTACGCTGAGGATTTTCTCGTTCACTGGACGGGCATGTCCGAGGAGAACGAGAAGGACGAGAACGTCCTTCGGCTGCGGCGGCACCTGGGGAACGTCATGTGGCAGGCCGGCGCCTTCGACGAGTCGCGCGCGCTCAACGAGGAGACCTTCGACTACATGCGCGAGGTCTTCGGTGAGAAGAACGAAGAGACGCTGCGCATCAGGCTGACCATTGCCGCGAACCTCCGTGCCAGGGGGATGTTCCGGGAGGCGTTCCAGCAGGACACTGAGTCGCTGAAGCTGCACGAGGAGGTCTTCGGCAGGGTCGTCCCCGCCACCCTGCGTGTGCTCAACAACCTGGCGCTCGACCACCTCCTGCTCAGCCAGTTCGACTCCGCGCTCGATCTCGCGCAACTGGTCTACATGGAACAGAGCAGCGCCAAGTCCGGGGTCAGCAAGTGGGACCTGCAGGCCTCGTGGAACGGCCTGGCGCGCACGGTCAGGTTGTACGGCGATCACGACCAGGCGTGCGACGTGGGAGAGGAAGCATACGCCCATGGGCAGAGTGAGCTGGGCGTCGAACATCCGCTCACGCTCGTGACCGCCCGTGATCTGTCCATCGCCCGCCGTCGGCGTGGGGACATCGATGGAGCTCTGGAACTCATCGAAGAGACGTACACCAGATTGAACAAGATCTTCGGTCCGGACTACCCGGAGACCGTGGCAACGCAGGTAGCGTTCGGCAACATCTTGCGACAAGCCGGCCGCTCCGAAGAGACGATGGCCATGACGCGACAGGCCCTCGAGCGCTACCGTTCCATCTTCGGCGATGAACATCCGTTCACCTACGGCTGCTTGATGGACCGCGCCTCGCTCTTCAACCTCCGTGGAGACGCCGAGGAGGCGCGAAAGCTTGACCAGAGGGCCCATGACGGGCTGCGAGACAGGCTGGGGCCCAAGCACGCTTACGTCTTCGGCGCCGCCCTCAACCTGACCAGCGACATAGCGGCGCTCGGCGGCATCGCCGAAGCCCGCAAACGGGGCGAGGTCGTCCTGGAGCAGGTGCGCGAGTTCTTCGGGCCCGACAACCTACTGTCCCTTTCGGCAACCGTGAATCTCGCACTCGACCTGCATGCCGACGGGAAGCCGGAACAGGCGCAGGCACTGTACGAGGACGCGATGCGAGGCTACGAGAGATACACCCCCGAGCACCCGGAAAGGGTCCACGCCTCGAAGTGGAGACGCTTCAGATGGGACTGTGACCCCATCAGCCTCTGACGCGGGAATCACGTGTTACGCGCCAGCCATGCTTCCCGGTGCGCTGCCGCCCGCTCGTCCGCGGCGGCCAGGGCAGTTCGCGGCACGCTCTCGGCCATCCAGTCCGCCAGCGTGCTCCGCATGGCGGTCACGAACCGCTCGCCGGGAGCAGTCAGCCGACCGCTGTCGAGCAGCGTTCCCGTCGCCTCGTACGCGGCCTGCCGCCAGTGCGCGAACTCGACGTGCGCCTGCTGGTCCGTATCGTGGGCACGCTCACGGCGCCAGAAACCCGCGACTCCCACGTGCGCGTATACGCCCTGCAGCAAGCCTGCCAGCGGCCGGGGGTCGGGACGCCAGGGCGCGTAGTATCCGCCGTCGTCCGGCTCCAGCAACTCCAGGATGTCCAGCACCGCGCCGAGCTTCGCGTGCTGGACCTCGTGCGCGAACGTGTAAGCGAGCCATCGCCACTCATGAGGAGTCGACATACCGATGGCACCGAATCTGTCCCGGGCCGTAGCACTGTTCATGCGGTATTCCGGACCGGTAATGGGTGTCAGCACGGAGACGATTTCGGCGGTCTCATCGGCGAGCGTCCAATGCCGCGCTTTCAGCACTTGCCATGAGACCTGGAGATATTCGCGCCAGATGTCCAGTTCGGCCGTGGACAGTCTGTCGTCGGGCACGTTGTCGGGGGACCACCGGAAGGGGTCCAGGTCGTCCACCCATAGGCTGAAGCCGCCCACGCCGATGCGCCGCAACGGCCGCCAGAACTGCCCCTCGTCATCGTGGACGTTCACCCGCCGCCCACCCACCTCGACCGTCCCGTCGGCATGCAGGTGCAGGTCTACCAGGTCGGCCTTCCCCGGGATCACGATCTCACCCAGCGACGGCAGCATGATCCGGCCGTCCGGCGCGGGTACCTCGACGCGCACCGGACGGCATGCCCTGATCGCGGCTACCGCCGCCAGCGCACCGAGTTGGACACTGCCGGAGAAGTCCGCGGTTTCACGCGACCGGATGACGTGCGACGCCCACGCTCCGACCGCCGGATGAGCGATCACACTCTCCACGGCTCGCGGCGCGTGCTTCTCGACCTCGGCGAGCAGGTCGTACGCCCGCCCCACGGCCGGATGGGAGCCCGCGAGCCGGACGACGCCCAACACGAGCAGCCGGTGCTTGCTGCGCTCGGCCGCCACAAGCTGGCGGGCGGCCTCCGCGCCGCCGCCACCGGACGCCAGCCGGGCGAGGATGTCATCGGGCAACCGGTGAACTCGTGGGTTCATGGGGGTCCCTTCGGAAGCCGGGCTCTGCGAAGATCGGCAACAAGCCGTTGGCGGATGTGGCCGATCAGCTGATACAGGTCGGGGCAGTAGACGGACGGGTTCAGGAATCCGGTGCCCCGGCGGTAGCGGTGCGTGTAGAGGCCGGCCCCGCAGACCCTGCTGTAGACGCACTCCTTGCACGTGTCGCTGAGTCCTTCGAAGGCCAGTTGCCGGGCCACCACGCCTGGGTGCTGGAGCGCGCGGTCGAATGAGTGGTCGACGATGTTCAGCCCGGTCGCCGGCGCTCCGTGCCCGACGGCCTTCAATGAGTCCGTCTGCTCCATCGTCCCGTCGGTCTCGATCACCACCAGGGTGGACGGAGTGAGGCCTACGGACTCGCTGGCGGATGCGCGGCCGAGGAGCAGATGGATGATCTCCTGGAAGAGCCGGACGACGGTCTCCCCACTGGCTCCGTACCAGCGGTCGAAGGCCGCCACGAGCCAGTCTCCGTAGGGCGTCGCACCGGGGTCGGGCACACGGCCCGGAGGCGGCACGTCCCAGGTGCCGTGCGGGAGGAGGAAGTCGATCACCGGCGGCTGGAAGTGCAGCAAGGCTTCGTACGTGGCCACCGGGTCATTCGCCAGATCGACCGTGCACAGCAGGCCGTTGTAAAGGTGGCGGAATTCCGGCTCCACCAGGAGGGTGAGCGCTTCCGCGACTGCCGGATAGCTGCTGCGGCCGTCCGCATAGCGGCGGTTCCGGTCGTTGCCGTCAGAGGTGCCGTCCAGGCTCACCCCCACCTGGATGCCCTCTTCCGCGAAGGCCCGCAGTACGTCCTTGTCCAGAAGCACGCCGTTGGTCTGGACGACGGCGTCGACCCGCACCTCGAGACCAGCATTTTCCCGGACGAGCCGGACAGCCTGCCGTAGGTAGTCGGCACCCGCCAGCAGGGGCTCGCCGCCGTGCAGGATCAGTCGCACGGAGTCGAGCGCGTGGTCCCGCGCGTGCTCCGCGATCCGCTGTGCGACCGTGTCCACCAGTTCGGGGGCCATGATCATGGGCCTGGATCGCCAGCTCTGGTCGGCGAGCGTGTAGACGTAGCAGTAGTCGCAGGCGAGGTTGCAGCGGCTGTGTACTTTAAGAAGAAATTGACGGAAGGGGTGCGGACTCCACCCGTTTCGGAGCATTTCCGGGATGTCCAGAGTGCCTGGCCACTCTCGTGCGGGGTCTTCCCCTTGGTCAATCACCCTTGGAACACCCCGCACCCGCCGGACAAGGAAGTGATTCCTGATGCTAACCGAGGCGCTCCCCGATGGGGAGGAGTTATTTGGGTAACCATAAATGCCAGAACTCAACCGCCATTACCGTCTCACCCTTTTCCGTGGAACCGCCGGTGAAGATCCCTGATCTCGTCTGCCAGCTCCCCCGCCGGCCCCTCCACCGAAGCCCCCGGCACCACCTCCCGGATCGCCAGCCCCCGCACCGGCGCCGGAGCCACCCCCATCTCCCCCAGCCACGCCGACAACTGCTCCGACGACGACGCGTACACGATCCGTCCGAGCCCCACCCACCCATGCGCCGCCGCGCACATCGGGCAGTGCTCCCCCGACGTGTACATGGTGGCCGCCGCCCGCTCCTGCGGGCTCAGGTTGGCGGCGGCCCAGCGGGCGAGTTCGAACTCCGGGTGGCGGGTGTGGTCGCCGGTCGCGACCACGTGGTTGTGGTCCTCGCCCAGGACCGTGCCGTCCGCGCTCACCAGCACGGATCCGAAGGGCTCGTCGCCCGAGGCGAGGGCCTCGGCGGCGAGTTCGACGCATCTGCGCAGGTGACGAAGGTCTGTCTCGTTCATGAGATCCACCATGCCACGTCCGAAAATGGGTTGAGGGGCGGTACTAGCCTTAGAAGGATGCCTCCTGATACGCGCGCTCCTCGTCGTCCCCTGCTCGAAAACATCTCTCTATGGCGGTTACGGCGCTATCTCCGCCCGTATGTCGGAAAGCTCGTCTTCATCTGGCTGGCCGCGATCGTCGGCATCAGTGCCAGCATCGCGCTGCCCCTGGTCGGCGAGCGGGTCGTCGACGGGCCGGTGCGCGACGGCGACAGCCGGGCGCTGCTGCTGCTCGGGTCGCTGGCGCTCGGTCTCGGCGTCCTCGAAGCGCTTCTCATCTTCCTGCGCCGGTGGGCGCAGATCGGCCCGGTGCTGGGGCTCGAGACGCGCATCCGCGACGACCTGTACGCACAGCTGCAGCGGCTGCCGATGAGGTTCCACGGCGAGTGGCAGTCGGGCCAGTTGCTGTCGCGGGCCACCACGGACCTGTCGACGATCCGCAGGTTCCTCGGCTTCGGCATGCTCTTCCTGGTCATGAACATCCTGCAGCTGATCACGGTGACCGTGCTGCTGCTCAACATGTACTGGCCGCTGGGCGTGCTGGTGGCCGTCTCTGCGGTGCCGATCGTCCTGCTGTCGATGCGGTTCGAGAAGCGCTACATCCGCATCTCCCGGCAGGTTCAGGACGAGCAGGGCGACCTGGCGACGCTGGTCGAGGAGTCGGCCATCGGCATCCGTACGATCAAGGCGTTCGGCCGCCGTCACCACGTCTTCGAGCGCTACGACGAGGCGGCGCGCAGGCTGTACGGGACGTCGATGGAGAAGGTGCGGCTGTCGGCGCGGTTCTTCACCTTCCTGGAGGTGATCCCGAACGTCACGCTGGCGATGGTGCTGCTGCTCGGCGCGCTGGCCGTGGGGCAGGGCTCGCTGACGCTGGGCGCGTTGTTCGCGTTCACCACGCTGGTGCTGCAGCTGGTGTGGCCGATCGCCAGCCTCGGCTACATCCTGGCCATGGCGCAGGAGGCGATGACCGCCGCCGACCGGGTCCTGGAGGTCCTGGACACGGTCCCGGAGATCACCGGCGGCCGGGGGCGGATCGAGCGGCCCCGCGGTCACCTGCGGTTCGAGGGGGTGGAGTTCCGCTTCCCCGGCGCCGACCGGCCGGTCCTGCACGACCTGTGGCTGGAGGTGCGGCCGGGTGAGACGGTCGCGGTCGTGGGCGCCACCGGCTCGGGCAAGACCACGCTGACCGCGCTGGTGCCGAGGCTTCTCGACGTCACCGGGGGCCGGGTCACGATCGACGGTCACGACGTGCGCGACCTGGAGCTGCCCGAGTTGCGCTCCATCGTGGCGACCGCGTTCGAGGAGCCGACGCTGTTCTCCATGAGCGTGCGCGAGAACCTGACGATGGGCCGCCTGGACGCGACCGAGGAGGAGGTCGACGACGCGATCCGCACCGCGCAGGCGATGTTCGTGTACGACCTGCCGTGGGGTCTGGACACCCGGATCGGCGAGCAGGGCATGTCGTTGTCCGGCGGCCAGCGGCAGCGGCTGGCCCTGGCCAGGGCGGTGCTGAGCAGACCGAGGATCCTGGTGCTCGACGACACCCTCTCGGCGCTGGACGTGGAGACCGAGGCGCTGGTGGAGGCGGCGCTGCGGGAGGTGCTGCGCGAGGCGACCGGCATCGTGGTGGCGCACCGGGCCTCCACCGTGCTGCTGGCGGACAAGGTGGCGCTGCTCGCGGGCGGCACGATCACGCACGTCGGCCGCCACCACGACCTGCTGGCCGAGGTGCCCGAATACCGGCAGCTCCTGGCCCAGGACGCCGATCTGGACCCGTCGGAAGGAGCCTTGCGTTGACATCCGCCACGACCGGCTGGCGCGGGGTCGCCTCCGAGGACCAGGACGAGCTGCCGGACAAGGTGAGCGGCCTGCTGCGGGCCCGTTCGCGCAGGCTGCTGGGCGACCTGCTGGCCCCGCACCGCAAGGGCATCATGGTGCTCACCGCGGTCATCATCGCCTCCAGCGGGGCCGGGCTGGCCATCCCCTACCTGGTGAAGGTGGGCATCGACGCGGGCATCCCGCCGATGCTGCGCGGCGAGGGCACGGGCACGCTGCTGACGGTGGTGGGCGTGATCCTGGCGGCGGCCGCCGCGCAGGCGCTCACCCGGCAGGCGTTCCTCAAGATGTCCGGCCGGATCGGTCACCAGATCCTGCTGGAGCTGCGCAGGCGGGTGTTCGACCACTTCCAGCGGCTGTCGCTGAGCTTCCACGAGAAGTACACCTCGGGCCGGGTCATCTCGCGGCTCACCTCGGACATCGAGGCGATCGCCGAGCTGCTGCAGGCCGGCTTCGACGGGCTGGTCACGGCGGTGCTGACGATGGCCGGCACCGCCGTGCTGCTGCTCGTGCTGGACGTGGAGCTGGGGCTGGTCGCGCTGGTGCCGCTGCCGATCCTGCTGCTGTTCACCCGGTGGTTCCGCCGGCAGTCCGCGATCGTCTACCGGCGCACCAGGGAGACGGTGGCGCTGGTCATCGTGCACTTCGTCGAGTCGATGACCGGCATGCGGGCGGTGCAGGCGTTCCGCCGCGAGCCGCGCAACCAGGAGATCTTCGAGCGGCTGAACGACGACTACCGCCAGGCCAACGCGCGCAGCATGAGGCTGATCGCGGTGTTCATGCCGGGCATCAAGCTGATCGGCAACCTGACGGTGGCGGCCGTGCTGTTCTACGGCGGCTGGCTGGCCTTCCACGGGGAGGTCACGGTGGGCGTGCTCACCGCGTTCCTGCTCTACCTGCGCGGCTTCTACGAGCCGATGCAGGAGATCAGCCAGTTCTACAACACGCTGCAGTCGGCCAGTGCGGCGCTGGAGAAGCTGTCGGGCGTGCTGGAGGAGGAGCCGGCGGTGCCGGAGCCGCGCGCGCCGCGCCCGCTGCCGCAGGCGCGCGGCGAGGTGCGCTTCGAGGACGTACGGTTCGCGTACGTGGAGTCGATGCCGATCCTGCCCGGACTGGACCTGGCGATCCCGGCGGGGCAGAGCGTGGCGCTGGTCGGCTCGACGGGGGCGGGCAAGACCACGCTGGCCAAGCTGATCTCCCGCTTCTACGACCCGACGGCCGGGCGGGTGCTGCTGGACGGGGCCGACCTGCAGGAGCTGGACGAGCCCACGCTGCGCCGGGCGGTGGTCATGGTGACGCAGGAGAACTTCCTGTTCAACGGGACGGTCCTGGACAACATCATGTTCGGCCGGCCGGGCGCGACCGAGCGGCAGGTGCGCGAGGCGGCGCAGGCGATCGGCGCGCACGACTTCATCGCGTCGCTGCCCGACGGCTACCACACGGACGTGGGCAAGCAGGGCGGGCGCATGTCGGCCGGCCAGCGGCAGCTGGTGGCGTTCGCGCGGGCGTTCCTGGCCGACCCGGCGGTGCTCATCCTGGACGAGGCGACCTCCAGCCTGGACGTGCCGAGCGAGCGGCTGGTGCAGCGCGCGCTGCGCACGATCCTGGCCGACCGCACGGCGCTGATCATCGCCCATCGGCTGTCGACGGTGGAGATCGCCGACCGGGTGCTCGTCATGGAGCGCGGCGAGATCGTCGAGGACGGGCCGCCGGACCGGCTGGTGGCCGCCGACGGCCGCTTCGCGGGCCTGCACCGCGCGTGGCTGGAGAGCCTCTCCTAGTGCGGCCCGGCGGCCGCCCTGACTAGTGCGGCCTGGCGGCCGCCATGACGCGATACACCTCGTACGCGGCCACCAGCACCGCCGGGACCCCGAGCACGACCAGGAGCCGGTGGTGGCGCGGCGTCCGGCCCGCCGCCACCGGTACGGGATCGGGGTCGGGCACCCGCGGCCGCTCCGGCTCGGGCTCCGGCGAGGACAGCAGCTCGGGGTGGCGGGCGAGGTAGCCGTCGGGGAACGACGTCACCGCGAACCCGCCGCAGGCCGGGCAGCAGGCGCCCGACCAGGGCGGCTGCACCACCACGCCGCCCATCAGCCAGATCTCGCCCCGGTCACCGAGCCTGACGGTGTAGGCCTCCTCCCAGACGTGCCAGCAGCGCAGGCACTCCAGCGGCCACAACCGGCGCCCACCGGTTCCTTCGTGCACCAGGACCACCCCCCGGGTCAGGGACCGTCATCCGCACCGAGTGTCCGCCCTGCCTATTGACACGGCAAGATGGCCCTTATAACACTCTCTGTTAGTCAAATATGACCATCTGTTACGTCTCAAGCCAACGCGGGCGTTTCCGCACCGGGCTGATGAGCGGGGTGGCGTCGGAGCCGGCGGGCCGCGTGGCCCTGATCAGCTCCGGGTGGTGGGCCAGGTAGCCCTCGGGGAACTGGACCGCCTGGTAGCAGCCGCACCTCGGGCACTTCTCGGCCGGCGTCGGGGGCGGCACAGGGACGTTTCCGCGCAGCCATACCTCACCCCGGTCGCCGAACCTGACGGTGTATTCCTCTTCCCACACGTGCCAGCAGGCGCGGCATTCGAAGGGGACCTTCCGCAGTTCTTCTCTCATGAGGTCACCTCCCTCTCTTCGAGTGTCCGCCTTCCTCCCGCGGCCCCGCAACCCGCCCTCACCGCATGGACAACACGAACACCACTGCCCCGGCGACCAGGGCGAGCGTGCCGAGCCAGGCGAAGACCGCGTCGGCCCGGTGGTCCAGCGGCCGGCCGCCGTGCAGCGCCTCCTGCACCCGGAGGAAGCGGGTGCCGGTGCGGATGAGCAGGACGGCGCCGCAGAGCGCCGCCAGCGCGAACGCGGCCGCCGCCGGGAGCGGCAGCCCGGCGCGCGCCGACAGCCCGGCCGCGCCGAGGCCGCCGGTGGCCAGCATGACGGCGGTGCGGACCCAGGCCAGGCGGGTGCGCTCGCTCTGCAGCCCCTGGTCCCAGATCTCGTGCGGGTCGCCCATCGGTCAGGCCGCGAGCAGGATCATCACCAGGGCCAGCACCGCCACGGTCGCGACCCCGTACCCGAACACGGACGCCAGCGCGGGCGGCGGGAGCGGCGCCTGGGCACGCAGCGCGCGCTGGATGTTGCGCCAGCGCGGGTAGGCCATGCCGGCGGCCAGCGCCGACAGCGTGACCAGGATGACGGCCAGGGTGGTGCGCAGCCATGGGACGAAGTCCGTGGAGGGCACCGCCGCCATGGCCACCCCGGCGGCGCTGAGCGCCAGGGCGGTGCTCAGCCAGGTGAGAAAGGTTCGCTCGTTGGCCAGGGTGAAACGCGGGTCAGGCTCCATGAGCCCCACGCTATTTCGCGACCATTCTCCCTAGAGAAAGCGGGGTTCAGCCTCCGGAGCAGGCCTCGGCGACCTGCTTGACGTAGGCGGCCGTGTCGCTTCCGACCTTCTGGGCGGCGTCGACGGCGTCGTTGACGTTCTGCACGTTGAGGCCGGACAGGGTGCCGGCGAGCTTGTCGGACGCTTCCTTGATGGTGGTGTTGGCGGCCGAGTCGGCAAGGTCGTTGAGCTTGGCGGCCGTGTCGTCGAGCGCCTTCTCCATGGCCTGCGGGTCGTTGACCAACTGGGTCAGCTGCGACGTCAGCTCACCGACGATCTTTGGGGCCTCCAGGCAGGCCTGGGCTCTGTCGATCGTGGTGTTGACCTCGGCGCAGCCGGCCGCGGCGAACGCGAACGCGGGGATGACGGCGAGGGACGCGAACCGGCGGTAGCGGCGAGACATGTCCCGACCCTACCCAACCGACCGCGTCCCCCGCGTGATCACAGCTTGGCGAAACAGGGACCGTCGAAGGTGTAGGACTCGGCGGTGGGGCCGGTGAAGAAGTCCCGCACCTCGGTGACGCCGGTCGGCGCCGTCTCGTCGAGTTTGTTGATGAGCGTCTGGCGGAAGGTGGCGGTGTCGGGGTCGTCGGCGTAGTTGCCGGCCTCGGGCGGCAGCATGCCCTCGTAGTCGACCGTCTTGAGCGACTTGACGGCCGCGAGCAGGCCGGCGCGGCTGACGTCGCCGCCGGCGACCATCTTCTCCAGCGCCGCCTTCATCGGGTACGCCCACGCCCAGCCGGAGGTGTAGCCGTCGTTGGGGGTGACGCCGGGCAGCGCCTCGCGCATGGCCTGGTGGCCGGGAGTGTCGGCGTTCCACGGCTTGCCGGGGGCCGACTGCTCGTACAGGGCCTTGAGCGCCTCGGCGGCGGGCGACTGGAGCAGGGCGGGGTTCCAGGTCGGGCCGGTGCCGATGAAGCGGCCCTTGAATCCGGCCGCTGCGCTCTGGCCGACGATGGTGGCGGCGTCGGCCGGGCCGGTGGTGAGGATCACCAGGTCCGGCTTGACGCGGGTGATCTCGGTGATGGCGCGGCCCTGCTCGGTGGCGCCCGGCGGGGTCTCGACGCCGGTGAACTCCAGCCCGTGCGCCTCGGCCGCGATCTTGGCGCCGGCGGCGGCGTCCGCGCCGTAGTCGCCGGCCAGGTGCACGGCCATCACGGACTTGGGCTGGTACGCCTCCATGGCGTAGTCGACGGAGTTCATCGCCTCGACGCAGTAGTTGGCGCCGGTCTCGATCACCACGTCCTCGAACTCCCAGGCGGAGGTCCAGGAGGCCGGGGCGGAGACGACGCTGCTGGCCTTGAGGTCGCCGATGATGGCGGCGGTGGTGGGCGAGCCGAGCGTCTGGGCGAGGCCGAGCACCTGGTCCTTGATCTCGTTGTAGACCTGCCGGTGAACCTCCGGGTTGTACTTGTTGTCGCGGACGTAACGGGTGACGTCGACCTCGTACGTGCCGCCGATGCCGCCGGCCTTGTTGACCCGGGCCCAGAATGCCTTCTGCGCCTCGGTGATCGGCACGGCCAGCGCCGCGAACGGCCCGGCCGTCAGGTCGGAGATGGAGCCGAGGTAGATGCATCCCTTGGCGCTGTCGACAGCGGAGGGACAGGGCTCACTGGTGACTCCTGTCGTCTGGGCGCTCTGCCCGCCCTCGTCGTCCCCCCGGAAGACGCCGCACGCGGACAGAAGGGCCACTGCTGCAGTGATGGCCACCACATAGCGACTCTTCATGAAATGACCCTTTCTAGTAGGAGAAAGGCCAGGCTTTCCAGTAATTCCGTACGCGGATCCAGAGGCCGAACAGGCCCCGCGGTTCGAAGATGAGGAACAGCACGATCAGCAGGCCGTAGAGCACGGTCTCGACCTGGAACACGTTGGGCGTCTGCGTGGTGTCGCCGCTGATCACCGGCACCAGGGCGGGCAGCGTACGGGTCAGCGGCTGCAGCAGCGAGATGAACAGGGCGCCCGCGATCGCCCCCGACACGGTGGCCACGCCGCCGATCAGGACCATCGCGATGAACTGCACCGACAGCAGCAGGCTGAACGAGCCCGGCTCGACGTACCCGGACACGGTGAAGAGCAGCCCGCCCGCGCAGCCCGCGTAGAAGGACGAGACGCCGAACGCGAGCACCTTGTAGCGGGTGAGCGGCACCCCGATGACGGCGGCGGCGATGTCGCGGTCGCGGATGGCCGCGAACGCCCGGCCGACGCGGGAGCGGGCCAGGTTGCGCGCGGCGACCGCGAAGACCACGAGCAGGACGAGCATGAGCAGGTAGAGCTGCTGCTCCCGGGTGCCGAGCGCGCCGTCCTGGTCGAGCCTGACGCCGAGGAACGCGGGCACGGCCGCCTCCCGGCCGACGCCGACGCCGCCGGTCAGCTCCTGCCACTCCTTGAAGACGTGCTCGCCGAGGAAGACCAGCCCGAGCGTGACGATGGCCAGGTAGAGCCCGCGCAGCCGGGTGGCCAGCGGCGCGACGAGCACCCCGGCCGCGGCGGCGACGAGCCCGGCCGCGGGCAGCCAGATCCAGATCTCGGAGATCCCGTACCCGATGGTGTCGCCGCCGGGCGGCCCGGACAGGGCGGCGGCGGTGTAGGCGCCGATGGCGACGAAGAAGGCGTGCCCGAGCGAGACCTGGCCCGCGTACCCGGTGACGATGTTGAGCCCGATCGCCCCGATGGCGAGCACGTACGCGACGGCGAGCACCTCCAGCGCCGGGTCGCTGAGCACCGCCGACAGCGCGAGCGCCAGCAGGACGAGCGCGCCCGCCGAGACCCGCTTGGCCCGGGTGTCGAGCAGCGCCATGTCCTGGGCGTAGGAGGTGTAGAGCAGCGGCCGCCCGCGCACCCTCCGGGACCGGCCGGTCGGTAAGGCCGGGTCTCCGGTTCGCGTTC
>NZ_JAHKRN010000125.1 GCF_019396385.1 Nonomuraea harbinensis | reverse complement strand
GCCATCCAGTGCTCTACCTCCGGCAAGAAACACGTGACGCTGCACCTAAATGCATTTCGGGGAGAACCAGCTATCACGAAGTTTGATTGGCCTTTCACCCCTACACACAGATCATCCCCCAGGTTTTCAACCCTGGTGGGTTCGGTCCTCCACCCAGTCTTACCTGAGCTTCAACCTGCCCATGCGTAGATCACTTCGCTTCGGGTCTACAGCATGCGACTCAAACGCCCTCTTCAGACTCGCTTTCGCTACGGCTCCCCCACACGGGTTAACCTCGCCACACACCATAACTCGCAGGCTCATTCTTCAAAAGGCACGCAGTCACATCACACGAGGACCGAAATCCTCGTAAGCTCCTACGGCTTGTAGGCACACGGTTTCAGGTACTCTTTCACGACCCCTCACCGGGGCACTTTTCACCTTTCCCTCACGGTACTCGTGCACTATCGGTCACCAGGGAGTATTTAGGCTTACCAGGTGGTCCTGGCAGATTCACACAGGATTTCTCGGGCCCCGTGCTACTTGGGATCCCCTCCAGCAGTCGACAAGGTTTCGCCTACCCGGCTCTCACGGTCTACGGCAGCCCTTCCCAGAGCTTTCGACTACCCCATCGATTTCTCACTGCTCGAAATCCCGGCAGAGACTTCAAGAAGGTCCCACAACCCCGGACATGCAACGCCTGCCGGCTATCACACACGCCCGGTTTAGCCTCCTCCGCTTTCGCTCACCACTACTCACGGAATCACTCTTGTTTTCTCTTCCTACGGGTACTGAGATGTTTCACTTCCCCGCGTTACCACCAACCGCCCTATACATTCAGGCGGAGGCAACACCACATGACTGGTGCTAGGTTTCCCCATTCGGACATCCCCGGATCAACGTCTGGTTGGCGACTCCCCGAGGCTTAACGCAGCCTCCCACGTCCTTCATCGGCTCCTGATGCCAAGGCATCCACCGTGTGCCCTTAAAAACTTGGCCACAAAGATGCTCGCGTCCACTATGCAAATCTCAAACAACAAACAGCAACCAGCTCCACCGCCACCATCTGTGACGACATCCCCGGTCCTGTGCTGAGGTCCCACAGACAGGCGGGCCCACCCGA
>NZ_JAHKRN010000124.1 GCF_019396385.1 Nonomuraea harbinensis | reverse complement strand
ACTCCTGGACGACCCGGTAGACGCACTGGTCGGCGCCCGGCCCGACCGGCCTGGGCACGCCCCGCACTTTCACCTCGACCGGCACCCCGGCGGCCCGGACCCGGTCGGCCAGTTCGTTCAGCCGGGCGGCTGCGCGCGGGCGCCGCACTGATCGCCCGGGGAGAGTTCTCCATCGTCATCGTCGGCCTGACTGGGCCCCAGCTTCCCACCCTGGCGCCGTTGGTGACCGCCTATGTGTTCGTCCTGGCGGTCACGGGGCCGCTCATCACCCGCTTCGCCGGCGCCCGGCACCCCAGGCGACCCGTTGACCAGCAACGGGAATCCTCGTCTGCGTTACGGATCGGCCGGTGCTCGTGGCCCGCGAGGGGCGATCGATGTGGAGATGCCCCGGACTTCCATCAGCGGATCTGTCTCGCTGGGCGCTCAGCTGTCCTGGGCCGACGGGTACCGGCCGGCCTGGCGGTAGACGGCGGTGGGGTAGCGCAGCATCTCGTCGGCGTCCGGGGGGCTGCAGGACGCGGTACGTGAGCGCGCCTGCCATCATGTCGATCAGCACGTCGAGGTCGGCGTCCGGGTCCACCAGGCCGTCCTGCTGGGCGCGCCTGAGCATCGCGGGTGGCCAGTTCGCGGCGGGGCAGGATTGGGTCGTCTGCTGCGGATATCTGACGCACGCGGCCGGGAGCAGATGCTGGAGTACGGCAGTGACGGCAAGCTAAGCCGGGCCACGGCCACTGGAGGACGGTCTCTGCACTTCACTTGGTCGGGCTCACGGGTGGCGTCCGTATCCACCGACCCGGTGGACGGAGAGAGCGCCACCTGGACCTACAGCTACAGCGGCGACACTCTCACCTCGGTCTGCGCCCCGATCGCGGCGCCGAACTGCGCGACCTACACCTACCAGGACGGGTCACGCTACAGAGGACTGGTCCGCGATTCCGATCCGGTCGGTTACTGGCGGCTTGGAGACGCTCAGCACGGAACCTGTCAAACCCAGTGAGACATCAGGCTACTTGCGCACTTTGTGGTGAGGTGTCTATCTCGGCGGCCACGGGTGGCTGGTTGATCCACACCTTGGTCGGTAGTGCCGGCGGGTAGGGTCGCCGGCCGCGGAACCGTTCCGGGTGCGCCTGGAAGGCCGCGTGGAGAGTGGCGATCCGGCGGG
>NZ_JAHKRN010000123.1 GCF_019396385.1 Nonomuraea harbinensis | reverse complement strand
GAGGCCGAGAACCTGCTTGGGACGGGGGATGCCGAGCTTGGCGAGCAGGTCGATCTGCGGCTTGGTCAGGCCGGTGACCTGCTGGAACGTGCCGGTAGGGCCGGCGAAGGTCCCGACGTGGAGGCGTTGGAGCTCGCGGCGGGCCTGGGACCAGGTCGTGCCGGCCCGGGTCTCGATGATGCGGATGAGCAGCAGAGCGAGCCAGCACAGGACGACGTGGGCACGGATGCGTTCTTCCAGCCGGTGGTAGACGGGCCGCAGGTCGATGATCTGCTTCATGTCGCGCCAGCCTCGCTCGACTTCCAGAAGCTGCTTGTAGCCTGCGGCGATGTCCTCGGCGCTCAGGTGAGGGTCCGAGCAGCGCAGAAGGTACTTGCCGTCGAGGTTCTCCTCTGTCTTGATCCGGGCGTGGTCGATGCGGAGCTTGCCGGCCGCAGTGATGCGCAGGTAGCGGTTCAGGCCGGGCCTGCCGGCGATCTTGCCGCGTAGTTCGCCGCGTTTGAAGTCGCTGAGCTGGTCGGTGCCGTCGATCAGCTCTTGGAGGTGGGCGATGAGCTGGGTGCGCATGTGCTGGTCACGTGCGGCCGATTCGGGGTTGTGGCAGATGATGAACCGGTCGGTGTCGCTGATCCGTACTTCCTTGACGCGCATGTTCACGGCGGTCTCGGTGTAGCGGCCTTGGCGGGACAGGGCGGCCTTGACCTCGGGTGAGCCGGAGCGGAGTTTCTCGCCGACGATGTAGGCGTGATCGCCTTGCCGCAGGTAGCGGCGGTTGGTCTCGGAGGAGAAGCCGCGGTCGGTCACCCATACGATCTTGGACAGGGTCCAGTCCCGCATCTCGTCCTTGACCTGCCGGATCACCTTCTGGTCAGAGGCGTTGCCGGGCCAGCACCAGCAGCGCACGGGGATGCCGTCCCTGGTGACGGCCATGCCGATGACGATCTGCGGCAGGTCGTCGCGGGAGTCCTTGGACTTGCCGTAGGTGCGGAACCCGGCCTTGTTCACGTCGCTGCCGTCGTCGCTGCCGCCGGGGTTGTCGCTCTGTCGGCGGCCGGTGTCGTCGCGGGCGACGGCCTCGTCGGGTTCCTCCAGTTCGAAGTAGGTGCTGGTGGTGTCGAAGAACAGCAGGTCCACTTCCAGGTTCAGCAGGGTGGCGACCTCGTC
>NZ_JAHKRN010000122.1 GCF_019396385.1 Nonomuraea harbinensis | reverse complement strand
TGAGGTGCCCCGAACCTTCCGGACTCGGACCCAAGTAGGGTCAGAGACAGTCCGGGAAGGAAGCACGTGGCGAAGAAGCCGAGGATATATCCGCCCGAGTTGCGGGCCGAAGTCGTGCGGGCCGTCATCGACGACGGGAAGACCCCTGCACAGGTAGCCCGCGATTTCGGGCTGGTCGCTGAGACCGTTCGCAATTGGGTGAAGGCGGAGAAGTCGAAGAACTCTGGTACCACCGACGAGGCCCGCGCCGCCATCGACCGCGCCAGGCTCCAGGAGATGGAACGACGCGTTCAAGAACTTGAGCAGGAGAACGCGTTCTTGAAAAAAGCCGCGGCCTTCTTTGCGAAAGAACTCCCGTAAGCGAGAAGTACGAACTCATTCTCGCTGAGAAGGCTAACTTCGAGATCATCATGATGTGCCGTCTGCTCGGCGTGTCGAAATCCGGATACTACGACTGGGAGAAGCGCCCGATGTCGGCGACCGAACAACGGCGCGAGGACCTCAAGCTC
Organism: Nonomuraea harbinensis; assembly: GCF_019396385.1. Taxonomy (GTDB): domain Bacteria; phylum Actinomycetota; class Actinomycetes; order Streptosporangiales; family Streptosporangiaceae; genus Nonomuraea; species Nonomuraea ferruginea. The sequence goes on along the minus strand of NZ_JAHKRN010000122.1, from coordinate 773 downwards.
TTGATTGACTTCGTGTTCGCCGAATCCGGCCGGACTTACGGGTACCGCCGTATCCACGCGGAGCTCAGGCGTGCCGGCGTCGAGGTGGACGACGAACTCGTTCGCAAGCTCATGCGCCAGATGCGCCTGGTCCCGGTGCAGGTTAAGCGACGCCGTGGCCTGACGATCGCGGACAAGAACGCGGCCCCGATCCCTGACCTGGTGCGACGCGACTTCAGCGCGGAGGTGCCCGGCCAGAAGATGATCGGTGATATCACGCAGATCGATACGGGTGAGGGTGCGCTTTTCCTGGCAACGGTTATCGACTGCTTCAGCAAGAGCGTGATCGGCTGGGCGCTGGACGTACGATATCCGGCGAGCTTGGTGTGCGCGGCCATCGATATGGCCGCGGCCCGCATCGAGATGCCCGACGGGGCGACATTTCACTCCGACCGAGGGAGTCAATACACGTCGATCGAGTTCGGCGAGACACTCGGCAAGTACCACATCAGGCAATCCGTCGGACGCACCGGGAGTTGTTTCGATAACGCGATGGCGGAATCGTTCTTCGGTAAGCTGAAGACGGAGCTAGTACATCACCAGACGTTCGCCACGCACGCCGAGGCGCGGCGCGAAGTAATCAAATTTATCGAGGGATTCTATAACCGGCGAAGACTTCACTCTGGATTGGGATATCGCCCGCCATCGGAAGTACTAGAGGAATGGTTCGATAACCGAGTCGCGGCATGATATAGTTTCATTTGGGTCGAGTCCGGAAAATTCGGAGCCCCTCA
>NZ_JAHKRN010000014.1 GCF_019396385.1 Nonomuraea harbinensis | reverse complement strand
GACAAGGTCTTCCAGCACAACGGCGCCGGCACCCTGACCATCCGCAACTTCCAGGTGCACAGCGCCGGCAAGCTCTACCGGGCCTGCGGCAACTGCTCCACCTCCTACCAGCGGCACGTGGTCATGGACGGCATCACCGCCCGTTCCACCAAGGTGCTGGCCGGGATCAACACCAACTGGGGCGACACGGCCAGGTTCAGCCGGATCACCGTGTACGGCAGCGCGACGATCTGCGAGAAGTACCGCGGCGTGCCCAAGGGCAGCGAGCCCACCAAGATCGGCGAAGGCGCCGACGGCGTCAACTGCCTGTACTCCTCGTCCGACATCACCTACCGGTAGAAGCCGCGGCCCCGGCCCGTGGACGACCACGCTCGACCGCGCCGGCCATCTCAGCCCTGAGCTGGTCGGCGCGGTCGCCCGCTTGTCGCCGGACGTGACGGCAGGCCCGGGCGCTTACGTGGTCGCCGTCAGGAGGGCGTGCGACGGTGAGCGGGTGAGTTCCGTCCAGGGACCGGGGGCGCATCCCGCCGCCTCCAGCCACCCGCGGATCGTCTCCAACGGGTGCAGGGCGCCGCCTTGCGTGTGCCACAGGTTGAGCGAGAACCCGGCGGCGAAGGCCAGGTCGGCGGCGGTTCCCGAGGGCTCGGGCATGCTCTCCAGGACGACCAGCAGCCCTCCCGCCCGCAGCGTGCCCGCCGCCCTGGCGACGAGCGCGGCGGCGTCCCGCGCGGCGAACCCGTGCAGCACGTTGAAGAGCACGGTCACGTCCTGCTCACCGGGCAGATCGGCGGTGAGCAGGTCGCCGGCCCGCCAGGTCAGCCTCCCGTCGGAGCCGTCCGTGACGGCGCCGTCGACGATCGTGCCCGACAGCCCGGGGTGGGCCCGGCAGAACGCCGCGGCGTACGCCCCGTGGCCGCCGCCCAGGTCGAGCAGGCTCTTGGCGCCCTCAGGCAGCGGCACCAGCGAGACGACCTCGTCCGCCAGCCACTCGGCGAGCCCGCGTTGCAGGTCGTGGAAGGCGGCGGACAGGTCGGGGCGGCCGGCGAGCCAGTCGTAGAAGCCCCCCGCGGGGGTCCCCGAGCGCACCGCGCCGGCGAGCCCCGCCCACCGCTCCTCGACGATGGCCTGCCACAGGCCGAGGATCCGCCCGTAGTCGGTGGGCGAGCCGGAGCAGAGCCACGCCGCGGTGGCGGGCGTGTTGGCGTGCCGGCCCTCGTGGCGGCGCACGTATCCGGTGGTACGGAGAACGCCGAGCAACTGGTCGAGCCCTGTCGGGTCGGCGCCGACAGCCGCCGCGAGCTCGTCCGTCGTCGACGGCCCGGCCGCGAGCGCGTCGAAGACGCCCAGCGAGCGCGCGGCCCCGACGGCGTGGCAGGCCATCAGGCCGATCAGGTCCAGCATCGGCGCCGGGGCGTCACCCCTGCGGAAGGCGTCCACCTCGTCGGGCGGCAGGTCGACCGGCATGCGATTCCTCTCAGGCGATTCTCGGCGGCTTCTCGGGAACGGCGGCTCCCGGGAACGGCGGCTCCCGGGTCTGGGCGGCTCCCGGGGTCCGGGCGGCTCCCGGGGTTTCTCAGGCGACGGGGACCGGGACGGGCCGGCGGTCCAGGCGGCGCAGGGCGGGGAGCACGGCCAGGACGCCGGCCAGGGTCAGCAGGAGCAGCCCGTCGAGGAGCAGCACGAGGGCGATCCCGCGTCCCTCGCCGACGCCGACGATCAGACCCGCGCTGCCGGCGAGGGCCCCGCCGGGCAGCAGCGCCGGGTTCAGCAGGTGTTCGGCCACGGGCGCGGCCAGCAGGTAACCGACGGGGACGGCGGCCGAGCCGAGCGTGTGCACAGTGCCCATGGCCCGTCCCAGCAGGGCCGGATCGACGCGGCTCTGCAGCACGGCGTGCGCGCAGCCGTTCACCACGGGCAGCGTGAACAGGAACCCGGCGGCGGCCACCCCCACCAGCAGCGGCGACGGGCTCACCGTGTGCAGCACGAGGAAGACGCCGCCGAGCGCCATGAACGCCGTCATCCCGCCGATCTTCCGGCGGGGCCCGCCCCAGGCTCCCATGACGAGGCCGCCCGCGAGCATGCCCGCGCCTCCGGCGAACATCAGCACGCCCAGCACCCCGGGCCCGGCGAACGACAGGATCAGCGGCTGCACCAGCACCCCCGCGACGGCGAAGGTGAAGTTGAAGCCGGTCAGCGCGGCCACCAGCGCCGTCAGTCCCGTCCTCGACCGCAGGTGGCGCCACCCGGCCCCGAGGTCCTCCAGCACGGCGGGTCGCTCGGCGGCCACGTTGGGCCGCAGCACCGCGGCGGGCAGCCGGATCAGCAGCAGGGCCAGCATCGCCACGCCGAAGGTGCTCAGGTCGATCGCCACCACCCCGGCCATGCCCACGGTGGCCAGGAGCGTGGCCCCGAGGACGGGCGCGGCGATCTGGATGCCGCTGGACAGGTGCATGAGGCCGTTGGCGCGGCCCAGGTGACGTTCGGGGATCAGCAGCGGCGTCATGGCCTGGTAGGCGGTCAGGTGGAAGACGCCGCACGCGCCGCTGACGGCTCCGGCCAGGGCGACGTGCCACACGGCCAGCCCGTCCGCCCAGATCAGGAAGCCGACGGCGGCCGTGGACACGGCCGCCAGGCAGTCGGTGAGGATCATCACCTTGCGCCGGTCGAACCGGTCGACGACCAGCCCGGCGAACGGCCCGATGAGGATGCCCGGGAGCATGCCGCTGAGCACGACCAGCGCGAACTCCGTCGGCGACCCGGTGGTCTGGTACACCCAGACGCCCAGGACGAAGGTGGTGAGGCTGGAGCCGACGGACGACAGCAGCGACGCCGTCCAGATGAGCGCGAACCTGACGATGTTCATGCGTGCACCACCTCGGCCAGGCGGCCGGCGTAGCGCCTGATGAGCGCGCCGTCGGCGGGCGGGCACGCGAGCCCGGCGCGGGCCAGGGCCCGCTCGGTGCGTCCGCAGTCGAAGACGGGCCGCCGGAACTGCGGGTCCGCCGCGGACAGCACCGGCGCGAACGGCGCGAACGGGCTGTCCGCGCCCAGGCCGGCGGCTTCACGCCGCCAGGTGTCCCACGGTACGCAGTCCGCGCCGAGCGCCTCGGCGATCTCCCGGTAGGAGATCGTCGCGCCGTTGAAGTAGTGGAAGTCGCCGGCCGTCGCGGGGTCGATGATCAGGTGGGCCATGCCCGCGGCGACATGGTCCACCGGTGCCAGGTCCTCCTCGATCGGCAGGTCGGGCACCATGCGCAGGCGGACGCACGTGGCCAGCAGGCGGCTGAAGTAGTCGCCCGGGTTGCCCAGGCCGGTCGCGCTGTGCCCGCTGACCCGCGCCGGCCGGTGCACCACGACCGGCAGCCCTTCGTCCCTGGCCCGGCGCGCCAGCCGGTCGGCCACCCACTTGCTCTGGTCGTAGCCCGTCTCCAGGCCGGCCGGGTCGTCGGGGGCGGTCGCCTCGGTCACCACCCGGCCCCGGTGGGCCAGGCCCAGGAAGACGCCGAGGGTGGAGACGACGTGCAGGCGGGCGCCGCCGAGCCCGGCCAGCCGCAGGGCCTCGACCGTGCCGCCGACGTTGACCGGCAGCATGCGGTGGAAGCTCTCGTAGAAGTTCACCTGACCGCCGTTGTGGCAGATCACCTCCACCTCGCGGGCCAACTCGCCGAACCGCTCCCGGTCCAGGCCGAACCGGGACGAGCCCAGGTCGCCCGGCAGCCCGCGCAGCCTGCCCGGCGGGGCGTCGAGCCCGTACGCCCGCAGGTTGGCCAGCACCCGTTCCCCGGCCCGGTGCTCGTCGCCGGCCCTGACCAGGCAGATGATCTCGGCATCGGTGCGGGCCAGGAGTTCGCCGATGAGATGGGCGCCGAGGAACCCGGTGGCGCCGGTCAGCAGGATGGCCGAGCCGCGCCGTACCGGAGACGGGACCGCAGGCCGCACGGCGAGGTCGGGCGGCAGGACGGCGAGCGGTTCGAGGTCGAGATGCTCCCGCTCGGCGCCGCGCTCCACGGCGGCGGCGAGCTCGGCCAGGTCGGCCGTCTCCAGGACCGCGCGCAGGGACACGTCGGCGCCGAGCTCGCGCCTGATCTCGGCCACCACCCGGCCGGCGAGCAACGAGTGCCCGCCCACCTCGAAGAAGTTGTCCGACCTGCGCACGTCGGGCACGCCGATGACCCGCTGCCACACCGCGGCCAGCGCCGACTCGGTGGCGGTCGCGGGCGCCTCGCCCGCCGGTCCTGGCGGGGGCGGCAGGGCCGCCTGGTCCACCTTCCCGTGCGTGGTGCGCGCGATGGCGGCGACCGGCACGAAGGCCCCGGGCACCAGGTATCCGGGCAGCCGTTCGCGCAGGAACTCGCGGAGCGCGCCCGGCGTCAGGTCCGGCGTGCGGGTCGCGGCGTAGGCGACGAGGCGGTCCCCCGAGACGACGACCGCGCTGTCGGTGACGTCCGGATGCTCCATGATGGCGTGCTCGACCTCGGCCGGTTCGATCCGGTGGCCGCGGATCTTCACCTGGCGGTCGCGGCGGCCCAGGAACTCGAGCGCGCCGTCCGGCCGTACCCGCGCCAGGTCGCCCGTACGGTACAGGCGCGCCCCGGCGGGGCCGTCGGGGTCGGGCACGAAGGCCGCCGCGGTCAGCGCCGGCTCGCCCGCGTACCCGTCCGCCAGGCCGGCTCCGCCCAGGTGCAGCTCGCCCACCCCGCCGGTCGGCACCGCGCGCCCCGACCGGTCCAGGACGCGGGCGCGCACGTGCGGCAGCGGCGCGCCGATCGGCACCCGGCCCAGGTCGCCGAGCTCGTCCGTGCCGCCGATCCGGTGCACGGTGGCGCAGACGGTGGCCTCGGTGGGGCCGTAGTGGTTGAACAGGGCGCACCTGCCGCGTGTCACCCGCTGCCAGGTGCGCGCGTCCTCGACCGGCACCTGCTCGCCGCCGACCATCATGATCTCGACCGGCCAGCTCTCGGGTACGCCCGATTCGGCCAGGTCGGTGACCCAGCGCCGCCACAACGCCACGGGCGCGTCGACGGCGGTCACGCCGTGCTCGGCGCAGAACCGTACGAGCTCCGCGCCATCCAACCGGGCGGGCTCCGGATGGACGACCAGGGTGCCGCCGGTGGTGAGCACGGGGAACAGGTCTCCCACGGAGGCGTCGAAGGTGAGCGGCGGCAGCATCAGCACCCGGTGCTCCGGGCCGAAGCCGTGCACGTCGGCGAACGAGCGGGTGAACTCCGCGACGGCGCCGTGCGACACCACCACCCCCTTGGGCGCCCCCGTCGACCCGGACGTGAAGATCACATACGCCGGATCCCCCGGCCGCACGGCAGCACCCACCGGGTCTGCGGAGCCGGGACGTACCTCGCCCGTGATCCCGCCCTCAAGACGTCCCGGACCGACCCGACGCGTTCGGCCTGTCACGAACTCGCCGCTCGGTCCTGTCTGGTCGGTGACCGGCAGTTTCGCTCCCGGGAATTCGTCCAGCTCGGCGAGCCTGCCGGACGGCGCGATCACCGCGACAGCCCGTGCCCGCCGCAGCAGGTGCGTGACACGGGCGGGCGGGTGGCCGGGGTCGAGCGGCAGGTACGCGGCCCCGGCGAGCAGAACACCGAGGACCGCGGCGATCCCGTCCGGCCCCGCCGGGAGCGACACCCCGACCACCGGACGCGCGTCAGGGTCTCCGCTGAGCGGCCCCAACCGCGCCGCCACCTCCCGCGCCCGCGCGACCAGCCCGCCGTACGTCAACCGCTCCCCCGCGGCCATGACCGCGACCCGATCCGGACCCCGCTCAGCCTGACGCACAACCAGCTCCGCCACCCCGGCCCAGCCCCCGGCCGGCACCTCGGAGGATGCGACACTCCCCGCCTCAGACAGCCCAGCGGCCGGAACGGCGGAGGCGGTCCCGGTCGTTTCGGTTGGGGTGGTGGTGAAGGGGATGTGGCTCAGGGGGAGGGACGGGTCGCCGGTGAGAGCTTCGAGGGCGGTGGTGAGGTGGTGCGCCAGGGTCGCCGCCGTGTCGGCGTCGAAGAGGTCGGCCGCGTAGTCCAGGTACAGCTCGATGTCGTCGCCCACGGTGACGAACAGGGTGAGGTCGAAGCGGGCCTCGGGCGCGGGCAGTTCCCAGTGTTCGACGAGGAGGTCACCCGCGGTCCTGGGCCGGCCGTCCAGGTGGTCCATGACGAGCATGACCTGGAAGAGCGGGTTGTGGCTGAGGTCGCGGCGGCCTCCGGCCAGTTCCACCACCTCGTCGAACGGCGTGCCGCCGTGGGCCAGCGCCTCGGCCACGGTCCGCCTGCACTGCCGCAGCAGGTCCGTCACGGCCGGGTCGCCGCCGAGGTCGAGCCGCAGCGCGACGGTGTTGGCGAACATGCCGACCGTCCCGCCGTCCCGCCCGGTACGGCCGTCCATCGGGCAGCCGACCACGATGTCGTCCTGGTCGGCGCACCGGCCGAGGGTGACCCCCAGGGCCGCCAGGACCATGGCGAACACCGTCGTCCTGGTCCGCCGCGCGGCGTCCACCAGGCCGGCGCGCAGGTGCTCGGGCAGGGTCCAGCGATGCTGCGCGCCGCGCCCGCTCGGTACGGCGGGACGGGGCCGGTCGGTGGGCAGGCCCAGCAGGGAGGGCGCGCCGGCCAGCCGGGTACGCCAGTAGTCGCGCGCCGCCTGGGCCCGCTCCCGGCTGCCCCCGCGGAGCCGGGCGACGTACTCCGAGAACGGGACGGCGGGCTCGGCGGGCTCGAAGGTCCCCGCCAGCATCCCGTACAGCTCGGTGAAGAGGACCTGCAGCGAGCGCCCGTCGCAGATCGTGTGGTGCAGGCACAGGACGAGCACGTGGTCGTCCGGCGCGAGCCGGAGGAGCAGCGCCCGCATGAGCGGCGCCCGGCCGAGCGCGAACGGCCGGGCCACGAACGTGTCGCACGCCGCGTGCGCCGCGGCCTCGTCCTGGACCTCCACGACCTCCAGGTCCACCTCGGACGCGTCGCTCACGATCTGGATCGGGCGCCCGTCCCCGGTGTCGGCCAGCCCGGTGCGCAGCGCCTCGTGCCTGGCGGCCAGGCGGTTCAGCACCCGGCCCAGGTGTCCGGCGTCCAGGGGCCCGCGTAACCGGTGCCCGCCCCAGACGTGGTAGCCGGACGGGTCGTGGCCGGCCTGGTGCAGGAACCAGAGCCGTTCCTGGGCGGGCGTCAGGGGGAAGCTCGTGCCGGTCATGACTTGGCCACCAGGTCCCGCAGGTGCCCGGGCACCTGCTCGCCGAACAGATCCCGGTAGGCGGCCAGGTGCGCCTCCTCGGAGATCAGGAACGGCAGGTCGGTCGGCACCATGTGCCTGATCACCAGCATCGGCACCGGGCTGCGCAGCGGGCGGAAGCCGGGGTTCCACAGCCCCGCCTTGTCCGGCGGCCCGTCGTGGAACTCCCCGATCATCAGGCCGTGTCCCACGTAGGCGTCCTTGAGCGCGCACTGCGCGGCGTCGATCACCTCCCGCGCGTCACGCATGCCGGGCAGCAGGACGAGGATGGTCGTCGACTGCGCGGCGGGCATCCTGCGGGGGGCGAGGTCGAGGAACCAGTCGCGGTAGGGCGCCAGCAGCGCGCTCAACGACTCGACGGTGTGGCCGCCGCCCGGCTGGACGGCCAGGCGGAAGGCGCCGCGGTCCAGCGACGCCTGCGCGTACGGGCACACCGGCCCGAGCCGGCCGAGCTCCGGGTGCGGCCGGCACAGGTAGGCGCGCGCCCATTCGACGACGGCCCGCAGGTCGGCCCGGTGCTCGCCGATCAGGGGGTGCGCGGCGGGGTCCGCCTCCACGTCGGCCGGGTCGAACAGCACGAGGGATGCGTCGTGCGGATGTGTGATCATCGAGAGGTCCTCCCGTGGCGGCGCGCGAGCACGGCGAGCAGGCCTGCGACGGCCGCGCCCACCCCGGTCACGGTCAGCGCGGCGGCCACCCGGTCCTGGCGGCGAGCGCGCCGCAGCGCCTCGCCGTAGGGCACGGTGGTGTGCGAGACGAGCGTGTAGAGCGGCACCCAGGTGCCGGGGAACGCCTTGTGCAGCAGCAGGTCGAGGCGCTTCCTGGCCAGCCGCAGCGGGGAGCGCATGCCGTCGCGGAGCTCCAGGAAGTTCTGCGCGGACAGCTCGGCCAGCACGTCGGTGTGCGGCTTGCGGGACCGCTCGTAGGCGGCGAAGGCGGCCTGCCGGTCGCGCGGGTGCCGGGCCAGCATCCGGTCGAGCGCCAGGCAGTCCTCGAACGAGGCGTTCATGCCCTGGCCGTAGAAGGGGTAGACGGCGTGCGCCGCGTCGCCGACGAGGACCATCGTGTCCCGGTGGTGCCAGGGCGCGGTGCGTACGGTCGTGAGGTGCCCCATCGGCGCGGCGGACGCCTGCTCGTCGAGGTCGGGCACCAGCTCCGCCAGGTGCGGGAAGGCGTCGGACGCCCGGTCCGGCGGCTCGTCGCGCGGCAGGAAGAGCGTGCAGGTCAGGCTGTTGTCGACGTTGGGGTGGGCGACCCCGAGACCGCGCTCGCCCGGCCAGATGTGCAGCGCCTCCAGCGGTACGGCGGGCGTGCCGTCGGGCCTGGCCCGGATCGTGATCTCCTTGTAGCCCCATTCGAGGTACTCGCGGCTGAAGCCGGCCGGCAGGCCGCGCTGCATCTCGGTCCTGACGAGCGAGGAGGCGCCGTCGGCGCCGACCACGAAGCCGGCTGTCAGCTTGCCGCCGTCCTCCATGGTGACGGCGGCGCCGTCCCGGTCGACGGCCACGCACCTGGTGCCGAAGCGCAGCCGCACGCCGGGCTGCTTCTCCGCGTGCTCGACCAGCAGGCAGACCAGCGCGTCCCGCCTGATGGAGTGCAGGATCTGCGACGGGTCCTTGCCGTACGGGTAGAACGAGGACCGCCCGCCGGCGGTGTGCACCATGCGCCCGCGCATCGGCACGGACAGCCGCCGCGCCTCCTGCCACAGGCCCACCTCGCGCAGCGCCGCGATGGCCCGCGCCGACATGCCCAGGTTGATGGATCGGCCGCTGTCGTGGCGGGCCGAGCGCGGGTCGGGGCGGCCTTCGACCAGGTCGACCCGGTACCCGCGCCGTGCGATCATGCTCGCCAGCAGGGGGCCGGCCAGGCCCGCGCCGACGATGACGGCGTCAGGGTTGGAGTCCATGCCGCGTCACCCCCCGCCGCGCACGCTGAGGGGACGCATGTCGGTCCACACGGTCTCGATGTGCGCCAGGCATTCCTCACGGGTGCCGGCGAAGCCCGTGGCCCGCCAGCCGGGAGGCAGCTCCCGTCCCGCGGCCCAGACGGAGTACTGCTCCTCGTGGTTGACGACCACCAGAACATCGCTCATATCTTCTCCTCAAGAGCGCGCCGATCGATCTTTCCGTTGGGGGTGAGCGGCACGGAGTCCAGGGGGATCACCCTGGTCGGCACCATGTACGCGGGCAGGATCGCGGCCAGCCGGCGGCGCAGGTCAGGGCAGTCGCCGACGACGAACGCCACCAGGGCGTCGCCGGACACGGCCGCCACGGACTGCCGCACGCCGGGCAGGCCGTCCATGGCGGCCTCCACCTCGCCGAGCTCCACCCGGTAGCCGCGCACCTTCACCTGGGTGTCGGCCCGGCGCAGGTACTCCAGTCCCGCGCCGGTGCGCCGCACCACGTCGCCGGTCAGGTACAGCCTGCTGCCCGGCTCGCCGTAGGGGTCGGGGACGAATCGGTCGGCGGTGAGGGCCGGCCGGCCGAGATAGCCGTCGGCCACGCAGACGCCGCCGATCGCCAGCTCGCCCTGGCCGACCTCGTCGAGCCCGTCGTCCACGACGTGGACGGTGGCGCCGGGGAGCGGGTCGCCGATCGAGACCGTCGCCGGCTCGATCGGCACCTCCCAGGAGGTGGCCCAGACGGCGGCCTCGGTCGGGCCGTACATGTTGACGAGCCGTCCGACCCGGGAACGCAGGTCGCCTGCCAGGGCCGCGGGCAGCGCCTCACCGCCGGCGAGCGCGGTCAGCCGGGGGCCGCGGAACCCGGCGTAGAGCAGGACCCGCCAGCCGGAGGGGGTGGCCTGCATGTGGGTCACGCCCTCGCGCTCGATCAGCGCGGCGAGCCGTTTGCCGAGGAGGGCGGCCTTGGGGTCGACGAGGACCAGCCGTCCTCCGGTGACGAGCGGCAGGTAGAGCTCGGGCACGGACATGTCGAAGGTGAGTGAGGCGGCCGAGAGCCAGACGTCGCCGGCCGTCGAGCCCACCAGTTCGCGCATGCCGGCGAGCAGGTTGGCCAGCGCCCGGTGCGGCACCACCACCCCCTTGGGCGTGCCGGTCGAGCCCGAGGTGTAGATCACGTACGCCGGGGACGAGGGGTCCGGGGGCGCGGTGGGGACCGGCGCGGCCGGGGGGTGCTCCCCGTCCAAGCGGAGCACCGGCACCGCGGTCGTGACCGGCTCGCCCTCGGTCAGCAGCAGGTCCGCGCGCGAGTCCGCCAGGACGAGTTCGACGCGGGCCGCCGGGTGCGCGGGGTCGAGCGGCAGGTAGGCCGCGCCGGTCCGCAGGACGGCGAGCATCGCCGTCACGCAGGCCGCCGACTTGGCCGCGCAGATCCCCACGAGGGTGCCGGGGCGGGCCCCGGCGCCGGCGAGCCTGGCGGCCAGCCGGTCCACGGCCTCGTCCAGCGCGGCGTAGGTGAGGCGCTCGTCGCCGGCGACGAGCGCGATCCGGTCCGGGGTGCTCGCCGCCTGGCGCCCGAACGATTCGACAAGGGTTGGGAGCGCTCCCAAAACTGGCATGGTCAACTCCGGTTCGACATGGTCAGCTCCGGTGGGATCAGACGTGCAGCAGTTCTTCGACGGCCTCGGCGGCCGCCCGCAGCCCCGGCCGCGCCGCCCCCGCGTACGGGGCCACCCGCTCACGGTGGCCGTCGGCGGCCAGCGCCTCGTTCAGCAGGGGGACGATCTCCTCCGTCGTCCACCGCCGCTCGGGCAGCCAGGACCCGAGCCCGAGCCTGGCCAGGCGCATGCCGTTGTCGGAACGGTCGAAACCGTGCGCCAGCAGGACCTGCGGGACCCCCGCGGCCACCGCCCTGACCACGGTGCCGATGCCGCCGTGGTGCAGCACCGCCCTGGCGCGCCCCATGACCTGATGGAAGGGCAGGTGCGGGAACCAGGAGACGTCCTGGGGCAGGTCGGCGGGCACCAGGTCCCGATGCCTGGCCACGACCAGGGCGGGCACGCCCGCGGCCGCGCACGCCGCGACGGCGGCGGCGTAGAACCGCTCGTGGATCATGCGGCCGGTGCCGCCCGTCACGATCACCGCGCCGCGGTCGAGCAGGCGCTCGGCCTCGGGCGGGACCGGGCCGGTGAAGGTGTCGTCGCCGTACGGCGCCCCCGTCAGCCGGACCCGCGACGGCGCGGCGACCCCCGCCCGGTCGAACCACTCCGGCCACAGCCCCAGGTGGAGCCGGGCCGAGGTGAACCAGGACGTCCAGTCGCCGACAGGCCCCAGCCCGAGCGTCGCCCGCACCGCGTCGAGCCGGTCGCTCATGGTCTCCCGGTACATGTGCACGGCGGGGCGTTCTGACATGTACTGCACCGGCGTCACGGCCACCCACGCGGTGGGCACGTCCAGCACCTCGCCGGCGAAGAGCGTCGAGATCGCCGTGGTGTGGCGCCCCACGAACACCGTCTCCCCTGGCACGTGACGGGCCTTGAGCACCTCGCACTCGAACCGGATCTGGTCGAACAGCCCGATGGCGTCGTAGAAGCGCCGCCACCGGTCCATCCCGGCGCCGAGCAGCATCGGCGTGTCCGAGAGGTATCGCTCGTACTCACGCTCGGTGTCGATGGGCGTGAACTCCAGGCCCTCGCGCCGGGCCACCGCCTCGAAGGGGGCGTGCGTGAGGATCTCCACCCGGTGCCCGCGTTCCCGGAGGATCCGTCCAAGACCCACGAACGGCAGGACGTCGCCGTGCGTGCCGTGGGTGACCATGATGACGGTGGTCAAGGGGACTCCCCGGCCGCGGCCTGGGCCTGCGACCCCTCCTCGATGGCCCGCGCCGCCTCGGCGACCGTCAACCCGTCGACGAAGAGCACCTCGACCGGCAACTCGATCCGGAACTCACTCTCCACCATGGCCAGGAACTGGACCATCGCCAGCGACTGGCCGCCCAGTTCGAAGAAATCCTGGTCCGCGGACGCGACCTCGACCCCGAGGATCTCGGACCACAACCGCATGACCTCGTTTTCGAGCACGCCGAGCACAGCCATGACGCATTCTCCTCGTAGCGCGGAAACGACACCCGTCACCAAGGGAACCGTGCGCCACGAAACGGGCGCTCATCGCCGGTGATGGGGTTCAGCAAGGGGCAGCCACACGCCCCACTCGCAAGATCGTTGGGATCGCTCCCAAACGGAACGCTAGGCTCGCGTCAGCACGCGAGTCAACCTTTTCACCGCCATCTGCGCTTCTGTTAGGACGACGGTTGGGAGCGCTCCCAAACGTATAGTCCTCCTACCAGGAACGCGTCGGAAACTCCGAGCAGGGCTCGGAAAACTGCCCTCCTTGAGCGACCTTATTTAGGTTAGGCTCACCTAATCAGGGATTCTCCCCACCAGGAGGCGCAGATGCGGGTCGCGATGTTCGGCTACCAGACCTGGGGACACCGCACGTTGCAGGCACTGCTGGGATCCGGCCACGACGTGGCGCTCGTCGTGACCCACCCCAAGAGCGAACACGCCTACGAGAAGATCTGGGACGACTCCGTCGCCGGCCTGGCCGCCGAGCACGGCGTGCCCGTGCTGCTGCGCGCCCGGCCCGACGACGAGCTCGTCACCGCGCTCAAGGAGGCCGAGCCGGACATCATCGTCGCCAACAACTGGCGCACCTGGATCCCGCCGGAGATCTTCCGGCTGCCCCGCCACGGCACGCTGAACGTGCACGACTCGCTGCTGCCCGCCTACGCGGGCTTCTCCCCGCTCATCTGGGCCCTGATCAACGGCGAGGAGGAGGTGGGCGTCACCGCGCACCTGATGGACGAGGAGCTGGACGCCGGCGACATCCTCCTGCAGCGCGCGGTCCGCGTCGGCCCGTCCGACACGGCCACCGACCTCTTCCACCGGACCGTCGCGCTGATCGAGCCGATCGTGCGGGACGCCCTCACGCTGATCGACACCGGCCGGGCCGTCCCGGTCCCCCAGGACCGGTCCAGGGCGAGCTTCTTCCACAAACGCTCGCCGGAGGACAGCCGGATCGACTGGACCTGGCCGGCCGAGGACATCGAGCGGCTGGTGCGCGCCCAGTCGGACCCGTATCCGAACGCCTTCACCTTCTACCGGGGCGAGCGCGTACGGGTGCTGAAGGCGTCGGTGTCGGAGGGCGTCTACGGAGGGACTCCCGGGAGGGTCTTCATCCGCGAGGGCGACGGCGTGGTCATCGTCGCCGGCGCCGACGCCCGCCGGGGGCGCAGCCGAGGGCTGGTGATCGAGCGGGTCCGCACCGACGAGGGCGCGGACCTGCCCGCCACCGAGGTCTTCCGCACCATGGGCGGCTACCTCACCGGCCGGTGACCTGCCCGGCCGCTCCGGGCACCGGGGCGGCCGGGTCCGCGCCGACCGCGACGATCCGGTTGCGCCCGTCGACGTGCACCACGGACGGGACGTACGAGCCGAGCTCGTCTTCTGTCACCTGCCGGTAGGACATGACGATGACGAGGTCGCCCGGCGACACCAGATGGGCGGCCGCCCCGTTGACGCCGATGACGCCGGAGCCGGGGGCGCCCTCGATGGCGTAGGTGACCAGCCGTGCCCCGTTGTCGATGTCGACGACGTGCACCTGCTCGCCCTCGACGAGCCCGGCCGCGTCCATGAGGACCTTGTCGATCGTGAGGGAGCCGACGTAGTGCAGGTCGGCCTGGGTCACGGTGGCCCGATGGATCTTCCCGCCGAGCAGGGTGCGCTGCATCTCCAGCCTCCGATGATCAAAGTTAGGTAATGCTATCCTAAGTTGATTGCAGCCCTCCGGCCAGAAGGAATCCCCATGATCAGTTCCCGTGCGGTTCCGCGAGCCTTCTTATCCCTCTTCCTGGCGGCCTCGCTGGTCTCCTGCTCGGCCCCGGAGCCCGCCGCCCCGAGCGCCTCCGCGCCGGCGGACACCGCGTTCCCGGTCACCATCGAGCACAAGTTCGGCAGCACCACGATCGAGACCAGGCCCGCCCGGGTCGTCACCGTCGGCTGGAACGACCAGGACTTCGCGCTCGCGCTGGGCGTGGTCCCGGTCAGCACCCGCGCGTGGTTCGACGCGTACGCGACCTTCCCGTGGGTCAAGAAGGCGCTGGGCGGCCAGGAGCTGTCCACGTTCTCGGCGGAGCTCAACTTCGAGGCGATCATCAAGCAGCGCCCCGACGTGATCATTGCGATCTACGAGACGATCAACAAGGAGACGTACGAGAAGCTCTCGCAGATCGCGCCCACCGTCATCCAGTCGGACGCCTACGCCGACGAGCAGACCCCCTGGGACGTCCAGACGATCACCACGGGCAAGGCGCTGGGCAAGGCCGCCGAGGCTCAGGCCCTCGTCGGCAAGGTCAACGCGAGAATCACTGAAGCGAAGCGGGCGCACCCCGAGTTCGCCGGCAAGGTCCTGGTGGTGGACTTCGGGCCGGAGAACGGGCAGCACTGGCTGATCCCGGCCCGCGATCCGCGCCGCGCGCTGTTCGACGCGCTCGGCTTCGCCGCGCAGAGCGAGGCCAACGAGATCAGCGAGGAGCGGCTGGACCTGATCGACCGCGACGTGCTGTTCGTCAACGGCTCGACGAAGGAGAAGATGCTGGCCTCGCCGGTCTTCTCCCGGCTGAAGGTGGTCGAGAGCGACCGCACGATCTACACGGACTTCTCCACCCCGCTCGGCGGCGCGCTCTCCTACAGCGGGCCGGACGCGCTGCTGTACGCGCTCGACGTGCTCGTGCCGCAGCTCGCGAACGCCGCCGACATGGACCCTTCCACCCCGGTCAAGGACCTGTCCGCCATCACATGAGGCGGGCCAGCAGCGGGCCGACGATCTCCAGCGCGCGGGCGTCCAGCAGTTCGGAGTGACGGCACTCCACGGCGACCGCGCGCAGCTCGCCCGCCACGTGGGGGCGCCACCGGCCGGACGCCCTGCCGGTGAAGCCCGGCTCCGGCACGGTGGCGTCGACGAAGAGCACGTCGCCGGGGAACACGTCGTACCCGGCCCGCGCCATCATGCGGTCGCTGTCCAGATAGCTCTCCACGACGCGCCCGATCTGCTCGTCCGCCAGGACCGCGACGCCGTCGCCGAGGCCGCGCAGGAACGCGACGGCGTCGGCGACCGACATGCGCCCGTCCGGCACCCGGTAGCCCATCTCGGCCAGCAGCGCGGCGACGTCGTCCGCACCTCCGGTCACCTCCAGCGGCGTGTCCAGCATGCCGAGCAGGCCGATCTCGCGGCCCCCCGCGGCCAGCAGCACCGCGGCCTTGTGGGCCACCGCGCCGCCGAACGACCAGCCGAGCAGGCTGACGGGGCCTGCCGGGGCGGTGCGTCCGATGAGCCCGGCGTACTCGGCGGCGAGCTCGTCCATGGTCTGAGGCAGGGCGGTGTCGCGGCTCAGGCGGGGCGACTGCAGCCCGTACAGCGGGACGTCCTCCGGCAGGTGGCGCTTGAGCGCGGCGAACTGCCAGGCGAGCCCGCTCGCGGGCGGGAAGCAGAACAGGGGCGGCCGCGATCCGCCCGGCCGCAGGACGAGCAGTTCGGCCATCGCGTCGCCGGCGGGGGCGCCGCCGGCGATCCGCCGGGCCAGGGCGGCGGCGGTGGGGGCGGTGAACAGGTCCGCGACCGGGATCTCGGCGCCCAGCTCCGCGCGCAGGGCGGCGGCCAGCCTGACGAGCAGGAGCGAGTGGCCGCCCAGGGCGAAGAAGTCGTCGTCCACGCCGACCCGTCCGACGCCCAGCACCTCGGCCATGACGGCGCAGACGGCCGCCTCGGCACGGGTGCGCGGCGCGACGCCGGCGGCCGAGGGCGCGAAGTCCACGTCGGGCAGCGCGGCCCGGTCCACCTTGCCGTTGGGGGTGCGCGGCAGCTCGTCGAGCACGACGACGGCGGCGGGGACCATGGAGGACGGCAGCCGCTCCGCGAGGTGGTCGCGGAGCCCGGGGGCCGGCGCGGTGACGTAGGCGACGATCCGGTCCCGCCGGGCGGCGACCGCGACCGCCGCCACGCCGGGGCAGGTGGCGGCGACCGCCTCGATCTCGCCGAGCTCGACGCGGAAGCCCCGCACCTTGACCTGGTGGTCGGCGCGCCCGAGGAACTCCAGCTCCCCTTCGGCGCTCCACCTGGCGAGGTCACCGGTGCGGTACATGCGCCCGCCGGTGAAGGGGTCGGCGACGAACCTGGCCGCGGTGAGCCCCGGGCGGCGCAGGTAGCCGCGCGTGACCTGGGCGCCGCCGAGATACAGCTCCCCCGCGACGCCGGGAGCCACCGGGCGCAGCGCCGCGTCCAGCACGTACGCGGCCGTGCCCGGCAGCGGGCGGCCGAGCGCGGGACGTTCACCCGGGCGGACGGCCGCGGCGGTGGCCCAGACGGTCACCTCGGTGGGGCCGTACAGGTTGGTCACGCTCGCGGCCCGCTCGGCCAGGTGCTCCGCCAGGGCGGGGGGCAGCGCCTCGCCGCCGGCCAGCACGCGCACCCCGCCGAGCTCGGCGTCGGCGGGCAGCGCCGACCACAGCGACGGGGTGGCCTGCACGATCGTGGCCCGCTCGTCCCGCATCAGCCCCGCGAGCAGCCGCGGGTCCCTCACCTGCGTGTCCGAGGCGATGACCACGCAGCCTCCGGTACGCAGCGGCCCCATCAGTTCGAGGACCGAGATGTCGAAGGAGAGCGTGGTCACGGCGAGCAGCCGGTCGCCCGGCCCGGTCACGGGCAGCGCGCCGAGGAAGCACTCCAGGTCTCCCCGGGTCACCACCACGCCCTTGGGGCGTCCGGTCGAACCGGAGGTGTAGATGACGTACGCCGCCGTCCGCGGATCGCCCGGCGCTGACTCGTCACGCGCCGGGGCGGGGGCCGGGGGGCCGTCGAGCGTGATGCCGCCGGGGAAGCGGTCGCGGGTGCGGTCGTCCACGACGATCGCGGCCGGGCGCGCGTCCTCCACCATGAAGCGCAGCCGCTCGGCCGGGAACGCGGGGTCGAGCGGCAGGTAGGCGGCGCCCGCCTTGGCCACGCCGAGCACGGCCACCAGCAGCTCCGCCGACCGCGGCAGGGCGATCCCGACCAGGTCCTCCGGCCCGAGCTCCGCGAGCTCCGCGAGCCTGGCGGCGAAGGCGTCGGAGGCGGCGTCCAGCTCGGCGTAACTCATCGTCCGGCCCTCGAACACGCAGGCTTCCGCCTCCGGAGTCGCCCTCGCCAGCGCCGAGAACCGGGCGTGCCACGGCGCTCCGCCGATCGGGGCCGGGCCGCCGGTCTGCCAGTCGGCCAGGTCGGTCCGGTCGCGCTCGGACAGGACGTCCAGGGTCTCGATCGGCTGCTCCGGGCATGCGGCGACCTCGGCGAGCAGCAC
Organism: Nonomuraea harbinensis; assembly: GCF_019396385.1. Classification (GTDB taxonomy): domain Bacteria; phylum Actinomycetota; class Actinomycetes; order Streptosporangiales; family Streptosporangiaceae; genus Nonomuraea; species Nonomuraea ferruginea. Next base: position 159,660 of record NZ_JAHKRN010000014.1, on the reverse strand, counting down.
CAGGAGGCGGTCGGCCAGCCGCCGCGCGGTCGCCGGGTGGAAGCGGTCCGCGTCGTACTCCAGGACCAGCTCGAACGGCTCGCCGTCGACGAAGGTGAGGTTCAGGTCCACCTTCGGGTCGGCGGCGACCGGGGGCGCCTCCCCCACCGGCAGGCCGAGCACGGTGTCACGCCCGGCCGGGCGGTGCAGGTAGCCGAGCATCACCTGGAACAGCGGGTTGCGGCCCTGCGCCCGCGCCGGGTTGACCGCCTCGACCACCTGCTGGAAGGGCAGGCTCGCGTGCTCGAACGCGGCCAGGTCCGTCTCGCGCACCCGCCGCAGCAGCTCGGCGAAGGTGGGCGAGCCGGACAGGTCCGTACGGAGCACGACGGTGTTGACGAAGAACCCGACGAGGTCGTGCAGGGCGGGGTCGGCGCGGCCGGAGGCGGGGGTGCCGATGGGGATGTCCGTGCCCGCGCCGAGACGGCTGAGCAGGGTGGCGAGCGCCGCGTGGAGCACCATGAACATGCTCGCCGACTCGGCGTGCCCCAGCTCCCGCAGCGACGCGGCCAGCTCCGGCGGGATCGTGGCGGTCACCTGCCCGGCGGGGCGCCCGGTCCGTACCCGTTGCGCACGCTCGGCGGGCAGGGCGATCTCGGCGGGCAGGCCGCGCAGCCGCCGCTCCCAGTAGGCGCGGTCGTCGTCGTGCCGGTCGTCGAGCGACAGCCAGAGGGCGTAGTCGGCGTACTGCACCGGCAGCGGCTCCCAGTCGGGGGCCCGGCCCGCCAGGCGGGCGGCGTAGGCGGCGCCGAGGTCGCGCAGCAGCGGGCCGTCGGACCACTCGTCCATCGCGATGTGGTGCAGCACCAGCGCCAGCACGGTGTGCCCGGTGTCGTGCTCCTCGACGAGGGTGGCCCGCAGCGGCGGCCCGGCGGCCAGGTCGAAGGGACGGGCGAGCGCCTCGGCCAGCACCGGGCCCGCGTCCGGGCATCGTACGACGTCCAGGTCGATCCGGGGTGCGGCGAGCACCCGCTGCGCGGGCCCGTCGTCGATGACCGTGCGCAGCACCTCGTGCCTGGCCGCCACGTCGCCGAGCGCGGCGCGCAGGGCGGCGGCGTCCACCGCGCCGCGCAGCCGGACGAGCAGCGGGTAGGTGTAGGCGGTCGAGCCGGGTTCGAGCTGCTGGAGCAGCCAGAGCCGCTCCTGCGCGGGCGACAGCGGCACCCGGTCGGGGCGGGGCCGCCGGGTGAGCGGGGGCCGCCCGGCCGGCGCCGCGCCGCTCGCGAGACGGGCGGCGAGCCGGGCGGGGGTGCGCGCGTCGAACAGGTCGCGCAGCGTGAGGTCCGCGTCCGTGGCGGCGCGCACGAGCCCGAGCAGCCGGATGGCCAGCAGGGAGTGCCCGCCCAGGTCGAAGAAGTCGTCGTCGGGCCCGACGTCGCCGGTGTCGAGCGCCCGGCCGAACAGCGTGCACAGCAGCCGCTCCCGCTCGTCGGCGGGCGGTCGCGAACGCGACGCCGGCGCGCTGGGCGGGGGCAGCGCGGCGGTGTCGAGCTTGCCGTTCACGGTCAGCGGCAGCGCGTCCACCACCGCGTACGCCGCCGGCACCATGTAGCCGGGCAGCGCCTCCTTGAGCCCGGCGTGGACGGCGGCGGCCAGCTCGGCGCCCGCGGGGCCGTCGGGGACGAGGTAGGCCACCAGGCGCCTGGCGCCGGAGCCGTCGGGGACGGCGAGGACGGCGCTCCGGCGCACCCCGGGCCGGGCGGTGACGGCGGCCTCGACCTCGCCCGGCTCCACCCGGTACCCGCGGATCTTCACCTGGTCGTCGGTGCGGCCGAGGAAGTCGAGGTTGCCGTCCTCCCGGACGCGGACGAGGTCGCCGGTGCGGTACATGCGCCCGCCCGGGACGGACGGGTCGGCGACGAACCGCCCGGCGGTCAGCCCGGCGCGGCCGAGGTAGCCGCGCGCCAGGCCCGCCCCCGCGATGTAGAGCTCGCCGACGGGGGCCGGGCGCAGGAAGGCGTCCAGCACGTGACAGCGGGTGTTCCAGATCGGCCGCCCGACCGTGGTGGTGGCGCTCTCGCCGGTGCCCGCGCCGAGCGTGTTGATCGTGTACTCGGTCGGCCCGTAGAGGTTGTAGCCGCTCACGCCCTCGGCGTCGCGCAGCTCCGACCACAGGGACTGGGGCACCGCCTCGCCGCCGAGCAGCACCAGCGGCGGGCGGTGCGGGCCGTCGAGCAGGCCCTGGTCGAGCAGGTGCCGGGCGTAGGTGGGCGTCACGTTCACCACGTCGACGCGGTGGCGGTGGCAGTAGGCGACGAGCGCGGTGGCGTCCCTGCGCAGCTCCTCGTCGCAGATGTGCACGTGGTGGCCCTCGACCAGCCAGAGCAGTTCCTCCCACGACATGTCGAAGGAGAAGGAGACGGTGTGCGCGATGGTGAGGATCCGCCCGCCGGTCGCGGCGACGGCCGGCGTGAAGATCGCCTCCCGGTGGTTGAGCTGCATGTTGGTCAGCCCCCGGTACGGCGTGACCACGCCTTTGGGACGGCCGGTGGAGCCGGAGGTGTAGATGACGTACGCGGGATGGTCGAGGTGGCCCGGCCCGCGCGCGACGGTGACCGGATCGGCGGGGCCTGACACGTCCTCCAGGCACAGCCGCGCCACCGGATGGGAGGCGAGCCTGGGCTCCACCGCCCGCGTGGTCACCAGCAGCACGGGGCGGGCGTCGGCCAGCATCGCCAGCAGCCGGTCGCCGGGGTTGTCGAGTTCGAGCGGGAGGTAGGCCGCCCCGGTGCGGAGCACCGCGAACAGCGCGGCGACCATGTCGGCCGACCGGGGCACGGCGAGCGCGACGATCTTCTCGGGTCCCGCTCCCCCGGCCAGCAGCGAGCGCGCGATCTGGTTCACCCGGGCGTCCAGCTCGGCGTAGGTGAGGGTCCGCGTGCCCGAGGTGAGCGCGGGCCGCTCCGGGGTGCGCCGCGCCTGGGCCGCCAGGAGGTCCGCGATCGTGTCCTCGCCGATGGGCCGCACGGCCCCGGCGGGCACGGCGCTCTCCCCCGGCAGCAGCAGCGGCACGTCGGCCACGGTCGCCGCCGGGTCGTCCACGAGGCGGAGCAGCACCCGCTCCAGCCGGGCCAGCAGCGCCTCCGCCCGCTCCCGCGCCACCACGTCGGCCCGGTACTCCAGCCGCACGGAGAGCCGCGCGCCCGGGGTGGCCACCCAGGTCAGCGGGAAGTGCGTGGCGTCCACGCTGGACACGCCGACGATGCCGTGCGCCTCCTCCAGATCGGTGAACGTGTCGTCGCCGAGGAAGTTCTGCAGCACGTACAGGCTGTCGAACAGCTGGTCGCGGCCCGCCGCGCGCTGGATGTCGCCGAGCCCCAGATACTCGTGCGGCATCAGCGCGACGCGGTCGGCCTGGACCCGCCGCATGACGTCCAGCACGCTCTCGTCCGGGGCGAGCCGGACCGGCGTGGGCACCGTGTTGAGGAACACGCCGATCGCCGACTCGACGCCCTCCAGCTCGGTCGGCCGCCCGGCGACGGTCGTGCCGAAGATCGCGTCGCGGCGGCCGGACGCGTGGGCCAGCACCAGGCCGAGCGCGGTGGTGAGCAGCGCGTTGAGCGTCACCCCGGACCGGCGGGCCTGGCCGGTGACGCGCCGCGTCTGTTCCTCGGTGAGCCGGAACGCCAGGCTGGTCGCGGGCACCGGCGCGGTCCCCGCCGCCGCGGGGAACAGGATGGTGGGCTCCAGGCCCGCGAGCGCCTCCGCCCAGGCCCGCGCCGCCGCGTCGCCGTCCTGGCGGGCCAGCCAGGCGAGGTAGCCGGTGTAGACCGCTCCGCCCTCGGGGAGGACGCCGCGCTCGCCGCCGGACTCGTACAGCGCGAACAGCTCGCGCAGCACCAGCTCCCGCGACCAGCCGTCGAACAGGAGCAGATGGTACGTGAGCAGCAGGCGGTCACGGCCGGGCAGGTGGACCACGGTCAACCGGCAGAGCGGCGGCGCGGCCGGGTCGAAGGGCCGCCGCCGGTCCTCCTCCATCACCTCCGGCAGCCGGGAACCGTCCGCCGACAGGTCGATCTCCCCGACGGCGGCGTCCAGCCCGCTCCCGACCACGGCGACCGGCCGGTGCCCGCCGTCCGCGACGAACCCGAGACGCAGCGTCGCGTGCCGGTCGAGGAGCGCCGCGTAGGCCCGCCGCAGACGCCCGAGGTCGAGCCGCGCGGCGAAGTCGAACGCGTTCTGCGCCACGTACACGTCGGCGTCCCCGGCGTAACGCGCCTGGAAGAACAGCCCTTCCTGCAACGGGGACAGCGCCCACGTCCGCGGCCCGTCCCCCGGCGCCGCCGCGGTCCCGGCAGCTGTCCGGGGCTCCCGGGTGGCCGCGGTCAGTGCTCGCGGCTCGGCCTGCTCCAGGATGAGGTCGCGGAGCGCGGCGGCCCAGTCGTCGGCGAGCGCCCGCACGTCGTCCGCGCCCAGTCCTCCTTCCGCGTACGTGAGGACGGCGCGCAGCTCCGGCCCGTCGGGCGTGTCGTGGCAGGCGACGTTGATCTCCAGCAGGTACGGGGTGCCCAGGTCGGGGTCGGGGGCCACGCGCAGCGCGGCGGTCTCCGGCGCCGTGTCCCAATCCCCCTCCCCTCCGACGGGGAACCTGCCGAGGTAGTTGAAGAGCAGCTGGGGCGTGCCGAGCCGGGCGAGCGGGGCCGCGGTCCGGGGGTTGCAGTAGCGCAGCAGCCCGAACCCGAGCCCGCCGTCCGGGGCCGCCCGCACGGCTCGCCGTACCTCGGCGGGCGCGGCCGGGCCGCCCGGCAGCCGTACGGGCGCGATGGCGGTGAACCAGCCGACCGTACGGGAGAGGTCGGCGTCGCCCTCGCGGCCGTGCCTTTCCAGGTCGATCACCAGCGGCGCCCCGGCGTCCCGGCCCCTCGCCGCACGCCAGCGCGCGACGCCCGTGCGCAGCGCGGCGACCAGCGCCTCGGTGACGTCCACGCCCAGCCTGCCCGGGACGGTGGTGAGCAGCGGCCCGGCCACGTCGCCGGGCACGCGGAGGACGTGGTCCCGGGTGGCGCCCACCGTCAGGCCGGCGGTCGTGGCCGACGGGTCGAGCCCGCCGCCCGGCCGCAGCGTGGCCGCCCAGTGCTCGAACTCGGCCAGCCTCGCGGCCTGGGCGGCGTTCTCGGCCAGCGAGCGCGCGTGGGCGCGCAGGGAGGTGCCGACCGGGTCGAGCACGGGCCGCTCCCCGGCCGAGACGGCTTCCCAGGCCTGCCTCAGGTCCTCGGCGAGGATCCGCCAGGACACCCCGTCGATCACCAGATGGTGGGCGACGATCAGCAGCCTGCCCTGCCGGTCCGGCCCCCTGTCGAACCACACCGCCTCGACCATCCGCCCGGCGTCGGGGTCGAGCCGGTCGGCGGCGGCGTCGGACTCGGCCGCGATCGCGGCGCTCAGGCCGTCGTCGCCGAGCCCCGTCGCGTCGACCGCGAGCACGCCGGGATCCGGCGTGTCACCGGCCGCTCGCGCCTCCAGCGACCACAGCAACGGCGACGGCCTGCTCAGCCGCGACCGCAGCGCGTCATGCCGGTCGACCAGCGCCCGGACGAGCGCGGCGACCTCCTCACGGGTCATCCCCGCCGGGGTGCGGAGCAGCTCCGCCTGGTTCAGCCGTGAGATCCTCCCGCCCAGCTCGGCCAGCCGGTGCACGATCGGCATCAGCATGATCTCGCCGACGCCGTCTCCCTCTTCGGCGTCCGCCACCGGCTCGACCGGCCGCGGAGCCGCCGCCACCGCGAGGGCCGCCGGGGTCCTGTGCACGAACACGTCCTGCGGTGACAGCCGCAGCCCGCGGCGCCTGGCGAGGTTCACGAGCTGGATGGCGATGATGCTGTCGCCGCCGAGGTGGAAGAAGTCGTCGTCGCCCCCGGCCGAGGCGAGCTGGAGAACCTCCGCGAAGAGCGCCCGCAGCACCTCCGCCGCGCCCCCTTCCGCGCCCGGCCCGGCGGGGGCCGGGGCAGGCGGGAGGGCGGCCAGGGCGTCGCGGTCGAGCTTGCCGTTGACGGTGAGCGGCAGCGCGTCGAGGGGGACGAACGCGGCCGGGACGGCGTAGGAAGGCAGCAGCCTGGCCAGGTGCTCCCTGGCCTCCTTCATGTCCACCCGCGCTCCCTGACGCGCGACCACGTACGCGACCAGGCGCCGGCGGCCCGGCCGGTCCTCCCGGACGACCACGGCGGCGTCGGCGACGCCGCCGAGCGTCAGCAGGGCGGACTCGACCTCGCCGAGCTCGATCCGGTAGCCGCGGATCTTCACCTGCCGGTCGGCGCGGCCGAGATGGACGAGGTCCCCGCCGGGGGTGCGGCGGGCGAGGTCGCCGCTGCGGTACAGCCGCCCGCCCGGGGTGAACGGGTCGGCGACGAAGCGGGCGGCGGTCAGCGCCGGGCGGTCGAGGTACCCGCGGGCCAGCTGGTCACCCGCGACGTACACCTCGCCCGCGGCCCCCGGCGGGACCGGCCGCAGGTGGCGGTCGAGCACGTGCACGCGGAGGCCGGGCAGCGGCCCGCCGATGACGCTCGCGGTGTCGTCCGACGTCAGGGCGTGGAACGTGACGTGCACGCACGTCTCGGTGATCCCGTACATGTTGACCAGGGCCGTGGCGGGATGGCGCCGCCGCCACGGGGCCAGGCGGCCCGGGTCCAGCGCCTCGCCGCCGAAGATCACGTACCGGAGCGCGAGCTCGCCCCGCGCCGCCTCGATCAGCGGGTAGAACGCGGACGGGGTCTGGTTGAGCACGGTCACCCGCTCGCGCTCCAGCAGGCCCAGGAAGCGCCGCGGGTCGCGGGCCACCTCCTGGTCGACGACCACCAGCCGCCCGCCGTGCAGCAGCGCCCCCCACAGCTCCCACACCGAGAAGTCGAACGCGACCGAGTGGAACATCGTCCACACGTCCGAGGCGTCGAAGTCGAAGACCTCACCGGCCGCGCCGAACAGCGACAGCACGTTGCGATGCGTCACCGCCACCCCCTTCGGCCGCCCCGTCGACCCGGAGGTGTAGATGACGTACGCCGCGCTGTCCGCGGCACCGGGTCCGTCCAGATCCGCACCGTACTGATGGCCGTCCTGGGGCGGCTCGTTCAGCAGGACGACCGGTACGGCGGGCTCGGGCAGGCGGGCCAGGGTCGCGGGATCGGTCAGCAGGCACACCGGGGCCGCGTCGTCCATGATGAACCTCAGCCGGGCGGCGGGGGCGTCGATGTCCAGCGGCACGTAACAGCCGCGGGCCTTGACGACGGCGAGCAGCGCGACGACGAGATCGGCCGAGCGCGGCAGCGCCACGGCCACCCTCGACTCGGGCCCCACTCCCCTGGCGACCAGCGTCCTGGCCAGCCTGGTGGCGGCCTCGTCCAGCTCGGCGTGGGTGAGCGAGGTGTCGCGCCAGGTCACGGCCGTGGCGGTGCCTTCCGGCCGAGCGGCGGCATACGCGTCCGCCAGCGTGGCCGCCCCGAGGAACGCCGTACGGGATGCCGCCACACCCGCTCGGCCCGGCGACGTGCCGAGCGACGGCAGGTCCAGCTGCGAGACGAGCGTGCCGGGGGCGTGGACCAGCTGGCCGAGGACCCGGACGACCAGGTCGAGCAGCCGCCCGGCCCGCTCCTCGCCGACCAGCGCGACGTCGTACTTGATCTCCAGGGTGAGCCGCTCGCCGGGGAAGGCCACCAGGGAGACCGGGTAGTGCGGCGAGTCGGTGCCGGTGAAGCCGCGGAACGTGAGCCCGGAGCGCTCACCGGCGGGCACCGCGGGGAAGTTCTCGACCACGACCATGGTGTCGAACAGCTCCCGGACCCCGGTGAGACGGGCCAGCTCGGCGAGCCCGACGTGCTGCGCGTCGAGCAGGTCGCCCTGCCGCGCGTGCAGCCGGTCGAGGACGTCGCCCAGCGTGGCGCCGGGGTCCCAGGACATCGGCACGGGAATGGTGTTGATCAGCAGGCCGACGATCGTCTCGACGCCGGGCAGGCTCCCGCCGCGCCCCGACACCGTGGAGCCGAAGACCACGTCCGCGCGCCCGAGCAGCCCGCCCAGCACCAGCCCCCACGCCGCGTGCACGAACGTGCTCAGCGTCACCCCCCGCTCGCGGGCCGCCGCGACGACCTCGCCGACGGGCAGGTCCCGGTGCACGCCGTCGTGCCTGGACACCGCGTACGCGCCGTCGTACAGGCGGGTCGGGGAGACGCCGGTCAGCGCGGCGGCCCACACGTCGCGGGCGGCAGCCCGGTCGAGCCCGGCCACCGCCTCCACGTGGTCGCGGAACGTCACCGCCGGCGCGGGCAGCGCGCTCCCTCGCTCGTACGACTCGACGATGTCACTGAACACCAGCGGGTACGACCAGCCGTCGGCGACGATGTGGTGCATGGTCTCCACCAGCCGGTGGTCGGCGTCGCCGAGCGAGACCAGCGCGTAGCGCACCAGCGGCGCGGCGGCCAGGTCGAACGGCTCGGCCAGCTCGGCGGCGGTCAGCTCGGCCAGCCGGGCGCGGACCTCCTCGGCGGGCAGGCCGCTCAGGTCGGCCTCGCGCCACGGCACCTCGACGGTTTCGGCGATCACCTGGACCACCCGCCCGTCGGCCAGTTCGCGGAAGCTCGCGCGCAGGGCGTCGTGGCGGTGCACGGTCGCGGTCACCGCGCGGCGCAGCGCCGCCCGGTCCACGGGCCCGGACAGCTCGGCGACCTGCTGCACCACGTACGTGTCCGTGTGGCCGTCGCCGAACGACGCGTGGACGTACATGCCCTGCTGGAGCGGCAGCAGCGGGAGGATGTCACGCGCGCCCGCGAACCGGTCCACGTCCCGCTGCGTCAGCTTGACCAGGGGGAAGTCCGACGGGGTGTGCCCGGCCAGTTCGGCGCAGCGGGTCAGTGCCGTCAGCGCGGCCGTCCAGAGCTCCGCCAGCTCGGCGACGTCCTCGGCGGGCATGACGCCGGACGGCCAGGAGAGCGTGGCCGTGAACGTGGTCCCGTCCGGCCCGTCCTGGGCCAGGGCGTTGATCTCCAGCCCCATCGCGGGATTGTCCGGGTGCACGCCCTCGCGCAGCGTGCTCCCGCCGCCGGCGAACCGGCCCAGGTAGTTGAAGAGGATCTGCGGCGGCCGCGGCAGGTCCAGGCCGTCGAGGTGACGCAGGACCCCGTGCCCGAGACCGTTGCGCGGCACCGCGCGCAACTGTTCCTTGACCGCCTTGGCCGCATCGGCCAGCCCGGGGCCGGCCGCCATGACCTCGTCCCAGCTCAGCGGCCCGGGATCCAGCCGCACCGGATGGATGGCGGTGAACCAGCCCACGGTCCGTGACAGGTCCGCGCCGCCGGCGAGCTCGCCGTCGCGGCCGTGGCCTTCGAGGCTGAGGAGTACGGCGGAGCCGCCGCCGCGCCCGTGCGTGCGCCGCCACCGGGCGAGGGCCACGGCGAAGCCGGTCAGCAGCACGTCGTTGACGCCGCCGTGCATCGCGGCGGGCACGGCGGACAGCAGGGCCGCGCTCGTGTCCGTGGGCAGCGCCACCGTCAGCGAACTGACGGTGGCGGCCGTGTCGACGGCCGGGTCCAGCGGGCGGGCGCCCAGCGGCGGGTCGTCGGTGGCGAGGACGTCGCGCCAGTGGCCTGCCTCGTCGCGGAAGCTCGCCCGGGTGTCCCGGATCTTCTCCGCCCAGGCGCGGAAGGAGGTGGGGACGGGGGCCAGGGCGGGTTCGCGGCCCGCCCGCACGTCCGTCCAGGCGCGTGCGAGGTCCTCGGCGATCACCCGCCAGGAGACGCCGTCGACGACCAGATGGTGGATGACCAGCAGCAACCGTCCGGGGCGCGGGCCGCCATCGAACCAGACCGCCTGGACCATGATCCCGCGCTCCGGGTCGAGCCGCCCTGCCGCCTTCTCTTCAGCCTGCGGGTCCGCGTTCATGCAGAGGGTGGAGGGGTCGAACTCCGCGGGCGGGGGGACCGACAGCGTCCATGTGTCGTCGTGGCGGTCGAGCTTGGCCCGGAGGAGGTCGTGGTGGAGGCAGAGGGCGCGTACCGCCCGTTCCACCTGTTCCCGGTCGAGCCCTGCCGGGGCAGGAAGGACCATGGACTGATAGAAGCGCTCCAGCGGGGTGCGGGCGAGCATCGTCTCGGCCAGCATCGGGGTGAGCGGGATCGTCCCGGCGCCGGGGTCGTGCGCGGCCTCGGGGGCCGCCTGCGGCAGGGCGGCGGCGAGCGCGCGCACGGTGCGGCGGCGGAAGATGTCGCGCGGGGTGAGGTTCAGCCCGGCCGCGCGGGCGCGACCGGCCACGGCGATGGAGGAGATGCTGTCACCGCCGACAGCGAAGAAGTCGTCGTCGATCCCCACCTCCGGCAGGCCGAGCACCTCGGCGTACACGCCGCACAGGGTCCGTTCCGCGGCGCCGCGCGGCTCCTGCCGTGCCCCGCCTCCCGGCGCCACGGGCTCGGGAAGCGCGGCGACGTCGAGCTTGCCGTTCATGGTGAGCGGCAACTCGGGCGTGATCCCGTACAGCGCGGGGACCATGTAGCCGGGCAACCGCTCAGCCAGCGCCGCCCGCAACCGCGCCGCGAACTCGGCCCCGCCCGAGCGGGCGGCGGCCGGTTCATCACCCGCCGAACCAACCGACCCCGTGGCGGCGGTGGAGGTCGGGACCACGTAGGCGACCAGTTTCCTGAGGCCGGGCGCGCGGCGGTCGGGGCGGGCCACGACGGCGGCCTGCCGTACCTGGGGGAGCGCCGACAGGGCGGATTCGACCTCGCCGAGCTCGACCCGGTATCCGCGGATCTTCACCTGGTCGTCGACGCGGCCGAGGAAGTCGAGGTTGCCGTCGTCACGCCGGCGGACGAGGTCGCCGGTGCGGTACATGCGCCCGCCGGGCAGGAAGGGGTCGGCCACGAAGCGCCCGGCCGTCAGACCGGGCGCGTGCAGGTAGCCGTGGGCGAGCCCGGCGCCCGTGACGTACAGCTCGCCGACCACGCCCGCGGGCACCGGCCGGAGCCACCGGTCCAGCACGTACGCGCGGGTGTTCCAGATGGGGCGGCCCACGGTCGGGGTGGCGCTGTCGCGGGTGCCCGCGCCGAGCGTGTTGATCGTGTACTCGGTCGGCCCGTACAGGTTGTAGCCCTCGGGCCCGCCCGGCCGCCTCAGCCGGTCCCAGACGGCGTCGCCGACGGCCTCGCCGCCGAGCAGCACCAGGCAGGGCGCGTGGCCGCCGTCCAGCAGGCCCTCCTCGAACAGCAGGTGGGCGTAGGTCGGGGTCACGTTGACGACGTCGATCCGGTGGTCCCGGCAGTACGCGACGAGCGCGGTGGCGTCCCTGCGCAGCTCCTCGTCGCAGATGTGCACCTCGTGGCCCTCGACCAGCCACAGCAGCTCTTCCCACGACATGTCGAACGAGAACGACACGGTGTGCGCGATGCGCAGCCGGTCCCGCCCGGTGCGGCGCGCGGCCGGGCCGAAGATCTCGGCCCGGTGGTTGAGCTGCATGTTGGTCAGACCCCGGTACGGGGTGACCACGCCCTTGGGCCGGCCGGTGGATCCCGAGGTGTAGATGACGTAGGCGGGCAGGTCACCTGGCACGTCCACGTCCAGCGGCTCCGCCGGGAAGCCGGCGAGCCGGTCCGGGACGACGCACCGCCCGCCCAGCCGCCGCTGGTGCGCGGCCAGGTCGCCATCGGGGTCGGCGCAGACCAGCAGGACGGGACGCGCGTCGTCGAGCATGACGGCCAGCCGTTCGACGGGATGGTCCAGCTCCAGCGGCAGGTAGGCGGCGCCGGTGCGCAGGACCGCGAAGAGCGAGACGACCATCTCGACGCCGCGCGGCAGGCCGAGCGCGACGATCTCGCCGGGCCCCGCGCCCTGCGACCGCAGCAGTCTGGCGCACTGGTTGATCCGGCCGTCCAGCTCGGCGTACGTCAGCGAGCGCGCGCCGAAGACCAGCGCCACCTGGTCGGGGCAGGCGCGGGCCCGCTCGGCCAGCAGTCCGGCGATCGTCGCCGTGCCGATCGGATGCTCGGCCGCCGCCCACTGCCCGGCCAGTTCGGCGCGCTCCTCGTCCAGCATCAGGTCGAGCGCGCCGACCGGCGCCGACAGGCCGCCCGCGAGGTGCTCCAGCAGCCGGGTGAAGCGGCGCACCATCCGCCGGGCGTCGCGTTCGCGCACCACGTCCGGCCGGTATTCGAGCTTGATCCGCAGGTTGGCGCCAGGGGTGAGCACCCAGGTGAACGGGTAGTGGGTGGTGTCGGTGTACTCCACGCCGACGATGCCGTGCTCGCGCTCCAGCTCGGTGAACGTGCTGTCGTTCAGGAAGTTCTGCAGCACGTACAGGGTGTCGAACAGCTGCTCCTGGCCGCAGGCGCGATGGATGTCGCCGAGCCCGAGGTGTTCGTGCGGCGCCAGCTCGACGCGGTCGTCCTGGGCCCGGCGGGCCAGCTCGATCACGGTGGCCGACGGCGTGGCCGCCACCCTGGCCGGGACCGTGTTGAGGAACAGGCCGACCACGTTCTCGATCCCGGGCAGCTCGGTGGGCCTCCCGGCGACGGTCGTGCCGAACACCACGTCGGGGCGACCGGCCTCGTACCCGATCAGGATGCCGAGCGCGGCGGTCAGGAGCGCGTTGAGCGTGACGCCGCCGCGGCCGGCCTGCTCGCCGAGCCGGGTGGTCACCTCGGCGGGCAGCGCGGCGACGATCCGCTCCGACACCACCGGCTCGCGGCCGATGGCCTCCGGCGCCAGGATGGTCGGCTCCCGGACGCCCGCGAGAGCCGCGCCCCAGGCCGCGGCGGCGGCGTCACGGTCCCGGCCGCCGACCCAGGCGAGGTAGTCGGCGAACGTGCTCTCCGCGGGCAGGAGCGCGCCGCGTGCGCCACGCGATTCGTACAGCGCGAACAGCTCCCGCAGCACCAGCTCCCGCGACCACCCGTCCCACAGCAGGAAGTGGGACGTGAGCAGCAGCCGGTCCCGCCCGCCCGGCAGCCGCACCACGGTCACCCTGACCAGAGGCGGACGCGCCAGATCGAACGGCTCCTCCCGATCCGCCCGCGTCACCGCCTCGATCACGGCACCCAGCCCGGGCACCTCCCCCCCAGCGAGCCCTTCGCCGCGCACGGCACCCAGCCCGTCCGCCCTCATCTCAACGAGTTCCTCAGCCGGTTTCGCGGCGGTTTCGGTCAGATCGACCACCCGCACCTCGGCGGGCACCGTGGCGGCGATGCGCTGGGACGCGCCGTCGGCGGCGAAGGCGGCGCGCAGGGTGGGGTGACGGCGCAGCAGGGCCGCGAACGCCGCCGTCATGGCCGGTACGTCGACGCGGCGGTCGAGGTCGAAGACGTTCTGGGCGATGTAGGTGCTGCCGCTGTCGGCGAACGTCGCCTGGTAGTAGACGCCCTGCTGGAGCGGTGACAGCGGCCAGACCTCGCCCTCAAGGGTCTCCGCCGTATCCTGTCCGGTCCCCGTCACGGCGGCGGCGATGGCGGCGGGCGTGCGCAGGCGGAAGACGTCACCGGTGGTGACCTCGATCCCGTCCCCGGCGAGCAGGCTGACGAGGCGGATGGCGAGGATGCTGTCGCCGCCGGCGGTGAAGAAGTCGTCGTGGACGCCGAGGTCGTCGATGCCCAGCAGACCGGCGACGCGGGCGAGGACCGCCGCCTCCCCCGCCGTCCGCGGCTTCCCGCCGCCGGTGGTGACCTCGGGGTCGGGCAGCGCGCGGCGGTCCCGCTTGCCGTTGGGCAGCGTGGGGAGCCGGTCCAGTACGGTCACCGTCGCAGGGAGCAGGTAGGCGGGCAGCTCCGCGCCGAGCAGGCCCCGGAGCGCCCGCGGGTCGAGCCGCTCTCCCGGCGCGGCCACCACGTACGCGTGCAGGGCCCGTCCCCGCACCGCCACCGCCGCGTCGGCCACGCCCGCGCGGCGCATCAGCGCGGCCTCCAGCTCGCCCGGCTCGACCCGGTAGCCGTTGATCTTCACCTGGTCGTCGGCCCTGCCCAGGAACTCGACCTGCCCGTCAGGCGTCCACCGGCCGAGGTCACCAGTGCGGTAGAGGCGGGCGCCGCTGCCGAACGGGTCGGCGACGAACCGGCCCGCCGTCACCCCGGCCCGGTTCAGGTAGCCGAGGGCGAGCTGGACGCCGCCGACGTAGATCTCCCCGGGCACGCCGGGCGGCACCGGATGGAGGGTGGAGTCGAGCAGGTAGAGGCGCGTTCCCGGCACCGGCCTGCCCAGTGTCACCGGCGCCTCGGGGCCGGCCTCGCCCTGGAGCACGTCTCCCGCGACCTCGGAGGAGCCGTAGGAGTTGACGATCCGGGCGTTCGGCGAGGCTTTCCTGAGCGACCGCACGCAGGCCCGGTCGAGCGGCTCGCCGCTGCAGATCCAGCGGGTGAGCGCGGCCAGCCGCTCGGGCGCGGTGTCGGCGAGCGCCGCCGCCAGGCTGGGCACGGCGAGGAGCTGGGTCGCCCCCGACCGTTCGACGAGCCCGGCCAGCGCCGCCCCGTCGGTCGCCTCCCGGTCGCCCGCGATGACCGTGGTGGCGCCGGCGACCAGGCCGCCGAGCAGCTCGGTCGTACCGTCGATGAAGCTCAGCGAGCTCTTGGCCAGGCGCACCCGCGCGTCCCACGCCTCCGCCGCCCACCCGAGCCGGTTGGCGAGCGCGCCGTGCGTGCCCACGACCGCCTTGGGCCGCCCGGTCGAGCCGGAGGTATAGACGACGGACACCACGCCCAACGGCCCGACGACGGTTGACCCAGCGAGCGGTCGGTCGGGCGGTCCGGCGGCTGCTGCGCGGATGGTGAAGGAGGGCAGGTCGTGCGGGGGCAGGGTCCTGGCGCTCACCTCGTCCGTGAGGACGCAGACCGGGCGGGCGTCGGCGAGCATGAACTCGATCCGGGCGGCCGGGTAGCCGGGGTCGACGGGCAGGTACGCGGCCCCGGCCCGCATGACGGCGAGCAGGGCCACCGCCATGTCCGCCGAGCGGCTGGCAGCCACCGCGACGATGTCACCGCGCCGTACCCCGGCAGCAATCAGCGTCCCGCACACCCGATCGGCACGGTCGCGCAGCTCGGCGTAGGTGAACGTGTCACCGGCACAGACGACGGCGGTGCGCGCGGGATGCTCAGCGGCCTGACGCTCGAACAGGCCGACTACGGTGCCGTCACCACTCCCCCGAACTCCGGCGACCTGGCGCTCGAACGCGTCACTCACGCCGGCGCCACCACCCGCCGGGGCTCCGGTGCCGAAAGCCGTCAGCTGTGCGTACTGCTCCTCGGAGACCAGTTCCACCTGGCCGCATGTCCGGGTGGCGTCGTCGGCGACGGCGGCGAGCAGCTTCTCGTACTGACCGATGAGCAGAGCAGCCGACGTGCCGGAGATCAGCCGCCGGTCGTGGGTCAGCGTGAGCGCGATCCGGGTCCCCGGCTGGGCTAGCAGCGTCACCGGATAGTGGGGCGCCTCGATCGTGTCGACCCCGGCGATCCGGAGCTCACCCTCCCCGGCCGGGGACTCCGGGTAGTTCTCGACGACCACCAGCGTGTCGAACAGCTCGGTCACGCCCAGCCTGCGGTGCAGCGTCGCCAGCGGAACGTGCTCGTGCTCCATCACCTCCCGCTGGGCGCGGGCGAATCGGCTCAACGCGTCGGCCAGCGTGTCCGACGGATGCCACCGCAACCTCGCCGGGACCGTGTTGATCAGCAGCCCGGCCATCGCGTCGATGCCCGGCACCTCTCCGGACGCCCGTCCGGAGACAGTCGATCCGAACGTCACATCGTCCCGGCCGGTCAGACGTCCGAGCAGGACCCCCCACGTAGCGGCGAGCACCGACCCCACCGTGAGCCCGTTCTCCCGCGCCCACCCCCGCAGCCGCTCCCCCACCTCATCCGGCAACTCACGCACAACACACCCGAACCCACCGGCTGGGCCGTCGGCGGGGCCGGTGAGGGCTTCGGCGAGCCGGGTGGGCTCGTGGACTCCTGCCAGGGCGGCGGTCCACGCCTCGATCGCCGGTCCGGGGTCGCGCGTCGCGAGCATCTTCAAGAACTCGCGGTAGGGCGGCGGTGCGGGCAGGTCCCTGTCCTCGTACAGGGAGAGCAGGTCGCGCAGGATCAGGGGCACCGACCAGCCGTCGGCCAGGATGTGGTGCACGGTGTGGACGAGCGCGTGCCGCCGAGGGCCGAGCTTGAGCAGCGCGAAACGCATGGCGGGAGGCCGGGCGAGGTCGAACGGCGCCGACCGCTCCGCCGTGGCCGCCGCCTCGACGGCGGGCCGCGGGTGGTCGAGGTGGCTCAGGTCCTCGGTACGCCACGGCACCGTCTGACGGCCCGTGATCACGGCCACGACGTGACCGTCACCGGTGGTGCGGAAGGCCGCGCCCAGGTTCGGGTACCGTCCGATCAGCCGGTCGGCGGCCAGGCGCAGGCGCTCGCCGTCGAGCGGGCCGTCGAGTTCGATGATCTGCTGGACGACGTACGGGTCGCGTCCGGGGTCGAAGGTGGCGTGGAAGTAGAGCCCGGTCTGCAACGGCGACAGCGGAAGCACGTCCGCCAGGTCCGGCGACTCGGCCTCGATGGCGGCCACGTCCTCCTGGTCCAGCGGTACGAGCGGGAAGTCGGACGGCGTGTGCCCGGTGACCGTGTCGCTGGTGGCGATGGCGGTGAGCGCCCGCGTCCACATCGCGGCCAGCTCCCGCACGCGCCCGGCGTCCAGCACACCCGCCGGCCAGCTGAACCTGGTCGTCAGGACCGGCCCACCGGCCCCGTCCACGGCAACGGAGTTGATTTCCAGCACCCGCGGCAGCGGCATCCGAGGATCGCGCCGCTCCCCCACGACCTCGCCCTCCCCCACAGGCGCCCAGTCACCGACCACCCCGGCACCCCGCCCGGTGTCCGGGTCGGTGTCGGGGGTCGCGTCGAAGCGGCCGAGGTAGTGGACGAGCACCTGTGGGGTGACCGCCAGGTCGGGGCGGGGCCGGTCCCCCAGGTATCGGAGCGCGCCGTAGCCGAGCCCGCGGTTCGGCACGCGGCGGAGCTGTTCCTTGACCGCTTTCACCGCCTCGCCCGGCGTTCCGGAGCCGGGGTCGATCAGCGCGGGGTACAGGGTGGTGAACCAGCCGAAGGTACGGGAGAGGTCCACGTCCCCGACGGCCTCCTCCTCCCGTCCGTGTCCTTCCAGTTCCAGCAGCACGGCCGGACCGGAACCACGCCATCGGCCCAGCGCGAGCGCCGCCGCCGTGACCAGCACGTCGTTGACCCCGCCGTGCACCGCGGCGGGGACCGCGCCTAGCAGCCGCCCGGCGATCTCGGCCGGGATCTCGACCGTGAGGGACTCCTCCGTGGCGACCACGTCGCGGCGCGGGTCCAGGGGCCGGTCGCCGATCATCGGGTCGGGCGCCGAGCAGACGCCCCGCCAGTGGTCCTCCTCGGCGGCGAAGTCGCGGGCCTGGAGCAGCGTCGCCCACTGCCGGAACGACGTGGGCACCGGGGGCAGCTCGACGGGACGCCCCGCCCGCACCGCCTCCCACGCCTGGCTCAGGTCCTCCAGGAGCACGCGGAGCGACACGCCGTCCACGACCACGTGATGGATCACGATGGTCAGCCGCCCCTGCGCGTGCGCCCCGCCGTCCAGCCACACCAGGTCGATCATCCGTCCACGGCCCGGGTCAAGCCGTTCCGCCGCCACGGCGGCCTGCCGCTCCAGCTCCGCCTCCGTCGCGACCCGAGTGATCACCTCCGCGGCCCGCGGCCACCCGGGCTCCCCCGCCACCAGCCCCCACCGCACCTCACCACGACCATCCCGGCCACCACCGGACGGCCCCCCGCGCTCCCCCAACCCCCCAGAGACGGGACCACCGTCACCACCGACCGCCCCCACACCCCCAGATCCGGCCTGATCACCAGTGACCGCGCCCAACCCCAACCCCCCGGACACGCCCTGACCACCGTCACCACCGACCGCCCCCACTCCCCCGGACACGACCTGATCAGCGACGGCGACCGTACGGGCGCGGAGCATGTCGTGGGTTTCCAGTACGGCGTCGACCAGCGTTTCGAGCTGGCCGCCCGTGAGCCCCGGGGGCGTGCGGACGGTGATCGACTGGACGAAGCCCTCCATCGAGGGGCCGACGTCCTGGAGCCACGACGTGATCGGGGTGGCGGGGACCGCGCCGACCCCGTTCACTCCAGGCACCGCGACGACGTCCACAGGCGTGACCACGGCCGCGAGCGCGGCGGGCGTGGAATGGGCGAACAGGTCACGGGCACGTACCTCAAGGCCCGCGCGCCGCGCCTGCCTGACCACGCCGATCGCGACGATGCTGTCACCGCCCAGCGCGAAGAAGTCGTCGTCCGCCCCCACCTCGGCCACGCCCAGCACCCGCGCGAAGATCTCGCAGAGCGCGCGCTCGCGCGGGGTGCGTGGCAAGCGCGTGCGGGCGCGCACGGCGGGCTCCGGCAGCGCCTGCCGGTCCACCTTGCCGTTGGCGGTGAGGGGGAAGCGGTCCAGGACGACGTACGACTCCGGCACCATGTACGCGGGCAGGCGGCCGGCGCACCAGTCGCGCAGCGCGGCGGCCGGGACGGGCCCGTCGGCCCGGACGTACCCCACGAGCCGCCGGCCGGTGGCGTCCACGACGACCACGGCCTGCCGCACCTGGGGGTGGGCGGCGAGGGCGGCCTCGACCTCCTCCAGCTCCAGCCGCATACCGCGGATCTTCACCTGGTGGTCGGCGCGGCCGACGAACTCCAGCGACCCGTCGGGCGCCCATCTCGCCAGGTCGCCGGTCCGGTACATCCGGGAGCCGTCGGCGGCGAACGGGTCGGCGACGAACCGGGAGCCCGTCAGCGACGGCGCCTTGACGTAGCCGCGGCCGAGCAGGAACCCGGCGGCGTACAGCTCCCCGACGGCCCCCTCGGGTGCCCGCTCCAGACGCTCGTCGAGCACGTACAGCCGGGTGTGCGGGTTGGGGCGGCCGATCGAGGTCGCGATGCGCTCGGCGGTGTCGCGGTAGATGACGTGGGAGACGCCGATGGTCGCCTCGGCCGGCCCGTACCCGTGGTAGAGCGTCGTGGAGAGCTGGCCGCGGAAGCGCTCGAACAGCTCCGGGGTGAGCACCTCGCCGCCGCACCAGACGTGCTTCAGCCCGGACAGCAGCGAGGTGCCGCGCGCCATCTCCAGCAGCACGTCCAGCATCGACGACACGAGGTAGACGAACGTGACGCCCTCGCGGGCGATCAGGTCCAGCAGGTACTGGGGGTCGCGCTCGCCGCCAGGTTCCGCGACCACCACGTACCCGCCGGAGACGAGCGGCAGCAGGATCTCGTTGACGGAGATGTCGAACGACAGCGGCGCCTTGAACAGCGACGCGTCGCCGGGCCCGAACCCGAGGATCTCCTCCATCTGCCAGAGCAGGCGGTGGCTGATCGCCTCGTGGCGGATCATGGCGCCCTTGGGCGTGCCGGTGGAGCCGGAGGTGAACATCACGTAGGCGAGCCGGCCGCCCTGGATGGACACGGCCGGCGGCTCGGCGGGCTCGTCGCCGTACCGCCAGGAGGAGAGATCGACCTCGCGCGCGTCCAGCACGTGGACGGCCCCCGCCTCGGCGCGCACCTGCCGCTGCCGAGCCCGCGGCCAGGACGGGTCGACGGGCACGAACGCGCCGCCGGCGACCATGACGGCCAGCACGCAGACCACCATCTCGGCGGAGCGCGGAGTCGCGACGGCGACGACGTCCTCGGGCCGTAACCCGCGCGCTTGCAGGTGCCGCGCGAGCTGGAAGACGTACGTGCCCAGCTCCGCGTACGTCAGCCGCACGTCGGGGGCGACCACGGCCGGCGCCCCGGGGGTCCGGCGCACCTGGTCGATGAACAGGTCGGCGATGGTGGTGATCCTGGCGGGACGGTTCGCTTCCATGGCTGCCCTAACGTGATGACGACGTGGGGGTGCGCGCCTCCCAGGCACGCCAGAGCTCCGCGTACCGGCCGCCCGCGGCGACGAGCTCCCGGTGCCCGCCCTCTTCGACGATCCGGCCGTGCTCCAGGACGACCACCCGGTCGGCGGAGGCGGCCTGGGTCAGGCGGTGGGCGACGATCAGGGTGGTGCGTCCGCGCGTGGCCGCGACGGCGGACTCCTCCAGCTTGCGGGCGCCGAGGCTGCCGGCCTCGGCGGTGGCCTCGTCGAGGATGGCGATCGGGGGGTCGGCGAGGATCAGGCGGGCGAGGGCGAGCTGCTGGACCTGGGCGGTGGTGAGCTCGTGCCCGCCCTCGCCGACCACCGTGCCGAGGCCGTCGGGCAGGTCCTTCGCCCAGTCCAGGGCGCCGACGGCGGCGAGCGCGGCGGCGGCCTCCTGCGGCGAGGCGTCCGGCCGCGCCAGGCGCAGGTCCTCGATGAGCGGTCCGGCGAAGACGTGGACCTCCTGGGTGATGATCGCGACATGCTCGCGCAGGCTCCCGGGCGGGAGCGCCGCTCCTCCGACGCGTACGGAGCCGCTGCCGGGCGTGAGGATGCCCGCGGCGATCGCCGCGATGGTGGACTTGCCCGCGCCCGTCGATCCGACCAGCGCGACCCGCGAGCCGGCCGGCAGGCTGATGGAGACGCCGTGCAACACCTCGGGGGCGCCGTCGTAACGGAAGTGCACGTCCGCCAGCTCAAGGGACGCGTCTGCCGGCTCTCCCGTCCCGTCGCGGGGCTCCTCCGCGGGGGCGAGGTCGATGACGCCGACGAGCCTGGCCAGGCTCGCCGCCGCCGCCTGCACCTCGTCGAAGGTGAACAGCAGCATGCCGATGGGGTTGAACAGGCGGTGGAACAGGACCGCCGCCGCCGCGCTCTCGCCGACGGTCACGTGCCCCTGGCGGACGAGGAGGAAGCCGGTGACGAGGATCGCGGCCAGGCCGAAGAACTCCGAGCGGTTGACGCGTCCGACGAACCGGGTGAACAGCGTGAAGACCGACACCGAGATGTCGCGCACCTCGTGCGAGGCATTCCCGATGCCGTGCAGGCGCCGCTGCTCCAGCCGGTAGGCGTGCACGGTGCGGACGCCCTGCATGCTCTCCACCAGCAGTTGCGAGTTGTCCGCCACCGCGCGCCGCTCCTCGGCGTACTTCGGCGCGGCGCGTGGCAGGTACCAGCGCAGCGCCATCACGTACAGCGGGATCGCGACCGCGCCGGCGAGCCCGAGCCGCCAGTCGAGCCCGGCCATCGCGGCGACGCTCACCACGACCAGCAGGAACGCGGAGATCATCGTGGGCATCACGTTGGAGGCCGCCTTGCCGATCGCGGCCGTGTCGGTGCTGACCCGTGACAGCAGGTCGCCCTTGCCGACCCGTTCCAGGGTGGTGACGGGGAGGGAGAGCGCGCGGGCCACCGTGCTTTCCCGCAGGTCGGCGAGCATCTGCTCGCACAATCGGCTGATCAGGTACGTGCCGGGCCCGGCGGCGAGGCCGCCGACGAGCGCCCCCACGAGGATCACCGCGGCGACGGGGACGATCGCCGAGCCGGGAGCCTGCTCGGTGACGAGGTCGACGAGCCTGCCGAGCGCGTACACGGGCACCACCGACGCGGCGGCGCCCACGGCGCCCACCAGCACGGCGAGCGCCCCGGCCCGCCACCGCCCGCGCAGCTCCGCCCGCAGCCACGCCCATGTCCTGCGCGCGTCCGCGACGGGCAGCCGCTCCGGGCCCGTCGTCTGGTCGGAGGCCGTCATCTCAGCACCGCCCGGTTGTAGTCGTCGTCCGTCACGGCCAGGTCGGCGTGGGTTCCCTCGGCGGTGACCCGGCCGCCGTCGAGGACCACGACCCGGTCCGTCATGGCGAGCAGCGCCGGGCTGCTCGTCACCACCACGGTGGTGAGCTCCCCGGTGCCGCGCAGCGCGCGCAGGCCCCGGGCGATCTCGTGCTCGGTCACCGCGTCGACGGCGGTGGTGGGGTCGTGCATCACGAGGATCGGCGGGCGGGCCATCAGCGCGCGGGCGAGCGCGAGCCGCTGCCGCTGCCCGCCGGAGAGGCTGGCGCCGCGCTCGGCGACCAGGTGGGCGAGGCCGTCGGGATGGGCGGAGACGACCTGGCCGGCCGCGGACGCCTCCAGCGCGGCCTCGTCCAGCGGCCCGCCCGCGGTGACGTTCTCCTCGACGGTCCCGGTGAACAGGTCGGTGAGGTGGGGTTCCACCAGCATCACCCGGCGGGCGTCAGCGGGCGCGAGCCGCGACAGGTGCGCGCCGCCGACGAGCACGCCGCCTTCGTACTCCTCCGGCGCCACCTGTCCGGAGAGGATCTTGACGAGCGCCTCACCATCGGCGGCGCGGTGGGGCACCACGCCGACGAACTCGCCCGGCCGCACCCGCAGGTCGACCCCGTCCAGCGGGCCGTACCTGAGCGTCCGCAGCTCCAGGCCGGACGGGCCCGCGACCTCCTCCGTACCCTCGGGGAGCAGCGGCTCGGCGTCCAGGACGCCGGCGACGCGGTCGGCGGAGGCCCTGGCCTCGGCCACCCAGCCGGGGACGACCGCGAGCAGGCCGATGGGCTCCATCAGGAACTGCGCGAGGCCGATGACGGTGATGAGCTCGCCGACGGTGATCCGCCCGTTGAGCGCGAACCACCCGGCCAGGATCGCGACGCCGCACGCCAGCAACGCGCCGCTGGACATGGAGGCGGACAGGTAGCCGCCCTGGGTGCGGGCCGCGCGCAGCGCCGCCCGCAGGGAGCGCCTGCTGACCTCGTCGTAGCGGCGGGCCGCCGCGCCCTCGGCGCCGATGCCGCGCAGCGGGCGCACCCCGCTGACCACGTTGGCCGCCAGGGACGTGGCCTCGCCCGCGAGCTCCTGCTGCTCGGCCACCCGCCTGGTGATCAGCGGGGTGGCGGCCTGGAGGGCGACGAGCACGACGGGCGTGCCGATCAGCACGGCCAGCCCGAGCTGCACGTCGATCACGAGCAGCGCGACGGCGCTCACCGCGGTCGCGGTCACCGCTCCGGCGACGCGCGGCACGTAGTCGAGCAGGTAGGAGGTGTTGTCGGTGTCGTTGACGGCCACGGTGAGCAGGTCGCCGGCCCGCCGGTCTGTCCTGATCCCGCGCGGGTGCAGGATCTTCGAGGCGACCTCGACGCGCAGGGTGTGCGCCTCGTCGGCGATGGCGATCATCAGCTGGCGGGCGCCGAAGCGGTAGCACATGGTCAGCGCGGTGAACAGCGCGGCCATGGCCGCCACCCACAGCAGGAGCGCGCCGCCGTCGCCCGGCCCGATGGCCTGGTCGACGATGACCCCGATGAGGATCGGCACCAGCGACTCGCACACCTGGTGCAGGCTGATCAGGCCGGTGCCGGCGCCCAGGCGGCGCCGGTTGCGGGTCACCGCGCGCCAGAGGACGCGGCGCCCGGTGACGGGGCGGGTCATGGGTCGGGTCACTGCTCGGCGGCCATGCTCTCGCGCAGGCTCCTCGGCCGCAGGTCCGTCCAGTGCTCCTCGACGTAGTCGACGCATTCCTGGCGTCTGCTCCGGCCTTCCCCGCCGAAGACGACGCGCCAGCCCTGTGGCACCTCCTTGAACGTGGGCCAGAGGGAGTGCTGCTCCTCGTCGTTGATCAGCACGTAGAAGGTGCCGTCCTCATCGTCGAAGGGGTTGTCGGACATCGTTTCTCCTGTTCGCGTGGTGGGAGCGGGGGATGACGAGCGGGGTGTTGGTCTCCGGGTCGTCGATGATCCGGCAGGGCAGCCCGAACACGTCCTCGATCAGCTCGGCGGTGACGATCGCCTTGGGGTCGCCCTGGGCCACGACGGCGCCCGCCTTCATCGCGACGATGTGGTCGGCGTACCGGCAGGCCTGGTTGAGGTCGTGCAGGACGGCCACCATGGTGTTGCGCTGCTCCCGGTTCAGCCGGAGGCAGAGGTCGAGCAGCTCGATCTGGTGGGCGATGTCGAGGAAGGTGGTCGGCTCGTCCAGCAGCATGATGGGGGTCTCCTGGGCGAGCACCATCGCCACCCAGACCCGCTGGCGCTGGCCGCCGGAGAGCGTGTCGACGAGCCGTCCCGACAGGTCGGTGACGCCGGTGGCCGCCATCGCGTTCACCACGGCGGCCTCGTCCCGCTCCGACCACTGCCGCAGCAGCTTCTGGTGCGGGTGGCGGCCGCGCGCCACCAGGTCGGCCACGGTGATGCCGTCCGGGGCGATCGACGTCTGCGGCAGCAGGCCGAGCCGCCTGGCGACCTCCTTGGCCGGGTACGCGTGGATGTCCTCGCCGTCGAGCACGACCTGCCCGGCGGACGGCCTGAGCAGCCGGGCCAGCGCCCGCAGCAGGGTGGACTTGCCGCAGGCGTTCGGCCCGACGATCACGGTGAGCCGGCCGTCCGGTATCTCCAGGTCGAGGTGCTCGCTGATCGGCCGCTGGTCGTAGCCGAGCGTGAGGTCCCTGGCGCTCAGTCTCACGGTGCCGCCTTCCGCATCGGCCTGGCCAGGAGCCAGGCGAAGTAGAGCCCGCCGAGCGACACCGTCACCACGCCCACGGGAAGCTGGGTGGGCGCGAACAGCCGCTGGCCGAGCCAGTCGCTCGTGGTCAGCAGCAGCGCGCCCATCACGGCCGACGGCGCCAGGGCGACGCCCGCCGTACGGGTGAGCAGCCGGGCCAGTTGCGGGGCGGCGAGCGCGACGAACGAGATCGGCCCCGCGGCGGCGGTGGCCACGGCGGTCAGCGCGACGCCGATGACGAGGTAGAGCAGCCGGGTCCGTTCGGTGCGCACGCCGAGAGCGGCGGCGGACTCCTCGCCCATGGCCAGCAGCGACAGGCGCGGCCCGAGAGCCAGCAGGCCCGCGGTGAGCAGCGCGACCGCGACGGCCACGGGCGGGACCTGTTCCCACGTGACCGTGTTGAGGCTGCCCTGCCCCCAGATGGCGGCGGCGACGGCGAGCTGCAGCTGGACCTTGATGACGAACCACTGGTTCACCGAGGCGAGGATCGCGCTGATCGCGATGCCCACGACGATGAGCCGGAACCCGTGGACGCCGTGCCGGTAGGCCAGCAGGTAGACCACCGCGGCCGCCAGGAGTCCCCCGGCCAGCGCGCCGGCCGCGGTCTGGTGGTAGTCGCGGCCCACCAGCAGCATCGTGACCAGCACCCCGGTGTAGGCGCCGGTGTTGAAGCCGATCACGTCCGGGCTGCCGAGCGGGTTGCGCAGCAGCGACTGGAAGACGGCGCCGCTCAGCCCGAGCGCCGCGCCGACGAGCAGGGCAAGCAGCACGCGCGGCAGCCGCCACTCGACGACCACCAGCCGCGTCGCGCCGGAGCCCTGCCCGGCCAGCGCCCCGATCACCTCGCCAGGCGGCACCTCGAACTCGCCGGTGCCCAGCCCGAGCACGGCGACCGCAAGGGCGGTCAGGCCGAGCCCGGCGCAGACGAGCGCGGTACGCGCGCCGAACCGGACCGACAGCGGGCCGGGTCCCCGCGCGACCACGACCCGGTGGCCGAAGTCCACCCCGTTCACCGGCCGCTCACCGCTCTCCGCCTGATCAGCCAGATCAGGACCGGCGCGCCCAGGAACGCGGTGACGATGCCCGCCTGCAGCTCCGCCGGACGGATCAGCATCCGCCCGGCGATGTCCGCGCCGAGCAGCAGGATCGGCGCGCAGATCATCGTGTACGCGAGGATCCAGCGCTGGTCGGGCCCGACGATCCGGCGGACGGCGTGCGGCACCATCAGGCCCACGAATCCGATCGGCCCCACGGCCGCGGTCGCCGCCCCGGTCAGCAGCGTCACCGAGAGCACCGACAGCACGCGCGTCCTGACGACCCCTGCGCCGAGCGTGCGGGCGAGGTCGTCGCCCAGCGCGACGGCGTTCAGCGAGCGGGCCGCGGCCAGCGCCAGGCCCAGGCCGAGCACGACGAACGGGGCGACGGCCACGGCGATCTGCGCCGGCCGTCCGGCGAGCGTGCCGACGTCCCAGAAGCGCAGGTAGTCGAAGGCCCTCGGCTTCACCAGCCGGATCCCGGCCGAGGCGCCCGACATGACCGCGCCGAGCGCGACGCCCGCCAGCGTCAGCCGGAGCGGCGTCGCGCCGCCGCGCCCGATCGAGCCGAGCGCGTAGACGAGGACCGTGGCGAAGGCCACCCCGGCGAACGCGAACCACACGTACGACCAGATGCCGGTGAGCCCCAGCACGCCGATCGCGAACACCACGAAGAGCGCCGCGCCGGCGTTCATCCCGAGGATCTGCGTGTCGGCCAGCGGGTTGCGGGTCACGGCCTGGAGCACCGCCCCGGAGACGCCGAGCGCGGCCCCCGCCAGCAGGCCGAGCAGCGTCCTCGGCACGCGCAGCTCGCGGACGATCACGTGTTCTTCCGTGCCGGCGAAGTGCGCGAACGCGTCCCAGACCGTGCCGAGGGCGATGGTCCTGGTGCCGGCGGCGACGCTGAGGACGCACGTGGCGGCCAGCGCCGCCACGAGCAGGAGCAGGACGCCGCTCCGGCCGGCGTCGCCCGCGGCGAGGCCGGCCGGCCGTTGCGCGGAGACGCCCGGCCGGCCCTCGGCGACGACCACTAGGTCGCCGCCCTGGCCCGCGGCGTGCGGTGGGCGAGCAGCGAGTCGCGGATCTCCCCGGCCCGGATCGCGGTGGTGGACAGGAGCGTCGAGGTGAGGCCGTGGGTGTGCTCGCCCGCCCCCTGGAGGTAGATGCCGGCCGACACGTTCGGGGGCGTCAGTACGCGGTAGTCGCGGCCGATCCTGACCTCGTCCTCCTCGTCGCGGAGGCAGAGCTTGGCGGCCCGGCCGAGCACGGCGCCGATGTCCTGGGGCCGGTAGCCGGTGGCGTGGACGAGCAGGTCGGCCTCGATCACCTCGCGGGCGCCGGTGGGCAGGAACTCCACCTCGACGCGGAGCCGGTCGTCCAGCGCGCGCACCTCGCGGATGCGCGAGGCGCGCAGCAGGCGCAGCCGCTCGCTGCCCCGGACCTTCTCCCGGTAGACGGTCCGGTAGAGGGACTCGATGAGGTCCATGTCCACCACCGAGTAGTTCGTGCTCCGGTGGTAGTCGAGCAGGGACTGCTTGACCTGGGGCGGGGCGCCGAAGTAGGTGTCGACGGCGGCCGGGTCGAAGATCTGGTTGGCGAAGGGGCTGTCGTCGGCGGGGGTGTAGCCGTACTTGGCGAAGACGGCGCAGATCTCCGCCTGGTCGAAGGTGCGGTGCAGGTAGTCGGCCGTCTCGGCGGCGCTCTGGCCCGCCCCGAGCACCAGGGCCCTGCGCACCCGGGTCCCGGCTTCCTGGAGCGCGGTCACGCGGGGCAGCAGTTCGCTGTTGTGCCACACCCGGTCGGAGACGACGGTCCCCGGCGGCAGGTGCGGCTCCAGGCCGGTGGCGACGCAGAGGTTGCGCGCGCGGCGGATGAAGGTGCGCTCCGGACGCTCCGGATCGCGGACGATCACGTCGAACGCGTGGACCTCACCGCCCTCCCCGGTCACCGGCTCGACGGACACCACCTCCGCCGAGTACTCGACCAGGTCGCGCATCCGCGCGGCGGCCCACTCGAAGTAGGCGTGGAACTCGATGCGTAACGGGAAGAGCGTCTTGTGGTTGAGGAAGTCCACCAGCCTGCCGCTCTGCTTGAGGAAGCAGAGGAAGCTGAAGTCGCTGGCCGGGTCGCGCATGGTGACCAGGTCTTTCAAGAAGGACACCTGCATGGTCGCGTCGTCGAGGAGCATCCCCCTGTGCCAGCCGAAGTCGTGCTGCTTCTCCAGGAATCCGACGCGGAGCCGCTCGCTCTCCGGGACCCGCGTGTTGTGCTCGGCCAGCGCGATCGCCAGCGCGAGGTTGGATGGGCCGAAGCCGATTCCCAGGATGTCGTAGGTGCCGTCCGGTCCGCTCAGCAGTGTCTCCACCGAGGCATCGCCTCCCTCTGCCGGACATGCTAGATAAGGTTAGCCTAACCTTGCAAGAACCGGAGAGGGAGGCGGCCATCAGAAGATCAGCACGGCCACCAGCGTGGAGGCCAGCAGTCCCAGCATCACCGGCAGGAACGCCTTCCGTGCCAGGTCCAGCACCGAGACGCGGGCGAAGCCCGCGACCGCGATGAGCGAGGACCAGGCGATGAGCACGCCGCCGCCGGCCCAGATGGCGCCCATCTGGCCGACGGCCGCCAGGGTGGCCGGGTCGACGCCCGCGGCGGGTCCCAGCGCCCCCGACAGCGAGCCGGTCAGCGGCAGGCCGGAGAACCCGGAACCGTCGAGGCCGGTGATCATGCCGATGACGAGCAGGGCGAAGGCCATGAAGAAGGCGTTGGACGGGATCGCGCCCTGCGCGGCGCTCACCAGTTCGAACAGGAAGCTCGGCGCCTCGGCGCCCTCCTCCAGGCCCATGATCCGGCCGGCGAAGTCGCCGTTGCCGATGAAGAAGAAGCCGGCGATCGGCAGCACGATGCCCATCGCCTTCATCGAGAACACCAGGCCGTCCACGACGTGCTCGGCGCACGCCTCCAGGCTGCCCCGGGCGTCCTTGGTGATCGAGGCGGCCAGCAGCAGGAGCGCGACCACGCCGCCGACGAGGGCGGCGGCGTCCGAGCCCACCGTCTCGGGGACGAGGCCGGTGAACTTGCCGAGCAGCATGTAGCCGACCACGGCGAGCAGGACGAGCGGCACGATGACGGCGAAGGCCCTGGAGCGCCCCGCCCCGGCGCCCTCCCCGGGAGGGCCGCCGTGGCCCGGCCCGCCGTCCTGGGGGGCGGGCGCGACGGCCACCGTGGCGCCGGCCGCGGTCATCTCCACCGGCCCGGCGGCCGTGTGCGCCACCGGCACGCTGCTCCCGGCGGGCTGGGGAACGCCGTTCTGGGCGCCGGTCTCCTGGACGGTCCCGGCGGCGCTCGTGGAGAGCGCCTCCCACGCCTGTAAATGGGTCATGCTCGGCCGCAGGATGTGCTTGCGGTTCATGACGTAGACGAGGACCAGCGCGACGCCGCCGGTGATGAGGGACAGCACCATGGCGCGGTCGGCCACCACGCTCGCCTCGACTCCGGCGGCGGTGGCCGACAGGCCGGGGGCGACCTGCATGACGTAGTCGCTCGACAGCGCCATTCCCTGACCCGCGATGGCCATGGCCAGGGCGGACTGCAAGGGCGGCAGCCCTGCCCTGATGGCCGCGGGCAGCAGGATCGCGCCGATGAGCGGCACGGCGGGGGTGGGCCAGAAGAACAGGCTGATGACGTAGGTCACCGCCGCCATCACCCAGAAGGCGGTGTGCCCGTTGCGCATGACCACCCGGAAGGGCTCGACCATGCGCCGGTCGGCGCCCAGCGACTTCAGCGCGCCGAGCAGCGCGGTCACCAGGGCGATGATGAGGAAGATGTTGAAGAGTTCGGCGGCGGCCGTGAGGCTGGCGCCGAAGACGGACCGGAACCCGGAGACGAGGTCTCCCGTGTATGCCCAGGCGGTGAGGAAAGTGGCGGCGACGGCGGGGATGACGATGTTCTTGCGGGCGATCATCACGCCGATGATCACTGCCATTCCCGCCAGGTAGATCCAGTGAGCGGCACCCAGTTCCATGGCACCTCCCTTTCGGTACGGCATGGCGTACCAAAGCTGCGAACTGTTGCACAGAATGTCCTGGGTCGGCCCGAGGCGAACAATGAGGAAACTGCACATTAAGCGCCCGGCTGTTTGTGCAGCGTGCCGATGCGACGGCAGCCCGGAACCGGCTCACGCCCGCGTCGCCGCGCCGGGGGTCGCTTCCCTGGATGTGCAGGACGCCCAAGTTCCGCACGCCGAATCCAACACTTCCTCCATATCCGGACATTGCGGACAGGCAGACACTGTGGTTCGTGCGTTCAGAACGACAGGACTGGCAGGACCCTCCACGGGGACCGGCGGTGTCGGCAGGAGGGATGGTGGCCTCCAGCCATCCCGCCGTCAGCCTCAGCGGGGTGCGCGTGCTCCAGGACGGCGGCAACGCCGTGGACGCGGTCCTCGCGATGGCCGCGATGAGCTGGCTGGCGCTGCCGGGTCAGTGCGGCGTGGGCGGGGACGCCTTCGCCCTGCTGCGGCGCCCGGACGGCGCGGTGGTCTCCTTCTCCGGCAGCGGATACGGTCCCGACGGGGGCGCCGCGGACTTCTACCGGGCGCGCGGGCTGACCGCCATCCCCATGGAGGGGCCGCTGGCGGTGGCCGCGCCCGGCGCGATGGCGGCTCTGGCCGCGCTGCACGGCGCCGGCGCCACCCGGAGCCTGGCCGAGCTCTGGGCCCCCGCGATCGCCGCCGCGCAGGGCGGGCTGCGCTGCACCGCCAAGACCAGGGCCGACATCCTGGAACACCGTGACGCCCTGGCCGCCGATCCCGGGACCACGGCGGTGTTCCTGCCCGGCGGCGCCGTGCCGGCCGTGGGCGCCCCGATCGTCCAGGCGGAGCTGGCCGCCACGCTGCGCCGCCTCGCCGGCGACCCCGGTGACCTCTACACGGGAGAGCTGGCGGAGCGGGCCGTGTCCGCGCTGGCCGCCGCCGGCGCGCCGTTCTCCGGGATGGAGTGGGCCGAGACGGGGAAGGTCGTGCCGGGCCCGGCCCTGACCGGGCGCTACCGGGGCATGGACGTCCACCAGACCCCGCCGCCCTCCCCCGGATGGATGGTGCTCCAGCAGGCGGGGATCTGCGACGGCACGCTGGCGGAGCTGCCCTGGCTGTCGGCCGAGGCGGTGCACTGGGCGGCGGGCGCGGCGCGGTTCGCGTTCGCCGACCGGCTGGCCCGCTGCGGCGACGGCGACGACGCGTGGCGGGAGCTGCTGACGCCTCGGGAGATCGCCGCCCGCCGGTCGCTGCTCGCCGCCGGGCGGCTGCCCGCCCCGGTTGCCCCGCCGGTGCCGGCGGCGGGCGACACCACCTCGGTGGTGGCCGTGGACGGCGACGGGCGCGCGGTGAGCCTGATCCACTCGCTCGCCTTCACGTTCGGCGCCCGGGTCACGGTGCCCGGCACCGGCGTGGTGCTGAACAACCGGCTGGGCCGGGGGGCGTACCTCCGGGACGGGCACCCCAACGAGGTGGCCCCCCGCCGCCGCCCGCTGCACACGCTGAACGCCTGGCTGGTCACCGACGACGCGGGGCGGCTGCGGCACGCGGGGAACACGCCCGGCGGCGACGGCCAGGTGCAGTGGAACACGCAACTGCTGTCACACCTCCTCGACCACGGGGCGAACCCCGCGCGGGCGGTGGGCGCCCCCCGGTTCACCGTGCATCCCGGCAGCGACGCCGACACCCTGGGCAGCCCGTACGAGCTGCGGTGCGAGACCCGGCTGGGGCGGCGGACGCTGGCCCGGCTCGCCGGGCTGGGGCACGAGGTCCGGACGCAGGGCGCGTGGGGGGCGGGCGGCAGCGCCCTGGTGATCTCGATCGACGAGGAGTCCGGCGCGCTGCTCGGCGCGGCGGATCCGCGACAGGACGGAGTGGCTCTCGGTGTCTGAGACCGACATGAGTACGGGCGGAGCGGTCCCGGAAGGGCTTCCCGAGGTGCCGTGCCCGCGCGGGGCCTACGCTGCCGCGGTGAGCCAGCCGCACCCGCTGTGTCTGGGACGCGGGTACGTGCCCTGCTCGGCGCTGGTGGTGAGCGCCGGGATGACGCCCAGGCGCGACGGCACGCTCACCGTGACCGGCCTGGTCGGCGGCGAGGTCGATACGGCCGCGGCCGCCGAGGCGGCCGGGCTGGCCGCGCGCAACGCCCTGGCCGCGGTGGCGGACGCGGCGGGCGGGCTCGACCGGCTGCGCGGGCTGCTCCGGCTGAGCGTCTTCATCGCCTGCGTGGACGGGTTCACGGAGCTGTCGGCGGTGGCGGACGGCGCGTCCGCCGCGCTGGCCCGTACGGCACCGGCGCTCGGCACCCCCGCCCGCACAGCGGTAGGCGTACGGGCCCTGCCAGGCGGCGCCCCCGTGGAGATCGAACTGACCGCAGCAGCCCAACACCCCCCGACCACGCACAACGCCGCACCCGACATCCCCATCACGGAGGACACCGCACCCGCCGCCCCGATCCCGCGAGACGCCGCACCCGACACCTCCACCGCGCAAGACACCGCACCCACCGCCCTCATCCCGCAAAACGCCACACCCGACGCGCTTTCCCGGCGTGTGCCCGAGGGGGTGCGCCGGTGAGCGCGTACGAGGGTCGCAACCTGATCGGGGGCCGGTGGGTGCCCGCGCTTTCGGGTGAGACGTTCACCCGCCGCAACCCGGCGGACGTCGACGACGTGGTGGGCGCGTTCCCCGACTCTTCCGCCGCCGACGTGGACGCCGCCGTGGCGGCGGTGGCCGGGGGCGCGGCGGAGTGGGCCGCCACGCCGGCCGAGACCCGGGCGAGGGTCCTGGAGAAGGCCGCCGACCTGCTGGAGGCCCGGGCCGCCGAACTGGCCGCGGAGATCGTACGGGAAGAGGGCAAGACGCTGGCCGAGGCGTCGGTGGAGACCCGCCGGACGCCGATGAACCTGCGCTTCCACGCCGCCGAGGCGGTGCGGATGAGCGGTCAGACCTACGCCGCCCCCGGCAGCGCCCTGGTCTACACCTGGCGGGAGCCGGTCGGCGTGGTCGGCGCGATCACGCCGTGGAACTTCCCGCTCAACATCCCGTCCAGGAAGCTCGGTCCCGCGCTCGCCGCAGGGAACGGCGTGGTGTTCAAGCCCTCGCCGCTCACCCCGCTGACGGCGCAGCGGCTGGTGGAGGCGCTGCTCGCGGCCGGGCTGCCGGCGCGCGCACTGGCGCTGGTGCACGGCGGCCCCGAGCCGGGCGCGGCGCTGGCCGGCGACCCCAGGGTGGGAGCGGTGACGTTCACCGGATCCACCGCGACCGGCCGCGCCGTGCACGCCGCCGCCGGCCCGTCCCGCCGGGTCCAGCTGGAGATGGGCGGCAAGAACCCGGTGGTCGTGCTGCCCGACGCGGATCTCGACCGGGCCGCTCAGATCATCGCGACCGGGGCGTTCGGGCTCAGCGGCCAGGCGTGCACCGGCACCAGCCTGGTGATCGCGCTCGGCGAGGTGTACGAGCCGCTGCTGGAGCGGGTGGCGAAGCTGGCCGGGGAACGCACCGTCGGCGACGGCCGGGCGCCGGGCGTGGACATGGGCCCGCTCGCCGCGGACTTCCAGCTCGCCAAGGTGCTCGACCACGTGCGCGCCGGCCAGGAGGAGGGCGCGGAGCTCGTCACCGGGGGCCGCAGGCTCACCGGTGACGGCCTGGAGCGCGGGTTCTTCGTGTCCCCGGCGGTGTTCGCGGGGGTGCGGCCGGACATGCGGCTGGCCCGCGAGGAGATCTTCGGGCCGGTCCTGGCGTTCCAGCGGGCCGCCGACTTCGAAGAGGCCCTCGCGCTGGCCGACGCCACCGAGTACGGCCTGGCCTCCGGCATCGTCACCCGGGATCTCGGCCGGGCCCTGGACTTCGCCAGGCGCAGCCGTACCGGGCTGGTGAAGGTCAACCAGCCGACCACCGGCATGGCGATGAACGTGCCCTTCGGCGGGCTCAAGGAGTCCGGGACGCAGACCTTCAAGGAGCAGGCCGGGCCCACGATGATGCTCTTCTACACACAGGAGAAAAGTGTTTATCTGTCCGCGCTCGAATGAGCCGTGCAACGTGCACACGAAATCGGCGGTTCCCTGTGCCGGTTGACCGTACGAAACGAACCACGAAATTCCTACTGTGAGACGAGAAAAGCCGTCTCGGGGAAAGGGAGACCGGAAATGCCGGAACTGCTGTCGCGGGATGATTTCCGCTCGGCCCTGGAGAACGCGATCAAGGGCCGGCAGGCCTCGAAAGCGAACTTCAGCGTCGCCTGGGCGGAGGGCAAGCTCAAGCGGGAGCATTTCGCCCGCTGGGCCGAGAACCACTACCACTATGTCGGCCCGTTCGCCGACTACCTCGCCTACGTCTACGCCAACACCCCCGACCAGTACACCGGCGCCAAGGACTTCACCCTGCAGAACATGTACGAGGAGGAGCTGGCCGACATCCGGCACACCGATCTGCTCATCAAGTTCGCGGAGGCGTGCGGCACCACCCGGGAGCGGGTGGAGGACCCGGACAACGCGAACCCGATCACCCGCGGCCTGCAGTCGTGGTGCTACGCGGTCGCCATGCGCGAGCACTTCGTGGTGGCCACCGCCGCGCTGGTCGTCGGCCTGGAGTCGCAGGTGCCGAACATCTACCGCAAGCAGATCGTCCCCCTGCGCGAGGTCTACGGCTTCAGCGAGGACGAGATCGAGTTCTTCGACCTGCACATCACCTCCGACGAGGTGCACGGCGAGCGCGGCTACCAGATCGTGCTCGACCACGCCGACACGCCGGAGCTGCAGCAGCGGTGCCTGCGGATGTGCCGGTGGGGCGCCGAGATGCGCTACTCGTACACGCAGGGCCTGTACGACCACTACGTCCGGCCGGACCTCGTGGCCGCGGAGTGAGCACGCCGGCCGAGTGGGTGGAGGTCGCCTCGCTCCGCGAGCTGGAGCGGCGCAACCGCAAGCTGGTCACGGTGGGCGCCGAGCCGATCGCGCTCTTCCTGGTGGACGGCGAGGTGTACGCGCTGGCCGACACCTGCGTGCACAAGCGGCGTTCGCTCAGCAAGGGCACGCTGCTGCACGGCAGGGTGATCTGCCCGGGCCACCAGTGGTCTTTCGACCCGCGCACCGGTGAGGCCGACGGGCAGGACCGGTGCCAGCCGGTGCACGCCGTACGGGTCGACGACGGCGTGGTCTACGTGGACCCGCGGCCGCGGGCGCTGACGCCGGAGGAGAGCCGATGATCCGGTCGGTGCTGGTGGCCGGGGCCGGGCAGACGGCCGCCGTGGCGGCCCGGACGCTGCGGCGGCTGGGCTTCGATGGCCGTGTCACGCTCGTCGGCGCCGAGCCGGAACCGCCCTACCAGCGCCCGCCGCTGTCGAAGGAGTACCTGGCGGGCGAGGAGGACCGGGCAGGGCTGGACCTGCTGACCGCGGGATGGTGCGCGGCCAACGAGGTGGAGCTGCTGCTGGGCACCGCGGTGACCGCCGTGCGCGGCGCGGACCGCGCCGTGGAGCTCGCCGACGGCTCCACGGCCGCGGCCGACGCGCTGCTGATCGCCACCGGGGGGCGGCCGCGCGCGCTGCCGGGGGTGGCCGGCGACCGGGTACGGTACCTGCGCACCGTGGCCGACGCCGACCGGCTCCGCGCCGACCTGCGGCCCGGGGCCCGCGTCGTGGTGGTCGGAGCCGGGTTCATCGGCTCCGAGGTGGCCTCCACGGCGCGGGCCAGGGGCGCGGCGGTGACCGTGATCGAGCGCCTGGACCACCCGCTCGGGCAGGTGCTCGGCGAGGAGATGGGCGCCGTGTGCGCCGCGCTGCTCCGCGCGGGCGGGGTGACGCTGCGCACCGGGGAGAGCGTCGTGGAGTACGCCGAGACGCCGGACGTCGCCGCCGTGCGGACCAGCGCCGGCCGGATCGTCGAGGGCGACGTGGTGGTGGTGGGCGTCGGCATGGTGCCCAACGTCGAACCGCTCGCCGGCTCGGGCATCGACCTGGACGACGGGGTCCTGACCGACGAGTACTGCCGGACGAACGTGCCGGGCGTCTACGCCGCCGGCGACGTCGCCCGCGCCTTCCATCCCCTGGCCGGCAGGCCGGTGCGGGTGGAGCACTTCGACAACGCCAGCGGCCAGGGCGCCGCGGCGGCCAGGAACATCCTCGGCCGCGACGTCCCGTACACGACCCCGCACTGGTTCTGGTCGGAGCAGTTCGGCCGCGACCTGCAGTACGCGGGACACGCCGAGGGCTGGGACGAGCTGGTCGTGCGCGGCTCGGCCGAGGAGTTCGACTTCGTCGCCTTCTACCTGCGCAAGGGTGTGCTCAAGGCCGCCTTCGGGATGGACCGGGGCGCCGAGGTGTCCGCGGCCCGGCAGCTCATGGCGGCCGGGGCCGCACCCGACCCCGCCGCGCTCCGCGACGAGGACACCGACCTGATCGACCTGCTCTGAGGAGAGACCATGGAATACCGCCGTGTCGCACGGTCCGGGCAGGTGCCCGACGGGCTCGTACGCAGATTCTTCGTGGACGAGGTGGAGGTCGCCGTGGCGCGCTGGGACGGCCGGGTCCACGCCATGTCCAACTACTGCACCCACCTGGACTGCCTGCTCTCCTCCGGCCGGGCCACCGAGGAGGGGCTGCTCTGCTCCTGCCACGGCAGCGTCTTCGACTACGAGTCAGGCGAGCCGATCCTGCCGCCCGCGACGCGTCCCATCAGGGTGTATCCGGTGCGCGAGGAGAACGGCGAGATCTTCGTGCTGCTTCCCGACGACGCCAAGGAGCAGGACGGGCCCAGGCGCCGGCGGCAGGCCGCCCAGGGCTGAGCCGTCAGGGGGCCTCGACGGAGTCGACGGGCGGGGACAACTCGTCGGAGAGCGCGCCGGTGACCGCCGCGAGAGTGTCGATGTGGTGCGCGAGCCAGACCATGAACTGGGCGTCGGCCGACCGGATGTCCATCCGCAGCGCCCTGGAGGCCCGGTCCAGTTTGTACAGCATGGTGTTGCGGTGCAGCTTCAGCGTCCGGGCGGCGGCGTTCAGGTTGCCCGCGGACCTGATGTAGGCGAGCACCACCTGCTCCAGGTCGCCGGTCTGGCTGTGCACGCGGCGCAGCGCGTCCAGGATCTCCCTGGCGAACGCCCGCCCCTCGACGCTGGCCGCCACGTCCTTCAGCGCGGCGTGGACGCGCAGGTCGTCGTACCCGCACACGGGGGCGGCGCCGGTGTGCCGGGCCAGCCCCATCGCCACCCGCGCCTCGTAGTAGCTGGCCGCCACCCCCGCCGCGCCCCGGCCCGCGCGCCCGTGGGTCAGCCGCAGGTCGTCCCCCAGGTGAGGGCGGAGTGCCCGGTGCAGCTGCCCGGCGAACTGCGCCACGGACGCCTGCCCGGCCAGCGCGTCCCCGGTGACCTGCCGGATGACCACGATGAAGGGGCCGATCGCGGCGGCCAGCGTCCGCTGGGTGTCCGAGGGCTCGACCACCTGGACCATGCGGGTCACGGCCCCCGCCCGGCGCTGGTCGCGCCGGCCGGCCGGCAGCAGGGCGCCCGCCGTCAGCACGTGCACCGCGTAGCGGCCCTCCGGGTCGAAGCCGTGGTGGCGGGCGCGGGCCTCCAGCTCGTGCGGGTCGGCGAAGCGGCCGTGCACGAGCGACTCGACGAAGTCGCCCCTGGCCTGCTCCTCGGCGGCCCGCACCGAACGCTGGCGTAACATCTCCGAGCCGGTCAGGGTGGCCCCGTGCTCGGCGATGACCCGGTGCTGGGCCAGGTCGTGGGCGTCCGGCGGCCAGACGTTCTCCACGAGCACCAGCCTGCCGTACAGGTCGCCGCCCACCACGATGGGCGCGATCAGGACGCGGACCGGGTCGTCCAGCTCGCCTTCGCGCAGGTTGAGCTCCGTCAGCGTCCGGGCGCAGTCGTCGCTCTCCCGCAGGTCGGGCAGGCGTTCGGCGATGAGGTCGGCGATCCTGGCCGGTTCGGCGGCCAGACCGGCGGCGCCCGGCTCGAAGCCCGCGCAGACGAGGGTCTCGCCGTCGGCGTCCATGACCAGGACCGGGCAGCGGGCGAGCCCGGCGACCGCCCGCGCCATGGCCGGGATTCCCGACCCCCTGGCCAGCACCTCGGCCAGCGTGCGGTGCACCCGCGAACCGTACTCCAGCACATGAGAGGTCTGGGCCAGGGCCTTCTGCCCCACCAGACGGCTCACCGCACGGTAGTCGGCCTCCGCCGGCAGCACGAGCAGCGGGATGCGCGCCTCTTCAGCCGCCCGCGCGGCCCTGGTCAGGTCCGGGACGCGGCCCTCGGGAGACGGCCAGACCAGCAGCGCGACGGCGTCCCTGCGGGCGAGGTCGGCGACCAGCGCGCACGCCTCGTCCGGCTCGGCCAGCGCGTCCGCGGGCAGGTGGACGACCATGCCGGAGAGGTCCGGCGAGGACACCGGCCCGGCCTCCCCCAGCTCGGACAGCGGCAGGCACCAGGACGCGCTCCGGCTCAGCCCGGCCGTGCCCGCGATGACCCGGCCGCGCAGCAGAGGTTCGGCCAGAAGCGCTCGCAGGGAGATCTGCCCACTGGGGTCACGGTCCTGGGCATCGATCAGGTCGACACTGCTGGAGGACGTCTGTGCCATGTGCCCAAATCCTGTCTCGCCGGTTCGGCAGTGTGTACGTAGCCGTGGGCCACCGGCCCTCGGAGACTGACGGTGTCAACGGAGTCGCCGCGAGTCACGGGTGAGGAGGGAGGACGGATTTCCCTCATTTTCCATTTCGGGGGAACGGAAGGCAATAGCCCGATGTCAGGGACCGCGGGTCGCCGGTAAATGGCGTCGCGCCGCTTTCTCTTGTCAGACGGCCGGAATATTCATGCGGGCAGGAGCTGAAAAGGCAATGCACACGGTTTTCCGCCTCACCCTTGAGGACGCCCTCGTCATGCTGGAGGCCGCCGAACAGGAGGCCCGCCGCATCGGCGTCAAACAGACCATCTGCGTCGCCGACGACGGGGCCCATCCGATCGCCCTCCACCGGATGACCGGCGCCCGCCTCACCGGAGTGGAGATCGCGATCGCCAAAGCATTCACCGCGGCCGGCCACCAGCGCGACACCCACCTCTTCAACGAACCCCCGAACGGCCCCGCCCTGCCCGGCAACGAGGCCTTCGGCATCAGCCACATGCACCCCGGCAGGTTCGCCGTCTTCGTCGGCGGCTTCCCCATCGTGCACGAGGGCCAGGTGGTCGGCGCCGTGGGCGTGAGCGGCGGCAACGGCGAGCAGGACAAGGCGGTGGGCGCCGCGGCACTGCGCGCTTTCCGGGAGAAGGTGGCGGCTTCGGCCACGAATGACGGCGAACCGCCGCACGCCCCGGCTTGACCGGACCGGCGCCAAAAGGCACGCCCGATTCATTCTTACGCCGATTACAGATCCATTCTGTTTACCGATGATTCGCCATCTCACCCAAAGTCAGAAAGGAGAGTCCGACGGGAGTTCCGTGTAGCCCGCGAGCGTCTGGATCTGCTCCTGGGTGAGCACCCCGGAGAAGGCCCACACGTCGTCGATCACGCCAGACCAGTGCTCGCCCCAGGCACCCGCGGTCTTCGTACGGCCCAGTTGGAGCGGGCCGGTGGCGTCGAAGCCGATCGTGTGCCAGCGAGCCGAAACCCGTTCCTCGGTCTCCTCAAGCCAGCCGTTGACATACAGCCGCAGGACGTCCGCGAAGGAGTCGTACACGATGGCCACATGGTCCCAGTCGAGCTGGCTCTGATAGGCGGAGTGCTCCGCCCGCTGAGCCACCGCGCCTGACGCGTCGGAGCCCGGCATCTCGACCTGCCAGCCGCCGGCGCCGTCCTGCCCGTCGGTGTTGAGCGTCCAGCGGCCGGAGAGCACGGGGTGACGGGTGAACAGGTCTGCGGCCTCCTCCGCACTGACCAGGCGGTCGTAGACCTGTACATCGTCGATCTCCCCGGGGAAGAAGTCCACTGCGGCGCTGTTGTGCTTCGCGCGGCCGATGGCCATCGGGCCGGTGGCGTTCCAGGTGACGGTGAAGGGCTTCTCCTCCTGCGGCACGCCGTTGACGTACAGGGTCGCCTTCTTCGCCACGGCGTCGTACACACCCAGCAGGTGGGTCCACTCCCCCACCTCGGGCGGGGCGAGCGACTTCACCCGGACCCCGCCCTGGACGGCGTCGGCGTTGGTCAGGCTGAACGACCAGCGGTTCTCGTCCTTGACGTACTGCAGGTAGAAGCCGCTGACCACGTCGCCGTCCTGGTTGACGACGGTGGCGAAGCCGTCGGTGTGGGCGAGCCTGACCCAGGCGCCCACCGCGTACGTCCTGGAGGTGTCGACGACCGATGCGGACGTCTCGGCATGGCCCGTCGAGCCGTCACCGCGCATCGCGGTCCCCACCTGACCGTCCACCCCCAGCGTCACGCCGCCGGCAGCGTCGTAGTCGAATGTCTCGGTGCGGGGGTTCGCGCCACCGGTCTGGGAGACCGAGCGGAGCTGGTGCCCCTGCCCTGCGGGCGCGTTGGCGTAGGACCTGACGGTGTCGGTCTCGCCGCCGGGCGTTGCAGCGCGTCGAACAGCTGCTGGGTGACGCGTCGGCCGCCGGAAGGAGTCAGGGTCCTGGTGGTGACGGCGCCGATCTTCCCCTCGGCGACCTGGTAGGCGTGCTCGATGTCGGGGGTGTCGGTGGTGGCGCGGCCCGGCAGCCAGACCTTGGTGAGTCGGCCGAGCGCGTCGTGGGTCAGGTTGGTGGTGCGGCCGGCGGGGTCGGTCCGTGCGGTGGCCCGGCCGTGGGCGGGGTCGAGGGTCTCGGTCGTGACGTGTGCGCTCGACGGGTCCCCAGGTGTGATGGGCGGTCCGGTGGTGACGGTCCGGGTGGTCAGTCCGGCCGTTTCGGTGTAGGCGGTCGTGGTCGTGTGGCCGGCCGCGTCCGTGACGGCCGTGACTCTGCCGTACGCGTCGTACGTCGTCCGGACGGAGGGCACGTACGTCGCCCCGGTGCCGTCGTGCGCCGCGATCTTCTCCACCCGGGTGGGGTCTCCCTTGCTCGGCGCGGCGCCGAACGCGCCCCCGTCGTAGAAGGTGCGGACGTCGGAGACGATCCCGTCCGGCCTGGCCGGGGTGGCGGAGCAGCGGGCGGCGACCGTCTCGACGCGGGCGGGCAGGTCGCGGATCCAGGCGGCGTCGTTGACGGCGTACGTGGTGGTGGTGCACAGGTCGTCGTCCTGGCGGGCGGTGTCGCCCTGGTCGTCGACCTCGGTCGGCAGGCCGGTCACGGTGTCGTGGGCGGTGTCGGTGCGGGTCTGCCGCCACCCGCCGCCGTCCATGGCGGTCCAGGTGCGGGTGGTGGCGACGCCGGTCAGGACCGCGGCTGAGGTGCCCCAGGAGCGGGTGCGGGAGGCGGTCTCGTGCTGCCAGGGGGTGTTGACGGTCTTGGTGTGGACGGTCCGGTCACCACCTGCGCGCGCGTCGACAGCCCTAATGCCGCATCAGGCGACGTTCGCCCTGTTGTGACGTGCGCTGATCCCGGCGCGGTGCACTTCGTCGTGGTGATCGCTGGAAGACCGCGGTGCTCCTGGGTGTTGTCTCCGAGTGTGAAGATCAGCGAAGCCTCCAGGGTGAGCGGTGTGAGTGTGAGATCGCTGCGGCACTACGAGGATGAGGGCTTGATCGTCCCTGGCCGATTCAGCAATGGGTTCCGCGACTACTGCCAGTCCACGATCGACCGGGTGCTCATCATCCGCTCGCTGCTGGAGTCCGGGCTGCCCGTTCGGTTGATCAGGGAAGTCCTGCCCGGCCTCACCGACGGATCCGATGACGGCACCGACGTGGTGTGCGCCGAGTTCCTGCACGAGGTGCAGGGCTATCGCGATCGGCTCGCCGCGCGCATCGCGATTCTCAGCGATCAGCAGGCGGCACTCGACGCCTACCTTCGAGAAGCCTGCCGCACTGATCTCTGACAGCTACTTGACCCTGACGTAAGTGTGAGGCTCCTACCTTCGGCGCATGGAGATCAACGAGCAGCACACCGCTGAGCAGTGGGTACGAGCGCTGGTCCAGCGGTCGCACCGGGGACCGGAGGATCTGACCCTCACGGCCGATCATCGCCGCCCCACCCCAGGGCCCGGCGAGTACCTGATCCGCGTGGGCGCCGCCGGGGTCAACTTCGCTGACGTCATGCAGACCCGTGGAACTTACGGAGGAGGCCCGCAGGCGCCCTATGTGGCGGGTTTCGAGGCCGCCGGGGAGATCGTGGGTGTTGGCCCGAACGTTGAGAGGCCACTGCGGCTCGGCACCCGCGTCGTCGGAGCCGGCCCCGGCGCATTCTCGCAGTACATGACGATGCCGACTGCGGGTGTGCTGCCCGTGCCTTCCGGCTGGAGCGATGCCGAAGCCCTCGGCCTGGTGCTGAACTGGGCTACCGCCTTGGCGGCACTGAAGCCGTTGGGCGAGATCAAGACGGGTGAGGTGGTGCTCGTTCATGCCGCGGCCGGAGGCGTGGGGCAGGCCGCCGTTCGTCTCGCCCGCCACTACGGTGCACGCGTGATCGCCACGGCGTCACCAGCGAAGCACAACACCGTCGAAGCGCTCGGCGCCGACGAGATCCTCGACAGCCGGCGTCCCGATCTGGCTGAGGCGATCACCCGCCTGACCGGCGGGGTCGACCTGGTCCTGGAATCGGTGGGACAGGCCACGTTCAAAACCAGCCTCTCGGTCACCAAACCCTTCACCGGACGCGTCATCGTGTTCGGCGCCGCTTCCGGCGACGCCACCCTGACCACGCACGACCTGGTCTTCACCCACCAGGTTCAAGTCAAGGGCCTGCACATCGGTGCGCTGGCGACCGCGGCCCCGTCGATCTATCAGTCGTTGCTCGTCGAGATCGACGCTCTCATCGCCCACGGTGTGTACACGCCCGGCACCCCCCAGGTTCACCCCCTGGCTGCGGGGGCGACGGTGCTGCGGGAACTCGAAGCCGGCCGGACCCGCGGCAAGCACGCCCTCGATCCGTGGCGCTAGTCGTGCCGCGTCCGGCAACCTCCGCCCTGTTCACGACCTCGCGGAGCCGTTCGTCGGCGGCATGCTTGCTCCGCCAGATGATGTACCGGCGGAACATGCCGCCCTGCTCCTTATGGCCGGCGCTGCCGATGACGGAGGGAAAGGCGCATAGGGAGAATGGTTTCAGCCTTTCCCCGTGAGTGAGGATCCCGTTGTTCGCGAGACGGCTCGATTGAGGTAGTACGCACGAAAGCGGCGGTCCGGTTCACTTCCATGCCATTAACCGGCGTAGTCCGATTAACTGCGAAAAGTCATCTCACAATGGGGCAATGACCGACCCTCGACAGCCTCATCCGGACGACCCCTGGGCCTCTCGGCCACAGCGGCCACCGATGCGACACGGGCGGCAGCCGTCCCCCGATCACGCGTTCCCCCGGCCCGACTTCGGACAGTGGGACAACACCGGTCAGACCCGGGGAACCGGCCACCGGAACCACGGCCCGCAGGACCAGTTCGACCCTCGGGCCTGGCAGGACGGGTTCGGCATGAACCTGCCTCCGTATGACCCGCCGCCCAGGCGCAACACCGGCCTGATCGTCGCGCTTTCCGTCGGCCTGGCCGTGATCCTGGTGGGCGGGGGCGTGGCCGGCGCGGCCTACTACGTCAACGCCTCCGGCTCCGCGCCCGCCGCCCAGCCGAGCACCGCGCCCTCGTTCCCCACGACGGCGCCCTGGCAGTC
The DNA here is from genome assembly GCF_019396385.1 of Nonomuraea harbinensis. Lineage (GTDB taxonomy): Bacteria > Actinomycetota > Actinomycetes > Streptosporangiales > Streptosporangiaceae > Nonomuraea > Nonomuraea ferruginea. The sequence goes on along the minus strand of NZ_JAHKRN010000014.1, from coordinate 116,502 downwards.
GGGCGAGCCGTCCGAGGAGCCCTCGCAGGAGCCGACCGCCGAGCCCGAACCGACAGCCGCGCCGGACGAGTCGGGGACGCGATTCGCGCACACCGAGTTCCAGGACTGGCGGTTCGAGTTCCAGGGCGTGCGTTACTCGGCCAAGAAAGTCGGCGGCTGGACGTACGACACGTGCGACCCGGTGGACGCCCGGGGTGTGCTGGCCGGGAACAAGTGTCAGCGCGCCATTCAGATCGCCTACACGGCCTACCGCGGACATGTGAAAGCGGTGCAGGTCATGATGGAGTTCCCGACGGCCGGCGCCGCCAAGGCCACCGCCAGAAAACTGCAGAAGCGGGCGGACAGTTCGGTCAACGTCCGCAGGGACATGACGCATGCCGACTTCGCCTACGGCATGATCCGTACGAACCCTTCGCAGAGGTACGTGGTCGCCACGATCGTCACCGCGGACAGGTCGGCCAAGGCCAAGGCAGAGAATTTCCACCTTTATCTGCACGCCTACGCGGCCAGCCGGCTCCTGCTGCGCGACGTGACCGTCACCACGTGATCCTCAGCGGCACTGTCGCCAAGTCATCCACAAGTCATACACAAGATCGATCCGTCACCATGTGCGGTTGTGCGTGGAAATCACAGCAGTAAGTTGCGAAAGATCGCCGCAGCCGCGGTGGTCGCGATGGCGGTCGCGCTGCCCGCCCTACCGGCGGTCGCCGACGACGGCGCCGACGAGCGTCCCGACGTGCCCGTCGGCACCTGGCTGGCCGCCCGCACCCAGCCGGCGGTGCAGCTGATCAGCCTCACCTACACCGGCACGGTCGCCGTGCCGTCGAGCGCGCTCAACCAGGCCGCGTTCAACCAGCTCACCGTGCAGGCCACCGACGCCGTGACGTCGGGCAAGATCTCCGCGGACGAGCGCAGCATCGCCAAGTGGATGTTCCAGCGGATCGCCGGCAACGTGGACGCCTACCTCACCGTGAGCTCGCCGGAGCGCACCGTCGAAGCCGAGGTCGGCGGCCTGTGCACCGGCTGGTGGGTGACCCCCGACGGTTACATGGTCACCGGCGCGCACTGCGTCCAGGTCGGCGACACCGCGCTCGCGCAGATGTTCGCGCAGCAGGCGCTGGCCACGTTCAACAAGGAAGACGCCCAGGGGATCGTCAGCGGTCTGCAGGGCATCGAGACGGACGAGGAGATCCTCAAGCTCGCGCAGCAGATCTTCGTCACGTTCAACAGCACCCACATGAAGATCCGCGGCCTGCAGCAGAGCCTGACGGTTCTGCAGAGCCTGCCCGGCGGCGGCGTGGACAAGACCGCCAAGGCCGTACCGGCCGAGCTGGTCTCGGTGGGCGAGAACTACCCCGGCAAGGACTTCGCGCTGCTCAAGGTCAACGGCCAGCAGAACATGCCGACCGTGCCGCTCGGCGACGACGGCGACGTGCGCACCGGCGACACGCTCTACATCAGCGGCTTCCCCGGCCTGGTCACCAACACGGCGTTCTTCAGCCTGGAGTCGAGGCTGGAGCCGGCGCTGACCGAGGGCCCGTACAACGCCACGCGCGCCACGCAGACCGGAGTGCCGTACATCCAGACCCAGGCGCCCTCCTACCACGGCAACTCCGGCGGCCCCGTCTTCAGCAAGGACGGCAAGGTCATCGGCATGCTGATCGCCGGCACCGTGAGCCAGGGCGGCGAGGCCTCGGAGAGCGAGAGCTTCGTGCTGCCGGTGAGCATCGTCAAGGAGAAGCTCGGCGAGAAGAACATCAAGGCGGCCCAGGCCACCACGACCACCCGGTACAACGAGGCGCTGAACGACTACTTCCGTCACTACTACGAGGACGCGCTGCCGAAGTTCCGCGAGGTCCAGGCGCTGTTCCCGAACCACCCGTACGTGGCCAAGTACATCAGCGACACCCAGCAGGCGATCTCCGCGGGCAAGGACCAGTCGCCCCGGCCGATCATGATGTGGGTGCTGATCGGGGCAGGCGCGCTGGTCGCCCTCGTGGTCGCGCTGATCCTGGTCAAGGTCCTGCGCGGCCGCCGGCGTCCCCCGCCGTCCTTCCCTCCGCACCCGCCGGGCGGCGGCTACGCCCAGCCGTCGCCGTACCCGATGCAGCAGCTCCCCGCCGCCCCGCATCACCAGGCGCAGAGCCCGTACGGCTCAGGCCCGCAGCACAACAACGTCCCGAACGGCGCGGACCAGCACGGCGGCCACCAGGGCGGCCAGTACGGCCAGTACGGCGGCGGTCACTACGGTGCCCACCAGCCGGGCGGTCAGCACAGCGGCCCGCACGGCGCCGGCCCGTACGGACAGCCCGCGCCCCCGCAGGGCCGGCCCCAGCCGCCCTACGAGGACCGGACCCGAGACGTCCGTTTCGGCCAGTTCGCACCCCCACCCGACGACAGACCCTCCTGACATCCACCGGCCCGGCCCAGGCGTTCACCCGCCCTGGCCGGGCCGTCGGCTCACCGTGATACACGTGCCGGCCGATGTCCACCTCGACCCCGCATGCGGAGCCTGTTCACCCAGGTCCTGGTCATGGTCGACAGCGTCTACGACACGGCCGCGGCGGGCACGACGATGAACCGGTCGGGGTTCGACTCCATGTACGGCTACTCCACGGCGACCGCCTGCACCGCGTCCGGCAAGAAATACTGGCGGCTCCGGCAGGAGTTCCGCCCCAAGTCCTGAGATCCTTCCGGCGGCTATTCCTCAGCCACCAGGTCATAGGTGCTGAGCAGGGCGCCCGAAGCGAACTTCCTGGTGCCGACGAGCCGGAGGTCCTTCTTCGGGTACGTCCCGTCGAACAGTCGAGTTCCGGACCCGAGGATGACGGGATTGACCAGAAGGCGCAGTTGGTCCAGGACGCCGAGGCCGATGGCGGCGGTGGCGGCCTGACCGCCCGCGAAGAGAGCAAGGTCCTGCCCGTCCTGGCGCTTGAGATCGTTGAGGGCGGTCGCGGGGTCATCGCCGAGCAGATGGGAATTGTGCCACTCGGTGTCCCGAAGGGTGCGCGACATGACGTACTTCGGCAGCTCGTGCATCCGGCGCCGCTGCGTGGCTGAGACCTCATCACCCGCTGTCGGCCAGTAGCCCGCGAGCTGCTCGAAAGCCGTCCGGCCGAAGACCATGCCGTCGATCGACTCCAGCATGGTGTCCAGGTGCGCCTGGAACTCCTCGTCGGCGAATCGCCAATCGATGTCGCCGTCCAGGTCGGCGATGTAGCCGTCGATCGACACGTTGATGTGCAGGAAGAGGCGCCTCATGGGATCTCCTTGTCGACTCACTTCTTGATTGATCAATCAAGAAGTGAGTCGACACACTACACTTCTTGAGCGAGCTGTCAAGAAGTCGTACCATGCGCTCATGCCACGAACCGGACGGCCACGCTCCTTCGACGACCACCAGATCGCCGAGGGCGCCATGGAGCTTTTCTGGAGCCGCGGCTTCGCCGCCACATCACTGCGGGACCTCAAAGAGGGCCTCGGCGTGTTGCCGGGCAGCCTGTATGCCGCCTATGGCGACAAACATGGGCTCTTCCTGCGCGCGCTGGGCCACTACGTGGGCGCGGCCCAGGAGCAGGCGACAGAAATCGCGACCGGGGCCACCATCCTGCCGGGCATCCGCGCACTCCTCCTTGAGGTCCTCCAGGCCGCACGGACGACCCCCGGACGCGGCTGCATGCTCGGCAACATCGCCGCCGAGCTGCTTCCCGGAGACGAGGCCGCCGGCCGGTTGGTCCACAGTGCCTTCAGCTCGCTGGAGGCCGGACTGGAGCAGGGCCTCCGGGCCGCGCAGCGGTCCGGAGAGGTCCGCCCCGGCATCGACTGCGGAGCTCAGGCACGGCTTCTTCTCGCGCTCATGCAGGGACTCCACATCGTCGCCCGCGCCGAAGCGGATCCCCAGCGCCTCGCCGATGCCGTCGACGCCGCCCTGGCTCCGTTGACCGACCCAGCGGATCCTTCGTCGTCGCCCGAGTCTCGCCGCACACGCTAGCCCCGCGCGCCGGTGTGACGGCCCCTGCCTGCCCGGGTAAGCACCTGCCTATGGGACGGCTGCGGCAGCTGGCCGGGAACACCCCGGCGCATCGGGATCGAGTGGTCGACCTGCTGCGCGCCGTCGCGATCATCGCCGTGGTGACAGGTCACTGGCTGGCCGTGTACGTGACGTACGACGGCGGCCTGCGGGGCGGCAGCGTGCTGGACGTCGTTCCGTGGACGCGCCGGCTGACCTGGCTGTTCCAGGTGATGCCGGTCTTCTTCCTGGTCGGCGGGTTCGCGGGGGCGGCCTCCATCACCTCCCACCGGGGGCGCGGCGGCACCGCCGTGAGCTGGATCCTGGGCCGTACGGACCGGCTCGTCCGGCCCACCACCGCGTTCCTCGGCGTGCTCGCGGTCTGCGCCCTGGCCGCGCGGGCGCTGGGGGTCGATGCGGAGCTGGTCGGCACCGGCGTGTGGATGGCGGCGATCCCGCTCTGGTTTCTCGTGGCCTACCTGGCCGTCGTGGTCCTCACCCCGTTGATGCACGCCCTGCACCGCAGGTACGGGCTCGCCGTGCCGATCCTGCTGACCGTGCTCGTCGGTGTGGGTGACGTGGCGCGGATGACCTCGGTCCTCGGCTTCGTGGCGTACGGCAGCTTCCTGCTCGCCTGGCTGGCCGTCTACCAGCTCGGATTCTCCTGGCAGGACGGGCGCCTGCCGTCCGGGTGGCGCGTCGGGCCGCCGCTCGCCCTGGGCGGGTTCACCGCCCTGGTGGTGATGACGGTGGCCGGGCCGTATCCGATCAGCATGGTGGGGATTCCTGGAGAGGAGATCCAGAACACCTCCCCGCCCACCCTCGCGCTGCTGGCGCTGGCCGCCACGCAGGCGGGCCTGGCCCTGTGGCTGCGTGATCCGGCCAACCGGTGGCTGCGCCGTCCGCGCCCCTGGATGGCGGTCGTGGCGGTCAACTCCGTGATCATGACGGTGTTCCTGTGGCACATGACGGCCGCGGTGATCGGCGTGGTGGCGCTGTATCCGACGGGGGTGCTGCCGGACCCGCCGGCCGGCTCCTCGTCCTGGTTCGCCCTGCGGGTGCCCTGGCTCCTCGCGCTGTCCCTGATCCTGGCCGGCCTGGTGGCGGTGTTCGGGCCGATCGAGCGGCGCGCCGGTCCACGGCCCGATCCGCACAGCTCGCCGATCGTGCCGGCCGTCGCCGGGATGGCGGGCGTGCTGGCCGGTCTGCTCGTCGCCGCCGTGGCGGGCCCCGGCGACCACGGCCCCACCGGTCTGTCGACCCCGGCCCTCGTCGCCTACTTCGCCGGGGCGACCGTCCTCCGCCATGCCCGCCGAACCTAAAGCGCAGGTCAAGGCAGGTGCAGCGCTTAACTCAGCCTTAAGCAGCCACATGCACTCTTGGGGTAACACCTGCACATCGGGGAGGAAACCTCACATGACAACTGAGCCGGAAACCGCGGGGAACCAGCCGTCCAAGCGCCGCTTCCCGCGTACCCTGCTGCTCGCCGCCACCGCCGCGCTCGTCGTCGCCACCGGCGCCGGCGTCGCCACCGCGGCGGCCACACCCCCGTCGGGCACCCCTGCCCCCGCCCCCACGGCCACCGAGTCCCCGTCGACCGGCCCGTCCGACAAGCCTTCCAAGAAGGAGGACCGCCGGCACTGGGACGGTCCCAAGATCAACCTTCACGGCGAGTTCGTGGTGCGGGAAGGCGAGGGCGAGTACGTCACCGTCGCCACCCAGCGCGGCGAGGTCACGGCCGTCGACCAGGACTCGCTCACCGTCAAGAGCGAGGACGGCTACTCCAGGGAGTACGCGGTCGACGCCGACACCCGGATCAACCGCGACGCGACCATCGACACGGTGAAGACCGGGCAGAAGGTCTCCGTCCTGGCGAAGGTGGACGGCGAGACGGCTACCGCCGTCGCGGTCCGCGCCAAGTCCGAGCGCGAGGGGAAGGACCGGCGCCACATGGACGGGCCGCACGAGCACCGTCACGGCAAGCCGGAGTCTTCCTGACCACTGCCGACTGTCAAGCCGGGCCCCCGGCTTGACAGAGGTATTGACCTCAGGTAGTCACTTCCTTACCTTGTGTAGTCGTCAGGGAAGGGCGTGGCACCCTGGAAGCGAACCCGCCGGGCGTGCCCCGCCCGCGTCACGATCTCCGCGTCCCGGCCGAGCTGGTCGCGACGGCCGGGCGCGGGCTCGGCGCCGGTGGCCGGCCGCGCAAGCGCGTGCTGGTCATCGGGGCCGGGATGGCCGGGCTGGTCGCCGCCTACGAGCTGATGCGCCAGGGCCACGAGCCCGTGGTCCTGGAGGCCCAGCAGCGGGTCGGCGGGCGGGTGCTGACCCTGCGCGACTTCGCCCCCGGCCTGTACGCGGAAGCGGGGGCGATGCGCATACCCCGCGTGCACGATCTCACCCTCGCCTACTGCGAACGGTTCGGGCTGCCCCTGCGCCCCTTCGTCATGAACAACCCCCGGACGCTCGCGTACATCCAGGGTGTCCGGACGACCATCGGCGAGCTCGGGCGCAACCCGCAGCTCGTCGACTTCGGCCTGGCCGAGCACGAGCGCGGCCGCACCTACGAGGATCTGTGGCGCACCGCCACCCAGGAGATCCACGACCTTTACGCGCTGGAGGGCGAGAAGGCGCTCGACCGCATCTGCGCCGAGTACGACCGCTACTCCATCCGCGGCTTCCTGCGCGAGCGGGGGTTCTCCGAGGGGGCGATCGAGCTCTACGGCGTGATGAGCTTCCGCGAGTCCAACCTCAACGCGGCCGTCATCGAGCAGTTCCGCGAGATCGTCGGGCGGGCGTTCGAGGACATGCAGGAGATCGTGGGCGGCGCCGACCGGCTGCCCGTCGCGTTCTACCGCGAGCTGAGGCGCCACATCCGGTTCGGCCACGAGGTGACGGCCATCGAGCAGGACGACCACTCGGTGACCCTGCACGTCCGTACGGGCTCGGGCCGCACATCGATCACCGGCGACCACGCCATCTGCGCCATCCCGTTCTCGGTGCTGCGTGACGTCGAGACCAGGCCCGCCTTCTCCCGCCGCAAGCAGCGCGCCATCCGCGAGCTCAACTACAACGCCTCCACCAAGATCCTGTTGCAGGTGCGGCGGGCGTTCTGGGAGCGGACCGACGGCATCGTCGGCGGCACCACGGTCACCGACCTGCCGATCCGGCGCATCTGCTACCCCTCGCATCCCGCCGACGGCGACGAGCGGGCGGTCCTGCTGGCGGCCTACACCTGGGGGCAGGACGCGCTGCGCTGGGGCGCGATGCCCGCCCAGAAACGCATCGAGCAGGCGCTCGAAGACGTCGCCAAGATCCACCCGGAGATCTACGACCACTTCGAGTTCGGCGTCTCCCACGCCTGGTACAACGACCCGTACGCAGCCGGGGCCTTCGCCCTCTTCGAGCCCCACCAGCAGACGGCCCTGCACGACGCGATCATCGGCCCCGAGGGCCGCGTCCACTTCGCCGGCGAGCACTGCTCGCTCTGGCACGCCTGGATCGAAGGCGCACTCGAATCAGGACTCAGCGCCGCCCGCGCCGTCCACGAAGCGAACTGACCCACCCCCGACGGCCCGCGCCGCGCAAGCCCGTGACGTTTCATGACATAGCCGCCCCTCGACGGGACGCGCAGCCGTTGCGCGCCCCGGCCGAACGGGACCAGCGCGGGTCCGCCCGGGGTCAAGGGCGGGACCGGGCGGCGTAGCGGTGCAGGCGGGTCGCGGCCTCGTCGAGGTCGGCCACTGCGGCGACACAGGCGGCGACATGGGCGTTCACCGAGGCCCGCAGCCACGGCGGCGCGACGCCGGCCGCGTCCAGCCGCGCTCCGATCTCGCGCAGGCGCTCGGCGCAGGCGGCGAGCGCGCGGGCGTCCGAGCGCAACACCTCGGCGTGCGCGGCGTGTTCGACCGGCATTTCTCCTCCATCAGCGGATCACCAGCAGGACGGCGACACTTCTCCGGCGACAGGCGGGCGGTCGCGGGGGTGCAGGGGGACGGCGGCGTCTCTGAGGGTTTGGCGGGCGGGCGAGGACAGGGACAACAGAGGGCTGGCGCCGTCGAGCCCGAGGGCGCGCACCCGCTCGGCCAGGGGATGCGCCGAGCCCGGTTCGGCCGTCAGCCGCAGCAGGGGCAGGGGGTGGAGGCGTCCGGGGCCGCGGACCCGTACGCATGAGCGCAGCGTGCCGGCGCCGGTCCCGGCCGTGTAGCCGACCAGGTCGCGGTCGCCGACGGGCAGGAAGGGGCCGAGCCTCCCGGAGAGGGTGAAGGCGTCGCCGACGCTGACCCGCGCCCGCCCTGCGGCGAGCCGCACATCGACGGGCTCCAGATGCGTCTCACCACCCCACAGCCGCGGCGCGACGGCATGGACAGCCTCGGTGTCCACGGCCGACCCGACGAGCAGGCTGCCCGAACGCCGCCGCCCCGCGCTCCGCAGCAGGTCGGGCCAGAGCGAGGGCGACCGCCCTGGGCCGGGCACGACGACGCCGAGGTGCGCCTCCCGGTAGCCGCCGAAGCTGGTGTCCCGGTTCCAGGCCGCGTGCATGGCGACCAGGGCGCGGCCCGCGACGAGCAGGGGCCCGAACCCGGTCCCCTCCAGCACCCCGGCCACCGCCTCCCGGTCGGCGGCGAACAGCGCGGTGAGCGCGCTGCCGCGACGGCACCTGATCGGCAGCTCGACCGACCCGTCCAGCGAGTAGGTCGGCACGGTCAGGAACGGGAAACCCGCCGGATCGGGCGCGCGGTCGAACAGCTGGTACGCCTGGGACCGCACGACCCGCCCCCGGTAGGGCGCGAGCCGGTCGTCGATGTGGTCGCGGGCCTCGGGCAGGTCGCGGGCGAGGTTGTCGATGTAGTGCTCCAGCCGGTGGCAGAGCGGGAACAGGTGGGAGGAGTCGTAGTAGTCGACCACGTACCAGCCGGGGTTCAGGTCGAAGCAGTTGCCCGCGCCCTGCCCGTCGAGGGTGGGGATGATGTCGTGCTGGTTGGTGACGCTGGCCACCCAGGTGCGCGGGTCGGCGGGCCGCTTGAAGTCGACGGGCGATCCGACGGCGATGACGTGGGTGACGGTGAACCTGGCGCAGAAACCGGAGTCCTGCGCCAGGTTCATGATCGCCGCACCGCCGGCGCTGTGCCCGACGAGCGCCACCTCGGCGCCCTCTGGCAGCCCGTAGTCGGCGACGGCCCTGGCCAGCGCGCGGCTGTAGGGGCTGCTGTCGAGCACGGCGCTGCTGAACGCGCCGAGCAGGTCCTGGGGCGAGTCGCCGTCGAGCAGCCCCGCCATGCCCGGCACCTGGACGACGTGCCGGACCACCCCGTCAGGGCCCTGGACGCTCTGGACGAGGATCCGCCCGGTGGAGCCGATGACGCTGATGTTGCCCAGGAACCCGAGGAGCGATCCCCGGTCGCCGAGCCGGGCGGACTCGGCGTCGCTCAGGTCGGTCCGGCGGGCGGCGCCCTCCCCGGTGTCGAGGACGGCGATGGCCCGGTTGCTGATGCCGGTGATCGGGTCGGCGGTGGCGCGGCCCCGGCCGGTCGCGATGAGCCAGGCGGTGGCGTCGTTCAGCGGGTTCTCGTCCAGGAGCGCCCGCAGCGCGAGGACCTCACCGAAGACGGGGGCGAGCCCGCTGAGCCCGCGCACCGCGCCGCGGTCCTTCAGCAGCGCGCGCAGGGCGCGGACGGCTTCCAGGTCGCGGTCGGCCGCGGCCGCGTCGACGAGCCGGGCGATCATCGGGTCTTCGGCCAGCTCGGGGTGGTCGACCGCGACGGCGGCGATGCGCAGCCGCAGTGACGTGGCCAGCACGCGTACGACCAGGTTCTCGGCCCCGGCCATGGCGCCCACTTTGGCGGCCAGGGTGACCAGCGGACCGCCGGTGAGCGCGTACCCGAGACCGCGGCGGCCGGTGGTGGCCCGCAGCAGCGCACGACAGGCGGACCTGCCCTCGGCGGGAGCGCGCGGCAGGCCACGCAGCAGCTCGCCGTCGGTGAGCGCGGCCGTCGCGTGACCCGCTACCTCCCGAAGGGTGACCGCGACATCGACCACCTCACGCGCAGCGGCACGCAGCAACGCGGCGGCTGAATCAGACGGACCGACCGGGGACGCCTCGGAGGGACTGGTCATGTGAAGGCCTGCCGGGTCATGCTGACGAAGCGGGCCGTCGGGTCTTCGGGGGTGTTGCGGCGTACCACGTCGGCGAGGGTGCGGGTGGCCGTGATGATCCGCACGCCGGTCGGGGAGAAGGTGGCGGCGTTGAACACGCGCGGCGCCAGCAGCGGGTTGGTGAGCGCCTGGGAGAAGGCGTCGATGGCGATGATCTTGGTGAGCAGCGGCGGCAGGATCGCGTCCGGGGACCCGGGTTCCTCCGCGAAGAGTCCCACGTACAGGTCGAGGTCGTCGACGCCGCGGTAGAGGTCGCGCAGCGCGCCGGAGACCCGCGCGTCGCCGGAGACGTGCTCGAACCGGCGCACCCGGGGGAAGCGGCAGTGTCGCCGGTAGTCGTTGTACGAGGCCAGGCCGAGCACGCGCGAGTCGGCGATGCTCGCCGCGTCGACCTCGCGCAGCAGCGGGTCGGTGTTGAACAGCCCGATGCGGCCGGCCCGCTGGCGGGAGGCGTCCTCGAAGAGCCGGCCGAGCCCGGGGCCGGGGATCAGCGCGCCGCCGACCATGGTTTCGGCCAGGGGCAGGTCGTGCCCGCCCACGGACAGGTGGGACGGGATGAGGCTGTGCCAGCGGTAGACGAGGTTGAACTCCACCGAGGCCCAGTTCTCCCGGTGCCAGGGGGCGTGCGCCAGCAGCGCCGACAGCTTCGGGTCCAGGGTGAACCGGAAGTGGTAGGGGGTGATGTGGTTGATGTACTCCTCGACCACGAGCTTGATCAGCAGCACGATGAGGATGTTGCGGGCCGTCTGGAACAACCGCTCGTCGTCCCAGCGCGGATGGTTCTTGGCGAGCAGCCGGGCCACCCGGTTGTGCTCGCGCAGGAACAGCACCGTGAGCATGGTGAAGCCGAGCTGGATGTTGCCCCGGTCGCTGCCGGTGGCGAAGAGCGTGTCGCGCTGCTCGTCGCTGAGCTCGTCGAAGCGGATGACGCGCAGCGGGGCGAACTCGGGCTTGATCTTGCCGTTCTCGCACAGGAAGGGCGGGAACTCCCCGCCGTCGAGCAACTGGCTCTTCAGCAGCCCGCCGTCGAAGGTGCGCAGCGCGGCGGTCGCCCGCTCGTCGAGGCCGTAGACCTGGTTGAGGTCGATGTGGTGGTTGGAGCTGTTCTTGCGCGGGTCGCGCGGGATGTTCACGTCGCCGCGCAGGAAGCCGTCGGTGAACCATTGGGCGAAGTACGCGAACAGCACCGTGGAGCGCGGGCAGTGGATCATGGACTCGCCGCGGGTGAACAGCTCGGCGGCCCGCTCGGGGGTCGGCCGCCTGTCGTCGGCCACGGTGATCGGGGGCAGGTGGCGCCCGCTGTAGGTGCGGTCGGTCAGCGAGGCCCAGGAGGTGTAGCCGGCCATGGTGCTCAGCGGCTCCGGCCGCGGCGGCATCTCGCGGATCGCCTGGTCGATCAGGGTCGCGTTGACCCTGCGCCGCACCGGATCGACCCGCTGCAGAAGGTCCCAGAACGGCCGGCCGCTCGTCAGGGCCAGGAACCTGAGCCGGTTGACGAGCCCGTCCGAGGCGACGCCGCGCGCTGTCGTGCTGCCCGCCATCGTCAGCCCTCCCGCCGCTCGGTGCCGAGCCCGACGACGAAGCGGTCGGGGAAGATGCCGAGGGCGCGCTCGACAGCGCCTTCCGGTGGGGGCAGCAGGCGGACGCCGGGACGCAGCAGCAGACGCCGTACGGTCTCGCTCACGACGACCCTGGCCGGATGGACGCCCAGGCAGGCGTGGTGGCCGTGGCCGAAGAACAGGTGGTGGTGCGCCGGGCGGTCGAGGCGGAACTCGCCCGGCTCCGGCACCACGTCGGCGTCGAACATGGCCGAGGCGGGCGCCGCGAGCACGAACGTGCCCGCCGGGATCGGCGTGGCGCGCGGCGTGCCCGCCGCCAGCACGTGATCGCGCTCGCACAGCCTCGGCAGCAGCTTGAAGAACGGGTTGAACCGCAGCGCCTCCCAGACGTAACGGTCGAACCGTTCGGGGTCCCCCGCCGCCTCGACGGCCTCCGCCAGCACCTCCGGACGCATCAGCAGCTGCTCGACCGCCTCCGTCATGGCTCCTGGCGCGCTCTCCACGAAGCCCAGCGGCAGCCCGGCCATGTTGATCAGGATGCGGTCGTCGGGCACGTGCGAGGAGCGGACGAGCCGGGCGAAGACGTCGTCGGGCGGATCGGGCGCCGCCCGGTATTCGGCGAGCCGCTCGCGCAGGTAGGCGATCATCTCCGTGCCGGCTCGTACGGACGCGGCCTGGATCTCCGGATCGCCGTGGAAGTTGGCGAAGCCGTCGGTGACGACGGCGCGCGTCCACCGCGACAGGGTCTGCGGGTCGGGGCCGGGGAAGCCGAAGTAGTGGGCGCACACCCCCAGGGCGACGGGCCTGAACAGCCCGCCGACCGTCTCGACGCGCCCGCCGGGCGAGGCGGCGTCGAGCAGCTCGTCGGCGAGGTTCCCGGCGAGCTCGCGCACCCCGGCCACGTCGCCGGGGTCGAGCATGACCTGCATCAGGCCCTTCTCGCGCCAGTTCATCGCGGTGGCGTCCCTGCCGAGCATGAACGGCCCGCCCAGGGCGGCGTCGAGCCGCGGGCCGAAGGCCCGGACCGAGAAGATCTCCTCACGGGAGAGCACCTCGGTGACGTCGGCGTGGCGGGTCACGACCGTGAAGGCGGGCGTGACGAGGATGGGACGCCGCTCGCGCAGCTCGGCGAACAGGCCGCGCCAGTCGCTCCGGATCCACTCTCTGACCAGCCCGAACGCGGACATCGGAGCGCTGGCGAGCGCCTCGTCGTACCTCTCCAGATAGCCGCCCGTGGTCGTCTGGCCGACAGCACCCATTCCGTGGACCTTTCCGCATGGTTCCGGAGCGATCATCAATGATCACGTTGTGCAACCACAATCTAGGGAGACCCTCTGCGTTTCTTCATGGCTACGGAGCGCATTGTTCTGCCTCCTGAAAGTAATCGAGTCGTCACTGTCAGGTCATAGCCGCACTCCAGGACCCCCGCCGTTGAATGGGGAGCCGGGGTCACCACAGGGAGGAAGCTTGACGTCAGCCATTCCACGCCGGAGCGCGGCGGAGACGGTGGCGGTCACCACGGGCCGCCGCACCGCCTATCTGGTCGTCCTGGTCGTGCTGCCCGTGCTGCTCCTCGCGCTCGCGGTGTCGGCCGCCTGGGGCTGGGGCATCGGCCCGCGCGACCTGGTCATCGCCGCCGTGATGTACGCGGTGAGCATCTTCGGCATCGCCGTCGGCTACCACCGGCTGTTCACCCACCGCGCCTTCCGCTGCAACCGGGCGCTCAGGGTCGCGCTCATGCTGGCGGGCGGCATGGCCGTCGAAGGGCCGGTCACGCTGTGGGCGGCCGAGCACCGCAGGCACCACAAGTACGCCGACCGCGAGGGCGACCCGCACTCCCCGTGGCGCTACGGCGAAAGCGGCCTGGGCCTGCTGCGCGGCATGCTGCACGCGCACGTCGGCTGGTTCTACACCGCCCGGCGCCGCTCCAGCACCCGCCACTGGGTGCCCGACCTGCTGGCCGACCCGGACGTGCGGCGCTTCGACGCCGCCTACCCGGCCGTCGTGGCCCTCTCGTTCGCGCTGCCCGCCGCCGCCGGAGGGCTGTGGTCGATGTCGTGGGCGGGCGCCTGGACCGCCTTCTTCTGGGGCGGGCTCGTCCGTTACGCGGTCGTCCACCACGTCACCTGGTCGGTCAACTCGGTCGCCCACACCTTCGGCGACCGGCCGTTCCGCACCCGCGACCGCTCGTCCAACGTGTGGTGGGTGGCGCTGCTGACGTTCGGCGAAGGCTGGCACAACTGGCACCACGCGGAGCCCGCCTGCGCCCGCCACGGCGTGCTCAAAGGCCAGCTCGACCCCAGCGCGCGGCTGATCCGCTGGTTCGAGCGGGCGGGCTGGGCGCACGGCGTGCGCTGGCCCGACCCCGCCCGCCTCTCCGCCCACCGCACCGACCGCCTGCCCTGACCCGCGGTCACGCCTCCGTCTTCACGGGTACGGGCGAGCCCGCGTCCAGGCGGAAGGCGCCCACGGCCAGCCCGCCGGCGGCGAGCACCGCCGCGGCCAGCAGGTAGAGCCCGCCCGGCCCCCACCCGGCGTCCAGCAGCCGACCGGCGACCAGAGGCGACAGGATCGCGCCGACGCGGCCGACGCCGATGCCCCAGCCGACGCCGGTGGCCCGCATCTCCGGCGGGTAGATCGAGGGCGTGAGCGCGTACAGGCCCGCCACCGCCCCGGTGACGAACAGCCCGATGAGCGCGCCGAGCGCGAGCGCCGGTCCGTACACCGACATGGCGGGCACGAACAGGGCCAGCAGCGCGACCGAGGCCAGCACGTAGCCGAGCAGCACGCGCCGGAGCGCGAACCGGGCCGCGAGCAGGCCGAGCAGCGTCGTCCCGAAGATGCCGCCGAGGTTGAGCAGCGACCCGCCGGTGATGCCCTCGGTGGCCGACATCCCTGCCTCCACCAGCAGCTTGGGCGTCCAGCTCGCCACGAAGTAGAAGCCGGACATGCTCGTGAAGAAGCCGGCCCAGGTGAGCAGCGTGTTACGACGCCGCGCGGGCGACAGGAGCTGCCGCAGCCCGGGCGCTCGCCCGGCGGGCGCGTCCGGCTCGGGCATCGACCGCAGCGGCGGCTGCCGCATCGCGGCCAGCAGCGCGTTGAGCCTGTCGAGGGCGCCGGGCGAGCGCCGCGTGAGCAGGAAGTCGAGCGACTCGGGAAGCCTCCGGACAACGGCGGCGACGAGCAGCGCGGTGGCGACCCCGCCGAAGGCGAACACCGACCGCCACCCCGACGCGTTCTGCAGGACCACGGCGATGACGCCGCCCACCGTGCCGCCGACGGCGTAACCGGCGGTGTTCAGGCTGACGGCCAGGCCGCGCCAGCGCCGGTTGGCGTACTCGGCGGCGATGACGTTGCTGCCGGCGATGACGCCGCCGATGCCGACCCCGGTGACCAGCCGCAGCAGCCCGAGCTGGACGGCGCTCCCGGCCAGGGCCGACAGCAGCATCCCGGACGACGACACCGCCAGGCAGGCGAGGATCAGCGGCCGCCGCCCCGTCCGGTCGGCGACCGGCGCGAGGAACAGCGATCCCAGCGCCATCCCGACCAGCCCGGCGCTCAGCAGCAGGCCCAGCTCGGTCCCCGACAGCCGCCACTCGGCGGAGACGGCCGCGGCGGTGAACGACATGACGAGCACGTCGAACCCGTCGACGACGTTCAGCAGGACGCACACGGCGATCGCCGACCACTGCGATCGGGACATCGGGGCGTCGTCGATGCGGGCGCGCAGACGCGCGGGCGATGGGCTCATCCCGGCTCAGCCGTGGGTGATGCCGTCGCGGAGGGCGTTCACCGGCGGCTCAGGGGTCCAGCTCATGCCTGCCAGTATGGCCCCGGCTCAGTGGACGTCGGCCGGCCGCGCCCGCTCCTTGAACGGGTAGCGGGCCCGGAAGTCCTTCTCCGCCTCGGCGAACGACATGAACTTCACGCCCTTGTGACCGCGCATGTGGTGGATCAGCCTTTCCAGCATGAGCAGCACCTGCGGCCGGCCGCTCACGTCCGGGTGGAGTGTGATGGGGAAGACCGCGTAGTCGAGCTCCCGGTAGACCCAGTCGAACTGGTCGCGCCACTGCTGTTCGAGATCGCGCGGGTTCACGAAGCCGTGGCTGTTCGGCGAGTTCTTGATGAACATCATGGGCGGCAGGTCGTCCAGATACCAGTTCGCGGCGAACTCGACCAGATCCACCTCCTCGCCGTGGACCAGCGGCTTCATCCAGGTCGAGGCGTCCTTGTCGTAGTCGATCCGCGTCCACTCCTCGCCCCGGCGGGCGTAGAAGGGCTGGAAGTCCCGGTACGACTGCGAATGGTCGTAGCTGAACCCGTACTTGAGCAGCAGGTCGATGGTGCGCGCCGACATCTCCCACCACGGCGCGACGTACCCGCTCGGCCGGACGCCGAACTCCTTGTCGAGCAGCTCGACGCTGCGCGCCAGCACGTCCTCCTCCTGCTGGGCGGACATCGCGACCGGGTTCTCGTGCATGTAGCCGTGCGCGCCGACGTCATGCCCGGCTTCGACGATCATGTGCGTCTGCCTCGGGAACGACTCCGCCGAATGCCCCGGTACGAACCAGCTCGTCCTGATGCCTTCCCGGGCGAACAACCGCAGCAGCCGCGGCGTCCCCACCTCGGCCGCGAAGACACCCCGCTGGATGTCGTTCGGGGACTCCTGGCCCCCGTACGAGCCGATCCAGCCGGCGACCGCGTCCACGTCTATGCCGAAACACACGTTGATGGCTTTCATGCCACGCACGTACCCGGAGCATCGCCGTGTACCGGTCATGGACTGACGATGCCGAGGTCACGCCCGCCGCATGCGCGGGTGCCGCGGCACGTCAGGTTTCCATCGTGTCGTCCGAGTCGCTCTCGTGGAACTCGGCCACGATCCGGTCCGCCTCTTCTTTCAGGGCCTTTCGGAAGGTCGCACCGTCCTTCTTGGTGAGGAAATAGTCACCTAACAACGGCAGGCTTCTCTCCGCGTGCTCACGGGCCAGCCGGGGAATGGCGTCATACCACTCCTGGTCGAACTCCTCGGTGTCGTGGGCGGCGTCATAGTCGGCCTCATAGAGCTTCTCGAGCCTCTCGGCCAGATCGTCACGGACGTCCTGCCAGATCGGGTTGAAAGCCACCGCCCTGTTGATCTCGGAAAAGCCTTCGGTGAACGTGGAGAATATCTCGACCCGCAGGTCATCGCGCAGCGCGTAACCCTCTTTGGTCTCTCCGTCCCATCTCCGCTGGCGCTGCAGGTTCTCCATCTGCTGGATCAGCGTCTTGCACCCCGGCGCCACGTACTTGTTTCCCCAGAACGCGTCCGGGCAGGCCGGACGCTCGGTGTAGACCCAGGACAGGACCCACTGGGCGGGGAACACCCCGTCGTCGACCGGCGGCAGGACGTGGTTGATGAACTGGTATTCGGAGTGGCTTTCGTTGACCCTGACGTGGTGCTGAACGTAAGTTCCCACGGTTCTGTATACGCCGATCCCCGTGCTGCTGATCGTGCGACCGGGGTTCGCGGTGGTCGTGGTGACTCCTGGCCTCTGCACGAAAAAGAACGTGGCGATGTTGTAGTGGGCGTCGATTTTTTCGTCTGTGCGTTTCTGGCACGCCTCCCGCGTATACCCGTCGTATCCGTATTTCTCCGGCGGAAGCGAGAATTCGTATACCACGGCCCCTCCTATTGAGAATTTTCCTCACGGTACGCCAGGATCGAGGCAACGTCGAGAGGCGTTTACGAGGTGATGCGGCTCGGCCGTCAGGAGCGAAATGGGTCACAGCTTCTCAGGCCGCCCGAGCCGATCCAGCCAACGAACGCGTCCATGCCGAAACACCCGTTGATGTCAGGGCCCGTGCGCTTCAGCGTGCGCAAGGCTGATCACAGGCTTGATCGCGACACCGCCGTAGGCCCAGGCATGGCCGCCGGGAATCGGTTCCCGGTCGTCGACGGGATCCGGCCGCCACGTCACCACCTCGACGAGGCCCGGATCCACCAGGTCCCAGCCCGCGAAGAACCGCAGCGTCTCGTCGTGGCGGCGCGGCACCATGGGGGCGGAGCTGTTGTCGTAGGGTTTGGTGAAGTCCTCGCGGCGCACCTGGTCGGCGAAGTCGAGCGTGATGTGCGACAGCAGCAGGTGACTGCCGCCGGGCACCGCGGCCTTGAACTGCTCGACCAGCCCGTACGGATCTTCCTGGTCGGTGATGAAGTGCATGACCCCGGCCAGGATGACGGCCACGGGACGGGTGAAGTCGATCACGCGCCGGACCGTGGGATCGTCCAAGATCTTCTCCGGCTGCCGCAGGTCCGCCTCGATCATGTCGGTCATGCCCGCGGGGTCACCGGTCAGCAGAGCCCGACCGTGCACCAGAACGATCGGGTCATTGTCCACATAGGCCACACGGGCCGCGGGCACGGCCCGCTGGGCGATCGTGTGGGTGTTGTCCTGGGTGGGGATCCCGGTGCCGATGTCCAGGAACTGGGTGATGCCGGCCTCGTCCGCCAGATACCGCACCGCCCGGCCCAGGAAGGCACGATGCGCGCGCACGCCCTCGCGGGTGCCCGGCGACAACTCAATGAGCGCCTCGGCGGCTTTGCGATCGGCGTCGAAGTTGTCCTTGCCGCCGAGCAGGTAGTCATAGATCCGAGCCGGATGAGGAATATGGCGATTAATCCTCGAGATCGGAGCATCTGAGCCTGCGGGGGCCGGCGGGTCTGTCCCTCTGTCGCTGTCAGGCATCTTCTCTTCCTCGTAGACCGGCGATGACCGCGCCGATAGGAGAGATCACTTGGGGCAATCAGTCTGGATATCCCGCCGAAAATTGTCAAGAACGAGGCAGAAAGTTTCGGCGACGCTTGCGGCCCTCTCCATCGAGGTCTCCGGGGCGGTACTGCCAGACGAACTCGAGCCCCGGCGGGGCCACCGTCGTGAAGTGCACGCGTCCCGGCCACGTGGGCGCGTGGAATCACCAGCACATGGCCGGGCGGCGGTCCATGCTCGCCACCCGGCCACGGCCGGTGATGATCTCGCAGCGGACGCGGACGTCTGGTCCCGCACCCGGTTATGTCACTGCCCGGCCTGGACGACTTCTCCCGCGTCGCCGCTGGAGGTCGCCGCCGCGCTGTGGCAGTCGGCGTGGTTGATCGGCACCGCCCGCACGTCGAAGCCGGGGTGGACGCTGTTGAACACGAAGTACGCGGGCCCCTCGCCGGTGATCGTCACGGGCCCCAGACCACCTCCCGCTTGCCAGGCGCGGACTCTCAGGCAGTAGTTGTCCCCGAAGTAGACGGCGGCCGTGTACCGCCAGCCCGAATACCGCCCGGCCGGAATCAGGGCGTCGTAACAACCCTGCCGATAAACACAGGCGTTCGTTATCCAGGTCTGGACGGCGCCGACGGCGATCGTGCTGGTGTTGTGAACCCCGTTGTCCGTCGGCGAGGCCGCCGTCGCCGCCGAGGGCGCCCCACCAGCCAGAAGACCGGCCGTCAGGGCGATCGCGGCAGCCCAGGTCGTTTTCCTCATCTTCCCTCTCCCGCCTTGCGATTTTGCGCTGAATTTCCTGCGATGAGCAACGGCCGTCGCGAGAAAAATAACGCTCTCGCTCCGATCACAGACAGGACAGCAGCCGGGCATTCAGAGGACACACCTGGGATCCGCCGTCAGACCCGGGACGGAGTCACGGCTTGGTCAGGCGGATCAGCATGCCGTCGTGGTCGGTGTAGGTCAGCCCGTACAGGCTCCGGCTGACGAAGGTGAAGTCGTTGCTGAAGATGACGTGCTGCACGTCCCCGTCGCCCTTGCGGGTGTTGCCGCTGGGGACGCAGTTCTGCGCGTTCTCCGGGTCGGAGGTGTCGTACTCCAGGTTGAAGTCACCGCCGACGACCGTCTTGCCGGAGATGCCCTCCTGCGACCTGATGTAGGGCACGGCGCTGAACATCAGGGCCTGACACTGGTTCAGCGCGATCGGCTCGCTGTTCGCGCTCAGGTGGGTGGCGCAGGACAGGTGGTCGCCCACCGCGTAGGCGCAGGCGAAGGTGCGCACCTCGTTGCCGCTGTCCTGGGTCGTGTACTCGCCGACCCAGCCGTTGGCCCCCTGCCACAGGGCGGCGGGGACCCGGCCGAGGACGGCGTTGCCGTAGGTGCCGCCGTTCGTGCAGGTGATCGGGTTGCCCGTCGGCTTGTCGAGCGCCGGGTAGAAGACGGAGTAGGTCCAGTCGTTCGGCCAGGCCTCGGCGAGCGACGGCTGGAGGTAGTTGGGCAGGTCGACGGAGCAGATCTCGTTCAGCGTCACCAGGTCGGGGGCGAGGTAGTAGATCAGGTCGCCGCCCTCGTAGATCGACTGGCCGCCGGCGTAGCAGCCCGCCTTGCCGCTGTTGCACAGGTTGAGCTGGAGCTCGTAGAACGACCGCGCGGCCTGCGTCCTGGCGGGCCGGTCTGGGCGGGCCGCCAGCGCCGACCTGGCCTGGCCGCCGCGGGCCTTCGCCGTCAGCGCCGCGGCCTCGGCGCCCATCGGCGCGACGCTCCGTACGGACAGGGGCTTGACCTGGACGGGCTCGGCGTGAGCGGGGGCGGCGACGCCGGGCGAGGTCATGACGAGGGCGAGCGCGGACACGGCGGTTAACAGACGACGGGCGATCTTCACAGGCGATTCCTCCATCGTGTCGCGATGATCAACGGATCAAGACGCCCTCCATCGTGACCCCGGAGGATGAGGGTCGAAAGAGCCTTTGCGCTCTACCGCAAAAACGACAAAAGCCTCAAAACTGCTTGACTGGAGATTCTCACCATGGTGTCGTGCCGGATGACAAGGGCTGTCAAACATCGGGGCCGGAATGGGGACTCTGCGGATCCATTTCACTGCTGAAGACCTGACGCGCGTCACTCTCGCCGACGAACCCGACCCCCTGTGGGAAATGATCCTCACGCGGTTCCGCTTCCGGGACCGGGTGCGATCGCCGGCCTTCCGGCCCTGGTTCGAGGAGCTGCACGCCGACCCGGCCAGATCCTCCCGGATGCGGCGCGGAGCCCGCCTGCTCGACGTGCTGGTTCCGGCCGGGCCCTACTTCCCCGACTTCCTCACCCCGTACGAAGGACTTCTCGGACTGGACAGCGGCCTGGCCGCACTGCTCCGCACCCCCACCCGGCGACTGGCCGCCGAGCTGCGCCTGCTCGCCCGCCACCGGCCCCTGCCCGGGTGGGTACGCCCCATCGCCCAGGGAAACGGGCCCACACTCCAGGAGATGGGAGTCGCACTGCGCGACTACTACGAGGCGGCCGTCGCCCCCTTCAGGGAACTCGCCGGCTCCGCCATCGCCGCCGACCGCGCCTGCCGGGCCCGCGGCCTGCTCCGAGGAGGGGTCGAAGGGCTGTTCGCCGGGTTCGCGCCGCTCATGAACTGGACGCCGCCCGTCCTGGAGACCGAGTACGTCGTCGACCGGGATCTGGTGCTCGGCGGGCGCGGCCTGCGGCTGGTGCCGTCGTACTTCTGCCAGCGGACGCCCATGACGCTGGCCGACCCCGAGCTGCCACCCGTGCTGATCTACCCGATCGAGCAACGGCACCGGTGGCGGCCGGCGGCCGAGCGCCGCGCCGACCTCGACGCGCTGATGGGCGCGAACCGTTCGGCCGTGCTGCACGCGCTCGACCACAGCGCCACGACCACGCAGCTCGCCCGCATGCTGCGGATCTCACCCACGGCGGCCAGCCGTCACGCGACGGTGTTGCGAGAGGCGGGACTGATCGACACCCGCCGCGACGGCACCGCGGTCCTGCACACGCTCACTCCCCTGGGCACGGCGCTCCTGGAAGGCTCCACCGGCGCAGCTCAGCCGTCGGCCAGGCCGTGACGGTGGGCGTAGCGCACCGCGTCGGTCCGGCTGCGGGCGCCGATCTTCGTGAAGACGTTGTTGATGTGCGTCTTCACCGTCGTCTCGCCGATGAACAGCGACGCGGCGATCTCGGCGTTGCTCAGCCCTTCCGTGATCAGCCGCAGGACCTCGACCTCGCGAGGCGTGAGCCCGTGCGGGTTGTTCCACCGCTCCGCCGGAACGGTGCCCAGCATCGCCGTCACCAGCCGCCGCGACACCGCGGCGTCGAAGGTGGACTGCCCGGAGGCGGTGGAACGCAGGGCCGCCGCGATCTCGGCACGCCCGGCGTCCTTGGTCAGGTAGCCGCGGGCGCCGGCGCGCAGGGCCGAGACGATCGAGTCGTCGTCGGCGTACGTGGTCAGCACCAGGACCGCTACCCCCGGATGCAGCCGGACGATCCGCCGCGTCGCCTCGACCCCGTCCAGCACCGGCATCCGCAGATCCATCAGCACGACGTCGGCCGGGATCTCGGCCAGCAGGCTCAGGGCCGCCTCGCCGTCGCCCGCCGCGCCCACCACCTCGATGTCGTCGAGCAGCCCGAGCAGCGCCACGAGACCCTCTCGTACGATCTGCTGGTCGTCGACGACCAAGACCCTGATCACGCCGGCACCTCCGCGACCACCTGCCAGCCACCTTCCCCCACCGCTCCGGCGGAGAGCCGCCCGCCCGCGAGGGCGAGCCGCTCACGCATCCCCGCGAGACCGTATCCTCCCTGCGGCACCGGCTGATCATCCGCCGGGCCGTTCCGTACGACCAGGCTGACGGCGTCGTCCCGGTAGTCGAGCCTGACCGTGATCGGGGCGCCGGGCGCGTGCTTGGCCGCGTTGGTGAGCGCCTCCCTCGCGGTGCGCAGCAGGCAGACGGCGGCCGCGGGTGACAGCGAGCGCGGCGTCCCGCCGACCTCGAAACCGATCGTCCCGGAGTGGTCGTCGCCGTGCGCCGCCACGAGCTGCGCGATCGCCTCGGCCAGCGGCGGGACGTCGTCGCGCAGCGCGGCCACGACGTGGCGCGCCTCGGCCAGGCCCTCGGTGGCCAGTCTCCGGGCCCGGCGGACCCGGTCCAGCCCGTTTTCCAGGTCGCCCTTGTCGCTCAGCAGCGCGTCGGCCAGCTCCAGCTGCACGCTCAGCGCGCCCAGGGAGTGGGCGAGCACGTCATGCAGCTCCCTGGCGATCCTGGTCCGCTCGTCGAGCGCCGCGGCGCGGGCGTGCCCGGCCTGCGCGCGCCGGGTCTGTTCCAGCAGTTGCTGAGCGTGCTCGGCCTGTACGCGGTACTGGCGCCGGCTCAGCCCCAGCACGACGACGACCAGCATCACCGCGGCGTTGCCCAGCGCGTCGCCGGCCGACCGCTCCGAGAGCACGGCGGCCACCACCGCCGCGCTGGTGACCATGATGATCACCAGCGGGCCGGGCCGCGTGTGCATGGAGAACGCCGCCAGCCCCACGCACGCCATGATCATCGCGGTTCCGTCGGCGCTCGGCCCCACGGCCGCCGCCGCGGCCAGGGCCGACACGCCCACCACGACCAGGGCGAACGCGGGCGCCCTGCGCTCCAGGAAAACGAACACCAGCCAGCAGGCGAGGCTCATGCCCGCCAGCGCCCAAGTCGGGCCACTCAGCCCGTCCGGCCGCGCGGTGAGCGGGGCGGCCACCATCATGACCGTGCCGATCAGCCGCTCCACCCGCCACCCGGGCGACAGATGGCCCAGCCAGGACGGGCGTCCCACCCGGCGTACGGCGTCGATCATGCAGGAGCTCCTCGGTACGGCGACGCTAACGGCGCAGGTTGGCGATGAGCTCGAACACCAGGAGCCGGTAGGCGAGGAATCCCCCCAGGACGATCAGGCCCACGACAACCAACGCGACTATAGACTTTCCGCCCACTTTTCCCCCATTCAGGTCGAGAACCCGATCGATGACCTTTTTCATCTCTCGTCCGTACATGGACGGAACCGTACGGACGATTCGGTGGCGCCCACACCTCCGCACGGTGGAGATCCAGGTGGAGACAAACGGGTTGAACCGGGCAACCGGCAGAGCCATGATCGAGCCTGGAGACGTGCCCGCGACGACACAAGGAGCCCGATGGACTCTCCCTCGATGCCGGACACGTCCGAGCCGGCCGGGGAGTCCGCACGACGCACCCCGTGGCTGACGATCGCCGTCATCTACCTCGGCGGGGTCGTCGCGGCGATGAGCTTCGGCAAGTTCTCCCCGGTCGGGCCGGAGGTGGCGGCCGAGCTCGGGCTGTCACTGTCGCAGCTGGGCTGGGTGATCTCGGCCGTCGTCGGCGTCGGCGCCGCCGCCGGTCTGCCCGCCGGCTACCTCGTACGCCGCATCGGCGCGGAGCGGTCACTGGTCGCGGGCCTCGCCCTGACCGCGGCGGCGAGCGCGGCGAGCGTGGCCGCGCCCGATTTCGGCTGGTTGCTGACCGCCCGGGTCGCCGAGGGCATCGGCTATCTCCTGATCATCATCACCTGCCCTGCCCTGGTCGTCCGCCTGGCCACCGGACGCGACCGGGGCACGGCCCTGTCGATCTGGGCCACGTTCGTCCCGATGGGACTCGGGGCGAGCACGCTCGCGGGCGGCGCGCTGGCCTCCGCTCTGGGCTGGCGCGGCTGGATCGCGCTGGTCGCCGGTCTGACGCTGGCGATGGCGCTGGTCCTCTGGGCGCGCCTGCCGCGGGGGTCCGGACGGCAGGCGGCCGGCCCTCTCCCCCGGGCCGGGGCGCTGTGGTGGCCGCTGGTGCTCGCCACGGCCTTCTGCCTGGCCATCCTGGTGACCCTCCCGGTGATCGTCCTCCTGCCCACGCTCCTCATCGAGCAGCAGGGCTACTCGGCCGCCGCCGCGGGCGCCCTGACCTCGGTGATCTCCGTGCTCAGCGCGATCGGCGGGCTGGCCGTGGGCGTGCTGCTCCGCCGGGGCATCCCGGTCGGCATCCTGGCCCTGACCGGGTTGCTCACCCTCCCGGCCGCCTGGCTCCTGTTCGGCGACCACGGCTCGGCCTCAGCCGCGCTGGCGGGCGCGGCGATCGTCTCCATCGAGAACGGGTTCCTGGGCGCCCTCGGCTTCGCCGCCCTGCCGCTGGTGCTGGAGCGCCTCGACCACGCGGACGTCGGCAACGGCGTGGTCGCCCAGGCGGGCAGCCTCGGATCACTGCTCGGCCCGCCGCTGTTCGGCCTGGTGGCGGCCGGGCTGGGCTTCGGGGCACTCGTCCCGGCCATCGCCGTCGGCATCCTGGCCGCCGTCGGACTGCTGCTGCTCGTCGGCAGGCGGGCGTCGGCTAGGGTGCTCGGATGATCATCGTAAGAGTCACCGGCATCCTCATCGAGGACGAACGGATCCTCCTGCTGGATCAAGACACCGACGCCCGTTCCTGGACGCTGCCCGGCGGGCGGGTCGAGGCGGGCGAGCCGCTGGCCGACGCGCTGGTACGGGAGATGCGCGAGGAGACCGGGCTGGACGTGGAGGCCGGCCGGCTGCTGTACGTGTGCGACAACTTTCCGGGCGGCGGCCTTCACGTCATCCACATGACGTTCGAGGTCACCCGTGTGGGCGGCACTCTGGGGATCGTCACCGAGGGCGTCGACACCAACCGGATCCGGGGCGTGCGTTTCGTGCCGCTGGCCGAGCTGCCGGGGCTGGGGTTCGGCTCGCGGTTCGTGGAGTTGGCCCAGGCCGGATGGCCGGGGGCGGGGTCGTACATGGGCGACAAGGCCAACATCGGCCTGTGACGCTCAAGCCTCAGGCTTCCAGAACTGCAGCTTGAAGACATCCACCTGGTAAATGTCGCGCGGAAAGTCCGGCTCCTCGTCGTTTTCCAGTCTCCTGTGCTGGATCCGTACGGACCAGGTGGCGTCTCGCCGCCCCAGGTCGAACACGTCCCCCCTTGACCATGCCTCATAAAAATCGTGGATCTGGAGCTGCCCCGACCGAAGGTAGATCTCGCCGGCCCACATGCGATCCCACATCGGTTGCGTCATGGAAGGCTCGTCAGTCCACAATTCGAGCCGGATGCAAGCGTCTATGTCCGCGTGCTTGTGGAAGACCACCGCATTGCGTCCCACTCGCGCCCAGCCATCCAACCCGGACGGCGACCACTCCTCATCCCAAGGAGCATGATCCTCGCCGGCGAGGACGGCGGGGTCGACCACCATCGGCCCATTCCAGCCGCTTCTGATATCAACCACCACGTGCTTGATGAGCTCCGCCATGATGCCTGTCCCTTCACCCCGGGCGATCATGCGATTCAAGCAGGCAGAGGTGACACTGATGTCTCGACGGACCGTGGACCGGACCGAAGGTGAAGCATCCGCTGAGTGCGCCCTCGACGCGTAGGCAGCCCGACCGGACATCCGGTAGCAGGCTGCCATGCGTACCCCTCCGGGAGTGGTCCCAGTCGAGCGTCCGGAAGCCGACGTAGGTCAGGCCAGGTCGAACTCGCCGTCCTGGACACCGCCCACGAACGCCCTCCATTCGCCCGGCGTGAAGATCAGCGCAGGGCCGTGGGGGTTCTTGCTGTCGCGTACGGCGACGACACCAGGAAGGTTGGTCGCCACTTCAACGCACTGCCCGTTGTCGCCGCTGGCAGTCGCTTTGCGCCATTCCGCATTCTCAAGGTTCACGGGGTCCATTTCCCTTACCTAGCCAGACATAGGCACCTAGAACTGGGCTATCCTGCGTTCGGCAATGTGACGCGCTGAGCCGCATAAATCAGCATAAGTCCAATCACCCCCGAGCGATAAGGACAGCCCATGGGCTTCTACACTCGTACGAGCCTGCGCGCTGGACCGTTCCGTTTCACCATGTCCCCATCAGGCATGGGAGTCTCGGTAGGCGTTCCCGGTTTCAGAGTGGGGACCGGCCCGCGAGGCAACTACGTGCACATGGGCCGCGGTGGAATCTACTACCAGAGCACGATCGGCAAGCCCGCGCCTCATTCGCCGCCGCGCCCACGGCCCTACATCCCCCCGTCCAGTTCCGTGGTGATGGAGGACGTAACCGGAGCATCAGTCCAAGAACTCGTGGCCGGCAACCGCAGCGATCTGGTCAACCAAATCCAGGTCGCAGCCCGCCGACGACCGCTCTGGCCATTCGCCCTCGGCGCCCTCCTTGTTCTCGGCCTCATCCTCGGACGTTGGGGCCTGCTCCTGATCCTCGTCGGCGTCCCGGCGATCGTCTGGCTGGCGATGCGCGACCGGGCCAGACGGTCGGTCGTCGTCATGTACGACGTCAACGACGACATGGCGCGACGATTCGACGACCTCGTACAGGCCGTCGGAGCCTTGCAACAGGTCGGAGGCTTCTGGCTGATCACCGCATCCGGTGCCGTGCAGACGCCGTACCAGTACAAGGTGAATGCCGGCGCGTCGACCCTTCACCGCCGCCGGGCGGCTGCGGCCAGCATGAACGGACCAAGAATCCTGGTCACCAACGTCGCCATTCCGACGCTGACCTCGGGCGAAAGATCCGTCCACTTCCTCCCCGACCGGGTGCTTCTCCGGGAGGGGAAGCACTACGCGGACATCCCCTACCAGCAGTTGGAACTCTCGGCCGAGGCGGTGCGGGTCATCGAGGAGGGCGCTCTCCCCCGCGACGGTGAGATCGTGGACCGGACCTGGCAGTACGTGAACGTCAAAGGAGGGCCCGACCGTCGCTTCAAGGACAACCGGCAGCTTCCCGTGATGAGATACGGGCGCCTCACCCTCTATAACCATCACGGACTGCACATGATCTGGGACGCCTCTCAGTTCAGGGCCGTCCACGCCACCGCCCGGGCGTTGACGAACGCGGCATCGGCGCAGCCGCCGATCATCCCGTCATGAACCGGTGTACATGGGGGCCGTAGTCAGGAAGTTCGCAGCGGCGCCGACAGGTCAGGCCAGGTCGAACTCGCCGCCCTTGGCTCCGTCCACAAAGGCCCTCCACTCCCCCGGCGTGAAGATCAACGCCGGTCCCTCAGCATTCTTGCTGTCGCGGACCGCTACGTCGCCACCGTCGAGAAAGGCAACCTGCACGCACTGGCCGTTGGAACCGCTGAAGCTGCTGGTCCGCCATTCGGCACGAGAAAGATCCATCTTCTTACGCCTCCTCTCACCTCATGTCCGCGAGCAGGCGCGCCATCAGATCACGAGTTTCTGTTGGGCTGACCGCGGCAGACTGCAGATGCTCAAATATCAGGCTATATCGTCGCAGGTCTTTGTCTCTCTCCAAGAAGAGATCTGCCGCGCTCGTCTCTATGTAGACCACGTCGTGCACGCCTTCACCGAACTGCAGGATGACGAACGAGCCATGCATTCCGGGATGTATGCCTGCTTCGAAAGGGATCGCCTGCAAGGTCACACGCGGCTGCTCGCTCTCCTGAATCAGCCGTTGCAGCTGGTCACTCATAATTTTGGGACCGCCGACCTGGCGACGCAGCACAGCCTCGTCGATGATCACACGAAGGTCCAGGGACGGGTCACGCCTCGCCTGACGCGCCATGCGCGCCTCCACCCTGTTCTCAACCTCATCCGGAGGCAGCTCGGGATCGCCGCCGGGGATCGCGACGCGTGCGTACGCCTCGGTTTGGAGAAGACCAGGTACGAATGACGACTCGTAGTTCAGCAGCCCTTTGGCCTCGTTCTCGAATCCGATGTACGTGGCGTACTGATCGGGCAACCCTTCAGAGGCGGCATGCAGCCAGCTCTCCTCCTTGGCCAGTTTGAGTATCGTCACCAACTCGTCCTGGCGCGCGGCCGGAACGCCATATGCGTCGAGCAGCGCCCGCAGGGTTCTCACCTGAGGTCTCGCTTGGGCGGTCTCGATGCGGTAGAGGGTGGCGCGGTTGATCTCGGTGGCGTCGGCTGCCTGCTCACGCGAGAGGCCCATCCGCTCTCGTAGCTGCCGCAGCTCCATCGCAAGACGCCGCAGGCGAGCGGTGGGCGCCTGTCTCGGCAGAGGCATGCGCCAAAGCGTAGCGGAGATTCTTCATAGCGATGTGGATGCAACATGTTGCGTTCGCATCGCAGCACATGCATCATGTTGCGTAGTCACTCCGTTACGCAGTGCTAGTTCCCTTGCCTCCCCACCTCGTACAAGAAGGGGATTGCCGTGATGACCGCCCGCCGACAGCAGTACCTCTACCTGGTGCAGCTCGCCTGGAATCTGCGCCAGATGGACATGGGGTCGCTGATAGAGCTACTCACGTACACAGAACCCGCCCTCGTGATCCCCCAAACGACCGGGCGCCTGAAGATCACCGTGATCGAGCGAGAAGGCGTCTGGTTCTACGCCTGGGGCCACGGCCGCAAGCAGTCGGTACGCGTAGGCACCGACGACGCGGCTGAGCGAATCGCGCGTTCGGTTGGATCAACATGAACGACATCTACGACTGGCCCTGCCCTCAGCTCGCCCCACATCCACCCGGTCGCAGCGCTCGGCCGGCGGTCGAACTCGACTGGAGAGGCCCACAGCCGTTTCGCTCGCGAGTCCTGGGCTACACCTGCTCGTGCCGCACGATCGTGTATGAGTTGCTCGCGTCCGGCGGCATGTACCTGATCCGCCGGACGTACCAGACCACTCCCCCACGGGTCGCCTACGCCGGCCCCTGGTCGCGACGTGAGGCGGAGCGGATGTGGGACTCGATTCTGACAGGGGAAGCGAACTTACCGAGCGATAGCTTCGAACCCGGCATGTCGATCGCGAGTCACGAAGCGGTCTTCCAAATCACTGATTATGGAATGCGGGAGAGCTCTAGGGAAACGCGACGAGTCACTTCCAGCATCAGTCACGAAATCGAGTAGATAAATGCCATTGAAAGTAGCGACGACTATCATCTGAAAACGAAAGGCAGAGGCGCCCAGTCAGGCTCTTGAGACGCTCAGAAAGCGCACTATTTTCCTCTACCGCGGATGATACGATCACGCCATTCGAGTCGACAGAGATATAGCCGGCTTCATAGAGGGCATCACAACCAAATTGACATGCAGGCATGGCAATGTTGGCCAAGTCGCGGCGTTCTTCGTCACTGCACAGGCTCCGCATTTTAATATGCGCAGCGATGAGAAAGCGGATCGGATAGATTTTACCACAAAGAGCACACGCTGCAGTGTCAGCAGCACCGAACAAAAGCTGACGCAGAGCGGATTGTTCACGGCGCTGTGCTGCAGTCACCGGACGATTCAGATCACCCTCGTACGTGAGTGCTTCTCCGGAGCTCGTCGACGCACCAGAAACAGCAGGAAAGCGCACAGCGATTACAGGCGGTGTCCCATCTATCGCCTCAACCCCTGGAAGAGTAAGCAAGAGCGCTTCAATAAAGGCACTGTAGTCTCCGACCTCAGTAGGGTGAATCTGCACGCGACCTCTAGCACGGAGATCTTCTAGTGCAACCTCTACATCAGCGATCAAAATCTGTTCACCTTTCGGCGAGCGTTCCGTCGCCACTAGAACGTACGGAGGCCGTATATCGATGATTCGGCTGCGGCCCCCTTTAAGGGTTGTGATCTCACGACCAAGTAAGCGTCGAAGTAAGTCTGGGGCACTATCTTTCGCCTCTGCAGATAGCACGACCGGGGCGTCCGAAAATCGATGCCCAAAACGTTCAATAAATCGTTCAAAAAATACTTCGTCTACCCGGAATAGATAACCTTGCTTCACGCCGCCCTTGCGATTGAAGGGCCCACGCAGGGAGTGGTCAGTGCGCCAGACATGCGGAATATCTGCCAACGGCACTCCCCGTGATGCCTCTCGGTAGATGGTCCGCACGCGTCTACCTTCCACGCCCCAGAGACCTGGGATCTCTTTGGGGCGTCGCGCCGGGATCGCGGCGGTTGTCGTGAGGCTAAGCGCTCTCACTTGGGAGGCATAGTGGATCACCGTGTCGCCTGGACGCACCTCCGTCATGGTTTCCCAGTGCGACTGGCGATGGCCTTTCTCGGTTCGGGTAGGCGCCCAGAGCATCTCGGCCTCTAACTCCTGACCATACGAATGCGACTGATTCACCCACCAGTACGCCATACATCGGATCCCTTCTCGGTCTCCGGCCCCGTCAGAAGCCCCTCGGGCAGAGGGCACCGTGAGATGATCTTGAGAGCTTGGGTCGATTATACGGTGATTTGGGGCGATTGCAGCCACGGTTATGGGCAGCGGTGGGCGCGCCCGGGTCGGGGCGATGCGGAGTCATGGGTTCCCGTCACTTGACGAGGAAGTGGCGTGCGAGAGCGTGTGGGACACGCTTGCGTCCATGCGCAAGTGCTGGATATACCCAGAGTTGGTCGCATAGCTATCGGCGTAGCACGCGACCTGGACATCGGTACTCCGACGATCTGCACTACGGCACGCCGTCGGATGCCCGCCAACTTGGCTCATCCCGCGCTAGGCAGCATGATCCGGCCCGAGGTCGATACGGACTTGCCGCCCCACCGTTTTCCGAGATCCATGCCATCACCGAGCGGACCGGTCTGCTCTCGCTGTCCGATTAGTCGTTCGCAACAGTCTAAAACCGTCTAGAACCGCCGGTGCACAACATCCTGCCGGCTTCTCTTGCCGCGCGATGCTACGGCGCTAGTCCAGTTCGTCCCAGAGCCGCCGGTGGCCGAGGGTGTGGTGCTGACGGTGATACTGAATGTGATCACGATCGATGTCGTGCTTCAGCGTCAGCTTGCCGATCGGCTCGCCATCCGTGTGATCAATCACGCTGAAGTCATCTTCAATGGTGATCGCCCCATACTTGAAAAGGTCTCGATGGTTGGGGCAGAGGCACAGCAGGTTGGCCTTATCGTCGGGCCCCAGGTGAGGTTGCTCTAGCCCTCGGATGTGCACCGTGGTGGCAAACCGCAGGCCGCCTGGCACTTCGAGCACCACGCCACACACTTGACAGGCATGGTCGTACATCTGCTTGAGTTCGGTCGCCAGCAACCGGTCTGCGTAGATACCAGGGGCAACCTCTTCCCGCCGCCCTGGTGGAAGCTTGCGGCTCAGATGGCGTGCTGAGGGCTTGTGGGAAGAGCCGTCATTTATCCGTTCAAGCCGGAACTGGAGCACTGTAGGCCCGTCGGTGCCGCGCTTGGTCCAGTAGTCAGCGACGGTGAAGAGACCGTCGTAGCTGTAACCGGCCGCCGGCGAGAACTCCGGACTGCCACCAGACCCACGAATAACCCTAACTGGGAGGGCAGTCATGATGCTCTTGATGAGGGCAGCGTTACCCGGATCGTCGGCCGACTGATCCTTGACCTGCACACCGGTATTAGGATCACGCCCTCCATGACCGGTGTAGATGATCACATCCCCGTAGTCTTCGTCATCCTTGTATCCACCTGACACCACGATAGACTCCGCGCCACCCCGCTCAGCTGTGCCACAGATGCCCGCCTGCAGCGGCCGGTGCACACCCGCTTCATGTAGGGCACGGCGGTTATGGAAGAGGGTACCTGAGTGGATGCCGTCGATAGGGCCGTAGAACTCCTTGAGGACGAGGCGCTTCTGATTCTTATGGGCACGGTTGCGTACCAGCGCAATGTGAGCTGCAAAGTTAGTCTCCCGCTTTTGTGGTACGGGCAGACCCTTATCTCGCAGCGACTCCTGCGCATGCTTGAAAACCGTGTCCAGGTCTAGAAACTCTGGCTGCTCGGGGATCCCTTCGCGTATGAGGTGGATCAGCTCGCCAGTAAAGGCCGTATAGTCGTCCAGACCACCGAGCGCAGTCTTGTTCTCGGTCGTCGCTGTCATCATGTACGAGCCCGTGATGCGGGTGCTGTTAGCCACCCGTTCTACAGGGTCCTCGCCACCCATCAACCCAA
This sequence comes from Nonomuraea harbinensis, assembly GCF_019396385.1. Lineage (GTDB taxonomy): Bacteria > Actinomycetota > Actinomycetes > Streptosporangiales > Streptosporangiaceae > Nonomuraea > Nonomuraea ferruginea. Next base: position 84,145 of record NZ_JAHKRN010000014.1, on the reverse strand, counting down.
GCGCAAGTCCGCTGTAGCAGCAGTCGAGGATGATGATTTTACGCCGCGCCAAACTCGCCCGAAGCTCGTTTCGTACGGTGTCGTAGGCCACCGCGCTGTACATACGATCCCGGTGCGAGTCGACCAGAGTGAGGTAGAGATCGCTCTCCACAGAATGCATCAACCCGTGGCCAGCGAAGTACACAATAAGAGTGTCCTTAGCCTCTTTTCCAGCGTCGTACAGCGGGTCCATCATCGCTTCTACCGACGCGGGGTTATGGACGACTGTGCAATGCTCTGCTGGTAGGCCCCACAGGTCAGAGCGCTGGAGCAACCCACCCAAGATCTTGAGGTTGTTGGCGACGGCAGGGAGAGGGCTGAGATGGGTGTACTCGCTTGTGCCAATCAACACAGCACGCGACGTCAAAGGGTCAGGGAGGTTCAATCGTGATCCTCCATCGCTTTGAGAATCTGGACAATGAGCGCCGACTCTGCCTCAGACACGACGACGGTTGTCCCTCCGCGTTCAATCGTGACCTTTGGAAGGTGACGCCGCGTACCGCGCCACCGCGATAGTGTCTCGATGAATGCCGGCCATTGCAAGCCGCTGGTCACAGCTAGGGCGATGAGGTCGAGTACGTCACCCATCTCGCCAGGCTTTGGATCCTTCGACTTCAGGCTCACGTCCATATAGTCAAGAGCTTCGATATCCCTCATCAGCCAGTCGTAGAGCGACCGAAGCTCTTGTTCGGCGAAATCTCCATCCATGCGAAGGTTGACCGTTTCAGTCACCACGTCACCGCCACTCTGCTAACGAATCTGCGTGGGGATGCTACCGCCAATCGCCCCACGCGGGCTTCCAAATGAGGAAGAAACGGGCACCTCGCGCGGTTCCCCCGACTACCATTCGCTGGCCGTCAATTTGGCGCGCCGAAATAGAAGAAAGGGCTGATCCATAACGGTGCCGCATCGAGGCCTTTGTGGGGCGAGCGAGGGTTGATCGTGGTCCCGTTCTCGCCATGGCGCTTCATCTCTCAGGAGCGGCCCGCTCGCGTGGTCACCCGCCCGGCCCAACCTCGTTGTTCGGAGCCCCGTCCCCGGTGGTCGGCAGGTCCCCGCGCTCGACCGGACTACGCCATGGTGAGGGCGACGCGGTCACGGCCGCCTGACGGGCACTGGCTACCGCCGTCTTCAGCGTCTCCCGGTTCACGTCGGTGACCTTCCCCGCCAGGAGGAGAAAGGCATCACCCTTGACGGCGACGTACTCATGCCGCCCGGCCGCCTCCCGATACCAACCGACCTCATCAGGCGTGCACCGCACAGGAGCATCGACCGGCTCGGCGTCGGTGACGGGCCGCTCGCGGCAGACCGCGTCGTCGAAGGCGCCACGGTCGACGCGCAGTTGCACCTGCTTGCCGTCCGGTGAGACATAGAAGCCCCCGAACCCTTCCTCACCCACCGCGCCGACGGACTGCTCCTGCAGCTCGTACCCGGGCAGATCCACGACGTAGATCAGCTCCGGATCGGTGCCCTGGCCGAGGGCCTGGTCGATGGCGGCCTGGCTGAGCACACCTTGCGCACCGCAGGCCGACACGGCGAGGAGCGCGACCATCAACGGAGCCTTCTTCATGACGCTCCCCCCAAGTGCGGACACGTACGGGTGAACATACTGTGCCTGACGATCCCACGGCGGCAGCGGATTCAGAGGGAGCGGAGTCTTGGCGTGATGACCTAGGGGTCTTCCAGGAGCCGCTGGTCCGGGGTGATGAAGAGGTAGCCGCGGTTCGGCGGAACGCACTCATCGGGCAGGTTGAGGTGGTCGAAGCCGTCGGTGGTGTGGGGAGCGTACGAGTCCCCGTACAGACGCTCGCCTTCAAGAATCGTGCCGGCGTGGGGCACCTCGACGCCGCGCTTCCCCTGCCGCATCACCGGCTTGCTGCCGGCGGGCCACACCGGGGCCGCGACTTCCCCATGATGCCGCTCTCCAGCGTCATGGTGAGGCATCTGCTCTTGGCGTCGTAGTCACACCCCACGAAGGGCGGAAGGTGGTCGTGCGGGCCACCGCGAAGATCCGGCCGGGCCGGTACGCGTGGACATACTGCCTCTATACCGCCGGTCTCTAGGGTCTTCGACGTCAGCGAGTCGAACACCATGAAGGGGCAACATGCGACTGGCACGTATCACCGTGGCCGCGGCCGTGGCGGGGGTCACCCTGTTGAGCACGACGCCCGCGTCGGCGTCGAGCTACTGGAGCTCATCGGCGCCGAAGTACGCGACGAAGGTGGGGACCCTGAAGACGAAGTCGGTCCGTATCGGCAACGGGGGCAGCTTCACGATCCAGCTTCGCTCGGGCAAGTGGGGGTCGTACAGCTATCTCTGGGCCCGCGCGCCCAAGGACTCCGACGCGGACAGCCACCGCATCATCCTGCAGGTCTACAACCCCAAGACGGGGAAGTGGGACAGCCAGAGCAAGGGGATCAAGAACACGACCTACTCTCCCGCGCACCGGGCCATCGCCGGCCGCCTCTACAAGGCGTGCGCGAAGGCGTCCATCCTCGGGGGGAGCCCGGCCACGTGCACCGGCTCCTGGCTCGTGTGACCCTCTGAACGAGGTCAGAGTGACGCCCCCCGGCCTGCCGGGGGGCGTTTTCGATTCCCGGCGGCCCCGCCGTAGCGCGATCAGCAAGGTTAGCCTAACCTTATCCCCATGACCGAGGAGATCTCTCTCCGCGGGGCGGAGCTGTGCCTCAGCTATCACGGCGCCACCGTGGTGCACGACGGCCGGATCGCCCTGCGGCCTGGCCACGTGACCGCGCTGGTGGGCCCCAACGGCAGCGGCAAGTCCACGCTGCTGCGCGCGCTCGCCCGGCTGCACCGGCCCGACAGCGGCGCGGTGACGCTCGGCGACGGCGCCGACGCGCTGGGGCTGTCGGCGCGCGACTTCGCCTGCCGGGTGACGCTGCTGGCGCAGAGCCGGCCCACGCCCGGCGGGGTGCGGGTGTCGGACGTCGTCGGGTACGGGCGGCACCCGTACCGGAAGCGCTGGAAGGCGGCGGATCCTGACGGGGCCGCCGCTGTGGCGCGGGCGATGGAGCTGACCGGCGTGACGGCGATGGCCGAGCGGCCGGTCGACGAGCTGTCCGGCGGCGAGCTGCAGCGCGTCTGGCTCGCCACCTGCCTGGCGCAGGACACCGGCGTCCTGCTGCTGGACGAGCCCACCACGTTCCTCGACCTCCGCTATCAGGTGGAGCTGCTGGAGCTGATGCGCGACCTGGCCGACGAGCACGGCGTGGCGATCGGGGTCGTGCTGCACGACCTCAACCAGGCCGCCGAGATCGCCGACCACGTCGTCCTGCTCCACCAGGGGCGGGTCCGCGCCGACGGGCCGCCCGCGCAGGTCCTCACCGAGGACCTGCTCAGTGACACGTACGGGATCCGCATCGAGGTCAGCCATGACCCGGTGAGCGGGACCGTGACCACCCGGCCGATCGGCCGGCACAGCAAGAGCGTCATCGCAACGACATGACAGGAACCACCATGCGCAGTGCCCTGACGGCCATCGCGGCCATCGCCCTTCTCGCCGCCTGCGGCACGACCGAAGCACCCGTACCCGAGCAGGCGGCGTCGGCGAGCGCGGAGCCGTCGGCGGCCCCCGTGACCGTGACCGACAGCCGGGGCAAGGAGGTCAAGCTCGATCAGCCGGCGACCCGGGTCGTGAGCCTGGAGTGGGCCGAGACCGAGATCCTGGCCAGTCTGGGCGTCATGCCGGTGGGCGCGGCCGACGTGAAGGGGTTCGCCGTCTGGGACACCGCCGTCAAGCTCGACCCCTCGGTGCAGGACGTCGGCATGCGGCAGGAGCCCAGCGTCGACTCGATCAGCGCGCTCGACCCCGACCTGGTCGTCATGGAGTCCGACGACGTGGAGCTGGCCGCGCAGCTGGAGAAGTTCGTGCCGGTGCTGGTGGCCAAGGGCAGCGACGCCACGCGCAACCTGGAGCGGATGCGCGAGGACGTCACCATGATCGCGACGGCGGTCGGCAAGACCGAGGAGGGCGCCAAGCTGCTGAGCGACTTCGACGCGGCGCTGGCCGGCGGCAAGGCGAAGATCGAGGCCGCGGGCGGCGCCGGCAAGCCGTTCGTGATGGCCGACGGGTGGAAGCAGGGCAGCTCGATCTCGATCCGCCTGTTCGGCAAGGGCTCGCTGGTGTCCGAGATCGGTGGTCAGCTCGGGCTGGAGAACGCCTGGAAGGGCGAGGTCGACAAGCAGTGGGGCCTGGGCACCACCGACGTCGAGGGCCTGACCGTGCTCAAGGACCCCGAGACCCGCTTCTTCTACAACGCCTCCGACGGCGAGGACGTCTTCGCCGACGGCCTGGCCAAGAACGCCATCTGGAAGTCGCTGCCGTTCGTGGAGAAGCAGCAGGTCACCCGGATGCCCGACGGCATCTGGACGTTCGGCGGGCCGCTCTCCGCCCAGCAGTACGCCGACGCGCTGGTCAAGGCGTTCACCGGTTGAGCACCGAAGTCCTGACCCCGTCGGTGCCCGACACGCCGCTGCGGCGGCTGGGCACCGCCGGGGTCTTTCTCCTGACCTTGGCGGCCGTCGTCCTGGTGGCCGCCGTGCACGTGACGCAGGGCACCTCCGCGGTCGGCGCGCTCGACCTGCTGGCGCTGCCGTTCGGCGGCAGCGACGAGGCGGCCCGGGTGCTGCTGGCCTCGCGGCTGCCGCGGCTGCTGGCCGGGGTCTGCGTGGGCGTCGCGCTGGGCGTGGCGGGCGCGCTGCTGCAGGCGATCGCGCGCAACGCGATGGCCTCGCCGGACACGCTGGCCGTCAGCGCGGGCGCCTACCTGGCGGTCGTCGCGGGGAGCGTGGTCGGGCTGGCGTTGCCGGTGCCGGTCTCCGGCGTGCTGGCGCTGATCGGCGGTCTGGCCGCCGCCGCGCTGGTGCTGGCGCTGTCGTCGGGCGGGCGTACGGGGACGACGCGGCTGATCCTGGCCGGGTCGGCCACCGCGCTGGCGCTCAGCTCGCTGACGAACCTGCTCATGATCCTGTTCGAGCAGGAGACGACCGGGCTGTTCGCGTGGGGCAGCGGCTCGCTCGTCCAGACCGACCTGGTCGCGGTCACGCAGCTCGGGCCGGTGATCGCGGTGGCGCTGGTCGCGGCGGTGCTGGCCGGGCCGCGGCTGGACATCCTCGGCCTGGGCGACGACACCGCCACCGTGCTCGGGGTGAACGTGCCGCGGCTGCGGCTGTGGCTGACCATGCTGGCGGTGCTGCTGGCGGCGGCGGCGGTGACGATCGCGGGGCCGATCGGGTTCGTCGGGCTGTGCGCGCCGGTGATCGTGCGCCTGCTCCCCCGGTCGATCCCCGGCCTGCACAGGAGCCGGACGATGCTGCCGCTGGCCGGGCTGGTCGGCGTGCTGGTCGTGCTGGGGTCGGACATCGCGCTGCGGGCCGTGCTGGGCGCGCAGGCGGGAGTGGAGGTGCCGCCGGGCGTGGTGACCACCGTGTTCGGCGCGGCGGTGATGATCTGGCTGGCGCGTCGCTACCGTGACGCGGGGCCGACCCGGCGTCCGCCGGAGGCGCGCACGGGCGCGTCGCGGTCGCGGGGGGCCTTCCTGGCCGTGGTCGCGACCGGTGTGGTGCTCCTGGTGGGGGCGCTGGTGCTGGGGCTGCTCGGTGGTGACCGGTGGCTGCTGACCGGCGACGTGGTCAACTGGCTGCAGGGGCGCAGCGGGCGGGCGCTGACGTTCGTGCTCGACCAGCGGTGGCCCAGGGTCGCGGCCGCCGCGCTGGCCGGGGTCGCGCTGGCCGTGGCGGGGGCCGCGGTGCAGGCCGTGTGCCGCAACCCGCTGGCCGAGCCCGGGGTGCTGGGCGTGACGGCCGGGGCGGGGGTCGGCGCGATCACGCTGCTCACCGTGGTGCCGATGGCCGGGATCTGGACGATGTCGGCGGCGGCGGGCGCGGGCGCGCTGATCGCCTTCACCGTGGTCTACGGGCTGTCGTGGCGTGGCGGGCTGAGCTCGGACCGGCTGGTGCTGATCGGGGTCGGCGTGCAGTACGCGTGCACGTCGATCATCGTCCTGATCATCGTGCTGTCCGACCCGTGGAACACGGCCAAGGCGCTGACCTGGCTTTCCGGCTCCACGTACGGGCGCGTACCGGCGCAACTCATCCCGGTGGCGCTGGCGCTCGTGGTCACGGTGCCGTTGCTGGCGTGGCTGCGCCGGGACCTCGACCTGCTGTCTCTGGACGAGGACACGCCGCGGGTCCTGGGCGTGCCGCTGGAGCCGGTGCGGCTGACCGCGCTCGCCTGCGCGGTGCTGCTCACGTCCACGGCCGTGTCGGCGGTGGGGGTCGTCGGCTTCGTCGGGCTGGTCGCCCCGCACGCGGCGCGCGCCCTGGTCGGGGCGCACCACAACCGGGTGCTGCCGGTCGCCGCGCTGCTCGGCGCGCTGCTGGTCAGCCTGGCCGACACGCTCGGCCGTACGGTGATCGCGCCGGCGCAGGTGCCGGCCGGACTGGTGACGGCGTTGATCGGCACGCCGTACTTCGTCTACCTGCTGTGGCGGGCCCGGCCCGACTCCACCTGATCGGCGCGCTCAGGGACGTACAGCGGCTGGAGGGCGCCGACCAGCGGCCAGGTCAGGGCGGCCATGTCGGCGGGGGTGCGGTGGCAGCCGCGCTGGAGCCAGTCGGTGGCCACGCCGATGAGCGCCCCGGCGGTGAAGGCGGCGGCGACGTCGACGCGGTCGTCGGCCCAGCCGTCGGCGCGCGGCTCGGCGCGGTCTTGAGTGCGGTCTTCACCCGGTGGCGCGGGCGGGTGGAGGTGCCTCTGGATGGCCGTGATGATGCGGCGGCGGATGTGGTCGCAGACGCGGGCGCTGCCCTGCGGGCCGAGCAGGGCGCGGTAGAGGCCGGCGTGCTCGGCGAGGCTGGTGAAGAACTCCTCCAGTGACCGGATCGCCTCCGGCCCGGGGTCGGCCGTGCCGGGGTGCGGGCTGGGCAGGGACTCGATCAGGGTGTCGATCATCGCGGTGCAGGCGGCCTCGGCCAGCTCGTGCACATCCCGGTAATGGTCGTAGAAGGTCGAGCGGCTCACTCCGGCGCGCACGGCCACGTCGGCGACGGTGACGCGGGGCAGGTCGCGCTCCGCGACGAGCTGGATCAGGGCACGGGCGAGGGCGGCCTGGGTCCGGCGCACGCGCCGGTCGCCGGAGGCGCTGCTCAGGGGTATTGCCACGCCCATCACTTTACAAGGTGCACGATTTCCTACACGTGTAGGGTAACGTCGAAGCAGGACGAGCGGAAGGATCGCCATATGCGGACGTGTGTCCCGTGACCACCCCCCGGAGCATCCTGATCGTCGGCGCGTCGGCCGCCGGGCTGAGCACGGCGGAGGCCCTGCGGCGGCTCGGCTACGGAGGGCGGCTGACGCTGCTGGACGCCGAGGCCCGGCTCCCCTACGACCGGCCGCCGCTGTCGAAGCAGGTCCTGGCCGGCGAGTGGGAGCCGTCCCGGGCCCAGCTGCGTGACGTGGCGAAGCTGGAGGCGCTGGACGCCGAGCTGATCCTGGGCGAGCCCGCCGTCGCGTTCGACGCGGAGGCGCGGGCCGTCACCGACGGGTCCGGGCGTGTGCGTCGCGCGGACGCCGTGGTGATCGCCACCGGCCTGGCCCCCGCCCGGCTGCCCGGCCAGGACGGGCTCTCGGGTGTGCATGTACTGCGTGGCATGGACGACGCCGTCGCCCTGCGCGCGCACCTGGCGGAAGGCCCTCGGCTGGTGGTCGTGGGCGAAGGGGTGCTGGGGGCCGAGGTCGCCGCCACCGCCCGCGGCCTGGGCCTGGACGTCACCCTCGCCGGGATGGGGCACACCCTGCTCGGCGAGCAGGTCGGCGCCGAGGTCGGCGGCATGCTCACCCGGCTGCACGCCGAACGCGGCGTCCGCCTGCGGCTCGGCGCCGAGGTCGCCGGGTTCGTGAGCGACGGCGGGCGGGTTTCGGGGGTGCGGCTGACGACTGGCGAGTTGCTGCCCGCCGAGGCGGTCGTGGTGGCCGTCGGGTGCCGGCCGGCCACCGGGTGGCTGGAGGGCAGTGGGCTGGTGCTGGGTGACGGGGTGGCGTGCGACGCGCGCTGCCGCGCCGCCGACGGGGTCTACGCCGTGGGCGACGTGGCCTCCTTCTGGCACGAAGGCCTCCACAGGAGGCTGCGGCTGGAGAACCGGACCAACGCCACCGAGCAGGCCCAGGTCGTCGCGGCCAACCTGCTCGGCGCCGATCGCCCGTACGTGCCGATCCCGTACTTCTGGACCGACCAGTACGACGTCAAGATCCAGACGCACGGGCTGCCGTCGCCGGAGGCCGAGCTGAGCGTCGCCGAAGGCGACCCGTCGGAGCGCCGCTTCGCCGCCCTCTACCGCGAGGGCGGGCGGGTCACGGGAGTGCTCGGCTGGAACATGGCCAAGCAGGCGCGTCTGCTGAGGCAGAGCGCGCTCGCCTGACGACCGGCTCGTCCTGATGAATCATCCGTACGGAGGAGATGACGAATGAAGCAGGACCTGAGCTACCCCATCCCCAGCGAGGCGGCGCTGGAGCCGCCCGCGGAGTGGGCCGAGCTGCGCGGCGAGTGCCCGGTGGCCCACGTGAAGCTGCCCAGCGGCGACCAGGCGACGTTGCTGACCAGGTACGCGGACGTCAAGCAGGTGCTCGCCGACCCGCGTTTCACCCGCCTGCTCACCGCGCCCGACGCGGCCCGGCTGTCGGCCACCGACGACGGCGGGCTGTTCAACAGCGAGATGGCGCAGATCATCCCCGACGGCGGCGAGGAGCACCTGCACTGGCGGCGCCTGGTCGGCCGGTGGTTCACCGCCAAGCGGATGGCCGCCCTGCGGCCGTCGATGGCGGCGATGGCCGAGGAGCTCATCGACGACATGGTGAAGCACGGCGCGCCCGGCGACCTGCGGGCCGCGCTGGGGTTCCCGCTGCCGGTGTACGTGATCTGCGACATCCTGGGCGTGCCCGCGGAGGACCGGGAGCGGTTCGCGTACTGGTCCGACACGCTGCTCAACCTGACCCGTTACGACAAGGCCGAGATCGACGCCGCCCAGGGCGAGTTCTTCCAGTACATGTCCGACCATCTCGCGGCGAAGCGGGCCGAGCCGGGCGACGACGTGCTGAGCGAGCTGCTCGCGGCGGGCGGCCCGGAGGAGGGCGGGCTGACCGATCTCCAGGTGCTGGTCACCGGGATGGGGCTGCTGGTCGCCGGGCACGAGACCACCGCCAACATGATCGGCAAGATGGTCGCCATGCTGCTGGACGACCGGACGCGGTGGGAGCGGCTGCTGGCCGACCCGTCGCTGATCCGTACCGCGGTGGAGGAGACGCTGCGGATGGACGCCAACTCCGGCTTCGGCCTGCCGCGCTACCTGCGCGACGAGACCGAGGTCAGCGGCGTCCACCTGCCCAAGGGCACCACCGTGGTGTGCAGCATGGCGGCGGCCAACCGCGACGAGAGCGCCTTCGACGCGGCCGGTGAGCTGGACCTGGGCCGCACGCCGAACCCGCACCTGGCGTTCGGCGCCGGCGCGCACTCCTGCCTGGGCCAGGCGCTGGCCCGCACCGAGCTGCAGGTCGTGCTGGAGGTGCTGCTGCGCAAGCTGCCGTCGCTGGAGCTGGCCGTGCCCGCGGCGGAGCTGGAGCGGGTGGAAGGGCTGGCCGTCGGCGGCCTGCGCACGGTCCCGGTCCGCTGGTGATCCGAGAATCGAGAGGGGAATCCCATGAAGGTCGTCGTCGACGAGGACAGCTGCTGCGGCGCCGGTCAGTGCGTGCTGCTCGCGCCGGAGGTGTTCGACCAGCGTGACGAGGACGGCATCGTCGTCCTGCTGGACTCCGAGCCGGGCGAGGAGCGGCACGCCGCGGTGCGCGAGGCCGCGGCCGTGTGCCCGGGGGCCGCGATCGAGGTCGAGGAGGGCTAGAAAGGGCTACAAACTATTGACGTTGGCACAGTGATCTGTAGAGTGCGGTCGCCGGCACGGCTCCCCTCACCGACTCGGACGGCCGCACCACGCCCTGCTGGGCGTCGGCTGACCCGTGTTCGGGGTAGACCCTGGGTGGTGAGTCGTCGTCCGGGGGAGATCGACGTGAATGAGCCACCCGCCTACCCGTTCCGCAATCCCACCGCGCTGGAGCCGCCGCCGGAGTGGGCCGAGCTGCGGCGGAGCTGCCCGGTGGCGCCCATCAGGCTGGCGAGCGGTGACCGGGCGCTGCTGCTGACCCGGTACGACGACGTCAGGCAGGTCCTGTCCGACCCGCGCTTCACCCGGCAGCTCGACGCCCCCGACGCCGCCCGGGCCACCGCCCAGGAGTCCGGCGGCGTGTTCGGCTCGCTCGGCCGCTCCATGACCGGTGACGAGCACCGGGCCTGGCGGCAGCTCGTCGGCCGGGCGTTCACCGCCAGGCGGGTGACCGCGATGCGGCCCAGGATCGAGGCCATGGCCGGGCACCTGGTCGAGGAGATGGCCGCGCGGGGGCAGCCGGCCGACCTCGTCTCGGGCGTCGGGTTCCCGCTGCCGGTCTGGGCGATCTGCGACCTGCTCGGCGTGCCCGACACCGACCGCGACCGGTTCTCGTACTGGTCCGACACCCTGCTCAGCATGACCCGGTACGGCGCCGCCGAGATCGACGCCGCCCAGGCCGAGTTCGACGCCTATCTCGTCGCCCTCGTCGAGGCCAAGCGGGCCGGGCCGGGCGACGACCTGATCAGCGAGCTGCTCGCGATGGTCGAAGGGCTGGACGGCCGCCTGACCGAGCGGCTCATGCTGAGCACGGCCAAGGGTCTGCTGGTCGCCGGGCACGAGACCACCGCCAACATGATCGGCAAGATGGCGTCGATGCTGCTGGCCGACCGCTCCCGCTGGGAGGCGCTGCTGGCCGACCCGTCGCTGATCCCGCCGGCCGTGGAGGAGGTCCTGCGCTTCGACGCCAACCCTGGCTTCGGGATGCCGCGCTACCTCAGCGACGAGGTCGAGGTCGCGGGCGAGACCCTGCCGAAGGGCACCACCGTGGTATGCAGCCTGGCCGCGGCCAACCGCGACGAGCGGCACTTCGAGCGGGCCGGCGAGCTGCGGCTGGACCGCGCGCCGAACGCGCACGTCACCTTCGGCGTCGGCCCGCACTCCTGCCTGGGCCAGGCGCTGGCCCGCGTCGAGCTGCAGACCGTGCTCAAGGTGCTGCTGGAGCGGCTGCCGTCGCTGGCGCTGGCCGTGCCGCCCGGGGAGCTGGAGCGCCGCGAGGGCCTGATCGTCGGCGGGCTGGAGCGGGTGCCGGTCCGCTGGTGATGGTTGCCCCGTTTTCGCACCTCAACGGCCTTTTCGGGGTAGGAGGGGGCGAGGGGGATGTGCGATGGGGGCCAAGCTCGACTACGCGGCGGTGTTCGACGCGATTCCGACGCCGTGCACGGTGGTGACGCCGGATCTGGTCATCGTGGCCGTCAACGACGCCTGCCTGAGGGCGACCCGCCGCACCCGGGAGGAGGTCCTCGGGCGGTCCATCCTGACCGCGTTCGCCAGCCCTCCGGGGTTCGTGGAAGCCCTGCGCACCTCGCTGGAGCAGGTGACGAGCACGGGAGAGATGGACGTCATCCCCCTGGTCCGGCACGACGTCGAGGCCGAGCGGCGCGGCGAGCTGGAGGAGCACCACTGGAACCTGGTGCACGTGCCGGTGTTCGACCGGGGCAGGCGGCTGAGCTGGATCATGTGCTGGGCGGAGGACATCACGCCCCTGCTCGGGGACGCGCCGGACGCCCGCCACGACGGCGACGAGCAGGAGCCGCACATCCACCGCCGCGCCCGCGACCTGGTAGAGCTCAGCTCCCGGCTGAAACAGGCGTACCGGCAGGAGCAGCAGACCGTGTCGGCGCTGCACGAGGCCATCGAGCACCAGCAGCGGTTCCTATTCGACGCCACCCACGACCTGCGCAACCCGATCACCGGGCTGATGACCGAGCTGGAGGTCGCGCTCACCGAGTCGGACGCCGGCATGCACCCGACCCTGCGCAAGCTGCACCGGGACGTCGAGCGGCTCGACGCCATCGTCGGCGACCTGCTGGCCCTGGCCCGCCTCTACACGGCGACGCCGCCCGCGACCGACCGCGTCGACCTGGGCCGGCTGGTCGTGCAGGAGCTGGAGGAGCACCCGCCGAGCGGCGAGGTGATCACCCGGCTCGACCCGGGCGTGGTGGTCCGGGCCTCGCGGGTCCGGCTGGCCAGAGTCCTGTCCAACCTGGTCGCCAACGCCGAGCGGCACACCACGAGCAAGATCGAGATCGTCGTGACCGCCGACCCGCCGTCCGCCTTCCTGGAGGTCATCGACGACGGTCCCGGCATCCCGCCGGCGGATCGCGAGAAGGTGTTCCACCGCATGTACCGCCGCGCCGACGCGCGCGCGAAGGACCCGCGCGGGTCCGGCTTCGGCCTGGCGATCGGCCGCGAGATCGCCCAGGCCTACGGCGGCGACCTCTACGTCGCCGACCACCCCGGCGGCGCCCGCCTGGTGCTACGCCTCCCCCTGGCCCAGGCCCAGAGCTGAGCCGATCAGATCACCTCGCCTCCCCCGGCCCAGGCCCGGGGCTGAGCCGATCATCCGCCGAGTTGGGCGTGCAGGGCGCGGGCGGTCCGTACGAAGCGGCTCGCCCCCTTGCGCGCCGCCGCCTCCTCGGCGGCGGGGAGCGGGCCGCGCGCCCCCGCCCGGCGGGCGGCGTCGATCGCGAACGAGAGCGCCTGGGTGTGTGAGGCGTGCGGCCGCTCGTCCGGCCCCGGCAGATAGACCGCCAGCAGCCCGGTCATGATCTGCCACACCTCCCGGTGGGCACCCCGTTCGGCGCACTCCTCCAGGATCGCGCGCACGTCGCTCATTCTGGCCACGTCCCTGCGCAGGCACAGCCCGAGCTGCCGGCCGCACTCCACGGCGGGCAGAAGCCCGGCGGCGGCGGCGCTCAGCAGCAGGTCCCGGCCACGCTCGGCCACCTGGGCGGCGATCAGCAGCGCGGTCGCCTCGCCCACCGGCCCGTCCTGGGAGAACAGCGCGGCCACGTAGCGGTGGAAGTAGCCGGGCCGCTCCCAGACGTTGAGCAGGTGCGGCAGAAGGTGCATGGCCACCGCCTCCCGGTCCGAGGGCAGCGTCAGCCGCCAGGACTCCATGTAGCGGCCGTGGTCCTCGAACGTCCAGGGGCGCGGATCGGACAGCAGCGTGTCGACCAGCGCCAGCCCGGTCGGCTCGACCCGGATGCGCGGGCGCAGCCGCGGGCTGTGCTCACCCCGCTGCCGGTCGTGCGTGTAGTCACCGTTGGCGTGGGACCAGTCCACGCGCAGCTCCGGCTCCGGGCGGGCGGCCAGCCGGCGCGCCAGCGTCGCGCCCGCTTCCGAGGTGAGCTTCCCGGCGCGGTCGATCACCTCCGGGTCCACCTCGCGCGGCAGCCGCAGGAGCGCCTGCCCCAGGTCGGCGGGAAGGGCCTCGGCACCGGCCCGTTCGTACCCCTCGACACGCGCCACCAGCTCGGCGGGGTCGAGGTGGCCGGAGGTCAGGGTGGGGGTGGCCAGCAGATACGGCGGCAACGCGCCGGCCTTCAGCGCCGCGTGGATCTCGGCGCAGCGCATCAGCATGGCGTAGTGGGGTGCCGAGACGTGACCCGGGGCCGGCAACCGGTCGAAGCCGGCCTCCGTGTCGCACTCGGCGGCGTGGCCGGCGCGAGGGCGCACCGGGGGTTCCGCCCCGGGGTCGGCGGCCTCGCGCAGCAGCGCCTCGGTCCACTCGGCCAAGTGGCACCAGTGGGGCCGCTCGTAGATCCAGCCCCGGCCGGGGCGGGGCCGCTTGGACGGGTCGCGGACGAAGCCGTCGAGCCACCGTTCGAAGACGATGCCGTCGCCGACCTTGTCGTAGGCGGCGGTCAGGTCGCCGAGCGGCGGCGGGAACGGCTCACGGGCCGGCGGCTCGAACGGCGGCAGCGGCACGGGCTCGAAGTCGTCGGCCGGCTCCGGCTCGGCCGCCACCGCGCCGTACGCCTCCGGCAGCCGCGCCGCCAGCTCAGCGGGCAGCACGCTCGCGGCCTCGCGCACGGTCTCGGCCCCGGCGGGCGTGAACCGCGCCGCGTGCTTGACGGCCAGGCGCACCGCCCGCTCGCGCACCTCGTACGACTCGCACAGGAACGCCGAGGCGAGCGCGGGGGCGAGGTCGTCGAGGTCGCCGGCCGCGTCTCGGGCGGCCCGGTCGAGCAGGGTCAGCCCGGCGCGCACGAACTTGCCCTCGGGGCGGAACAGCAGCGCCGCCACCGCCTCGCCGAGATCCGCACCGCGCAGCCCGCCGGCGCCGCGGAGCTGCCGCAGCGCCAGCTCCGCCACCGCGCCCGGCGAGGCGGGCAGCAGCCGCAGGTAGTCGGGGACGCGCCGCTCGCTCGGCTCAGGGGCCAACATCTCGTGCAGACGGGCGAAGAACCGCAGGTCGGTGGCGTCACCGCCGCGCAGGAACCGGCTCAAGCAGCCGTCGACCAGCGGTTCAGGGTCGAGCCGGCCGGCCGCGACCGCGTCGCGCAGCGCGCCGAGCCAGGTGCGGCGGCTGGAATCCCAGGAGGGCGGGTCGACGTTGTCCTCCCGCAGCGCCCGGCCCACGCCCTCGGCCTCGAACAACCGGGGCACCAGGTGGCCGGCCAGCGGGTCGTGCTCCAGGTCCGGCGGCTGGGACACCCAGGCGACCGTGAGGGGGTCGTGGTCGGGCGGCACGGCGCCGGAGCGGCGCAGCAGCTCCAGGGCCAGCGGCACGCTGTCGTCGCGAGCCTGGGCGCGGCTCCCGCGCAGCCGCAGAGCCAGCCGCGCGGCGAGATCGGCCTGCCAGCGCGGCGGCCGCGCGGCGATCACCCGCAGCAGCGGCCCCGAGTCGAGCGGGCGCCGCCAGCGGGTGAAGTCGCGGCGGTAGAGCCAGGTCGCGACAGCCGCCGCACCGCCGAGCACGCCCGCGCCGGCGACCCGCATGGGCTCGATCCATTCCTCGCCGTCGGTCCACACGCCCCGGCGCCGGTCGCGTTCGGTCACCGCCTTCCTGGCGACGCCGATGTGGCCGGGCAGCCCGTCGGCCACCTCGCGGCGCCCGGCCTCGTCGAGGGACAGCACGGCGTCCGCGACCAGGGCGGGGTCGCCAGTGGTGATGGCCCTGCGCACGCGGGGCCACGCCCCGTCGCCGGGGAGGTGTGTCGTCATGCCGCACACCGTAGAGATCGTCTCCGACAGAACCCGGTGGCCCCGGGTCGGCTCGCCCGCGCGGGTCAGCGCTCGCAGACGAGGCCGTCGCCGTCGCGGTCCTGGTACCAGGCGTACTCGGGGTCGCGGCCCCGCTGGTACGGGCCGTAGCCGGCGGCGTTCGCGTCGCCGCAGGTGCGGAAGCGCGGGTCGGTGCCGGGCTTCGGGGTCTTCGTCGGCTTCGGGGTCTTGGTGGCCTTCGGGGCCGGCGTGGACGTGGGCGCGGCGCCCTTGTCGCACTTGCCCGACCAGATGCGCAGCCGCTGCTTCTGGGCCTTGCGCTGCTCGGTGCGCATGATCTTGATGTAGCGGTCGTTCGGCTTGTACAGCACCGCCCGGCCGTAGCCGTAGCGGACCAGGTTGCGGTTGACGTGCACGCCCTTGGCGTTCCACACGTAGTAGAGCCAGCGGCCGTACCGGTCCTTCGGGTCCTTGTCCCGTACGAGGTAGGCGGTCTTTCCGAGCGGCAGCAGCGCGGCGGTCCGGTCGGTCGCCGTCTGGAACCAGCACTGGCCCCGTTCGGGGGTGTCGACCTCCAGGAGCCGGACCCGGATCTTCTTCCCCTTGCGCATGACGTCGATCGTGTCCCCGTCGACGATCTTGACCACCTTCGTGGCGATGGCGCCCTTGGGCAGGCCTGACGGCCGGTCGGCGGCGGTCGCCGGTGCGGCGACGCCCACGGACAGGATCGCGGCCACGGCGGTGACGGCCCCGGCCAGGGAACGGATGTGCATCGATGCGTCTCCCGTGAACAGCAGGACTGAACGGGATATAGACGCATATGGAAAGCGGAGGGTGTACAGAAATGTGCGCTTGACTCACATTGACCTGGCCGGTCAGCGGTCGCTACCCCGGGATCACGAGGGCGATCAGCGAGATCAGCGCGATCGGTCCCATCACGGCCGCCGACATCACGGTCGCGCGGTGACCGGGCAGCAGTCGGGCGAGGATCCGCGAGGCGGCCCGCCGCACCGCGCCCGCGCCCGGCAGCACGAACAGGCCCAGCGTGAACGCGCCCGCGGCCAGGGAGTCCACGTGGCCGGCGCTCAGCGGGCCGGCCCAGTGCAGGAACACCGCGGCGGCCATGCCGAACGCCAGCGCCAGGAGCGTGTGGCCGAGCGCCACGAGCGCGGCCCTGACCAGCGGCTGCCGGTGCTCGTCGAGGAAGTGGTCGCCGGCGCGCAGCGCCAGCGCGAGCGCCGCCATCGCCAGGCCCACGGCGACCGGCATGATGACGGTCATCGACACCAGCGTCACGAGGATGAGCACGCCGACGAAGTCGCTGCCGGCCAGGAATTTCCGGAGCTCGAACGGCTGAGACGGGGGCGGCGGCGAGGACGGGCGGCGCTCCGCAGACCGGAGACGCGGCCATTTCCGCGGGCCGCCCTCCTCCGGCGCGCTCGCCGCGTACTCGACAGGCGGCAGCAGGTCGGACACGGTCTTCCCGTACGGACCGATGCCCGCCCGGGCGGCGGGGCCGGACGAGGAGAGGGGCCCAGACGAAGAGGCAGGACCGGACGAGGAGCCAGGACCAGACGAGGAGGCAGGACCGGACGAGGAGGCGGGGCCCGACGAAGAGGCGAGCCTGGCAGTGGAGGCGGGGACCGCGGAGGCCGCAGAGGAGTGACCCGACGCGGAGGCGGGGTCCATGACTCGGGTGCGGTCCGCGCCGCCCGCCGGATCGAGCGCCTCGGCCATCCGCAGCAGCTCTCCCGCGCGGGGCCGGGCCACCGGGTCGATCTCCAGCGCCCGGCTCAGCCAGCCGCGCAGCCAGGCCGGGGCTTGGTCGAGCTGCGCCCGCCCTTCCATCGTGTTGTAGCAGACCGCCTCGAACGTCCCCGTCCCGAACGGCGGCAGCCCCGTGGCGGCGAAGAACACCGTCGAGGCCAGCGCGTGCACGTCGGCCGCCTGGGTGATCTGCGTGCCCCGGATGATCTCCGGGGCTAGGTAGCCGGGCGTGCCGACGAACATGCCCGTCCGCGTCAGCCGGACCGCGTCCACCAGGTGCGCGATGCCGAAGTCGATGACCAGCGGCTCGCCGCCGGACAGCATGACGTTGGACGGTTTGAGGTCGCGGTGGATCACGCCGGCCGCGTGGATGTCGACCAGCGCCCGGCACAGCCCGAGGGCGAGCCTGATGACCTCGCGGGCCTCCAGCGGCCCCTGGGTCAGCACGGTCTCCTCCAGCGTGCGGCCGGGGACGAACCGGGTCACCACGAACGGCTGCCCGCTCGTGAGCTCCGCCCCGACCACCTCGGCGACGTACCGGCTGCGCACCCGCCGCATCGCGTCGACCTCGCGGAAGAGCCGGTCGCGGGCCTTGAGATCGGCGGCCACGTGCGGGTGCAGCACCTTGATCGCGACCTTGTGGCCCGCCCCGTCGAGGCCGAGGTGCACGACGCCCATGCCGCCCTCGCCGATCTTCTCGATCACCCGGTACGGGCCGAGTTGCTCCTGCGCCTGCGTGCTCATTGACCGACGTCATCCTCCGTGTCGAGCTGTCCGAGATGCACAGTAAGCGAAGAACGGTGCGCGCGCGTCCCTTCGCAGGTCAGGACAGCAGGGACTCCAGCTCGGCGACCGCGTGCGCGCGGTGGACCGTCAGGGTGGCCACGGCCTCGTCGGCGTCGCGGCGGCGGAGCGCGTCGAGGGTGGCGCGGTGCTCCTTGACGACCCGCTCGCGGTTGGCCGGGCCGCCGTAGTACATCGACCGGTAGGCGTCGGTGGTGTCCCACAACGTCCTGATCAGGCGGGACAGCCGGGGCATGCCCGCGCAGTCGAACAGCGTCATGTGGAAGAGCCGGTTGGCGGTGGCCATGGCGAGCACGTCGCCCGCGTCGGCGGCCCGCTCGACGTCGTCCTGCGCGGCCCGCAGCCGGTCGAGGTCGGCGTCGGCGAGCCGGGCCACCGCGCGGCGCACGGCCTCCTCCTCCAGCAGCTCGCGGATGCGGTAGACCTCGCGCAGGTCGTCGAGCGAGAGCGTCTCGACCGAGTAGCCCCGGTGGGCCTCGTAACGGACCAGGCCCTCGCCCTGGAGCGTCTTCAGCGCCTCGCGCAGCGGGACGCGGCTGACCTGGAGCTCCTCGGCCAGCGCGTCCTGCCTGATCGGGGCGCCGGGGCGCAGGCGGCCGGTGGTGATGGCACGGCGCAGCTCGCCCAGCACGAACTGCTGGGCCGTCGGCGGCCTGCGCCGCGCCTCATCCGCACTCATCCCCCCAATATCCCACGAACCCAATCCCCGTCCTGTCCGAGCGCCGGGGGCGGCAGGCGGTAGGCGGGCGGGGTGGCGCCGAGGCGGATGGGGTTGGCGACCTGGCCCACGCCGTCGATCTCCACCTTGGGCTCCAGGCCGAGTTCGCCGGCGAGGGCGAACGCGGCGGCCAGGTCGTTGATCGGCCCGCACGGCACCCCGGCGGCGGTCAGCAGCTCGAACCACTCGTCGGCGGTGCGCGCCGCGAGCGCCTTGTTCAGCTCGTCCACGAGCCGGTCGCGGGCGGCGACCCGGCCGGCGTTGGTCGCGTATCCGGCGTCCCCGGCGAGGTCGGGCCGCTCCAGCACCTCACAGAGCGCCACGAACTGCCGGTCGTTCCCGGCCGCGATGACGATCGGCCGGTCGGCGGCCTGGAACACCTCGTACGGGACGACGCTCGGATGCCGGTTGCCCATGGCCCGCGGCACGACCCCGGCGGCGGCGTACGCGGAGGAGTGGTTGGCCAGTGCCGACAGCACGGAGGACAGCAGCGAGACCTCGACGTGCTGGCCCTCGCCGGTGCGGTCGCGGTGGCGCAGGGCCGCGAGGATGCCGAGCGCGGCGTGCAGGCCGGTGATCACGTCGACCACGGCCACGCCCGCCTTCGTGCCCTCGCCGCCGGGCTCGCCGGTGACGCTCATCAGCCCGCCGACGGCCTGCGCGATCAGGTCGTAGCCGGGCAGCGCGGCCCCTTCGCCCGACCCGAACCCGGTGACCGAGCAGGAGACCAGGCCGGGGTTGAGCGCCCGCAGCGTCTCGTGGCCGAGGCCGAGCCGCTCCATGGTGCCCGGCTTGAAGTTGTCCACGACCACGTCGGCGCGGGCGGCCAGCGCCCGCGCGACCTCCAGGTCCGCCTCGTCGCGCAGGTCGAGCGCGATCGACCGCTTGTTGCGGTTGACCGCGAGATAGTACGTGGCCTCGCCGCCGGGGGCGTAGGGCGGGCCCCAGTGGCGGGTGTCGTCGCCCGCGCCGGGCCGTTCCACCTTGACTACCTCGGCCCCGAGGTCGGCGAGCAGCATGGTGGCGTACGGCCCGGCCAGCACCCGGCTGAAGTCGGCGACGAGCAGCCCGTCCAGCGCGGTCACGCCGGCGCTCCCAGGTAGACCGTCACCGTCCGGGTGTAGAACTCCCTGGCCGCCCGGCCCTGCTCCTTGGGCCCGAAGCCGCTCTGCTTGGCCCCGCCGAACGGCACGTGCGGGAAGGTGCCCGCCGACTCGGAGTTGACGTGCAGGACGCCGACCTCCAGCCGGTCGACGGCCGACAGCGCGACGCCGAGGTCCCTGGTGAAGACGGCGGCCGACAGGCCGTGGTCGCTGAGATCGGCCAGCGCGAGCGCCTCCTCGGCGCCGGACGCCCGCACCGCGCCGACGACCGGCCCGAACAGCTCGGTGCGCCAGAAGTCGACCCCGGTGCCCGGCAGGCCGAGCACGGTCGGCGGCGTGAACCAGCCGTCGCGGTCCAGCGGCTCGCCGCCGGCCAGCGGCTCGGCGCCCTCGGCCACGGCGCGCGCCACGCCGGCCGTCACCCGGTCGCGGGCGGCCGAGCTGACCAGGGGGCCCATCTCGGTCTGCACGGGCTTGCCCAGCTCGCCGCAGCGGGCGATGACGGCGCGGCCGACCGCGGTGGAGCCGGTGAACGACACCGCGTCCACGCCGGGGTGGTCCACGATGGCCGAGCCGGCGTCGCCCTCGCCGTGGACGAGGTTGAGCACGCCGCCGGGCAGCCCGGCGTCGGTCAGCGCCCGCGCCAGCCGGTAGGCCAGCAGCGGCACCAGCGAGGACGGCTTCCACACGACGGTGTTGCCGTAGCTGAGCGCGGGGGCGATCTTCCAGGCCGGGATGGCGATCGGGAAGTTGAACGGGGTGATCATCCCGGCGACGCCGATCGGCTTGCGGACGACGAGCACGTTCTCGCCCGGCCGTGGGGAGGCGTAGACCTCGCCGCTCTCCCGGTCGGCCTCGCCCGCGTAGTAGCGCAGGATGCGGGCCGCGCCCCGTACCTCGGCGACGGCCTCGGGGAGCGTCTTGCCCTCCTCGCGGGCCAGCTCGGCGCCCCACGCGTCGGCGCTGTCGTCGATGAGGCCGGCGGCGGCGGTGAGCACGGCGGCGCGGGCGTGGTGCGGGGTGGCGGCCCAGCCGGGCGCGGCCTCGCGGGCGGCGGCCACTGCCCGCTCCACCTCGGCGGGCGAGGCGAACCGCCCGCGTGCCACCACTTCGGCGGGCCTGGCGGGGTTGGCGGAGGCGAACTCCGCGCCGTCCCCTTCGACCCAGCGGCCGCCGATGAGATTCAGAACGTCCATAGGCAAAGCACCCTAACTGTGGCATATTGGATTTTCAATATTGGATCCAAAATACGGAGGACTCGAAGGATGATCTCCCCCACCGCCCTGTTCGCCCTCGACACGCTGCTGACCGAGGAGGAGCGCGAGATCAGGAACACGGTCAGGCGCGTGTGCGACCGGGAGATCCGGCCGCACGTCGCGGACTGGTTCGAGGCCGGGGAGCTGCCCGTCAGGGAGCTGGCCCGCACGCTCGGCGGGACCGGCCTCCTCGGCATGCACCTCGACGGCTACGGCTGCGCGGGCATGGGCGCGGTCTCGTACGGGCTGGCCTGTCTGGAGCTGGAAGGAGCCGACTCCGGGTTGCGCAGCCTGGTGTCGGTGCAGGGCTCGCTGGCCATGTACGCGATCTGGAAGTACGGCAGCGAGGAGCAGAGGCAGCGGTGGCTGCCCGGCATGGCGGCCGGCGAGCTCATCGGCTGCTTCGGCCTCACCGAGCCGGACTTCGGCTCCGACCCGGCGCGGATGCGCACCAACGCCAAGCGCGACGGCGGCGACTGGGTGCTGAACGGCACCAAGCTGTGGATCACCAACGGATCGGTCGCCGACGTGGCGGTCGTCTGGGCCCAGACGGACGACGGCATCCGCGGCTTCCTGGTCCCGGCGGGCACGCCCGGCTTCACGGTCAACGACGTCAAGCACAAGATCTCGCTGCGCGCCAGCGTGACCAGCGAGCTGGTGCTCGACGGCGTCCGGCTGCCCGCCGACGCGATGCTCCCCGAGGCCAGAGGGCTGCGCGGGCCGCTCGGCTGCCTGAACGAGGCGCGGTTCGGGATCATCTTCGGCTCGATGGGCGCGGCGCTCGACTGCCTGGAGACGGCGATCGCGTACGCGGCCGAGCGCGAGGTGTTCGCCAGGCCCCTCTCGTCGTTCCAGCTCACCCAGGAGAAGCTCGCCGACATGGCGCTGGAGCTGGGCAAGGGCCTGCTCCTCGCGGTGCATCTCGGGCGGCTGAAGGAGGCCGGCACGCTCACCCCCGAGCAGGTGAGCGCCGGCAAGCTGAACAACGTCCGCGAGGCCATCGACATCGCCAGGAAGTGCCGCACGCTGCTCGGCGCCAGCGGCGTCACCCTGGAGTACCCGGTGATCAGGCACTCGGTGAACCTGGAGTCGGTGCTGACCTACGAGGGCACCTCGGAGATCCACACGCTGGTGCTGGGCAAGGCCCTCACCGGGATCGCCGCGTTCGCCTGACAACCGTCAGAAGACCTGCCAGGTCGTCCCGGTGACCTGGCAGGGCCCGCCCTGGTGCACCAGCAGCCGCCCGGCGGTCACGTCCAGCCCGATGGTCGCGAGCGTCTCCCACCGCTCGCCGAGCGGCAGCGCCGGGTCCGGGTGGGCGCACACGGGCGCCCCGCCGGGCGCGTGGCTCAGCATGGCCAGCGCCCGCCCGGTGACGTCCTCCCCGCCCAGCTCCGCGGCGTGGTCGCGCAGATGACGCAGACGGGCGTACGTGCCGGGCTCCTCGGCGCCGAGCCGTTCCCCCTCCGCCAGCGCGGGGTCGAGGAAGTGGTTGCAGTGCAGCAGCACCCCGCCGGGGCCGGGCGGCACCACGGCCACGCCCGCCGGGGAGATCTCGATCGCCCCCGCCCTGCCCGCGGTCACGGCCGTGATGACGGTCGAGGCCGAGACCGTGGCGGAGCGGGCGAGGTCGGCGGCCTCCTCGACGGTGGCGGCCTCGTCCAGGATGCGGCGGGCGATCAGGTGGACGGGCACGCCGGGATCGGCCCCGTCTGCGCCGTGGCGCAGGATGTTGAAGTGGACGCCCAGGCCCGCCGTGTTCACCCCGATCTTGGCCAGCGCCCCCGCCTCGGTGAACGTGCGCACGCCGTGCCCGGGGCGGGCCTCGTACGCCCACAGCACGGGCGCGTCGCGCAGGTGGCCGAGCCAGTCCCAGGTCTGCACCGTGCGCGGGGGCAGGCCGCCGCCGGGCAGCACGACCGAGGTCGAGCACTCCCCCCGGCCGGCCACGTCGAGCGCGGCCAGGATCTCGGTGCGGGCGTTGACCACGGCGACCTGCCACGGCTCCAGCCCCGCGCCGGCCGCGATGCCGCCGATCTCGTCGGCCAGGTGGGGCGCCCAGCCGGCGGCGCGCTCCAGCGCCCGCTCGCCCCAGGCGCGCACCTGCTCGTCGGTGGCTCCGGCGGCGGCGAACAGGGCATTGTAGCCGGCGAGGTTGGCGGCGACGGCGCCGCGCAGGCGGGCGCCGAGCTCCGCGCCACGGGCGCGCGGCTCGGTCTCGGTGGAGGTGAAGGAGGGAAAGGTCATGACCGGTCTGTCTCGCCATGGCTCGGCTTGCACATGTCTGTACCGTACGCACCCGCGCACGGAAGGCCACCACCCGGGGCCACCCCCCGGTTGACCTGGAGCGCGCTCCAGGCGACAAGCTGGTCCCATGCAGACACGTACCATCGGAAACCGCCGGGTGAGCGCCATCGGGCTCGGCGCGATGCCCATGTCGGTGGCCGGGCACATGCCCGACGAGGACCAGTCGGTCCGCACGCTGCTCGCCGCGCTGGACGCCGGGCTGACGCTGATCGACACGGCCGACGCCTACACGCCCTCGCACGACGATCCCGGCCACAACGAGCGGCTGGTCGCCCGCGCCCTGTCGCTGTGGTCCGGCGACGCCGGCGACGTGCTGGTGGCGACCAAGGGCGGCCACGTGCGCACGCCCGGCGGCGGCTGGGACGTCGACGGCCGCCCCGAGTACCTCAAGCGGGCCTGCGACCGGTCGCTGAAGGCCCTGGGCGTGGAGAGCATCGGGCTCTACCAGCACCACCGGCCCGACCCGAAGGTCCCGTACGAGGACACGATCGGCGCGCTGAAGGACCTGCACGACGCCGGCAAGATCGAGCTGGCCGGGATCTCGAACGCGAACCCGGAGCAGATCAGGCTCGCCCACGCCATCCTGGGCGACCGCCTGGTGAGCGTGCAGAACCAGTACTCGCCGCGCTTCCGCTCCAGCGAGCCGGAGATCGACGTGTGCGCCGAGCTCGGCCTCGCCTTCCTGCCCTGGTCGCCGCTCGGCGGCATCGGCCGCACCGGCGAGCTGCGCGACGCCTTCGCGGAGATCGGAGAGGCACGCGGCGTCTCCCCGCAGCGGGTCTGCCTCGCCTGGGAACTGGCCCGCAGCCCGGTCGTCATCCCGATCCCCGGCGCGAGCCGTCCGGAGTCCATCCGCGACTCCGCCGCCGCCGCGACGCTGGAGCTGACCGCGGAGGAACTGGCCCGCCTGGGCTGAACCCGCGGCGTCCTGTTCCCGCGCTGCGCGGGGGCGAGCATCTACCGTACAGATCGTGGACAATCGCAAGCGCGCCGTATGGGGTGGCATCGCGATCGTGCTCGGGTGCTCGGCCGTCATCGCCGTGTCGGTGTTCCTGCTCTGGCCGCTCACCGACATGATCGCCGAGCATGACGTGCAGGGTGTCGCGGAGGCGGACCGGGCCAAGGAGTTACGCCTGGCCAGAGACGCGGCCAGGGGCCGGATCATCCAGGTCGTGCTCGGCCTCCTGGCCGTCGGCGGCTTCGTCTACACCGCGCGCAACTTCACCCTGGCCCGGCAGCAGAGCGAGCTCAACCGGCGCACCCTGGAGCTGGCCACCCTCCAGGCCAGGGAGCAGACGGAGACCACCAGGCGGACGCTCGAACAGAGCGAGAGCGCGCAGATGACCGATCGGTTCATGCGCGCGATCGACCAGCTCGGCAGCGACGCCGTCGACATCCGCCTCGGTGGCATCCACTCACTGGAGCGCATCGCCCAGGACTCCGCCCGTGACCACCCGGCCGTCATGGAGGCGCTGGCGGCCTTCGTCCGGCGCGCCTCACAGGCGTGTTCCGGCGAGCCGCCCCAGGATCTGCAGGCGGCGGTGACGGTGCTGGTGCGCAGGAAGGCCGACGCCGACAGGGGGCCTGTGAAGCTGTCCGGCGCGCGGCTCGACCGTCTGGACCTCGCGGACGCGAACCTGGCGGGGGCCGATCTGACCGGCGTCACCCTCACCGGAGCCGACCTCCGGCGAGCCGACCTGGCGGGCGCGGACCTGGCCGGAGCCGACCTGGGCGGGGCCCGGCTCGGCGGAGCGCGCCTCGACGGGGCGAAGCTGGCGCGCGCGTCGCTGCGTACGGCCGACCTCACCGACGCCGGGCTGCCGCACGCCGAGCTCGTGGACGCCGACCTGGGCGGCGCTCGCCTGCGCCGGGCCCGTTGCGCGCAGGCCGTCGCCCGTGGGGCGTGCCTGGCGGCCGCGGATCTGTCGGGAGCCGACCTGACCGGCGCCGATCTCTCTGGGGCCGACCTCAGCGGCGCGGTCATGGAGGACGCCGATCTGACGGGCGCCGTGCTGGCGCGGGCGGCGCTGCCCGGGGCCCGCGCCGACGGGGCCGTCATGTCGGGGGCCGTGCTCAGTGACGCCGTCGCCAGCGACGCCTCCCTGTGCCGGGCGGACCTGACCGGGTGCCGGCTCACCGACGCCAACCTCTCGGGAGCCCGGCTCGCCGGCGCCCGGCTGGACGGGGTGGACCTGACCGTGGTGAAGCTCGTCGGGCTGGACCTCACCGGCGCCCTGGCGTCCGACGGAGCACGGCTGCCGTCCGGCTGGCGGCGCGAGGCGGACGGCAGGCTGATCCGCCGCCTCTCCTGACGCCGCCTCTCCTGACCGTCGCCTCGCCTGACGCGGCCTCGCGGCCTCGCCCCGCCTCGCCTGACCCCGCGTCGCCTGACGCCGCTTCAGGCCGGGCGGCCGCTCATCTCGGCCATGAGGCGGCCGTGCAGGATGCGCGCCTCGTCGTCCTCCGCCGCGGTCATCACCGAGCGCAGGATGGCGACGGCCGCGGCCCGCTGGCCGGCCTCCGCCAGCGCCCGCGCCAGCTCGATCCTGATGAACGGGTCCGCCGGCAGCCGCCCGGCGGCGGCACGCAGCAGCCCCTGAGCCGCCGCGACGTCGCCGCGCGCGAGCGAGAGCCGGCCGATGGCCGCGAGCATCACCCCCACGGCCGCCTCGTCCTGCTGGGTCTCCAGCAGGACGAGCACCCGCCGGTAGGCCTCCTGGGCCTGCTCCAGGTCGCGGCGGGCGAAGGCGATGTTGCCCAGGACGGTGTGCGCGTCGATCTGCACGCGGATGTCATGGGCCGCCGCGGAGGCGGCCAGGCGTGCCTGCCGCTCGGCCCTGGCCGGGTCGCCGTCCGCCAGGGCGTCGGCGGCGGCCCGCAGCCGGTCGGCGGGCCGGGTGACCGGAGGGGTGAGCGAGCCGGCCCGATGGGCCAGTTGCCCGAGGGGTTCGAGCAGGCGCCGGTCGGCCACCTGGTAGGCCGGCCCGTCGCCGGCCCGCAGCACCCGCAGGACGCCGCGGCCGCTCAGCGCCCTGAGCACCGCGTTCGGCAGCCCGGCCGTCTCGGCCGGGCCCTGCGGCTGGACCTGCGCCTCGCCGTTGGGCGCCACGAAGCGCGTGGCGGCCCAGGAGCACAGGCGGACCGGGTCGCGCTCGAAGGCCGCCGCCACCTCGCCGATGGCCGTCCACAGCGCGTCCCGGAGTGCCTCGTCCACGCTGACCGGCCAGTCGCCGGACAGCGAACTCTCACCTTCCGGCCAGGTCCGCCACATCCACCGGCACACGGCCTGCAGATGCAGCGGATTGACGGCCGGGGCGCGCTCCCGTGCGCGCTGGGTCCCGGAGTCGTCGACGATCCGTACGGTCAGAAGCTCTTCCACCAGAGCCTCGGCCACGGCGGGGGGCACGGCGCGGCCGGTGGCCTCCCGCACGGGCTGCCCGATCGCCTCGGCCGCCGCCCTGGGCGTCAGCCCGCCGAGCCCGAACAGGGCGACGTCGGGGAAGCCGTCGCCGGCCTCGTCGAGCAGCGCGTCGAGCCGGTCGTCGCGGACGCACAGCAGCAGGTGGACGTTGCGGGCGGCGGCCAGCGCGGCGAGGAGCTCGCGCCGCTCGTCGTCGTGGTCGCCGAGGTACATGTCCTCGATCTGGTCGACGGCGACGAGCAGGGGCTTCGGCCCGCGTTCGGCGAGGCGCAGGATGCGCCGGATTCCGGTCGGTGGCAGGGAGGTTTCGGGCACCCAGGTGCGAAGCAGGGTGCGCACCAGCGAGTTGGGCGACGGGACCGCGGCCTCCGGGAAAATCGGCCCACCCGAAACTCGACCCACCGGCAGGACATTCGCCCCGAGTCTCCACAAATAGGGCATAACTCCACCATGAAGAAGTGAAGTTTTTCCTATACCTGCTGGTCCGTACAGAATTGTCAAGTTTCTGGTGCGCCACAGTTCGGAGACGCGCGCCGACTCCTGGTCGCGCCCCGTGAACAGCAACTCTTCGGCCGGCCGGTAAGGACGCATGCCAGGAAACGGACATAGTTCGCTAAATGCCGTGATGCTATTCGCGGCCATGGTCAGCGCCTTGCGAGGAGGGACACTGCAGCAACGATAGAGGACCCCATCGGCATGGCGCGCACATCCAGGTGATCGCCTCGCCCGCGAGGCGCGCCCGCCGTCTTCCGCGTCTCACAGTGACTCATCCCCAGGCCGGGGAGGGTCGCCTCCGAAGAGGGGCTCCGCGGGATCGGCGTCCGCCGCGAGGATGCGCGCCACCATCTGATTGAGACAAGAAGGGTCAAGTGCATCGGTATTGGACAAACTGGCATCGGTCAGATCGATGATTTCGGTCTCGACGTCGCGCGAAAATTGCGCCATCGCGGCCCTTTCCCCTTCCGTTCGACCCGTCGAACATCATCACCGACGACCGCAGCCGTGGCTACTCTCTTCCCTGCTCAAAAACCTTGGCTTTCATGTCTACGATGGCCGTGTGCTGAGTTTTATGGAGCGGTCATGACCGAGATACGGCGCAGACCTCAGGTGTGGGGCCGGATTCCTCCCCGCAACAAGGACTTCACCGGCCGCGAGGATCTTCTTGAGCGGCTACGCCAGGGCGTCAGCGGCAGCGTCACGGCGGTGCTGCCGACCGCGCTCCACGGGCTCGGTGGGGTAGGGAAGACGCAAATCGCCGCAGAATATGCGCATAGGTATAAATCGGACTATGACCTCGTCTGGTGGGTGCCGTCCGACCAGCCGATGCTGATCGCCTCCTCGATCGCCCGGCTCGCGCCCCACCTCGACCTGCCCAAGGCCAACGAGATCGGCGTCGCCGAGTCGGCCGAGGCGGTCGTCGAGGCGCTGCGCAGGGGCGAGCCCTACGACCGGTGGCTGCTCATCTTCGACAACGCGCACGCGCCGGAGTCGATCATGCAGTACGTCCCCGACGGGCCCGGGGGCATCCTGATCACCTCGCGCAACTTCGCCTGGGACGGCGTCGTCAGCACCCTCACCGTCGACGTGTTCTCCCGCGAGGAGAGCCGGCGGTTCCTGGACCGGCGCGTGCCCGGCATCGGCGGCACCGAGGCGGACGCGCTGGCCGAGGCGCTCGGCGACCTGCCGCTCGCCCTCGACCAGGCGGGCGCCATGCAGTCCGAGACGGGCATGCCGGTGCGCGAATACCTGACGCTGCTGCGCGACCAGACCGGCAAGCTGCTCGCCGAGGGCAGGCCGATGGAGTACGACGTCCCGCTGACGGCGACGTGGGCCCTGTCGGTGACCACCCTGCGCGAGGAGCAGCCGGACGCGGTGGAGTTGCTCCACCTGCTGGCCTTCTTCGGCTCCGACCCGATCCCGCGAGACGTCTTCAGCACCAGCCGCGGCACCGTCGAACCCCCGCTGTCCGGCATTCTCGACGACCCGCTCAGGTTCAGCAGGGGCGTGGGTGCGCTGGGCCGCTACGCGCTCGTGCAGATCGACAGGGAGAACCAGACCCTGCTGGTGCACCGCCTCGTGCAGGCGCTGCTCAGGGAGGACGTCAGCGAGAGCGAGCGCGACCGGTTCAGGCTGAACGTCCAGCGGCTCCTGGCGGCGGCGGTGCCCGGCCCGCCTGACGACACCGCCACCTGGCCGACCTTCGCGCGGCTGATGCCCCACCTGGAGCCGTCGGAGATCGCCCGGTCCGCCGATCCGGCCGTCCGGCGGCCGATGCACGACATGGTCCGCTACCTCTACCAGTCGGGAAACGCCCCCGGAGCGCTCTCCCTGGCCAAGGCGTGCCTGGAGGCGTGGGAGGCCGACCCCTCGTCCGACGCGCGCGACCTGTGCACGATGAAGCGGCACCTGAGTGTCTCGCTCCGCTTCGTGGGCGAGTACGAAGAGGCCTTCAGGGTGGGCTCGCAGGCGCTCCAGGACGCCGAGACCGCCCTCGGCGCCGACGACGAGGAGACGCTGCGGCTGACCAACAACCACTGCACGGACCTGCGCGCCATGGGGCGTTTCTCGGAGTCGTTCGCGCTCGCCACCTCCGCCGCGCAGCGCCACCGCGACGTGTTCGGCGACGACAACGAACGCACCCTCAGGATGCACACCAGCCTGGCCCTCGACCTGACGCTCACCAGCCAATACGAAGAGGCCGAGCGCCTGCTCAAGCATGTCTACGGCGCGCTGCGCGACCTCTACGGCACGCCCAACCACCCGACCGCCCAGATCGTCATGAACAACCTCGTACGCGTCATCAGGCTCCGCGGCGACTACGCCGAGGCGCGCGAGCTCGGCGAGGACGTCTACGCGGTGGGCGTGAGCACCCTGGGCGCCGACCACCCGACGACGCTGCGGGCCGCCAGCGACCTCGCCGTGGCCATGCGCAAGGCGGAGTCGGGCAGCCCCGAGGTCCTGCACTACGCCGAGGACCTGGTCCATCGCTACCGGCGTCTCATGGGCGACCGCCATCCCGACAAGCTCGCCGCCGAGATGGCCCTCGTCAACGCCTACCGTGAGGCCCGGCGGATCGACGAGGCCATGCCGATCGCCGAGCTGACCACGCTGGCCTACGCGCACGTCTACGGCACCGACCATCCCTACGCCCACGGCTGCCGGGGCAACCTGGCGCTGCTGATGCGGCTGGCGGGCGAGCATGCCAAGGCCCACGACCTGCACGAGTTCATCGTCACCCGGCTGAGCGAGCTGCTCGGCCCCACCCACCACTACACGCTGACCGCCGTGCTCGGCCTGGCCGGCGACCGCGCGGCGCTGGGCAAGCTGGACCGGGCCGTGGACACCGGAGAGCGGGCGCTCGACGAACTGCGGCGGTTGCTCGGCCCGGACCACCCGATGACGCTGGGCTGCATGGCCAACCTCGCGCTCGACCTGTCCGAGCTGGGCAGGGCCGACGACGCGCGAGCCATGCGCGCCGAGGCGCTGGAGGGGATCCGGCGGCGGCTGGGCGACGGGCACCCCGCGCACCAGGCGGTCGTGAACGGCGGACGGCTCGACTTCGACTTCGACCCGCCGCCGATCTAGCGGACGGGGTCAGACCCGCGCTTCGCCGCCGGCCCGGCCGAAGTCGCGCCGGTGCCGGTCGGCGGCCTGGCGCGCGAGCTCGGCGGCGCGGGCGGGTACCTCCTCGTCGTCGAAGGCGCGGAGGGTCGCCATCATGCCCTCCACGAACCGGCGCCCGACCGGGGTCAGCGCCGAGCTGTCGTAGATCACCCGCGCGGTCGAGGCGGCGGCCGCGCGCCACCGGGCGAACTCGGCGTGCGCGGTGAGGCTGTCGTCCACCTGCCGCTGCCGCCGCCAGAAGCCCGCGACGCCGAGATGGGCGTACGTGCCGTGCAGCAGCCCGCTGATCGGCCGCGGGTCGTGACGCCACGGCGCGTAGTAGCGCGCGCCGGGATCCACCGCGATCAGGTCGACCAGATGGAGAAGCATGGTGAGTTTGGCGTGCTGCACCTCGTGCACCAGTGTCGCGGCGAGGTTCGGCGCGCTTGAGGGACGGGCCAGCGCGACGCAGCCGAAGGTCGTGCGCGACGTGCCGCTGGCGGGCCATCCCCCTCCCGCGATCGGCGCCATGACCGAGATCATCGTGCCGATCTCGTCGGCGGACCGCGCGTGGCCCGCCCGCAGGATCTCCCAGGCCTCCTGGAGCACCTCGCGCCAGGCGGCGACCTCGGCCGCGGTGAGCCGCCCGGCCAGCCGGCCCTCCCGCGGAAACCGGTAGGGGTCGAGGTCGTCCAGCACGAGATGGAGGTCGCCCAGCGGGTGGCGCGCGGTGAGGCGTCGCAGCCCGAGCCATCCCCCGCCGTCGCGGGCGGGGTCGGCGGGGATCTCGACCCGGGACCGGGCGGAGGTGATCGCGCCGCCCTCCGGGGTGATCTCGATCGAGCAATCCGCGCCGCCGATCGAGGCGCGGCCCAGCGAGGGGAACATGAGCTCGCCCGGGCGCGCGGTCACGCGGGTCTCGAAGGGCACCCGCGCCCGCAGCGCCGCGACGGCCGCCAGAACGGCCGGCCGGCTGGGCTGCGGAATGTGGTCGCCGTCGCGTAAGGCGCGTGATGCGGCCAGCGCCCACGCGCCGACGGCGGGGTAACGCAGAAGGCGATCGACCTGCCGGGGAGCCGTCTCGTGCATGCGGGCCAGCGCTTCGAAAGCGTCGCCGATCGCCTCGGCGCCGGCCACTGCCTTGACGAGCACGAGATTGCGGTCGCGGGCCGCGTCGGCCAGAAACCGGCCGGCCGCGGCACCCCCGTGACCGGCGGCGAGGGCCTCGAACATGTGGTGCGGAATCACGAGACGATTCACGAATATCTGCCCCGTTCGATCGTGCGCGTGGAAAAAGGATCGCCCCGGAAACTGTCCGTGGACAACTATGCCATGGGAAAGAGCGCCATTCATGAGGCGGCCGCCGGAAATCGGAACCACGCCTAACAATGATCTCAACAGTCACGACTGTGGCGGGAAAAGCGCGCGCGGATCCGGGTCTCAGGCCAGCAGGCTCGCGGGCACGGCGTGGGCCAGGGTCCGGTAGCCCGCCGGGGAGAGGTGCAGGTGGTCGCCGGCGTCGCAGGCCCGGAGCAGCCTGCGCGGGTGGGCCGGGTCGCGCACCGCCCGGTCGAAGTCGATCACCGCGTCGAACACGTCACCGGTGCGGATCCACGCGTTGACCGCCTGTCTGGCGGCCTCGCGGCGGCCCCGCGAATCGTCGTAGGGATGGCCGCCCAGAGGCGTGAGCGTGGCGCCGTACACGAGGATGTCGTGCGCGTGCGCGCGCACGACGATCTGCTCGTAGGCGGCGACCAGGTCGGCGGCGACGCTCTCCTGGGCGTCGACGTCGGCGGTCCCGAGGTCGTTGACCCCCTCGAACACGATCAGCCACCTGACCCCGCCCAGCGCGAGCACGTCGCGGTCCAGCCGGGCCAGCGCGCTCGGGCCGAGTCCGTCGTTGAGCACCCGGTTGCCCCCGGCCGCCTGGTTGGCGATCGCGAAGCCGCCCAGCCGGTCGAAGAGCTGGTCGGGCCAGCGGTCGTTGTGGTCGGTCGTCGATCCTCTGCCGTCGGTGAGCGAGTCGCCGAGGAGGGCGAGCAGCGGCGCCGGCGCCTCCGCCTCGACGCCGCTCAGGAAGTACCAGTGCTCCACCGGCGTCGCGCCGGCCAGGTCCGCGCTCCCGGTCTGGTCGCCTCCGGCCAGGTGGGAGGTGGTACGGGAGCCGGGATGCGAGGTGACGTCCTCCGGCGCCCGCCCGTCGGCGAGGTGGAGGCTCACCGTCAGCACCGCGCCCGCGGCCAGGGGGAGGTCCACCGGGTCGGACACCACCTGCGCGCCGGCGGGCACGACCGCCGAGGGCCGACCGTGGAACGTCGCCGCCCGGATGCTCTCCGGCACGACCGCGCTCTCCCCTGCCCGCCCGCCCGCGGGCAGCGCGACCGTGACCCGGGTGAGGGGCAGCGGCGTCCCGCCGAACGCGTTGGAGAACCGCAGCCGCAGCCGCTCGCCGCCGATCGACACCCGCACGGTCTGCCGCAGGGTGCTGCGGGCCATGACCGGGCCGCGCCCGGCGTACGGGGCGGGCGGCAAGTTCTCCGGTTCGGTGAGCTGCGGCGCCGACGTCCACGTGTGCACCCAGCGCCCCACGCGCTCCCCCGAAAGTTTCGCCCGCCGAATGATGATTTCTCAGCCTACGGCAGGCGTTTGACTCCACGCTCGGCGATCACGCAGACTGGACCGTACCGGACAGTATTGTCCGGTATTGCGGATCCGGAGGAGAGCTGGATGAGCGACCAGTGGGACTACCTCGTGGACGTCCTCGTCGCGGGCACGGGCGCGGCCGGGCTGACCGCCGCCGTCACCGCCGCCGACCAGGGCCTGGACGTGCTGGTGGTGGAGAGCACCGCGAAGTGGGGCGGCACCACGTCCATTTCCGGGGGCGGGCTGTGGATGCCGGCGAACCCGCTGATGATCCGGGACGGCGTCCGGGACTCCACCAAGGAGGCCCTGGAGTACATGGACGACGTCATCGGGGACGCGGGACCGGCCTCGTCGCCGGAGCGCAGGATGGCGTTCCTCCGCACCGGCCCCGAAGTCGTGCGGTTCCTCGGCCGCAAGGGGGTCCGCTGGCGCAGGTCGCCCGACTACCCCGACTACTACCCGGACCGGCCGGGCGGCAAGGTGGGCCGCTCGCTGGAGGTCGCCGCCTTCGACACCAGGCTGCTCGGCGACTGGTACGCCTCCTCACGCGCCCGGGACGGCGTCCCGCTCCCCCTCATGACAGACGACGTGTGGCTGCTGACGCGCGCCTGGTCCACCGTCAGCGGGTTCGTGCGCGGCGCGCGGTTCGTGTTCCGGTCGCTCGGCGCGTACGCGAGCGGGAAGCGGCCGGTCGGTCTCGGCGGGGCGCTGGTGTGCTCGCTCATGCACATCGTCCGTACGCAGCAGACGCCGGTCTGGCTCTCGGCCCCGGTCGTCGAACTGGTCGTGGAGGACGGCGAGGTGACCGGCGCCGTCGTCGAGAAGGACGGCCGGCGGCGCAGGGTCCGCGCCCGGCGCGGCGTGGTGCTGGGCGGCGGCGGCTTCGCGCGGAACCGGGAGTGGCGTGAGAAGCACCACGGCCTGCCCGGCTACTCCTCGGCGCCGGAGGGCGACCTGGGCACCGCCATCGACGCGGGCGCGCGGGCGGGCGGCGCGCTGGCGCTCATGGACGACGCCTGGTGGGGCGCGAGCGTGCTCGGCACCGGGGGCGACGCCCACTTCATGGTCGCCGAGCGGTCCATGCCCTTCGGGCTCATGGTGGACGCGCGCGGCGACCGCTTCGCCAACGAGTCGGAGTCGTACGTCGACCTCGGGCACCACATGCTCCGGCACGACGTGCCGGGGCCGATGTGGCTGATCACCGAGGCCCGCCACGCGCGGCGTTACCTGAACACCTCCCTGCTCGGCCACAAGAAGGAGTGGACGCGGGCCGGCATCCTCTTCGAAGCCGCGTCGCTGGAGACGCTGGCCAGGAAGATCGACGTGGCGCCGGAGCGGCTGCTCGCGACCGTCGAGCGGTTCAACGGCTTCGCCCGCACCGGCGTGGACGAGGACTTCGGGCGCGGCCGGACCGTCTACGACAACTACTACGGCGACCCCCGGGTCAAGCCGAACCCGAACCTGGGGCCGCTGGAGAAGGGGCCGTTCCGGGCCGTCCGGGTGCATCCCGGCGACCTGGGCACCAAGGGCGGGCTGCTCACCGACGAGCACGCGCGCGTGCTGCGCGAGGACGGCTCGGTCGTCACGGGCCTGTACGCGGCGGGCAACACGACGGCGTCGGTCATGGGGCGCACGTATCCGGGGCCCGGCTCGACCATCGGACCTGCCGTCGTCTTCGGCTATCTCGCGTCTCGGCACGCCGCCACGCGGTGACGCTCAGGGCTCGACGCCCCGGCGCAGCAGGGCCCACATCCGCTCGGCCGTC
This sequence comes from Nonomuraea harbinensis, assembly GCF_019396385.1. Classification (GTDB taxonomy): domain Bacteria; phylum Actinomycetota; class Actinomycetes; order Streptosporangiales; family Streptosporangiaceae; genus Nonomuraea; species Nonomuraea ferruginea. The sequence goes on along the minus strand of NZ_JAHKRN010000014.1, from coordinate 49,536 downwards.
GCGGGCCGCTCCGGCGCCGGGACCTTGGAGAGCAGCAGGGCGAGCATGCCGACGGCCAGGATCAGGTCGCCGGCCGTCACGCCGTCGCGGACCCGGCCGGCCTCCCGCGCCGCCGGGAGCCGGGCCGCCAGCAGCTCGGCGACGCGCTCGCGCAGCTCCAGGATGCGCTCGTCGGGCTGCGGCGGCACGGTCACCATGGCGACGAACGCGGTGGAGGCGATGGCCTGCTCGGTGATCAGGGCGAGCAGGTCGTCGAGCGTGGCGCCGGGGCGGGCGGCGAGCGCCTCGAGCTCGGCCACGCTGTCTTCGAACACGGCCAGCGCGAGGCTGACCCGGTCGGGGAAGTGGCGGTAGAGGCTGCCCTGCCCGACACCGGCCGCGCGGGCGACCATGCTCAGCGGCGCGTCGTAGCCGGCACCGGCGAAGACCTCGCGGGCCGCCGCGATGAGCGCCGCGCGGTTCTCCGCCGCGGCGCTCGGTCCACGATTCGGTCGACGCTCGGCAGGCATGGCGGCTATCGTAGCAACCGGACAACATTGTCCGGTCTGGCCCGCCCAGCGAGAGGACGACCTCTGTGACCACCTTCGACGACCGCGTCGCCCTCGTCACCGGCGCGGGCTCCGGAATCGGCAGGGCGATGGCCCTGGCCTTCGCCGCCGCCGGAGGCCGCGTCGTCGTCTGCGACATCGACGAGGACCGCGCCGCCCGGACGGCCGCGGAGATCCACGCCGCGAGCGGCGCCCCCTCGAATACCGGCGACCGGTCGTCCGGAAAGACCGGCGCACCGGACGCGACACCCGACAACGGGCCGAACGGCGAGGCGGTCGGCGGGGCGGTCGCCGGGCCGAACGGTGGGCCGAACGGCGGGGTCGGCGAGCCGAACGGCGGGGCGGTCGGCGGGCCGAACGGTGGAGCGGTCGGCGGGCCGAACGGTGGAGGCGGCGGTGGGGTCGCGGTGGCTGTGGCGGCGGACGTGGGTGATGAGGGGGCGGTCGCGGCGCTCGTGGAGAGCGCGATCAGCGCGTACGGGCGGATCGACGCGCTCTTCAACAATGCCGGGATCATCGACGACATGGCGCTGCCCGCCGACATCTCACCCGAGCTGTGGGACCGGGTGCTGCGGGTCAACCTGACCGGAACTTTCCTGGTGACCCGCGCGGTGCTGCCGCACATGCTGCGCGCGGGCCGCGGCGCGATCGTCAACACCGCGTCGGAGGCCGGCGTGCGCGGCGGCGCGGCGGGGGCCGCCTACACCGCGTCCAAGCACGGCGTCGTCGGCATGACCCGCAGCGTGGCCTGGGCGTACGCCAAGGACGGGATCCGCTGCAACGCCATCCTGCCCGGCGCCACCCTGACCGGCATCGCCGACGGCGCCACCTTCGACCCGACCGGCGCCGCCCGCCTGAGCCCCGTGCTCGCGCTCGGCGACCAGCTCGCCCGGCCGGAGCAGATGGCCGACGCCGCGCTCTTCCTCGCCTCGGACGCGGCCTCGTTCGTCAACGGCGCGATCGTGCCGGTGGACGGCGGCTGGTCCGCCGGCTGATCAGGCGCCCGGCGACGTCAGCTCGGCGGGGACGTCAGCTCGGCGGGGACGTCAGCTCGGCGGGGACGAGCCGCACCACGAACGGCTCCGCCCGGGCCCGCGCGGATTCGATCCGGCGCACCAGCTGCCGGACCGCCATCTCGCCGAGCCGGTCCGGCGCGCTCTCGACGTACGCGTACGGCAGCGCGAAGGTCTCGGCGAACTCCGCGGAGTAGCGCCCGACGACCGACAGGCCCTCCAGCCCGCGCGCCCGCGTGACGGAGGGCAGCGCGGCGGCGGCCGCCTCGTTGTCGAGCAGCAGCCCGGTCGCCCCGGGACGGGCGTCGAGCAGGGCGCCGAGCATCCGCTCCGCGGCGGGCCTGCGCGACTCCCCGTACACCGCGTGCAGCCGGACGCCCAGCCGGCGTGCCCGCTCCAGCGCGGCGTCGCGCAGCCGCCACACGTAGGCGCCGCCGCGCTCGACCACGTGCTCCGGCTGCGAGACCAGGATCAGCTCGCGGTGCCCGAGGCCGTGCAGACGGTCGACCATGACCCGCCCGGCCTGCTCGAAGTCCAGGTCGAACACGTCCACGCCGGAACAGTCGCCGGGCAGCCCGACCAGCGCGCCGGGCTGCGGCGCGGCCCGCAGGACCGGGAGCCGAAGGTCGTCGTGCGCGACGTTCAGCCGCACCACGCCGTCGACCATCCGCGAGTCGGTGATCCGCCGCAGCGCCCCGGCCCCGTCGGGCTCGGTGACCAGCAGGGTGTCGTAGCCGAGGTCACGGGCGGTGTCGGTGACGCCGAGGATGTACTGCGTCATCGCGGGCGCGAACTCGCCGGCGTGGAACCGGGCAAGCAGGCCGAGCACCATCGTCTGGGAGGTGGCGAGCGCGCGGGCGCCGGCGTTGGGCGTGTAGCCGAGCGCCTCGGCGGCCTCCAGCACCCGCCTGCGCGCCCCTTCGGAGATGGACCGCTTGCCGGACAGGGCGTAGGAGGCCGTGCTGCGGCTGACTCCGGCCGCGGCCGCCACGTCACCGATCGTCGCCATTCTCGTCTCCATAATCGAACCGGTTCGAAATCTCTGCCGACCCATTGACGCGCCGCGCGCGGCTACGTAATCTACGCGAAACTTCCGTCGTCCGGCGAACGATTCCCGACTTGAGATGTCAGCGCTCACACAAATAAGGACCCTTGTGCCGGCCCTCATGAGGGCCGGGTTACTCCCGGAGCTTCCACGCGAACAACTTCTGGGAGCTGACGGTGCCGGTGGAGCTGAGGAAGGGGACGAACACGGTACGGTTCGCGGCGCAGGAACTGCCGAACTTCGACGGCGAGACGTACGCGTCGGACACCTTCCCCAGGGTCCTGCTGCGCTCCCGCCACGCCCCGATCGTCGACAAGATCACCATCGCCCCGTACAGCGAACGCCGCTGACGCTTTCGATGGCATACGGGTGAGATGCCCGGCTCTGTCATGGGTACGACAGGGCCGGGAGGTGGCGTGGATGCGCGCGTTGCGGTTGCCGGCCTGGAAGTCCGAGCCCGAACTGGTGGAGGTGCCCGATCCCGTGCCGGGGCCGGGGCAGGTGGTGGTCAAGGTGGGCGGAGCCGGCGCCTGCCACTCCGACCTGCACCTGATGCGCGACTTCACGGGCGGCCTGCCCTGGGAGCCGCCCTTCACTCTCGGCCACGAGAACGCGGGCTGGGTGCACGCGGTCGGCGCGGGCGTCGCCGGCGTGGAGCCGGGACTGCCGGTGGCCGTCTACGGGCCGTGGGGCTGCGGGGTCTGCGACCGCTGCCGGCTCGGCGTCGAGAACTACTGCGAGAACCCGGCGGGCGCGCCGGTGCCCGGGGGCGGCGGCGGGCTCGGGCTCGACGGCGGCATGGCCGACCTGTTGCTCGTGCCCGACGCCCGGCTCCTGGTGCCACTGCCCGACGGGCTCGACCCGGTGGCCGCGGCCCCGCTGACCGACGCCGCGCTGACGCCGTACCACGCGGTGCGCCGGTCGTGGACGAAGCTGCCGCCGGGCAGCACGGCCGTGGTGATCGGGGTCGGCGGCCTCGGCCACATGGCGGTGCAGATACTCAAGGCGACGACGGCCGCCCGGGTGATCGCCGTCGACACCCGCGAGCAGGCCCGCGCCAGCGCGCTGCGGCACGGCGCCGACCAGGCGGTCGCGCCGGGCGAGCGGGCGGCGGCGGAGATCCGCGAGGCCACCGGCGGCCGGGGCGCGGACGTGGTCGTCGACTGCGTGGGCGCGCAGGAGACGCTGGCCCTGGCGGGCGCGGTCGCGCGGATGCTCGGTGATGTGACCATCGTCGGCATCGCCGGGGGCGCGCTGCCGGTGACGTTCGGCTCGCCACCGTACGAGGTGTCGGTGCAGTCGACGTACTGGGGCACCAGGCCGGAGCTGATCGAGGTGCTGGACCTCGCGGCCCGCGGGCTGATCACCGCGGAGGTGACCACGTTCCCGCTGGAGCGCGCCGTGGAGGCGTATCACCGGCTGGAGAACGGCGAGATCTCCGGCCGCGCCGTCATCACCCCCGCCTGAGCGTCACGGCTTCCCGCCGACCCCGCCTCGCTCGCCGTCATGAGGAGTCGCCGACCTCGACGACCACCGCGCCCGCGGTGTCCCCGGCCGCGCAGCCGGTGAACAGGCCGCGCCCGCCGCCGCGTGCGCGCAGCGCCTCGATCAGCTCGGCGATGGCGCGCGCGCCCGTCGGCCCCTGCGGGTGACCGTAGACCAGGCTCGATCCGTACGGGTTCATCCGGTCCAGCGGGAACCCGGTCTGCCGGGAGAAGTAGAGGTCGTTCACGGCGAACGGGTTGTGTGTGGTCACCACGTCGATGCCGGCGATGTCCAGACCGGCGTCGCGCAGGGCGGCGCGGGCGGCCGGGACCGGAGCCTTGGGCATCCGGGCGCGCTCTACCCGGGCGAAGGCCACGGACAGCAGCCGGGCCACGCCCTTTCCCCCGCTCAGCTCGCGCGCCACCTCGGCGCGGGCGACGACCATGCCGGCCGTGCCGTCCGCCGGATGGGTCTGGGAGCCGTACGTGATCACCCCGCCGGGGGTGACGGGCGACAGCTTGGCCAGGCCCTCGGCGGTGGTGTCGTGCACGCCGTGGTCCTCGGCGACCACGGTGACGGCGCCCTTGCGGCGCGGCACGTGCGCCTCCACCAGGAAGCGGTCGCGGAAGGCGCGGGCGGCGCGGTACTGCTCATGGCGGAGCAGGGCGACCTCGTCGATCTCCTCGCGGGTGTAGCCCTCGTCGGCGGCCACGTTCTCGCCGGTGTCCAGCATGGACTGGCCGGTGGACGGGTCGCCGCGCATCGGGTCGAGCACCCAGTGCTCGCTGACGGGGGCGCCGCCCGCGCCGGCGCCTGACGGGTAGATCATGAGCGGGCCGTTGCTGGTGCGGTCGGTGGCGACGGCCAGCATCACCTCGTGCGCGCCGCTCTCCACCTGCGTGGCGGCGGCCTGCACGACAGCGGCCGAGGTGGCGCACGCCTGCGCGATCATCGGGCCGGTGACCGCGTCCAGGCCGAGACGGGCGGCGACCGTGGGGGCGCCGTAGAACGAGGTGTGCTGCGGCACCGTCATGCCGAGGACGAGCCCGCCGACGCGGCCGGTGTCGAAGCCCGCCGCCGACAGCCCGCGGGCGGCGACGTCGACGGCGAGGTCGAGGCTGCCGAACTCGGCCAGCGGCCCCTGCCAGCGGGCGAACGGCGACGACCAGGCCAGCGGGATGGCGCTGTTCCGCAGTTTCATCGGCTTCCCCTCAGTACTTGTAGATGGTGTTGCCGGGCGCCGCCTCGCGGGGTCCGTACGGGGCGGTGTCGAGCCAGTGGCCCATGCTCGGGTCGTCGCTGGCGGCCGCGGCCTCCAGTTTGGCGCGCTCCTCCGGGCCGGGGCGCAGGTGGGCCAGCGCGGCGCCGGCGGCGTCGCAGTTGTGCTCGGCGGAGCGCCTGCGCGAGAGCGCGAACTCGGCCACCGCCGCGGCGGCGCGGGCCGGCGCTCCGGCGGCCAGCGCCAGATGGACCGCGTTCGCGGCGGCCTCGGCGTCGGGGACGCCGGAGTTCATGCCGCGCGCCCCGAACGGCGCGAACAGGTGGGCCGCCTCGCCTGTCAGCAGCACCCGGTGGTGCGGATCGGTGAAGCTCTCGGCGATCACCTGGAGGAACCGGTACGTGGACGCCCAGGTCACCCGTCCGGCGTACGGGGCGGGCATGACGGCGCTCAGCCACTCGCGCAGGCCCTCGCCCCGGCTGAGCCGTTCGGGATCGTCGTGGTCGTGCAGTTGCAGGTCCACCCGCCAGCCCCCGGCGAACGGCACCAGCAGCACGTTCCGCCCGTCGACCGCCGGGTGCGCGTAGTGGAAGATCCGCTCCACCGGCAGGGGGTTGCCGGGGTCCTCCTCGGTGTCCACGACGATGTACCAGCCGTCCGACCGGCTGCCGCGCAGCTCGATGCCGAGCGACTCGCGGACCGCCGAGCGGGCGCCGTCGGCGGCGATCACGTAGTCGGCCTGCCAGCGCGTGCCGTCGCCGGTGGTGAGGGTGACGCCGGTCTCGCCGGTGGCGGCCGCGGTCACCTCCTGGTTCCAGGCGAACTCGACGCCGGCGGCCTTGCACGCCTGCAGGAGCAGCCGCTCGGTCTCCACCTGCGGCAGGCTGGTGAAGTGCGGCAGCTTGCCGGGGGGCGGCGGGGCGTAGCTGCGGCTGAATACCTCGTCGCCGGCGTAGTAGGTGCGTTTGGTGTGCCAGAGGAGGCCTTGGGCGGCGAGGTCGTGCGCCAGGCCGGGATGGGACCGGTCGAGGATCTCCAGGGTGGCCCGGTGGACGAAGATGGCGCGGCTGCCCGGCCGCAGCCTGTCCTGCTCTCCCGCCTCCAGGACCGTGGCGGGGCGGCCGAGGGCGCGCAGCGCGAGCGCCGCGCTGAGGCCTACCGGGCCGGCTCCGACCACGATCACCGGCCGGTGGTTCCGGCCGGCCGCGCTTTCAGTCATCGGTGTCCTTTCGAGAAGACTGCCGGCCGCCCACGATGAGGGCGTCCAGGGCGACCGGGCCCTCGGGGGTCAGCCGCAGCGGGTTGATGTCGAGTTCGGCGATGTCGGTGCGGGAGGTGAGGATCGCGGCTGCGGCGAGCAGGACGTCCGCGACGGCGTCGACGTCGACAGGCGGCGCGCCCCGGTAGCCGGCGAGCAGCGGCGCCGGGAGTGACCCGGCCATCTCCTCGGCGTCGGCCCGGGAGAGCGGGGCCAGGCGGAGTATCGGGTCCGGGGCCAGCTCGACGCCTACGCCGCCGAGCGCGAGCAGCACCACCGGGCCGAACGCGGGGTCACGGAGACCGCCGACGATCAGCTCCGGGCCCGGTGGCGCCTGGCGCTCCACGAGGTACCGAGGACGGATCCTGAGCCGGGCGGCGAGCCCGTCCAGCGCGTCCAGCGCGACCCCCAGGTCGTCCTGGGTACGGACGCCGGTGCGCACCCCGCCGTGATCGGACTTGTGCGTCACGGAGGCGTCCAGGATCTTGACCACGACCGGCCCGCCCAGCTCCAGCAGCGCCCGCCCGGCCTGCTCCCGATCCGCGCAGGCACGTCCTTCGGGCACCCGGATCCCGGCCGCGGCCAGCACCGCCTTCGCCCCGTACTCATCCGGCGCCCGATCACCGGCGTCCGCCGCCTCGCCGGAGGCGCCTCCCCCTCCGCCGCCCACCGGCGAGTGGGAAGGACGGGGGCGGACATCGGCGGCGAGGGCCGCGCCGTCGGAACCCTCCGCCGTGCGGGAGAGGCGGTGCCGGGTGGTGGCGTCGGTGATGAGGGCACGGGCGGCCCGGGCCGCGCGGTCGGGAGAGCGGAAGAGGGGGACGCCGAGTGCGGACAGTTCCTGCCCGCGAGTGTCCAGGATGGGTGCGGGGCCGCCGGAGGCGTAGAGGACGGGCAACGTGTCGGGGACGGCCTTGACGGCGGCGACCGGATCGAGGGCGCCGGGTTCGTCGAGGGCGTGGATCACGAGCGCGGCCACGCCGGGGTCGGCCGCGACGGCCGCCACCACGTCGGCGAACGTCTCGGCGGGGCGGCCGGTGTCGACGGGGTTGCGCTGGTACGTCAGCGGCGGCAGCAGCTCGCCCAGGCGGCGCGTGGTGGCGTCGGCGAGCTCGGGCAGCGAGACCCCGCTGCCGCGCAGGGTGTCGGCGATGATGAGGCCCGGCCCGGCCTGCCCGGTCACCAGCCCGATGCCGGGGCGGGCGCGGGGGCGGACCCGCCGGGCGGCGAGCGCGCGCATGGCGTCGACCAGCTCGGTCGGGTCGTCGGCGACGACCGCGCCCGCCTGGGCCAGTGCGGCCCGCGTGAGGGCGTAGTCACCGGTCAGCGCCCCGGTGTGGGACCGGGCGAAGTCGCCGACATCCGCGCGGCCGACCTTGAGCGCCACGACGGGCTTGCGCGCGCTGAGCCGGTCGACGGCCTCGCAGAGCGCGCGCCCCTCGGTCACGCCCTCGACGTGCAGGCCGACCACGCGGCAGCCCTCGTCGTCGGCGAGGTGGTCGAGCACGTGGTGGAAGCCGACGTCGACGGCGTTGCCGAGGCCGACGCCGAGCCGCAGGCCGAGCCCTTCGGCCGCGGCGAGGAAGGACAGGGCGAGGTTGACGCCGCCGCTCTGCGCGACGAAGGCGGCCGGCCCCGGCCGCAGCTCGGAAACGCCGGGCAGGAAGTTCGCCGCCACTCCAGCCGAAGGGTTCATGAAGCCGGAGGTGTTGGGCCCGAGGACTCGGATGCCGTGCGCGCGGGCGATGGCCCGTACCCGCTCCTGCAGCTCAATCCCGGCGGCGCCGCTCTCGGCGAAACCGCCGGCGCAGATGACTGCGGCGCGCACGCCGGCCTGCCCGCACTCCTCCAGGGCGGCCGGCACGGCGGCGGGCGGCACGACGAGCACGGCCAGGTCGACGGACTCCGGGATGCCGGTGACGGACGGGTAGGCCCGGAGTCCGGCGATGTGCCCGCCGCGCGGGTTGACCGGATGCAGCCGCCCGGGCAGGCCGGCCAGCGATCTCATCATGGCGTCGCCCGCCTTGCCCGGCGTGGCGGAGGCCCCGACGACCGCCACGCTCGCGGGGTTGAACAGCGGCCACAGGCTCACGAGCACCTCCCTCTCACGGACACCTCAAAGTAGACATTTATTGCTTCGCTCGTCAAGTTAACTGCGCACTCAAGCGAGAGCTGTAGAAGTATACGGAAGCATGACATGAGGCATATCTATTTACGCTCGATGTGTCATGTGTTACACATAGGAAAACCTTCTGGGGCGGCCCCGATTGCCGGGGCCGCCGGCTCCTAAGCACTCTCCGTGGGGTGACCCGTGCCGAAAACACCCGTGCTGAAAAGGACGGCGGCGGCTGCCGCCGGTGCCTTGATCTTCCTGTCCGCCGCCTGCTCAGCAGGCACCCAGCCGCAGGGAGACACCCCGGCGACCGGCTCGGGCAGCGCCGCCACCGTCGTCCTGGGCGTCGAGGCGGTCCGCGGGCTGGACCCCGCCCACCTGTTCAACCTGACCCCGTCGGGTGACGCCAACCGGCTCTCGGCCATCTTCGGTGTCCTGTTCTGGTCCGACACCAGCACCGGCAAGGTCAACCCCGGGATCGGCGAGAGCCTGACGGCCGACGACGACGGCGTCGAGTGGACGATGAAGCTCCGCGAGGGCGTGACCTTCACCGACGGCACCCCGCTCGACGCCGAGGCCGTCAAGTTCAACTACGAGCGCATCGCGGACCCAGACACCAAGTCGCCGCTGGCCCCGCTGCTGGAGGGCGTCACGTTCGAGGCCGTCGGCCCGCGCACCCTGGTGATCAAGCTGAAGGAGGCCAACCACGCCTTCGACCGGGTGATCGCCACCAACCTCACCCACATCGGCTCCCCCACGGCCATCAAGAAGGACGCCGCCGCGTTCGCGCAGAACCCCGTCGGCGCCGGCCCGTTCACGCTCCAGGACTGGGTCCGCGACGACCACATGACGCTCGCGCGCAACCCCGGCTACTTCGAGCAGGGCAAGCCGCTGCTCGACACCCTCACCTTCAAGGTGATCGCCGACCCGGCACAGCGCATCAACGCCGTGGCCAGCGGACAGGCCCAGGCCGCGGTGCCCGGCTCCGACCTGTCGTTCATGGCGCGAGCCGAAGGCTCCGGGCTCAAGGCCGCCAAGGCCCCGGCGGGCGGCGGCCCCATGCTGATCTTCAACACGGCGAAGCCGCCCTTCGACGACCTCCGCGCCCGCCAGGCCGTGGTGCTGGCGCTCGACACCAAGGAGCTGGCCCAGGTCGTGGACCCGGGCTCGACGCCGCCCGACAGCCTGTACGGGACCTCGTCGCCGTTCCATCCGGGCACCGGCGTCATGCCGGAGCAGGACACGGCGCGGGCGCAGGAGCTGCTCGACGAGCTGGCCGCCGCGGGCGAGCCGCTGAAGTTCACGATCTCCATGCCGGCGAGCGGGTTCTTCCGCCGTACCAGCGAGTACCTGCAGAGCAGGCTCAGCACGCTCAAGAACCTCCAGGTGGAGATCGAGGTGCTGGACAACGCCTCGCTGGACCGCCAGGTGTTCACCAACCGCGACTTCGCGCTCTCGGCCCAGATCGTGCCGGTGGCCGACCCCGAGCCGAACCTGTACAAGCTGCTGCACAGCGGCGGCCAGACCAACTACATGGGCTACCGGAACCCGGACGTCGACGCCGCGCTCGACATGGGCCGCGGCAGCTCCGACGAGGGCGCCAGGCGCGAGGCGTACGCGGAGGTGGAGCGGCTGGTCGTGGCCGACCTGCCGGTGCTGCCCATCCGGCAGCAGGTCGCCTACACCGTGCACAGTGACAAGCTGAGCGGGCTGACCCTGCACGGCGACGGCTGCCTCCTCTACGACCGGCTCGGCCTGGCCGGGAGCTGAGCCCATGACTGCCGGCGCTCTCGCCGCGCCGCGCGTCCGGCTCGGCCGGTCCGCGCGGCGCGCCGCCCACCTCCTCGCCGTGCTCCTGCTGGTCACGCTGGCCGCGGCGGCGCTGGTCGACCTGATGCCCGGTTCGCCGTCTGCGGCGATCCTCGGCCCGACCGCCACGCCCGAGCAGCTCGCCGCGATGGACGCCGAGTACGGGTTCGACCGGCCGTTCCCGGTCCGCTACCTGGACTGGGTCGGCGGGCTGCTCACCGGCGACCTGGGCCGGTCCGTCCAGTCCGGTCAGCCGGTGCTCGGCACGATCCTGGAGCGGCTGCCGGTGACGCTGGAGATCGCCCTGCTCGCGGTGGGGATCTCCCTGCTGGTCGCGGTGCCGCTGGGCGTCTACAGCGGCGCCCGGGTCGGCGGGCCGCTGGACCGGGTGGTCACGGCGGGGGCGTCGGCGCTGATGTCGATCCCGGTGTTCGTCGCCGGGGTCGTGCTCATCTACCTGCTGGCCCTGACGACGGGCTGGTTCCCGGTCTCGGGCTGGGCTCCGCTGTCGGCGGGGCTCGCCGAGAACCTGCGCTTCGCGTTCCTGCCCGCGGTCGCGCTGGCAGTCGGCGAGACGCCCACGCTGCTGCGCCTGCTGCGCGGCGACGTGGTGGCCACGCTCAGGGAGGACTTCGTGCGGACCGCCGCCACCCGCGGGCTGCCCCGCCGCTACATCCTGTTCCGCCACGTGCTGCGGCCGTCGGCGCTGCCGCTGGTGACGATGGCGGCGGTGGTGTTCGGCCGGCTGCTGGCCGGATCGGTGGTGGTGGAGAGCCTCTTCGCGCTGCCCGGCCTGGGCGGGCTCGCGCTGCAGTCCATCCCGGCCAAGGACATCCCGGTGATCCAGGGGCTGGTGGTGCTGGTCGCGATCACGTACGTGGTCGTGAACATGCTCGTCGACCTGGGCTACACGGTGCTCGACCCGAGGACGCGGGCGCGATGACGAACACTCCGACCCGGCGCGGCGGCACCGCTCTGTGGCTGGCCTCCGGCTGGCTCGGCCTGCTCGGCCTGCTGGCACTCGGCGTGGGCCTGCTGCCGCTGCCCGCGCCCGACGCCCCCGTAGGCGGGCCGAACCTGCCGCCGTTCGCTTCCTTCCCCGAGATCCTCGGCACGGACGGCATCGGCCGCTCGGTGCTGTCCCGGCTGATCCACGGGGCGCGGATCTCGCTGACCGTGAGCATCGGCGCGACGCTCCTCGCGGCCGTCCTCGGCGGGTTGCTCGGCGTGCTGGCCGCCTACCTGCGCGGCTTCGCCGAGTCGGTCATCGGCGTGGTCCTGGACGCGATCCTGGCCTTCCCTCCGCTGCTCCTGCTGCTCGCCCTCGCCGCCGTCGTGCGGCCCGGCGTCGGCACCCTGGTGGCGAGCCTGGGGCTGCTGTTCGTCCCGCCGTTCGCGCGGCTCGCCAAGGCGGCCGCGCTGGCCCGGCTGAACCGGGAGTACGTGGTGGCGGCCGAGGCGCTCGGCGCCGGGCACGGTCGCCTGCTGTTCCGCGAGCTGATGCCCGGCTGCGTGCCGCCGGTGGCCTCGTACGCGGTCGTGATGGCCGCGCTCATGATCATGGTGGAGGGCGCGTTGAGCTTCCTGGGCGTCGGCATCCCGCCGCCCGCGCCGAGCTGGGGCGCGATGATCGCCGCCGGCAAGGACTTCCTGGCCATGTCTCCCCAGCTCGTGCTGGTGCCGTGCGCGGCCATGTTCCTGACCGTCCTGTCGTTCAACACCGTCGGCGAGCACCTGCGCGCCCGGGTCGACCCGGGGGCGGGTGACGCGCGGTGAAGGGGCCGCTGCTGGTCGTGGAGGACCTGCGCTGCCACATCCCCAGCGCGCGCGGCACCGTGCGCGCCGTGGACGGCGTCTCGCTCACGCTGGCGCGCGGGCAGGTGCTCGGGCTGGTCGGCGAGTCGGGCTGCGGCAAGTCCACCCTGGTCAGGACGCTGGTCGGCGCCGCGCCCGCGCGGGCGAGCGTGTCCGGCGCCATCACCGTCTCCGGCGCCTCACTGACAGACATGCCGTACGAGGCCAGGCGCGCTTTCGTGGGACGGCACGTCGGCATGGTGTTCCAGGACCCGATGTCCGCGCTCAACCCGGTCGTGCCCGTCGGGCGGCAGATCGGCGAGGCCGTACGGCACCATCACGGCCTGTCGAGGGCCGCCGCCCGCGCCCGCGCGGCGGACCTGCTGGAGCAGGTGGGCGTCCCCGACCCGGGCCGCCGGCTGCGGCACTACCCGCACCAGTTCTCCGGCGGCCTGCGCCAGCGCATCACGATCGCCATGGCGCTGTCGTGCGACCCCGAGCTGCTGATCGCGGACGAGGCGACCACCGCGCTCGACGTGACCGTGCAGCGGCAGATCCTCGACCTGCTGACCGGCCTGGCCAGGGATCGCGGCATGGGCCTGATCATGGTCAGCCACGACCTGGGCGTGATCGCCGGGCGGGCCGACGAGACGGCGGTGATGTACGCGGGCCGGATCGTCGAGCGCGGGCCCACCCGTGAGGTGTTCGGCCGGGCCCGCCACCGTTACACCGACGCCCTGCTCGGCGCCATCCCCCGGCTGGACGCGCCCCCGCACACCCGTCTCCGGGTCATCCCGGGGGCGCCCCCTGACCTGGCCGGCACGGCCCCCGGCTGCGCCTTCGCCCCCCGCTGCCCCGCCCGCGGCGAACGCTGCGAGAGCGAGTCGCCCCCGCTCCAAGGGGAGTCCGGCGGGCACGCGCACGCCTGCTTCCACCCCGCCGAAGGTGAGACGACATGACGAGCGAACCGCCCACCCCGCTCCCCCGCCCTGAGCCGCCGCTGTTGCGGGTGGAGAACCTGGTCAAGCGGTTCCGGGTGCCCGGTGGGGTGATCGAGGCCGTTTCCCGGGTCGGATTCACGCTGGGGCGCGCGCAGACGCTCGGGCTGGTCGGCGAGTCGGGGTGCGGGAAGTCCACCACCGGGCGAGCCGTGCTCCAGCTTCCGCCGCCGGACGCGGGCAGCGTACGGTTCCGCGGCGAGGAGCTGACCGCTCTTTCGCGGCGGGACATGCGGCGGGTACGGCCCAGCCTGCAGATCGTGTGGCAGGACCCGCGCTCGGCGCTCAACCCGGGGCGGCGGGTCCGCGACCTGGTGGCGGAAGGACCGGTCATCGCGGGCCGGCCGCGCGCCGAGATCGCCGGCCGGGTGGACGCGGCGCTGGCCGAGGTGGGGCTGAACCCGGCCGAGGTCGGCGACCGACGCCCGCACGAGTTCTCAGGCGGCCAGTGCCAGCGCATCGCCATCGCCCGCGCGCTCGTGCTGGAGCCCGACCTGCTGGTGTGCGACGAGCCGGTGGCCTCGCTGGACGTCTCCGTGCAGGCGCAGGTGATCAACCTCCTGCAGGACGTGAAGGCCAGGCACGGGCTGTCGCTGCTGTTCATCTCCCACGACCTGGGCGTGGTGCGCAACGTCAGCGACCGCGTCGCGGTGATGTACCTGGGCCGGATCGTCGAGATCGGCGACGTGGACAGCGTCTACGGCGCGCCCGCGCACCCGTACACCCGCGCCCTTCTGGACGCGGTGCCCGTGCCCGACCCGCTCGCGCCTCCCCCCGGACCACCGCTCAAGGGCGAGGTCCCCTCCCCGCTGCGCCCCCCGTCCGGCTGCCGCTTCCGCACCCGCTGCCCTCTGGCCCAGCCGGTCTGCGCCGAGCAGGCCCCCGACCTGCGCCCCGTCGGCGACGACCACCAGGTGGCCTGTCACTTCTCCCTGAAGGAGTCCCCCGTCTCCCGGTCATCGGCCCCCTCCCGCACCGCGGTCCAGGACGGGGGGCCGCGGTGAAGGGGATCACCGCCGAGCTGGCGGGGTTCGCGGCCGGGGTGAGGTTCGCGGGGCTGCCGGCGGAGGTGGTGGAGCGGGTCACGTGGCATGTGCTGGACAGCGTCGGGGCCGGGATCGCCGGATCGGCGAAGCCGTGGAACGCGGTCGTGCGGCGGTACGCGCTGCGGGAGACCGGACCGGGCGCGTGCACGCTGTACGGGACGGCGGGCACGGGGCGGCCCGAGTGGGCGGCGCTGGCCAACGCCACCGCGGCGCACGGGTTCGAGATCGACGACTACGCCCTGCCTGCGCTGGCCCATCCCGGATGCGTGGTGGTGCCGGTCGCGCTGGCCGTCGGTGAGGAGACCGCGGCGCGGGGGCACGCGGTGCTGGCCGCCGCCGCGGCCGGGTTCGAGACCGTGGTGCGGTTCGGGCTGGCCACCACCCCGTCGCTCACGTCCGACCGGGGCTTCCACGTCACCAGCGTGCACGGCGTGTTCGGCGCGGCCGCCGTGGCATGCGGGCTGCGCGGGGTGGACGAGGACACGACCGCGTCCGCGTACGGGCTGGCCGCCAGTCAGGCGGGCGGCGTCACCGAGTACACCCGATCCGGCGGCGAGGTCAAGCGGTTGCACGCCGGGCTGGCCGCGATGGCCGGGATCCGGGCCGCGACCCTGGCCGCCGACGGGTTCACCGGGCCTCGGACCGCGGTGGAGGGCCCGCGCGGCCTGCTGCGCGCCTTCGTCGCGGAACCGCGCCCGGCCGCGCTGACGGCAGGGCTCGGGGAACGTTGGGAACTGCACGGCCTGGCGCTCAAGCGGTACTGCGTGTGCGCGGGCATCCAGGCGCCGCTGCGGGCGATCAGCGAGCTGCGCGCGGCGGGCCTGGAAAGTGCGGACGTGGGAGAGAGCGCCGCCGGCCTCGGAGCCGGGAACGTGGAAAAGCCCGTCGCCGGCCTCGACGCCCGGGACGTCGAGGAGATCGTGGTCGGGTTGGACGCCGCCACGCTGGCGCACGTCGGCGCCGTCGGGGCGTACCCCCGCGACATGACCGAGGCCCAGTTCAGCGCCCGCCACGCGGTCGCCATGCACCTGGTGCTCGGCGGCAACGACCCCGGCCACTACGAGTTGCTGGAGCAGGCGGGCTTCGCGCTGCCCGAGGTGTCCGCGCTGGCCGGACGCGTCCGGCTGGAGCACGACGCCGAGGCCGAGAAGTCGTTCCCGCGCAGGCTGCTGGCCCGGGTCCGGATCCGCCTGCGCGACGGCCGGGAGCTGCGCCGCCTCGCGGAGGCGCCGGGCAGCCCGGCCGCCCCGATGTCCGGCGAGGAGATCGAGGCCAAGTTCCTCGGCCTCGCCGAACCGGTGATCGGCCGCCGCGCCGCCCGTTACGTACGCGACGCCGTGCTGGCGCTCGCGGACGACGGGCCGGTCTTGGCCGTGCTGGCGCCGGCGCACGAGCGGTACTCCAGGAGGAGCGCATGAGCGACGAACTGACCCTGTACGCCGTGGGTGACGTGGGCCCGGAACGGCCGGATCCCGGCACCCTGTTCGCCCGCGTCGGCCCCACGCTGCGCGGCGGTGACCTGGCCTTCTGCCAGCTGGAGATGAACCTGACCGACCGCGGCACCCGCCTGCCGCAAGTCCGGCACACCGCTCGCGCCGCTCCTGCCACAGCAGGGTCGCTGCGCGAAGCCGGGTTCGACGTGGTGTCGTGGGCCGGCAACCACTGCATGGACTGGGGGCAGGACGGCTTCTTCGACACCATCGACGCGCTGGAGGGCGAGCACATCACCGTGCTCGGCGTCGGCGCCGACCTCGCCGAGGCGCGCGAGCCGCGGATCGTCGAGCGCGGCGGCACGCGGATCGCGTTCCTCGCCGCCTGCAGCATCCTGCCCGCCGACTACTGGGCGACCGAGCGGCGGCCCGGGTGCGCACCGATGCGCGCCCACACGGTGTACGAGCCGACCGAGCCCGACCAGCCGGGCACTCCCTGCCGGATCATCACGTACCCGCACCGGGAGGACCTGGCCGCGCTCACCGAAGGCATCGCGCGGGCGAAGGAGCGGGCCGACCTGGTGATCGTCTCGCTGCACTGGGGCATCCACTTCGTGCCCGCCGCGCTCGCCGACTACCAGCGGGACGTGGCGCACGCCGCGATCGACGCGGGGGCGGACCTCATACTCGGCCACCACGCCCACATCCTGAAGGGCGTCGAGGTCTACCGGGGCAAAGCGATCTTCTACAGCCTCGGCAACTTCGCCATGGACCTGCCGATGACGGCCGAACACGCGGCGAGCAAGGGCTTCCGCGAGCTGCTCAAGCTGCACCCGGGCTGGGAGCCCGACCTGGACAGCACATACAACTTCCCGCACGACTCGCGCAAGACCATCGCGGTGCGCTGCCGGATCTCCCGCGACGGCATCGGCGAGGTGGCGTTCCTGCCCGCCTACATCGACCGCTCGTCCCGCCCCGAGTTCCTGCCCCGCTCCGACGCCCGCTTCGGCGAGGTCGTCGCCTACCTGCGTGACGTCGGCGCGGACCAAGGACTCCGCACCGTGTTCGACCCGTCCGGCGACGCCGTGATCGTCCGTACGGACCACCCCCTGGAGGAATCATGATCTCTCGTCTGCGCCTCTCCGCCGCGGCCGCCCTGCTCCTGGCCGCCACCGCGTGCGGCGCGGGCGGCTCCGGCGGCGGGACCGGCGTCACGTCGGCCGTGCCCGCCGACGCGCCGCCCGCGCTGCGGACGCTCATCCAGGCCGCGCAGAAGGAAGGCGAGCTGGTCTGGTACAGCGTGCCGGCCGAGAACATCGCCAAGGCCGTCTCCGACGACTTCGCGAAGAAGTACGGAATCAAGGTCAAGTTCATCCGGCTGACCTCCAGCGACCTCGCCCAGCGCTTCGCCGCCGAGGCCGAGAGCGGCAAGCCGGCCGCCGACCTGTTCGTCGGCTCGTACACGCCGTTCATCCCCGAGGCGCTGTCGAAGGGCTGGACGGTGAAGCTGGCCGACGCCGGCATCCCGGACTACCCGAACGGCTACCCGGACAAGTACCTGCTGCCCGACGACGGCACCGCGGTGGTCCAGGTCCAGCCGTCCGGGATCGCGGTCAACAGCCAGGAGGCGGGCGGCGCGATCAAGGACTGGAAGGACATCCTCGACCCGAAGTGGAAGGGCAAGGTCATCCTGGTCGACCCGCGCACCTCGGCCGCGTACACGCCGTTCTGGAACCTGATCGTCAAGGAGTACGGCGAGGAGTTCCTCACCGAGCTGAAGGCGCAGGACCCGATCGTGGCGCCCGGCTCCGCGCCCGCCACGCAGCAGCTCGCCGCGGGCGAGGGCGCGATCGTGATGCCGGGCGTGCAGTCGATCGCCGACGACCTCAAGGCCAAGGGCGCGCCCGTCGAGTACGTGCAGCCCGAGGCCTCGACCGGGCCGGAGATCGTGCCCGGCCTGGCGGCGAAGGCGGTCCACCCGAACGCCGCCCGCCTGTTCGTGCACTACCTGATGAGCAAGGAGGGCAACGCCAGGCTGAACGCCATGCCCGGCTCGGGATCGCCGCTCGACCCGGCGTCGCTGCCGGCCCGCTACGCCTTCAACCGTGACCTGACCGGCACCACCTCCGAGCGGATCCACACCCTGCTCGGCCTGGGCGAGGCGGGCACGTGACCGCCCTGACCCGGGTCCGGGACCGGCTCGGCGCGCTCACCCCGTTCCAGGTCGCCGGCACGCTGCTGGCGCTGGCGCTGGGCGCGCTGGCCGTCTACCCGCTGGCCCTGGTGGTGATCCGGCCGTTCGTCACCGACGGCCGGATCGACCTGGCCCCCATCCGCGACATGCTCGCCCAGCCGGACCTGGTCACGCTGCTGTGGCACACGGCGGCGGTGGTGGGCGCGAGCGGGCTGGCAGGGCTGGTCATCGGCTCGTCCCTGGCCTGGGTGAACGAGCGCACCGACGCCCGGATGGGGCTGCTCACCGACGTGGTGCCGCTGGTGCCGTTCCTGCTGCCGCCGATCGCGGGCGCGATCGGCTGGTCGCTGCTCGGCTCGGAGCGCTCCGGCTACCTCAACCTCGCCCTGCGCCCGCTGCTCGGCATCGAGGGCACGGGACCGGTCGACGTCCATTCGTGGTACGGGATCATCTTCGTCTACACGATCTACCAGGTCCCGTACGTGTTCATGATCGTCTCGGCCGGGCTGCGCAACACCGACCCGGCGCTGGAGGAGCAGTCGCGGATGAGCGGCGCGGGGCCGCTGCGCACGCTGCGCCGCATCTCGCTGCCGGCGGTGCGGCCCAGCATGGGGGCCGCCGCGCTGCTGATGGTGTGGACGGGCTTCGGCCTGTTCTCCATCCCGGCGATCCTGGCCCCGCAGGCGGGCCTGGACATCCTTTCCGTACGGGTCGTACAGCTGCTGTCGTTCACCTACCCGCCGGAGACCGGTGTGGCGGTGGCGCTCAACCTCGTCGTCATGCTGGTCGTCACCCTGGTCTGGTACGCGCAGACCCGGATGCTGCGCAGCACCCGCACCGCCGGGATCGGCGGCAAGGGCGCCCGGCCACGCCCGATGCGGCTGGGCCGGTGGCGGACGCCGGTGCGGGCGGCGATCGTGCTGTATCTGGCGCTGACCTCGGTCCTGCCGCTCGGCGCGCTGGTGCTGGTGTCGCTGACCGGGTTCTGGAGCAACACGGTCGACTGGTCGCGGCTCAACCTGGACGCGGTGGTCCGCACGCTGACCGACACCGCCACCCAGGAGGCGCTGCTCAACAGCCTCGTGCTCGGCGTGGTCTGCGCGACCGTCGGGGTGCTGGCGGCGGCCGTGGTGTCGGTGCTGGTCCGCAGGTCGGGCCGGGGCGCCGGGATGCTGGTCGACGCCGCCATCAAGTTCCCGCCGACGCTGTCGCACCTGGTCATCGCGGTCGGTTTCGTGCTGGCGTTCAGCGGGGCGCCGTTCCACCTGGGCGGCACGCTCTGGATCCTGATGCTCGCGTACATCTCGCTGCACATGCCGCAGGCCACGACCGCGTCGGACGCGGCGATCAGCCAGGTCGCGCCCGAGCTGACCGACGCGTCCAGGATCAGCGGCGCCGGGCAGTCGCGGACCTTCCGCAGGATCACGCTGCCGCTGATGACGCCGGGCCTGCTGGCCGGGTGGGCGCTGCTGTTCGTGACCATCGCCGGTGACATCGGCGCCTCGGCGATCCTGGCCGGCACCGGCAACGAGGTGGTCGGCTTCCGCATCCTGGAGGTGTTCGCCAACGGCGACTACGCGATGCTCGGCGCCATCTCGATCATCCTGACGCTGGCCACGTCGCTGGTGGTGCTGCCGGTCACCTGGTACGCGCGCCGGCGCGGCGGCTCCCCACTCTCCCGAACTCAGCCCTGAGGTGTCCCGATGCAGACCATGGCGAAGACCGACCTTTCCCAGCAGACCGGTGAGCCGCCGATCGTGCGGCTCACCGGCGTGCGCAAGAACTACCGGCGGGTCGACCGCACGCTGGCCGCGGCCGTGGACGGCGTGTCGCTGGAAGTGGCGCCGGCGGAGATCCTGGTGCTGCTCGGGCCGAGCGGCTGCGGCAAGACGACCCTGCTGCGCTCGATCGCCGGCCTGGAGACGCCCGACGACGGCACCGTGGAGATCGCGGGCCAGGTGGTGTTCGACGCCGCCCGGCGCCTGGACGTGCCGCCGGAGGGGCGGGGGCTCAGCATGATGTTCCAGTCGTACGCGCTGTGGCCGCACATGTCCGTGTTCGACAACATCGCCTACCCGCTGCGGAGCCGGCGCGGCTCGCGGCCGGGCAAGGACGAGCTGGCCGGGCGGGTCGTGGAGGTGCTGGAGCTGGTGGGCATCCCCGAGCTCTCCCGGCAGTTCCCCGGCGAGATGAGCGGCGGCCAGCAGCAGCGGGTGGCGCTGGCCCGCGCCCTGGTCGCCGGTGACGGGCTGATCCTCTTCGACGAGCCGCTGTCGAACGTGGACGCCAAGGTACGCGAGCGGCTCCGGGTCGAGCTGCTGGCCATGCAGCGCAGGCTGGGTTTCGCCGCGGTGCACGTGACGCACGACCAGACCGAGGCGATGGAGCTGGCGACCCGGATCGCGGTCATGCGGGCGGGCCGGGTGGAGCAGCTCGGCCCACCGCGCGAGATCTACGACCGGCCCGCCACCCGGTACGTGGCCGGCTTCGTGGGGATCGCCAACGAGGTGCCCGGCGAGGTGGCCGGAGTCGACGGCCGCACGGCCACGGTACGGACGGCGTACGGGACGCTGACGGGGGTGCGCGGGGCCGGGCTGGAGGTGGGCGCGGGGGCCGTGGCGATCTGGCGGCCGGAGCACGGGCGGATGAGCGAGGACGAACCGGGCGGGCCGAACCGGTGGCGGGCCCGGCGGCGCATCTCCATGTTCGCCGGCCCGCACATCGAGCACCACCTCGACGCGGAGGGCCTGTCGTCGCGGCTGTGGTCCGGGGGCGGCGACGTCACGGCGGACGAGGTGTGGATCGGCGTGGACCCGGACCGCCTGCTGATCCTCCCCGCCTGACACCCGGCGCGATCGGGCCCAGGGGCCCGCCCAGGCCGATCACGCCAGGGCGAGGCCGGCCGTGCGGGACGGGTCGCGCCGATCCTGCTATCTCAGGACGACGTCCTCCAGCCAGCGGCCGATGCGGCCGGCCACCGCGTCGTCGTCGTAGGTCCGGGTGTCGACGTTGTCGGCGCGGAGGTCGAGGACGGGGATGCCGGCCGCCTCCAGCGCCCTGGCGGTGAAGTAGCTGCCGCGCGGGTCGTCGGACACCAGGTGGACCACGCCGTCGATGCCGTGCAGGCGGGCCTCCTTCACGTACCACTCGCTGGACCAGGGCGGCGTGTAGAGCTGGTCGGTGAAGGCGGCGAAGCGGGCGGCGAGCGTCCGCATGGGGTCACCGCCGT
Source organism: Nonomuraea harbinensis (assembly GCF_019396385.1). GTDB lineage: Bacteria > Actinomycetota > Actinomycetes > Streptosporangiales > Streptosporangiaceae > Nonomuraea > Nonomuraea ferruginea. The sequence goes on along the minus strand of NZ_JAHKRN010000014.1, from coordinate 28,355 downwards.
AGCGGATGTAGCCGTCGGCGGCGATCGCCAGGTACATCGACCACACGAACACGGCGCCGTACTCGTCCTGGAAGCGCTGGTAGAAGCCCATGTCGTACCAGAGGCCGCGGCCGATCCACATCAGCCGGGCGCGCTCGCCGGGGCAGGCGGCCCGTCCGGCGTCGGCCCGCTCGCGAACCTCCTCGTAGAAGCGGCGGGCGGCGTCGCGCGCCCACTCGGTGCCGCGGTGCCACTGCGGGAGCATGACGCTGGGGATGCTGTCCGTCACCCCGATCGGAGCGGGACGGGTGCGGGCGATGAGGTCGCGCGCTTTCCTGTTCCACTTCTCCTGCTCGTTGACCAGAGCCATGACCTCGCGGAAGCGCGACTCGCGGAACCTCCTGCCGGTCGTGGTCTCCAGGAACCTGACGAGGTTCTCCAGCTCGGCGGTGAGCAGGTCGAGCCGGGCCGGGCCGATGGCCTCCTCCCAGCGGTGCGGCATGAGCTCCCACCAGTTGGCCGGCACCTCGTTCTCCGCGGCGCTCTCCAGCGGGAAGAAGGTGACGCCGGGCTCCCTGCCCCAAATGTCGAAGATCTTCCTGGTGACGTCGCCCGAGGCGTCGCCCACCACGATCGACGGCCTGGGGAGCCCGCCCCACGGACCCGCGCCCGGGTCGGGGTCGAACGCCGAGCCGAGGGTGACCGCGTTGTACTGCTCGGAGTAGTCGGGGTAACCGCGCTCGCGCACCTTCTCCAGGTAGTGCGCCGAGCGCTGCTTGGCGGCCACGACCGACGCCCACCACTGGCTGACCACGTACGGGATGTCCATGACGCGGAAGATCTCGTGCGGCACGTCGGCGTTGACCACCGCGAACGGCTCCCCCGCCGCGACCCTCCGCCGAAGGCCGGCGAACCATTCGCGCTGGTGCCGCGCGGCCTCGACGGCGGTGGCAAGAGACTTCACACCGCGCGTCGCCGCGGCGGGCTTGCTCACGCTGGGCATCGGAGCTCCTTCACGTCTGCGCGGCCGTACTCCTGACGGTCCAGGAGGACGGCCGGGATGCCGAGCGCGGCCCGCTGGTCAGGAAAGTCCCAGGCGGGGGCGTCGTCGCCGGTCCTGGCGTAGCCGACGAGCAGGTCGGCGTGGCAGCGGCGGGCGGCCGCGGCCGTGTGGGCGGCCCGCTCGGCCGCGGTCGATGCCGGGGCGTACGGGCCGCCCCGGTGGTAGTGCTCGGCCAGCGCGTCCAGGTCTCCGGCGCCCACCTGGCTTTCGAAGGACGGGTCGCCGAAGGAGTGGTCCTCACCGACGATGACGTGTCCGTCCGCCTCGATGGCTTCGTAGACGTGCGGGGTGTCGTGGTCGCCGCCGGTGAGGAAGACCCGGCGGCGGTGGTGGGCGGGCAGGCCGGCGGCCTCGGAGAGCAGCTTCTCCAGCAGCGCGACATGCTCGGGTAGGGGCAGCGGGGCGTTGGCGACCGCGAGGAACTGGCGGCCGGTCAGGCGGGCCGGCCTCTCCCGGCGCAGCCCGGCGACGGCGGCCAGCAGGCGCCGGCGCTCGTCGTGCGCGGCCACCGCGCCCGCCACGTCGAGCGGGCGCCCGGTCCAGGCGGCCAGCCGGGCGGCGAACTCGCCGATCCTGCGCCGGTTGTAACGTGCGGTGGTGCGGTGCGGCAGGTGACGGACGTCGACCAGATACGGCTCGGGCACCCCCGCGCCCGGCTCGACCCGCCGCAGCTCGCGCAGCGCGTAGAACAGGCGCAGCGACGCCTCGCAGTCATGCGCGACCACAATCCGGTCCAGCTCACCGTACGCGCCCGTGAGCAGCCTCGACAGGATGGAACGCGCCATCGGATCCACGCCCGTACCCAGATACAGGTCCCCCGCTGCGGAGTCCGCGTCCGGATCCCCCGTGAGCCGCACGGCGAAGGCCTCGGCGGCGGTCAGCAACTCGACGGGCACGTCAGCGCCGACGTACCCGACCACGAACGCGCTCCCGGCACGCCCGCTTGCCTGCGCGTAGGCGTCCTCCAGAGCCTCCAGCGCCGAAGACCCCCTCCCCGGCGAACCCTCCGCGGGGATGGCATGAACGGCTCCGCGACCAACCCGCTCCTCCGTGGACGCCCGGTCGACGGGAGGAGCCGGCTGCTCAGAGAAGGTGGCAGGGGCGGACGCGCGCCCGGCGGGAGAGGGCGGCTGCTCCGGGTCGGTGAGGGGTCCGGCGGGCACTGTCAGATCACTCCGTCGTCGGCGAGGGACTTGATGTCGTCGTCGGAGTAGCCCAGCAGGCCGCCGTAGATCTCGTTGTTGTGCTCGCCGAGGGCGGGGGCGGGCTGGTCGAGGGCCGCGTCGGCGCCGGAGAAGCGGATGGGCACGCCCGTGCCGTGGAGGTCCTCCACCCGGCCGTGGCGGGGATGCGCCAGGGGGACGACCTCGCCGCGCGACAGGACGATGGGGTCGCGGACGGCGGCGACAGGGTCGCGGACCTCGGCGGCGGGCACCCCGTGCCGGGCCAGCAGGTCCAGGACGGAGGCGAGCGGACGCTCGGCAGCCCACGCGGCGAGCAGGTCGTGCAGTTCGGCGGCGTGGGCGACGCGGGCGTCGCGGGTGGCGAACCGAGGATCGGCGCCGAGTTCGTCGCGGTCCAGGGCGGCGAAGAGGCCGCGGGCGAACGCGTCGGTCGGCCCGCACAGCGCGAACCAGCCGTCCGCGGCCGGGAACGTGCCGAACGGCGCCAGCCGGGGCACGGTCGCGCCCGTCCGCGACGGCAGCCCCAGCTTCTCGTACGCGTCGAACGGCTCGCACGCCACCAGCGAGGTGAGCGCGCCGAGCATCGACACGTCGACGTACTGCCCGTGCCCGGTGGCGTCGGCCTGCAGGACCGCGGCGAGCGTGCCGATCACCGCGTAGAGCGGCGCGACCAGGTCGCCGACGGGCAGCCCGAAGCGGACGGGCGGCTCGCCGGGCGCGCCGGCGGTCATCATCACGCCGCTGAGCGCCTGCACGATCGTGTCCATGGCCTTGCCGGAGCCGGGCCCGCCCTGGGCGCCGAACCCGCTGACGGACGTGCACACGATGCGCGGGTTGACCTCCCGCGCCCAGTCGTAGCCGACGCCCAGCCGGTCGGTGACGCCCGCGCTGTAGTTGTCGACCATGACGTCGGCCACCCTGACCAGGCCGGCGAGCACCTCGCGGGCACGGGGATGCTTGAGGTTGAGCGTGACGCTCTGCTTGTTGCGCCCGCGCAGCATCATCGACACCGACATGTCGTCGCCCTCGCCCCGGACCGCGGTCAGCCCACCGGCGCCGACGTAGGGCGAGTTGTTGCGGGAGCTGTCGCCGCCGGTGAGCGGGTTCTCCACCTTGATCACGCGGGCGCCGAGCCCGGCGAGCAACAGCGTCGCGTACGGGCCGGAGAGCGCGGTGGTCAGGTCGATGACGGTGCGTCCGGCGAGGGGGCGGTCAGCCACGCAGCACCACCTCGTCGCCGTCCCAGCCGAACTCCGCGTTCAGCCCCGCCTGGCGGGTGATCCGCTCGATGTACGCGGCGACCCTCCGGCCGTCCTCGCCGTCGCCGAGCGGCACCGGCCGGCCCGCGTCGTCGATCCAGCAGGGCACGAACCCGGCCGAGACCAGCCCCGACCCGTCGAACCGGCAGGTCGCGATCGCGGTGTTGCGGCTCTCCGGGTGGAAGGGGTAGTAGGGCATGTCAGGGTCGGGCGCGAACCCGTACAGCTCGACGCGGCGGCGCGCCCAGGCGGCGCGGTCGTCGTCGGCGCCGGGGGCGGGCGTGAGCGCGTGGGTGACGGTGACGAAGTTGCCCAGCCCGTGGTAGATGGGCGCGCCGCGGTACATCTCGATGCCGCGCATGATGTGCGCGTGGTGGGCGAAGACGGCGTGCGCGCCGGCGTCGACGGCGGCGCGGGCGACGGGCTTCTCGTACATGGCGAGCGCGGCCGGGGTGTGGCCGACGCCCTTGTGGAGGGAGACGAGCACGATGTCGGCCCGCTCGCGCAGCGCGGCCACGTCGGCGGCCATCCGCTCCAGGTGGCCGGGATCGGCGAAGGTGTAGACGGTGGGCGGCCCGCCGGGGCTGGCGTGGTCGAGCTCGTAGTGGGTGAGGACCTTGATGGGCGCGCAGCCTGGTTTGGCGCTGCCGGCCCAGGACTCGCGCGGGCCGACGCAGTTGTAGCTGAGCACGCCGACGCGCAGCCCGCCGCGCTCGACGACGGCGGGGCGGCGGGCCTCGTCGAGGTTCATGCCGGCGCCGGCGGTGGCCAGCCCGGCCTGCGTCGCGTACTTGATGGTGTCGGCCACGCCCTGGTCGCCGACGTCGTAGACGTGGTTGCCCGCGAGGGTCACGATGTGGAAGCCCGCGTCGGCGATGGCGGGCAGCGCGGCCGGGTCGGCGGGCGGCGCCGGTACGTCGGTGCTGACCTGGGCGGTGGACGTGCTGTGCGGCACCTCGACGTGGCCGATCACCACGTCGCCGCGGCGCAGCGTGTCGCGGACGGGCGCGAAGAACGACGCGGGGTCCGGCTCGTCGACGACCAGGTCGCCGACGGACATCACGGTGAGGGTCATGACGCGGTCTCCTCCTCGAGCACGCGGTCGTGCGGGGTCTCGGCCGCGCGTCCGGAGAAGCGCGACAGGAACGCCCGCAGGCGGGGCGATCGGGGATGTTCGAAGATCTCTTCGGGGGTGCCGGTCTCGACGACGCGGCCCTTCTCCATGAAGACGCACCGGTCGGCGACCTCGCGGGCGAAGCTCATCTCGTGCGTGACGATGATCATGGTCATGCCGCCCCCGGCGAGGTCGCGCACCACGCTCAGCACCTCGTCGACCAGCTCGGGGTCCAGCGCGCTGGTCGGCTCGTCGAACAGCATGATCCGCGGGTTGGTGGCCAAGGCGCGGGCGATGGCCACGCGCTGCTGCTGGCCGCCGGAGAGCTGGCGGGGGTGCGCCTGTGCCTTGTCCGACAGCCCGACGCGCTCCAGCAGGCGCAGCGCCTCCTCCCGTGCCTTCTCCACGGGCGTGCCGTGCACCAGGACCTGGGGCTCGGTGAGGTTGCGCAGCACGCTCCAGTGGGCGAACAGGTTGAACTGCTGGAAGACCATGCCCATCCGGCTGCGCTGGGCGGCCACCTTCCTGGCGGGAAGGGGGCGCAGGTGGCCCCTGTGGAACTCGTGGCCGAGCAGTTCCCCGTCGAGGTACATGGCGCCGCCGTCGATGGCCTCCAGCTGGTGGACGCAGCGGACGAGAGTGGACTTGCCGGAGCCGGACGGGCCGATCACGGTGACGACCTCGCCCTCGCGCACCTCCAGGCTGACGCCGTCGAGCGCCGCGTGGTCGCCGAAGCTCTTGCGGACCTCCCGTACGCGCAGGACCGGCTCGCCGCTCATCACTGTCCCTTCCCGAAGTGGCGTTCCAGGCGTTGCTGGCCGACGGACAGCAGGGTGACCACGATCAGGTACCAGAAGCAGGCGACGATCAGCAGCGGCACGATCTGGTAGGTCTGGTTGTAGATGACCTGCACCGAGTACAGCAGGTCGGCCAGGGCGATCACGCTGACCAGCGAGGTGCCCTTGAGCAGGCTGATGAACTGGCTGCCGGTGGGCGGGATGATCACCCGCATGGCCTGCGGCAGCACGACCTTGAAGAAGCTCTGCCCGGCGGTGAAGCCCATGGCGCGGGCGGCGTCCCTCTGCCCGGCGTCCACCCCGAGGATCCCGGCCCGGACGATCTCCGCCATGTAGGCGGCCTCGTGCAGGGTGAACCCGATGATCGCGGCGGTCAGCGCACTGATCACCGTGTTGGTCGGCCAGGAGGCGAACGTGGGCCCGAACGGGACGCCCAGCGAGATCCGCGGCAGCAGGTAGGCCAGGTTGAACCAGAACAGCAGCTGCACCAGGGGCGGCACCCCGCGGAACAAGCCGATGTAGAGAGTGCAGGCCCAGGACAGCGGCCGGAACGCGCTGAGCCGGCCGACCGCGAGCAGCACGCCGAGCCCGCTGCCGAGCGTCATGCAGATGACGGTCAGCAGCACGGTCATGCCGAGGCCGAGCAGGACGTTCGGGTGGAACAGGTACTGGCCGACCACCGGCCACTCGAAGCGCGGGTTCGTGTAGAGGAACCAGCCGAGCTGCGCGGCCAGCACGAGCATCACGGCGCCGGCCACCCAGCGCATCGGGCGGACGCGCGGGCGGGCGGCGGCGACGTCGACCGTGCGGGCCTCGCTCATTGGGCTGCCGCGGTGTTGTACCCGGGCTCGTCGACGGCGACGTTCTGCAGGCCGTACTTGTCGACGATCCGCCTGTACTCGCCGTTCTCGAAGATCTCCTTGAACGCGTCGAGCATGACCGGGCCGAGGCCGCCGGCCTTGGGCACCAGCATGGCGAGCTGGTCGACGCCGGCCCCCTGCTCGTCGGTCTGGGTCACGTACGTGAAGGCGTCCTTCTCCTTGGAGATCGCGTCGAGCGCGGCGCTCTCGGTCATGCCGGCGGCGTCGGCGCGGCCGGACTTGGCGGCCAGGATGGTGCCGTTCGTGTCGGCCAGCCCGAGGAAGGACACTTCGGGCCTGCCCTGCTTGACGCACCACTCGGTCAGGCGCTTGACCTGGTCCTCCACGATGCTGCCCGCCGTTCCCGAGACCTTCTTGCCGCACAGGTCACCGGAGCTCTGGATCGTCGAGGAGGCGGACTTGGGGACGAGGTAGGAGGTCCGGCTGACCATCCAGACGATGGCGTCGAACTGCTTCTCCCGCTCGGCGGTGTCCTTGACCGGGCCGTTGAACGCGTCGTACCGGGAGGCCAGCATGCCCGACAGCGCGGCGGGGAGCCCGCCGACGATGGTGATCTCCGTGCGGACGCCCAGCACCTTCGCGAGCGCGTCCTGGAGCTCCTTGTCGATGCCGGTGACGGTCTTGCCGTCATTGGCGACGATCCGGTACGGCGGGTGTGAATCCCCGGCGAATCGGATGACGCCCGCCTCCTTGACGGCATCGGGTAGCGCCTCGTACAGCTTGGTGCCGCCCTGCGCCGGCGAGCTCGGTGCGTCGCTTCCGCCGCAGGCCGCAAGGCTGGCGAGGGCCAGCGCAGCCACGGCCGCGAGGGCGGTCCTTGACAATCTCATGGTGGGTCCTCCCGCGACCGGTGGGATGCAAATGCTGTTGCGATCGTGGCCACTAATGTCACACTTTGTGGCACACGCCTGTCAAGAAGCCCTGGTGCCTACGGGAATTAGCAGCACTCTAGGGTGATATGGGCGCTTCTGGGAAGAGAACTGGATTCTAAAATCAGGCAAGATAGCGGTAGACGGCCTGGGCCACGCACGCCGGCTTGGCCGCGTTCTCGACCTCGACGGCGAAGTCCACGGTGAGCTGGAGTCCGCCCCTGACCTCCTCGACCTCCACGACCTTCCCGGCCAGGCGGATCCGGGCGCCGACGGGCACCGGCGCGGGGAAGCGGGCCTTGTTGAGCCCGTAGTTGATCGCCATCCCGATGCCCTCGATCTGGAGCAGCCGCCCGAACAGCGGGATGACGAGCGACATGGTCAGGTAGCCGTGCGCGATCGCGGTCTTGAACGGGCCCTCGGCCGCCCTGACGGGATCGACGTGGATCCACTGGTGGTCGTCGGTGGCGTCGGCGAAGGTGTTCACCCGGTCCTGGGTGATCTCCATCCAGTCGGTGACGCCGAGGTCGGTTCCGGCGAGGGTCCTGATCTCGTCCAGGCCGCTGACTCTGACGGGCATGGTGACTCCTTATCCGAGGTCCGGGGCGGGGATGCCGTACGTTTCCTGGCGGGCGCCGACCGAGGCGGGCCAGGCGGCGGCGATGTCCTCGGCGCTCCAGCCGCCGTCGCGGAAGGCGACGCTGATCTCCTGCGGGTGCGACCAGAGCGACAGCTTGTCGCCGCCGATGCCGATGCACTGGCCGGTGACGCCGGCGGAGGCGTCGGAGGCCAGGTAGACGACGAGCCCGGCGACGTCCTCCGCGGTGCCGAACCCGACGCCCTGGCGCAGTGAGGCGGGCAGCGGCACGCCGTCCCGCTCCAGCGCCTCGATGTGCGGGGCGAAGGCGGGAATGGTCCTGGTCATTTCGGTGGCGGCGTTCGGCACCACGGCGTTGACCGTGACGCCCGCCTTGGCGCACTCCATCGCCCAGGTGCGCACCATGGCCGCGATGCCGGCCTTGGCCGCGGCGTAGTTGGTCTGACCGAAGTTGCCGCGCTGGCCGGCGGGCGAGCCGGCGACGATCACCCGGCCGCCGCCCTCGCGCTCGCGCATGTGCCGCACGGCCGCCCGCACGCACGTGAACGTGCCGCGCAGGTGGACCTTCGCCACGGCGTCGAAGTCGTCGTCGGACATCTTCCACAGCACGCGGTCGCGCAGGATGCCGGCGTTGGTGCACATCACGTCCAGCCGGCCGAACTCGGTCACCGCCCGGTCCACCAGCCGCTCGGCCGTCTCGGTGTCGCCCACCGGGGCGACCTCCGCGACGGCCCGGCCGCCGGCGGCGACGATCTCCTTCACGGCCGACGCCGCGGCCGCGGCGTCCACGTCGTTGACGACGACCGCGGAGCCGCGCGCGGCCAGCGCCCTGGCGTAGGCGAGCCCCAGCCCGCGGCCGCTCCCGGTGACGACGCTCACCTTGTCTGACAGATCCATCGACAGCCCTCTCTCACGCTCTGCACGCTAACGTAGGGCACTCATATGTCGATCGTCAATGAACCTGTCTCGTTTTGTATCGTCCGGGATTGGGGTGTCAGCTTGCAGCCAGGATGGAGCTGGTGCGATGGTGGGCGACCAGCTCGGCCAGATCGGGCTCGAACTCTGCGACGATCTGCTTGACGCGGATCTCCGCGAGCGGCCCGAGCGTGTCATAGATCTCCACGAACACGTCCCGGGCGGCGGCCCGCGGCCAGTCGTCCGGCAGCAGCTCGGCGGGCAGATCGGGGTCGAAGTTGGGGAAGGTGCGCCAGGTGTCCATGATCCCGGTGCGCGCCACCAGCGCCTCCGAGGCACCCACCGCGCCGTTGCGCACCCGGGTCAGAAGCGGCGAGTATCGCGCGAGGAACTCGTCGTAGTTGCGCCTGAGCTGGTCGAAGTCCCACGCCAGCTGCGGGGCGCGCATGCCGGGGATGTCCAGCGCCTGGGCGCGGAAGATCGTGGCGGTGGCCACCTCCAGCTCCGCGAGCGTCTCGGCCGCGCCCTCGGCGCCGGCCGTCGGCGAGACCCAGAGCCCGTCGTAGAGCGGCGCGAAGCCGAGCCAGCGCAGCTTGGTGCGCAGCGCGTGCCGCAGGTCGCGCTGCTCCTCGGAGACGGAGAAGGCGGCCACCACCCAGGTGCCGTCCCAGACGCCCTGTTCGAGGCCGAAGGACATGATGCGGTGGCGCCCTTCCGACAGCACCGCCGAGGCCCTGTCGGTCAGCCGGTAGTAGGTGCGCCGGCCCGACTTCGACGACTCCAGCAGGTCGCGCCGGGCCAGGCGGCTGAGCGCGGCCCGCGCGGCCACCGCCGACACGCGGAACTCCTCCGCCAGCCGCACCAGCGCCGCGGACGGCAACTGCTCCGCCCTGCGGAACCAGTAGTCGCCCAGGAGCGTCGTAATCAGGTGCTGTGGGGGCGCGCCCACCTGAAAGCGCGGGAGATCGACCTCTCCTGCCTCAGACCATCCACCGTCAGTCACATCAGCAGTATACGTATGACGCTTCCGCATACGCGCGTTACCAAATCGTCGTGGACATGTGGGTATACGTCCTCAGGTCCTGGTCGCGTACTCGCGACGGAGTTGTGGTTTGAGCACCTTCCCGGCCGCGCTGCGCGGCAGCGCGGGCACGAACTCCACGCTGGCGGGCACCTTGTACCGGCCGAGCCGCCGTCTCAGGTGGTCGAGCAGCGCGGCCTCGTCGGGTACGGCGCCCGCCCTGAGCACGACGACGGCCTTGCCGACCTCGCCCCACTTGTCGTGCGGCACGCCGATCACGGCGCACTCGGCCACGTCCGGATGCTCGTACAGCAGGTTCTCCACCTCGGCCGGGTAGATGTTCTCCCCTCCCGAGATGATCAGGTCCTTGATCCGGTCGACGATGAAGACGTAGCCGTCGCCGTCCACCGTCGCCACGTCGCCGGAGCGGAACCAGCCGTCGCCGGCGAGCACGGCCCGCGTGTCGGCGGGCCGCTTCCAGTAGCCGCGCATCACGTTGGGCCCCCGCACGAGCACCTCGCCCGGCTCGTCCTCCCCCGCGTCCGCGCCGCCCGCGCCGACGACCCGCACGTCGGTGAAGAAGTGCGGCACCCCGGCCGACCCCGCCTTGCGCCGGCTCATGTCCCGGTCCAGGCAGAGCGCCCCGGGTGACGTCTCGGTCATCCCGTAGCCCTGCACGAACGACAGGCCGCGTTCGAGGTAGGTGTGGATCAGCGCCTCCGGCACGGGCGCGCCGCCGCACAGCATCGTGCGTACGGACGACAGGTCCGCCCACCCCCAGCTGTCCGCCGACGCGAGCGCGTCGAACATGGTGGGCACCCCGAACAGGAACGTGACCCGGTGACGCGCGATGAGATCGAGCGCCGGCTCCGGCCGGAAGGCCGGCTCGACGAGCACCCGCCCGCCCTTGAGCAGGGTGGGCAGGCACGTCATGTTGAGCGCGGCCGTGTGGAACATGGGCGCGGTGACGAGCGTGACCTCGTCGCCGGCCAGGTCGAGGTCGACCAGCACGTTCAGGCAGTTCCAGGTGATGTTGCCGTGGGTGAGCACCGCGCCCTTCGGCCGCCCGGTCGTGCCGGAGGTGTACATGATCAGGCAAGGGTCGTCGGCGAAGACCGGCTCGTCGAAGGCCGTGCCGGGCGCCGCGGCGAGCCGCTCCTCGTAGCCGTCGTGCACGTACAGGACCGGCACGCCCAAATCGGCGGGGGCGTCGCAGCCCCGGCCGCGCACCAGCACGGCCGAGCCCGAGTCCGCCAGCAGGTAGGTGAGCTCCTCACCCGCCAGCCGCGTGTTCAGCGGCACGAACACGGCCCCCAGCACCCCGGCGGCGAACAGCGTCTCCAGGAAGGCCGGGTGGTTCTCCCCCAGGTAGGCCACCCGGTCGCCGCGCCGCACCCCCGACGCGTGCAGCACGTGGGCCAGCCTCGTCACCCGGTCGTCCAGCTCCCGGTAGGTGCGGTCCACGCCGTCGTGCACGACCGCGACCCGGCCGGGCGTCTTCCGTGCCCGGCGGCGCGGCCACGATCCGATTCCCTCATTGCGCATATGTCTCTCCTCAGCGAGCCGGTTCGAGCCGCACGGGCACGGACACCGCGCCGATCTCCGGCATCCGCGCGCTCTCCACGGGGCCGCACACCTCGATCCTCGACGTGCGCCGCAGCAGCTCCTCCAGTGCGATCCGCATCGACAGCCGGGCCAGCGGCATCCCGGCGCAGGCGTGCCTGCCGCGCCCGAAGGCCAGGTGGGCGGCGATGTTCGGCCGGTCCAGCACGAACTCCTCCGGATCGGGGAACACCGTCTCGTCCCGGTTCGCCGAGGCGTAGACCAGGGTGACCGGCTCCTCCGGGAGGATGCGGCGCCCGTGCAGCTCGATCTCCCTGGACACCGTGCGGGCGAAGCCCCGGTAGGGCGTGTGGAGCCGCAGGAACTCCTCCAGTGCGGCCGGCATCAGGGCGGGGTTCTCGCGCAGCGCCGACTGCAGTGCCTGGTCGCGCGACAAGTGGACGCAGATGGAGCCGAGCAGGATCGGCGGGGCCACCATGCCGACGACCAGGCACTGACGCAGCGCGCCGACGATGTGCTCCTCCTCCAGCGGCTCCCCGTCCGGCCGCTCGGCCAGCAATGAGCTGGCCGGGTCCTCCTCGACCGGCCGCGGGTCGGCGCGACGGCGGCGGACGAGGTCCCGGGCGATGGCGTACATGCGCTCGCTCATCGCGTTGACGACGTCGCGGTCCAGCTCCCGCCAGGCTCGCACCCACCGGGCCGCCGTGACGGCCAGTTCGGGGGCGAGCGAGGGATCGAGGTTCAGCCATTCGGTGGTGACCCAGGCGGGGAACCGGGCGCCGAACTCCTGGGCCACGTCGCCGCCGCCCCGTTCGACGAGCGGGGTCAGCTCGCGGGCGGCGTGCTCGCGCAGCCGCGGCTCCAGCCGGGCGACGCGGGCGCGTCGCAGTGTACGGTCGAGCGCCCTGCGGTAGGGCGTGTGGGCCGGGGCGTCGTAGTTGAGCGGCGGGCGGCGCAGTCCGCGCGGGTCGCTGGGCACGACGGCGCGCACCGACGAGATGAACGTCGCGGGGTCGCCGGCCGCCGCCGCCACGTCGGCGTAGCGGGTCAGCGCCCAGAAGCCGCCGTACCTGCCGCTGCGCGCGACCGGACACTCCGCGCGCAGCCGGGCGTACAGGTCCAGGCTCTCGCGCACCGTTCCGGCGCTGTCAGGGTCGAAGTCCTCGGACACCGGTCCGGTGGGACCGGCCGTCATGCCCGCGCCTCGAACCGCATCGGGACGGAGTTGGTGCCCCACTCGGCCCAGCGGGCCATCCCGATCTCCCCGCTCACCTCGAACGAGGTCGTACGCGCCAGCGCCTCCTCCAGGGTGGTGACCAGCATGATCCGGGCCAGCGGCGCGCCGGGGCAGGTGTGCACGCCGGCGCCGAAGGCCAGGTGCCTGGCGAGGTTCGGCCGGTCGAACCGGAAGTTCTCGCCGTCGGGGAAGACGCGCTCGTCGCGGTTCGCCGAGGTGTAGACCAGCGCTATCGGCTCCCCCGCCTTGATCAGCCGGCCGCCCAGGACCACGTCCTCGCGCGCCGTCCTGGCCATGCCGCGGTACGGTCCGTACAGGCGGAGGAACTCCTCCACGGCCGCCGGGATCCGCGCAGGGTCCTTCCGGAGCAGCCCGGCGAGCTCCGGGTCGCCGCTCAGGTGGACGAACATGTTGCCGACGAACACGCTCGGCGCCACCATCCCGGTGACGAGCAGCTGCCTGACGCAGCCCAGCACCATGTCGGCGGGCAGCGGCGCGCCCTCGTACTCGGCCCGCATCAGCGCGCTGGTGAGGTCCTCGGCCGGGTCCATCGGATGCTCGCGACGCTCGTCGATGACCGCCTGCGCGATCTCGTACAGGCGGCGGCTCAAACGCACGACGTTATCCGTGTCGACGATCTGGATGGCCGCCACGTATTCTGCGCTGATTTCCTTGATCAGCTCGGCCAGCTCGGTCGGCAGATTGAAGAAGGCGGCGAATACGTGCGCGGGGAACTTCTGCGCGTAGTCGACCGCCACGTCGCCCTCGCCGGCGTCGATCAGCGGCTGGAGCAGGCTCGCCGCGAACTCCCTGACCCGCGGCTCCAGCGCGGCCATCTTGCCCCTGGTGAAGAAGCGGTTGATCACCCGCCGGTAGGCGGTGTGCTCGGGCGGGTCGAAGTGCAGCGGCGGCCGGCGGCCGGTGAAGGCGAATTTCGGCACGGTGTTCTGCACCGACGTGGTGAACACGGCCGGGGTCTCCAGGACGTGCCTGACGTCCTCGTACCGGAACAGCGCCCAGAACCCGCCGTCGTAGGCGTCGCTGTGGGCGACCGGGCAGCGTGACCGCATGTCCTGGTACAGCGCGTGCGCGCTGGTGAAGGTCTCCGGCTCGAGCGGATCGAAGTCGTGGGTGAGTTCGCGGGCGGGCTCGGCCATGCCTCTCCTCAGGTGCGCACAGGCTTGTCGCCTCAACATTAGACATTTTTTTTCGCGTACGTCAACGTGACGCATATACATAGTGACGGCTTGGGCAAGACGACCCTTGCTCACAATCGCGGTGCGGTGATATCCGTGTGCTCAGACGCCGAGACAGGAGCCGAGTCAGGTGATGGACGACGCCCGCAAGATCAGGCGCACCGACGCCTCCGGGACCTGCCCGGTGACCCGGGCCGCCGACGGCACCTGGCAGGTGCGCGGATACGCCGAGGCGCGGGCCGTGCTGCGCGCCGACGCCACCGTGCAGGCCGGGCTGGGCGTCGAGACGGTGGACAAGGCCCCCGCCGGGATCCGTCGGCCCGTCCTCTACCGCGACGGCCCCGAACACCGCGAGCACCGGCGGCAGACCGCGCGCTACTTCACGCCGCGCCGCGTGGACGAGCACTACCGCGAGCTGATGGCGGACATGGCCGACCGCGCGCTCGCCAGGTTGCGTACGGACGGCTCGGCGCAGCTGTCCGACCTGAGCTTCGGCATGGCGATCGGCGTGGCCAGCGCGGTCATCGGCCTCACCGAGAGCAGGCCGGGCATCCGCCGCAGGCTGGAGCGCTTCTTCCCGGAAAAGTTCGGCAGGCCCGGCTTCACCAGCCTGAGCGGGATCTACTGGATGGGGCGGCAGATCTACAGCTGGGGCAGCATCTACCTGGCCGACGTCCGCCCCGCGGTCCGGCCTCGCCGCCGGGAGCCGCGCGACGACCTCATCTCCCACCTGATCGCCGAAGGGTGCACCGACGCCGAGATCCTCGGCGAGTGCCTGACGTTCGCGGCGGCGGGGATGGTGACGACGCGGGAGTTCATCTGCGTCGCCGCGTGGCAGCTGTTCACCGACGAGGCGCTGCTCGACCGGTACCTGAAGGCCGAGGAGCCGGAGCGGCTGGCCGTGCTGCACGAGCTGCTGCGGCTCGACCCCGCGGTGGCGCGGCTGCGGCGGCGCACCACGGCGGACCTCGAACTCCCCGGGCAGGTCACCGTTCCCGCGGGCGAGGTGGTCGAGCTGCTCGTCGACGAGGTGAACGCGGACCCCCGGGCGGTGGGCTCCGAGCCGCTGTCCGCGTGCCCCGGCCGGGCCCTCGACGCGGGCGCCGGGCCGGCGGTGCTCTCCTTCGGCGACGGCCCGCACCGGTGTCCCGGCGCGGGCATCGCCATCCTGGAGACCGACATGTTCCTCACCCGGCTCTTCGCACTGCCGGGGATCCGGATGGCGACGGCGCCCAGGGTCGGCTTCAAGGACGAGATCGGCGGCTACGAGATCCGCGGCCTCACCGTCACCACCGGCTGATCACATAACTCCGCCCCGCGACGCCCTCCCAGGTGAGGGTGTCACCGGCGCGGCGCGGCGCGGCCTCCCGGTCATCGTCGTCGTGGAGGTGGCAGTGGTTCGCGATGGATGTCCTGACGGTGAGGGGGCCGGTGCGGCCCGGGCGCAGGGTGATGGTCTCGGCGACGCCGTCACGCCACGAGACGTCCACGGTCACGTCGCCCCGGGCGCGCAGCCCCGACACCGAGCCGTCCTTCCACACGGCGGGCAGCGCGGGCAGCACGTGCACCTCGCCGCGGTGGCTCTGCACCAGCATCTCGGCGATGCCGGCGGTCGCGCCGAAGTTGCCGTCGATCTGGAACGGCGGATGGGTGTCCCACAGGTTGTCCAGCGTCGAGGTCCTCAGCTGCTCGGCGAGCATCCGGTGAGCGCGGTCGCCGTCCAGCAGCCGCGCCCAGAAGCTGATCTTCCAGGCCTTGCTCCAGCCGGTGCCGCCGTCGCCGCGCGCCTCCAGCGACACCGCCGCCGCCTCCGCCTCCGGCGTGCCTGCCGCGATCCGGTCGCCGGGGTGCAGCGCGTAAAGGTGGGAGACGTGCCGGTGGGTGTCGGTCCTGGAGTCCAGGTCCTCCTTCCACTCCTGCAGTTGCCCCCAGGACCCGATCCGGATCCCCGGGTCGAGCCTGCCGAGCGCCGCCTCCGCCGCCGCCCTGAACTCCTCGTCCACGCCGAGCGCCGCCGCCGCGGCCAGCGCGCTTTCGAGCACCTCCCGTACGATCTGCTGCGACATCGCGGCGCCGGCGGAGAAGTCGCCGTGCTCGGGCGAGTAGCTGGGCGAGACGACGAGCAGGCCGTCGCGCGGGTCGGTGTGCAGGAAGTCCAGCCAGAACTCGGCCGCCCCCTTGATCACCGGATAGGCGGTCTCCCGCAGATACTCCAGGTCCCCGGTGAACCGGTAGCCGTCGTAGAGGTGCCGCGCCGTCCAGGCCGCCGCCTCGGGGAACCAGAAGGCGGTCGGCCAGTCGTGCACCCCGGTGAAGCCGAAGGGGTTCGTCTCGTTGCCCACCACCCAGCCTCGGGCGCCGTACATCTCCCTCGCCGTCCTGCGGCCCGGCTCCACCAGGGCCCGGACGAACCTGTCGTACGGGACGGCCGTCTCGTGCAGGTTGGCCGGTCCGGCGGGCCAGTAGTTCATCTGCAGGTTGATGTTGACGTGGTAGTCGCCCGACCAGGGCGGGCTGGTCGACGCGTTCCACACGCCCTGCAGGTTCGCGGGGAGGATGTCGTTCTCCCGCGAGCACGCGATCAGCAGATAGCGGCCGTAGGCGAACATCAGCGCCTCCACCGCGCGCTCGTCCGGACCGTCGCCGCCCGTGTAACCCCGCAACAACCGGTCAGTGGGCACCGGACCAGCGGGCCCCCTTCCGGGACCACCCCGTTCCAGACCAGCGGACCCGCCGGTCTCACCCTTTCCTGGACCGCTCTCCGGCGCGGACTGCCCGAGGTCGAGCCGCACCCGGTCGAACAGCGCGCGGTGGTCGGCCACGTGGGCGGCCCTGAGCGCGTCGTAGCCCAGCGCGGCGGCCGCGTCCACGGCGGCAGTGACCCGGGCGTGCGGGTCCTCGCCCCGGTAGCGCGGGTAGGTGTCGGCGTAGTCGGTCCCCGCCGACAGGACGAAGACCGCGCTGTCGGCCCCGGTGACCGTGATCGTCTCCCCCGTGTCCGTACGGGTGCCGCCCGCGACGATGACCTGGACCTGGGCCTCGAAGACCAGCCCGTTGTCCGCGAGACGCCCCCGGACGGTGAGCCGGCCGCCCTCGGCGGTGACGGTCTTGTCGTCCCGGGGCGAGGTGTGGCGCAGCGTGAACGAGACCGCGCCACCCCGGTCGGCGGAGACGCGCCCGGCGATCACGTTGCCGGGGTTGGCGGCGAAGTACTCGCGGGTGTGCGTGACGCCCCCGGCGGTGTAGCGCACCCGCGCCACGGCCTCACTGAGGCTGAGCTCACGGCGGTAACCTCCGGCGCCGCCGGGCGCGCCGAAGTCCAGGTGGAGGTCGCCGAAGGTCTGGTACGCCCCGAACCCGGTCTTGGGCTGCCCCAGCACGGCCGCCACGTCCTCGGCCGGCACCCTGCCCTCCCGGTCGATCCGCCGCCGGACCTCCGCCACGGCGTCCGGACGCGGTGTCCTCCAGTCGCCGAAGTCGTAGCCGTCGTGGCCGGGACCGCCGGTCCACAGCGTCTTCTCGTTGAACTGGATCCGCTCGGTGGCCACGCCACCGAAGACCATGGCGCCCAGCGGCCCGTTGCCGATGGGCAGCGCCTGGGTCTCCCAGTTGACGGCGGGCTCTTCGTACCAGAGCGTCAGTTCGTCGGGCATGGCGGCCATTGTCCCGCGATCTCACCGGATATGGCCCTCTATGCTGCCGATCATGAGCATCTCTCTCAGCGACACTGCCCGGAGCATCCTCAGCGCCCCCAACCTCGGCGTTCTCGCCACCCTCAACCCCGATGGCAGTCCGCAGACCTCGGTCGTCTGGGTCGGCACCGACGGCGACGACGTGGTCATCTCCTCCCAGGCCGGCAGGCGCAAGGTGGTGAACCTGGAGCGGGACCCACGGGTCAGCCTCAGCGTGTTCGACCTTGCGGACCCCGACAGGTACGTCGAGGTCCGAGGGGTCGCGACGGTCACCGAGGACGAGGGAAGGCGACTGGCGGTGCGGCTGGCGGAGGAGTACGAGGGCGAAGGAGCCGGCGAGGAGTACCTCCGGCTGCCCCCGGACAAGGTGCGCGTGACGATCCGCATCACGCCGGAGCGGGTGGTGGGGAACGCGGCGTGACGCGCCGGCGTCTCAGGCCCGGCCGGAGCACCCGGACGACGGGTTCGAGCAGTCCCCCGCCGGCCCCTCGGCGAACCTGGTCAGCAGGTTGAGCGTGGCGCGGCGGGTGAAGGCGGAGGCCGCCCGGGTCACGCCGTGGCCGCAGGCCGCGCCCTTCATGCCGCACACCCAGCGCATCGTGCCGGAGGCGAACACCCCGGCGCCGCTGGGGGCGACGTAGTAGGTGGTGTGGCTCACCGTGGCCCGGCCGCCGCAGTCGACGGGCGACTCGGCCAGCACCTCGATGTCGTCCGGTGAGCCTGGCGACACCTTGTCGGTCTCCACGCCGGCCAGCCCGGGGAAGCTCCTGCCCCGGGTCCCCTCGAAGATCCAGTGGCCCGGCCTGCTCACCCGGTAGGTCGCCTCGGCCGGGAAACAGTCGTACATCTGCCCGACCAGCCCGCTCTCCGGCTCCGACCGCCGCCAGAGCGGGCACCGGGTCTCCTTGTCGCACATGACCGTCCTGCCGTGCAGCCCGATCCGCCAGTAGACGGCGTTGGCCCCGAGGAAGGCCAGGTTCGCGCCCGCGTCACGGGCCTGCGTGACGACCTTCCGCATCGTCGGCGACCAGTACTCGTCGTGCCCCAGCGACACCACGGCCCGCGCGCCGCCCAACGCCCCGGGCCGCAGGTCGAGGCTGGTCAGATAGGCCAGCGGCACTCCGCTCTGCTCGGCCAGCCGGATGGCGTTCCACTCGAAGTCCAGGAAGAGCCGGGCACCCGAGCCGTCGTACGGACGATCGAAGGTGACCTTGCGTGACCGGTCGTCGAATCCGCCGGGGCCGCTGTAGAGGCTGCGTCCTCCCCACAGGTTGTACGCCTGCCAGGTGGTCACGGCGTTGACGATCACCACCCGGCCCTCGGCCGAGGACGAGCGCACGGTGATCGGCACGTAGCGCTGGCCGCCCGTCGAGGCGTCCAGCCGCACCAAATAGGCGCCCTCGGCCCAGCCGGTGGTGTCGACGGTGAGCGAGGGCTTCCAGTGAGCGGCGGTCACCATGCCCTCGACGGTCCGCGGCGGCGGCTGCCGGGTCCCGGCGACCGGCGTGGAACGCCAGACCCTCACCGGCCGGGCGCCCATCCGGAACGCCGACGCGGTGAAACGCGGCGCGGTCGTGGAGACGAGCAGCCGGAACCGCTCCCCCGGCAGCACGCTGACCCGGTCGGCGTACCCCTCGATCTCGTGCTCGCCGCCACGTTCGGTGATGCGCCACGGCGCGGGCGGCGCCTGCGCGGGCGCGGCGCGTTCTGAGGCTCCGGCGGACACCGAGGCGGGCCCGGGGGCGACCGGCGCGGTGGCGGCGCAGCCGGCGGTGAGCAGGACCAGGACGGCGAGGACATGACGCACGGTCACCCATGCTCACGCCCGTCCGCGGACGGGTGCCCGCCTTTGGCGAAGTACTTACCCTCAGCCGTCGGCGGCCGGTCTGAGCAGGCCGATCTCGTACGCCGCCGCCACCGCCGCCGCCCGGTCCTTCACCTGGAGCTTGGCGAAGACGTGGAGCAGATGCGTCTTGACCGTCGCCTCGGTGATGAAGAGCTTCCCGGCGATGTCGCGATTGGTCGCGCCCCGGGCGATCAGCTTGAGCACCTCGAGTTCGCGGCGGCTCAGCGTGCGCGGCGCCTCCGGTGGGCGGTCCTTCGCCGTCAGCACACCGGCCACCGTCGGAGACAGCACGGTTTCGCCGCGGGAGGCCGCCAGCACGGCACGGCGCAGGTCGGCGCGGGGCGTGTCCTTGAGGAGATAGCCGGTGGCGCCCTGCTCGATCGCCGGCAGGACGTCGGCGTCATCGTCGAACGTGGTCAGGACCAGCACGTGGATGCCGGGCGTCTGCTCGCGGAGCCGGCGGATGACCTCCACGCCGCTCATCCTCGGCATGCGCAGGTCCAGGAGCACGACGTCAGGGTCCGTACGCAGGGCCACCGCGAGGGCCTCGGGACCGTCGGCCGCCTCGCCGACGACCTCGAAGCCGGCGTCGGCGGCGAAGATGCCGCGCAGGCCGTCGCGGACGATCGGGTGGTCGTCCACGATGATCAAACGGATCGGCGGCATGGCCTCACAGTCCCGGGTCGGGGTCGGCGGGGATGGCCGGGACGGTGGCGGAGACGCCGGTGCCCTGGCCGGGGGCGGACTCGATCGCGAAGCTCCCGGCCAGGCGGGTGACGCGCTGGCGCATCGCGACGAGGCCGAAGCCCTCGCCGTGGGACGCGGCCGCCGGGGCGAAGCCGGCGCCGTCGTCGCGGACGTCCAGCGCCACCACGTCGTCCATGTACGAGAGCGTGAGGCCGACCCGCCCGGCCGAGGCGTGCTTGGCCACGTTGGCCAGTGCCTCCTGCGCCACCCGCAGCAGGGCCGTCTCCACCTCCGCGTGCAGCGGCCGGGGGTCGCCGGTGATCGACACGGCGGCGGGCACGCCGGTGTTCCGCGACCAGGTCGCCGCAAGCCTCTCCAGAACGGCCGCCAGCTCGCCCTCGTGCTGGAGAGACGCCGGGCGCAGCGCCTGCACCGAGCGGCGGGCCTCGGTCAGGCTCTCCCTGGCCATGGCCTGAACCGTGTCCAGGCGGGCACGGGCCGGAGGCGGCACGTCGCCGACGGCCTCCATCTGGGTGAGGATGGCGGTCAGGCCCTGCGCGACGGTGTCGTGGATCTCCCTGGCCATCCGCTGCCGTTCCTCCAGCACGCCGGCCTCGCGGGCCCGGGTCAGCAGCTGGGCCTGGAGGTTCGCGTTGTCGTCGGCGAGCGCGACCAGCTTGGCGCTCGTCTCCCGCAACTCCGCGATCATCACCTTGCGCTGGTCGTTCTGGTCGGAGACGGCCTTGATGACCAGGCCGACGGTGGAGGCGGCCAGCACCCCGACGACGAAGGAGCCGAGCAGCTCGACCGGGGTGCGCCCGAGCTGCGGGCGGGCGGCGATCAGCACGCCGACCGTCACGGCCACCCCGCCGTACGCCCACAACCCCGGCAGCAGGGCGAAACACTGGACGAACGCTCCCAGCCCCGTCACCGTGAACACGTTGTCGATCCTGACCAGGACCCCGATGACGGCGAGCAGGACGGCGAAGTAGGCGATCAGCACCACCGGGCGGGCGATCCAGCCAGGGTGGGAGGTCACCATCAGCCAGTGCCAGGCCACCGCGAACAGCGCCAGGACCAGCACCTCCAGCCGCCACTCCCGCAGCAGGGCGAAGAGCGCGGGAAGCAGGACCAGCAGGTACGGCAGCGCGGCCTGGACCCGGTCCCAGCGCGTCAGGCCCGGGTCGGTCGTCACCATCGGAACGTCCTGAGGGCGAGGCCGCCCGCGACGATCGAGATCGCGACCATGACGCCCAGCGTAAGCGGTGAGGGGGCGCCGCCCGCCCAGCCGTCGCGGACCGCCTGGACCGCCGGAGCCATGGGGAGGAGATCGCCGATCGCGCGCATCGAGCCGGACATGGTCTCCCGGGGGATCATGGCGCCGGACAGGAACACCATCGGGAAGAACACGGCCAGCCCGATCACGGTCGCGGCGCGGCCGGTGGGGACGAGCGCGCCGAGCAGGAGCCCGATGGAGCCCAGGCTGAGCGCGCCCAGCAGCCACGCCACCAGGACGCCCACGACGTTCGCCGGCGCGGTCAGCCCGAACGCGACCAGGCCGATGACGATCAGCAGCGCCGAGCCGAGCACCGCCAGCAGCATGTGCGCCGCCCACTGTGCCCCGAACAGCATGGCGCGGGAGGCCGGGGTCGCGCGCAGCCGCTTCAGGACCCGGCGCTCCCGGTAGTGGGCCAGCGTGGCGGGGAGCACGACCAGCGTGGCCAGGCCGATGACGAACACGGTCAGCATCGGCACGGTGGCGTCGATCAGCGGCGTCCCGCCCCGCAAGGGCTTGTTGCCGCCGCGCAGCTTGACCCAGAGCATGATCGCTGGGAAGACGAGCGCGAAGAAGGCCGACATCGGGTCACGGACGATCAGCTTGAGCTCGACGGCGACGACGTTCGCGAGGCCTTTCATGCCATTTCCCTTTCGGTCAGGGCGAAGTACGCGTTCTCCAGGGAGTCGGCTCCCACCTCGGCGATCAGCTCACGCGGGCTGCCCTCGGCGACGACGCGGCCGCGGTCGACGATGGCGAGGCGGTCGCACAGCGTTTCCGCCTCGTCCATGAAGTGGGTGACCAGCACGACGGTGACGCCGCGCCCGCGCATCTCGCGGATGAGGCCCCACGTGGTGCGGCGGGCGGCGGGGTCAAGGCCGGTGGTGAGCTCGTCGAGGAAGACGACCTCGGGGTTGCCGACCAGGGCCAGCGCGATGAACAGGCGCTGCTTCCAGCCGCCGGACAGGTTCCCGAAGCGGGCCCGTCTCCGGTCCGCGAGCCCCCATTCGTCCATGACCGCCCGCCAGTCGGCCGGCTTGTCGTAGAAGGAGGCGTACATCCGCAACGCCTCGCCTACCTTGATGGCGTCGGGGAGGGCCGCCTCCTGCAACTGGGCGCCGATGCGCTGGAGGAGCGCGCGACGGTCGTCGTACGGGTCCAGGCCGAGCACGCGCAGGGTGCCGCCGTCCGGCCGGCGCAGCCCGGAGGCGCACTCCACGAGCGTGGTCTTGCCCGCGCCGTTGGGGCCGGCGATGCCGAAGATCTCGCCGCGCCGCACGGTCAGGGTGACGCCGTCGACCGCCTTGCCCGCCTTGTAGCTCTTGCTCAGCTCGTTGATCTCGATGATCGCTGTCATGCTTCGAGCCTCGCCGCCGGGCGCCGCCGCCGACATCCACCGATCGGTTGATGGGGGCCGGGCGGTCATCGGCGGGTGACGAGCCCGCTCTCGTAGGCGGCGACGACCCGGATGGCGGCCAGGAGGTCGGTCGCCGAGGCGCTCTTGAGGAGGAATCCGCTGGCACCGGCTCTGAGTGACGCGTACACGTACTCGTCCTGGTCGAACGTGGTGAGGATCAGCACGCGGATCCCTGCGCCGGCGGGGTCGGCGCAGATGCGCCTGGTCGCCTCGATGCCGTCCAGGTCCGGCATCCTGACGTCCATGAGGACGACGTCCGGTCGCCGCAGCCGGGCCAGGCGCACGGCTTCGGCGCCGGTGCCGGCCTCGCCCACGGTGGTCAGCCCCGGTGTGGCGTCGATGAGGACCTTGAGGCTGTCGCGTACGAGGAGCTGGTCCTCGGCGAGCAGGACGCGGATCGGCGGGGCGGGGGCGTCGCCGCTCACGTCACGGTGCCGTTCTCGCAGGGCAGGCGAGCCGTGACGCGGAAGCCGCGGTCCGGCCGGAATCCGGCGCTGAACGAGCCTCCGTACAGCTTGACCCGTTCGCGCATGCCGATCAGGCCGTGTCCGCCGCCGGCCGCGCGCGGGGGGCGGCCGTGGCGGGGGCCGTCGTCGACGACCTCGATGGCGGCTGCCCACTCGTCGATGTCCACGGTGACCGAGCAGCGAGTGGGCCCCGCGTGGGTGACGACGTTGGTCAGCGCCTGCTGCACGATCCGGTAGACCGACACGGCGAGCGCGGGTGGGAGGCGGGCCTCCTCGCGGACGGTCAGGTCGACCTCGACCCCGGCCGCGCGGGCGGGGGCGGCCAGCTCGGGCAGATCCGCTATGCCGGGAACGGGCACGGGACCCTCCGCGAGGTCGCCGTCGGACCGCAGGAGACCGAGCACCCGGTGGATCTCGGCGAGCGTGCCCCGGCTGGTCCGCTCGATGACGGCCAGGGCGGCGCGCACCGGCGTAGCCGACGGCCAGCGCCAGGGCGACGGCCCCCCGCCGACCAGGCGTGCCGTGGTCTGGATCGTCGTCCTCGTCGCCGTACACGTCCTCATGTCGGCTTACGGGCCGAGAGGATGACGAACGGGTCCCCGGCGGTCCGCCCGCCCTACGGCTCGTAATGGATATGCATCGAGGAGATCCGGTCGTTCCAGGCGTCGCCGACGTAGTCCACCTTGGTCCAGTTGTGCCAGTACCTCTTCGCGCCCTGGTACGAGTTGTGCTCCCACACGTTGAGGTAGTTGCAGCGGGAATGACCCTGCCGCCAGGAGGAGATCCTGTCGTTCCACATGACGCCGAGGTCGCGGATGCCGTACCCGGCGGTGTCGCAGGGGCCGGAGTAGCCCCACCAGCGGTACCTCGGAAGGCCCTGGTTGATGTTGTCGGCGGCCTCCAGGAGCAGCGTCGCCTCCGCGGCGGTCCGCGTCCCGCCGAGGGCGGCCAGGTCCGCCTTTTCGATGGTGTCCGCGCACACCTCCTTGACCACTCGGGAGAACGTCTCCCCCGGTTTGATCGGCTCCAGCAGGACGGAGCAGGAGCGGGTGGGGGCGGGGCTCTCGGTGGACGCCGCCGCCGCCGGGGCGGCGGCGACGCCGCAGGCCACCAGGGCGAGCGCGGCGATGGAGCGGCTGTGCCTGCGGGCCGTGGCGATCGTCGGAGGTTTCGGGCGAGTACGCATGTCAGTCTCCTTCTGCTGACGTGGAACGCCCCCGTCAAGGGGGGCCACGGACGGCCTGCGCGAAGACCTTCGTCCGAGTCGGCGGAGAGGGCTCCGGGGCCGGTTGGCAGCGGCGTGACGCCGCACTCCTCACCCTCCATCGCCGAAGATCGCACGGCCAGGGCGGCAGCCGGGCATCTGGCGGACATCTCGCCACCAGGACGAGCGGCGGCCTGTCCCGTCAAGTGGTGGGGGACCGCGTCAGAAGCGCCAGCGGGTGGCGGTCCGGCCGTCGGCGCCGTAGCCGTAGGCGCGAAGGGGGGTGATCCGATAGAGACCGTACTCCGGTGAGCCGGGCAGGCTGTCGTCGTAGACGCGGCCGTCGCGCGGGGAGAGTCGCCACTGATACTTCGCCACGAACGCGTCGGCCACCTCCCGCTGCCGGTCCGGGTCGAGGACAGGGGCGGCGACGCCCTCGATCACGAGGTCGAGGTCCGCCCCGGCGACGGTGAGGACGCAGTGGCCGCTGTGGGCCAGGTTCCGGCCCTTGCGCGAGCCGGGGCGGGTGGTGAAACACGGGGCTCCGTCGGCCCAGACCGGCATCAACGGCATGGCATGGGGGCGCCCGTCGGGCCGTACCGTCGACAGCCACGCTTTCGGCGTCTCCCCCACGCACGCCTGCGCGTGGGTCCACGGTCGCACGGAGGCGGGGTCGGTGCTCATCGGTGTCGCGTCGGCCTCGCTGAACAGAAGCTCGGCACGGGGAGTCGGGTAGGACATGGCAGTGTTTCCCTTTCGGATGGATCGCGGGACGGTTCAGGAGCCGTACTCGTCGTGCAGCCGCCACCAGTGGTAGGGCGGGCTCTGCGGCCGGCCTTCGGGTGAGTCTTCCCACGTCTCCTGCCGTCCGTACGGGGTCAGGTCGAGGAAGGTCCAGTTGCTGCCGAGTCGTTCGACGCCTCGTCCGGTGGTGACGTACGTGCGATAGACGTCCGCGCCGTCGCGCAGGAAGACGTTCACCGCGAACCCGTCGCCCGCGTCCATGTCCCGGTTGAAGGCGCCGTCCGGCGCCGCGTACCACGGGATGGTCCAGCCCATGCGCCGCTTGGACGGCATGATCTCGGCCAGCGGCCCGGTGGAGACCAGCGCCATGGAGACGTCGCGGGCGTGCAGGTGCGCCAGGTGGCCGACGTTGTCAGTGAACATCGCGCAGCCGGAGCAGAGTTCGTGGGCTCCGTGCCACATGAAGGAGTACACGATGAGCTGGCTGCGCCCGTCGAAGAGGTCCGGCAGCCCTCTCGTGCCGTCCGGGCCGTCGAACCGGTACTCGCGGTCCACCCTGACCATCGGCAGCCGCCGCCGTTCGGCGGCCAGGGCGTCCTGCGCGCGGGTGAGGTGCTTCTCCTTGACCAGCAGGGCGTCCCGGGCGCTGCGCCACTCCTGCTCCGAGACGATCGGGGGTCGGGTCATCGGCCGCTCCTTTGTTGCTTCCTTAAGGAAAGTGACGGGCCAGACCCTACCGGAGTCGATTCCCTAAGGGAAGCTGGTCGGCTAGGCTGGGGCTCATGCAGCGCACCCGGTTCGGCGACATGACCTGCTCCATCGCCCGCACCCTGGACATCATCGGCGAGCCGTGGTCCCCACTGATCCTGCGCGACGTCTATGTCGGCATCGAGCGCTTCGACGATCTCCAGCGCGACCTCGGCATCTCCAGCAAAGTGCTGAGCGGCCGGCTGAAGTGGCTGGTCGAAAGCGGTGTGCTGGAACGCCGGGAGTACTCACAGCGTCCCGTCCGGCACGAGTACACCCTCACCGAGAAGGGCCTGGAGCTGTGCGACCTGCTGCTGGTGTTGGCGCGCTGGGGCGACCGCTGGACGTCCGGAGACTCCGGTCCGCCCACGCTGTACCGTCACCACGCCTGCGGCCGGACCAGCCATGTGGAACTGCGCTGCTCGGCCTGCGGGCAGCCGATGCGCGCGACGGACGTCGACATGCTGCCGGGCCCCGGAGCAGAAGACGGCGGCGCTTGACCGAAGCCCCGCCACCAGCTGCTCAGACCGGCACCTCCATGACGCAGCGCGTGCTGGCCAGGACAAGGGGAATGTCGATGTCCGACGAGGGTGCCGGCGTCGGCATCTCCTACGAACGACCGCCGAGAGACCGACTCACCGCGGTCATAGCAGGCCGGTCGTAGGCTGTGGCCTCATGCGGCGAAGACTGGGCGCCTGGCTGGTCCTGATACTGGCTCTGCCAGGGTGCGGCGCGCCCTACATCAAGGGTCTGCCTACGGCGGCCGGTCACAGTGCCTCACCGCCCACGCCGATCACCGCGTCCACGCCATCCACAGGTCTCGGCAGCCGACGTGCCGACGATGTCAACGGTGACGGTTACGCGGATCTGTTCTTCGATTTCGGTTCATTAGGCGTCGTCTACGGCTCGCCCCGAGGGCTCGACCCCGAATCTCGGACGGTCCTGCCGGTACGCGACGAGCAGGGCTTGTCCGCACCGGCCGTGAACGCGTTCGAGTTGCTTCATACGGATAACAGGGCGGACTTCGACGGCGACGGCTTCGACGACATCCTGCTCAAAGGGTGTAGCCCCGTTCCATCGTGCCAGGACCGGCCGCTCATCTCCTGGGGCGGTCCGCGCGGCCTCAGGACCCCTACCCCGACCCGAGTACCTCTGCCGAAGGACAAGGCGGTGGAGGCCATGGTCGCCGGTGACTTCGACGGGGACGGCGTCGGCGACGTGGCGCTGGCCCCCTATGACGGAGCGGGCGCATGGGGTGAGGGGAAAGGGAGCCTGATGGTGCTGTACGGCCCGTTCAGCCGCACCGGGCTCCCGGCCCGCCACACCAGCCAGCCGACGTCCGTCGATTTCCAGAGCTTCACCGCCGACGAGATCGACGGGCGCCGTTCCACAGCGCTGGTCGCAGGACATGCCGAAGAGACCACCACACAGCTTTTCAGCGCGGACCGGGACGGCCTGGCGAAACAGGGGCGTGGACTTCAATGGGGGACTGTGGCCGCGTTCGGTGACTTCGACGGTGACGGTCGCAGAGATCTCGCGGTCGGTTTCGAGGCACCCCAGGACGGCAACCGGCTGACCGTCCTCTACGGCAACGGCCGTCGTGGGATGTTCGAAGGCACCGGCGCGGCGGTCACCGGAGACTTCGACGGAGACGGCCGGGACGACCTCGCCTTCGGCGGGAGGAGCTACGGGTGGCAGCCTCCCACTCCGTCCCGGATCTTCTGGGGCGGAGCGGGAGGACTGCGGACGAGTGAGGCCATCGGCGGGATGGACGCAGCGCCGCTGGCGGCGGGAGACTACGACGGGGACGGGGACGACGAACTGCTCCTCGCCGCTCCCCTGTCCGGCGGTGTCCCCGCGAACGGTGTCAAGATCTGGGTGACCGATGGCAGGAGGGTCCTGACCAGCTTCTCCTGCGGCGGCATGGCCCGAGGCTGCCGATGACCTTCCGCAGACCACCTGGGGTGGGGTCGGAGCTGCCTCCGCCGTCGTTCCAGGTGAGGCCGAGGTCGCGTACCACGCGGGCGTAGCGGCGGCCTGGGGTGAGCGACGCGGCCGCCCACGGCAGGATTCGGCACTCCCCTGCCCGTCTCACCCAGGAAATCCCTGCGCGCGGCGGAGATGCCCGCCGGAGTAGAAGGCGGCGCCGAACAGATGGGCGGCGCTGAAGCCACGCTTTCGTGGGCGAAGGCGAGAAGCTCTCGATGCGAGCTGTACCACGGCGACTGTGACGAGCAACTCCCCGAGGGAGCGGTCGACATGGACCTGTACGGCGGACTAGGCGGAACCTGATCATGGTTCAAGCTCACGCATCTCGGTTCCAACTGTGCGCAGAGCTTCGTACGCCCGCTTGGCCTTCTCAGCCTCCAAGCGACCGTCGTACCAAGAGGTTTGGACCTTCGGCCACCACCGGCCGATCTTGTCTGGATTCTTGAACAGGTACACCAAGGTCGAGACTCCGCCTGCTCCTAATACTCCAGCCGCATTTAGTGATCGATGAGTCGTCGCTGACGTTGGTAATGACAGCGACGGGCGCGGGCCTGATGCCGACGTCGCCACCGTGACCAGCGGATCCGATGACTGACGGGGTGCCGGGGCT
>NZ_JAHKRN010000121.1 GCF_019396385.1 Nonomuraea harbinensis | reverse complement strand
GGCGAAGACTTCACTCTGGATTGGGATATCGCCCGCCATCGGAAGTACTAGAGGAATGGTTCGATAACCGAGTCGCGGCATGATATAGTTTCATTTGGGTCGAGTCCGGAAAATTCGGAGCCCCTCAGTTCCAGGACCAGTTTCAGCGCCGCCTGCACCACCCGATCCGTGAGGGTCGGGATTCCCAGCCGGCGAAGCTTGCCGCCGGTCTTGGGGATCATCTTCTCCCGCACCGGTAACGGCCGGAACTGGCCGGCCTTGAGCAGGGAGCGAATGTGCTTCAGCAGCGCCTCGGCTCCGGCCATCCGGACGTGGATGATGGTGATGCCATCCACTCCGGCGGTCCGGGCTCCGGCATTTCCTGCGACCCGTTCCAGCGCCATCACCAGCGTGGCCGGGTCGCAGACGAAGTTGAACACATCGTCAAACCGGAAGCCGTGATCGGCTACCGCCCAACGGTGCAGCTTGGCCTGCATCCCCCGTACCCGCAGCCATGCCTCATCGGCCGACGGCCACGCGACAGCGGCATCCACCGCTGTTTCTTCGGGCATTGCAGCACCTTCCTTGCGATCTCGCTGCCGCCCTTCCCCATGTGACGGGCTCTCCCCGCCTCGGAGTACTACGGCGGCTCCGTCCCCTCCCGGCCCGATCGGCCGACGGTGGGCCCAGCCCGCCGCGCCGCACCGGCCGTGCGGCTGCAGAAGGCAAAGCCGAGAAGGTTCCCGTGTTCACTGACTGATCGCTCGACGAAGTAGGCACCCGGCTATACCCCCGCGGCATCGCCACGGCTACCCCGCAGCACTTCACCGTGGCCTCCCTGCCGCCGAACATGAGCAGCCCGGGAGTTCCCCGCCCCGTGATGAGGGGGCAGGTGCGCACCGCACCCAGCCCATATCCGCCAGGTTGGAGCTGGTAGGGATTGTTAGGAGGCTTCATGCACCGGTTCCTCGCGTATACCTTTCCGTCTCGCTTGCCGGACCCGCGCCATCTGGCAGTACTGGTCACGTCCCGGCGTTGTCGGGGCCGCTTGCCACCCTTCCCGGCACCTCCCGGGTCAGGCTGCCCCCAGCTTCATCACCCTGCTGCGACAGGGCGAAGGTGGCGGTCTCTCACCTCCACTCGATCAATCAGCGCCTCACGGCGCACCTGCTCCACCACCCACCGCTTGGGCTGGGGACGAACCCGGCATCGGCGGGATTCCGCTCGACGATCTTCACGTTGATGCCGTGGGTGGCGCCGTGGGCGACCACCGCGTTCTTGAATCCCCGGTCGACCAGGGCGGTGCGGACGCTGCCGGGCGGGGTGGCGGCGGCGACCCGGTCCAGCAGCGCGGTGCCGATGGCGTTGTCGTGGATCGAAGCTGCCGCGACCACCACCGCGATGACCAGGCCGAG
>NZ_JAHKRN010000120.1 GCF_019396385.1 Nonomuraea harbinensis | reverse complement strand
TGACGGCCCGCACGACTTCGGCCCGCAACTCGGGCGGATATATCCTCGGCTTCTTCGCCACGTGCTTCCTTCCCGGACTGTCTCTGACCCTACTTGGGTCCGAGTCCGGAAGGTTCGGGGCACCTCAAACCGATTTTCGAGGCGGATTTCCGTCCGTGCTCCTACGGTTTCCGACCGAACCGGCGTGCGCACGACGCGATCGCCGAGATCCATCATCTGGCCACCGCCGGTTACCGGTGGGTGCTGGATGCGGATATCGAGGCGTGCTTCGATCGGATCGACCACACGGCCCTGATGGACCGGGTGCGCCGACGGGTCAAGGACAAGCGCGTGCTCGCCCTGGTGAAGACGTTCCTCAAAGCCGGGATCATGACCGAGCTCGGCCAGCGGAACGAGACCACCTCCGGCACGCCACAAGGCGGCATCCTCTCACCCTTGCTGGCCAACATCGCCTTGTCGGTGCTGGACGACTTCTTCGTCGAGCAGTGGGCAGCGGCGGGCGACAGTCAGCAGCGCAGGAACAGACGCGCCCAGGGGCTGGCGACCTGGCAGCTCGTCCGCTACGTGGATGACTTCCTGATCCTGGTCCACGGCACCGCCGAGCACGTCGAACAACTGCGTCACCAGGTGAGTGAGGTCCTGGCACCGATGGGTCTTCGCCTGTCGGAGAGCAAGACCAGGATCGTTCACCTTGCCGACGGGGTCGACTTCCTCGGGTTCCACATCATCTGGCGCCGCAAGCGAGGAACGAACAAGTGGCACGTCTACACGTTTATCGCCGACAAGCCGGTCCAGGCGCTGAAACGGAAGATCAAGTCGCTGACCCGCAGATTGTCACATCTGAGCTACAGGGAAACGCTGGTACGCATCAACTACATCCAGCGGGGATGGGCTAACTACTTCAAGCACGCGGTCGCCAAGCACACCTTCTCCCACCTGCAGAACTTCATCTGGTGGCGAGTGATCAACTGGGTGATGCAGCGCAACCGCATGACATGGAGAGCCATCCAGCGATGGCTGCGCACCCCACGGGGATGGCAACCCATCGCCTTCGACGGGGTCGAACTGTTCAAGATCGCATCGGTTCCGGTGACTCGCTATCGCTATCGAGGAACCAAGATTCCGTCACCCTGGCCGACAGCCCTGACCACACCCGCCCAACGGCATGATCTCGTGGAGAGCCCGGTGCGGTGAGAGTCGCACGCCGGGTTCGGCGGGCGGGTCCGGGAAACGGACCTGGAGCAATCCAGGCACCGCGCCCGGACTCGACCCAACACCTACGGCACGATGTCCCTGCACCGGCGCCTGGTACGCGACTACGAACACGATCAGGCCAGCTCCGAGTCACGGGTGTACTGGGCGATGACCGACGTGATGAGCCGCCGGCTGACCGGCCCTTCCA
>NZ_JAHKRN010000013.1 GCF_019396385.1 Nonomuraea harbinensis | reverse complement strand
TCTCCTCATGTGGGACGGCGGCGGGAGACCGGAGTCTCCCGCCGCCGGACCGTGTCTCGTCAGGCCAGCGCCGAGGTGATCTCGTCGGCGGCCGGCACGTGGGTGCTCTCGAACAGCGCGGTCAGCGCGGTCGTGGCCATGACCCGCACGCCCATCGCGATCGCCCGCTCGTCGATGTCGAACGTGCCCTGGTGGATGTCGTAGGTGACGCCGCTCTCCGGGGACCGGGTGCCGAGCCGGGCGAAGGCGCCCGGGATCGACTCGAGGTACCAAGCGAAGTCCTCGCCGCCGAGCGACTGGTGGGTGGACACCACGGCGCCCGCGCCCAGGGCGCGCTCGGCGGCCTCGGAGAGCATCTGCACGCAGCCCTCGTCGTTGACCACCGGGGGCACGCCGCGGGTGTATTCCATCGTGGCCTCGATGCCGTACGCGCCCGCGACCGACTCCAGCAGCGTCTTGATCAGGTCAGGGGCGGCGTGCCAGGCGTCCTCGTCGAGGCAGCGGACCGTGCCCTCGGCCACGCCGCCGTCGGGGATCGCGTTGGCGGCCGTGCCGGCCTCGACGCGGCCCCAGACGAGGCTGAGCGAGGAGCGCGGGTCGATCCGGCGCGACAGCGCGGCGGGCAGCTCGGTGAGCACCTTGGCCAGCGCGAAGACCAGGTCGGCCGTGAGGTGCGGGCGGGCGGTGTGGCCGCCCGGGCCGGACACCCGGATGACGACCTTGTCGCAGGCGGAGGTGATCGGGCCGCTCTTGAGACCGAGCTGGCCGACGTCGACGCGAGGGTCGCAGTGGAGGCCGAAGATGCGGTCGACGCCGCTGATGCCGCCCTGGGCCATGACCTCGAGCGCGCCGCCGGGAAGCTCCTCGGCGGGCTGGAAGATCAGCCGCACCCGGCCGGGCAGCAGCCCCGCGGCGGCCTGCTGGGCGAGGAAGAGCGAGGCGCCGAGCAGGATCGTGGTGTGCACGTCGTGGCCGCACGCGTGGCAGGCGCCGGGGACGGTCGAACGGTAGGAGACGCCCTTCTCGTCCTGCAGGGGCAGCGCGTCGATGTCGGCGCGCAGCGCGATGGTGGGGCCGTCGCCGCTTCCCACGTCGCAGATGAGGCCCGTGCCGCGCGGGAGCACCGTCGGGGTCAGCCCGGCGGCCACGAGCCGCTCCGCGACCCGCTGGGTCGTGCGGTATTCGGCGAAGGCCAGCTCAGGATGCATGTGCAGGTCGCGGCGGAACGCCACGAGATCCTGCTCGGTCTCCACCAGGAACGCGTCGAGTTCCCCTCGAAGCTCACGCCCCTGCATCAGTCACCATCCCGTCCCGTGCCGTGCGCCGTCGACTACCCGGAAATCACACGGCCAATAGCGCCGTATCTAGTACTTGTCCCAACTGTGGTCGGCTGTTCGATCGGAGCAGCCGTCCGGCGAATCGAGATTGCCGCACACCCGGAGGTCTTCGGGGATCGTCAGCGCGGGGCACGACTCTCGGTCGCCTGTTGAGGACAACCGCCACAGCCCGGATCACAGCGGTCGGCCGTGGAACCTGGCGATGCTCCGACTTTATCCCTCTCACGAGGCTTCGCGCTGACGACTACACCAAAAGTTAGCCGACGGCATGCCCGTAACCATGGACGGTCACGGAGAGTGACAGGTCAACTGACCTGAAAATAGTCACAAGGGATCACTAGATCATGACCCGCGGCCGCCACTCCCAAACGTGGTGACCGATTCCGAATCGCGTCACCTTCAGCCATGGCGATAACACTACCGCGCTGGCTGCATTTGGGAGAATTGCGTGTTTCACTCGCTATATGATCACTAACATCCCGTTCGGGGAGAAGTATGCCGGGTTGAGCATCTTCGAGCCGGGCCAGGGCACCCTGGTGGTCGTACCTTCGCTCTCCCTGCCGCAGGATGAGCTCCGCCGCATCACGGGCGCGCGATGCTACGAGGAGCGTCTGCTCTTCTTGTTGCTGACGCTGCGCGAGCCCGGGGTCGACGTGATCTACCTGTCGTCCGCGCCGATCGATCCGGCCATCGTCGACTACTACTTGGGATTCCTGCCCGATCCGGAGGAAGCCGCCAAGCGGCTCACGCTGATCAGCCTCGACACCCCGGACGCGCAGCCCCTCACCCGGACGTTACTCTCCCGTCCCGATGTCCTGGAGCGGCTGCGCGCCGCGATCGACGGCGACGCCTGGCTGGTCCCCTTCGTGCTGAGCGAGCTGGAGGAACGGCTCGCCTCGCTACTCAGCGTTCCCCTCTACGGCCCGGCCACGTCGCTGGCCTACTACGGCTCCAAGAGCGGCTCCCGGGAGATCGGCACCGAGGCGGGCGTGCCGATGGCCCGCGGCTTCCGCGACCTCTACACGCTCGCCGAGATCGAGGACGCGATCGAGTCGCTGCCGGGCGAGCGTCTGATCGTCAAGCTGAACGACGCCTACTCCGGCCTCGGCAACGCCATCGTGCCCAGGGGCGACCTGCGGGGCACGAGCTTCGCGGCCGAGGGCGAGACCTGGGCCACCTTCGCCGCCAAGGTGCGCGAGCGCGGCGCGGTCGTCGAGGAGTTCATCGAGCACCGCCCGCTCTACCACCCGAGCGCGCTGGCCCGCATCTCCCCCGGCGGCGACTACGAGGTGGTCGCCACCCACGACCAGGTGCTCGGCGGCCCGAACAACCACGTCTACCAGGGCTGCATGTTCCCGGCCGCGCCGGAGTACCGCTCCGAGGTCGGCGATTGCGCCGGGCGCATAGCCGGAGCGCTGGCGGCCAAAGGCGTGATCGGCCTGTTCGGCATGGACTTCTTCGCCATGAAGACCGACGCCGGCTACGCGGCGCTGCTGTGCGAGATCAACCTGCGTATCGGCGGCACCACCCACCCGTACGGGGCCGCGCTGCTGACGACCGGGGCCACGTACGACCCCGGCACCGGGCTGCTGATGGCCGAGGGCCGGCCCAAGTACTACACGGCCACGGACAACTGCGCGGCCGACTGCCTGCGCGGGCGCACCCCCGGGCAGGTGCTGCGCCAGGCCGAGCGGCTCGGACTCGGCTTCGACCACGACAGCCGCACCGGCAACGTCTTCCACCTGCTCGGCGCCATCCCCGAGCACGGCAAGCTCGGCTTCACCTCGATCGCCGACTCCCGCGAGCAGGCGGACGAGCTGCACCGCCGGACCCGCCGCGCCCTCTGTGGCTGATTCCGCACCGATTCTGTGCATTAATAAACGAAGTCACGTATGGGCTGGAGGGGCGCTCCGGTGAATCCGTACTTCGTCATCAAAGACCCGCGCAGCCGCGCCGGTCTGCGTCTGAGCGCGTCCGCCACGTCCCAGGAGCGGCTGGCCTTCCTCAACGAGGCGAGCAGCCGCATCGGCAGCACGCTCGACCTCCAGCAGACGTGCCGCGAGCTGATGGACGTCGCGATCCCCCGGCTGGCCGACACCGGCGGCGTCATGGTGCAGGAGCGGCTCATCACCGAAGGCGAGTTCCCGGCCCGCGCGAAGGACGGCTCGGCCCTGGTAAGACGCGTGTCCACGGCGGTGGCGACGCACAACCCGTGGGAGTGGGACGACGCGTTCCCGGTCGACGAGGTCTGCGTCTATCCCCCGTACCTGCCGCAGGGGCAGGCCATGGCCACGGGCGAGACCGTGCTCGTGCCCAGGCTGGACCGCACCGTCGGCGAGGAGAACGCACAGGCGTTCCAGCGGCCGATCATCGCCAGGCTGCTGCCCGGGAGCTCCTTCCTCGTGGCGCCGCTGCTCGCCAGGGGCAACGTGCTCGGGTTCCTGGTGCTGCTGCGCCGCGACTGCAGCGAACCCTTCCAGGAGTCGGACGTCCCGCTGGCCGAGGAACTGGCCGCGCGGACCGCGATCTGCATCGACAACGCCCGGCTCTACGAGCGCGAGCGGCGCACCGCGCTCATGCTGCAGCGCTCCCTCCTGCCGACCGGCCTGCAGCGGTCCCCCGGCCTGGAGATCGCCTACCGCTACCTGCCGGCGAGCGACCTGGCCGAGGTGGGCGGCGACTGGTTCGACGTGATCCCGGTGACCCCGGAGCGCACCGCGCTGGTGGTCGGCGACGTGATGGGCCACGGCATCCGCGCCGCGGCGACCATGGGCCAGCTCCGCACCGCCACCCAGACGCTGGCCAGCCTGGACCTCGACCCGTCCGAGCTGCTGTTCCGGCTCAACCACGTGGCCCAGCAGCTCAGCTCCGACCAGATCGCGACCTGCCTGTACGCGACGTACGACCGCACGTCCGGCAAGATCGCCATGGCCAGCGCGGGACACCTGCCGCCGGTGCTGGTGGAACCCGCCGGGCAGGCCGCGACGGTGCCCGTCGTCCCGGGCCTGCCGCTCGGCGTCGACGTCGAGACGTGGGAGACCTGCACCGTCGACCTGCCTCCGGGCGGCCTGCTCGCCCTCTACACCGACGGCCTGGTGGAGAGCAGGGAGCAGAGCATCGACCAGGGCCTGTCGGGCCTGTGCACGCTGCTCAGCGGTCCGCCCCGGGGGATCGAGCGGATCTGTGACCTGATCATCAACGCGCAGCGGCCGACGGACAAGCGCGACGACATCGCGCTACTGCTCGCCAAGGCCTCCTGATCGCCGCCCGCGCAGGCCGCGCCACCCGATGACGCCCAGCACGATCGCCAGCACGATGTTGACGGCGATCAGGATGCCGTGCACCACGTAGAAGCCGGTGTCGTGCCCGTCCTGGAGGTTGAATCCCAGGTTGATCCACTCAAAGATCATGAACGCGGCGAGCGCGATGAGGAATCCAGCGATCTTTCGTGACATGACCATCTCTCTAGCGTCTGAAGCGGATCTTCAGGGGATGTGTCGGCACATGAGCGACAACACGAAGCTACGCTGAGTTCGCGATGTGGATGAAACTGGTGCCAGTCACGGCACTCCTCGTGGCGGTGACCTTCACCGGGGCGGCCCAGGCGACCCCGGCCCAGACCCCGACCCCGCCGCCGCCGGTCGGCGGTGACCTGCTGGCCGGTCGTGGCCTGATCAAACCCGTCGGGTTCAAGGCGCCCCCGAAGACCAAGGCGACCGCGTACGTGATCGCCGACCACGAGACGGGGCAGGTGCTGGCGGCGAAGGACCCGCACGGCCGCTACCGCCCGGCCAGCACGCTCAAGATGCTCACCGCGGCCACGCTGATCCCCAAGCTCGACAAGACCCTCAAGGTCAGGCCGAGCCGCGACGCCGTCAACCAGGAGGGCAGCGCCGTCGGCCTGCAGACCAGGCCCATCTACACGGTGGACGACCTGTTCAAGGCCCTGATGATGTCGTCCGGCAACGACGCGGCGATGGCGCTGGCCGAGGCGAACGGCGGCCTCGACAAGACCATGCGCGACATGAACGACGAGGCCAAGCGGCTGCAGGCGAACGACACCGTGGCCAAGACGCCCAGCGGCCTGGACAAGCCCGGTCAGAGCAGCTCCGCCTACGACCTGGCGCTCATCGCCAGGTCCGGCCTGTCCGACAAGGACTTCCGGCGGTACGTGAGCACCAAGACGGCCAAGTTCCCCGCGCCGAAGAAGTGGTACGAGATCAGCAACCACAACAAGCTGCTCTGGCGCTACAAGGGCATGATCGGGGTCAAGAACGGCTGGACGACGAAGGCGCAGAGCACGTTCGTCGGCGCGGCCACCCGCGACGGCCACACGATCATCGTGTCGATCATGAAGCACGAGGGCTACTTCTGGGAAGAGGTTGCCGACCTGCTCGACTGGGGCTTCGCCGCCCGGGGCAAGGCGACGCCGGTCGGCCTGC
Source organism: Nonomuraea harbinensis (assembly GCF_019396385.1). Taxonomy (GTDB): domain Bacteria; phylum Actinomycetota; class Actinomycetes; order Streptosporangiales; family Streptosporangiaceae; genus Nonomuraea; species Nonomuraea ferruginea. Next base: position 172,358 of record NZ_JAHKRN010000013.1, on the reverse strand, counting down.
TCGTCGACCCGCTGCCCGACGAGCCGGCCCAGCAGGCGGCGCCGGTCGCCACGTCCCACGCCACTCCGTCGCCCAGCCGGAAGCCGATGATGGACGCGGCCGCGTCCGAGCAGAACGCGAGCACGCGCACGATGGGTTCCGTGGTGATCGGCGGCGGGCTGCTGTTCGGGCTGGTCTGGCTCGGCTACGGCATCCGCCGCAGGCGCAGGAGGCTATGACGGCCCGGCCTGCTCCGGCGTGCCCGCCGAGGGCACGGGCGAGGGCGCGGGCGGCGGGGCGCCTCCGGCCGTGGCGGTCCACGCGGCCACGTACAGGATGAGCCGGGTGGAGAAGTTGATCCACAGCAGCAGGCCGACCATGACCGCGAACGCGCCGTAGATCGGGTTCGACAGCGTCCCGGCGAGCAGCAGCGAGGCGAGCTGCTTGAGCACGCCGAACCCGATCGCGCCGAGCAGCGCTCCCCGGGCGAGCACCCGGAACGGCTGGGCGAACCTGCCCACCCAGCCCAGCGCGATCATGAACAGCACCCAGTCGGCGGCGACGCTGCCCGCCAGGCCGACGAGCCCCGTCAGCACCGTCACCACCGGCGAGCTACCGCCGAACAGGAAGTTCGCCACCATCGTGGTGGCCTGCGTCGCCAGCCCGCCGACCAGCACCGACACGATGAGCGTCACGCCCAGCATGAGCAGCGACGCCAGGTCGCGCAGCTTGGCCCTGACGAACGAGAACGCCGGCGAGGTGGTCATGGAGATCTCGCGCAGCGCCCCGCGCAGCGCGTCCACCGCCCCGAGCCCCGCGTACAGCAATCCCAGGAGGCCGATGACGCCCGCGGTCGTCTTGGCGTCCTTGATCGCCGTCAGGTCGAGCTGCCCCGCCAGGCCGGGCAGCCGCTCGGTGATCGCCGTCTCCAGCGCCCCAGCCACCGTCGCGCTGACCGTCACCACATACCCCAGCAGCGCGAACGCCAGCGCGATCAGCGGGAAGAAGGACAGGAACGCGAAGTACGTCACCCCGCCCGCCAGCCGGTCACCGGACTGCGCCTGGTAGCGCTGGACGGTCTTGATGAGGTGGTCGACGGACGGCCTGCGCACGCGCCAGCCTTCCACCATCCGCCTGGCCCGGTTCTTGATGGACCGGATCCGCTCGGTCAGGCTCACGCTCACGCCCCAGACCTGCCCTGGAGGCGACGTCCGTATCCTTTCGGCGATCATTCCGCGCCGCAGGATTTCCGTTGAACGGGCCTCTCGGGGATCTGGCAAGCCTTTGGTGATCTTCGGCAGATTGAAAGCCGCACTGCGCCGCATGCGTGCGAGAGAGGCTCGAGTACCTGCCCCGACGTGCTGCTTCGCTCGTCGATGAGGACCTGGATCGCTGAGCTTCGGTGACGGCATGGCCTGCCTGCCCGTCTCCGCGCTGTGGACCACTCCGGCTTGACACGGGCCACAGGGCGGGAAACTGGAAGGGTGACCACCGAGAAGGGCTCTCCGCCGCCTATCAGCCCCTCCATCATCGTGCTGACGCTGGCGCGCCGGGTCGAGACCGAGCTCGGCGCCGCTCTCGCGCCGCTCGACCTCACCGTCACCCGGCTCGGGCTGCTCGGGCACATCGCCGCCGTGCCGGGCGTGTCGTTCAGCGACCTGGCGCGCATGTCGGGCACCGCCGTGCAGAGCGTGCACTCCGCGGTGAAGGCCCTGGTCGCCGCCGGCCTCGTGCGCGACAGCAACGCCCGCGCCGGCTCGGCGTCCACGATCGAGCTGACCCCCGAGGGGCGGCGGCTCCTGGCGGCGGCCGAGCAGGCCATCGGCGACGTCGACGACCTGCTGTTCGGGTCCTCGGCGGACCCGATCCAGCGGCAGCTCGCCGCCGCCATCCGCGCCGCCTTCGCCTCCTGACGCGCGTTATGCCGCTGGTCGATGGCGGGGTCCGTGCGGCGGTCGCGCTCGGCTGCGACGAGAGATGAGTCGGTACGCGCGAAGGTCGCCATGGAAATATTCGCTGCTGCCGGCGTCATCCGGGTGCACAAGCTCGGGCGCAGGCGGGTCGCTCGACTCGACCGCGCATCCATGACCAACTCCTGAACCTGCGGCAGTGCCCGATCCGCGTCGAGGTCCGCGAAGCAGACGGCACCGGTCGTCCATGCCCGGCGATGACACGCGCCTGGTGACGTATCTCTCGGCCGTGGGCGCAGGTTCACTTCCGGCCTCAGGACATCAACCGACTTCTGCTGCTCGTCCCCTGCCAGGAAACCCCGATCCCAACGCCTCTGGGCAGGGAGGGGCGTCAGCTCCTGGGAGGACGCCCGAGCTGTGGAGGCGCGAAGCGCCGGGGGCGCCCGGGTGGTTTGAGCCGGGGCGTCGCGGAGCGACCGGGGGTGAAGCGCCGGAGGCGCCCCGGGAAGAGCGGTGGGGTGCCGGCTAGGCGCCCGGGAGGAAGCCGACCCGGTCGCGGACTTCGGCCATGGTGCGCCGGGCCACCGCACGGGCGCGCTCCGCGCCCGAAGCCAGCATCCGGTCCAGCTCGGCCTCGTCGGCCAGCAGCTTCTCGGTGCGCTCGCGGATCGGGGTGAAGGCGTCGATGACCGCTTCGGCGACGTCCTTCTTGAAGGTCCCGTAACCCTGCCCGGCGTAGCGGGCCACCAGGTCGGGGATCGGCGTGCCGGTCAGCGCGGACTGGATGCGCAGCAGGTTGGAGATCCCCGGCTTGGCCTCCTCGTCGAAGCGGACCTCGGTCTCGGTGTCGGTAACGGCCCGCATGATCTTCTTGCGCAGCGGCCCCGGCTGCTCCAGGACGTCCAGGATGCCCGCGGGGCTGGAGGAGGACTTGGACATCTTGGCCGACGGGTCCTGCAGGTCGGTGATCTTCTCGACCTCTTTGAGAATGAACGGCTCGGGGATCGTGAAGGTGTCGCCGAAGCGGTGGTTGAAGCGCTGGCCGAGGTCGCGGGTGAGCTCCAGGTGCTGCTTCTGGTCGGCGCCGACGGGCACGCTGTTGGCCTGGTAGAGCAGGATGTCGGCGGCCTGCAGGATCGGGTAGGTGAACAGGCCGACGCTGGCCGCGCTCTCCCCGAACTTGGCCGACTTGTCCTTGAACTGGGTCATCCGCGCGGCCTCGCCCATGCCGGTCTGGCAGTTGAGTATCCAGGCCAGCTCGGAGTGCTCGCGGACGTGGGACTGCACGAACACGGTGGAGCGTTCCGGATCGAGCCCGGCGGCGAAGAGCTGGGCCGCGGCGACGCGGGTGCGGCGGCGCAGCGCGGCGGGCTCGGTGGGCACGGTGATCGCGTGCAGGTCCACCACGCAGTAGAAGGCGTCGTGGGTCTCCTGCAACGTGACCCATTGACGAACCGCACCCAGGTAGTTGCCCAGGTGGAAGGAGTCCGCGGTGGGCTGGATGCCGGAGAGAACACGAGGTCTGGCCATGACAGGTAATTGTGTCAGGTATCCGCTTCGGGCGGCGACTCCACGACAGGGCGGCGTTTCACCCGCACCTTGGCGATCCGGCGGCCGTCGAGCTCGATGACGGTCAGGTCGAAGCCGCTCGCCTCGACGACGTCGTTCACCTCGGGCACGCGCCCGAGCATCGCCATGACGAAGCCGGCCAGCGTCTCGTACGGGCCGTCGGGCAGGCGGATGCCGGTCTCGTCGGCGAAGTCGTTGAGGTTGGTGAGCCCGTCGATCTCCATCACTCCGGCGGGCAGGATCACGGACTGGTCCTCGACGTCGTACTCGTCCCTGATGTCGCCGATGAGCTCCTCGACCAGGTCCTCCATGGTGACGATGCCCGCCGTGCCGCCGTACTCGTCGATGACGATGCACATGTGCTGGCCCTCGTCGCGCATCTCGGAGAGCGTGTTGAGCAGCCGCTTGGACGCGGGCACGAACTTGGCCGGCCGGATCGGCACCAGCTCGCTGAGCGGCTCGGTGCGGCCGGTGAGCACGGGGTCGAGCAGGTCCCTGACGTGCACGAAGCCGATGACCTCGTCGTAGGACTCGCGGTAGACGGGGAAGCGCGAGTGGGGCAGCGCGGCGGCCAGCACCGCCGCCTCGGCCAGCGGCGTGTCGGCCTCCATGAACTCGACCTCGGTGCGCGGCAGCATGAGCTCGCGGAGCTGGCGCTTGCCGGCGGCGAACACCTCGGCGATCAGGTTGCGCTCGTCGGGGGTCAGCTCGGCGTGGCCGACGACCATGTCGCGCAGTTCCTCGGTGGTGACCTCCTCGCGGTCGGCCTGGGGGTTGCCGCCGAGCAGCCGGACGACGCCGTCGGTGGACTTGGACAGCGCCCAGATGACGGGCCGTGACAGGGCGGCGAGGCGGTCGAGGAACGGGGCGACGACCAGCGACAGCCCTTCGGCCCGCTGGAGCGCGAGTCGTTTGGGGGCGAGTTCTCCGAGCACGAGGGAGACGTACGAGATGGCCAGGGTGACGAGCACCAGGGCGAGCACGCCGGCGATGGCGACGGGCACGCCCCAGCGTTCGAGCAAGGGGCTGAGCTGCCCGCTGAGCCGGTCGGCGCCGAACGCGGCCGAGAGCATGGTGGCGACGGTGACGCCGATCTGCACGGCCGACAGGAAGCGGTTCGGGTCGCGGGCGAGCTTGGCCACGCGTTCGCCGCGGCGGCCCTGTTGGGAGAGCTTGCGGACCTGGCTCTCACGGAGCGAGACCATGGCTATCTCGGCGGCGGCGAAGAACCCGCCGATCAGGATGAACAGCAGGACCACGGCGATGTTGGCCGCGACGGTGTCAAACATGGTGGTTGGCAGCGTATACGGGCCTCTTGCCGCGTATGCTGAACGGCAAGCCGTACAAAATCAAACATATTCGAACTGGAGTCAACATGAGGCTGCTGGTAACCGGAGGGGCAGGATACGTCGGCAGCGTCGTCGCGGCGCAGCTCGTGGAGGCGGGCCACGAGGTCGTCGTGCTCGACGACCTGTCCACCGGCCACGCGGACGCGGTGCCGGACGGCGCGACGTTCGTGCGGGCCTCGATCGAGGACGCGGGGCCGGCGCTCGACGGCGTCGACGCGGTGCTCCACTTCGCCGCCAGGTCGCTGGTCGGCGAGTCGGTGGAGAAGCCCGGACTCTACTGGGCCCACAACCTCGGCGGCACGCTGGCGCTGCTGGAGGCGATGCACGAGCGCGGCGTCCGCAAGATCGTGTTCTCCTCGACCGCGGCCACGTACGGCGAGCCGGAGCAGTCGCCGATCAGGGAGAGCGACCCCACGCGCCCGACCAACCCGTACGGCGCCTCCAAGCTGGCCGTCGACACCGCGCTGACGGCCTTCGCCGGGCTGCGCGGGCTGGGCGCGGTCAGCCTGCGCTACTTCAACGTGGCCGGCGCCTACGGCCGCTACCGCGAGCGTCACGCGGTGGAGACCCACCTCATCCCGAACGTGCTCAAGGTGGCCACCGGCGAGCGCGAGTCGGTCAGCGTGTTCGGCACCGACTACCCGACGCCCGACGGCAGTTGCGTGCGCGACTACGTGCACGTCGCCGACCTGGCCAGAGCCCATCTGCTGGCGCTCGGCGCCTGCCGGGAGGGCGAGCACCAGATCTACAACCTGGGCAACGGCACGGGGTTCTCGGTGCTGGAGGTGATCGGGGTCTGCCGCGAGGTCACCGGCCACGAGATCCCCGCCGTCGTCGGCCCGCGCCGGGCCGGCGACCCGGCCGTCCTGGTCGCCTCGTCGGAGCGGATCCAGCGTGAGCTGGGCTGGAAGCCGGAGCGCACCGAGCTGCGGGACATCGTCGCGGACGCCTGGGAGGCGCTTTCCGGGATTTGACCCCTATCGGCGGTCGATATGTGCTGTGATACCGAAATGTGAGGAGCTTTTCACCAAGGGTGACGAAGGTGCTCTTCGGCGCCGTACTCGTGGCGGGTTGCGCGACGGCCGCGGCCGGAGTGGTGTTCGCCACGCCGAAGCCCACGCCGGAGCCCGTGCCGGCCATACCGGCCTCCTCGGCGAGCTGCCCGGCGCCTACCGGAGAGTGACCCGGGCGCGCGCCCGCACGGACGCGCGCCTTCTCGCGGTACGGATCAGATCAGGCCCAGCGACTTGACCGCGTCGCGCTCCTCGGCGAGCTCCCGCACCGAGGCGTCGATGCGCTCACGGGAGAACGCGTCGATCTCCAGCCCCTGGATGATCTCGAACCTGCCGCCGGCCGCCCGGACCGGGAACGACGACACCAGGCCCTCGGGCACCCCGTAGGAGCCGTCGGAGACGATCGCGGCCGAGGTCCACTCGGTGCCGTTGACCCAGTCGTAGACGTGGTCGATGGCGGCGTTGGCGGCCGAGGCCGCGGAGGACGCGCCGCGGGCCTCGATGATGGCCGCGCCGCGCTTGGCGACGGTCGGGATGAACGTGTCGCGCAGCCACTCCTGGTCGACCTGCTCGGCGGCGACCTTGCCGCCCACCTCGGTGTGGAACAGGTCGGGGTACTGGGTGGCGGAGTGGTTGCCCCAGATGGTCATGTGCTTGATCTCGGTGACCGGCACCTGGAGCTTGGCGGCCAGCTGCGAGATCGCGCGGTTGTGGTCGAGGCGGGTCATCGCGGTGAACCGGTCGGCCGGCACGTCGGGGGCGTGCTGCTGGGCGATGAGCGCGTTGGTGTTGGCGGGGTTGCCGACGACGAGCACCCGGATGTCGTCGGCGGCGTGGTCGTTGATGGCCTTGCCCTGCGGCCCGAAGATGCCGCCGTTGGCGCCGAGCAGGTCGCCGCGCTCCATGCCGGCCTTGCGCGGCATGGCGCCGACCAGGAGGCCGACGCTGGTGCCGTTGAACGCCACGTTGGGATCGTCGGTGATCTCGATGCCGGACAGCAGCGGGAAGGCGCAGTCGTCGAGCTCCATGGCGGTGCCCTCGGCGGCCTTGACCGCCTGCGGGATCTCCAGCAGGCTCAGCTTGACCGGGACGTCAGGCCCGAGTAGCTGGCCCGACGCGATGCGGAACAGCAGCGCGTAGCCGATCTGTCCGGCAGCACCGGTGACGGTCACCTTGACGGGCGTGGCCATGGCCTTTCCCCTAACTCGCAAGCTGATGCGTTGACTTTCGGATGTTACCCGGTCGTCATTCGCAGGCTTCCATCGCGGGCACCTTCGTCTCCGGCTCGAACTCCACGTTGCCGAAGTGTTTCGCGAGCAACTCCTTGACCGCGCCCTTGCGGTAGAGGTCGGCCAGCACGCCGGAGATCGCCTTGCACGTCCGCGCGTCGCCCTTGCGCAGGCCGACGCCGTAGCGCTCGTCGCTGAGCCCGGCGCCGAGCAGGCGGAAGCGCACGTTCTCCCGGCCGGCGAACCCGGCCAGGATGAGGTCGTCGCCGGGCACCGCGTCCACGGTGCCGTCGAGCAGCATGTTCATGCATTCGGCGTAGTTGCCGGCGGGCACCGGGTGGACCTTCACCTTGTCCTGCACGGCGCCCACCGACGGGCTGTTGACCGCGCAGATCTTCTTGCCCTTCAGGTCGCCGAGCGAGTCGATGGGGCCCCGGTGGACCAGCACGTCCCGGTGGGCCAGGTAGTAGGGGCCGGCGAAGGCGACCTCGGGGTCGTCGACGATCGAGTAGGTGGCCACCACGAGGTCCACGCTGCCCTCGGCCAGCGCGCGGACCCTGGTCGCCGGGGAGACGGCGACGAACTCGACGTCCCGGGCCCCCAGCCCTTCGGCGACGCGGCGGGCCACGTCGACGTCGAAGCCCTCGAACGCGTCGCCGCGCCGCAGCCCGACGCCCGGCAGGTCGGCCTTGACCCCGATCACGATCTTCCCGGTCGCGGCCACCTTCTCGGCGACGCTCGCGTACGAGGGCGGCAGCGGGTCCTCCGTGGAGCCGGGATCCGGGCCGAGGGCGTTCAGCGGCCAGCCTTTGACCACCGTCATCGCGGCGATCGTCGCGACCACGGCCAGCGCGGCGGCGAACGCCACCCACCACTTCGCCCGTCCCCGCTTCCTGGGCGGCGCGGGCGCCTGACCGCCTCCGGCCTCCCGCGTCGGGACCCCGGCGCCCTGCGCGCCCGTGCCGCCATGGGCCGGAAGACCCTGCGCGCCCGTGCTCCCCTGAGTTCCGTGCGCGCCCGTGCCTTGCGCCGGTCCGTACGTCCCCGTACCTCCCGGAGTCCCGTACGCGCCCGTACCTGAGCTGTCGTGACCCTGGACCGCGCCGGCGGCGGCGTGGCCGGGCGGGTCCTGCGCGCCCGTGCGGCCGGAGACGGCGGGGAAGCCGGTGACGGCCGAGGCCGTGCCCGGGGCGGGGACCGAGACGCGGCTGAACGGGGTGGTGTCATCGCCGGCCACCTGCACCCCCCGGGTCAGCAGCGCCGTGGACGCCCCCACCGTCTCGGGCTGGCCGAGCAGCCGCAGCAGGATCTGGTCGGCGGACGGCCGGTCGGCGGCCGACTTGGACAGCGCCCCCCGCACCACGCCGCGCAGCGGCTCCGGCATCATCCCCACGTCCACCTCGTGGGTGAGGATCCGGTTGAGCACGGTCGCGATCGAGTTGCCCTCGAACACGGCGACCCCGGTGGCCGCGAACGCGATCGTCGCCCCCCACGCGAACACGTCGGTGAACGGCCCGATCTCCTCGCCGGCGATCTGCTCGGGAGCCATGTAGGCGGGGGTGCCGATGGCCCGGCTGGTGATCGTCCCGGTCGAGTCGATGATGCGGGCGATGCCGAAGTCGACCACCCGCGGCCCGTCGGCGGCGATGAGGACGTTGTCGGGCTTGAGGTCGCGGTGGATGATCGAGGCGTGGTGGATGGCGGTGAGCGCGGTGGCGGTGCCGATGGCCAGCCGGTCGAGCACGGTGCCGGTGAGCGGCCCGTCGGTCTCGACGATCTCGCGCAGCGCCCGCCCGTCGATGTACTCGCTGGCGATGTATGGAGTGTCGCCGTCGAGGTCGGCCTCCATCACCCTGGCGGTGCAGAACGACGCCACCCGCTTGGCCGCCTTCAACTCACGGGCGAAGCGGGAGCGTGCGCTCTTGTCGCCGGTGAATTTCACGTGCAGCAATTTGACGGCGGCCCGCTCGCCGTGCTGGTCGACTCCGAGAAAGACGATGCCCTGCCCGCCCTCGCCGATCCTTCCGGTCAGCCGGAACGAACCCAGCTGGGTGGGATCGCCGGCCACGAGCGGCGAGATCTGCGGCATTCCACTTCCCCACGTGTCCAATGAAGCCCGACGAGGCAAACTTTACGACGTCGCGGAACTTCCCAGAGAACCGTTAACCGTTCGTGACGTCACGTTTCGCGGACAGATTCACCTGTCGCAGGGCGACCGGAGGTAGAACTCCCAGCTGGACTCGCCGAAGAGCGGGTCTTCACGGGAACTCGTGGTCTGGCTCCCCCACCAGCGCTCCACCCGCAGCACCAGCTCGGGGACCGTCGCCTGGGCCCGGTCGCAGTCGACGACCTCCAGGCCGAGCGTCATCGAGAGCTTCTCCCCGGAGCCGACGGTCACGGGAGAGGCGGGGCTCTCGACCTCGGCGAGCCGGATCCCGTCCGCGAGCAGGCCGACACCGGTGACGGTGACGGGGAACCAGCCGTCGTTGACGACCGTGTGCCGCAGCCGCATGCTCGTGTACCGGATCCGGCCGGCGTCGTCGCTGAGCACGGAGATGTGGGGCTCAGGTGTGCCGTGCGTCAGCCTGGGCACGGCCAGCCCGCTGACCGACGCGCCCAGCATCAGCAGCACCACGGCAGCGAGGGCGCCGAACGCGCGCCGGACCTCGCGCTTACCGGCCGTCCCCGCGCTGTGATCCAGCCGGTCCCACACGTCGTCGGATATCACTCATGCACCCCTGTCACCTTGATGGGCATTCTGCTACTTTCTCCCGGGGTGACGAGGGGTATTTCGTGGGGTTAATTCTTTTTCTGGTGTTCCTGGCGGTCGCGGTCCCGCTCACACTCCGTGCCCAATCCGGGCCGGTGACCCGGGAGGCGATGAACCATTTCTCCCGCGTACACCAGGTTGAAGTCACTCCCTACAACGGCACGGCGATTCTGCGTTATCTGCATGTCACACAGGGTCTGATGTGGGCCGGAATGGGCGTCGGATTCGCCGTCATGTTCGCGCAGGCCCCCGGAGAATCGTTCACCGTCAGCCCTTTCTGGCCGATCGCCGGATGGTTCTGCGGTTTCGCCGCGGCCGAAATGGTGCTGGCTCGCCGGGGCGGGCCTCTGGGGCCTCCGCTCGGCCTGCGGCTGGCGCCGCCGCGGGCGACCGGGCTGTGGGTGTTCGCCGCCATGGTGTCCGGCGCGATCGCGCTGGCCTCCGTGCTGCGCTCGTTCCGGACGGAGGTGGAGCTGGCCGAGCGCGGCTGGGCGGTGTTCACGCTCGTCGTGGTGCTGGCGGTGAACCTGCTGGTCATGGGGCTGCGGCGGCGACCGCTCCGCGCGGGGCCCGCCGACCTGGTGTCCGCCGAGTGGGCCATGCGGTCCCGGTCCGCGCGCCTGCTGCTGGCCGGCGGGACGATCGTGGCGATCTGGTCGGCGCCGGGTGGCGGCTGGTCCTCCCAGGCGGAGTCCATCCGCTCGCTTATCGGTCTCGTCGTGTCGCTGCTGGCCTGGTACATGACACTTTCGCCCGAACGCCTCACCCAGGCGGGCCGGCCGCTCCGGTGGCAGGTGGTCGCCGCCGTGCTGCTCATGCCCGTCCTCGCGGCCGGCTGGAACGCCGCCGTCGACGAGCCGGACGAGCAGCCGCAGTCGCCTCTCACCGAGCCCTACGCCAACGCGGCCCTGTTCGCCTACGTCACCCCGGGTAGCCCATGGGAGATCGCCACGATGCCGGACGGCCGCGAACCGGACGACGAGTGGGACGAGAGCACCTGGGACTTCGGCGGGTTCTCGCTGGACAGGGCCGTCGCCCGGCTCGCCACCGGCGACGGGGGCAGACAGGAGGGGCCGCTGGCGCTCAGCGGCGACGGCCACCACGTCGTCTACCTCGACTCCGTCACGGACCGCCTGGTCGTGCAGCACCTCCCTGACGCCACCCGGCGCGACCTCACGGGGCCGCTGCCCGCCCACGCCGTCCCCCGGCCGCTCCTCTCCCACGACGGCCGCCTCGCGGCGCTGGTCTCCGCCACCGGGACCGAACTGGTCGACACCGCCACGGGTGGCAGGACCGCCCTGCCCGGCGTCAGGCGCGTGCTCGGCCTCGGCCCGTACGGCGTGGTCGGCACCACCGGCCACCGCGCCCTGCCCGGCGCGCCCGGCACCGAGCTGGTCACCCTGGACCCGCGGGGCCGGGTGCGCAGCCGGGCGCCCTTCGACCCCACCCTCCCAGCCCTGGCCACCCAGGACGGACGCTCCCTGATCGTGTTCACGGACGACGAGGCCGTCACCATGGACGCGCGCACGGGCCGGGTGACCGATCGGGCGGCGTTGAAGCTGCCCCGTCACCACGGCCCGCCGGAGCCGCTGGGCTGGTCGGCGGAGGGCAGGCTCGCCGTGCTGATCGAGCCCGACGGCGACGACGGCCACTACCACCTGGTCGACCCGGGCACCGGCAGGTCGAGCCCGATGAAGGGTGTCATGGACAAGCTCGACCACGGCGTGTTCGGGCTGATCCCGTGAGCGCGCTCTGGCGGCTGTGCGTGGCCGCGGCGGCGGCGCTCGCCGCGGCGTGGCTGATCTACGGCGGCGGCCCGCCGCCGGTGGAGTTCCTGAGCCCGGAGCCGGCCCCGCCGGCCACCCCCGCCCCGGCCGCGGTGAAGCTGACCGGGCCCGCGCCCGCCCCCGTCCGGTACGCGTACGAGCCGCACTGCAACGACGGGACCGACGGCTGCCGGCACCACATCCTGGTGTCGGCGACGGGTCAGCAGTGGTGGGTGGAGGGCGCCCACGACGACGCCCCGTTCGCGCTCTCCGCCGACGGCACCCTGGTCGTCCACCCTCTGGGCGACCGGTTCGTCGCCAGGGACCTGACCACCGGCACGGTCACGGAACTGCCCATCAAAACGGAGGAATCGGTCGGGGAGATCTTCGGCGCCCAGCAGCCGCTGCTCTCCCTCGACGGCCGCCACCTGCTCGTCCAGCACGACCACCTGGACGAGGACGTCGAGGTCGTGCTGGAGCGCCCGATGATCGTCGACATCCGGCGCGGCACCGTGCGCCGCCTGCCGAAGGGCGAGCGGGTCGCCGGCTGGACCACGGAAGGGCTCGCCCTGGTGACCGACCAACCCGCCCGCGACCTGCCCGGCTATGCCACCTCGGCCACGTACGTGATCCGCTCCCCCGGCGGCCGGGTGGTGCGGCGCTTCACCGTGCCCGGCAACCTGGCCCACGGCCTGCCGTCACCGTCGGCCCGCACGCTGGCGACGCTCGCGAAGGAGATCGCCCCGCACGACGTGGTCAGCACCGGCATCCTGCTGACCGGCACCGGAACCGGAAAGACCCTCCGCACGATCGTGCCGCGGCTCCCGGAGGGCCTGCGGGCCGACGCCCTCATCCGCTGGGAAGGTGAGGACGCCCTGCTCGTCCGGGCCGAGGACCGTCACGGCAAGATCTCCTACCACGTCGTGGACCTCGCCACCGGGGCCGCACGGGACCTCCGCGTCGCCATGGCCCCGGTCTCCGACTACATGCTCGCCCCGGCGGAGCTCTCGGTGCTGATCGGGTCGGTCCGCTAGTAGGCCAGCGCCTTCGGCTTGTACGAGGCGCGCAGGAACGGGTTCTTGAACTTCGGGTACGCGACCGTCGACGGGTCGCCGTCGGAGGTGTAGCGCATGTCGGGGTTGGCCTTCAGCCAGTCGAGCCAGGCCGTCGAGCAGAACTGCGCGCAGTCGCCCTTCTTGTCCATCGCCCTGATGCGCGGGATGCCCAGCGCGTCGAACGACTTGCTGAACGGCGACGCCGCGGGCGTGTAACCGGCCAGGAAGACGCCCTGGTGGTGGTACGACTTGCCGCGCGCCGCCCACTCCTTCTTGCGCGGCTGCACCCCGTACGGGAGCGCGATCGTCACCGGCTTGACCCCGGCCAGCTCGTTGATCTCCTTGCCGATCGAGCCGATCTGCTCCTCGACCTGGTCGTGCGTGCGGGCGCGCAGGTTGTAGTGGTCGCGCGTGTGGTTGCCCAGGTCGAAGCCGTTCGACTTGAGCCACAGCAGCGTCTGCGCCTGCTCCTCGCGGACGTGCTTGCCGAACATGTCGCGGGTGATGTAGAAGGTCGCGACCGGGCGGAAGCCGGAGTGCTTGGCGGCCACCTCGCGCATGATGGCGACGGCGGTGTTCGCCTTGGGCGTGCCCATCGCGTCCAGCGTGAGCTGGGACGGGGAGGAGTCGTCGAAGGTGAGCACCACCGGGTGCTTGCCTGCCGGGATGTCGATCTTCCCGGTGACGAACTCGGCCGCGGTGACCGGCACGTAGTTCTCCTTGGCCAGCCGTTCGAGCTCGGTGCGGAACTGGGCGGGCGTGCGGTCGTCGGTGGTCCCCGGCTTGTCGACGATCCGGTGGTACATGAGAACCGGGACCTGGCCCAGCTCGTTGGCCTTCACGGCCGCGGCCGCCTTCGCCTGGGCGGCCTTGAACAGCTGCTGCTTGGCGGCGCTGTCGGCCTTGGCGTCCTTCACCTGGGTGACCGGCTCGGAGCCGCACCCCGACACGATCACGGCGACCGCGACCGCACCCACGCCACCGATGAAACGCAGTCGCATTCGAACCCCCCGAGACGCGCACGACTGTTATGGAGGGCTCTTACCCAGCTGATCAACCGCGGCGCACCAAGGGATCGTCCGGGAAGCGGAAAGGGCCGCCCGGAGGCGGCCCTTCACGTGAGACGGCGGTCAGGCCATCTTCTTCTTCAGGTTCTCGTCCAGGGCCGCGAGGAAGTCCTGGGTCGTGAGCCATTCGGCGTCGTCGCCGACCAGGAGCGCGAGGTCCTTGGTCATCTGGCCGCCCTCGACCGTCTCGACGCAGACCCGCTCCAGCGTGTCGGCGAACTCGGTCACCGCGGGGGTGTTGTCGAGCTTGCCGCGGTGGGCGAGGCCACGGGTCCACGCGAAGATCGAGGCGATCGGGTTGGTGGAGGTGGGCTTGCCCTGCTGGTGCTGGCGGTAGTGGCGGGTCACGGTGCCGTGTGCCGCCTCGGCCTCGACGGTGCGGCCGTCGGGCGTCATGAGCACGGAGGTCATCAGGCCGAGCGAGCCGAAGCCCTGCGCCACCGTGTCGGACTGGACGTCGCCGTCGTAGTTCTTGCACGCCCAGACATAGCCGCCCTCCCACTTGAGCGCGGCGGCGACCATGTCGTCGATCAGGCGGTGCTCGTAGGTGATGCCGGCCTTGGCGAAGTCGTCCTTGAACTCGCTCTCGAACACCTCGGCGAAGATGTCCTTGAAGCGCCCGTCGTAGGCCTTCATGATCGTGTTCTTGGTCGACAGGTAGACCGGGTAGTTGCGGTCCAGGCCGTAGCGCATGGAGGCGCGGGCGAAGTCGCGGATCGACTCGTCCAGGTTGTACATCGCCATCGCGACGCCCGGGCCCGGGAAGTCGTACACGTCGAGCTCGATCGGCTCGGAGCCGTCCTTCGGGGTGAAGGTGAGGGTGAGGGTGCCCTCGCCCGGCACCTTCAGGTCGGTGGCGCGGTACTGGTCGCCGAAGGCGTGACGGCCGACGACGATCGGCTTGGTCCAGCCCGGGACGAGCCGCGGCACGTTGGACATGATGATCGGCTCGCGGAAGATGACGCCGCCGAGGATGTTGCGGATCGTCCCGTTGGGGGACTTCCACATCTGCTTGAGGCCGAACTCCTCGACCCGCGCCTCGTCCGGGGTGATGGTGGCGCACTTGACGCCCACGCCGTGCTTCCTGATGGCGTTGGCGGCATCGATGGTCACCTGGTCGTCGGTGGCGTCACGGTGCTCGATGCCGAGGTCGTAGTACTTAAGGTCGATGTCCAGGTAGGGAAGGATCAGCTGGTCCTTGATGAACTGCCAGATGATCCGGGTCATCTCGTCGCCGTCGAGTTCGACGACCGGGCCCTCCACCTTGATCTTGGGCATGCGAACGGTTCCCCTTCATGAATGAATGCGTTGAGGCTATCGGACGCCTCGTCAGCGAGAGAAAAGGGACTCGATCAGGGCCTTCGCAGCCGAGTTGTCGAGCAGCAGCGAAGTCAGCACCAGCATGAACCCGGCCAGCCCGAGCGTGACCGCGTCCGCCTTCCGGCCGCGCACCGCGAGGGGCCCGCCGAATCCGGAGAAGCGCAGTGCGGCACCGATCATGATGACACCGCCCAGGGCGAATCCGCCCCAGCGCGGGTCGATCAGGAACACCAATCCCACGGCGACGGCCGCACCCGCCAGAATCAGCGGGTACGGCCCCCAGCCCTCGCGTTCGACGTCGTCACGCAGGCTCATCGCTCGTCGATCGGCTTCCACTTCTGGTCGGTCTCGCCGATGTACTCGCTGTCCGGGCGGATCAGCCTGTTGTCGGCGTGCTGCTCGATCACGTGCGCCGTCCAGCCGGACATGCGGCTGATCGAGAACACGGGAGTGAACAGGTCGGTCGGGATGCCAAGGTAGTGGTAAACCGAGGCCGCGTAGAAGTCGACGTTCGGATAGAGGCCCTTCTCCTCGAAGACGACCTCCTCCATCTCCTTGGACATCCGGTAGTAGGTGTCGTCGCCGGCCGACTCGGCCAGCTCCTGCGACATGCGGCGCAGATGGGTGGCGCGCGGGTCCTCGGTCTTGTAGACCCGGTGGCCGAAGCCCATGATCTTCTCGCCGGCGCCGAGCTTGTCACGGACCGCCTGGGCGACGCCGGTCGGCGAGATCGACTCCAGGGTCTTCATGACCTGCTCGTTGGCGCCGCCGTGCAGCGGGCCCTTGAGCGTGCCGATGGCCGCGACGATGGCGGAGTGCATGTCCGAGAGGGTAGCGGCGCAGACGCGGGCGGCGAACGTGGAGGCGTTCATCGTGTGGTCGGCGTGCAGCACCAGGCAGGTGTCGAAGATCTCCACCTCGCGCTGCGAGGGGACGCGCCCGGTGATCTGGAACAGGAAGTTCGCCGCGGTGCTCAGTGAGGGGTCGGGATCGGGGGCGGTCGCGCCGGTGCGGGCCGCGTGGTAGCGGGCCACCAGCAGGGGCTGCTGGGCGGTCAGGCGGGCGGCCTTGCGCAGGTTGGCGCCGGGGGCGTTCGAGTCCTTGTCAGGGTCGTCCGCGCCGGACAGCGACACGTAGCTGCGCAGCGCCTCCATCGGTTTCTGTTTCTCGGCGATCTCGGAGATGTTCGCCGAGACCAGCTCGCCGAGGTCACGGCCGCGCACGAGGTCGTCGCCGTACTCCTGGAGCTCGGCGCGGTCGGGCAGCTTGCCTCGTTGCAACAGGTACGCGGTCTCCTCGAAGGTCGCGCGGCCGGCCAGATCGTGGATGTCGTATCCCCGGTAGAACAGCCGACCTGCTTTTCCGTCGATGTCGCTGAGCGCTGTGGACGCGGCGACGACGTCAGCCAGGCCTTTGGTGGGCTTGTCCGCCATGAGTGTTTCCTCCGCTTATCTTCGCCCGAAGTCTACCCGTGAGCAGGCAAAACCGTCCGCAGAGGTCCAGACCAATTTCACGCGCGATTCTGCTTTCGGCAAAGGCGATTCCGCATCCCCACGTTTGGGTAAGCCGGAGCTGTAGTAAGAGTTACGGCGGGCTACCTGGGGAGGAACTGCCGTGGAGGGGCCGTTCATACGCATCGAGGACACAGGCGAGGTGATCCCGTTGCGCCCCGAGATCACGACGGTGGGAAGGGGCCGCGGTGTCGACATCCGGCTCACCGATCCCAGCGTCTCTCGGCTCCATGCCGAATTCGTCAGGCGAGGGCCTTACCTGTACGTCGTTGACCTGGGCCTGTCCCGCAACGGCACACGGGTGAACGGCAGGCCGATCGCCCGGAGGGTGCTCGACGACGGCGACGTCGTCTCGTTCGGGGCCGCGCGAGGACGGGTCGGCGGAGTCCCCCGTGAGGACTTCGCGCCCGAAGTGGAGCTCCGCAGGGCGGCGGCGCCCGAGCTGACCAGGCGCGAGGTCGACGTGCTCACCTCGCTCTGCCGGCCGGCCCTGTCGGATGAGGCGTTCGTCGCTCCGGCCACCGCGCGGGAGATCGCCGACGACCTGGTCGTGACCGAGGCCGCGGTCAAGCAGCACCTGCTGCGGCTGTATCAGAAGTTCAGGATCCCCGAAGGCACCAACCGGCGCACGCGACTGGCCAACGAGGTCGTCGCGCTCGGCCTGGTGCGCCCGACCCCCGTGGTTCCCCCGCAGCGGGCGGGCACCACCGCGGAGCCGTCAGCGGCGGGCCGCAGGGCTTCCTGAGAAGCGGATCGCGACCGGGGCTTCGGCGAGGGGTTCCGGCAGCGTCAACGGACCGGAACCCGGCGTGATCGTGCCCAGGATCCGGGCGCCCGACGCGCCCGTGCACCCGGGCACGGTCGCCGCCAGGCCGTGTGCGGTGAGCCAGCCGAACAGCGAGAAGGCGATCGCCTCCTTGCTGTCGGCCGGCACCCCGAGTTCGTCGCTGGTCAGAAACCTGGCCGGCGTCGCGCGCAGGCGGAGCATGCTCATCAGCGCTGGGTTGCGGGCGCCTCCGCCCGACACGATCACGGTGTCGAGCCGGTGCCTGCGGATCTCCGCGGCGACCGTCTCGGCGGTCAGCGCCGTCAGCGTCGCCACCAGGTCCGGCAGGGGCAGGTCCGCCTTCACGTAGTCCGGCGTGAACAACTCCTTGCCGGTGGACTTCGGCGGCTCCTGGAGGTAGTAGGGCTCCGCGAGCAGCCGGTCGAGCAGGTCCCGGTCGACCGTGCCCGCCGACGCCAGCGCGCCGTCCCTGTCGTACGGCGGCGCGGCGGCGTCGAGCAGGGCGCAGCCCGGCCCGGTGTCGTAGGCCAGCGGAGGCTCGCGCACGGTCAGGTTGGCGATGCCGCCCAGGTTGAGCGCGCCGGCGCGGCCCGGCAGCCCTGCCATGAGCAGCAGGTCGAGATACGACACCAGGGGCGCGCCCTGGCCTCCGGCGGCCACGTCGCGCGCCCGTACGTCCGACACGACGGGAACGCCGGTGCGCTCGGCGATCCAGGCCGGCTGGCCGAGCTGCAGCGTGCCGCGCACCCGGCCGTCCTCCACCCAGTGGAACAGGGTCTGGCCGTGCGAGCAGACCAGCTCGCACGGCGGCGCTCCGGCGGCGGCGCCGGCGAACGCCTGCCCGATCAGCGTGTCCAGGGCGCACACCTCGCCCAGGTCGACGCGGTGGGGCGGCAGCGCGGCCCGGATGCGGGCTCTCAGCTCCGGCTCGTACGGCCGCTCGCCCGTGTGCTCGATCCTGCCGGTGAGCACGCCGGCGTCGAGCGTCCAGTCCACGGCGGCGCTGTCGATGCCGTCGTGGGACGTGCCCGAGATGAGGCCGAGAACCCGCATGATCTCAGATCACCGGGAACCCGTTGCTGGGCTTGCTGGTCCGGTTGGCCCGGTCGACCGCCACCACGTGGTAGTGGTCGCCGCGCTTGCCGTCGGGGTCCTGCCAGACCACCTGCCGGTCGCCGGGGACGACCGCGACCAGGTGGCGGGCGTCGGCGAACTGCGCGTCCCGCGCCCTGCCGGGGAAGCGGAAGATGGCGAACTGGAACGGCTCCTGCCTACCGGTCGCCACCGCGCGCACCTCGACCCCGCCGCGCTTGCGCAGCGCGTAGGCGAGCACGGGACGGTTCGGCGCCTTGCCCGTCGCCAGCCTCGGCAGCACCGGGGCGAGCGCGGGCCGGACGTAGTGGTCGGCGACGGCGGTGCTCACCGACGCGATCCGGTCCTGGCGCAGGTCGTTGGCGTTGTACCAGATGTCGCCGCTGATCTGCGGGTGGTCGCGGTTGAGCGTGAGGTGGTCGGACAGCTCCTTCGGGTCCTGCCACTCGGGCGCCTGCGCGGGGTCGCCCGCCTTGTACGCGGCCTGCCCGATCCACAGCATCGTCTTCGTGCCGTCGGCGACGTCGGACCACCAGGGCACGAGCTTGGAGTAGTCGGCCGGCGGCTGGCCGATGTACCAGTAGAGCTGCGGCGCGATGTAGTCGAGCCAGCCCTTCTTGACCCAGCCGCGGGTGTCGGCGTGCAGGTTGTCGTACGACTGGCCGCCGTTGGTCTCGGAGCCGAGCGGGTCGGTGCCCTTGTTGCGCCAGATGCCCGACGGGCTGATGCCCCAGGCGGCCTCCGGCTTGACCTCGCGGACCCGCTGCTGCATCTCGGAGACCATCAGGTCGACGTTGTTGCGCCGCCAGGCCGCCAGGTCGGGGAAGCCCGCGCCGTACTTGGCGAACTCCTCGGCGTCGTCGAAGGCCGTGCTGTTGGTCGGGTAGAAGTAGTCGTCGAAGTGCAGGCCGTCGATGTCGTAGCGGGCCAGCGCGTCGAGCATCGCGTCCTGGCAGAACTTCCGCACCTCCGGCATGCCGGGGTTGTAGTAGAGCTTGCCGCCGAACGGGAGGATCCAGTCGGGGTTCTTGCGTCCGGGGTGGTCGGGGTGCAGCTGGTTCGGGTCGTCCTGCATCGACACGCGGTACGGGTTGAACCAGGCGTGGAAGGCCAGGCCGCGCTTGTGCGTCTCCTCGACGGCGAACCCGAGCGGGTCGTAGCCAGGGTCCTGCCCCTGCACGCCGGTGATCCAGTGCGACCACGGCTCGAACGGCGACGGCCAGAACGCGTCGGCGGTCGGCCTGATCTGGACGAACACCGAGTTGAGCTTGCGCTGCTCGGCCAGGTCGAGCCAGGCGAGATACTCGGCCTTCTGCTCCTCGACGCTCAGGCCCTGCTTGGAGGGCCAGTTGATGTTCACCACGGACGCGATCCACATGCCGCGCATCTGGCGCAGCGGGGGAACGTACTCGGCGGACGCGAAAGCGGGCAGGGGAACCGCCGTGGCGGCGGCGGCAAGGGCGAGACCCTTCAGGAGAGTCCTTCGGCTGGGCATGGGGGGTGGCCTCCCGGAAGCGGTTGTGTCGAGGGCGACGATGACAGAAAATTACCTTCAGTTCAACAACTGTGAAGGAAAATGCCGCATGACCCCAGACCTGTCCCGCCTGGCCATGACCGTGCTCCAGCCGGGGTACGCGGGAGCCTCGCTTCCCGACTGGATGCGCGGGGCGCTCGATCAAGGGCTCGGCGGCGTCGTGCTGTTCGCGCGCAACCACCCGCTCGACCGGGCCGCCCGGCAGATCCGCGCGCACAGCCCGGACGCGATCGTCGCCGTCGACGAGGAAGGCGGCACCATCACCCGCTTCGAGGTCGAGCACGGCAGCTCCGTCCCCGGCAACCGGGCGCTCGGCGTGGTCGACGACGTGAAGCTCACCGAACGCGTCGGCCGGCAGCTCGGCCGCATGCTCGCCGGCGCCGGCGTCACCCTCGACTACGCGCCGACCGCCGACGTGAACGCCAACCCGGCCAACCCCGTCATCGGCGTCCGCTCCTTCGGCCCGGACCCTGACCTGGTCGCCCGCCACACCGCCGCCTACGTGGCCGGAGTCCAGGGCGCCGGCGTGGCCGCCTGCGCCAAGCACTTCCCCGGCCACGGCGACACCACCACCGACTCCCACCTGGCGCTGCCCACCGTGCACGCCTCCCGCGACCTGCTCGCCGAACGCGACCTGCCGCCGTTCCGCGCCGCCGTCGAGGCCGGCGTGCGGTCGATCATGTGCGGCCACCTGCTCGTGCCCGCCCTCGACCCGGACCTGCCCGCGACACTCAGCCGCGCCGCCCTCACCGAGCTCCTGCGGGGCGAGCTCGGCTTCGACGGCATGCTGGTCACGGACGCCATCGAGATGCGGGCGGTGGCCGCCATGTTCGAGCCCGGCGAGATCGCCGTACGCGCCCTCGCCGCCGGCGCCGACGCCGTCTGCGCCGGCCACGTCACCGAGGACGGCCTGTACGCGCTGCGCGACGCCGTCGTCGAGGCCGTCCGCTCCGGCACGCTGCCCGAGGAACGCCTCGCCGAGGCCGCCGCCCGCGTCCGCGCCGTCTCCGCCTGGTACGCCGGCCAGGCCGCGCTCCGCGACCAGGCGCTCGCCGAACCGGACGACCCCGCCGGTCTCGAAGCCGCCCGCGCCGCCCTCACCGTCACCGGCGCCGCCCGGCTCACCGGCCCGCCGCTCGTGGTCGAGGTCAACACCCGTCACAGCCAGGCCGTCGACCAGGTCAACCCGACCGGCGTCACCGCCGCCCTGGCCGCCGCGCTGCCCGGCACCCGCCGCGTCCCGCTGGAGCCCGGCGCCGCGCTTCCGCCCCTCGGCACCGGCCCCGCCGTCCTCGTCGTGCACGACGCCGCCCGCCACCCCTGGGTACGCGAGCGCATCGAGCAGGCCGTACGGGAGCGTCCCGACATCGTCGTCATCGACACCGGCATCCCGGCCGAACCCGCCGGCGCCGCCCACCTCGCCACCCACGGCATCTCCCGCGTCTCCGCCCAGGCGGCGGCCGAACGGCTGACCTCGTGACCGGCACCACCGAACCGGCCAACCCGGTCGCCGCGGTGCGCGCCGTCCTGCCGTCGCTCACCCCCGCGGCCCAGGCCATCGCCCGCATCATCCTGGACGACCCCGGCCTCGTCGTGCGCAGCACCATCACCGAGTTCAGCACGGTGTCGGGCACCAGCGAGGCGACGATCGTCCGTACCGCCAGAGCGCTCGGCTTCACCGGCTACTCGCAACTGCGCTTCGCGCTGGCCGCCGCCGTCGCCAAGGAGCCCGAACGGCTCGTCCCCGGCGACCTCGCCCCCGACGACCCGCTCACCGACGTCATCGCCAAGGTCGCCCGCGCCGAGTCCGAAGCCCTCGCCGACACCGCCGCCCAGCTCGACCCGGACCGGCTCGACGAGGTCGTCACCGCCATCGTCGGCGCCCGCAGGGTCGACGTCTACGGCGTCGCCGCCTCCGGCCTGGTGGCCGCCGACATGTCGCAGAAGCTCCTGCGGATCGGGCTGTCGAGCCACCCGTTCAGCGACGCCCACCTGGCGTTGACGAGCGCCGCCCTGCTCAAACCCGGGGACGTGGCGGTGGCGATCAGCTGCAGCGGCGAGACGCCGGACGTCCTCGTCCCGGCCCGCACGGCGGCCGAGACGGGGGCGCTGCTGGTCGCCATCACCAACAACCCGCGCTCCTCCCTGGCCGCGCTCGCCCACCACACTCTGGTGTCGGCGGGCAGGGAGACCGCGTTCCGGCCCGGCGCGCTGGCCAGCCGGATCAGCCAGCTGCTGATCGTGGACTGCATCTTCGTGGGGCTGGCGCAGCGGACCTACGACAAGGCGGACGCGGCCATCCGCGCCACCCGCCAGGCCACCGACCGCTACCGTCAGCGCACGTGACCGTCGTCTGCCGGCCCGCTGGTCAGCTCGTGTCCCTTTTCGCCGGAGAGGTGAGCGAGGACAGGTCGCCTTCGATCTTGGCGGCCGTGGCCAGCAGCGGCGGGAGGAGCGTACGTCTGGCCTGCTGGAGGGTGGTGCGGCTGGCATGGGTGGAGACGTTGACGGCCGCGACGACCGCCCCGGAACGGTCCCGGATCGGGGCGGCGATCGAGCGGAGACCCTCCTCCATCTCCTGGTCGACCATGGCCCAGCCCTGCTCGCGGATGCCGTCCAGCTCGTCGCGCAGGGCCGACGGGACGGTGATGGTGCGGGAGGTGAGGCGGCGCAGGTCGGCCTGGTCCAGGTAGGCGTCGAGGTCCGCCGGGGGGAGGCCGGCCAGGAGGACGCGGCCCATGGAGGTGCAGTAGGCGGGGAAGCGGGTGCCGATGCTGATCGACACGCGCATGATCCGGGCGGTGGCGACGCGGGCCACGTACACGACGTCCTCGCCGTCCAGCACCGCGACGGAGGCGGACTCGTGCACCTCGGCGGCCAGGCGTTCCAGGTGGGGCGCGGCGACCTCGGGCAACGACAGGCTGGACAGGTAGGCGTACCCGAGCTCCAGGACACGCGGCGTGAGGGAGAACAGCCGCCCGTCGGTGCGCACGTAGCCGAGGTCGGCGAGCGTGAGGAGGAAACGGCGCGCGGCGGCGCGGGTGAGGCCGGTCGCGCGGGCCACCTCGCTCAGCGTCAGCCGGGGGGCGGTGGCGCTGAAGGCGCGGATCACGGCCAGGCCGCGGGCCAGCGACTGCACGTGTTCGACCATGAGGTTCCCTTGACACCGGCGGGCAGAGGCGCAGCTCTCCCCGAAATGTTCGGCCAGTGAATAAGTGTACGCATGCCGAACACGCCTCGCGGTGGCGGGCTAGCGTCCGCTGCCGGAGATGATGCCGCTGTAGGAGCCGAGCACCTCGACCTGGGCGGGTTCGGCGGTCTTCGGCGGGATGTGCGCGACGACCTGGATCAGCGCGGTGGACTTCATGTACGTGTAGAACTTGCCGCGCAGGAACCCGTTGTTCTTCTGGAAGACGTACTTGCGCCCCGGCCCCTGGTGCACGTCGTAGCGGATGGTCCGTTGGAGGGTGGTGAAGGCGAGCGCCCCGCCGTCGGCCGTGCGCAGGGCGTAGGAGGGATACGCCGTGGCCGGGCGGGCGCTCTCGACGACCTTGGCGTACTCCTTCATCTTGACGCGGTTGGACGCGGCGCCGGTGGTGAGCCGGTCGGCCGCGAAGCGGGTCCTGGACGCCGCGGTACCCTTGTTCACCAGGTGGGCGGCGTAGCTCTTGGCGAACGCGGCGGGCGACATCATCAGCCCGGCGGTGTCGGAGTGGGCCACCTCCTCGGCCGTTCCCGAGGCGTCCGCGACGATCTCGGGGAGTTCGGCGGCCTTGCCCTCGAAGACGTCGGGGGCGTACACCTGCTTCCAGGACTCTCCGTCACGGGTGAACAGCAGGTAGGTCGGCTCCTTGGCGGTCTCGCTCTTGCCCTTCCAGTGCGTCGTGGTCAGGAACCAGCGCCCCTCCGGGCCGACGGGCACGGTGTGAACCGGCTCGGTGTAGCCGAACGGCTGGTAGGCGGCCTGGCGACCGCCCAGCTTGCGGACGGAGGCGTAGCCCGCCTTGTCGATGGCCAGGCTGGAGCCGCCTTCGTAGCCCGCGAGCAGCTTGTCGCTCACGGCCTTGTTGGCGGCGTTGTTGCGCTTGACGTAGTCCTCCAGGACCGAGGCCACCTCCTGGGCGGTGACGGGCGCGGCCGCGGGCGTCGGGGTGGCGGTGGCCGTCACGGTCGGCGCCGACTCCGAGCCGAGCCCCGGCAGGACGGAGCATCCCGCCAGAGCCAAGCACCCGACCATCCACACAAATCTCCGCATCTAGACCGCCTCACGATATTTCTGGACTAAAGCGGCCAAAGATATCAACAGCGGTTGTCGAACGTACGAAGAACCCAGCCCCGGACCCTGTACGAGCCCCTAGGCGTGCAGCCGCTCGGCCGCCTCCACGACGTTGGCCAGCAGGAGTGCGCGGGTCATCGGGCCGACCCCGCCGGGGTTGGGGGTGAGGAAGCCCGCGACCTCGGCCACGTCGGGCGCCACGTCGCCGGCGATCTTGCCGTTGACCCGGGAGACGCCGACGTCGAGCACGGCGGCGCCCGGCTTGACCATGTCCTTGGTGATCAGGCCGGGCACGCCCGCGGCCGCCACCACGATGTCGGCGCGGCGCACATGGCCGGCCAGGTCCTGGGTGCCGGTGTGGCAGAGGGTCACAGTGGCGTTCTCGCTGCGCCGGGTCAGCAGGAGGCCGAGCGAGCGGCCCACGGTGATGCCCCGGCCGACCAGGGCCACCTCGGCGCCCTTGATCGGGACCCCGTACTCCTGGAGGAGCAGCACGATGCCGTGCGGCGTGCAGGGCAGCGGCGCGTCGACCATGTGGACCAGGCGGCCGAGGTTGACCGGGTGGAGGCCGTCGGCGTCCTTGGCCGGGTCCATGCGCTCCAGCAGGGCCATGGTGTCGAGGTGCTTGGGCAGCGGGAGCTGGACGATGTAGCCGGTGCACTCGGGCGAGGCGTTGAGCTCGTCGACGGCGGCCTCGACCTCGGCCTGGGTGGCGGTGGCCGGCAGGTCGACACGGATGGAGGCGATGCCGACCTCGGCGCAGTCGCGGTGCTTGCCCGCGACGTAGATCTGGCTGCCGGGGTCGTCGCCGACGAGGACCGTGCCGAGCCCGGGGGTGATGCCGCGCTCTCTGAGGGCGGACACCCGGGCCGTGAGGTCTGCCTTGATCTTCGCCGCGGTGGCCTTGCCGTCGAGTCTGACTGCGCTCATGCTTCCAATCCTTCCATGGCTCCGCCGGCGCGCGTTTCCCGGCCGATGACATCGTTGTCATGGACCCACGGAAGGCATAGTGTGGCCGTCGCCGGTCTGGGTGTTAGGGGTTGATTTGTCTGTTCGCCTGCTGTCCGCGGAGCCGACCGATCTGTTCGTGGGGCCGGCGGACCGGCCACGCCAGGTGCTGAAGGTCACCGTCGCGCGGGACGGGCGCGAGGCCGCGCTGGAGGTGCGCGGCGACGGCGTGCGCGGGCACGCGACCGTGCCCGCCGGGGACGGACCGGTCACGCTGGAGGTGCCGCTCGACGCCGAGACGCCGCCGGGCGCGGTGGTGCCGTGCGTGGTGACCCTGGAGGGCGAGACGCTGGACGTGACCGTGACGGCCGAGTCTCCCGGCTGGACCATGTTCATGGTCTCCCACTTCCACTACGACCCGGTCTGGTGGAACACCCAGGCCGCCTACACCAGCCCGTGGGAGCTGCTGGCCGCCGACGCGACCACCAGGCCGCTCTGGGAGTTCAACGCGTTCGCGCTGGTCGAGGCGCACATCGAGCTGGCCCTGCGGGACCCGGACTACCGGTTCGTGCTGGCCGAGGTCGACTACCTGAAGCCGTTCCTCGACACCCATCCCGAGCGCCGCGCCGACCTGCGCGCCCTGCTCGCCGAGGGCCGGGCCGAGCTGGTCGGCGGCACGTACAACGAGCCCAACACCAACCTGACCGGGGCCGAGACCACCATCAGGAACCTCGTCCACGGCATCGGCTACCAGCGCGACATCCTCGGCGGCGACCCGCGCACCGCCTGGCAGCTCGACGCGTTCGGGCACGACCCGCAGTTCCCCGGTTATCTGGCGGCGGCCGGGCTGACCGGGAGCGCGTGGGCGCGCGGGCCGTTCCACCAGTGGGGGCCGATCGACAAGAACTTCGGCGCGGCCGGGAACGACGCCACCCTGATGCAGTTCCCCAGCGAGTTCGAATGGATCGCGCCGTCCGGGCTGGGGGTGCTGACGCACTACATGCCCGCCCACTACTCGGCCGGCTGGTGGATGGACTCGGCGCCGACGCTGGAGGCCGCCATGGCGGCGGTGTACGAGTTGTACCGGTCGCTCAAGCCCGTCGCCGCCACCCGGAACATCCTGCTGCCCGTCGGCACCGACTACACCCCGCCGAACAAGTGGGTGACCGAGATCCACCGTGCCTGGAACGCGCGGTACGTGTGGCCGCGGTTCGTGTGCGGGACGCCTCGGGACTTCCTGGACGCGGTTCGTACCGAAATTTCGGCCTTAAGCCCGCAATCACGGGACATGAACCCGATCTATACCGGCAAGGACGTCTCCTACATCGACACCAAGCAGGCCCAGCGGGCCGCCGAGGTGGCGGCGCTGGACGCCGAGCGGCTCTCGGCGCTCGCCGCGCTGCTGGGGCTGGGCCGCTACCCGCACACCGCGCTGGACAAGGTGTGGCGGCAGCTCGCGTACGGGGCGCACCACGACGCGATCACCGGCTCCGAGTCCGACCAGGTCTACATCGACCTGCTGACCGGCTGGCGCGAGGCGTACGACCTGGCGGCGGACGCCCGCGACCGGGCCCTCGACGCGCTGATGGGCCAGGTGGCGGTGGACGGGCGCAGCGTCGTGGTGACGAACACGCTGCCGTTCGCCCGCGACGGCCTGGTGCGCGTGCGCCTCGGGCCCGGACTGCGCGTCGCCGACCCGGCGGGCGTGGAGATCCCCGCCGTCTCCGAGCACGGCACGCTGACGTTCACGGCCAGGGACGTGCCCGCGACGGGCTGGCGCACGTACCGGATCGTCGAGGGCCGGGCCGACCCGTGGCAGGACCTGCCCGGCACGACCATCGAGAACGAGCGCTGGCGGATCGTCGCCGACCCCGCCAGGGGCGGCGCGCTGGCCTCCGTCACCGACCTGGCCACCGGCCGCGAACTGCTCACCGGCCTGGGCAACGAGCTGCGCCTGTACGAGGAGTACCCGCAGCATCCGGACATGGGCGAGGGGCCGTGGCACCTCATGCCCACCGGCAGTTCACTCGGGTCCGGCGACGCCCCCGCGGATTCCGTACGGGCCGAGACCTCCCCCGTCGGGCAGCGGATCATCGTCACCGGGCAGGTGGGCGAGGTCGCGTACGAGCAGGTCGTCACCCTCCTGGCGGGCTCCCACCGGGTGGACCTCACCACCCGCGTGGTCGACTACACCGGCGCCGACCGCCTGCTCAGGGTCCGGTTCCCGGCGCACGTCGAGGGCGCGCTGCCGGTGTCGGACGTGGCGGGCGCCGTCGTGGGGCGCGGCTTCGCGCTGCCGGACGTGGACTCCGCCGAACACCCGTGGACGCTCGACAACCCGGCCAACACCTGGTTCGGCCTGTCCTCCACCGCCCGGGTGGACCTCGGCCCGGCCGGCGCGCGGGCGATCGGCGTGGCCGAGATCGTGGTGCCCGGCCCTTCGGACGCGCCTCGGGCCCGCGAGCTCGTCGCGGCGCTGGCCCGGGTGGGCGTCACCGCCACCACCTCCACCGCCTCGGGCACCCGGTACGGGTGGCTGCACGTGGACTCGAACCTGCCGGACACGCGCATCGTCCTCGGCGGGCCGGACACCAACCCGGTCGCCGCCGAGCTGCTGTCCCGCTGCGACCCGGTCTTCTCCGAGGCTCTGACGTCGGGCGCGCCGCGCGTGTGGGTGCCCGCCGAACGGCCGCTGGCCGAGGTGTGGCGGCCCAGCGCGGACCTGCGCGACCTGCGTTCCCTGCCCGCCCTCATCGTCGCCGGGCCGGTGGACGAGCTGGTGGACGAGCTGGTGGACGACCTGGCCGGCGCCGTCATCCCGGCGCTCTGCCCGGCCGGTTCCGAACGGCTCGACGACCGGACGGTGGCGCTGCTGGCGTACGGGCTGCCGGGCTTCGCGGTGGACCCGTCGGGGGCTCTGCACCTGTCGCTCATGCGGTCCTGCACGGGCTGGCCCTCCGGCGTCTGGCTCGACCCCCCGCGCCGCACCGGCCCCGACGGGTCGGCGTTCCAGCTCCAGCACTGGACCCACGAGTTCTCGTACGCCCTCGTGGCCGGACCAGGCGACTGGCGGGCGAACCGGCTCCCCTCCTCGGGCCAGGAGTTCACCACCCCGCTGCTGCCCCGCGTCGTCACCCCGGCGAACAGACCCCCGACGCACACGACCAACCCAGCGAGCGAGCCACCACACGCGACGGACCGGCTGCTGATGGGCGCGACCGGTCCGGCGGGAGTGGCGCCGCACGCGGGCGCGTCCCCGCCGCGCGCCACAGCGAGGTCGCTGACGGGCGCGACTGGTCTAGTGCTACCGCAGGTGTGCTCGTTGCTGCGCGTGGAGCCTGCTCGTGACGTGCTCCTGGGCACGCTCAAGGCCACCGGCAACCCGCACGCCCACGGGCGCGCCCGTCACGACGCCGAGACGGTCACCCTGCGCCTGGTGGAGGCCACTGGTCTCGGCTCTGAGGCCAAGGTCCACTCCCCTCTTCTGCCCTCCGCTCTGACGCCCGCCGACCTGCTCGAACGTCCTCTCCCGCCGACAGCGCCCCATCCCGCCGCGGGAGGCTTCGACGGGTCGGTGCTGCCGAAGCGGGTGAGAGGTTCGAGGACGCGCCGGCCGCTCTTCGATCCCGAGGGGAACCACCCGGGGGCCGTGTGGCTGGGCGGGGCCGAGGTGGGCACGTTTCTGGTCGCCGCCGAGCCCATGGAGACGGGGCCCGAGCTGGGGGCGGTGAGAGAGACCGCGCAGCCGGTGTACGCGCGTTACTGGTTGCACAACAAGGGCCCGGCGCCGCTCGGCTACCTGCCGGTGTCGGTCACCCTGACTCCCGG
The DNA here is from genome assembly GCF_019396385.1 of Nonomuraea harbinensis. Taxonomy (GTDB): domain Bacteria; phylum Actinomycetota; class Actinomycetes; order Streptosporangiales; family Streptosporangiaceae; genus Nonomuraea; species Nonomuraea ferruginea. The sequence continues at coordinate 143,355 of NZ_JAHKRN010000013.1, read as the reverse complement.
CCTGGTCACCCCGGACGGACCGTTCGAGCTGGACGTCGTCGTGTCGTCGCAGCTGACCGACGCGGCGCACGAAGGCGTCGTGGAGCTGCACGTACCCGATGGGTGGACGGTGCTGCCGGCGCGGCGGCCGTTCCGCGTCGAGCCAGGCGGGCACGTCCGGCTCCCCGCCACCGTCACCCCAGCACCCGGCCGGGGCCTGCACTTCGTGTCCGCGCGGACGGGCGTCGGCGGGCAGGTGATCGAGGACGTGGTCACGGTGGCGCTCGGCGACGCCCCCGAGCTGCCCGTGCCCGGCCCCGCGCCCGCCCCCGTCGACGCCGTCCGGGGCACCACGGCCGACGAGGCCCGCCCCACCGGCCTGTCGGTGACGACGCTCGCGGACGCGCTCACCCTCCGCCCCGGCGACCGCGCCGCTCTGACCGTACGGCTCGCGAACGGCACCCACGGAGAGATCCGGGGCGAGGCCCAGCTCGCCGCTCCATGGGGGACGTGGGAGCTGCTCCCTTCGGTCATCAGGGGGTTCACGGTGGCCGCCGGAGGGACCTGTGACGTGACGTTCCCCGTGGAGGTCCCGCCGGACGCGACGGCTGGGCACTTCTGGGCGCTGCCCAAGGTCATGTGGTTCGGCCGCTGCCAGTACGCCGCCACCGTCCGCCTGGAGGTGACCCGGTGACCGCCGTTCCTGCGGAGATCGGGTACGTCGGTGACAGGCCCGTGGGGCGGGAGGCGCTCGACCGGCGGATCGCCGAGCTGCGGGCCGGGCCGTCACGCGCCGCGCTGCCCACGCCCGGCAGCGCCGAGGACCGCCAGCTGGCCCGGTGGCTGACCCAGGTGATCCTCACCGAGGCGCTGTGCGAGGACGAGGCGGGGCGCCTCGGGCTGGCCCCCGTGGACGGGCCGCCACTCGACCGGATCGCCGCCGTCGAGCTGGGCTCCGTCAACGCCGCCGCCTATCACGGCAGCCCGTGGGTGCGCGCGATGTACCGGCACGTGACCGCCACCGCCGAGGTGCCCGCCGCCTGGCGTCCCTCCCCCGTACGGGACGATCGGGAGACCCGCTACCTGGTGCTGCACGGGCTGTTCGAGGACAGGGAGACCGCCCGGACGGCCACCCCGGCCGACCTGGAACCGCTGGGCGCGGTCACCCTGGAGTCGCTGCCCGCCGCGCTCGCCGCGGCCCTCCGCTCCCGGCCTCCCGGAGAGCTCACCGGCCCCGTAGGAGACGCCCTGGGGTGGCATGTCGCGGTGGCGGAGCGCTCGGAGCTGGACGTCGCGGCCCTCGACGGCGAGACGCCCGCTTCGGAGAGCGGCGCCGGGGCACCCCGGCTCGACGCGGCGCGGCGGCTCGCCTTCGCGCGGTGGATCGATGAGAAGCGGGCCGCGACGGTGCGGCTCGTGCCCGGACTTGAGCATCCTGGCGACCCTCGCCAGCCCGACAACCACCACAAACACTCATGAATCACGTACTTGCCATTGACATCGGCGGGACCAAGCTCGCCGCCGCGCTCGTGGACGCGAGCGGATCCGTGCTGCGTTCCGGCACCCGGCCCACGCCGGGGCAGGAGGTCATGGCCGCGCTGCGCGGCCTGATCGAGCAGGTGACCGAGGGCGGGCCGGAGCCCGGGGCCGTCGGGATCGGGTGCGCCGGGCCGCTGGACCTCGCCGCCGGGACCGTGAGCCCGGTGAACATGCCGAGCTGGCGCGGCTTCCCGCTCCGGGACGAGGTGCGGAAGCTGACCGGCCTGCCCACCGTGCTCGCCGGCGACGCGCAGTGCATGGCGCTGGGCGAGCACTGGCTGGGCGCGGGCCAGGAGACCCGCGCGCTGCTGGGCATCGTGGTCTCCACCGGCATCGGCGGCGGCCTGGTCGTCGGCGGCACGCCACTGCTCGGCCCCACCGGGAACGCCGGTCACGTCGGCCACATGAGCGTGGACCCGTACGGGGAGCGCTGCGAGTGCGGCGGACGCGGCTGCGTCGAGAGGTACGCGAGCGGCCCCAACATGGCCCGCTGGGCGCTGGAGAACGGCTGGACCCCCGGCCGGGCATCGACCGGCGACCCCGTGGTCGCGGACGCGCGGACGTTGGCGGGGGATGCCGCCGCAGGTGATCCCGTGGCGGTGGCCGCGTTCGAGCGGGGGGCGCGGGCGCTGGCCGGGATGATCGCCTCGACGGCCGCCGCGGTCGAGATCACCACCGTGGTCGTCGGCGGGGGCGTCTCCCAGGCGGGGCCGGTGCTGTTCGGCCCATTGGAGGCGGCGCTGGACGACGTCGGCGGGCTGGGGTTCGTCAGGGCCGTCGAGGTGCGGCCGACCACGCTGGGGGTGCGGGCCGGCCTCGCCGGGGCGGCCAAGCTGGCCTGGGACTACTCCCGCTCGGCGAGCTGAGCCTCACGGCGCTCGATGATCCTGCGGGTGAACGGGATCAGCTCCATGGCCCGGCCGCCGAGGTAGGCGCCGATGAAGGCCAGCAGGATGAGCACGAAAGGGCTGGTGGCGAATCCGTTCACGGCCAGGAGGACGTTCAGGGATGCGTCGAGCAGCGTCATGGAGACACTCCGAGGGGAATGAGACACGCAACGCGCATCAGATTAACCGGACAAGCGGCATGCCGCCGCACTTTTCCGGCAAATCGGGGGCCGGGGGTCCGGCCCGCCGAGCCGTCGATCAGTGGAAGAAGTGCCGCGTGCCGGTGAAGTAGAGCGTGACGCCCGCCTTCTCCACCGCGTCGATGACCTCCTGGTCGCGTACGGAGCCGCCGGGCTCGACGATGGCCTTCACGCCGCCCTCGATGAGCACCTGCGGCCCGTCGGGGAACGGGAAGAACGCGTCGGACGCGGCCACCGCGCCCGTCGCGCGCTCGCCCGCCCGGCTGACCGCGAGGCGGCAGGAGTCGACCCGGTTGACCTGCCCCATGCCCACGCCCACGGTGGCGCCGTCGCTGGCCAGCAGGATCGCGTTGGACTTGACCGAGCGCGCGGCCCGCCAGGCGAACGCCAGGTCGGCCAGCATCTCCGGAGAGGCCGGCTCGCCCGCCTTGAGCTGCCAGGTGGACGGGTCGTCGCCGGCCGCGTCGACCCGGTCGACCTGCTGGACGAGCAGGCCGCCGTCGATCCGGCGGAACTCGGCCGCGTTGGCCGGGCCGGCGGGGCAGACGAGCAGGCGCAGGTTCTTCTTCCTGGTGAGGATCTCCAGCGCCTCGGGCTCGAACGCGGGCGCCACCACGACCTCGGTGAACACCTCGGCGATCTGCCGGGCCAGGGACGCCGTGACCGGCCCGTTGACGGCGATCACGCCGCCGTAGGCGGAGACCGGGTCGCACGCGTGGGCCTTGCGGTGCGCCTCGGCCACGTCGGCGCCGACGGCGATGCCGCACGGGTTCTGGTGCTTGATGATGGCCACGCACGGGTCGGTGAAGTCCCACGCGGCCCGCCAGGCGGCGTCGGCGTCGAGGTAGTTGTTGTAGGACATCTCCTTGCCGTGCAGCTGCTCGGCGTTGGCCAGCCCGTCCGCTCCCGAGGTGTAGAGGGCGGCGCCCTGGTGGGGGTTCTCGCCGTAGCGCAGCTCGGCCTTGCGCCGCCAGGTCGCGCCCATGAACGCGGGCCACTCCTCCTCGGCCGCGTACGCGCTGCCGAACCACGAGGCCACGGCCACGTCGTAGGCGGCGGTGTGGGCGTAGGCGATGCCCGCCAGCCGCTTGCGCTCGGCCTTGCTGAACCCGCCCTGCTCCAGCGCGGCGGACACCTCGCCGTAGAAGCCGGGGTCGACCACGACCGCGCAGGTGTTGTGGTTCTTGGCGGCGCCGCGGATCATGGCCGGGCCGCCGATGTCGATCTGCTCGACGCACTCCTCCGGCGACGCCCCCGAGGCCACCGTCTGCTCGAACGGGTAGAGGTTGACCACCACGAGCTGGAACGGGTCGATCTCCAGCTCCTCCAGCTGCTGCACGTGGTGCGGCTTGCCGAGGTCGGCGAGCAGCCCGGCGTGCACCCTCGGGTGGAGCGTCTTGACGCGCCCGTCGAGACACTCGGGGAAGCCGGTGAGCTGCTCGACCTTGGTCACCGGGATGCCGTAGGACGCGATGGCGGCGGCCGTGCCGCCCGTCGACACGATCTCCACCCCCGCACCGTCAAGAGCCCTGGCCAGCTCTTCCAGCCCCGACTTGTCGTACACGGCGATCAGGGCACGCCGGATGGCGATGCGGGTCACGAGTTTTCCCCTCCAATGTTGTTGCCGATGCGGACGACGCGTCCGCTGACCGTCCAGCCCTCGCGGACCATCCGGCCGACAGTGTCGACGAGCAGTCGGCGCTCGACGGTCTTGATGCGCTCGTGCAGCTCGGACTCGTCATCGCCCGGCAGCACGCGCACGGCCTCCTGGGCGATGATCGGCCCGGTGTCGACGCCGGCGTCGGCCAGCATCACGGTGCAGCCCGTCACCTGGACCCCGTACGCGAGCGCGTCGCGCACACCGTGAGCCCCCGGGAACGACGGCAGCAGCGCGGGGTGGGTGTTGACGACCGGGAACGAGTCCAGCGTCGGAGCGCCGAGAATCTTCATGAAGCCGGCCGAGATCACCAGATCGGGCTTGTGGGCCGCGATCTCCGCGGCGATCGCGGCATCCCAATCCTCACGATTCGGATAATCACGCAAATTTCGCACAAAAGTGGGTACGCCTGCGCGTGACGCCCTGGCCAAACCTTCGATCCCATCGCGGTCGGCACCGACGGCCACCACGCGGGCCCCGTACGAAGGATCGGCGGAAGCGTCCAGCAGGGCCTGTAGGTTTGTTCCAGAGCCGGAGACGAGGACGACGAGCCGCCCAGCCTTAGACACGCACTCTCCCATGGACAATCGTGGGGTGGGGCTGCAAGCGTATCCGTTACTCGCCCGGTGACGCAGAGGAGGTCAGGTGTCGACACCGGTGCAAGCACCGGCCGGTCAGCAGCCCGCGGAGTCCGCGGGCCGCCGAGCGATCTGGTTGTCCATCGCAGCGCTGGCCATGACGTTCATGCTGCCGCTGGCCGGGCTGGTCATGGCGGTGTTCGCGCTCGTGGCCGGCATCCGCGCGCTCCCGCTGCTGAGAGGCGCGGGCAAACCCACCGGCGTGGCGTCGGGCGGCATCGCCGTGGCGACGGCCGCGCTGCTGCTCTCCGCCGGGGCCACCGGCATGCAGGTCTACCTGATGGACGAGAACTCCGCCTACCAGGAGTGCATGAAGGGCGCCGGCACGGTTCAGTCGCAGGGCGAGTGCTTCGTGCAGTTCAGGGAGGCGGCCGAGAAGAAGCTGCCGCCCGACGTGCTGGAGCTGCTCGGCGCGGCGCAGCCCTGATCAGTCGCGGTCCCAGGCGTACGGGTCCACGTAGATCACGTGGCCGCCCTTGTCGTCCGACTCGTCCACGATGTCCTTGCGGCTCCGCGGCGCCTCGTCCAGCGGAGCGCGCGGGCGCGCCTGGGCCAGGGTCTCGGCGGCGGCCGACGCGTGCTCGTCCTGCCAGTCGTCCCTGATGACCGGGATGGGCTGCGTGTCGGCCTCGGTGGCGTCCATCCAGTGGCCGGGCAGCGGGCGGGCGTCCGACTCGGCCAGCCCGACCTTGCTCGCCGCCCTGGCGATCGCCGCCCCCGCCTTCCGCACCGGCGCGGCGGCCTTGTCGAGCGGGGCGCGGGCCTTGCGGCTGAGCAGCAGCAGGTTGGTCACGCCGGCGGAGATGCCGGCGGCCACGCCCACCTCCAGCCCGACCGACAGGGCCACCTCCCACACCGGCGGCCCGACGACCGTCAGCCTGCCGCCGCCGATCGGCCCGCCGGACAACGCGGCCAGCGCCGCCGCCACCAGCCCGGTCGTGACACCGGTGAGGAAACCCCAGAGCGGCGCGGCCTCGTACGCGGGAGAGGGCGAGATCCTGGCGACCACGACGCCCGCCACCGCGCCCGCCGCGAACGGCAGCGCGATCACCGCCATCATCCAGACGGGCGCCGGGCCGCTGTCGGGCAGTGCGCCCAGCATCGGCAGGCTCGGCACCGTGCCGAGCTGCACACCCGTCGGCGCGACCAGCGTGTCGGCGCCGACCGCGAACCCCGGCCCGGCGATGTAGGACAGCCCCCAGATGACCACGTTGAACAGGTAGAGCAGCTGCACCAGCAGGAGCAGCACGCCGCCCACGAACCCCGGCGCGAGCACGTCGGACAGCTCCCGCACCTGGTCGAAGTTGAGCACGATGGCGACCAGCACGAGCACCAGCCCGGCCGCGAGCATGATCGCGGTGGCCACCGCCGTGCCGACGGTCACCGCCCGCACCCGCTCGGGCAGCAGCCTCGGCATCACCCGCCACGGCCCGATCGTGCGCGCGACGGCGAGCGTGCCGGCCAGGAAGGCCAGGAGGAAGTGGCTGATCAGCGCCTCGCCGATGGACGGCTTGGTGAGGTCGTTGGTGGTGGCCAGCGCGATGCCGCCGGCCAGCATGGCGTAGGGGGCCGCGAGCGAGACGCCCGCCTGCACGACCAGCACGAGCTGGGCCCGGCGCCGCGCGTTGGCCTTCTCCTTCGGGCTGTTCTTCGGGAGCCGGGCCGGCAGCCGCAGCCGCAGGTCGGCGTCGCGGGCCATCCACCGCCCCGCCTTGTAGAGCAGCAGGGCGGGCAGCACCATCAGGCCCAGGGGCAGCAGCCCGACCCGGCCGCCGGGGATGTCGAAGCCCGCGTGGTGGGCGGCCAGCCAGATCTGCGCGGCCGTGCGGAACACGCCGGGCAGCCCCTGGCCGAGCGCGCCGCGCGGGGCCGCCATCCAGCCGACGATGGTGAGCGTGGTGAGGACGGCGAGCCCGGCGCCCAGCGCGATGGCGGCGGCGAGCATGCCGGACACGGGCAGGGGCCGGCGGGACTCGTCGTCACCCGAGACCCCCGGCAGCTTGCCGAGAACCGACCGGGGGGCGGTGCGGAGCTGGTCGAGTATCGCCGTCACAACAAGTGATTTTCTCAATCTTTCCCGACCGGCGCTTGGTTGACGCGCCGCACCCGCCCGGTTTATACGGTGTTTCCGCGACGGGCACGGGCTTTCCGAGCCCCGGACACGCGGAAGGCCCCGCCCGGACGAACGAGCCGTCCGTGGGGGCCTTCGCCGCTGTCTAGCGTGACTGCATGATCTCCCGCATCAGGCGGGCGGTCTCGGAGGGGGTCTTGCCGACGCGCACGCCGACCTTCTCCAGGGCCTCCTTCTTCGCCTGGGCGGTGCCGGCCGAGCCGGAGACGATGGCGCCGGCGTGGCCCATGGTCTTGCCCTCGGGCGCGGTGAAGCCCGCGACGTAGGCGACGACCGGCTTGGTGACGTGCTTCTCGATGTAGGCGGCCGCGCGCTCCTCGGCGTCTCCGCCGATCTCGCCGATCATCACGATCGCGTCGGTGCCGGGGTCGTCCTGGAACGCCTGGAGGCAGTCGATGTGCGTGGTGCCGATGACCGGGTCGCCGCCGATGCCCACGGCGGTGGAGAAGCCGAAGTCACGCAGCTCGTACATGAGCTGGTAGGTCAGCGTGCCGGACTTCGACACCAGGCCGATGCGGCCCGCGGTGGTGATGTCGGCGGGGATGATGCCGGCGTTGGAGGCGCCGGGCGATGCGATGCCGGGGCAGTTGGGACCGATGATGCGGGTCTTGTTGCCCTTCTCGGTCGCGTACGCCCAGAACTCGGTGGTGTCGTGGACCGGCACGCCCTCGGTGATCACCACGCAGAGCGGGATCTCGGCGTCGACGGCCTCCTTGACGGCGTCCTTGGTGAACGCCGGGGGGACGAAGACGACGGACACGTCGGCGCGCGTCTTCTCCATCGCCTCCTTGACCGTGCCGAACACGGGCAGGCCCTCGTGGGTGGTGCCGGCCTTGCGGGCGTTGACGCCGCCCACGACGCGGGAGCCGGCGGCGAGCATGCGGCGGGTGTGCTTGGTGCCCTCCGAGCCGGTCATGCCCTGAACGATGATCTTGCTGTTCTCGGTCAGCCAGATTGCCATGTGTCACGCACCTACCGCAGCGAGCTCGGCGGCCCGCTTGGCCGCGTCGTCCATCGTGTCGACCAGCTCGACGCGCGGGAGCGCGGCGTCGGCCAGGATCTGTCGCCCGAGCTGGGCGTTGTTGCCGTCGAGGCGGACCACCAGCGGGTGGTTGACCGACTCGCCGCGGCTCTCCAGCAGCTTGAACGCCGAGACGATGCCGTTGGCCACGGCGTCGCAGGCGGTGATGCCGCCGAACACGTTGACGAAGATCGACTTGACCGACGGGTCGGACATGATGATCTCCAGGCCGGCCGCCATGACCTCGGCGGACGCGCCGCCGCCGATGTCGAGGAAGTTGGCCGGGGCGGGCTTGCCGGGGAAGGCCTCGCCCGCGTAGGCGACCACGTCGAGCGTGGACATGACCAGGCCGGCGCCGTTGCCGATGATGCCGACGGTGCCGTCGAGCTTGACGTAGTTGAGGTCCTTGGCCTTGGCCGCGGCCTCCAGCGGGTCCTCGGCGGCCTGGTCGACGAAGGCCTCGTGGTCGGGCTGGCGGAAGGAGGCGTTGTCGTCGAGCGTGACCTTGCCGTCGAGGGCCTTCACCTGGCCGTCGGCCGACAGGATCATCGGGTTGACCTCGACGAGGCTGGCGTCCTCGTCGACGAACGCGCACCAGAGCTTCTCGATGAGCTCGGCCGCGCCGTCGAGCGCCTTCTCCGGCAGCCCGCCGGCCGCCGCGATCTCGCGGGCCGTGGCGCGGTCGACGCCGGTCAGCGGCGAGACCGGCACCTTGGCGACCTTCTCGGGGGTCGAGTGGGCGACCTCTTCGATGTCCATGCCGCCCGCGGCGGAGCAGATGGCCAGGAAAGTGCGGTTGGCGCGGTCGAGCAGGAAGGAGAAGTAGTACTCCTCCGCGATCGCGCTGGCCTCCTCCACGAGCACCTTGTGCACCGTGTGGCCCTTGATGTCCATGCCCAGGATGGCCTGGGCCTTCTCGACGGCGTCGGCGGCGTCGTCGGCCACCTTCACGCCACCGGCCTTGCCGCGGCCTCCGGTCTTCACCTGCGCCTTGACGACGACGCGACCGGTGAGCTCCTCGGCGGCCGCGCGTGCCTCCTCCACAGTGTGGGCGACGATGCCGCGTGGCACCGGGATGCCGTAGTCGGCGAAGAGTTCCTTCGCCTGATGTTCGAACAGGTCCACGAGGGTCCGTCCTTGCTTCTCCGACTGAATGTTCGACGGCCCGGGCCACCCCGTACGTCCGTGCCGGGCGTTTCCGCCAGTGAAGCCTAGCCCCAGACTTGACCCTTCCCGGTCACCGGGTCGCGGTTGTGCCTGGATGTGACGGTGATCTCACTCCGCCTGCACGAAATGTGCACCGAATCATCAGCTCTTGTCCGCCTATTGAGATATCGCTGTGATCTTCGATCGGCAAGATACCTTTTTCCCCTTCCTTTTCAACCGAGGACAACGATGAGAAGAGTCATTACCGGGCTGGCATTGGCCACCGCGGCGACGCTGGTCACGGTGGCGCCAGCGCAGGCCGCACCGGCGAATCCGGTCAAAACGCTGAAGCAGCAGTTCAAGCCCGGACACGGAGTGCGCGTTTCCGAAACGGTCCGTAGTTTCAATGACGGAAAGGCCGCCGGCGTCACCCGAACGACCGGGAAGCTCGAATTCGGCAAGTCCGCAGTGGTCGGCGCCGACCTGAGCAACCGCTACAAGTCGCCGCGGGGCAAGCAGGGCGATCCATTCCTTTCGATTCTCGGCGCCACGCGCACGATCAGTGCGGGGGGCTCCACCTACATGCAGGGCGGCCTGTTCGCGGACGAGCTCCCCGAGGGCAAGAAGTGGATCCGCTACGAAGGCGCCACGACTTACCAGACGAACCAGCTCGTCGACATCTTCAACCCGAAGGTGCTCAAGGGTCTGGTCTCCAAGGCCAAGAACGTCAAGGGTGACTACAAGGGCACGACCACGCTCAAGCACCTGGCCTCGCTCCAGGGCGTGCAGTTGTCGGGCACTTTCGCCAAGGTCAAGGTCAATTACCTGATCGACACCAACGGCAAGGGCCTGATCACCCGCGTGGTGAGCGACTGGACGCTCGACTACGGGATCATGGGCCGCAGCCGCTCGGTCACCGAGAGCCGCTACACCGCGTGGGGCGCCAAGGTGAAGATCACGGCTCCGCCGAAGTCGCAATGGATCGACAGCGCCGACCTGCTCTCCGGCAGGACCGACAGCGATGTGCCGTCGGAGATCCCGGACAACGCGATCAGTTCTCTCGGGGTGGGCCGCTAGCTCCCCTTTCTCTCCGTACGAGAGACGTAACACCCCCATGCCTGTGAAGGGCATGGGGTGATTCGTTCACTTGTCGTGGCCCCTGAGTGGCCACATCCCCCTCAATGAATCGAGAAAATCGCATGAAGCGCTTGATCGCGGGCCTCGCTGTGGCCTCGGCCGCGACCTTCGTCACGGCCGTTCCCGCACAGGCTCAGGTTGCGCCCAAGAACCCGCTCACCGCCGTGAAGAAGCAACTCGTCGCGGGCAAGGGCGTGAAGTTCACCGAGCGCACCACCGTCGAGGACCCTGTCGCCCGCATGGTCTTCATCCGCCGCACCGGCACCATCGGCTTCCGTAAGAACGGCGTGGCAGCGTCGGACATCACCGGCAAGTTCAACATCAAGGCCAGCGACCTCGGCGAGGACGACTCCGACCTGGCCAAGGCGATGCTCAGCCCCGAGCGGACCATCTGGCTGGGCAAGACCTCCTACCTGTCGGGCGGGATCTGGTCCGCTTTGCTGCCCGAGGACAAGACGTGGTTCAAGCTGCCGAACGGCCCGACCGGCGGCATCACGGGCGGCTACGGCCAGCTGCTGAACGTCGCCGAGCCGGCCACGCTGAAGGCCATGCTCAAGAACGCCAAGGCGGCCAGGGGCGGCTACTCCGGCAAGATCACCGTCAGCCAGGCACGCAAGGTCTCTCCGTGGTTCCGTGCCACGGTCCTGCGGGACAAGTTCCCGGCCAAGGTGCTCAAGACCGAGATCTCCTGGCGGCTGAGCGTCGACGCCAAGGGCCTGCCGACGCGGCTGGTGACCACGTTCCCGTTCGGCATCACCAACGGCACGCCGAAGAAGAGCGAGATGGTGAGCGTGGACACCCGCTACACCGGCTGGGGCACCAAGGTCAGCATCAAGGCGCCGACCGACAGCGACGCCAGCAGCAAGCCGAAGGAGGGCTCGGAGGAGACCCTCGACAACCTCGACATCCTCAACGGCGCCAAGACCGGGATGCTGGGCGGCTAGTTCCCTTTCCTCTCCCGTACGAGTGAGCGCTCTCGTGCCCGTCCCCCGGGCACGAGAGCCCGCGGGTACGGAGGTCGGGTTCGTGCTCCTTTGGACCGTTACAACATCGTGACGAGTTATCCGCCGTCGAAACACGCGTCCCAATTGTCACACGTACAGACGCGTAACGCGGAGAACCATAGCTCAGGAGTACGACCCGTGAATGTCTTCCCCCGGATTCTCGCCGCCGCCGCGCTGGTGACGGCGGTGGCCTGCGCGGCGGAGGGCGCCCCCGTCGCTCAGCAGGCCGCCCGGCCGCAGACGGTGCAGGCGGCTCAAACCGTCACGAAGGCGAAGAAGAAGTTCAAGATAGGCATCGCCGACATCACCCCCATGGGCGAGAAGACGGAGAAGGTGGGCGTCGGCTTCCCCATCATCGTCACCTTCGACCGCGACGTGCCCGACAAGGCCGCCGTCGAGTCCGTGCTCCAGGTCGAGGCGGAGCAGCCCGTCGAGGGCGCCTGGCGGTGGGTGTCGCCGCGCAAGGTCATCTACCGCACCAAGACCTACTGGAAGCCCTACCAGAAGGTGCTGTTCAAGGCCCTGCTCAGCGAGATCCCCGGCAACGAGAAGGCGAAGAACGTCAGCCGCCGCTTCGCCGTCGGCGCCAAGCACGTGTCGCTGGTCGACACCCGCAAGCACGTCATGAAGGTCTACCGCAACGGCAAGCTGGCCAAGAAGATCCCGATCAGCGCCGGCCGCGGCGGGCTGGTCAGGAACGGCGTCGACGTCTACCTGACCACCAGCGGCGTCCACCTGACCATGGGCAAGAAGGCCGTGGAGACCATGACCTCGTCGTGGATGGGGGTGACCGACCCGAAGGACCCCCGCTACTACAAGGAGGAGATCCCGTGGGCGGTGCGCATCTCCGACAGCGGCGAGTACGTCCACCAGAGCTTCGGCGACTACCAGTATCTCGGCCGGTCCAACCAGAGCCACGGCTGCGTGCGCGCCACCCCGGCCGGGGCCAAGTGGTTCTACCAGATCAGCCAGCGCGGCGACGTCGTCAAGATCGTCGGCACCAAGCGCAAGCTCCAGTGGAACAACGGCTGGAGCTACTGGCAGCTCAACTGGACCCAGTGGAAGAAGGGCAGCGCCCTGCGCACCGCCCAGAGCTGACGCACGAGGTCAGAGCTTCTCCAGCGGCGCGTACGCGAGCAGGAGCGTCTTCTCACCACCCGAGCCGAAGTCGATCTTGACCTTGGTCTTCTCGGCCACGCCGTCGACCGACACCACGGTGCCGAGACCGAACGCGTCGTGGGTGACCCGGTCGCCCGGCGTCAGCGACGGGACGGCCCGGCCGCCGGTCTTCTTCGGGGCCGCGGCCGGGACGGGCTCGCGGCGGGTGGCGGCGCTCCACGCGGACTTGTCGGGGTCGGTGCGCCACTCGACCAGCTTGGCCGGCACCTCGGTGACGAACCGCGAGGCCGGGTTGAACGACGGCGCGCCCCACGAGCTGCGCACCGCCGCCCGCGTCAGGTAGAGCCGCTGCTGGGCGCGGGTGATGCCGACGTAGGCGAGGCGGCGCTCCTCCTCCAGCTCCTTCGGCTCGCCGATGGAGCGGATGTGGGGGAAGACGCCGTCTTCCATGGCGGTCAGGAACACCACCGGGAACTCCAGGCCCTTGGCGGTGTGGAGCGTCATCAGCGTCACCACGCCCTGGCCGCCGTCCTGCTCGGGGATCTGGTCGGCGTCGGCCACCAGCGACACCTGCTCCAGGAACTCCACGAGCGTGCCCTCGGGGTTGGCCTCCTCGAACTCGCCGGCCACCGAGACCAGCTCCTGGAGGTTCTCCAGGCGGGACTCGTCCTGAGGATCTTCGGACGCCTCCAGCTCGGCGCGGTAGCCGGTGGCCACCAGCACCTCCTCGGCCAGCGCGGACGGCGGCACGCCCTCGCCCTTGGCGATCAGCTCATCGATCATCGCGACGAACTCCCTGATCGCGTTGAGCGAGCGGGTGGCCATGCCCGGCGCCTCGTCGGCCCGGCGCAGGCCCTCCCAGAACGGGATCCGCTCGCGCGCCGCGAACGCCTCCACCATCGCCTCGGCCCGGTCGCCGATGCCGCGCTTGGGCACGTTGAGTATGCGGCGCAGCGACACCACGTCGAGCGGGTTGGCCAGCACCCGGAGGTAGGCCAGCAGGTCCTTGACCTCCTTGCGCTCGTAGAAGCGCACCCCGCCGACGACCTTGTAGGGCAGGCCGGTGCGGATGAAGATCTCCTCGAACACGCGGGAGGCGGCGTTGGTGCGGTAGAAGACCGCGACGTCGCCCGGCCTGACGTCCTCCTCGTCGGCCAGCCGGTCGACCTCCTGCGCCACGAACACGGCCTCGTCGTGCTCGTTGTCGGCGACGTATCCCACGATCTTGGGCCCGTCGCCCTGGTCGGACCAGAGGTTCTTCGGCTTGCGCGACTCGTTGCGGGAGATGACCGCGTTGGCGGCGGCCAGGATGTTCTGGGTGGAGCGGTAGTTCTGCTCCAGCAGGATCGTGCGGGCGTCGGGGTAGTCGCGCTCGAACTCGAGGATGTTGCGGATCGTCGCGCCGCGGAAGGCGTAGATCGACTGGTCGGCGTCGCCGACCACGCACAGCTCCGACTGGCTGGTGCCGGAGCGCACCTGGTCGCCGTCGGCGGTGCGCAGCTCGGGGAACCCGACCAGCTCCCTGATCAGGATGTACTGCGCGTGGTTGGTGTCCTGGTATTCGTCGACGAGGACGTGGCGGAAGCGCATCCGGTAGTGCTCCGCCACCTCGGGGAAGAGCTGGAAGAGCGTCACCGTGTTCATGATGATGTCGTCGAAGTCCATCGCGCCGGCCTCGGTGAGCTTGAGCTGGTAGCTCTTGTAGGCCTGGGCGAGCGTCTTCTCCAGGTGGGAGCCCGCCCGCTCGATCGCGGTCTCGTAGTCGATCAGCTCGTTCTTGAAGTTGCTGACCTGGGCGGAGAACGACCGGGGCGGATAGCGCTTGGGGTCGAGCTCCATCTCGCGGCAGACCATGGCCATGAGGCGCTGGGAGTCGGCCTGGTCGTAGATGGAGAAGCTCGAAGGGAAGCCGAGCCGCTTGGCCTCGCGGCGCAGGATGCGCATGCACGCGCTGTGGAAGGTCATCACCCACATCGCCCGCGAGCGCGGGCCGACGAGCTTGTCGATGCGCTCCTTCATCTCGCGGGCGGCCTTGTTGGTGAACGTGATGGCCAGGATCTCGCCCGGATGGACGTCGCGCTCGGCCAGAAGGTAGGCGATGCGGTGGGTGAGCACCCGCGTCTTGCCGGACCCGGCGCCCGCGACGATCAGCAGCGGGCTGCCGTGGTGGAGCACGGCCTCGCGCTGCTGAGGGTTGAGGCCGTCGAGCAAAGGGTGGTCAACAGAGACTTGGGTGGGCACGCCCCTAGGTTAGGCCCCCTCACCGACAATCGGCGCCCGGAATGCCGGGGACCGGGCTCCCGTTGTGCGGACAGACGCCTCAGAAAGGGGAGCCATGCTGCCGGAGAGTGAGATCACCAGGGTCCTCGTCGTGACTGCGCACCCGGACGACGCCGACTTCGGCGCGGCCGGCAGCGTGGCGCTGTTCGCCGACAAGGGCGTGGAGGTGACCTACCTGCTGGTCACCGACGGCGACGCGGGCGGCAACGACCGCTCCCTGGACCACTCCGGCATGGCCGAACTGCGCCGCGCCGAGCAGGCCGCGGCGGCCAAGTGCGTCGGCGTGACCGACCTGCGCTCCCTCGGCCGCGCCGACGGGACCGTCGTCCCGTCGCTGGATCTGCGCAGGGACATCGCCCGCGTCATCAGGCAGGTACGGCCCGAGCTGGTGATCACCCATCACCCCGAGCGCAACTACGAGTTCATCGCCCCCAGCCATCCCGACCACCGGGCGGTCGGCGGCGCCACCCTGGACGCCGTCTATCCCGACGCGCGCAACCCGTACGCCTTCCCCGAACTCGTGGAGGAGGAGGGCCTGGAGGCGTGGACGGTGCGTGAGGTGTGGCTCATGGGCGGGCCCACCCGCAACCACTGGGTGGACATCACGCCGGTCGTCGACCGCAAACTGGCGGCGCTGCAGTCGCACGCCAGTCAGGTGGGTCACATCGAGGGGTTCGCGGAGATCGTCAGGGACCGTTTCGCCGCCTGGGCGCGGCAGGCGGGCTTCCCCGACGGGCACTACGCCGAGGGCTTCCAGGTCGTCAACACGACGTAGGCCGGCTTACGGCACCGAACCGGGCGGCACCACCCACAGCGACGGCTGCCCGGTGACCTCCGCGATCCGGTCGTAGTCGCGGTCGTAGTGGAGCACCGTCGCGCCGTACACCTCGGCGCAGGCGGCGATGAGCAGGTCTCCGGGGCTTATCCCCCGGTGCTGCGACTTCTGGGCCAGGAGCTCCTGCACCTCCAGCGCCCGTGCCTGCACCGCCGGGTCCACCGGCAGATGGCGGAAGTCCTCGCGCAGGTGGTAGGCGTCCCGCGCGTAGCCCTCGGGGTCGCGGGCGCTGTAGAGGACCTCGAGCTGTGTGACGACGCAGACGGCGAGCATCTTGTCGAGCATGAGCGGCTCGAGGGCGCGTGCCACCACGGGGTTGGGCATGCGTGCCAGAGCGCTCTTGTCGATGAGGTAGACCACGCCGACCGCTAGAACGCTTCCTTCCTGATTTCCGGATCCAGCAGATCCGTATTGTCCCGCGAGGTCCAGTACTCGAACGCTTCGCGACGCTTTGCCCGCTCGGCGACCTCCGTAAGGGCCGCGTGTACCGTCTCCTTCATCGTGTCCGTCCCCAACTCCTGCTGCGCACGCCGCAACAGGTCCTTGTCGATATCCACGACTGTTCGCATGGAAAACCACCTCCGTACCTCCAGCGTATATCACGGATTGTGATCTTGATATACGCACTCTCCGTGTTTGATCGAACACGTTGAGGCGCGGCAGTGACTTTAAAGCCGCGGCAAAGAGCATGAACGCAGGCCAGGGCCGCGAGGTGAAGGATCCTCATCCCGGGGCGGAAAGCACCCTCACCACCGGGAGAACATCACCAGCGCTGCCGGGCCTCCTCCGCCCACCCCGTCAGCCCGTCGAGCTCCACCCAGGTGCCGTCGTCGGCCTGGGCGCGCCCGGCGAAGTGGCCGAAGCACTGGTGGGTCTCGGAGCCCACCACCACCAGCTCGGTGCGGGCCACCCGCTCGTAGAAGGGCGTGAACTCCACCTGCACCCGGGGACCGGTGATCCGCCACGGCCGCATCCAGTCGGCGCGGTCGTAGCTCCACGCCAGCTCCTCGCCGATCTTGTGCAGCCGGCCGCCGATGAACAGGGCGTTCTCCGTCATCCCGGTGCCGGCCGTCCACCGCCCGCCGAGCTGGATCGCCTTCCCGGGCGCGCTGCCCGCCGCCCAGTTCCAGGCGATCGAGTACGGCCAGCGCCCCCGCCCGTGGTCGAGCACGGCGAACGAGTCTTCCTCGCGCACCTCGTACGGGACCGAGCCGAGCACGAGCCTGCCCCGGACCGGGCGGCCGACATCCTTGACCGTGTACTGGAAGCGCCGCGGGCCCCACGGCACCACCACGCCGAGTGACTCGTGGCCCTCGCGCGACGGCATCTCCAGGTCGACCTCGATGCCCTCCGCGCGGGCGCGCAGCGCGGTGGCGCCGGGGGTCTGGGTGATCCGGATGTCCAGCCCGCCGCCGCCCTTCGCGACGGCGGTGCCCTCCCCGCTGCGGTCGGGCATGACGGTGCCGCGGGCGAACGGCACCACCACGTCCCTGCTGATCTCCTCGCCGGCGGCGCGGTCGAGGACGTAGAGGCCGTGCACGCCCGCGTAGTCGAGCGAGGACGCCACGACGCCGATGATGTGGGATGGGGTGACGATCCCCCAGTATTCCCAGCGCTTGGTGCGGCCCCAGCCGCGCAGGTTGGCCCGGTGGAGCGGCCTCCGCGTCCAGCCGACGGCGGCCGGGTTGAGCCGGCCGTCGGGCAGGCAGAGGTCCACGGGCTCGGTGATCTCCCGTTCGCGGGTCGTCATCAGTGGGAGACCTCCTGCTGGACGGGCTCGGTCTTGGTCGCGGCGAGACGGGCGAAGAGGTAGCCCAGCGAGTTGGTCGCCAGATGCAGCATGGAGGGCGCGAGGAGCCCGCCCCGGCGGCGCAGCTCGGTGAACAGGACCCCGGCGGCGGCCGTCGAGACCACGCTGCCCGCCACGACCCGCGCCGTGTCGAGCCGCCCGGGGGACTCGCCCGCGACGACGGCTCCCAGCGCCGGGTTGGCGCGCGCCATGTCGACGGCCGGCAGGATGTGCCAGAGGCCGAAAAGCGCCGACGACACCGCCGTGGCGGTGGCCTGCCCGTGGGCCCGGCGGAGCATCGCGTGCAGCGCCCCGCGGAACCCGACCTCCTCCAGCAGCACCGTGCCGACCGGGACCTGGAGCAGGGCCTCCTCCAGGACGCGGGCGCGGGTGAGCGACAGCGCCCGCTCGTCGTGGAAGAGCGGGCGGGTGCGAGGGAGGGTGATGCCGACGGTGTAGACCGCGGCCACGCCCGCCACCAGCACCCCGCCGATGACGGCCCCCCGGCGCCCGTGCTCGAACCCGAGCTCCTCCCACGTGACCCCCGACTGGCGGGCCATCGCCACCAGCGCCGCCGTGGCCGCGGCGGAGGTGAGGGGGCCGAGCCGTGGCGCGACGCGGTTGTTGAGCACGTTGGCCGCGGTCAGCACGGCGATCGAGCGAAGCAGCACCCTTGAAGATTAGTCGCGCTCACTCTTAACCCGCGCCGGAGGGTCACGAGGCCGCGGGGCGGCGCACACCTTCGGGAACGCGGGAGCGGCGGCGCTCCTCCGGGGTGAGCCCACCCCAGATGCCATCGGCCTCGCCCGCCTTCAACGCGTACGAACGACACTCGGTGAGGACCTGGCACGTCGCGCAGACGGCCTTGGCCCGCGCCTCCTGGACGGGTGAGGGGGCGAGGGGGAAGAAGAGCTCCGGGTCGCTGGATCTGCAGGCCCCCCTGCGCAGCCAGCCGATCTCCTCCAATGGCATGGGCTAACGCTATGACGTGTACAAGATCAGTCGCATCATCCTGGGGATTGACACGCGACTACATCGCGGGAGGTGTCAGCAGGCGCTCACGCCGCGGGTGTAGCCGACGGCGAACGACCGCTGGCGCTGCTCGGCCGTACCGTGGGCCGCCGGGTCGAGCCAGTCGTCGGTCGGGTCGCCGGCGGCGGCGAGGTTGAGCAGGAGTTCGTCCTCGTCGCCCGGCTCGGCCACCAGCGCCCCCGAGTCGATCAGGGCGCGCAGCGTGCCGCCCGCGTAGCAGTCGGCCTGCAGCTCCATCTCCACGTTGAGGCGGAAACTGGTGCGGAGCTGGGCCTGCACGGCGTGGCCGAACTCGTGCGGGATGATCAGATAGACGGAGCCGTCGCCCATCCGGCTCCACAGCGCCCGCATCCACTCCTCGTCGTAGGCGATGAAATGTCCCGCCGAGCAGTAGAAGGCGTTGTTCGGCACGGACGGCTGCCCGCCGCAACGCGGCCCGTTCGTCCCCGAGTAGGGGATGAACCGGTTGACCGGGCGATAGGTCATCCCGGACGCCGCGAACTGCTGTTTCCAGAACTCCTCCGACAGCGTCCTGGCGCCCCACACGTCGTCCTCGAACGAGTCGAGCCCGCGCCGGTCCCTGGACGGCACGTCGATCACACCGCAGGCGGAGACGGGGGCCAGCAGCAGCACGACGAGCAGGAGGCGCACGACGAGGGGAGGCGTCACATGCCTCAGACTGCCCAGGTATGTACGGGTTCATTCGCGTGCATACGGTCGAGGTACTCCAGCGTCATCGCCCGCAGCGCCTCATGCCGGTCGCCGCCGATCGCCCGTACCTTCTCGACCTGCCAGGTGGCGCCCGTGCGGCCCGTCAGGCAGCGGCCCTCGATGACGCCCAGCAGGCGGGCGGAGACGTCGTGGTCCACACCCCGCAGGTCCAGTCCCTCGTACGCCATGGGCAGCAGGCGGCGCAGGATCAGCTCGTCCGCCGGCACCTCGCCGAGCCCCGGCCAGTACAGCCTGGCCTCCAGGCCGTGGCGGGCGGCGTTGTAGAGGTTCTCCTCGGCGGCGGCGAACGACATCTGGCTCCAGACCGGCCGCTCCGCGTGCGGCAGCACGCTCATCAGGCCGTAGTAGAAGGCGGCGTTGGCCGCGATGTCGAGCACGGACGGGCCGGCCGGGAGCACCCGGTTCTCCACGCGCAGGTGCGGGCGGCCGTCCACCACCGCGTACACGGGACGGTTCCACCGGTAGACGGTGCCGTTGTGCAGGGTCAGCTCGTGCAGCTGCGGGACGCGGCCCTGTTCCAGCTCGGCCCTCGGGTCCTCGTCATCGCAGATGGGCAGCAGGGCCGGGTAGTAGCGGACGTTCTCCTCGAACAGGTCGAAGACGCTGGTGATCCAGCGCTCGCCGAACCACACCCGGGGCCGCACGCCCTGTGCTTTCAGCTCGTCCGGACGGGTGTCGGTGGCCTGCTCGAAGAGCGCGATCCTGGTCTCGCGGTGCAGCTCCTTGCCGAACAGGTACGGGGAGTTCGCGGCGACGGCGACCTGGGGGCCGGCGATGGCCTGGGCGGCGTTCCAGTGCGCGGCGAAGGCCGGCGGGCTGACCTGCAGGTGCAGCTGGACACTGGTGCAGGCGGCCTCGGGGGTGATGCTGTCGGCGCGCGTGTCCAGCAGCTCGACGCCCTCGATCCGCAGGTGCAGGTCCTCGCCCCTGGCCGCGAAGATCTGCTCGTTCAGCAGCTTGTAGCGGGGGTTGGCGGAGAGCGTGCCCTCGCCGATGTCCCGCTCGCGCAGCGTGGGCAGGATGCCGACCAGCATCAGACGGGCGCCCTGCGACCGGGCGCGCTCCTCGGCGTGGTTGAGCCGGGCGCGCACGTCGTCCTCCAGCCGCCGGGCCCCGCCGTCGCCGAGCTCCTGCGGCTCGATGTTGATCTCGACGTTGAACTGACCCAGCTCGGTGGCCCAGTCAGGCCGCGCGATGGCGGCGAGCACCTCGGCGTTGCGCATGCACGCCTCGCCGGCGCCGTCCACGATGTTGAGCTCGATCTCCAGACCGGCGAGCGACCGGTCGACCTCGAACTTCGACTCCCGGAGCAGCTCCGCGAAGACGTCGAGGCAACGGTGGACCTTCTCGCGGTACTTCCGTCGGTCGTCCCGGCTGAACACGACGATCGGCACATCCCTGCCCATACCTGGAATGTCGCACGCCGTCCCCTGTTAGACCACCCCACCACGCCCAGCCTTCGTCCTGGGCTGAGGCAAGGCGCCCACGCCCCGACTTCCCCGTGCCGCCAGCCCCGCCCACGCCCAGCCGGAGTCGTTCATGGACGACTTTCTCCCCGGCGGTCAGACGAGGCGGCGGGCGGTGGCCCAGCGGGAGAGCTCGTGGCGGTTGGAGAGCTGGAGCTTGCGCAGCACCGACGAGACGTGGGTCTCCACCGTCTTGACCGAGATGAACAGCTCCTTGGCGATCTCCTTGTACGCGTAACCGCGGGCGATCAGCCGCAGCACCTCGCGCTCGCGCTGCGTCAGCGAGTCGAGCTCGGGGTCGATCGGAGGCGCCTCGGAGGAGGCGAAGGCGTCGAGGACGAAGCCGGCCAGACGCGGCGAGAAGACCGCGTCCCCGTCGGCGACCCGGCTGATGGCGTCGGTCAGCTCCTTGCCGCTGATGTTCTTGGTGACGTAGCCGCGGGCGCCGCCGCGGATGACGCCGATCACGTCCTCGGCCGCGTCCGACACCGACAGGGCGAGGAAGCGCACCTGGGAGCCGGCGCCGAGCACGCGGCGCAGCACCTCCTGGCCGCCGCCGCCGGGCATGTGGACGTCGAGCAGGACGACGTCCGGCTGCAGCTCGGCGATGGCCTTGACCGCCGAGTCGACGTCCTCCGCCTCGCCCACGACCTCGATCGAGTCGCCCAGCTCGGCCCGCACGCCGGAGCGGAAGAGCCGGTGGTCGTCCACGATCAGCACCCGCGTCATTGCTTTTCCACCTTCATCGTCAGCATCACTTCAGTGCCCTCGCCAGGCTCGGTACGCACCCTGGCGGCGCCGCCGTGACGTTCCATCCTTCCGATGATGGACTCCCTGATCCCCATCCTGTCGACCGGCACCGCGTCGAGGTCGAACCCCTTGCCCCGATCCTTCACGAAAATCGTGACCTCTTCACCCTCTACTTCCGCGTACACGGAAATGGACGGACTCTCAGAGTATTTCGCGGCGTTGACCATCGACTGCCGGGCCGCCTTGAGCATGGCCCCGAGCCTGCCGCCGGAGTCGAGGTCGATGTCGCCGACGCAGACCACCTCGATCGGCACGCCGTGCGCGTCCTCCTCCTCGGCCGCGATGCGCCGTACGGCGGCGGCGAGGGTGGCGTCGGCGTCCTGGGCCGGCTGGTAGAGCCAGTTGCGCAGCTCGCGCTCCTGGGAGCGGGCCAGGCGGGTGACCTCGCGCGAGTCGTGCGCGACGCGCTGGATGAGCGTCAACGTGTGCAGGACGGAGTCGTGCACCATCGCGGCGACCTCGGCGCGCTCCTCCTGACGGATGCGCTCGCGCCGTTCGAGCTGGAGCTCCTTCCACAGGCCGGCCAGCCACGGGGCGGCGATGACCGCCAGCCCGCCGACCACGACCGCGGTGAACAGCAGGCCCTGGCCCGCCTCCTGGAGCTGGCCCTCGACCACCAGGAAGCCGATCCCGCCCGCCACCACGAGCATCACGCCGAGGAGCGTGCGCACCCGGTTCTTCCTGATGCTCTTGGTCGCGCCGCTCACCCAGTTCTTGCGGCGGTCGGGATCGGCCTGCTGCCACAGGATCAGCCCGCCGATGCCGCCCACCGCGAACGGCAGCATGCCGATGCCGCCCCGCGAGGCTCCCGTCAGGAACCCGAACGCGAGCAGCGCCACCCCGATCGCCGTGAACGCGGCGAGCTGGCTCCAGTCGCGGGCGGGCGGCTCTCCCCTGTACGGCTCGCGCGGCGTGATCATCCACAGCACCGCGTACGCCACACCGCCGACCCCGCCGACCACGCTGAGCAGCACGAACACCAGCCTGATCACGACGGGGTCGAGCTTGAGCTGCGCGGCCAGGCCCTGCGCGACGCCGCCGACGAGCCGGCCCTCCATGGGGCGCATCATGCGGCGGTACGGCCCGCTGGTCTCGGGCTCGGCGAGTGTCTTCTGGTCTGTCATAACACCGCCATCGTCACATGTCGCAGCGTTGGGGGCATCAGGGAACAACCCCCGGGTCGGGTCAGGGGTCTCCCCGATGCGTGCCCCCTTGGGGGTGGGTCACGATGGTTCCATGACAGAAGCACCGCCCAGGGAACCGGCCGCGCCCCCCAGCGTGCTGCGCCGCAGCAGCGAGGGACGATTCCTCATGGGGGTGTGCGCCGGGCTCGGCAGGCACACCGGCATCGACCCCGTGGTGTTCCGCGTGGGGTTCGTGATCCTGCTGTTCGGGTCCGGTATCGGGCTGTTTCTGTACATCGCGGCTTTTCTGCTGATGAAGGAGCCCAGTGGGCGGCCGGGGCTCATCGAGCAGTGGACCCACCGCGACTTCGACGCCGACACGGTGATGGCGCTGCTGACGGCGGTGCTGGCGCTCGGGCTGGGCATCAACCTGTCGACCGTGTGGCTGGACACCGGGACTCTGGTGGCGGGGCTGTTCCTGGCCGTCGCGCTGCTGGCGGCGCACGCGCACGGGGTCGACCTGCTGGGGCTGGTGCGCTCGATGCCCGAACGCCTCAACCGGCGGCCCCGGGCGATGGACCTGGACGGATACCAGGAAACCCCCCGCGTGCCTCCGTACGCGCAGGCGACTCCCCCGATGGGTCACCGCCCGCCGGGGCCCCGCGCGGGAGGCCCCCCGCTCTCAGACCAGCCCCGTACGGACGAGTCCGGTACGTGGGAGGACGCGTCCCACCCGGCGGCCGAGCCCGGCAAGGGCCCTCGCGCCGTCCCCCTCACCGACGCCGGACCCAGCGCGGTCCACGCCCACGTCTCACCGAAGACCCCCCACCGTACGGAACCGAACCAGGACGAGACGACCGACGGCCTGACCGAAGCGGGGCAGGCCCAGGCGGCGACGCCCACGGGCGTCTCACCCGACGCGGCGGAATCGCCCACGCAGGACGACCAGCCCGAAACGGGGAGGGACGAGGCGGCGACGCCCACGAACATTCCACCCAACGTGGCCGCACAGGACGGCCGGCCTGAAACGGGGCGAGACGAGGCAACCGCGCCGCCCGCCGCAGCCGCACACGCCGCTGCTTCCCCCGACGCGGGGGCGGAGACGGCCGCCGAGGGCGACCGGGCGCAGGCGGACCGGGGCGACGAGACGGTGGCGCAGCCCGCGGTTGAGCTGCCGCGGCACGGTGCCCCGGGTGAGGAGCCGGCGGGGGCGGGCTTCCGAGCGGAGGCCGGTACGGGCGAAAGTGCCGATCAGACCGGTACGAGGACCGGCGACAAGGCCGGGACCGGGACCGACGAAGGGGCCGGGATCGGGTCCGGGTCCGGGACCGAGGAAGGGGCCGGGATCGGGTCCGGGATGGGTTCCAGGACCGGGTCCGGGGCCGGTTTCAGGGCCGAATCCGCGACCGGCGAAGGGGCCGAGGGGGAGCGGGTTCGGTCGTACGGGGTGCAGGAGGAGTCGGTGTTCGCGGCGGGTGAGACGCGGGAGATGCCCGCATACCGGCCGCTCGCCAAGCACCGGGAGACCCGGTACGGCTCGTACGGGGAGCCGTTCGCGCCGCACGGGCCGTACCAGCCGCTGGACCCGGCCAAGCGCGGCGGAGGTTACTCGCCGTACGACCCCGCGCTGTACGGGGTGCCGCTGCCGAAGCGGCAGAAACGGCCGAAGTCGTTCATCGGCGCCATCACCATCCTGCTGGCAACCATCATTGGAGGGATCCTCGTGGCCGTGCAGGCGGCATCGCCTTCGGGCGTGCAGCCCACGATCGTCGGCGGCGCGGTGCTCGTCACCATCGGGGCCGGGCTGCTGATCGCCGCCTGGTGGGGCAAGGGCGCCGGGCTGGTGGCCGCGGGCACCACGGTGGCGCTGCTGATCGGCGTCGGGCTGATGTTCGGCGGGCTCCCGGCGAAGGTGGGGTCGGCCGTGTGGCAGCCCCTCACCGTGGAGGAGACGCGCCAGGTGTTCGACGTGGGCGTGGGAGACGGCGAGCTGGACCTGTCGAAGCTCGCGCTGAAGCCGGGGTCGACGGTCGAGGTGCGGGCCGCGGTCTCGGTGGGGACGCTGGACGTGGTGGTGCCGCCCGACGCGCGGGTGGAGGTGCACGCGACCAACAAGGTCGGCGACATCCAGGTCGACCAGTCGCTCCGGGGCGGCCTGGAGGTCCAGCTGGACAGGGTGATGGAGCCGGAGGTCGCGCCCGAGGGCGAGCCGGCCACGATCGTGCTGCACATCCGGGGCGGCGTCGGAGACCTGGAGGTGCGGCGTGCCGCGTGACGTCGACCGGCCGCGGCGCCTGCACAGGACCGACTGGATGGCGCTGCTGAGCGGGACCCTGTTCGTCGTGCTGGGCATCCTGATCATGACGCGGTCGATCACGGATCCGCTGGTCCTGTTGCCGGTGCTGGTGACGGGCCTGGGCTTCGCGGGGCTGGTGGCGATCCTGGCGAGGGTTATTCGTGGTAAGTAACCCTTGACTACCGAGACAAACACGGGCATACGTTGGCCTTGTCCGCCTTTCCCCTGCTCCTGTGAGGGAGGACGTATGCCCCGGATATCCGTCAAAGTGGACGGAATCGCCTACGAGGAGGACGTCGAACCGCGACTTCTTCTCGTTCACCTACTAAGAGAACGGCTGGGCAAGACCGGCACCCCCGCCGGCTGCGACACCAGCAACTGCGGCGCCTGCACCGTGATGCTCGACGGCAAGACCGTCAAGAGCTGCTCGGTGCTCGCGGTGCAGGCCGACGGCTCCGACATCGTCACCATCGAGGGCCTGGCCGCGAACGGGTCGCTGCACCCGATGCAGCGGGCCTTCCACGAGGAACACGCGCTGCAGTGCGGATTCTGCACGCCAGGCATGGTCATGGCCGCGATCGACCTGGTGAGAGACACTCCGGACCCGTCGGAGGAGGCCATCAGGGAAGGGCTCGAAGGCAACCTCTGCCGGTGCACCGGCTACTGCAACATCGTCAGAGCGGTGAAACGGGGCGCCCAGGAGATGGGTCAGGCGGTGAAGTCGTCATGACCGAGGTGGGCAAGGCGAGAAGGCGGAAGGAGGACGCCCGGCTGCTGACCGGGCGCACGCGGTGGACGGACAACCTGCAGCAGCCGGGGATGCTGCACGTGGCCTTCCTGCGCAGCCCGATGGCGCACGCGCGGATCACCGGGGTGGACGTGTCGGCGGCGCGCGAGCTGCCCGGCGTGGTCGCGGTGTTCGCCGGCCAGGACGTCGCCGGCGAGCAGGGCAGCCTGCCGTGCGCGTGGCCGGTGTCGGACGACATCGTCATCCCCGAGCACCCGCCGATGGCGGTGACGGAGGTGCGGTACACGGGCGAGATCGTGGCCTGCGTGGTCGCCACCGACCGGTTCAAGGCGGCCGACGCCCTGGAGGCGATCGAGGTCGACTACGAGCCGCTGCCGCCGGTGATCGACCTGGAGACGGCGCTCTCGCCGGACAGCCCGAAGGTGCACGAGACGGGCAACCAGGCGTTCTCCGTCAAGATCACCTCGGGTGACCTCGACGCGGCCTTCAGGGACGCCCCGGTGGTCATCGACCGGACGTACGTGCAGCAGCGCCTGATCGGCGCGGCCATGGAGCCCAGGGCGGTGCTGGTCTCCACCGACGGCGACACGTTCACGATGTGGACGTCCACGCAGATCCCGCACGTGCTGCGGGTGATGCTGGCCATGGTCACCGGCGTCCCCGAGCACCAGCTCCGCGTGATCGCGCCGGACGTCGGCGGCGGGTTCGGCACCAAGCTGCAGGTCACCGCCGAAGAGGTGCTCTGCCTGCTGCTCTGCCGGAAGCTGGGCAAGCCCGTCAAGTGGGCCGAGTCGCGCACCGAGGGCAACCTGGCCGTCCACCAGGGGCGCGGCCAGCTCCAGCACATCAGGCTCGCGGCCGACTCCGACGGCCGCATCCGCGGGCTCCAGGTCGACCTGCTCGCCGACATGGGCGCGTACCTGATGCTGGTCACCCCGGGCGTCCCGATGCTCGGCGCGACCATGTTCAACGGCATCTACAAGATGGACGCGTACGAGTTCGCCTGCAAGGGCGTGTTCACCACCAAGATGCCGACGGACGCCTACCGGGGCGCGGGCCGTCCCGAGGCCACGTTCGCGATCGAGCGGATCATGGACGAGCTCGCGGCGGAGCTGCGGCTCGACCCGATCGAGGTGCGGCGGCGCAACTGGATCAAGCACGAGGAGTTCCCGTACACCACGATCGCGGGCCTGACCTACGACTCCGGGAACTACGAGGCGGCGACCGACAAGGCGCTGCAGTTGTTCGGCTACGACAAGCTGCGCGCCGAACAGGCCGACCGGCGTGACCGTGGCGACCCGGTGCAGCTCGGCATCGGCGTCAGCACGTTCACCGAGATGTGCGGGCTGGCGCCGTCGCGGATGCTGGGCGAGGCGAACTACGGCGCGGGCGGCTGGGAGCACGCGTCGGTGCGGATGCTGCCGACCGGCAAGGTGGAGGTCGTCACCGGCACGTCGCCGCACGGGCAGGGCCACGTGACCTCGTGGAGCCAGATCGCGGCCGACGCGCTCGGCGTGCCGTTCGAGGACGTCACGGTGGTGCACGGCGACACCGCGATCTCGCACAAGGGCATGGACACCTACGGCTCGCGCTCGCTGGTGGTCGGCGGGGTCGCGGTGCTGCAGGCGTGCGAGAAGGTGCGCGAGAAGGCACGCAAGCTGGCCGCGCACCTCCTGGAGTGCTCGCCGGACGACCTCGACTTCGCCGACGGCGCGTTCAAGGTGAAGGGCACCGACTCCCAGACGACGATCCAGGAGCTGGCGCTGGCCGCGTTCGCCGCGCACAACCTGCCCGAGGGGGCGGAGGCCCGGCTGGACTCGGACGCCACGTTCGACCCGGTCAACTACTCCTTCCCGCACGGCACCCACCTGACGGCGGTGGAGGTGGACACGGAGACCGGACACGTCAAGATCCGCTCGTACGTGGCGGTCGACGACGTGGGGAAGGTGGTCAACCCGCTGATCGTCGAGGGCCAGGTGCACGGCGGCATCGCGCAGGGCATCGGGCAGGCCCTGTACGAGGAGGCCGTCTACGACGCGGAGGGCAACCTGCTCACCGCCACGCTGGCCGACTACCTGCTGCCGTCGGCGGCGGACCTGCCGGACTTCGTGACCGACAGGACCGAGACGCCGGCCACCAGCAACCCGCTGGGCGCCAAGGGCGTCGGCGAGGCGGGCACCATCGCCTCGACGCCCGCGGTGGTCAACGCCATCGTGGACGCGCTCCGGCCGCACGGCGTGCGGGACGTGCCGATGCCGTGCACGCCCGAGCGGGTGTGGCGCGCGCTGGAAGGAGGGCGGGCATGATCCCGGCATCGTTCGACTACGTGCGCCCCGGCTCGCTGGCGGAGGCCTGCCAGGAGCTGGCGGCGGACGAGGACGCCAAGGTGATCGCGGGCGGGCAGTCGCTGCTGCCGCTGCTGCGGCTGCGGCTGGCGTACCCGACGAAACTGGTCGACGTGGCACGGCTGCCGGAGCTGGCCGGCGTGCACGACCGCGGCGACCACGTGTTCATCGGCGCGATGACCACGCACGACGAGGTGATGCGCTCCGGCGTGGTGGCCGCGGGCGCCCCGCTGCTCGCGCTGGCGACCGCCATGGTGGCGGACCCGGCGGTCCGGCACCGGGGCACGTTCGGCGGGTCGCTGGCGCACGCCGACCCGGCGGGCGACCTGCCCGCGGTGGTGCTGGCGCTGGAGGGCGTCCTGGTGGCCCGCTCGGCGCAGGGCGAGCGGGAGATCCCGGCGGCCGACTTCTTCGTCGACTATCTGGAGTCGTCGCTGCGGCAGGGCGAGGTCCTGGTGGGCGTGAAGATCCCGAAACTGGGCGACGGCTGGGGCTTCCACTACGAGAAGTTCCACCGCACCGCTCAGGCGTGGGCGATCGTCGGCGTGGCGGCGGCCGTCAGGCGCTCCAACGGCTCGATCCAGGAGGCCAGGATCGGGCTGACCAACATGGGGACGACACCGGTGCGGGCACGGGCGGCCGAGACCGCGCTGGAGGGTCTGGAGCTGGGTGACGGGCTCCGGCAGGCGTGCGAGGAGGCGGCGGCGGACACCTCGCCGCCCGCCGATCTGCACGCGCAGCCGGACTACCGGCGGCATCTGGCCAGGGTGCTGACGCACCGGGCGGTCCGCACCGCGGCCGGAGCACCCTGATCAGGCGGGGGCGCCCCTCTTCCGGGGCGCCCCCGCGGCACGTAGTCTCGCAGCAGCGGGAAGGAGCGAATCGATGGCGATGCGGTTCGAGCACGAGTTCACGGTCCCGGTCCCCATCGAGCAGGCCTGGGCGGTCCTGCTGGATGTCGAGCGAGTGGCCCCGTGCCTGCCGGGGGCGGCTCTCGACAGCGTCGAGGGTCAGCAGTTCACGGGCAGGATGAAGGTCAAGGTCGGACCGATCACCGTCACCTATCGGGGTTCGGCCGCGTTCGAGGACGTCGACAAGGACTCCCACACGCTCACCATCCAGGCCTCGGGCAAGGAGGCGCGCGGCTCCGGGACCGCCGCCGCGACGGTCAAGGCGCGGCTGACGCCGGTCGACGGCGCCACGTCCGTGACGGTCGAGACGTCGTTCAACGTGACCGGGCGGCCCGCCCAGTTCGGCCGCGGGGTGATGGCCGAGGTCGGGGCGAAGCTCATCGACCGGTTCGCGGCGAACCTCGCCGACCTGTTCGCCGAGCCCGCGCAGGAGCCGCAGCAGGAGGCCGTCGCCGAGGAACCGGCGGAGCGCCACCTGGCCGCCGTGCCGGCGCCCGGCGAGGACGCCCACCCGGCGGGCACCATGCGCACGTCACGCACGCCCGACGAGGAGGCGCTCGACCTGCTCGACATCGCGGGCGCACCGCTGCTCAAGCGGCTGGCGCCGGTGCTGGGCGGAGTCGCCGCGCTACTTGTCATTGTTTGGGTGATTCGTCGCCTTATTCGATGATTTTGGGCAAAAAACACTGCCATTCGGCCGTACCTCCTGAAGTGCCGGGAATGCCTACTCCCACGTCGTGACGCACGGGGGGTAGGCATGGCGGATTGCACGGTTGTCGTGATCACCTACAACGACGCCCCCCGGCTGCCCAGAGCGGTCCGCTCGGTGCTCGGCCAGACACTGCGCGACCTCGAAGTGATCATCTCCGACGACGCCAGCACGGACGACACCCCCGAGGTCGCGGCCGGGCTGGCGGCGTCCGACCCGCGCGTCCGCTACCTGCGCAGAGAGCGCAACAGCGGCGGCTGCGGCGCCCCGCGCAACGACGGCCTGGACGCCGCCGCGGCCCCGTACGTGATGTTCCTCGACAGCGACGACGAGCTGCCCCGGCACGCCTGCAAGAGCCTGCTGGCCGAGATCGAGCGGACCGGGGCCGACTTCGTGTCCGGCCAGATCTCCCGGCTGTACGAATGGAACGGGCGGCTGCGCCCGTACTACCCGACGCTGTTCGCCCGGCGGCGCGTGGTCGAGGGCATCCGGGAGGACCCGGAGCTGTTCCTGGACTCGTTCAGCACCAACAAGCTGTACGACGTGCGCTTCCTGCGCGAGAGCGGGGTGCGCTTCCCCGAGGACATCCACTACGAGGACCACGTCTTCGCCACCGAGCTGTACGCGCACGCGCGGCGGTTCGCGATCGTGCCGTGGGTGGTCTACCACTGGCGCCGGGCCCGCGGCGCCTCGTCCATCTCGCTGTCGATCGAGGAGATGGACAACGTCCGCCACCGCGTGACCGCCGCCAGGCTGAGCGACGAGGCGCTGCGCCGGCACGGGGCCGCCGATCTGGTGCCCGAGCGGCAGCACCGCTTCCTCCGGCAGGACCTGTGCGTCTACCTCAACCCGCTGCCCTCCAGGGACCTGGTGTGGGTCAAGGAGTTCGCCGCCGTCGTCCGCCCGTACCTGGAGGGGATACCGGCCGAGGTGTACGAGCGGGTGGACCCGCTGGTCAAGGTGTGCTGCCGGCTCATCATGGACGACCGGGCCGAGGACCTGCGCGTCGCCGCCGGATGCCTGACCGGGCCGCGGGCCGTGCCGCGCGCCGCCGTGCAGCTCGGCGGGCGCACCTACTGGGGCACCACGGTCTCGCCCGGCCTGGACATCACCCCGCTGCGCCTGGCCGAGCTGCCGTTCTCGGCGTCGCGGCTGCGGCACGAGGTCACCGAGATCGCCGGCGACGGCCGCCGGGTGCG
This sequence comes from Nonomuraea harbinensis, assembly GCF_019396385.1. GTDB lineage: Bacteria > Actinomycetota > Actinomycetes > Streptosporangiales > Streptosporangiaceae > Nonomuraea > Nonomuraea ferruginea. The sequence continues at coordinate 112,621 of NZ_JAHKRN010000013.1, read as the reverse complement.
GATGACCGTGCGCACGTACGATCCCTTCGGCGTGCTGCCGGTGGACTGGGAGGCGTTCCTGAAGCTCGGCGGGCGGCGGGTCCCGCTCCGGCCGCACCCGTCCGGCGACGGCGGCTACGTCACCGAGGTGACCTTCACCCCGGACGGCTCCTGCGAGCCGCGCATCGGCTTCACCCGGCTCGCCGACGGCCTCACTACCACCGACCGGCTCATCGTGGACCCGAAGATGACGCCGATCGAGCTGCCGGGAGCCACGGTCGGCTGCGACGGCCACGCCGCCTACCTGCGCGTGCGACGCTCCGCCCGGCGGCGGGCGCTGCCCGGACGGGTCAAGCGGGCGCTGATCAGGAGGATCAGCACCCCGGCGATGAAGCTGCGCGCGTACAAGCTGATGATCAAGGTGCTGCGGCCGCGCCGCGACCTCGCGCTGTTCGAGTCGGACGTCGGCAAGGGCTGCACCGGCAGCCCCAGGGCCCTGTACGAGGAGCTGCGCCGGCGCGGCCTGCCCGTCGAGGTGGTCTGGTCGGTGGCCAAGGGCCGCGGCGAGGCGCCGACCGGCGCGCGCGGGGTCCGGCGCGGCGGCTGGAAGTACGTATGGACGCTGGCCAGGGCCGGCTACTGGGTGGACAGCCACGGCTTCCCGCTGGACTACCCCAAACCGCGCGGCACCCGCTACCTGCAGACCTGGCACGGGCAGGGCATCAAGTCCATCGGCTTCGACGCGCCCGACCTGCGCGGCGACTTCGACGGGCCGCGCGCGCGGTGGCGGGCCGCGGTCGCCCGCTGGGACGCGCTGATCTCGCCCAGCGCCGAGTTCTCCCGCCGGTTCGTCCCGTCGAACGGCTACACCGGCCCGGTCTACCGGCACGGCACGCCGCGCTGCGACGCGCTGGTCAGGGGCGAGTTCGCCGGTGACCCGCGCACGCGACTGGAGCTGCCCGCCGGCAAGAAGGTCCTGCTGTACGCGCCCACGTACCGCGACCGGGCCAAGAGCAGCGGCCGCTCGGTCCGGGCGGACCTGGAGCTCATGGCCGAGGAACTGGCCGGCGAGTGGGTGGTCATCCTGCGCACCCACCCGGTCGAGCGGTACCGGCCGCCCGAGCACCTGCTCCACTTCGTGCGGCCGGCCGCGACGTACCCGGAGATCAACGACCTGATGCTGGTCTCGGACGCGCTGCTCACGGACTACTCGTCCGTGATGTGCGACTACGCGATCACCGGCAAGCCGATGCTCTTCCTCATCGACGACTGGGACGAGTACCGGCTCACGGAACGGGGCGTCTACCACGACCTGCCGTCCATCGCGCCGGGACCGTGCGTCACCACCACGGAGGAGCTCGTCGACCGGCTCCGCGACCTGCCCGCCGGTCACGCCGCCCACGCCGCGCGGTACGCGGCCTTCCGCGAGCTGTGGTGCGCCGACGAGCACGGCGACGCCGCCGCCAGAATCGTCACGGACTTCTTCGCCGCGAGCCCTTCCAAGGACGCGGGCCCGTCCGGAAACGCGAGCCCGTCCGGGAACGTCCGGCCCGTCGCTTCCTCCGGGTACGCGAGTTCATCCGGAAACCTCGGCACCCCCGCGGACGCGGCGAACGCCGGGCCCGCGCCGGACGCTGATTCCGCGGGGAACGCGGCATGAACGTCGTCTTCGCGTGTCTGGACGCCGACACGCTCGGCGGCATCCAGCAGGTCACGCACACCCTCGCCCAGGGCCTGGCGCGGCGCGGGCACGAGGTGCACGTGATCGGCCTGCACCGGGCCGCGTCGCCCTTCCCCTACGTCGAGCACCCGCGCTACCACCGGCACCTGGTCAGCAGCGCGCCGGTGGGGCAGGAGGGCGGGATCGCGCGCCGGCGGTCCCGCCGCAGGCTGCGGGAGCTGCTGGGCACGATGCGCCCCGGCTACGCGGTCCTCACCTCACCGGGAGTGGTCACCAGGACGGCCGGGCTGATCCCGGAGCACCTGCGGGCGATCGGCCAGTATCACGGCTCGTACGAGCACGCGAGCGGCTGCTGGCACCTGGGCTCGATCAAGAAGCACTACCGGGAGCTGGAGCAGGCGGTGTTCCTCAGCGAGGACGACGCGTGGCGCTTCTCGGAGCAGGCCCTGCTGCCCAACGCCTGGACGCTGCCGAACCCGCTGGCGCACTGGCCCCGCCGGGTGTCGGAGCTCTCGGCGCCGCGCGTGCTGGGGGTGGGACGGCTGGAAGGGGTCAAGCGGTTCGACCGGCTGATCACCGCCTTCGCCCGGTCGGGCGCGCCGCCGCCGTGGGAGCTGCACCTGATCGGCGACGGCGCGGAGCTGGACCGGTTGCGCGCGCACGCCGCCCGGGAGGGGGTGGCGGACCGGGTGGTGTTCCGCGGGCGGGTGCCCGCCGGCGAGATGCCGGCCGAGTACCGCGCCGCCTCGCTCCTGGCGATGAGCAGCGAGCACGAGGGGCTGCCGATCGTGCTGCTGGAGTCCGCCGCGCACGGGGTGCCGGCGGTGGCGTTCGACGTGTCGGGCGGGGTTCGGTCGGCGCGGCCGGTGCTCGTGCCGCCCGGTGACGTGGACGCGCTGGCGGAGCGGCTGGGCTCGCTCACCGGATCGGACCGCGAGCGGCGCCGGCTGGGCGCCGCCGCCCGCGAGCGCGCCGAGGCCTTCCGCCTCGACCGCGTGCTGGACCGCTGGGAGTCCCTGTTCGCGCACCTGGAGCGCTGAACCACACAGGGCCCGCCGGCGGTGACCGGCGGGCCCTTCGTGCTGACGGCGCCGTGCCCCCGCGCCGGCGCCGTCGGTGATCAGTTGTGCTCGGCCAGTTCGGGCGACTCGTTGCGCTGCTGCGGGACGCCCGCCAGCACCCGCTGGCCGCTGGTGAGCAGGGCCGCCACGGGGCTGGGCTCGCGCATCCTGTTGATGCGGTCGCGGAAGCCCTTGCGCAGCCGGCTGGTACGCCGCCTGGCCATCGTCTTGTTGCAGGCCGCCACGTGCTCCTTGGCCGCGCTGGGCGCGCCGGACAGCTCGTAGCCGTTGGCTTCGAGGCGCTCGCCGAACACGTGCTCGCACAGCGAGATCTCCCAGGAGTCCAGCCGCTTGGCCCAGCTCCCCACCCTGCTGCGGGTGACCTCGCCGTGCGTGTTGCTGTGCCAGACCTTGTGCACCGGCACGGCCATGCTGGCTGCCTCGCGCGGCGAGACCATGGCGGGCGAGAAGTCCTCGTCCAGGAACACGCAGAGCTTCTTGAGCTCGGTCTCCGGATCGTCGGTGAGGTCCTCGTACCGCAGCTCGAAGTAGGTGTCCTCGGGCAGCGTCCGGCGCAGCCGCTCCCCCGCGTCCATGGCCTCGGCCCAGGTGGCGATCGCGTGGAAGGAGTCGGCCGTGTACCAGGGCATCTCCTTGAGCGAGGCGACGCAGTCGCGCCCGTCCCTGATCAGGTGGATGAACTGGGCGTCGGGGAAGAGCCTGAGCAGCAGGTCGGTGTGCTTGACGTAGCTGGGCCGCTTGTCGCCCCAGCGGGGCTTGTCGAAGCGGTCGGCGTACATGCGGAAGGCGGTCCCGATGACGGAGCCGAGCGAGCCCGGCCCTTCCACGGCCTCGCGGACGAAGTCGGCCTTGGCGATCTTCAGCTCGCGGAACTTGGTGCTGCGGTCGCCGGCGATCCACTCGGCCAGCGGGCGGCGGCGGGCGGCGTCCCGCAGGTCGCCGAAGACCCGGCGACGGTAGTAGGCGGGAAGGACGAACTTCGTCTCCGGCGCCACCGCCAGCCGAGGGTGGGAGTGGAGCATGAGCTGGAGCATCGTGGTCCCGGAGCGCGGGCACCCGATGACGAACACCGGCCTGTCAGACATTTCGTACTAACCCCCGAAAACTTAGACGAGAACGTGCTCTCGGCTCTCCTGAGCGGCTCCGTGCCTGCGGGCGAAGAGCCACATCCGGTAAACCAGGAAGACCTCGTTGGCGAGAAGCAGGAAACTGGCCGCCGCCGCCACCGGGATCAGCGCCACCACCCCGATCAGGGGCGCGATCACGAACACGGCCGCGTGGAACTCGATCCCGCTGATCAGGTGCGATCGCACCCGGTGGCGGGCCAGGAACGCGTTGAGCCGCTGCAGGAAGCCCGTCGGCACGGGCGCCTCGGCGTCCTCCTCACGCGGCGCCGGCACCAGGTCCGGCGGGGCCTCCTCGGCGTTCCGCTCCCCCCTGATGGCGGCGTGGACCCGCTTCATCTGCGGCGCGTTGACGTACCTGAACAGGTCGAGCACGGCCACGGCGGCGCCGAGCAGGATGTATGCGACCTCCCCCGTGCGCTCGTACTGCCCGTAGGCGAGCCCGGCGGCGCACAGCACCACCCGCACCCGGTCGCCGACGTAGTCGAGCCAGAGCCCGAAGGGCGTCCCCGTGCCCTTCAACCTGGCGATCTTGCCGTCGACACAGTCGATCATGAAGCTCAGGTAGAAGAGCAGCGCGCCGGCCGCCAGTTCGCCCGCCGCCAGGCACACGGCTGACGCCGCGCCGAGGACCAGCGAGAACACCGTGAGGTTGTTGGGCGTGATCTGGGTACGGTTGGCGACCACGAGCGCGACCCGGCAGGCGATCGGGTCCACGAAGTACACCGTCCACCAGGAGTCTCTCCGCTTGCGTGTCTCGTGGACGTCATCGAGCGAATAGGTCCTCATGGACCAACAGCATGACGACCTGCCGTGTTTGAATCTTTACTCTCTGCTACTACTAGAGGATGTCCATGCCTGTTCTTGACCATCTGCCGCCGCAGACGTCATCCGTACAACAGGCGCATGACCCGGCGAGCGGCCCGGCGGGGGCCGGAGAGCCCGCGTGACAGCCGGTAACCGAGCGTCCTGCGGTAGGCGGAGGCGTTGTGGCGGCTGCGCCGCAGGCGCGAGCGCGCCCTCGCCAGCGCGCGCTCGCGGTGCTTGAGCCGGCTCTCCAGCCGGGAGACCCTGGCCAGCGCGACGGCGAGCTGCTCGGCGAGCCGGTCCCTGGCGCGCAGCAGGTCGCGGTACGTCGGCGCCGGATCGTCCGGCCCGGCGGGCGGGCCCAGCTCGGCGTCGAGCCTGCGGGCCAGCTCCAGCTCGGCGCGGTCGCACGGCCTGCCCGCCATGCCGCACAGCGTGAGCGTGAGCTGGTCGCTCTCCAGCGGCCACGGCCACGGATGGTGGTGCCCGGCGGCCAGCAACCGCACCGCGAACCGCCACAGCATCCGGCAGAGCACCACGGCCGGCGGCGGCCCGGCGCCCCCGGGCGGCGGGACGGGGCCGGGGGCGACCGGATGGAAGGACTCCCCGTCCCAGACCAGCGCGTCGGCCGTGGCGGTGACGTCGCCGCCGTCCTCCACCCACTGGGCGAGCGCGGTGAGCAGCACACGGACGGCCCGGACGTCCTCGCGGGCGCAGGCCTCCACGAGCATCTCCTCCACGACCCGGCCCGCCGGTACCGGCCGCGCCTCGCCGCCGGGCAGCCGCAGGGCGATCATCGGACCCGTGCCGTCGCGTACCAGTTCGTGCACGGACGCCCCCTCCTCGACCAGGCCGAGCGGCAGGTTCGCGGACGACGGCTCCCCCCGGGTGGCCACGGCCAGCCAGAGCGGGGCCAGCTCGTCCCCCAGCCGGTGGCGGAACACCAGCCGGGTCAGCCGCAGCGGGTCGGCCGCCGGCATCCGCTCCGCCTCGCTCCCGCTCAGCGGGAAGGTGAGCGCCTCCGGCAGCTCCATGCCGAGCAGCTCGCGGGCGAGCACGGCCCGGGGCGCCCGGCCGTCGGGGTAGGCCGCGTAGCAGCGTTCGGCGCGGAGCCCCGCCGACGCCAGCGCGGCGTCGAGGGTGACCGGCCCGCTCGGGTAGGTGGGGTCGCAGCCGTGCGGCTCCCACTGGCCGTCACGGTCCGGCGGGCGCGCGTCGAGGAGCCGGTCCACCCCGAGGTCGTTGCGCACCCCGAGCACCAGCCGCCCGCCCGGGGCGGCGAGCCCGGCCAGCGCGGCCAGCGACCGTCGCCACGGCACCGCCGGCGCCTCGGCCGAGTGCGTGCGGGCCAGCCCGTCCAGCGCCAGCACCAGGTCGTACGGCTCGTCGGGGTCGAGCAGATCCAGGCGTCCGCAGTGGACGTCGATGCCCGGATGCCGCTCGCCCAGCGCGCACGCGTCGGGGAACGAACGCAGCACCGCCGCCACGGAAACGGCCCGCCCGGCCACCCGGTCGACCAGCTCCATCGGGTGCGGGCCGACCAGCAGGACCCGCGCGGCGGCGGGCAGCAACCGGTCCAGGAGTTCCAGCGCGGCGGCCCGCCAGCAGGTGATCTCACCCGTGTCCGACCACAGCAGCATCGCGCCGCCGATCAGCCGGACGTTGCCCGGCGCCTCGCCCGGGCCCGCTCTCAGCTCGACGCCTTCGGCGCCGTCGATCACGCGCATCGGACCCGCTTCCGGCCGGGAACGCGGGAGTGACCGTACCAGTGGTTGGAATCGTGCATGGTGTCCCTCCGTGCGGTTGGCGCGCCCCGTCGAACCTTCGCAGTCGCCGATCAGCGCCACGCGTCCTTATACGCTTCCCTTACTCCCCCAGGGGACGCGGTTTCAGTTGACGCCCGGCTCAACTACACTTTGTTGCGTTCTCAACACGGAGAGTGCATGCACGTGGTGGGTGTCAGCGGCCGGGCGGTGACGTGATGCTCGACGTCAGGTTCCCCGCCGGTCCGCCCGTCACCGTCGACCACCTGCTCGACGAGGTCATGGCCGGGAGCCGCCTGTCCGTGGGCGACGACCGCATCCTCGACTTCCTGGTCGCGTTCGGCCGGCTGCTGCTCCGCCCGGCGCTCGCGCGCCGCCATCCCGAGCTCGGCACGCTCGGCTCCTTCCTGCGTCCCGGCGAGCTGCTGCGCACCATCGACGCGCTGCGCGGTGATCATGTACGGATGCCGCGCGGCCTGGCGTTCCACGTCCCGCCCGCCGACGTCGACACCGTGTTCGTCTACTCGTGGGCGCTGTCGGCGCTGACCGGCAACCGCAACGTCGTGCGGCTGTCCCCGCGCGCGGGTCCCATGGCCGCCACGATCGTCGACGCGCTGCAGGAGGCGCTCGACGACGCCGACCCGGTGGTGGCCGCCACCCAGCGGATCATCTGCTACGACCGCTCCCCCACCATCACGGCCGCCCTCTCCTCGGCCTGCGACCTGCGCGTCATCTGGGGCGGCGACCGGGCGGCGCACGAGATCCGCCGGCATCCGCTGGCCCCGCACGCGCGGGAGCTGACGTTCCCCGACCGGTCGTCGTTCGCGGTGGTGCGGGCCTCGGCGTGGCTGGGCGCGCCGCGCGCCGCGCGGGCGGCGGTGGCGGAGGGGTTCGTGAACGACTCCTACTGGTTCGACCAGGCGGCCTGCTCCTCGCCGCGCACGGCGTTCTGGGTCGGGTCGCGCGCCGACTGCGACGCGGCCCGCGCCGCCTTCGCCGCCTGCCTCGCGCTCGCGGTCGAGCGGCGCGGGTGGGCGGTCGACGCGGCCATGGCGGTGCAGCGGCGGGTGGCCGCCTACGAACGGGCGGCCGACCTCCACGACGACGCCCTCGCGCTCGCCACCGCGATCACCGCGCCCCGGCGCTGGCTCGGCGCCGGCACGTTCGCGCACGCCAGGCTCGGCTCCCTGGCCGAGCTGATCCCCCTGGTGGGACGGCGCGACCAGACGATGACCCACTTCGGCTTCTCCCGCGAGGAGCTGATGGAGCTGGCCCATGCCCTGGCGGGGCGGGGCGTCGACCGCATGGTGCCGTTCGGCGACGCGCTCAGCTTCCACCGGGTGTGGGACGGCATGGACGTCGCGAGCGAGTTCACCCGTCTGGTGACGGTGTTCGCCTGACACGGGTCGATAACGAAAAACGGTCCAAGAGTCCGCGACCTGCGCCTTCTCCCGAGCATGATCGAACACGTGGAGGCACGGGCCGTAGGGTGTTGGCTGTGCTGATTCATGGCTTGCTCGCCGGGTCGCTGGCGCTGAGCGGCACCCCCGCCACCACCGCCCAGGCGAAGATCGACTGTGCCGAGGTCAAGTGTCTGGCGCTGACCTTCGACGACGGCCCGGGCAAGAGCACGGCGAAGCTCCTGCGCATCCTCAAGAAGGAACGCGCCAAGGCCACGTTCTTCCTGACGGGCAAGTACGTCGACCAGCGCCCCGCGCTGGCGAAGCGGACGCTCGCCGAAGGACACGCGATCGGCAACCACACCTACTCCCACTTCTCGCTGACGCCCCGGCTCGACGACGAGATCTTCGACGACATCAAGGCCGGCCAGCAGGCCATCAAGAAGGCCACGGGCCTGACGGCGACCATGTTCCGGCCGCCGTTCGGCCACACCGACGAGCGCGTGCTGCGCATCGCCGACGAGCTGGACCTCGCCGAGGTGAAGTGGACCGGCACGACCCACGACTGGGCGCTGAAGGACAAGAAGAAGATCAAGGCCAAGGTGCTCAGCCTGGCCAAGCGCGACGGCATCATCCTGATGCACGACACGGTGCCGCAGACCGTCCAGGCCATGCCGGAGGTCATCAGGGAGCTGAAGAAGCGGGGCTACCACCTGGTCACCGTGCCGCAGCTCTACAGCGGCAAGCTGCGGTCGGGCGTCAGCTACCCGTAGGTCCCGTGGCTCATTTGCGGGAGAGCCACGGGACCCCCGGCTAGCGGAGGGTGAAGGCGCGCAGGCTGGTCTGGGTGACGCGGTCGCCCGCGGCGTTCCAGGCCTCGGCCCGCAGGCTCACCGCTCCCTTGGTGGCGGACAGACGGGGATAGGTGACCGAGACGGTGTAGACGCCGTCCCGGCCGCGCCGGACGTCGGCCGGGGTCCAGCTCGCGCCGTCGTCGGTGCTGGTCCACAGCTTCAGGCCGGAGACGGCCGGCACGCGCCCGGTCGTCGGCGAGTGGTAGACGCGGGCGCCGAAGGTGTGCCGCCTTCCCGCCGGCACGCTGTTGTCCAGCCCGATGCTGTCAGTCAGGTCGTACGAGACGAACACGACCTGCTCCGGCCGGCACGGGTCCGTGATGCCGAACAGGGCGCCCAGGCAGTGCAAGCCCTGGGTGGCGTCCTCGGTCACGGACCGGGAGCGGAAGGTCCACTCCGCCGTGGTCCTGTTGCCGGGGTCGTCGAGGGTCAGCCGGTAGTCACCCGCCTCCTTCGGCAGGACGAACGACGGGAGGCCGCCCGTGTCGCCGGCCGGGATCTCCGTGCCGTCCCTGAACAGGCGGGCACCACCGATGTACGTGTCCCCGAACTGGCCCGGAGGCCCGATCAAGGTGTAGGGGGCCCACAGGACGTCACCCTGCCGGCAGATCGGGCAGAACCCGAGTCCCTGCCCGTCGGCCGCCCGGCGGACGGGTTCCGACGCGGTGAAGGCGCCCGGTGTGAACGGCCCGGCGTTCCATCGCTGGGTGAGACGGCCCGGCTTGTCGAACACGTGCATGGTGCGGAGCAGGTTCCGCTCCTCGCTGCTCGTCTGGCGCACGACGACCACCTCGGGGTCGATCGGGCCGACGTACTCGGTGCGCCTGTCCGGAGCCCGGACGATCGGCAGGTAGGCCGAGTAGACGTTCCGCTGGTCCTTGGCCACCGGCCAGGAAGAGGACTCGTAGTCCATGGGCGTGCCGGAGTGGTAGTGGGTGTCGATGGCCGCCAGCCGCCGATCGGTGATCTTGTACGTCATGGACGCGGGAATCCGGTCCCGCTCCACGGGGTGCAGCTGGTAGGCGTAGGGCGACTTGGGCGTGCCCTTGACGGTGATGGTGACCGGTCCCTTCGCCAGCCGCCTGATCAGCTCCTTCGCCTCGGCCGGGGCCACCGTCACGTAGGGGATGCCGACCTCCGTGCTGGTGTCGCCCTGCTCGGCGTACACCGGCTGGGGGATGAGCGGCCCGAACCCGCAGGATCCGAACGGCGCCGACGGCCACATCAGGACCCCGGCCGCTCCCGCGTCCCGGATCCTCCGGAAGATCTCCACCCGTCCGCCGCAGTCGCCGCCGTCGTCGAGCAGCGCCAGCCTGCCCCGCAGATCGAGGCCGGCCAGGTTCTCGCCCACGCCGACGTTCACCAGCTTCGCCTTCAGGTCACCGGTGAAGGGAACCTGTTCCATGGGAGCGCCCCTGGCGATCTTCCCGGCGTGCGGCCAGACCGCGGGGTTCAGCTTGAGCGGGTCCCGCCCGCGCACCTCCATGGTCACCTCGGGCAGGGCGAGGCCCCAGCTCGTGGTGAAGAGCAGCTTGCTCCTGGTGAGGCGCTTGGTGGGGGTGATCCAGTGCTGGTAGAAGGGCGCGGAGGACGTGTAGCTCCACCAGGAGACGCCGTTCTTCATCGTCTGCTGGACGTGGGTGTACGTCTGCGACTCCGGTGACGACACCGCCCGCTTGGGCGTGTCGAAGCGGATCTCCCGGAGTTCGCGGCCGTCGAGCGTGACCTCGGTGTCCCCGGCGACCTCGACCTCCGGGTTCACCAGCCAGGCGGTGCTGGGCACGTACGTCACCGGGTCGATCCAGGAGAGATCGCTGGTGACGCTGTAGACGCCCTGCGGCACCATGACGCTGATGACGCCGGGCGACTCCGCCCGGGCACGGCCGGCGAGGTTGCCCCGGTCGCCGGTCACGTCGATGACGGACAGGATCTTCGGATCGACGGGAGCGCCTTCGCGGTCGAGGAAGCGCATGGTGAGCTTGACCTTCGGCGGCTCGCGGAGCAGGCCGACGGGGACGGTAAGCCGGGTGCCCCGGTCGTCGGTGGCGGTGACCGCGCCCGTGTAGGCGCCGATGGGCAGGTCCGCCGGGGAGAGCGTGACGGTGGCCGTGCCCGTCTGGCCTGGCGCGATCGTCAGCGTCCCGTCCACCGTCAGGACGCCCGCCGGGACCGCCTCACCGGCGGTGGTCGCCAGCGCGGGGGTCAGGGTGAGGGTCACCGGCTGGTCCGACGCGTTGACGTACGCGAGCTCCTTGCTGACCGGGGCGGCGCCCGCCTCGACGTAGCCGTAGTCGAGGTTCGCGGTGGCCGCGTGGAGTCGCTGGGTGACCGCGTTCGCCAGGTCGAGCCGGCCCGATCCGCGCTCGTACACGGTCAGGCCCACGTCCTTGGCGGTGCTCATCAGCGCCGTCTTGAGCTGGGCCGCCGTCCAGTCCGGGTGCCGCTGGGCGAGGATCGCCGCCGCGCCGGCGACGTGCGGCGTGGCCATCGACGTGCCGTTCGCCGACGTGTACGCCTCGCCGGTGGGGGTGCCCATGCTCGTCCCCGCGGCGCGGGCGGCGACGATCTCCGCGCCGGGGGCCGCGATGTCCGGCTTGAGCGCGCCGTCGGTCCGCGGGCCGCGGCTGGAGAACCCGGCCAGCTTGTCGTCCTTGTCGGTGGCCGCGACGGTCAGCGCGGACCGGGCGGCGCCCGGCGTGCCGACGCTCTCGGCCTGGCCGGCGTTGCCCGCGGCGACGACGAACAGCGCGCCGGTCTCGGCCGTCAGGTTGTCGAGCGCCTGGCTGAGCGGATCGGCGCCGTCCGTGGGGCCGCCGCCGAGGCTCATGTTGACGACCTTGGCGCCGCTGGTCGCGGCCCACTGCATGCCCTCGATGACGTCGCTCCACTGGCCGTCGCCGTTGTCGTCGAGCACCTTGCCGACGGCGAGCTCCGCACCGGGCGCGACGCCCTTCTGCCTGCCGTCGGAGGCGGCGCCGCTGCCGGTGATGGTGGAGGCGACGTGCGTGCCGTGACCGTGACCGTCCTTCACCGTCTCGACCCCGTCGACGAACGACCGGGCTTCGGCGACCTTGCCGGCGAGATCCGGGTGCGTGTCGTCGATCCCGGTGTCCAGGACGGCGACCTTCACGCCGGCGCCGTCCAGGCCGGCGGCCCACGCCTGCGGCGCGCCGACCAGCGGCACGCTCCGGTCGAGGTCGGCCTCGACCTTGCGGTCGAGCCACACCTTGGCGAGCCCCGCGCCGAGCGTGCCCGCCGTCCGTGCCTCGGGCGTGCCGCCCAGCACGGCGGACCAGAACGCGGCCGTCCGGTCGTGCGGCACGGCCAGCGCGGCGCCGTTGATGCTGTCGAGCGTCGCGGTCGGGGTGCCGGCCGGCAGCGCGTCGGCGGCGGCCCCGCGGTTCCCGGCCTTCCCGGGGTACTGCACGATCACCGGCGTGTACGTGTCGTCCGCGTAGCCGTGCTCGGCCAGGTACTTCACGTCGAAGAGCGCGCGGTCGACGCGGCCCGCCGCGATCGCGGGCAGCACGTCGTCGGGGTAGACGTAGAAGCCGTCGGGTCCGCCCTGGCCGTGGAAGGTGGGCAGGGCATGGCCGGGCCTGGGCGCGGCCTTCGCCTCGAAGCGGTAGCGACCGCCCTCGTCGGTCAGCGTCACCTTGTCGCCGGTGATGAGGGTGATCTCGTGCTTGCCGGGCTTGACGCCGTCGAGGGTGATCGGCGCGGCGGCGGGCTCCTTCCCGGCCTTCTCGTCCGCGGCGGCCGGCGCGTGCACCGCCGTCGCGGCCATCGCGAGCGCCGCGACGGCCGCGACCGGCCATCGTCGGCGCACGCCGGTGAAGATCTTCATGGGGGGTTCTCCTGGGGGTGTCAGAGCGGTTCGTCCTCGTCCTCGGCCGTTTCGGGCGGCGCGTCCTCGTCGGCCGGAGAGTCGTCCCGAAGGTCGCCCGGAGGGGTCTTCACGCAGCGAGCTTGCGCGAGTCCACCACCCTTGTCATGGGTTGGATGACCTAATAAATGACAGAAGGCGCCGGTTCGCGGTCAGCAGACGAGGCCGGCCTCGACGGCGCCGACCGCGAGCGCCGTGCGGGAGTTGACCCCCAGCTTGCGCATGGCCGAGTTGACCTGTGCGGCGACCGTTCTCGGGGATCTCGACAGGACGGCCGCGATCTCCCGGTTGGTCTTGCCGGTGGCGAGCAGGCGGACGACCTCCAGCTCGCGGGGCGAGAGCTGGTCGCCGTAGCCGCGCCGCCCGCGCCCGCGCACCTCCAGCTGATGCGCGCGGAGCAGGCCGGCCAGCCGCTCCGCCGCCGCTCGGGCGCCGAGCGCGGTCAGCCCCTGGTGCACCAGCCGGGCGAGCGGGAGGGCCGCCTCGGTCTCACCCGCCGCCAGCAGGCAGGCGACCTGCCGTTCCTGGGCGAGCAGCGCGTCATAGGGCCGGGGCAGCCGCTGCCAGGCGTCCGCCGCGCGACCGTACGCCGCCGCCGCCTCCACGGGACCGGCGCGTACCTCGGCGAGGATCGCGCGGCACAGCACCAGCCCGGCCCCGGCCGCCGGCGCGTCCCGCCCGCGCGCCCACGCGGCGAACGCGCCGACCAGCTCGCCGGCCTCGTCCGTCCGCCCGGCGGCGACCAGCGCCTGGACGCGGGCGGGGGCGAGGTCCACCGCCCACAGCCAGATGCCCTTCTCCGCCACCTGCCGGACGGGCTCGTCGGTGACCCGCAGGGCCTGCTCCACGTCTCCGTTCGCGAGCAGCAGCCCGCACAGGGCCGCCGCGGGCTCGGCCAGGAGCTCGACGGCGCCGTACCGCCGGCTCTCCGCCAGCACGTGCTCGAACCGCTCCCCCGCCCCGGCGTCACCAGCGGCCGAGCGCAGCAGCGCGGCCACCAGGATGGCCTCCAGCCTCGTCACCGGCTGCACCGCGTCGTTGTCCACGAGGCCGGCGGCCCGGTCGGCGAGCCCCCGCCAGCGGCCCTCGTGCCAGTCGAGATGGAGGCGCGTCGCCAGGATGACGTCCCGGTAGCGGAGGAACCGGTGGCGCTCGGTGATCAGCTCGGCCCGCGCCAGATAGCACGCGGCGTCCCCGTAGCGGCCCCAGCGCACCGCGGCGTCCCCGAGGTTCAGGAAGGCCTTCCCGAGGTGGCGCGCCTCCTCCGCGTCGGCGGGCTCGCCGGTCATCCGGCGCGCCTCCGCCCATCCCTCCTCCTCTCCCAGCAGCAGGAGCGCGGTGGCGCGCTCGACGAGGAGGTTGAGCCGCTCCCCCGCCGGCACCGACTCGGCGGCCGCGGCGGCGCGGCGCAACCAGCGCAGGTGCGTGGCCGCGGGCGTGGACGGCTCGCGCGGCCAGCCGAGGTAGGTCATGATCCGCGCGGCGCTCAGGGAGCCCGGCGGCAGGTGGGCGACCGCCTTCTTCAGCTCGGCCCGGCCCGCCTCGTACTCTTCCATGATCATGAGTACGCGGCCGAGCTGGTATCGGGTTTCCGCCGCGTCCTCGGGCGGCAGCCTGCCCGGCTCCAGCGCGGCTCGCAGGCTCCGGACCAGGCCCTGGAAGCGGTCGTCACCGGTGAAGGAGGAGAACGGGATCTTCAGGACCAGCCGGGCGGCGTCGGCCGGGGGCGACGCCTGATGGGTGACCAGGTCGTACAGCAGGGACGCGGCGCCGGCCTCGTCGGCGGTGGCCAGCGCGAGGTCGGCGGCCCACTCGGCGTAGCGCCGCCAGGCGGCCACGTCCCCCGCCTCGCGGAAGTGGCGGGCCAGCTGGGGCACCGGAAGCGGCGTCCGTGAAGCCAGGACGCGACCGGCTCTCAGGTGCGTCGCCCGGCGGCGCGGCGGAGGGATCGCCTCGTACACGGCTCTGGAGGCGAGCACGTGCCGGAACGACAGCGACCCGCCGTCATCACGCAGCAACCCGGAGGCCAGCGCCTCCCCCAGCCCGTCCAGCGGCACCGCGAGACCGTCCGGCCCGTGATCGTCGGGCCCACCACCGTTCCGCCCGCCACCGTCCGGCCCGTGATCGTCGGGTCTGTGTACGAGGGCGGTGAGGGTGGCTTCGTCCGCCGGGGCGGACAGCACCGCCGCCGCCTGGAGGACGGCCCGCGCGGCGGGGCGGAGTCGCGCGACCCGTTCGAGTACCGCGTCCCGCACGGTCGGCGGCACGTCGATGCTCGCCGGCTCGCGCCGCGCCCACTCCCCGTTCCTGCGGGTCAGGTCCGCGCGCTCGTACAGCAGGCGCACGGACTCCTCGACGGCCAGCGGGACCCCGTCGGTGTGCCGGTGCAGCAACTGGGCGAAGGCCGGAGAGACGGGCTCGTCGTCCAGCATCGACGACACGAGGGCGCCGGTGCGCGCCACGTCCAGGGGCTCCAGCGTGAGCCGCAGCCCCGTCGCGGGCAACCGGGACGACAGCCGCAGCAGCAACGAGGTCTGCGGCACGTCGTCCGGGCGGTAGGTCACGACCAGGCCGGTACGCAACGGGTGCCGGGCGGCCAGGAACAGCAGGAACTCCAGCGTGGCCTCATCGGCCCAGTGGGCGTCCTCCACCGCCAGCACCGACACCCGCAGCCGG
The DNA here is from genome assembly GCF_019396385.1 of Nonomuraea harbinensis. GTDB lineage: Bacteria > Actinomycetota > Actinomycetes > Streptosporangiales > Streptosporangiaceae > Nonomuraea > Nonomuraea ferruginea. The sequence continues at coordinate 97,369 of NZ_JAHKRN010000013.1, read as the reverse complement.
TCCAACACCTCGTCCAGCGCGCGGAAGAGCAGGTGGCGGGCGGCGCGGGCGTCCTCGGGCGGCTCAGGCGCGGGCGGCAGCCCGTCCGCCCACTCGGGGAACAGCGGCCGCAGCGCCCCGGCGAGCGCGCTCAGCCCCAGCCCCGCGACGCTGCCGGCGGCCTGGCGGACCGCGTCGACGATCGGGCCCAGCGTGTACGGCTCGCGGAAGGGCGGGCAGAAGGCCACCAGGCCGCGGTCCAGGACTTCCCGCAGCAAACGGCTCTTGCCGACCCCGGCCTCTCCCTCGACGAGCACGATCGCCGGCTCCCCGGCCAGCGCCCGCCGGCACGCGGCGAGCTCGGACTCGCGGCCCACGAACGCGGGCACCGCCATCAGCCGCGGCGCACCGGCGCCGGGAGTCGCCGCACCAGCCACAGCCGGGTGCTCCCTACCGTGAAACGACAGGCTGGACCTGAGCTAGATCATCATAGTCGTCAGAGAGCACACGACGCCAGGTCTTCACAGCAGCGGATGGGCCTCCGGGTGGGCGTGCCACCAGGCGCTGAAGACCGGGTTGTCCTCGACGTGGTCGATGAAGGCACGGGCCAGGCCGCGATAGACGGCGGCGGCCGCGTCATGGCTGAGACGGTCCCGCCGCCACGCCACGACGAGCCTGGCGACCTGCGGCTCGCCCGCCAGAGGACGGACGACGGTGCCTTCGGCGGCGGGCCAGGTGGGGTCCACGAGCCGGACGCCGTGACCGGCCGCGACCAGGGGGCGACCGGCGCCGCTGGGCGCGTCGTAGCGGACGTCGGGCTCGAACCCGGCGGCCCGGCAGGAGGCGCGCAGCGCGGCCAGCGACCCGTCCTCGGCGCCCGGCGGACTGATCCAGCGCTCGCCCCGCAGGTGCGCGAGGTCGATCTCGGCCTCCCCCGCGAGCCGGTGGCCCGCCGACAGCGCCACGAAGATCGGGTGGCGCGGGATCAGCGTGCGGGTGACCACGGGGGCGGTCATGGGCACGTCGAAGCCCTCGATCATGCCCATGAGCGCGGCGTCCAGCCGCCCGTGTGCCAGTCCCTCGGCGAGGAGCACGGCGGACGGCTCGATCCGCAGCGAGATGGGCCGGCCGGGGAGTTCCTCGGCGACCCGGTCCACGACGCCGGCCACGCACGCCAGGTGGATGCAGCCCAGCTGGAGCCCCGCGGTCTCGCCGGCGTCGCGCAGGTCGCCGAAGAGGGTGTCGAGCTCCGACAGGACGATCCTGGCGCGGGCGACGACCTGGCGGCCCAGCGGCGTCGGCTCGACGCCCACGTGGCTGCGGACGAACAGCTCGCCCCCGACGATCGCCTCGACCTTCCTGAGCTGGTTGGTCATCGCGGGCTGGGACAGGCCGAGACGCGCCGCCGCCCGCGTCACACTGCCCGTGTCGGCGATCGCGCAGACCATCCGGAGGTGCCTGAGATCGAGGTCCATGTCCAGAAATTAGGGCATACGCAACTCTTATGCCCGGCTGTATGACCGCGGCTCGGCAACGGCTTCCACACTCAGGGCGGCCTCGCATCCATGCGTCACCCCCCGGAGGTTCTCGTGCGAAAGCTGTTAGTCCTGGCAGCCCTGCTGCTGCCCTTCGCGGCGCCCATGCCGGCGAGCGCGTCGGTCACGGCCGAACCGCCCCCGGCCGCGGCCACGACGACGACCATCGACGACCACGTACGGAAGGAATCCCTGGCCGTCGAGGACCGGGCGCCGCTGCCCGCGTCCAAGGACGCGCTCCGCCGCGACTACGACGAGCCGGCCGCCAGGACCCTCAAGGCCGCCGCCTGCTCCGTGGGCGACTTCACCGGCCGCACCGGCGGCGCGCTGGTGCGGCAGATCAAGGCGTCCACCACCGAGTGCGTGAACACGCTCTTCTCCCTGACGGGCGCGGACGCGTACCACGCCTTCCGCGAAGCGCAGATGACCAGCGTCGCGTACGCCCTCAGGGACGACGGCGTGAACTACCCGGGCGACAACAGCGCCGGGACCGCCCAGCTCGTCCTCTACCTGCGGGCCGGCTACTACGTCCAGTGGTACAACCCGTCGGACGTCGGCGCGTACGGCCCGTCCCTGCGGACCGCCGTCATGGCCGGGCTGGACGCGTTCTTCGGCGCCCCGCGCGCCTTCACGGTGAGCGACGCCAACGGCGAGGTGCTGGCCGAGGCGGTCACGCTGATCGACAGCGCCCAGCAGAACGACCGCTACCTGTGGGTGGTCAAGCGCCTGCTCGACGGCTACGACAGCACGTACGACGCCTCCTGGCCGATGCTGAACGCGGTCAACAACGTCTACACCGTGCTGTTCCGGGGCCACCAGCTGCCGGCGTTCGTCAGCGCCGTCCGGGCCGACCGCGGCGTGCTCGACTCGCTGTACGCGTTCGCGACACGACACCTATCACTCCTCGGCACGGACCGGTCGTACCTCGTCTCGAACGCGGGCCGCGAGCTGGGCCGCTTCCTCCAGCACGCCGACCTGCGGACGACCGTCCGGCCGCTGGCCAGGAACCTGCTCGACCGCTCGTCGATCACCGGCGCCACCGCCCCCCTGTGGGTGGGCGTCGCCGAGATGGCCGACTTCTACGACCGCGCCAACTGCTCGTCCTACGGCACCTGCGACCTGCGGAACCGGCTGGCGGCCGAGGTGCTGCCGATCACCCACGCCTGCGGTTCCGGCATCCGCATCCGCGCCCAGCACATGACGTCCGGGCAGCTCTCCGCCAGCTGCGCCAGCCTGGCCGGGCAGGACGCGTACTTCCACAACCTGGCGCGTGACAGCGGCCCGGTCGCGGACGACCGCAACACCACGCTGGAAGTGGTGGTGTACGACTCCAGCACCGACTACCGGACGTACGCGGGCGCCATGTTCGGCATCGACACGAACAACGGCGGCATGTACCTGGAAGGCGACCCGGCGGCGGCGGGCAACCAGCCGAGGTTCATCGCGTACGAGGCCGAATGGCTGCGTCCGGACTTCCAGATCTGGAACCTCAACCACGAGTACACCCACTACCTGGACGGCCGCTTCACCATGTACGGCGACTTCACCGCCGGGATCAGCACGCCGACCATCTGGTGGATCGAGGGCTTCGCCGAGTACGTGTCGTACGGGTATCGCAAGCTGACCTACGACGCCGCCGTCACCGAGGCGGCCAAGGGCACGTACGCGCTGTCCACGCTGTGGAACACCACGTACGCGCATGACTCCACCCGCGTCTACCGGTGGGGCTACCTGGCCGTCCGCTACCTGTACGAGCGGCACCCGGCCGACGTCCAGACCGTGCTGCGCGCGTACCGGACCGGGGCGTGGAACACCGCGCGGACCTTCCTGACCAGCACGATCGGCAGCCGGTACGACGCGGACTGGCGCACCTGGCTGGGCTCGGTCGGCGGCGGCGGTGGTGGCGGTGGTGGTGGTGCCGAGTGCGCCGGCGCCGACCCGCGCGAGCTCGGCCAGAACTGCCGGCGCGGCGGCCTGTCGGCGACGACGGGCGACTACGCGTACCTCTACCTGTACGTGCCGGCGGGGACGGCGAGACTGACCATCACCTCGTCGGGCGGCACCGGCGACGCCGACCTCTACTACAGCGGCACCTCCTGGGCCACCGCCTCGTCCTTCACGCAGCGGGCGACGGGCGCGGGCAACGCCCACACCCTGACGGTCACCAGCCCCGCGGAGGGCTACCACTACGTGAGCCTGCACGCGGCCCAGTCGTTCAGCGGGGCGACGGTGCTGACCGAGCACTGAGTCCGACGGCGACCGCAGCCGGCCGGGGTCTGTCCCGGCCGGCTGCGCTGGTCGCGGGCACTGCATAGCCGGCTCGAAACCACGAGGCGTCGCCCTCGGCCCCGCTCCGATAGCACGGAGACTCACCGGTTTGACCTCAACTTTGGTCGAGGTTGCAGGCTGTCGGAGACAGAGACCGGGAGACAGAGCGGAGCGAGTGGCATGCGAATCATCGAAGTGACCACGTTCGGAGACCCCGAGGTGCTGGTGGCGCGGGACGCGCCGGATCCGGTCGCCGGGCCCGGGCAGGTCCTGATCGAGGTGGTCGCCGTGGACGTGCTGTTCCTCGACACCCAGCTCAGGGCGGGCTGGGGGGAGGGGTTCTTCCCGGTGGAGCCGCCGTACGTGCCGGGTGACGGAGTGGCGGGGACGGTCGTGGCCGTCGGAGAAGGCGTGGACCCCGGGTGGACCGGCCGGCGGGTCGTCGCCCGTACCGGGAAGCCCGTGCACGAGGGCAGCCCGATCCTGGCTCCGGTCGGCGGGTACGCCACGAAGGCGGTCGCCCGTACCGAGACCCTGGTGGCGATCCCGGACGCGCTCGGTCCGCACGAGGCGCTGGCGCTGCTGCACGACGGGCCGACCGGGATGGGGGTCGTGGACCGGGCCGGGATCCGGCCGGGCGACCCGGTGCTGGTCACGGCGTCGGGCGGGAGCCTCGGCGTCGTCATCACCCAGCTCGCGACCGCCGCCGGAGCACGGGTGATCGGGGCGGCGCGCGGGCACGCCAAGCTGGACCTGGCGCGCAAGGCCGGCGCCGAGGAGGCGGTGGACTACACCGAGGAGGGCTGGGCTGAGCGGGTCCGCGACCTGACCGGCGGCGTCCAGGCGGTGTTCGACGGGGCGGGCGGCCCGCTCGGCCGCCAGGCGCTGGATGCGGCGGTGAGCGGCGCCCGGTTCTTCGCGTACGGCGCGGCGGGTGGCACGTTCGCCGACTTCACGGCCGAGGAGGCCGCCGCCCGCGGCGTGCGGTTGATCGGGATCACGGACGGCGCGCCGGAACCCGTCCGGGTACGGGAGCTGATCGAGCGATCGCTGGCCGAGGCCGCGGCGGGACGCCTTCGGCCGCACATCGGGCAGACGTTCCCGCTGGAGCGCGCGGCCGACGCGCACGCGGCCATCGCCGCCCGCACCGCCCTCGGCAAGACCCTCTTGACCTGCGTCTGATGTGCCTTCACGAGTCCGAAGGGATCGCGGGCCCTTGCGGCAGCCGCTCTAGTCCCTTCCGCCGCTGCGCAGGCGCAGAGCGCCGACAGCGCGACCTCGCTCAGGAACTGCGCGTCCACCAACGCCGGCGCACCGTGCAAGTGGATGACCGAGAACAACAAGCGGTGCTATTACTGCAAGCAGTCGAAGAAGAAGGGCGGCGGCTGGAAGCGCCAGTACTGCCAGCATGAGGAACGACAGTACTAGGAGCTCGTGTGCGAACGTGCGGGACGCCTTCGCGGGCGCCCCGCACGGTCCGAAGCACTCAAATGCACATAGTTTGCCCCAACCAATTCGCCATATTCTTATACGGCCATTCCATGCCGTTGACAGGGCTTGCTATTCGCCGCCCATAAGAGCCGAGTCGTGCGTCCAGGGCGGTTACGCGAGTACACCTCAGCCCAGATCGACGAAGGCACCCGCATCCACCAGAACCTCGCAGCTCAGAGTTCCAGCTTGTCGATGGGTGCTCCTCGGGCTCAATCTCTTCTTCTGGAACGTCCGCAACTGGCACGACGGAATCAAGCTCGAATCAGCCCACACCAAGTTCCTGGCCCAGCAGTCGCCCGGCCCCAACACCACTCCCCTGCCGTCAGGCTGGTTGAAACCCCAAGGCCTGGACACCGTACGGAACCGAAAGGTGGGGCAGGTGATCGTCAGCCACGAAGCGCAGGACCAGAGCACCAACGTCACGGACGACGACATCAAGACGGTTCGGGCGCTGGCCAAGCGAACGGAGAAGTAGCTCTCACGCATCCGCGCCCCCTGCGCGCCGCCATCGGTTACCGCTATGAGGCTAAAAGATCATAGGACGGTATTAGCATGAGCCTATGAGCAGCCGGCCCAAGCCCAGTATCGCCGTCACCCTCGACCCCGACCTCGTCGACTACGTGAAGAGCCGAGTCGGCGACGACGACGTCAAGTCCCTGTCGGCGTACGTCAACGAAGCCCTCGCCGCGCGTGTTCGTGAGGAGCGCCGCCGCAAGGCACTCCTCGAGACCCATCTGACCCGCGCTCACGCGAATGCCGACCACGCACGTGTCGATCGCATGATGGCCCACGTCAAGAGGCAACTCGCCGACAGCCCCCGCTACTCCGAGGGCGGCGGACAGTGACCTTGCCGCCGCTCATCCTCGATACCGGCATCCTCATCGAACTAGCCAGGGGCGACAGCAACCTGATGGAGATGGTCGCCCGCTTCGACGCCGAAGGTCAGCCGATGGTCCTGTCGGTCCTGGCCGTCTCGGGGGCTTCGGTGGATTCCGGGTCCAAGGACGCGGCCGACCTGCTCCTCGGCATCGCCACCATGCAACAGATCACCGTCGCCGGCTTGCGGGAGCCGGATCACGGGATCGCGCTGGCGTCAGCGATCACTCGTACCGGTCTCGACTGGGGCGATGCGCATGTCGCCGCCATCGCCGACGCCTCCGTGTGCCCAGTGCTCACCTTGGACAAGAACCATTGGGAGCGCGCGGTCCACGCCTTCGAGCAATCCCTGCACGTCATCGAGATCGCCGGCCCCGGAGCATAGCCTCGCAGGCGGCAAGCTGTCCCTCAGCCGGTGCGCAACGGCACCGCGGCTTTCGCCTACGGCAGCGCCACCGCCGTCCCCGTGACCGAGATGCCGATCGCCGGATCCGCGGGTATCGACACCGTGATGGTGCTCGGGCGGCCCATGTCATGGCCCTGGTACACGGTCACGGTCGCGGGCAGCGCGAGGAGTCCGAGAGCACGCAGATAGCCACCGAGCGCCGCCGCGGCGGCACCGGTCGCCGGATCTTCCACCACACCCCCTGGCGGGAAGGGGTTCCTGGCGTGGAACACATCGACCCGCTCCCGCCACACAAGGTCGACCGTCGTCCAGCCGGCTTTGGCCATCAGCTCGGCCAGGGCGGGGAAATCGTAGGTCAGGTCCGCGAGACGTTCACGAGTGGCGGCGGCGATGATCGGATGAGAAGCGCCGGCGTTGGCCACTCCGGGGGGCAGTCCGGAGTCCAGATCGGTTGACGACCAGCCCAGAACCGACAGGAGATCCTCAAGGAGCGCGTGATCCAGCGCTTCCACGCGTGGCGGAACGCTGACGAGGGTGGCGACGGTGTGTCCAGCCGCGTTCACCGAAGTCGTCACCTTGATGGGCCCGGCTTGCGTGTGCATGAGCAGGTCTCCGGGCCCGTGCACGTCCGCGAAGGCCACTGCCGTCGCGATGGTGGCATGGCCGCAGAAGGGCACTTCCACCTTCGGACTGAAATATCGAACCGAAAGAGTCCGGTCGGTCCGTTCTGTCACGAAGGCCGTCTCCGAGTAGCCCACCTCCGCAGCGACTTCGAGCATCTTCTCGGGGCCGACCCCGCCGGCGTCGAGGACGACTCCAGCGGGGTTTCCTCCGTCAGCTCGTTCACTGAAGGCCACGTATCGCAGTAGGTCCATGGTGAAACGCTAGGACCAAAACGTGAGCGCGGCGACCTCGCGGGCGAAGCGGGTCCGGACACACCGGGGGAATCAGGATGAACTCTTGAAGGTCAGGGGATTCCCGGCGGCGCGGGCAGCTGCTGAAGTGGCGTTATGAGCCGGGGTGGTCATCGCGTGGTGCCGCATCCCGCCGACGTCGCGGTGGAGGCTTGGGCGGACTCCAGGGAAGGCTGCCTGGCCGAGGCGATGCGGGGCCTGGTGGAGAGCTTCGCCGACATCGAGGGAGCGCGGCCCGACGACAGCGTGACCTTCGTGGTGACCGAGGAGAGCGACGAAGAGGTGCTCGTCGCGGTGCTGCAAGAGGTGATCTACCAGATCGAGATGTTCGGCCGCCTGCCCGTGGACATGTCGATCGACGAGCCGACCGAGTTCCCGGTGGAGCGGGTGGAGGCGCGGCTGGCCACGGTCCCGCTGGAGACGGTGGAGCGGATCGGCGCGGTGCCGAAGGCGGTCGTCACGCACAACCTGCGGTTCGGTTGGGTGGACGGGATATGGCGGGCGCAGGCCGTGGTGGACGTATAGGCATCCGGCTCAGCCTGGTCGGCGTCGGGGCGATGAACCGAGGTCAGGCGTGTCGAGCACGTCCAGCGTGGACACCTCGGCCCACACCAGGTTCCACCGCCGCGGCACGGTCCGGGTTCCCCAGCTGATCGCCGTCCGCTGAACCAGCCACAACCCCCGGCCACCACACTCATCGTCATCCGACCGACGGGGAAGAGGAACGGTCGCCGCCCCCTCGTCGATCACCTCGACCCTGGCCGTCGCGGCGCTGACCTCGAAGACCTTCACCCTCACCAGCCCGCCCGGCCGCCCGGACCCGGTGTGCAGCACGGCGTTCCCCACCAGTTCGCTCGCGACGAGCCGGGCGCCGTCCACGTCACGATGCCCCGCCACCGTCAGGGCGTCTGCCACCCAACGGCGAACCAGGCAGACCCAGGCCGCACTCCCTGGAACCGTCAGGTCCACCAGTGCCCGCTCCCTCACTGCGCCACCTCCCACACCCGCTCGCACGCGGCCTCGTCCCGCGCATCCACGCAACGGTCCCGGCCTCGCCCCCACGAGAACACCCACCTTTCGCCCTGAAGAGAGGCCCGTACGAGCAACGGCCCCGACACCCGTTGGACCGCGACGCACGGCTCATCGCGCCTCGGCAACTGCACCGAAACGGCCAGGCCTCGCCTCGACAGACCCCAGGCCAGTCGCGTCAGGTGGTGGAACTGCTCGTGCTCCCGAGTCACCATCGGCTGCGTGTCTCGGGTTCGCTTGCGTCGCATCGATCCAACCGCCCTTCATGTGCGGCACCGATCCAGCAGGTCGGGGGTACTGACACACGTTGTACGTCGTGCTGATCCACAACAACCGTGCCCTCGCTACGAAGGAAGCCGGGCGGAGAAACCCGGCCCTGTTCAAGCGTTGCCCATCGCAGAGTGTGCCTTGATGACTACTTTAAGTGCAAGATAGTTGGCAGGATGCACGCCGATCAGTTTTGCCCCCAAGATCGATAACGTTTCTTCCGGAGACGAGATGACAGCTCAGCGCAGCCCATCAGCACGACAGCGCCGCCTGGCCGCGGTATTGCGCGGCTTGCGCAAGGAGAAGGGGATGTCCCGCGAGACGGTCGCGGAGCTGATGGGGTGTTCGGCACCAACCATCACCCGCATCGAGGCAGCGACGGTGGGAGCGCGGATCGCTGATGTCACCATGCTGCTGGAGATCTACGAGGTGCCGGCGCACACAAGGGAAGTGCTTCTCCAACTCGCCCGCGATGCGCGGAAACGCGGCTGGTGGGACAAGCTGTCCGACACGATCCCGGAATACTTCCAGAGCTACGTGGGCCTCGAAGAGGACGCGTCATCCATCACCGGTTACGAGACTGAGTACGTACCCGGCCTCTTCCAGACGGAGGAGTACGCGCGCGCGATCATGAGCGCGGAACCGGCCCTGCCTTCTGAGGAGGAGTTGGCCCTCAGCCTCGCGATCCGGATGAAGCGTCAAGAGGTACTCAAGTCCGCATACCCACCCGAGATGTGGATGGTGCTGAACGAGGCGGTCATTCGGCGCGTGGTGGGCGAGGAAGGACTCATGCATCGTCAACTGCGCCACCTGCACGAACTGTCGTCGCAGAACTCCATCAACATCCAAGTGCTGCCCTTCTCCAGCGGAGCTCATCCCGCAATGAACGGGGGCTTCAGCATCCTGAAGTTTCCAAACCTCTCAGATCCAGACGTTGTGTACCTTGAGTATTGGAGGGGGAGTATCTACCTGGAAGAGCCTCACGACGTAAACGCCTACAATCGACTATTCGATCACCTTCGCGCACGGGCGCTCGGGCCAGATCAGACCCGACGTCTGATCGAGCAAGTGACTGGAGGGACGAGATGAGCCACCAGCGGGACACTGGGCCAGAGCGACCTTCCCCTTTGACCTGGCGAAAGTCCACGTTCTCGAACGGCACGGGCGGAAACTGTGTCGAAGTAGCGCTGTTAGACGACGATGACACCCAGGCGCTCGAAGCCGATCACAAAGCCGGCCACGGCCCCCTCGTCGCACTGCGCGACTCCAAAGACCCTGATGGACCCAGGCTGTACTTCACCCGCAGCGAGTTCGCCGCGTTTCGACATGGAATCATCGCAGGGGAGTTCGACGACCTCGTTTGAGAGATCACTCCTGCAGAGGACGGCACACCCCGTCGGACGACCAAGCCGAGACCCGCGAGCACCTCTCGTCCGAACGTCGCAGCGACTCCTACACCTGAAGGGGGGGCATGATGACTGCATCTCCCGAGCTGAACGCCGCGTGGCGTAAAAGCAGCATGAGCGGAAGCGGGTCTGATCGGCGAGCCGTCCTTTACGGCCATCCACCTACTCAGGTTCAAGGTCCAGACCTTCTAGCCTTCCACCTATAAGGTCTCTCTTTCGCAACTCGCGTCGGAAGCTGTCAACGCCTCTCTTTCTTCGAACGTCACCCTTGCACTTGTTGCTGCTCCCTGGAGACTGTCGTGGCTATGAGAGACGGTGGCAACTCACGCAGATGGCTGTTGGTACTCGCCTCGCTGACCAGCCTGGTGATGGGAGGCGTCGCCGTTCTCATCGGCCTGGAGGCAATGAGCTGGGTCGCCTCGGGTGTAGCCGCGGTGTTCGGCGTAATCACTGCATCCAATGAGATCGCCCGCGCCGGCGGGGATGGCCCTTCGGACGCCCGCACTGGAGGAGAAAGCTCCCCGAACAGGCCGCGCCGCCTGACAGGCCAGGCGTGGACGGCCGTACTCGTAGGTGCGATGGCCGTGGTCTTCGGCGCGGCTGTTGCCTTCAGGCTCATCGTCAATCCGGTCGGATCGGAAACCCTCACCTGCCCGAAGCCTTCAGACCCGATTACCCAGGCCAAGGTGACGTCGGCCTCGACAGCCGCCTATCCCGACCTGAAGATCGAGTCGTTCGTTTACAACGTCACCTATAACGGCACGGACTTCATGCACCTGGAGGCAACCGGGCGGATCACCGGCAAAGTGCCGGAGGATCAGTTGTTGTACCCCTTCGGGTCCGCGGATCCCAGGACTCGCGACGCCTACGGCAATGCCGGCGTCGAAGGCCTGTTCTGGGGCAAGGACGAACTGATCGTGCCCGATCAGAACGGGTGCTGGTCCAAACCGCAACGCAGGTTCGGCGGCTATGCCGGCGCCCGGGGCCTTACGTTCTACTACCACCTGGGGCTCGTCCCGCACTCCCAGATCTCGTGTCTGGACAAGGTCCTCTCGACCAAGGACGCCGAGGACAATGGTGTGGAGGCTGCGGACCTGACCAGGTGCGGCGTCACTTTGCTCGGTTACGCCCACATCCCGACCGATCCCGTGTGAGCCATACCCCGGGTTCGCCAGGCGGGCCCATGCTCGTGAGCTGTTAGCGGCTCCTGGGCCGGGGTAGCCGCGAGGCAGGGAGGAGGGCTCGGCGATGCGCACGCTGGTGGAGGTCGTTCGGGAGATGGGCATGACCGATCCCCGGCTGCTGGCCGCCTTCGCCGACACGCCGCGCCAGCGGTTCGTGCCGCCGGGCTCCGCCGCGCGCGCCCAGTTCGACGAGCCGATCCCGATCGGTCACGGGCAGCCGACCTCGCAGCCGTCCCTGGTCGCCCAGATGATCGACGCGTTGGGGCTCGCGGGCACGGAGACCGTCCTGGAGATCGGCAGCGGGTACGGCTATCAGACCGCCCTGCTGGCCCGACTGGCCAGGTGGGTCTATTCGCTGGAACGCCATGCCGACCTGGCTGGACACGCCCGGGCCAACCTTGCCGCGGCCGGTGTGACCAACGTCGAGGTGCTGGTCGGCGACGGCACCGCCGGCCTGCCCGCCCACGCGCCCTTCGACGCCGTCATCGTGTCGGCCGCCGCGCCGACGGTGCCCGCGCCACTGGTCTCGCAACTGGCCGAGGGCGGGCGGCTGGTCATGCCGATCACGGGCGAAGCGGCCGACATCGTCACGCTGTACACCAAGCGGCAGGGTCAGTTGGCGTGGCTGCGCCTCCTGACGCCTGCCCGGTTCGTCCCCCTCATCGGCGAACACACGCGGTAAGCGATCATGCGGGCGTCATCCTCTCCGCAGGTCCACGATGAGCAGGTCGTCCTCCCAGACCGCCGCCGTGCCGAGCGCCTCGCACGCGCTGATGAAACGCCGGGCGAGCCAGGAGCGTTCCGCGCCCTCGGCCAGGACGGTGCGGCAGTAGTCGAGTTTGAGCGGCACGGCGCGCAGCCGTACCGGACCGAGCTCGTCGACGGTCACGAGGAACAGCAGCGACAGGTCGTTGCGCAGATCCGGGTCCACCGCGTAGTCGTCGATGAAGTCGCCCATGTCGTACAGGACCGGCGGCGCCACGCCGTGCGGGACGTGCGCGGAGTGGCCGGCGATCAGCGTCGCCCCGGCGTCGGTGAGGATCCTGGCCGCGCCGAGGATGTACGGCAGCGGCCCAGTCGTCATGTTGGGACCCCAGTGGGGCATGACCAGCACGGCGTCCGTTTCCGTACGCATCCTCGTCACCGTGTCCGTCAGCCAGCCGGGGACGCCGGAGCGCAGGTCGGCGTAGGCGACGCCGGGCCGGTCGGGGGCGGCCGCGTAGTCGTCCGGGTGGTCGGTCACGGAGATGACGGCGATGCGCAGCCCCCGTGTGGCGAGAATGACCGGCTCGCGCGCCTGGTCCAGGGTGGCGCCCGCACCCGCCGCGCGGATCTCCACGCGTTCGAGATGGGCGCGGGTGTCGAGCAGCGCGTCGTAGCCGTAGTCCAGCGCGTGGTTGTTGGCCAGCGTGACGCAGCTGACGCCGAGCTCGGCGAGCAGATCGACCGCCTGCGGCGGGGCGCGGAAATGGAAGACCTTGCCCGGCGCGAACATCGAGTCGCCGCGATTGGAGACGCAGCACTCCAGGTTGAGCAGGATGGCGTCGGCCTCGGACAGGTACTCGCGGACCCCGTCCGAGACGAACGCGTCCGGGTCGTTGTAATCGGCCAGCAGGTCCCCGACGCCACGACCGAGCATCGTGTCGCCCGCCAGCGCGAGCGTGACAACCACGAGGTTCCCCTGCCCCCGACGACGTGCTCAAACGCCCGGAAAACACCACCGCCACCTGCAATGATCCGCCATCTGGGGGTAGGCGTCAGGTGGAAGCGCAAGCGACCTTCTCGGGGAGGCAGCGATGAGCACACCGGGAATCGGCAAGAAGGTCCAGGACGTGATGCACCAAGGCGCCGAGTGCATCGGCGAGCACGACAGCCTGCGCAGAGCCACGCAGATGATGCGTGACCTGTCGGTCGGCTCACTGCCGATCTGCGGGGACGACGACCGGCTCAAGGGCATCATCACGGACCGGGACATCGTCATCAAGTGCTGCGCCGAGGGCAAGGACCTCGACAGCACCACGGCAAGCGAACTCGCCCACGGCCTGGTGTGGGTGGAGGCAGACAGCAGCGTCGAAGAGGCGCTGGAGAAGATGGAACAGCACCAGATCAGGCGGCTGCCCGTGATCGAGGACAAGCGGATCGTGGGCATGGTCAGCGAGGCCGACCTGGCCAAGGAACTCCCCGACAACAAGCTCGCGGAGTTCGTCCACCGGGTCTACGCATCCTCCTGATCCAGCCGGGCGCGGGGGCCGTTCACACGGCCCCCGGTGCCTCTTCTGGAGTATCGCCACCGTTGTCAGTTACGCGCTCGGCTGGCAAGCGCCAATCGCTCTTGCGCTTGTCCTTCTGGCTTTCGGACTTGGGGCCTTCATTCATATCCGCACTCGAAAAGGCTGATGAGCCTTGTCCCGGGTCAAGGAAATGGTAGTTCCAAGTCGATCTTGTTCGTTAAACTACAACTTCATCTTAGTTTGAGCAGCGTGCACCCGTCGCGGGTTGACCGATGGCGGGCGGGAGTCACTCCCACTCGATGGTGCCCGGGGGCTTGCTGGTGACGTCCAGCACCACCCGGTTGACCTCACGCACCTCGTTCGTGATCCGCGTGGAGATCCGCGACAGCACGTCATAAGGCACCCGCGACCAGTCGGCCGTCATCGCGTCCTCGGACGTCACCGGCCGCAGCACCACGGGATGCCCGTACGTACGACCATCCCCCTGCACCCCCACAGACCGCACGTCGGCGAGCAGCACCACCGGGCACTGCCAGATCTCCCGGTCGAGCCCCGCCCGCGACAGCTCCTCACGAGCGATGGCATCGGCTTCGCGCAGCAGGTCGAGACGCTCGCGCGTGACCTCGCCCACGATCCGGATCCCCAGACCCGGCCCAGGGAACGGCTGGCGCCACACCATCGCCGACGGCAGCCCGAGCTCCTCGCCGGCCCGCCGCACCTCGTCCTTGAACAGCGTGCGCAGCGGCTCCACTAGCTTGAACTGCAGGTCCTCAGGCAGCCCGCCGACGTTGTGGTGGGACTTGATGTTGGCCGTGCCCGTCCCCCCGCCGGACTCCACCACGTCCGGATAGAGCGTCCCCTGTACGAGGAAGTCCACCGGACCGTCGGCCATGATGGCGCGCTGCTCGTCCTCGAAGACCCGGATGAACTCCCGGCCGATGATCTTGCGCTTCTCCTCCGGGTCGGAGACCCCTTCGAGAGCCTTCAAGAAGCGATCGGAGGCGTCGACCACCCGCAGCCGCACCCCGGTGGCGGCCACGAAGTCGCGCTCGACCTGCTCCGCCTCCCCCTTGCGCAGCAGCCCGTGGTCGACGAAGACGCAGGTGAGCCGGTCGCCGATGGCGCGCTGGACGATGGCGGCGGCCACCGCGGAGTCGACGCCGCCGGACAGGGCGCAGATGGCGCGGCCGTCGCCGACCTGGCGGCGGACCGCCTCGACGGACTCCTCGACGATGTTGAGCATGGTCCAGCTGGGGCGGCAGCCGGCCGCTTCCAGGAAGTGCTTGAGCACCTGCTGGCCGTGCTCGCTGTGGAGGACCTCGGGGTGGAACTGCACGCCGTAGAGGCCGCGGCCGGGGTGCTCGAAGGCGGCGACCGGGGTCTCGCGGGTCGAGGCGGTCACCAGGAAGCCCTCGGGGGCGGCGGCGACGCTGTCGCCGTGGGACATCCAGACCTTCTGGGACGACGGGAGGCCCGCGAAGATCACGCCCTCGTCGAGGACCTCCAGGGAGGTGCCGCCGTACTCGGCGACGCCCGTGCGGGCCACCTCACCGCCCAGCGCCCTCGCCATCGCCTGGAAGCCGTAGCAGATGCCGAACGTGGGCACCCCGGTCTCGAAGAGGCCGTGGGGCACGTCGGGGGCGTTGTCGGCGTAGACGGACGAGGGACCTCCGGACAGGATGATCGCCTTGGGGTTCTTCGCCATCATCTCCTCGACCGTCATGGTCGACGGGACGATCTCGGAGTAGACGTGGCACTCGCGCACCCGCCTGGCGATGAGCTGCGCGTACTGCGCGCCGAAGTCGACCACCAGGACCGTGTCGAACTCAGACACCGAAGGAACCCCCCAAAGGCGAATGCGGTGCACTCAGTCTATCGACAGCAGACCGAGCGGCGGTGACCCGAGGTCGAGCAGGGCCTTGTGGAAGCGCTGGAGGGTGAAGCCCGCGCCCCACGCCTGCCTGGCCTGCTCGCGCAGATCCATGATGATCAGCTTGCCCCAGGTGTAGCGCCCGTACGTGGGATCGAAGGTGGCCCGCCTGGCCTCGGCCATCGCGGCGGGGCCCGCCAGGTGGGTGTGGGAGGCGAAGCGCGCGGCCGCGTCGTCGACGGTCATCGCGCCGGTGTGCACGCCGATCGCGCAGGCCAGCCGGGTGACGCGGATGAGCGCCTCCACCCAGACGCCGATCTCGAAGCGCGGGTCGCCCGCCTCGAACCCCTCCTCGACGCAGAGCTCCTCGGCGTAGTGCGCCCAGCCCTCGGCGAACGAGAACGACTGCAGCAGCCGCCGCACGTCCGACGGCGCCCGGCGCAGGGCCAGGCCGTGGGAGAAGTGGCCGGGCGCGACCTCGTGCACGTTGATGGCGGGCAGCGTGGTCTCGCTGAAGACCTCCAGCCACTCGTCGACGTCCTGCCTCGGCCAGGACGGGTCCGGCGGGGTGATGTGGTACCAGGACGGGCCTTCGGGTTCGCCGGGGGCGTTCCACGACATCATCGCCATCGCCCAGCGGCGCGACTCGGGGGCGAGGCCGACCAGGCACGTGCCGTCGTGGTAGGGCACCAGGTCCTTGTCGCGGGTGAACGCGATGGCCTTCTCGGTGCCGATCCTGGCCGCCTCGATCACGCCGTCGGCGTCGGGATGCTGCTTGACCAGCTCGCGGACCACGTCCAGCGGCGGCCTGCCGCCCTGGCCGAGCCGGTCGCAGGCGTCGGCGAGGCGAGCCGTCAGGCGGTCGCGCTCGGCGTCGGCGCGCTCGGCCAGCCTGCCCAGGTCGACGTCCAGGCCCTCGACGGTGCCCATGAGCCGGGCCAGTGCGTCCGCGCCGAGCGCGGCGTCCGGGTCGCCGGTCTCCGCCGCCCGCTCGACGTGGGCGACCAGGCGGGCGTGCGCCTCCAGAGCGGCCTGGTCGGTGACGCCTGCGGCCAGGCCCTTGACCGCGCCGAGCAGGGACTGCGCCACGGGGGCGCTGACCTGGTCGAGCGAGGCGGTCGCGTGCCGTACCGCTTCCGGCCAGAGCGCCAGGTGGGCGGCCTTGGCGGCGGCGCGCCGCTCCTCGGGACCGTAGTCGCGGTCGTAGCAGGCGAGGTCCAGGTTGGACAGGTGGAGCAGCGGGTTCTTGCGGTGCAGCGCGAGCTCGCCGAGCTCGAAACGCAGGCCCTCCTCGAAGACCTGGAGGTGGCGGGCGTCGTGGGGGTCTTCCGGCAGGTCGCCGTCGCCGAGCCGGGTCAGGCCGGCGCGCACGCCCTCGGGAGACAGGTCCTGGACGGCGCCGTCGTACTCGTGCCGTCCGCCTGACTCGCGTGCTTCCGGGACCATCAGGTCGGTGATGGCCCGCAATCTGGGCTGAAGTTCCGTCATGCCGGAAACGCTAGCGGCCGAGGGGGTGGCTGACCCAGACGTTGGGCTCGACGTAGACAGCGTGATCGTGGCCGGGTTCGACGTGGACGGGGTTGAGCGCGCCCGGCACCTCCGCCGGGCCCGGCCGGTCGAACGGCAGGCCTGTCCACCCGCGCCACTCGGCGAGCGTGCCGGCGATCGTCATCGAGCGCGGCGCCACCTTGACGATCTCGCCGCCCGCCCGTACGTGGACGCGCAGCCACGGGTCGTGCGGCAGGCCGTCGGGGCGGGTGCGGAAGGCGTACTCCGCCATGGGGGTGTGCGGCTCCAGGTGCTTGTGGTTGGGGCGGACCGGCGCTACCAGCTCGTCGAAGCCGAGGCGGGCGGCGTTGGCGCGCATGGCGGCCACCATGAGCGGCGAGACGCCCTTGCCGAGCAGGTCGCGGCGGACGGTGATCTCCAGGGCGGAAATGCGGCCGGGGCGCTCGCCGCGCTCGCGGGCCAGCCAGGCGCGCCTGATGACGCCGTCCCAGCCGTCGTCGGGCAGCTCGCCGTCCTTGAGCGTGAACGGCATCGTGCAGCCCCGCGCGGCCAGCCGGCCCGGCTCGGCGTCGTCGTCGGCGACCAGGACGTAGTCGGTGTAGGCCGTGTCGGCGACCGCGTAGAAGAAGTCGGCGATCGGGTCCTTCATCATGAACTCCGGCCAGGAGTGGTCCATGTCCCACAGGGTGGGGATGAACTCGGGGCGCTCGGAGAGGGTGGTGATCCGCAAGGCCATGGGCGGATATTTTCACATTTCGGAGGGCCGCTGGACGGGTTGATCCTCACTCTTGAAGATCAAAGTGGTCTGCAGGTGCACGATCTCGGGCCGTACCAGGAACCTCTCCAGGCAGAGCCGGTGCAGGTGCTCGGCGTCGGCCACGGCCACGTGCACCAGGAAGTCCTCGGCGCCGGCCACGTGGAAGAGCGTGATCGTCTCGGGCAGCGACAGCACGAAGCTCCGCAGCGGGTCGACGAGCTGGCTGGTGTGCGGCCGTACCCGGAGCGCGAGCAGCGCCTGCAGCGGCCGGCCCAGCTTGGCGACGTCGACCGAGGCGCGGAAGCCGGTGATGATCCCGCGCCGCCGCAGCGCGCGCACCCGTTCGAGCGCGGTGGAGGGCGCGACGCCGAGCCGCTCGGCGAGATCCTTGTTCGGCAGCCGGGCGTCGCGCTGCAGTGCCGCCAGGATGGCCAGGTCGATCGAATCCAGTTCGGCGTTATGCATGGAAATTGCCCTCCAATTCGGCAACACTAGCCGCACGCCGATGATGTCCTCACTATTTCGAGATATGTGGAACGTTGAGGAGTTCACCGAGTCGGCCGGCATCACGGTCGAGGAGCTGTCCGCCTACGTGGCGGAGAGCCAGCGGGGCGAGGCCCCCGTGCTCAGGCGCACGCCGCCGCGCGAGCTGGCGGACCGGCTGGGCCTGCGTGAGCTGATCGTCAAGGGCGGCATGACCCCCGCGTCGTACCGCGGCTTCCTGCGCGCCTTCCTCGCCGAGAGCACGCGGCTGCACCACCCGGCGTTCCTGGCCCACCAGACCGCCTCCCCCGACTTCCCCGCCGCGCTGGCCGACCTCGTGCACGGCGCGATCAACAACCCGATGAACATCTACGAGATGGGCGCCTCGGCGGCCACGGTCGAGTTCGAGGTCCTGCGCTGGATGCTGGACAAGGTGGGCTTCCCGGCCGGCGGCGGCGTGCTGACGCACGGCGGCTCGCTGGCCAACCTGACGGCGATGCTGGCGGCCAGGGCGCGGGTGGCGCCGGAGGCGTGGGAGGAGGGCGTGCCGGGCGACCTGGTGATCCTGGCCTCGCCGTCGGCGCACTACTCGATCTCCCGCGCGGTCTCGATACTCGGGCTCGGGCAGCGCGCGGTGGTGCCGCTGGAGACGGACGAACTGGGCCGGATCGACCCGGCCAGACTGCCGGACGTCTCGGGCAAGCGGGTGATGGCGCTGGTCGCGGCGGCCTGCGCCACCGGCACCGGACTGTACGACGACCTGCGGGCGATCGGCGAGTGGTGCCGCGAGCGCGAGGTGTGGTTCCACGTCGACGGCGCGCACGGCGCCTCGGCGCTGCTGTCGGACCGGCACGCCCACCTGCTCGACGGCATCGGGCTGGCCGACTCGGTGATCTGGGACGCGCACAAGATGCTGCGTACCTCGGCCCTGTCGGCGGCGGTGCTGGTGCGCAGGGAGAGCGACCTGGACGCGGCCTTCAAGCAGGAGGCCAGCTACCTGTTCTACGGCGACCAGGGCTTCGACCAGATCGCCCGTACGGTCGAGTGCACCAAGGCCGAGCTGGGGCTGAAGGTGTTCATGAACCTGGCCTGGCGCGGCGAGCGCGGCCTCGGCGACTACGTGGCCTCCCGGTACGACACCGCCCACCGGTTCTGGGAGCTGGCCCGCGAACGCCCCGGGTTCACGGTGCCGTACGAGCCGGAGAGCAACATCGTGTGCTTCCGCCACGGCGACGGCGACCAGGTGGCGATCCGCGAACGGCTGATGCGCGACGGCACCTTCTACCTCACCTCGACCGAACTGGCCGGGGTCCGCCACCTGCGGATCACGGTGATGGCCCCTGCCACGGACGACGCCACGCTGACGGCGCTCCTGGACGAGATCGAGGCGGTCAGCGGGTGATCAGCCGGAGCGCGGCGGGGGCCGTGGCGGGGACCGCTGGGCTGCGCGGGGGGATCGGGGGCAGGGGCCGGTAGGCCGTGCCGAGCGGCGGGCGGGCGTCGGGCTCGCCCGCGTTCGGCCAGAGCGCCATGGCCCGCTCGGCCAGCGCGGTGATGGTCAGCGACGGGTTCACGCCCAGGTTGGCGGCGACCGAGGACCCGTCCACGACGTGCAGGCCCTCGTACCCGTAGAGCCGGTGGTACGGGTCGATCACGCCTTCCCCCGGCGAGGCGCCGATCGCGCAGCCGCCGAGGAAGTGCGCGGTCGCGGGGATGTCGAACAGGTCCAGCCACGACCCGCGCGGCTCGCCGCCGACCTCCTCGGCCCCGATCCGGACCGCCTCGTGGCCCGCCGGGATCCAGGTGGGGTTCGGCTCGCCGTGCCCCCGGGTGGACCGCAGCCCGAACCGGCCCCGCCGTACCGTGATCGAGTTGTCCTTGGCCTGCATGACCAGCGCGATCAGCGACCGCTCGGACCAGCCGCGCAGGTCGAGCAGCCCGAGCGCGCGCAGCGGACGGCGGGCGGCCTCGCGGGCGAACGCCTTCCACCGGTTCTGGCCGCCGTCGATCAGCAGCGTGCGCAGCAAACCCATCGCGTTGGAGCCGTCGCCGTAGCGGACCGGCTCGATGTGCGTCTCGGCGTCCGGGTGGAAGGACGAGGTGATCGCCACCCCGGCGTTGAGCTTCTCGCCGCCGCGCGACGGCCGCTCGAAGCCGAGCAGCGCCTCGGAGTTGGTACGGGTGAGCGTGCCCAGCCGGGGCGAGATCCGGGGCAGCGTGCCGTCGTCGCGCAGCCGGTGCAGCAGTCGTTGCGTGCCCCAGGCCCCGGCCGCGAAGATCACCTGCCGGGCGGTGAAGACCCGGCGCCGCCTGGCCGAGCCGGTCCGCCGGGCCAGCACCTCGTACCCGCCGGACGGCAGCGGGCGCACCGAGGTGACCGTGCACTCGGCGTAGATCCGGGCGCCGGCCCGCTCGGCCAGGTAGAGGTAGTTCTCGGTGAGCGTGTTCTTGGCGCCGTGGCGGCAGCCGGTCATGCACTCGCCGCACTGGACGCAGCCGCGCCGTTCGGGGCCCGCGCCGCCGAAGTACGGGTCGGCGCCGTCGGGCCCGAAGTAGACGCCGACGGGGGCCGGGCGGAACGTGGCGCCCACGCCCATCCGATCGGCGATCTTCAGCATGACCGCGTCGGCCGGGGTGTGCGCGGGGTTGGCCGTCACCCCGAGCATCCGCTTGGCCTGGTCGTAGTAGGGCGCCAGCTCGGCCTTCCAGTCGGTGATCGAGGCCCACTGCGGGTCGCGGTAGAACGGGTCGAGCGGCTCGTACAGCGTGTTGGCGTACACCAGCGACCCGCCGCCCACCCCGGCCCCGGCGAGCACCATCACGCCGGTGCCCTTCTCACCGCGGAGCAGGTGGATGCGCTGGATGCCCTTCATCCCCAGCCACGGCGCCCACAGGAAGTCGCGCAGCCGCCAGGAGGTCGCGGGCAGCGAGGACCGGTCGAAGCGCCGCCCCGCCTCCAGCACCGCGACCCGGTAGCCCTTCTCGGCCAGCCGGAGCGCCGAGACGCCGCCGCCGAACCCGGAACCGATGACGACGACGTCGAACCCGCTCACTTGACCCTCAGCCACTTCATCACCTTGAGCGTGGTGGTCAGCACGTCCGCCCACGTCTCCTGGGCCAGGTCGAACGGCGGCTCGATGCGCAGCCAGGACGCCTGGGCGGCCACGGTCTGCGACTCGGTGTAGCGCAGCAGGCCCTCCGCGCCGTGCCTGCGGCCCAGGCCGGACGCCTTCATGCCGCCCATCGGGGCGTCGTAGGAGGCGTACGCGGCGCCGTACCCCTCGTTGATGTTGACCGTGCCGG
The DNA here is from genome assembly GCF_019396385.1 of Nonomuraea harbinensis. Taxonomy (GTDB): domain Bacteria; phylum Actinomycetota; class Actinomycetes; order Streptosporangiales; family Streptosporangiaceae; genus Nonomuraea; species Nonomuraea ferruginea. The sequence continues at coordinate 75,861 of NZ_JAHKRN010000013.1, read as the reverse complement.
CCTTGATCCGGGCGGCCAGCGCGCGGCCGCGGGAGGTGTCGGAGGTCCAGATGGAGGCGTTCAGGCCGTAGGCCGTGTCGTTGGCCAGCTCGACCGCCTCGTCGTCGGAGGCGAACGGATAGAGCGACACCACCGGGCCGAACGTCTCGTCGCGGCAGAGCTCCATGTCGTCGGTGACGCCGATCAGCACGGTCGGCTCGTAGAACAGCGGCCCGAGGTCCGGCCTGGCCTTCCCGCCGGCGAGCACGGTCGCGCCGCGGGCCACGGCGTCGTCCACGTGCCGGGTGACGGTCTCCAGCTGGTGGCGGTGGGTCAGCGAGCCCATCTGGACCGACCAGTCGCGGCCGGGGGCGAGCTTCATGTTGCGCACCTGACGGGCGAAGCGGTCGGCGAACGCCTCGAACAGCGACGTGTGCACGTACAGCCGCTCGATCGAGAGGCACAGCTGGCCGGCGTTGGCGAAGCAGGCGCGGATCGCGCCCTGCACGGCCAGGTCCAGGTCGGCGTCGTCGAGCACCAGCATCGGGTTCTTGCCGCCGAGCTCCAGCGAGCAGCCGACGAGCCGCTTGGCCGCCTCCTCGGCGATCTTCCTGCCGGTGCGGGTGGAGCCGGTGAAGGCCACGTAGTCGGCGCCGTCGAGCAGCGCCTCGCCGATCTCGTCCGGCTCGCCGGGCACGACCTGCCAGAGGTCGCGCGGCATGCCGAGCTCCACCAGCAGGTCGACGGCCCACCGGGTGGACAGCGTGGTCTGGGTGTCGGGCTTGTGCACCACCGCGTTGCCGGCCAGCAGCGCGGGCACGGCGTCGGTGACGCCCAGCGACAGCGGGTAGTTCCACGGCGAGATGAGCGCGACCACGCCCTTGGGCCGGCGCAGCTCGCTCACCCGGGTGGCGATCGGGAACACGCCCTTGCGCCCCTGCGGGGCGAGCAGTCCGGGCGCCCGGCGGGCGTAGTAGAGCACGCAGCCCGCGACGTCGAGCACCTCCTCGAAGGCGTGCGAACGGGCCTTGCCCGTCTCGTCCTGGAGCAGGTCGAGGATCTCCTCGCGCCGGTCCAGGATCACGTCGTGCAGCCGCAGGAACGGCTTCACCCGCTCCTGCACGGGCCTGGCCGCCCACTCCTCCTGCGCCGCCCGCGCTCTGCGGTACGCCTCGCGCACATCTTCCGCGCCGGCCAGGGGGAGTTCGGCGAGGGGTTCGCCGGTGAACGGAGCGATGATCTGCCGGGTCCTGCCGGTGGTGACGTGCATGCCAGAAGGATATTCGGGTTGGCTACCGACCGGTAGTTATCGGCAGCGGACATCGGCGCACCGCGGAGAGCCGATCTTCACCCTTGAACCGGCCGCCGGGCTGATCCGTTGTGAGGGCATGAAGACGCTCACCCGGCCGATCGCGGCTGCCGCCGCGCTCGTGGCGGCGCTCGCCGCCTGCACCTCGGCACCTCCTGACAAGGCGCCCAGCACCCCGCTCGGGCAAGTCCGCCTGGTCTCCTACAGCGACTGCGACGAGCTGCTGGCCGGGTTGCGCGAGAAGGCGGCCGCGAACGTGGGCCCGTGGGGCTTCGGCGGCCCGCAGATCATGTACATGGAGGACGCGACGGCGGCCAGGGACAGCACGGCCAAGGCGACCCCCGACCACTCCACCACGAACGTGCACGAGGCCGGCGTGGACGAGCCCGACCTGGTCAAGACCGACGGCGACCGCGTCTTCACGGTCAGCGGCGGGGTCCTCCGGGTCATCGACACCGCCACCAGGAAGGTCACCGGCTCGCTCGACCTGAAGGGCGACGACGGCGGCTACTCCCCCGCCGACCTGCTCGTCTCCGGTGACCGGGCGCTGGTGCTGCTCCAGGGCGGCGGCATGGCCGCCACCCGGATCGCCGACGGGTTCGCGCCGCCGGGCCAGACCCGGTACGTGCTCGTCGACCTCGCGGGCGAGCCGAAGGTGATCGGCGCGATCAAGCCGGAGGGCGCCCATGTGGACGCTCGCATGGTCGGCTCCACGGTCCGGCTCGTCACCCGCGGCCAGCCGGACATCGCCTTCCCCGAGGCCAAGGAGAACGTCGGCGAGGCCGAGCGCAAGGCCATGAACCAGGCCGTGGTCCGCGGCGCCCCGCTGACCGCCTGGCTGCCCGAGATCGAGATCACCGACGCGTCGGGCGCCGTCAGGAAGGCCACGGTGCCGTGCGAGCGGGTCAGCCACCCGGCCGAATACACCGGCACCTCGATGCTCACCCTGCACACGCTCGACCTGGCCCAGGGCGTCACCGCCGCCGGGTCGGACCCGATCGCGCTGGCCGCCGACGGCGACATCGTCTACGGCACCGGCCAGAGCCTGTACGTGGCGAGCAACCCGCGCTGGTGGTGGCCGATCCAGCCGGTGGACGTCGAGCAGGCCCCGGCGACCGAGCCCTCACCGGACGAGCCCACCCCCGGGGGGCCGCCTCCCGAGGAGACCGAGGTGCACCGGTTCGACATCTCGGGGGCAGGCGCGCCCTCGTACGCGGCCTCCGGCAAGGTGCCGGGGCGGCTGCTGAACCAGTACTCGCTGTCGGAGCACGACGGCCACCTGCGCGTCGCCACCACGCTCGGCTCCGCCGACGGCAGGAGCAGTTCCAGCAGCGTGCACGTGCTCGACGCCGCCGGCATGAAGACCGTCGGCCAGGTCGGCGGGCTGGGCAAGGGCGAGCGGATCTACTCGGTCCGGTTCATCGGCCCGGTCGGCTACGTCGTCACGTTCCGCCAGGTGGACCCGCTCTACACGCTGGACCTGCGCGACCCGGCCACCCCGAAGGTCACCGGCGAGCTGAAGATCACCGGCTACTCGGCGTACCTGCACCCGGCGGGCGACGGGCGGCTGATCGGCGTCGGGCAGGAGGCCAGCACGGAGGGCCGGACGCTCGGCACGCAGATCTCCCTGTTCGACGTCGCCGACCCGGCGAACCCGCGCAGGCTGTCGCAGCTGTTCCAGAAGGACTCCGGCTCCGAGGCCGAGTGGGACCCGCACGCGTTCCTCTACTGGCCGAAGACCGGCACCGCGGTCATCCCCCTCAGCAGCCACGCCGACGGCACGTTCGAGACCGGCGCGACCGTACTGAAGATCACCGACTCCGAGGTGACCAGGACGGGCACGATCCAGCACCCGAGCCGCACCGAGCAGGGCCTCGCCTACCAGCCCGGCATCCAGCGCTCGATGGTGATCGGCGACGCGATCTGGACGTTCTCGTACGAGGGCGCGCAGGTCAACGACCTGGCCACGCTCGCGAAGCAGGCGTGGATCCCGCTCACCTCATGACGAGGGCTCGACCGGCACGATCTCGGGGGCGCCGAGCCTGATGGCGTCGGCCTCCTGGTCGGTGTCCTGCTCCTGTGACAGGCGCTCGGCCTCGATGCGCTTGGTGTAGTACTCGACCTCGCGCTTGACCTGCTCGTCGTCCCAGCCCAGCGGGCCGGCGAGCAGTTCGGCCGCCTCCTGGGCGACGGCCGTGCCGCGGTGGAAGGTCTCGATGGAGATGTGCGTGCGCCTGGTCAGCACGTCGTTCAGGTGGCGGGCGCCCTCGTGGGTGGCGGCGTAGACGATCTCGGCCCGCAGGTAGTCGTCGGCCCCGTGCAGCGGCTTGCCCAGCGACGGGTCGGCCTCGATCAGCGCCAGCACCTCGTCGATCATCGAGCCGTACCGCTGCAGCAGGTGCTCGATCCTGGCCACGTGCAGGCCGGAGTCGTACGCGATCCGGTGACGCGAGTTCCACAGCGCCTGGTAGCCCTCCGCCCCGGCCAGCGCGATGCGGTCGGTGCACGAGGGCGGCACCCGCTGGTCGAGCCCGTGGGCGACGGCGTCGACGGCGTCCTTGGCCATCACCCGGTAGGTGGTGTACTTGCCGCCCGCGACCATCACCAGGCCCGGCACCGGGTGCGCGACCACGTGCTCGCGCGACAGCTTGGACGTCTGGTCCGACTCGCCGGACAGCAGCGGCCGCAGCCCCGCGTAGACGCCCTCCACGTCGTCCCTGGTCAACGGCACCGACAGCACCTCGTTGACGTGGTCGAGCAGGTAGTCGATGTCGGCACGGGACGCGGCGGGGTGCGCCTTGGTCAGGGTCCACTCGGTGTCGGTGGTGCCGATGATCCAGTGGCGGCCCCACGGGATGACGAACAGCACGGACTTCTCCGTACGGAGGATGAGCCCGGTGCGCGAGTGGATGCGGTCGCGCGGCACCAGCAGGTGGATGCCCTTGGAGGCGCGCACGTGGATCTGGCCGCGCCCGCCGACGAGCTCCTGGATGTCGTCGGTCCAGACGCCGGTGGCGTTGACCACCTGCTGCGCGCGCACGTCCAGCTCGTCGCCGGACTCCAGGTCGCGCACCCGCACGCCGGTCACCCGCTCCCCCTCGCGCAGGAACCCGACCGCCTGGGCGCGCGGCGCCACGTGGGCGCCGTAGGTGGCGGCGGTGCGCAGCAGCGTCATCACGTAGCGGGCGTCGTCGACCTGCGCGTCCCAGTACTGGACGGCGCCGGTGAAGGCGGACTTCCGCAGCGCCGGGGCCAGCCGCAGCGCCCGCTTCCTGGACAGGTGGCGGTGCCCCGGCACGCCCCTGGTGAGCCCGGAGGCGAAGCCGAGCGTGTCGTAGAGCATCACGCCCGCTCCCACGTACGGGCGCTCCCACCCGAAGTGGGTCAGCGGAAACAGGAAGGGCACCGGCCGGACCAGGTGCGGGGCGATGCGCTGCAGCAGCAGCGCCCGTTCCTGCAACGCCTCGCGGACCAGGTCGAAGTTGAGCTGTTCGAGATAGCGCAGGCCCCCGTGGATCAGCTTGGACGAGCGCGAGGAGGTGCCCGACGCGAAGTCGCGGGCCTCGACGAGCCCGACCTCCAGCCCTCGCGTGGCGGCGTCGAGCGCGATGCCCGCGCCGACCACCCCGCCGCCGACCACGACCACGTCCAGCTCGCGCGACGCCATCGCCGCCAGCGCCGCCCCCCGCTCGACGGGCCCGAGCCGGGCCACGCACTTACCCGCGGCCATCCGCATTCCCCCTGCGTTGTGAGACTTGGGTCCATACCTACCCGTTATGCGCGAATCACCTTCACGCCCGCCTCGGCGAAGCGGGCGGCGTCGGCTTCGGGCAACCGCTGATCGGTGACGAGGGTGTCGATCTCCTCGATGGGGCAGATACGGGAAAATGCCCGCTTCCCCAGCTTCGAGGAGTCCGCCACCACGACGACCTGCGCCGCCCGGCTGATGAGCAGGTGGTTGACGCTCGCCTCGCCCTCGTGGTGCGCCGAGGCGCCCAGCTCCACGTCGAGCGCGTCGACGCCGAGGAAGGCTATGTCGAGCGTCACCTCCTCCAGCACGCCCGAGGCCAGCGGCCCTATCAGCTCGTACGACTGCGGCCTGGCCACCCCGCCGGTCACCACGATCTTCACGTGCTGCCGGACCACCAGCTCGGCGGCGATGTTGAGCGCGTTGGTGACGATCGTGAAGCCCGACTCCAGCGTCGCCTGCGTGGCCAGCGCGCGGGCCAGCTCGGAGGTGGTGGTGCCGCCGTTGAGCCCGACCACGGCGCCGGGCCGCACCAGCTCGGCGGCGGCGGCCGCGATGCGGTGCTTCTCGTCGGCGTGCCGGGCGGTCTTGTAGCGCAGCGGCAGGTCGTAGCTGACGCTCTGGGCGACCGCGCCTCCCCGCGTGCGCATGAGCATCTGCTGCTGGGCGAGCTGGTCGAAGTCGCGGCGGATGGTCGCGGTGGAGACGTCGAGCGCGCGGGCCGCGTCTTCGACGGAGAGCCTGCCTTCTTGCGCGAGCAGCTCGAGGATCGCGTTCCACCGGTCGTATCGGGACACGATCACCTTCCTTCGGAGATCCGTCAAGGGGGCAAGCGTGGCATACCCTCGCATCGGTAGCCACTAGTGCCCAATTTTGCACTTTTATGCTATAAAAAATGCAGAAACAAGCATTACGGAGGTAGCGGTGACCACCCATACCGAAGCCGAGATCGCTTCCCAGCCCGACTGCTGGCGCCGAGCGGTCGCCGGCGTCCCCGCCGGCGCGCTGCCCCGCCCGGGAGAGCGGGTCGCCGTCGTCGGCTGCGGCACCTCCTGGTTCATCGCGATGGCGTACGCGGCCCTGCGGGAACGCGCCGGGCAGGGCGAGACCGACGCGTTCGCCGCCTCCGAGGCGCCCACCGGGCGGCGCTACGACCGGGTGCTGGCGCTGAGCCGCTCCGGCACCACCACCGAGGTGCTCGACCTGCTGTCCAGGCTCGACACCGCGTCCACGGCCATCACCGCCGACCCGGAGTCGCCGATCATGCGGGCCGCCGGGCAGGTGATCGTGCTCGACCACGCCGACGAGCGCTCGGTCGTGCAGACCCGGTTCGCCACCACCCAGCTCGCCCTGCTCCGCGCCAGCCTCGGCGAGGACCTGGAGCCCGTCATCGCCGACGCCGAGCGGGCCCTGGCAGAGCCGCTGCCCGACGAGCTGATCACCGCCGAGCAGGTCACCTTCCTCGGCTCGGGCTGGTCCGTCGGGCTGGCGCAGGAGGCCGCACTGAAGATGCGCGAGGCGTCCCGCTCGTGGACCGAGGCCTACCCGGCGATGGAGTACCGCCACGGCCCGATCAGCATCGCCGGCCCCGGCCGCGTCACCTGGATGCTCGGCACCGCCCCCGAGGGCCTGCGCGCGCAGGTGGAGGCGACCGGCGGCACGTTCACCGAGAGCGACCTGGACCCGATGGCCGAGCTGGTCCGCGCCCAGCGGGTGTCGGTGGCCAGGGCGTTCGCCCGCGGGCTCAACCCCGACGAGCCCCTCCACCTCACCCGATCTGTGATCCTTTCTCCATGAGCCTTACTCTCGCCGACGCCCGCATCGTGACCCCCGACGCAGTTCACGAGGGGTGGCTGACCATCGAGGACGGCCGCATCACACATGTCGGCCACGGATCCGCCCCCCGTCCCGGCCACAGCCTGGGCGGGCGGCACGTCGTGCCCGGCTTCGTCGACATGCACAACCACGGCGGGGCGGGCGGGTCCTTCCCCACCGGCGAGCAGGACAAGGCGCGCGACGCGGTGGCCCTGCACGCGCGCCACGGCACCACCACGACGGTGGCCAGCCTGGTCACCGACACCCCCGAGCGCCTGGCCGCGGCCGCCGCGTCGCTGGCCGAGCTCTGCGACGAGGGCCTGCTGGCCGGCATCCACTTCGAGGGCCCGTACATCGCCAGGGCGCGCTGCGGCGCGCACGACCCCGAGCTGCTGCGCGAGCCGTCCCCGGCGGAGTTCGCCGCGCTGGTCAAGGCCGGGCGCGGGCACGTGCGGATGCTGACGATCGCGGCCGAGCTGCCGGGCGCGCTCGACACGATCCGGATGGCCGTCGCCGAAGGCGTGGTCGCCGCGCTCGGCCACAGCGCTGCCGACTACGAGCGGACGCTGGCCGGCATCGAGGCGGGCGCCACCGTGGCCACCCACCTCTACAACGCGATGCCGCAGCTCGGTCACCGCGACCCCGGCCCGATCGCGGCGCTGCTGCAGGACGAGCGGGTCACGGTCGAGCTGATCAACGACGGCGTGCACGTGCACCCGGCCATGCTCCGCCTGGCCTGCGCGGTGGCCGGGGCCGACCGGGTGGCGATGATCACCGACTCGATCTCGGCGACCGGGCTGAGCGACGGCGAGTACCTCCTCGGCCCGATGCGGGTGCGGGTGGTCGACGGCGTGGCCCGGCTGACCGAGGGCGGCTCCATCGCGGGCTCCACGCTCACCATGGACACCGCCTTCCGCCGGGCCGTCCGCGAGCTGGGCCTCTCGCTGCCGGAGGTGTCGCGCATGACGGCGCTGACCCCCGCCCGCGTGCTCGGCCTGTCCGGCCGGACCGGCTCGATCGCCGTCGGCAAGGACGCCGACCTGGTGGTGCTCGGCGACGACCTGGAGGTGGCGGGCGTGATGAAGCGCGGCGCCTGGATCGCGGAGCCCTGATGATCCTCACCGTGACGCTCAACGCCGCACTCGACGTCACCTACGAGACGCCACAGGTCTCCTGGGACGGGGTGAACCGCGTCGCCGCGGTCCACCGGCGCGCGGGCGGCAAGGGCGTCAACGTGGCCCGCGTCCTGGCCGCCCTGGGCCAGGACGTGCTGGTCACCGGCCTGGCCGGCGGCCCCACCGGCCGGGCCGTCGAGCGTGACCTGGACTCCGCGGGCCTGGCGCACGCTCTGGTGCCCGTCGCGGGCGAGACCCGCACCACGCTCGTCGTCGCCGAGCCCGCCGCGCACACGCTCTTCAACGAGCCGGGGCCGACAGTGGGTGAGGACGAGTTCGCCGACTTCCTGCGCACGTACGAGGCGCTGCTGCGCGAGGCGCGGGCCGTCGTGCTGTCGGGCAGCCTGCCGCGGGGGCTTCCCGCGACCACGTACGCCACGCTGGCCGCCTTCGCCCGTGACCGGGGGGTGCCCGCGATCGTCGACGCCGACGGCGAGCCGCTCCGCCACGCGCCCGACGGCCGCCCCGCGATCATCAAGCCGAACGCCGAGGAGCTGGCCAGGGCCGTCCCGCACGGCAGCCCGGAGGAGGGCGCCGAGGCCCTGCGCGACCGCGGCGCCGGGGCGGTGATCGTGTCGCTGGGCGCGTCGGGGGCGCTGGCGGTCACGGCCGACGGCACGTTCCGCGCCCGCATGCCGTACGCGGTCGACGGCAACCCCACCGGGGCCGGCGACGCGCTGGTGGCCGGGCTGGCGCTCGGCCTGGTCGCCCCGGGGCCGTGGCCCGAGCTGCTGCGCCGGGCGGCCGCGCTGGGCGCCGCCGCGGTGGCCGCGCCGGTCGCCGGCGCCTTCGACCCGGGCGTGTACGAGGCCGTCCACCCGCTGATCGAGATCGTCTGAAGGAGCCCCGTCATGCCCCTCACCGGAATCGGCGACGTCATCCGCCAGTCCCCCGCCGGGGTGGGCGCGTTCAACGTCATCCAGCTGGAGCACGCCACCGCCATCGTGGCCGGGGCCGAGGCCCTGGGCGTGCCCGTGGTGCTGCAGATCAGCGAGAACTGCGTGCGCTACCACGGCGCGCTGGAGCCCGTCGCGCTCGCCGCGCTCGCCGTCGCCCGCGCGGCCTCGGTGCCCGTCGCCGTACACCTGGACCACGCCACCGACCGCGCGCTGGTCGAGGAGGCGGTGGCGCTCGGGCTCGGCTCGGTGATGTTCGACGCCTCCGCGCTTCCCGACGAGGAGAACGTGGCCGCCACCGCCGAGGTGACCGCCTGGTGCCGCGCGCGCGGCGTCTGGGTGGAGGCCGAGCTGGGCGAGGTCGGCGGCAAGGACGGCGTGCACGCCCCCGGCGCCCGCACCAAACCGCACGAGGCTGCGGACTACGTGGCCAGGACCGGCGTGGACGCGCTGGCCGTGGCCGTGGGCACCTCCCACGCGATGACCACCAAGGACGCCGTGCTGGACCTGGCGCTCATCGCCGAGCTGCGGGCCGCGCTGCCGGTCCCGCTGGTCCTGCACGGCTCCTCGGGGGTGCCCGACGACACCCTGCGCGAGGCCGTACGGAACGGCATGAAGAAGATCAACATCGCGACCCACCTCAACAAGGCGTTCACCGGCGCCGTCCGCGACCACCTCACCCGCGACGCGGCGGTCGTCGACCCCCGCAAGTACGTGAAGTCCGGCCGGGACGCCGTCACCCGCGAGGTCACCCACCTCCTGTCCGTCCTCACGTCGTCCTGACCGCCCGGGGCGCCTGGCTGTCAGGCGTACTCCGGTGCCATCACCGCCGCCATCCGCAGGTGCGGACCGGCCTCCTCCGCGTGGCCCTGGCGCTGGAGGGTGCGGCCGAGCAGGTGGCGCGCGTACGCGTCGTCCGGCGTGGCCGCGACCAGCCGCTCCAGCACCGCGCGGGCACGGCCGAGCTGCGCCGACAGGTAGTAGCAGCGCCCGGCGAGCATGAGCACGTTGCGGTCGTCGCCGTGCGCGTCCAGCAGCGGCCTGAGCAGCGCCAGCGCGCCGAGCGGGTCACGCTGGTCGAGCAGCGACTCCGCGTGGCGGTAGCGCTCGACCTCCTCGGGCAGCCGGCGCGCGGGCCGCGCCGCGAGCACGAACTCCCTGATCACCTCCGCCGGCTGGGCCCCGGCCAGCGCCTCGGACCCGGCGACGATGGTCGGCGAGGTCCTGACGCCCATGGCCTTGCCCTTGAGCAGCAGCTCCCGTACGAGCTCGTCGCCCGCGCCGGCGTCGAGCAGCGCGCCCCCGCCGGCGAAGCCCGCGTCGGCGGCGAGCCGGTGGAGGGTCGCGCGGTCGCTGATGTCGAGCCGGTCGAGGAAGTGGGCCTTCATCACCCGCTCGGCCACCGCGTCCTGCAGGGCGGGACCGCCGTGCTCCAGGGCGAGGGCGATCAGCCGGTGGGCGTCGTGGCTGTCGGCCCGCCAGGCGGGACCCCACGTCCAGCCGAAGCCTTCCTCGGCGGCGACGAGGGCGACGCGCACCCGGTTCTCGCCGGGGGTGAGATCGGGCGCGCACCGGCGCAGGGCGGCGTCGACCGTCGGGTCGGCCATGGCCTCCTCGTGCGGGACCGCCTGCGCGGGCGCCATCGGGTCGATGCGGAACGGCCGCCACACGACCTCGGCGTCCAGCCCTTCGAGCGCCCTCTCCACTCGCCGCTTGCCGATGTAGGCCCAGCCGCAGACCACGTCGGCCCAGATCTCGATTCGCATGCCGACAATCTATGCGACAACTGTTGATTAAGCAACATTTGTCGTATAGTGACCATCGTGAACCCCGACGATCCACGCGCCCGGCGCACCCGGGCGAGCCTGCGCGCCGCCGTCCTCGACCTCGCCACCGAGCGCGACCTGGGCGCCATCACGATCTCCGCCGTCGCCAAGCGGGCCGGGGTCAACCGGGCCACGTTCTACCTGCACTACCCGGACGTCGACGCGCTGGCCGCCGACGCCATGGAGGAGGCGGTCGCCGAGGTGGCCAGGGCCGCCGCCCTCTGCCCGCTGGACGCCCCGCGCGACCGCGCGCCCGATCCCCTGACCACGCTCTTCGCGCACATCGACGGCAACGCCGAGCTGTACGCGTGCATGCTCGGCACCCAGGGCAGCCCGCGCTTCTGCGCCCGGCTCAGAGAGCGGCTCACCGCCGAGCTGGAGACCCGCTTCGCCGCCGGCGCCCGCCCCGCCGGCTTCGCGGACGTGCCGCCCGGCACGCACGCCGCCTACCTCGCCGGCGCGCTGACCGGCGTGATCGCCCACTGGGTGATCGACTCACGGGACACGCCGTCGGCCGACGTCGCGCTCGCCTTCTGGCGCCTCTTCCGCCCGGCTGGTAAGTGATCTCCATGCACAGAAGCCGCGTCTACGCCCTCCTCATCGACACCCCGGCGGCCGAGGCCGAGCGGGCCACCGCCTTCTGGTCGGCCGCCCTCGGCGTCCCCGCCCGGCCGCTGCCCGGTTACGAGCAGTTCACCAGCTTCCCCGGCGCCGTCTCCGGACTCGACCTCGCCGTCCAGTCCGTCGACGACGCCCCGCGCTACCACCTGGACATCGAGACCGACGACGTCGACGCGGAGACGGCCCGGCTGGTGGCCCTCGGCGCCACCGAGGTCTCCCGCTGGCAGGAATGCCGGATCCTGCGCGCTCCCGGCGGCCACCTGCTCTGCGTCCTGCCGGCGGAGAGCGACCGCTTCGACGCCGAAGCCACCACCTGGCCCTGACTTGTCTCGCACAACCAGATGGTTGTGCAAATGAGTGGTTGTGGTTAGGGTCGGCGTGTGACCGTAGCTGAAGACGAGCTGTCCCTGGTGTTCTCGGCGCTCGCCGACCCGACCAGGCGCGCGATCCTGGAGCGCCTGGCCGAGGGCGACGCGACCGTGAGCCAGCTCACCGAGCCGTTCGCGATGACCCAGCAGGCCGTCTCGAAACACCTGAAGGTGCTCGAACGCGCCCGCCTGATCACCCGCACCCGCACCGCCCAGTCGCGGCCGTGCGCTCTCGACACCGAGCGGCTCGACGCCGCCGCCGGCTGGATCGCCCGCCACCGCGAGGTCTGGGCCGACCGCCACGACCGGCTGGAGCGGCACCTGGCCGCCCTGCGCGACCGGGACGGGGAGACGCCATGACCGAGACCGGCGAGATGACCTACCGGCGCGTCCACCGCGCGTCGCCGGAGCTGCTGTTCGACTGCATGACCACGCCCGAGCACCTCACCTGCTTCTGGGGTCCGGCCGGCACCACCACCCCGCTCGACGGCATCGTGGTCGACCTGCGGCCGGGCGGCACCTTCGAGACCACGATGGTCGGCGACGACGGCGGCACCTACACGATGAAGGCCACCTACGCCGAAGTGCGCCGCCCCGAGCGGCTGGTGTGGATCGAGCCGGGCGTCGAGGGCGGCATGAAGACCACGATCACCTTCCGCGACCTGGGCGACGGCCGCACCGAGGTGGTCACCCACCAGACCAACGTGCCGGCCGCCTACCTCAGCGCCGAAGCGCGGGCGGGCTTCGCCACCAGCCTGGACCGCTTCGACGCCTATCTGGCCGGCCTGAACCGGGAGGACACCTGATCATGCCGACACTCACCTCACCCGACGGCACCGTGATCGGATACGAGCGCTCCGGCGACGGCCCCGCGCTCGTCCTGGTCGACGGCGCCATGTGCCACCGCACCGCGGGCCCGATGCGGCCGCTCGCCGCCCTGCTGAGCTCGTCGTTCACCGTCCACGCGTACGACCGGCGCGGGCGCGGCGAGAGCACCGACACCCCGCCGTACGCGCCCGAACGCGAGATCGAGGACCTGCGGGCGCTCATCGCCGAGGCCGGCGGCGAGGCGTACGTCTACGGCATCTCCTCAGGCGCCGCCCTCGCCCTGAGAGCCGCGGCGACCGGCCCCGGCATCACCAGGCTCGCCCTGTACGAGCCGCCGTACATCGACGAACCCGGCAACGGGGCGTACACCGCCCGCCTGCGCGAGCTGCTCGCCGCCGGGATGAGAGGCGAGGCCGTCGCGCTGTTCATGGCCCACGTCGGGATGCCCGCCCAGGCCATCGACGGCATGCGCGGCCAGCCGATGTGGGCGGCGCTGGAGGCGATCGCGCCCACTCTCGCGTACGACGACGAACTGCTCGGCGGCGGCCGGGTGCCGCACGACCTGGCGTCGGCGATCACCATCCCCGCCCTGGTCCTGTCCGGCGGCGCCAGCCCGAACGGGCTCCAGGGCGCCGCCGAGGCCACCGCGGACGCCATCCCCGCGGCCGAGCACCGATCCCTCGACGGCCAGACCCACGACGTCCAGCCGGACGCCCTCGCCCCGGTGCTGGCCGCCTTCTTCGCCTAAGCAACCTATGTTGACTAAATTCCGATTAGTCAACTAATGTTGCTTGCATGCCCGTGAGTGAGATCCCCCCTCCCCAGGAGCCCGGCGACGCGCTGGCGGCCGTGGTGGCGCTGCGGCGCCTGGCCGACCAGCTGGAGGACGCCGCCGTCGAGGAGGCGATGCGGGCGGGCTGGAGCTGGCCGCAGGTCGCCGAGGCACTCGGTGTGACGCGTCAGGCGGTCCACCGCAAGCACGCCAAGCGACTCATCGCCGCGGGCGTCAAGCTGAGGAGGCGTTCACCGTGAGACCGTTCGACGCGTACCTGCACGCGATCCTCACCGAGGGAGAGGCCGAGGCCCGGCGGGACAGATCGGCGACGATCGAGGCGCAGCACCTCCTGCTGGCCGTCGCGGCCCAGGAGGACACCGCGCCGCAGCGCGTCCTCGCCGAGGCCGGGCTCCGTCACCAGGCCGTCCGCGTCGCGCTCGACCGCGAGTTCGAGCACAGCCTGAGCGCCGTCGGCGTGTCCGCCGCCTTCGGCCTCCCCCGGTCGAGCGTCCTACCCGGCCGCCGGCCCGCCATGGGCGCCACGGGCAGGCTCGCCCTGGAGCGGAGCTTCGCGTCCGCGGCACGCAAGAAGGACCTGCGACCGGCACACGTGCTGGTCGGGATCCTGCACGCCGAGGTGGGCACGGTCCCGCGCGCCCTCGCCCTGGCCGGCGTCGACCGCGCCGCCCTGCTGGCCCGAGCCCTGGAGCTGATCAGCGAATGAACGCGGGAATCCAGCACGTCCTCGACCGGGCGGTGGCCGACGGCGGGGTGCCCGGGATCGTCGCCGACGTACGCGACGCCGACCGGTCGTGGTTCGGCACGGCGGGCGTGGCCGACCTGACGACCCGCCGGGCGCGACGGCCGGGCGAGCACTTCAGGATCGGCAGCCTCACCAAGGCGTTCACCGCGACGGTGGTCCTGCGGCTGGTGGCCGAGGGCGGGCTGACGCTGGACGACACGGTGGCGACATGGCTGCCCGGCCTGACCGAGGAGCAGCTCGGCGCCGACGGCACGACGATCACCGTCAGGCGGTTGCTCAACCACACCAGCGGCCTGCCGGACGTCATCCCGGGCCTGGAGACGCCGCCCCTGGAGGAGCCGGGCGGCTTCCGCTACTCGAAGGTCAACTACAACCTCGCCGGGATGGTCGTCGAACGGGTGACGGGCTCGACGCTCGCCGAGGAGATCGCGCGGCACGTCACCCGGCCGCTCGGCCTGACCGGCACGTACCTCCCCGGGGACGACCAGACACTCCGCGAGCCGCACGCGCGGCACTACGCGAAGCAGCCCGACGCGGAGATCCACGACGTGACCGCGACGGACCTGAGCTGGGCCTGGGCCGCCGGCGGCATGGTCTCGACGACCGCTGACCTGCACGCGTTCCTGCACGCGCTGCTGCGCGACCGGCTGCTCCCGCCCGGCCTGCGGCGGGAGATGTTCACCACGGTCTCCACCGAGGGGACGGGGTGGGTCCCGCACACCCGTTACGGCCTGGGCGTCTACTCCCAGCGGCTCTCCTGCGGCGTCACGGTCTGGGGAGGGGGCGGAGCCGTGCCGGGCTCGTGGAGCTACGCCATGGCCGACCCAGACAGCTCGCGCGCGGTGGTCGCCAACGCGAACGGCGACTGGGGCGACCTGATGGCCACCTTCGGCGATCTCCTGGACGCCCGGTTCCGCATGGCCGGAACCGGGCCCTGACCGCCGGCGGGGTCAGCTCTGGACGGGCGAGACCACGACCTCCACCCGCTGGAACTCCTTGATGTCGGAGTAACCCGTGGAAGCCATCGTCCGCTTCAGCGCGCCCATGAGGTTCATCGACCCGTCGGCCACGCTCGAAGGACCGTGCAGGATCTGCGCCAGGGAGCCCACGGTGCCGAACTCGACCCGGCGCCCGCGCGGCAGGTCGGGGTGGTGGGCCTCGGAGCCCCAGTGGAAGCCGCGCCCCGGCGCCTCGGCGGCCCTGGCCAGCGGCGAGCCCACCATGACGGCGTCGGCCCCGCAGGCGATGGCCTTGGCGATGTCGCCGGAGGTGCCCATGCCGCCGTCGGCTATGACGTGCACGTAGCGGCCGCCGGACTCGTCCATGTAGTCGCGCCGGGCCGCCGCCACGTCGGAGATCGCGGTCGCCATCGGCACCGCGACGCCCAGCACGTTGCGGGTGGTGTGGGAGGCGCCGCCGCCGAAGCCGACCAGCACGCCGGCCGCGCCGGTGCGCATCAGGTGGAGGGCGGCGGTGTGGGTGGCGCAGCCGCCGACGATGACCGGCACGTCGAGCTCGTAGATGAACTGCTTGAGGTTCAGCGGCTCGGCCCGGCCGGAGACGTGCTCGGCGGAGACCGTGGTGCCGCGGATGACGAAGATGTCGACGCCGGCGTCGATGACCGCCTTGTGGTACTGCACGACCCGCTGCGGCGACAGCCGGACGGCGGTGGTGACGCCCGCGGCCCTGATCTCCTCGATGCGCCGCCCGATCAGGTCCTCCTGGATCGGGGCCGTGTAGATCTCCTGAAGGCGCTTGGTGGCCGCCTCGGCGCTGAGGGAGGCGCACTCCTCCAGCAGCGGGGTCGGGTCCTCGTAGCGGGTCCAGAGACCTTCGAGGTCGAGCGGGGCCAGCCCGCCGTGCCGGCCGATCTCGATCGCGGTGGCCGGCGAGACCACGCTGTCCATCGGGGCGACGACGACGGGCAGCTCGAACCGGTACGCGTCGATCTGCCAGGCGATCGAGACCTCTTCCGGGTCGCGGGTGCGCCGCGACGGCACGAGGCCGATCTCGTCGAGCGAGTAGGCCCGGCGGCCCGACTTGCCCCGGCCGATCTCCACCTGCTGAGTCATGGATTACCTTCTGTGATAGTTAGGAGCTTCCACGGTCATCTGGATGTCGTGGGGATGGCTCTCCTTGAGACCCGCCGCGGTGATGGGCATCAGCTCGCAGTCGGTGTGCATCTGCTCGATGGTGCGGCAGCCCGCGTACCACATGCCCTGGCGCAGCCCGCCGACGAGCTGGTGGGCGACGGCGGCGGCCGGCCCGCGGTAGGGCACCTGGCCCTCGATGCCCTCGGGGATGTACTTGTCCTCGCCGCCGACCTCGGCCTGCGCGTAGCGGTCCTTGCTGAAGGAGGTGCCGCCCCGCTCGCGGTTGCGCACCGCGCCGAGCGAGCCCATGCCGCGGTAGGACTTGAACTGCTTGCCGTTGATGAAGATCAGCTCGCCCGGCGACTCCTCGCACCCGGCCAGCAGCGAGCCGAGCATGACCGAGTGGGCGCCGGCGGCGATGGCCTTGGCGATGTCGCCGGAGTATTGCAGCCCGCCGTCGCCGATGACCGGCACGCCCGCCGGCGCGCAGGCCAGTGACGCCTGGTGGATGGCGGTGATCTGGGGCGCGCCCACGCCGGCGACCACCCGGGTGGTGCAGATGGAGCCGGGGCCCACGCCCACCTTGACGGCGTCGGCGCCCGCGTCGACCAGCATCTGGGCGCCGGCCCTGGTGGCGATGTTGCCGCCGATGACGTCGACCTTGGCGTTGGCCTTGATCTTGCCGATCATGTCGGCCAGGCCTTTGGAGTGGCCGTGGGCGACGTCGACCACGATGACGTCGACGCCGGCCTCGATCAGCGCCCTGGCCCGGGTCTCGGCGTCGCCGCCGACGCCCACGGCGGCGCCGACGACGAGCCGGCCGTCGGCGTCCTTGGTGGCCAGGGGGTACTGCTCGCTCTTGGTGAAGTCCTTGACCGTGATCAGGCCGCGCAGCCTGCCGTCGGGGTCGACCAGGGGCAGCTTCTCGATCTTGTTACGCCGCAGGAGGGCGAACGCGTCGTCGCGCGAGACCCCGACCGGGGCGGTGACCAGCGGCATCTTCGTCATGACGTCGCGTACGGGACGCGTGTGGTCGGTCTCGAAGCGCATGTCGCGGTTGGTCACGATGCCGACGAGGATGCCCGACGGGTCGGTGACCGGCACGCCGGAGATGCGGTAGGTGGCGCACAGCCGCTCGACCTCGGCCAGCGTGTCGTCGGGGCTGCACGTCACGGGGTTGGTGACCATGCCGGCCTCGGACCGTTTGACCAGGTCGGCCTGCTGGGCCTGCTCCTCGATCGACAGGTTGCGGTGGAGGATGCCGATGCCGCCCTGGCGGGCCATGGCGACGGCCATGCGGGCCTCGGTCACGGTGTCCATCGCGGCGGAGACCAGCGGGATGTTGAGCGTGATGCCGCGCGAGAGCCGGGTGACCGTCTCGGCCTCGCCCGGCTGGAGATCCGAGTAGGCCGGCACGAGCAGCACGTCGTCGAACGTCAGACCCGTCTCCGTGAACTTGGACATGCCGCGGCCCCTCCCTGCCTCGCCTGATGACGCCAAGTCTAGAGGGTGTGCGCAAAACGTATGGATGCCGGGAGGACGAGGACCCCCACGGTTCGTCGTGCTCCCGGCATCGAAAGAGCCGGGGGGCGGAACGATCTCCCGTCCGCCCCCCGGCCACCGGCATCCGGGCCGGGAGCGCGCCGTGGCCACCGAACCCCCCTCCGCGTCCTGATGGCCTGCGTCGCTCCGGCCGCCTGGGCTGCCGACGCTCTGTTAAGCCTGGGTCACTCTTCGGCATGCCGCAACGTGAAAACGTGCAATTGCACGAAGTTGCACCCCTCCGGCCCAACCTGCGGACAACCGCCGGATGCCGGGTTATCCTCAGGCACGCCGTATCCCCCCAACGGAGCACGCCACGATGCGCAACGAGCAGCGGACCCTGGCCGATCCGCTCGAAACGCTGGGCCTCGACCCCACCCAGACGGCCCTCTACACGGCTGTCCTGCGCCTCCACCGGGCCACCCGGAGCGAGCTCGCCGAGGTCATGAACGGCCCGGTCGACACCTTGGCCGGCCAGCTCGACGACCTGGTCAGGCTGGGGGTGGTCGACGAGCAGTCGGGCGAGTACCTCGCCAGGCACCCCGCGGCCGCCCTGGGCAGGCTGGTGGCGGACCGCCTCGACCTGCTCGCCGAGGAGAGCCGCAGGATCGACAGCGCGCTGGGCTCGATCCGCACATTGATCCGCGACTACGACATGGGCCGCGACTACCGGAGCGGCCCGTTCCCCGTCGAGCTGGTCAGCGGCGCCGACGTGCTGTACGAGAGCGTCATGGGCATGGCGGTGCAGGCGCCGCCGCTCACCCTGCTCGTCGCGATCCCCGACGGGCGCACGATGACAGACTTCGCCCGCAAGTTCGCCGACCCGTGGATCGACGCCCAGGAGCGGGGCCTGATGGTGATCCGCGCCGTCGTGCCGGTCGACGCGCTGACGTTGCCGGGGGTCCGCGACGCGATGACGCGCGTGATCGCCACCGGGGGCAGCATGCGGACCCTCGACAGGGTGCCGAGCTGGTTCATGACGGCCGGGGCGGATGCCGCCGGCCTGCCCGCCCGGTGGGGCGGCAACCTGCCCGAGGTCGCGTACAACTTCTACCTGCTGCGCACCCCGATCGTGGTGGGCATGCTGAGCTCGCTGTTCGAGGAGCTGTGGAGCAGGGCGGTCCCGCTGCCGTGGGGGCGCAGGGGCGACGCCATGGCGCAGGTGGTCCGCCTGGCCGCGCAGGGCCTGTCGGACGAGGCGATCGCCCGCCACCTCGGCGTGTCGGTCCGTACGGTGCGCACGAGGTTCGCCGAGGCCATGACCGAGCTGGGGGCGCAGTCGCGGTTCCAGGCGGGTGTGGAGGCGGCGCGGCGCGGATGGCTCGACCAATGACCACCATGGGCGCCGCCCCGGTCTTATGGTGGGAAGGTGCCGGAAGACGTCCCCCGCGACCCGTTCGCGGATGATCCCGACGACCCGTCCTCGGCGATGGGCGGGTTCGACGACGCCGAGCCGCTGACCGCCGCCGAGCGCGACGAGGCGATCACCGACCTGGCCGACGTGGAGGTCTTCCGTTCCCTGCTCGAACCGCAGGGCGTGCTGGGGCTCGTGCTCGACTGCCCGGAGTGCGGCGAGCAGCACTTCTTCGACTGGGACCTGCTGCGCGGCAACCTGCGCCAGATGATCGAGCAGGGCCGGCCGCAGGTGCACGAGCCGGCGTTCCATCCCGACCCGGCCGACTACGTCACCTGGGAGTACGCCAGAGGCTACGTCGACGGCGTCATCGACACCGAGGAGCGCCGCTGATCGAGGACGTCCGCGACCAGCACGGCGAGCACCCGCGCGGCGGGGTCGTGGTGGTCGGGAAGCCCTCCGGCGGCGAGCGCGTCGAGCAGCGCGTCGCTCTCGTCCTCTGGCGTCAAGCGGACTCCAGCTCGGCCATCTGCCTCAGCCTGGCGAGCGCCCGGTGCTGGGCGACGCGTACGGCGCCTGGTGACATGCCGAGTACATTACCGGTCTCCTCGGCGGACAGCCCGGACACCACACGCAACAGCAGCAGCTCGCGCTGGTTGCGCGGCAGCCGGGCGAGCAGCCTGCGGGCGTGCTCCACCTCGATGTAGCGGACGACGGTCTCCTCCGGCCCCGGCCCGTCGTCGGGCCCGTCGGGCAGGTCCTGCGTCGGCACGGCCGAGCGCACGGAGCTGCGCAGCGCGTCGGCCACCTTGTGCGAGGCGATGCCGAACACGAAGGACGCGAACGGCCGTCCCATGTCGCGGTATCGCGGCAGCGCGGACAGGACCGCGATGCACACTTCCTGGGCCACGTCATCTGCTATGTGATATTGCCCCGACACCCTGCCCAGCCTGGCGCGGCAATAGCGCACCACCATCGGACGCAACTCGCCGAGCAAGGATTCGATCGCGGTGCGATCGCCCTGCACGGCGAGGGTTGTCAGTTCTCTTAGGTCGGAGTCATCCGTCCGTGCCGGAAGTCTCGACGCGAGCCTTACCCCAATTTTGGCGTCGGCGACGCTTCCCTCGCTCACGATAGGCATGATGCCCGCGTTGATCCGGCATGTCGTCATGGCGAACGGCTACGGATTGGTCACATTGACGCGACGATAACTCTCGGTAATCGGATGACAACACTAAGCCTTTGGCTGTGGCGCAATATTTCACCGAATAACCCGATACGCACGACATTTGTCAGACGTGGACGCTTACCGCCTGCTTGAGGTTTACCGAATTAATCCGACATTCTCCATCAAGATTCGCCGCCCGCTACATGACATACCACTGGCGTTTCGAAAGCAGGTACGACTGCGAAACCGGTCCGGGCGGTGACCGAAAACCACGACGGCCCGCACCGGAGCCGGTGCGGGCCGTGAGGAGCCGGACGTGGGTCAGTGGCCGTGGCCGTGACCGTGGCCCTGGCCGGCGGCCGGAGCCTCCTCCTCGGGCTTGTCGAC
Source organism: Nonomuraea harbinensis (assembly GCF_019396385.1). GTDB lineage: Bacteria > Actinomycetota > Actinomycetes > Streptosporangiales > Streptosporangiaceae > Nonomuraea > Nonomuraea ferruginea. The sequence continues at coordinate 55,214 of NZ_JAHKRN010000013.1, read as the reverse complement.
GACGAGCGCCTCGGTGGTCAGCAGCATCCCCGCGATCGACGCGGCGTTCTGCACGGCCGAGCGGGTGACCTTGACCGGGTCGATGACGCCCTGGGCGAGCAGGTCGCCGTACTCGCCGGTGGCGGCGTTGAGGCCGTTGCCGGCGGACAGCTCCGCCACCTTGTGCGTGACGACGTAGCCCTCCAGACCGGCGTTCTCGGCGATCCAGCGGGTCGGCTCGACCAGCGCGCGGCGCACGATGGCCACACCGGTCGCCTCGTCGCCCGTCAGGCCGAGGTCGTCGACCTCCTTGGCGACGTGGATCAGCGCCGAGCCGCCGCCGGAGACGATGCCCTCCTCGATGGCCGCGCGGGTCGCGGAGATCGCGTCCTCGAGACGGTGCTTCTTCTCCTTGAGCTCCACCTCGGTGGCGGCGCCGACGCGCAGCACGCACACGCCGCCGGCCAGCTTCGCCAGGCGCTCCTGGAGCTTCTCGCGGTCCCAGTCGCTGTCGGACTGCTCGATCGCGAGCTTGATCTCCTTGACGCGGTCCTCGATGGCCGCGGCGTCACCGGCGCCGTCGACGATCGTGGTGCTGTCCTTGTCGATCACGATGCGGCGGGCGGTGCCGAGCACCTCCAGGCCGACGTTCTCCAGCTTGAGGCCGATCTCCTCGCTGACGACCTGGCCGCCGGTGAGGATGGCCATGTCCTGCAGCATCGCCTTGCGGCGGTCGCCGAAGCCCGGGGCCTTGACGGCGACGGAGGTGAACGTGCCGCGGATCTTGTTGGTGACCAGGACGGCCAGGGCCTCGCCCTCGACGTCCTCGGCGACCACGAGCAGCGGCTTCTTGGTCTGGGCGATCTGCTCCAGCAGCGGGAGGAAGTCCGCGATGGAGGAGATCTTGCCCTGGGTGAGCAGGATGTAGGCGTCCTCCAGGACGGCCTCCATGCGCTCGGTGTCGGTGACCATGTAGGCCGACAGGTAGCCCTTGTCGAACTGGAGACCCTCGGTGAACTCCAGGTCCATGCCCATGGCGTTGGACTCTTCGACGGTCAGCACGCCGTCCTTGCCGACCTTGTCGAACGCCTCGGCGATCAGCTCGCCGATCTTGGCGTCCTGGGCGGAGATCGTCGCGACGTTGGCGATCTCCTTCTTGTCCTCGACCGGCCGGGCGGAGGCGAGCAGCTTGTCGCTGACCTCCTTGGCGGCCTTGTCGATGCCGCGCTTGAGCGACAGCGGCGAGGCGCCGGCCGCGACGTTGCGCAGGCCCTCGCGGACCATGGCCTGGGCCAGGACGGTCGCGGTGGTGGTGCCGTCACCCGCGATGTCGTTGGTCTTGGTGGCCACTTCCTTGGCGAGCTGGGCGCCGAGGTTCTCGTAGCGCTCCTCAAGCTCGATCTCGCGTGCGATGGTCACGCCGTCGTTCGTGATCGTCGGAGCACCGAACTTCTTGTCGATGACGACGTTGCGGCCGCGGGGGCCGAGGGTTACCTTCACGGCATCCGCGAGGGCGTTGACGCCGCGCTCGAGCGCGCGCCGGGCGTCCTCGTCGAATTCCAGGATCTTGGCCATTTTGCTGAAAGTCCTCTCCTAGCGTCGAAGGCCCCGGGGGCTCTAGAGCGCCCGGGGCCCGACACAACCGGCTTACTTCTCGATGATCGCGAGAACGTCGCGGGCGGAGAGCACGAGGTACTCCTCGCCGCCGTACTTGACCTCGGTGCCGCCGTACTTGCTGTAGAGGACGATGTCGCCCTCACTGACGTCGAGCGGAATCCGCTTCTCGCCGTCCTCGTCCCAGTTGCCGGGACCCACCGCGAGGACCTTGCCCTCCTGCGGCTTCTCCTTGGCGGTGTCGGGAATGACCAGGCCGGAAGCGGTGGTCTGCTCTGCCTCAAGCGGCTGAACCACGATGCGGTCGCCGAGCGGCTTAACGGGAACCTTGGTGGCGGTCGTCACGATCGGACCTCCCCTTCAGATGTGACTGATTAGAAGAGGCGACCAGCTGGGCCTGCCGTCGCGGGTGCCAGACCTGCCTCGTCGCACGTTGGCACTCTCAAGGGGAGAGTGCCAACAGGAAACATATGCAAGAGGGGCTTGACAGTCAACACGAACTCGTCTGCTCACAGCGATCGTGGGCAAGCTTTCACAAGGTCGACCCGGACTCCGGAGCCTCCTGGAGCTCCAGCCTACGTCCGCGCGGGCCCCCCACGGGCCGACACGCTGGCCCGGAAGCACTCCGTACGGGCGCTACCGTCGTATGCCGTGGATCTCGACGCCTTCACCGCGCTGCTGACCCCGCGCGGCCGCGAAGCCCTGGCCGAGGCGCAGGAGCTCGTCGGCGCCGACCCCGTCGCCGCCGCCACGCGGCTGCGCAGGACCCACGACGCCGCGCTCACCTCGGCCGCGCTCACCCAGGCCCGGCTGCGCGAGCGGGCCAAGGCCAAGTTCGGCGCCGACGCCGGGCGCATGTTCTTCACCCCGCACGGCCTGGAGCAGGCGACCAGGGCCGAGGTGGCCGCCCACCGGGCGCGGCGGCTGGGCGCGGCTCCCGGACACCGCGTGGCCGACGCCTGCTGCGGCGTCGGGGGCGACCTGCTGGCGCTGGCGCGGGCCGGCTGCGCGGTCGACGCCGTGGACACCGACCCGCTCTCGGTCGCCGTGGCGAGGGCCAACGCCGAGGCGCTCGGGGTGGCCGACCGGGTGACCGTACGGGTGGGCGACGCCGCCGAGGTGCGGCCGGAGGCCTACGACGTGCTGTTCGCCGACCCCGCCCGGCGCACCTCCAGGGGCAGGACGTTCGACCCGCTCGCCTACTCGCCGTCCTGGCCCGTGGTGCTCGGCCTGCTGGGCAGGGCGCGGGTCGGCTGCGTGAAGGTCGCTCCGGGCATCCCGTACGAGTTCATCCCGGACGACGCGGAGGCCGAGTGGGTCTCGTACAAGGGCGAGGTGAAGGAGGCCACGCTGTGGACCGGCCGCCCGCCGGAAGGGGCGCGGCGCGCGACGCTGCTGCCGGGCGGGCACACGCTCACCGCCACCGGCGCCCGCGCGGCCACCGGCCCGGTCGGGCGGTACGTGTACGAGCCGGACGGGGCGGCCGTCAGGGCGCATCTCGTCGGCGAGGTGGCCGAGCTGGTGCGCGGGTGGCTGCCCGACCCGATGATCGCCTACATCTCGGGGGACGAGCCGGTCGACACCCCGTGGGCCACCCGCTACGAAATACAGCACGTGCTGCCGTTCTCGCTGAAGCGGCTCAGGGCCGCGCTGAGGGAACGCGGAGTGGGCAACGCCGTCATCAAGAAACGCGGCTCGGCGGTCGATATAGAACGCCTGCGGGCCGACCTCAGGCTTTCCGGCGACAGGACCGCCGTGGTCATTCTGACGCGCGTATCCGATAAGCCCACTGTCCTGATCTGCGACCCCAGCCCACCTGCGTGAATGACAAATCAGGGCGATTCACCGATAAGCGCGACGTTTTTCTTCGCCCCTGACGGACCTTGATCGAAAGGCTAAGGTGGGCGGGCGGGAGTCCTCCCCCCTCTTGCGGTGAGCCGCGTTCTCCTTCTTATCTGCAAATCGGACCATCCCACCGCTACGCGGCAGACCGTCGACAGCGAAGGAGCCTTTCGGTGGACCATTCCAACCACACCACTCTGCTGCAGGCGGCGGGTGGCCAGACCGCCATCTCGGAGCGGATGCGGGAACTGCTGGCACGTGCCGCCCAGGATCACGTGTACGAGCAGCGCACGCAGGGAGCCGTGCTCGACGAGATCCGCCAGCGGCTGGAGGGCATGGAATGGCTCCTGCGCGAGGTGCGCGAGCGCGAGCTGGGCGGTCTGAGCGGCACCCTGGAGACCGTCAGCGGCCGGCTGGACGACATCGCCGTCAAGCCGCCCCTGTGGGCCGAGGGCCTGGCCCAGCACGTCGAGGCGGTGCGCGACCACGTCGACGCGGTGGGCGAGCAGGTCGGCGGCGTCGACTCGGCCGTGGAGTCGGTCGGCAAGCGCGTCCACCCGGTCATGGAGCTGCCGAAGCTGCGCGCCGACGTCACCGCCGTGTGCGAAGGGATGGAGGAGACGCTGGGCCGGCTGCAGACGGTGGTCGACTTCACCGACGACATGGCCAAGCGGATGGGTGACGTCACGGCCAGGCTGGCGCAGGTGAGCGCGGGCATGGAGGTGGCCGCCGGCCGGTTCACCCGGCTCGACAAGTCGCTGGCCGAGCTCAACTCCCGCACCGACCGCGTCGAGGGCGTGGTGCTCGACCTGTCCGACACCTTCGACGAGCGGGTGGCGAGCGCCGCCCGGGAGGTGCGGGCCCGGGTCGACGAGGTCGGCGAGCACCTGTCCGGGCGCTTCGACGGCGTCGACGGCCGGGTCGACCGGGTCGAGAGCCGGCTCATGGCGCTCGACACCCGGTTCGAGACGGCCGAGGAGAGCCTGGCCGACGTCGACGCCCGCCTGCGCGGCGTGGACGCCCGCGTTACCTCCCACACCGGCCGCTTCGACGCCCTCGACGCCCGCCTGGCCTCCCACGCGGGCCGCTTCGACGCCATCGACGAGCACCTCGACACGCACACCGGCCGCTTCGACGTGATCGACGAGCGGCTCACCGCCCACGCCGACCGCCTCGACGCCGCGGACACGCGGCTGACCGGCCGCTTCGACGCCGTCGACCGGCACCTCGTCACGCACGCGGACAGGTTCGACGCCATCGACGAGCGGCTGACCGCCCAGGTCGGGCGGTTCGACACGGTCGAGGACCGGCTGACCGCGCAGGACGAGCGCCTGGAGGCCGTCGACGGCCGCCTCGGCAAGGCCGCGGGCCGCCACGAGGACCGCTTCGCCGGCATCGACGACCGCCTGACCTCGCTCGACGGGCGCCTGGGCGAGGCCGAGGAGCGCCTGGCCCACCGGGTCGAGGGCCTCGACGCCCACCTGACCGGCCTCAACACCCGCGCCGAGCAGGCCGGCGAGACCCTGGAGGCGGTCGGCCGCCGGATCGACGGCCTGCCCGCCGCCCTCGGCATCGGCGAGCTGCTCGACACCCACGGCGAACGGCTGACCGAGGCGGCCGCCTCGCTCGCCGAGATCGTCCGTTCCCGCCCCGACCGCGACACGCTCGCCGAGACCGTCTCGGACATCGTCCAGCCCGCCACCACCGACCTCAACAAGCGTCTGGGCGCCCTGGAGGAGACCATGCTGGCGCTCGCCGAAGCACTCCTGCGACCGAGCCGCGCCAAGGACTGACGCGGCTCCCCCGTACGCGAGCCGGCGGAAGGGCGCTGAGCGACGCACGACGAGTAGGCTCACCATGATCGCCAGCGACAGCGGAGGAGCCGCTCATGACCACCGACCCCACGATGGCCCGGATCGCCCAGGGAGTGGAGTTACATCACCACCAAGGGCAGCGTGATGCCGCTCGTGACCTGTTCGCGCAGATCTGGGACGACATCGGCGGCGAGCAGGGTGACCCGCTGCATGTCTGCGTCCTCGCCCACTCGATGGCCGACGTGCAGGACGACGTGCACGAGGAACTGACGTGGGACCTGCGGGCGCTCGCCGCCGTCGGCCAGGTCACCGACGAGCGGGTGGCGGAGGCCGGGGTGCCGCTATCGGTGGCCGGCCTGTATCCGTCGTTGCACCTGAACTTGGGTGAGTGCTACCGGAAGCTGGGCGATCTCGGCCGCGCCCGCGAGCACCTCCAGCAGGCGCGGGCCGAGATCGGCGCACTCGGCGACGACGGCTACGGCCGGCTCATCAAGGGCGGGCTGGAGCGGCTGGCCGAACAACTGGACGAGACCGTCTGAGCGCGCCCGCGCGGTCAGACGTTGACGGTCGTGATCGGCAGGGACGAGTCGGCGGGGATGTCCAGCGCGGAGGGCGCGATCCCGGCAGCCACCAGGTCGGAGCCGAGCGCGGCCACCATGGCGCCGTTGTCGGTGCACAGCCCCGGGCGGGGCACGCGCAGCCGCACGCCCGCCGCGTCGCACCGCTCCTGGGCCAGGGCGCGCAGCCGTGAGTTGGCCGCCACCCCGCCGCCGATGAGCAGGTCGTGCACGTCGTACTTCCGGCACGCCTGCAACGCCTTGCGGGTCAGCACGTCGACGACCGCCTCCTGGAACGAGGCCGCCACGTCGGGCACGTGGATGCGCTCGCCCGCGGCCTCGCGGGCCTCCACCCAGCGTGCGACGGCGGTCTTGAGCCCGGAGAAGGAGAAGTCGAGCGTGCCGTCGTCGATCTTGCCGCGAGGGAAGGCGACCGCCGTGCCGGAGCCGTCGCGGGCCGCCTTGTCGATGTACGGGCCGCCGGGGAACGGCAGCCCGAGCACCCGCGCCACCTTGTCGAACGCCTCCCCCGCCGCGTCGTCCACGGTGGACCCGAGCGAGATCACGTCCGCGGCCACGTCGGGCACCAGCAGCAGCGAGGAGTGGCCCCCGGACACCAGCAGGGCGATGCACGGCTTGGGCAGCGGCCCGTGTTCGAGCTGGTCGACGGCGACGTGCGCGGCCAGGTGGTTGACGCCGTAGAGCGGGACGCCCAGGCCGAGGGCGTACGACTTGGCGGCGGCCACGCCGACCAGCAGCGCCCCGGCCAGCCCCGGCCCGGCGGTGACGGCCACCGCGTCGACGTCGGAGAGCTTCACCCCGGCCGCGGCCAGCGCCGCGTCCACGGTGGGCGTCATGGCCTCCAGGTGGGCGCGCGAGGCGACCTCGGGCACCACACCGCCGTAGCGGGCGTGCTCGTCCATGCTGGAGGCGATGGTGTTGGCCAGCAGCGTGTGGCCCCTGACGAGGCCGATGCCGGTCTCGTCACAGGACGTCTCGATGCCCAGGACCAGGGGTGCGTCAGCCATCCTGCTTCCCTCTCATCATGATCGCGTCGGTGCCGTCGTCGTAGTAGCGGCGGCGGGTGCCGATGCTCTCGAACCCGAATCGCTCGTAGAGGCCGCGCGCCACCGGGTTGTCCTCCCGCACCTCCAGGAAGATCTCGCGAGCCCCGCGCCGGCGCGCCTCGGCCAGCAGCTCGGTGAGCATGGCGGCGCCGACGCCGGTGCCGCGGTGGGCCGGCAGCACCGCGATCGTCTGCACGTCGGCCTGGTCGGCGGCGACCGCGACCCCGGCGTAGCCGATGATCACGTCATCGACCACGGCCACCACGTAGTGTCTGGTGCGCGGCTGGTCGGCCAGCTCGCCGCGCATCATGCCCTCGCTCCACGCGTCGAGCGGGAACGTGGCGCGCTCGATCGCCATGACCTCCGGCAGGTCGCCCTCGGTCATCTGGCGCAGTCTCACGCCGTCACCCGCTTGGGCGCTCCCGGCACGGCCGCGTCGGGGCGGCGCAGGTAGATCGGGCGGGCCTCGTCGAGCGGCACGCCCGCCGCGATGCGCTCGGCCGCCAGCGCGGCCAGGAACCCGGCGTGCGGGTAGGCGGGCTCGCGGGCCGGGCCGAGCACGCCGGGGTAGAGACCTGCTCCGGCGCCGACCACCGGCAGGCCCTCGACGGGCACCTCGGCGGGCTTGTCGACGGAGGGGCCGTCGAGCCTGGTGCGCCGGTCGGCGTAGCGGGCCCAGAAGACCTCCTTGCGCCGCGCGTCGGTCGCCACCAGGAACGGCTCGTCGAGGCCGCTGCCGTACGCCAGCGCGTCGAGGGTGCAGATGCCGTGGGCGGGCACGCCGAGCGTGGCCGCCAGCGCCTGCGCGGTCATCAGCCCGACGCGCAGACCGGTGTAGGGGCCGGGGCCGCAGCCCGCGACGACGGCCGTCACCTCGCGCAGCGGCACGCCCGCCTCGGCGAGCACCCGCTCGACGGCCGGCGCCAGCAGCTCGCCGTGGCGGCGCGCGTCGATCGTCGTGGATTCGGCGAGCACCCGCTCGCCGTCGTGGACAGCGGCGGTGACGGCGGGCGTCGCGGTGTCAAAGGCCAGGACCAGCACGACTGTTTAGCCTACCCGCGGCTCACACCCCACCGCGCCCGTACGCGCTCCTCAGGCCCAGCCCGTGCGGTGGCGCAGCCACTCCAGCGCCTCGACGCCCTGCGCGTGCTGGAAGGCGCGCAGGGTGGGCAGCCCCGGCGGGGCCGGCAGACGGCTCTGCCGCAGGAAGAAGCCGGTCAGCCCGGCCAGCGCGGCGGTGATGGCCGGGGCCGGGTCGGGCAGCAGCTCCTGCGGCGCCGGCCCGCCCTGCATGGCCACCGACGGCAGCATGGCCATGAGGTCGAACCAGGCGGCTCCCGTGCACGCCCACGGCCAGTCGACGACGTACACCCGGTCACCGGCCACCAGCAGGTTGTCGGCGCGCAGGTCGGAGTGGAGCAGCGTGTCGCCCGCGGCCCCCACGGCCCAGCCGGACTCCAGCTCGGCCAGCGCGGCGAGATGGCGCAGCGCCCACGGGTCGAGCCCGGCGGTGTCCTCGCCCAGCAGCCTGCGCCAGCCGCGGAACGCGTCACCGAACCGCTCCGCGATGGGCGGCGCGTCGATCGGCGACGGCGTCAGCTCGGCGCCCATCCGGCGCACGGCGGCCAGCACCAGGTCCAGCTCGTCGCGGCGCCACGGCGTCACCGGATGGCGCCCCTCGATGTCCTCGAACACGAGCGTCACCCAGCCGTCGAGCTCGAACGAGGTGAGCAGCCGGGGAGCGGGCACGGCGGCGGGCAGCGCGGCGGAGATCGCGGCCTCCGCCCGGTAGATGAGGACGGAGTCGGGGTTCTGCTCCGGGCTCACGGTCTTGACGAAGGCCCGGCGGCCCCCGTCGGTGCGCAGCCGCACCGCCGCGGCCGGGGAGAAGCCGCCGTCCTGGGTGACCGCCTCGGCCACCCGGCCGCCGAGGAACTCCTCCACGGCGGCGCGCACGCCGGCGTGGACGTCCTGCCAGGGTACGCGCACGCCGGTCGCCGGCGGGTTCGTCCGAGTGCTCATGCATCCATGATCGGGTGCGGGGCAACCGGTTTTAGGCGCGCGACGCGTACACGATGATGTTGTCGACGTACTCGCCCTGGGCCGCGTCGAACCTTCCGCCGCAGGTCACGAGCTTGAGCCCGTCCTCGACGTACACCTTCCTGAGCGGGAACTCGTCCTTGTGCACCTGCTCGACGGCGTCGACCTTGTACGTGACGGTCTTGCCGTCGCTCCGCTCGACCCGTACCTTCGAGCCCTTGCGCAGGTGGCGGAGCTTGTAGAACACGGCGGGCGCGGTCTTGGTGTCGACGTGGCCGATGATCACCGAGGCGCCCTTCTCGCCGGGCACCACGCTGCCGGTGTACCAGCCCGCCATCTCGGGCTTCTCGTAGGGCGGCAGCTCGACCTCGCCGTTCTTCACGCCGAGCTTCATCAGCGGCGCCTCGACGTCGATCGACGGGATGCCGATGGTCTCGGGCACGACCGCGGCCGCGGCCTGCTCGGGCTGCTGCATGCTCTGACCGAAGGCGACCAGCACCAGGCCCGTGACGGCGCCCGCGAGCACCACCCGTCCGGAACTCGCCATGACTAGGACCGGCGGCGCTTGACCGCCACGCCGACGCCGACGGCGAGCGCCAGCCCGATGGCCGCGCCGACGCCGCCGAGCGGGATCGACGTGCCCTCGTCGACTTCCTTGCCGAACGTGCCGCCGCCGCCCGCCCTGGGCGCCCTGGTGGGCACGTCGCTGGGCAGCGGTTCCGCGCGGGCCACGCGCAGGGTGGCGCGGCCCGAGTGGTTGGTGCCGTCGCACTTGACGTCCACGCGGTACGAGCCGCGCCGGACCGTACCGGAGATCTGCGCCTGACCGCGCACCCAGTCGCCCCCGGCGTTGCCGGTCGGGCTGGGCGTGCCGCCCGAGGTGGTCGGGTTGAGCGTGACCCCGCTGACGAACGCCCTGGACGTGGCGGTGCCGGTGTGGGCGGGCCCGCCCTGCGGCGCCGGGCAGTTGGCCAGGATCCACACGGTGGAGCTCTCGCCCGCGGTGACGCGGTCGGGGTTGAGCTGGACCGAGATGGAGGAGACCGCCGGAGTGGCGGTCGCCGTGGCCGTCGTGGTGGCCGTCGTGGTTGCGGTGGTGGTGGCGGTCGGCTGGCCCGTGCCTGTCGGGCTGCCGGTCGGCGTGGAGCTCTCCGCCGGTGTCTGCGCCTCCGCCGCGCAGCCCATGAGGCCGATCATGAGGATGGCCCCCGCATAAGCGACTCGCCTGACCCTGAGCACCGCCGCACCCCACTCCGCCGCTCTTTTCCTAGCATCCACCGGTTTCGTGGATACCGCCCTCCTGATACCCAGATTTTCTGGGCCAACCCTTACCAATGATCATGTTTCTCGTCATGGCGAAGGTACGTCAAGGGTGTCAGCATGACCCGGAGTTGGTGCGGGTTTTACTCTTGTGCGGCGTCAGTCGGCGTGTCGGCCCAGCGCGGGCCGACGCCGCGCAGGGTCACGGTGCGGGCGTCGTCGCCCGACTCGCGGTCGATGTGGATCTCCAGGCGGTCTTCGGCGAGCCCTTCGACCAGGCCCTCGCCCCACTCGACGACCGTCACCGACTCCTCCAGCGAGGCGTCGAGGTCGAGGTCGTCCACCTCCAGGTCGCCGCCGAGCCGGTAGGCGTCGGCGTGGACCAGCGCGGGGCCGCCGCACAGCGACGGGTGCACCCGGGCGATGACGAAGGTGGGCGAGGTGATCGGCCCGCGGACCTTGAGCCCTTCGGCGATGCCCTGCACGAGCGTGGTCTTGCCGGCGCCGAGCGGGCCCGACAGGACCAGCAGGTCGCCGGGGCGCAGCAGGGATGCCAGGCGCGTGCCGTACGCGCGCGTCTCCTCGGCGGTGCGCAGCCTCACACGCCCACCCTCTTGATCAGGTCGCGGAGCGCGTCGGTGACGGCGCCGGGACGTTCGAGCTGGATCAGGTGCGAGGTGTCGGGCACCTCGATGAACTGGGCCTTGGGCAGCGCCTCGGCCATGGCGCGGCTGTGGTCGGGGGGAGTCAGCCAGTCCTGGTCACCGACCATGATCGCGGTCGGCACCGGGTCGAGCACGTGCAGCGCGGACAGCTTGTCGTGGTTCATCAGCGCGGGATAGAAGTCGGCGACCACCTCGGTCGGGGTCGCCCTGATCATGGACTCGGCGAAGTCGACGAGGGTGGGGCTGACGTTCTTGGAGTCGCCGAAGGCCATGTAGCGGGTCAGCAGGAAGGCGATGTCGCTGCCCGCGTGGCGGGTGCGGTCGACGAGGGAGCCCCGGCGTCCGAGCATCGACACCGTGGTCGGGGCGACCTTGTGGACGGCCTTGGACACCAGAGCGGGCAGCCCGAGCGTCAGCTCGGCCAGCTTGCCCGCGGAGGTGGCGATGAGGGCGACGCCGCGCACCCGGTCGCCGAACAGCTCCGGGTGGCGGTCGGCCAGCGCCATGATCGTCATGCCGCCCATGGAGTGGCCGACGAGCACGCACGGCCCCGGCACGAACTGGTCGAGCACCTCGGCAAGGTCGTCGCCGAGCCGGTCGATCGAGGTGTCGCCGGAGACGGCGCGCTGGGAGCGGCCGTGCGAGCGCTGGTCCCACACCACGACGCGGTGGTGCTCGCGCAGGTCCCTGCGCTGGTAGTGCCACGATTCGAGACTGAGACAGTAGCCATGGCACAGCACGACGGTCAGCGGCGCGTCGTGTCCGTCGTCGCCGCCTTCCTCCTGGGGCCTTCGCTCCTTCGGCCCGTCGACCTCGACGTGCAGGGCCACGCCGTCGGAGGTGATGAGCGTGTGGGAGCTGCCGCCCAGCTCGCCGAAGGGCTCGCTGGCCTCCAGGTCGGGGCGGAGGCGGATGCGGCCGACCGCGTAGCGCTTGGCCATGGCCGCGGCCGCGATGCCCGCGGACGCCGCGCCGACGAGCGCGCCGGCGATCCCGAACCTGCGGCGTGTTGTCGTCGTCATGTCCTCTGTCCCTCGTAGACCCTCGGCACGCGCGCCCCGATCCTCGTCACGATCTCATGCGTGATCGTGCCGAGGGTATCCGCCCACTCCTGAGCGGTCGGCTCGCCCTGGTCTCCCGGTCCGAACAGGACGACCTCGTCGCCTGCCCGCAACGGGTCGTCACCCACATCGATCATGAACTGGTCCATGCACACTCGGCCGGCCACCCGCCTTCGCCTGCCGCCGGCCAGCACCTCCGCGCGGTCGGTCGCGTGGCGCAGGATCCCGTCGGCGTAGCCGAGCGGGACCAGGCCGAGCGTGGTCTCGCGGCCGGTCACGTAGAGGTGCCCGTAGGACACCCCCGAGCCCTCCGCCACCCGTTTGACCATGGCGAGGCGCGCGACGAGCGTCATGGCCTGGCGCAGCCCGAAGTCGCCCAGCTCGGGGACGGGGCTCAGACCGTAGACGGCGATGCCGGCGCGCACCATGTCGAAGTGCGTCCTGGGCAGGGTCATCACGGCGGCCGAGTTGGCGAGGTGCCTGATCACGTGGGAGCCGGCCACGCCCGCCTGCTCGGCCAGTTTGAGCGCGGTCTCGAAGGCGTCGGTCTGGGATTCGACGGCTGGATGGCCGGGGATGTCGGCGCAGGCGAAGTGTGACCAGATGCCGACGACCTCGACGGCGCCCTCCGCCTGCAGCTCCAGCGCCTTGCGCAGCAGGCCGGGCCAGGCGGCGAGCGGCGCGCCGCCCCTGCTCATGCCGGTGTCGGCCTCCAGGTGGACGCGGGCGGTGACACCGGTGGCGCGGGCGGCGGCGGCGATCTCGCCGAGCAGCCGCTCGTCGGAGGCCGACACCTCGACGTCGGCCCCGATCGCCTCGCCTATCGGCTCGCCGGGCGTGATGAGCCAGGCCAGGATCGGCGCGGTGACGCCGGCGGCGCGCAGGTCGAGCGCCTCCTGGACGAACGCGGTGCCGAGCCGGCCCGCGCCGGCCTCCAGCATGGCCTCGGAGGCGGGCACCAGCCCGTGCCCGTAGGCGTCGGCCTTGACGGCGGTCATCAGCTCGGCGCCGGACGCCCGCTCGCGCAGCAGCGCCACGTTGTGCCTGATCGCGGTCAGGTCTACCCGCGCCTCCGCGGGCGTCGCCATCGGGGAGCTCATCCTTCTAGTTTGGCAGCTCCTGAACGTGGTCGAGCGCGATTTCCGCCGCTCAGAACCCCGATGACGGCAGGGCCCACGGTCTCGCCGCTCACGGCGCCAGGCTCCGCGCGCTTTCTTCGTCCAGCGACCGGATGGCGGCGGGGAGCGCCTCGGCCACCGCGGCGGCTGTGAGCGGCGCTCCGTCGGCGGCGATCCTCCCGGCCAGGCCGTGCAGGTAGGCGGCGCACGAGCCCGCGTCCCGCGCGCCGAGCCCCTGGGCGAGCAGCGACCCCGCGATGCCGGACAGCACGTCGCCGGTGCCGCCGGTGGCCAGCCACGGCGTGCCCGTGCCGTTGACCCGGGCCGGCTCGCCCTCCTCGGCGACGACCGTGGTGGACCCCTTGAGCAGCACGGTGACGCCCAGCTCGGCCGCCGCCGCCCGCGCGTGCGCGAGCGGCGCCGCCTCGATGTCACCGCGCGCCGCCCCGGTCAGCCGCGCCAGCTCGCCCGCGTGCGGGGTGATCAGGACCGGCGCGGTACGGCGGAGCAGCGAGACGTCGTGGGCCACGACGTTCAGGCCGTCGGCGTCCACCAGCACGGGCACGTCGGTGGCGAGCACCCGGAGGACCAGCTCGCGGGCCCATCGGCCGGTGCCGAGCCCGGGCCCGAGCACCCACGCCTGCACCCGTCCCACGTCGTCGATCGACGGCTCGGCCAGTTCGGTCACGACCGCCTCGGGCCAGCGGGCCCGCACCTGGCCGACCGGCCGGGATGGCCCGGCGTAGCGGACCATGCCCGCCCCCGCGTGCAGCGCGCCGCCGACGGCGAGCACCGCGGCGCCGGTGTACTGGTCGCTGCCCGCGACGACGCCGACCACTCCCCTGCGGTACTTGTCGGAGGCGGCCGCCGGTCGCGGCAGCGTGGCCCGTACGGACGCGCGGGTGAGCGCGGTGACGTCAGGGCCTGGCAGGTACGGGCCGAGCCCGATGTCGATCAGCTCCACCCGGCCCGCGTGTGCGGCGCCCGGGTCGACCAGCAGGCCGGTCTTGAGCGCCCCCATCGTCACCGTCACCGCCGCCCGGACCGCGCCCCCCTCGACCCTGCCGGTGGAGGCGTCGACGCCGCTGGGCACGTCCACGGCGACGACCGGCGCGGCGGCGTGACCGGCCGTCTCCGCCAGCCCGGCGTACGGCTCGCGCAACGCCCCCGACGCCCCGATCCCGACCAGCCCGTCGACGATCAGGTCTGCGCCCTCGACGGCACGGCGGACGTCGTCCCCGCCACCGGGCTTCCGGGACACCCCGCCCGCGGCCAGGAGCGCGGCCAGGCCCGCCTCGTGGACGCGGGAGCCGGCGAGCACCGCCGTCACCCCCGCGCCGCGCCTGGCGAGGACCGCCCCGGCGTGGAGGGCGTCGCCGCCGTTGTCGCCGCTGCCCACGAGCAGCACGACGCGGCTCCCGTACACGCGGGGAAGCATGGCGGCGCAGACGGCGGCCAGCCCGGTCGCGGCGCGCAGCATGAGCGTGCCCTGCGGCAGGGTGGCCATCAGCGCGCGCTCGGCGGTCCTGATCTGGTCGGCGGTGTAGGCGGTGAACACCCTGACCAAACTATCCTTCGGCGATCACGTAAGCCATCGCGACGCCGCCGTCGTGGCTCAGCGAGACGTGCCAGCGCTGGACGCCCAGCCGGCGGGCGACCTCGGCGGCCTCGCCGGTGACGCACAGCTCGGGCCTGCCGCTGCGGTCGCGGCGCACCTCGGCCTCCAGGTGGCTCAGCCCGCGCGGCGCGCCGAGCGCCTTGGCCACGGCCTCCTTGGCGGCGAACCTGGCGGCCAGCGACTGGATCGCGAGATCCCGCTCGACCTCGGTGAACAGCCTCTCGCGCAGCGCGGGTGTGCGCTCCAGAGCGTCGCGGAAGCGTGCGATGTCGACCACGTCGACCCCGATGCCGAGGATCATCGCCCCAGGTTACCCCCAGAAGATCCGCTCGACGGGGACGTCAGAAGGCGCCTCGTGCCCAGGGACCCCAGATGGCGATCGTGCGGCCCCGCTCCGCCTGGACGTTCACGTACAGGGTGTGCCCGCCGGGCCCGAACGTGGTGCCGGCGAACTCGGCGCCGGGATCGCCCGGGATGGGCTCCAGGCGGCAGAAGTCGAAGATCTCCCCGTTCCTGGTGAGCCCGCGCAGGTAGTTGTCGCCGTCGCCGTCCTCGCAGAGCACGAGCGTGCCGCGGTCGCTGACCGTCACGTTGTCGGGCAGGTCGAGGGCGGCGGCGCGGGGCGACTGGTAGACGAGCCTGAGCGTGCCGCTCCACGTCTCGTACGCCCAGACCTGGCCGCGCCCGTCGCCGAAGCCGTCGGGCGGGTCGTCGTCCGGGGCCGCGTCGCCGCCCTGTGTGGAGACGAAGTAGATGGTGCCCCGGTGGTGGACGGCGCCTTCGAGCCTGGCGAAGACCGCCGCGCCCGCGGTCCTGCCCTGCCCGCCGACGGCCTTCCCGGCCTGGGCCCTGGAGGTCCCGGCGGGCAGTGCGGGGTCGGGCTCCTCGATGTCCACCCAGGTGGTGGCGAACGTGCCGCCGGTGCGGTGTCCCACGGACAGGTCGGCGCGCGGCTCGCCCTTGACCGCGAGCATCTGCAGCTTGCCGCCGTCGAGCAGCCTCCCGGCCCGCATCGGGTGCTCCGGCGCGACGTACCGGTAGAAACCCGAGGGATGGTGGTAGTTGTCCTCGGTGAGATAGAGGGTGCCGGTGGCGGGGTCGAAGGCGGCGGACTCGTGCGCGAACCGTCCCGCGGCCCTGATCGGCCGGCCGCTGGCGGCGCCCTTCAGGGGGACCTCGAAGACGTAGCCGTGCTTCCTGGTCAGCCGGTCGTTGCCGGCGCCGGCCACGTCGGGGCCGTCCACGGTCTCCTCGCAGCTGATCCAGGCGCCCCACGGCATGGGGCCGCCGGAGCAGTTCCGCAGTGTGCCGCTGAGCGACGGGCGGCTCCTGAGCACCTCGCCTTCGCGGGTGACCCGCAGGGTGAAGGTGCCGCCGCCGGCCATCCTGTCGTAGGCGAGGTCAGGGTCGCCGAACGCGCTGACGGGGCCGCCGACCTCGTGGTTGCGGACGAGGATCGCGGTGTCGCGCGGGCCGCGGAACGCGGCCATGCCGTCGTGGCTGCCCGGCACCACGCCGCCGCCGGGTAACCGCTCACCGGCCGCGCCGAACGAGCGGTAGCGGAACCCCTCGGGCAGGTGCAGCCGGACCTCGCCGTCGGCCAGGTCGCGCACCGGTCTCAGCCGCCCGTACCCTCCGCGCGGCCCGTCGCCCGTGACGGGCACGGCGCCGCCGCGCGCGCCCGCGCACGCGACCCCCGCGAACGGCCCGGCCGCCAGCACGGCCGCCCTGGCCAGGAAGCTGCGACGGTCCACACGACCTCCGAGACGGCGACGACTACCCGCACGATAACCCCAGGTATCCCCACCATTCCGGCGAATCCTGCATCCTTCCCCGAACTGGTTATCGGTAATCCCCGTTTTCATCCACAGCCTGTGGATACCCCGGCTGATGGGCAAGCTGGACCGCGTCGTTACGCTGCCAAGGTGAACAACGGTTACGTTGAACTGAGCAGGGAGCAGTGGAGCGACCTCCGCAAGAACACGCCCTTGACTCTCACCGCGGACGAGCTGGAAGAGCTGCGCGGCGTTGACGACCCCATCGACCTCACCGAAGTGACCGACATCTATCTGCCGCTGACCCGGCTGCTCAACCTCCATTTCACCGGATCCAAGCAGCGCAGCAGCGTGCTGAGCGCCTTCCTCGGGCATCACGAGCGGCGCGTGCCGTACGTCCTGGGCATCGCGGGCAGCGTCGCGGTCGGCAAGTCGACGACGGCGCGGCTGCTCCACACGCTGCTGGCGAGGTGGCCGGAGCATCCGCACGTGGAGTTGGTGACGACGGACAGCTTCCTCTATCCGAACGCGGTGCTGGAGTCCAAGGGCATCATGCATCGCAAGGGCTTCCCCGAGAGCTACGACCGGCGGGCGCTGGTGCGGTTCGTGGCGGAGGTGAAGGCGGGGGCGGCCGAGGTGCACGCGCCGGTCTACAGCCATCTGGAGTACGACATCGTCCCCGGCGCCTCCCAGGTCGTGAAAAATCCAGACATCCTCATCATGGAAGGGCTCAACGTCCTCCAGCCCGCCCCGCCCACCTCCCTCGCCGTCAACGACTACTTCGACTTCTCCATCTACGTCGACGCCAAGGTGGAACACGTCCGCACGTGGTACGTCGACCGCTTCCACAAGCTCCGCCGCACCGCCTTCGAAGACCCCAAGTCCTACTTCAAGTACATCGCGGACATGCCGTACGACGAGGCGACGAAGTTCGCCGTCAACGTCTGGCGCGACATCAACGAACGCAACCTGATCGACAACATCGCCCCCACCCGCGGCCGCGCCGACCTGGTCATGCACAAGGGCCGCGACCACTCCGTCCGGCGGGTGGTGCTGCGCAGGACCTGATCCCTGAGGAGGACCCTGGCCGGGGCCCCGATGCCGGCTCAGGGATGACACCCATTCATCCCTTGGGACGACGATTCGCGGCATCCCCGGCCGGTAGGGTCCGGGGCATGCACATCCTCGCCATCGAGGGGCTGACCAAACGCTTCCCCACCGTCACGGCGCTCGACCGGCTCACGGTCACCGTCGGTCCCGGCGTCACCGGCCTCGTCGGGGCGAACGGCGCGGGCAAATCGACACTCATCAAGATCCTGCTCGGCCTGCTGCCGGTGTCCGAGGGCCGGGCCGCCGTGCTCGGCCTCGACGCCTTCACCCAGAGCGCCGAGATCCGCAGGCTGGTCGGCTACATGCCGGAGCACGAGTGCCTGCCGCCCGACGTGTCCGCGACCGAGCTGGTCGTCCACCTCGCGCGGATGTCGGGGCTGCCGCGCACCGCCGCCCGCGAGCGCGCCGCCGACGTGCTGCGCCACGTCGGCCTCGCCGAAGAGCGCTACCGCCCGATCGGCGGCTACTCCACCGGCATGAAGCAGCGGGTCAAGCTCGCCCAGGCGATCGTCCACGACCCCAAGCTGATCTTCCTCGACGAGCCGACCAACGGGCTCGACCCCCGGGGCCGCGACGAGATGCTGACCCTGATCCGGCGCATCGGCACCGAGTTCGGCATCAGCGTGCTCGTCACCTCCCACCTGCTCGGCGAGCTGGAGCGGGTCTGCGACCACGTCATCGTGATCGACTCCGGCCGGCTGCTGCGCTCGTCCGCCATCACCGAGTTCACCCAAGCCACCGAGACCATCACGGTCGAGGTCGAGGAGGGCGCCGACGCGCTGGCCGGGCGGCTGGCCGAGCTGGGCCAGACCGTCACCCCGCACGGCCGCATGCTCCTCGTCAAGGTGCGCGGCCCCGAGACCTACGACGCCGTCCGCGACGCCACCGCCGACCTCGACCTGTGCCTCATCCGCCTGGAGCAGGGCCGCAACCGCATCGAGGACGTCTTCAGGGGGGAGGCCGCCCATGTCTGAGATCTACGACATCGGCTACCGCCACTACGACGGCCCCCGGCTGGGCCGCCACCACACCGTGCTGGCGCTGGGCGTCCACAGCCTGCGCGGCGTCTTCGGCCTCGGCAGGCCCGCCCGATCCAAGATCATGCCGTTCTCGCTGGCCGCCATCATGATGTTCCCCGTCGTGGTTTCGATCGCGACGATGGCGATGATCCAGCAGCGGGTCGGCGACTACAGCGGCTACGCCGTGGTCATGCAGGCCGTGGTGGCCATCTTCCTGGCCTCCCAGGCGCCCACCGTGGTCGCCCCCGACCTGCGCCACCGCGTCCTGCCGCTCTACCTCTCCCGCCCGGTCACCATCACCGAGTACGTCGGAGCCAAGGTCGCGGCCATGACCGTGGCGCTGTTCCTGCTGGTGGCCGTCCCGCTGACGGTGATGTTCGTCGGCGACCTGCTCGTCGACATGCCCGGCCCGCCGCCCACCGGCGAATACCTCGGCGCGGTGACCATGGCCGCGGTGCTGGCCGTGCTGCTGTCCACCGTGGGGCTGGCGCTGGCCGCGCTGACGCCCCGGCGCGGGCTCGGCGTCGCCTCGGTGATCACCGTCTACCTGCTGTCCACCGGCGCGGCGCCGATGATCTACGCCGCGCTCTACGAGTCCGGTTACCGGTCGGCCGGCGCCTGGGGCTGGCTGATCAACCCGTTCTGGCTGGTCGACGCCGCGCAGGTGTGGCTGTTCGGCAGCACGGCCCACATCCCCGACGGCGCCTACCCCGGTGGCCCGGCGCCGATCCTGATCGTGCTGGCCCTCATCGCCGCCGCCATGGCGGTCCTGTCTGCGCGCTACCGGAAGGCGGCCTCGCAGTGAAGATCGAGCTCTCCCAGGTCTCCCGCTGGTACGGCAACGTCGTCGCGGTCAACGACGTCACCATGACGATCGGGCCCGGCGTCACCGGACTGCTCGGGCCCAACGGAGCCGGCAAGTCGACGCTCCTCCACATGATGGCCGGGTTCCTGTCCCCCTCCGGCGGCACCGTCACCCTCGACGGCGCCGCCGTCTGGAAGAACCACCACGTCTACCGCGACATCGGCCTGGTGCCCGAGCGCGAGGGCGTCTACGGCTTCCTGACCGGCTGGCAGTTCGTGCTCTCGGCGGCCAGGCTCCACGGCCTGCCCAACCCGGAGGAGGCCGCCCGCAAGGCCCTGGCCACGGTCGAGATGGAGGAGCCGAAGGACCGCCGGGTCGAGACCTACTCCAAGGGCATGCGCCAGCGGGTCAAGGTCGCCGCCGCGCTCGTCCACGACCCCGGCGTGCTGCTGCTCGACGAGCCCTTCAACGGCATGGACCCACGCCAGCGGCTCCACCTGATGGACCTCATCCGGTCGATGGGCACCGCAGGCAAGACCATCCTGTTCAGCTCCCACATCCTGGAGGAGGTCGAGCGGGTCGCCCAGCACATCGAGGTGCTGGTCTCGGGCCGCCACGCCGCCTCGGGCAACTTCCGCGACATCCGCCGGCTCATGACCGACCGGCCCCACCTGTTCAGGATCCGCTCCAGCGACGACCGCAAGCTCGCCGCCGCCCTCATCCGCGACGATTCCGCCGGGGGCGTCACGCTCAGCCTCGACGGCCTGGAGGTGCAGGCCACCGAGTTCCGCCGGTTCGCCAGGCTGCTCCCCCGCGTGGCCCGCGACCAGGGCGTGCGCCTGCACGAGGTGTCACCCGCCGACGAGGACCTGGAGAGCGTCTTCTCCTACCTGATCAACAGGAGCAGCTGACATGAACACCGTCGTGGCAGGCATCACCTACCGGGCGCTGCTGGGCAGGCGCAGGGTCGTCCTGCTGCTCCTGCTGCCCCTGGCGCTGATCGCCCTGGCCCTCATGTTCAGCTTCTTCGGCGGCGGCGACCAGCGCACGGCCGTGCTGCTGATGCAGAACTTCGCCATCGGCACCCTCCTGCCGTTGCTCGGCCTCATCGCCGGCACAGGAGTGATCGCCCCCGAGATCGACGACGGCACCATCATCCACCTGATGTCCAAGCCGATCTCCCGGCCGCTCGTCGCGTGGACCAAGTTCGCGGTGGCTGCCTCGCTGGTGGCCGTGTTCGCGGCCGTGCCCACCTACCTGGCGGCCTGGATCCTCGTGGGCAACGAAGACGGCATCGCCGCCGGCTTCGCCCTCGGCACCCTCGTCGCGGGCATCGCCTACGCGGCCGTCTTCCTGCTGCTCGGCGTCGTCACCCGCCACGCGGTCACGATCGGCATCATCTACGCCCTCGTCTGGGAGTCGCTGGTCGGCAGCCTGGTGCCGGGGGCCAAGCGCTTCTCCATCCAGCAGTGGGGCCAGACGGTCGCCGACCAGGTCGTCACCTCGCCGTTCTTCGAGGCGGAGGTCACCCTGGCCTTCGCCGTCCCCGCCCTGGTCGTCGTCACCGTCGCCGCCGTCTTCTGGGCCGGCCGCCGCCTGCGGGTCTTCTCCCTGACGGGCGACGAATAGCGACCAGGCGACTGATCGACCCGCGTGTAACGTTGTGCCATGCCCGCGCGCCTGACCCAGCTGAGTCTGACGAGCTTCAAGACCTTTCGCGACGCTCGCCTCCCGCTGGGTGACATGACGTTGCTCATCGGCCGGAACAGCAGCGGAAAATCCAACGCTCTCGACGGGCTGGAGGTGCTCTCGCGGCTCGCAGAGGGTGGCGACATCGTCGACTCCCTCGACAGCAGGCGGGGGGACGAAGGCCCGTTGCGGGGGGGCATCACGGGCTGCCCTCCCCATGGAGAGGACACGTTCCGGCTGGGTTGTCAGGTGATCAACTTTGATCGCGTCGAACATGGCGCGTACGTCGGGATCATTTTCGATGTCGAGATCCGCGTGCGCCCCGAGCCCGGGATCATCAGCGAATCGCTTCGAGGATTCTCCGGCAAGCTCCGGCGGACCAACGATCTGGCCGGGCGTGCGTTCCATACGCTGCTGCATGGCGTGAGCTCTTCCGAAGGAAGCGGAAGCATCGAAGCGCGCTACTACAACGGGCGACCGGGCCGCGATCCGAAGGCCACCTTCCGCTCGTCCCGGCTGCTGACCGCGCAACTGCCTCTCAGACTGGACCTGACGACTGATGCGGAGCGTCATGTGGCCGCAGCGGCGCAGGATGTCCTGGACACTCTGCGCGGCGTCTTCCATCTGGACCCGGTCCCGCATCTGATGCGCCAGTACGTTCCCAGCCGGGACATCCGCCTGCGCAGGACCGCGGAGAACATCTCCGCGGTCGTCGGGCACCTCAAGCACGTCGACCCCGCGGCCTACGAGCGGCTGCTGCGGCACGCCCAAGCTCTCGTCGACCACGAGATATCCGGCATCGAGCTCATCCGCTCCGAGCTCGATGACCTGATGCTCGCGCTGCGAGAAGACGGTGCCACGACGCCGGCCCGCGAGATGAGCGACGGTCTGCTGCGGTTCATCGCCATCGCCACGACGCTGCTCCGCCAGGGCAGAGACCTCGACCTCAACCGGCGTGAGCCCACGGACGGAGCGGCGATCCCCTTGCTGGTCATCGAGGAACTGGAGAACGGCCTGCATCCGTCGCAGGCCTCGCAGCTCCTCAAGCTGGTGAAGAGCGCTACTGAGGAACGCACCGCCCAAACGGTGTTCACCACACACAGCCCCGCGCTGCTGTCGGCCCTTTCGCGAGAGGATCACCGGAACGTGGTGGTCAGCACCCGGGATCGCGAGACAGGTCTTTCCCGGCTCACCAAGCTGCCGGATCTTGCTGGTTACCCGAGCCTGATGGCACAAGGCGACCTCGGAGCCGTCATCACCTCGGGGCTGCTGGAGCAGAGTCCTCCCGAGAACGACGACCACACCGAGTTCGACCGCCTGATGGGGCTTGGGTGACCATGAGCCGCCGGGTCGAGTTCGTCGACACCTCAGTCCTCTGCAACCTTCTCGACATCCCCGGGAAGAACCAGGACCGCGAGATGGTCTCAGGCCAGCTTGCGGACAAACGCAGCCGCTGCAGGCTGATCCTCCCCGTGACAGCGGTGATCGAGACCGGTAATCACATCGCCCAGCTGGCCGACGGCCGGCTGCGCCGCCAGTATGCCGACAAGCTCTCCCAGCTCCTGCGGCTGGTCATCGAGGGCAAGGCGCCGTGGGTGCTTCACTCCGTGGAGTGGGGGCCGGAGTTCCTGCGAGCGCTCATCGACGGGGCAGGAACCGGAGTCCCGCTGACCGATCACGTCATGAGCAAGCTCGGGTTGGGTGATCTGTGCATCCTCGCCGAACGCGAGCTTTATCAGAGACGGGTGAGCGGGGTCGAGGCAGGCATCTGGACTCTCGACGACCAGCTCAGGTCTCACGCCTGACCTCCGGGCACGGCGATCCCGTACCCGGAGGCGCGTTCAGGCGCAGACGGTGCGGACCACGTCGGCGAGGCGCTCCGCGACCTTGGAGGCTTCCTCCTCCGAGGAGGCCTCCACCATGACGCGGATCATCGGCTCGGTCCCGCTGGGCCGGATCAGCACCCGGCCCGTCTCGCCCAGCTCGACCTCGGCCTCGGTCACGGCCGACTTGAGCTCCGGCGCGGCGGCCTTGCCCCGGTCGACGCCCTTGACGTTGATCAGGATCTGCGGCAGCGCGGTCATCACCGACGCCAGCTCGCGCAGCGACCGGCCGGACCTGGCCACCACCGACAGCAGGTGGAGCGAGGTGAGCAGGCCGTCGCCCGTGGTGGCGTGGTCGAGCATGATGACGTGGCCCGACTGCTCGCCGCCCAGGTTGTAGCCCTCGGCCTTCATCCGCTCCAGCACGTAACGGTCGCCCACCGCGGTCTCGATCACGGTGATGCCCGCCTCGCGCATGGCCAGCTTGAAGCCCAGGTTGGACATGACGGTCGCGACCACGGTGTCCTTGGCCAGCGAGCCCTGCTCGTGCATGTCCACGGCCAGGATGGCCATGATCTGGTCGCCGTCGACGACCGCGCCGGTGTGGTCGACCGCCAGGCAGCGGTCGGCGTCGCCGTCGTAGGCGATGCCGACGTCGGCGCCGCGCGAGACCACGACCTGCGTCAGCTTGTCGAGATGGGTGGAGCCGTAGCCGTCGTTGATGTTGAGGCCGTCGGGCCGGGCGCCGATGGCCTCCACCCGCGCGCCGGCGCGCAGCAGCGCCTCGGGCGCCACCATGTGGGCCGCGCCATGGGCGCAGTCGACCACGACGTGGAGCCCGTCGAGCCGGGCGCTGACGGTGTCGAGCGCGTGGCTGATGTAACGGTCGGCCTCGCCGTACGCGTCACGCACCCGCCCCACGGACGAGCCGACGGGGAAGCTCCACTCCTCGCCGAGCCGCCGCTCGATCTCGTCCTCGACCGCGTCGGAGAGCTTGAAGCCGCCCCTGGCCAGGAACTTGATCCCGTTGTCGGGCGCCGCGTTGTGCGAGGCCGAGAGCATGACGCCGAGGTCGGCGCCGAGCGCGGCCGTGAGATGGGCGACGGCCGGGGTGGGCAGCACGCCGAGGCGCAGCACGTCCACTCCGGACGACGCGAGGCCGGCGACCACGGCGGCCTCGAGGAACTCCCCCGAGGCTCGCGGGTCCCGGCCTACGACCGCCACCGGCCTCCTGCGGCTGGAGCCGGTGGCGAACACGCCTGCATCGCCGAGGACATGAGCCGCCGCGACCGAAAGGTCCATGGCGAGCTCGGCCGTGAGGTCGCGCCCGGCGACCCCACGCACCCCGTCGGTGCCGAACAGCCGCGCCAAGTCAGCGCTTGCTGTACTGCGGAGCCTTACGGGCCTTCTTGAGGCCGTACTTCTTCCGCTCCGTGGCGCGGGCGTCACGGGTGAGGAAGCCGGCCTTCTTCAGCGGCGGGCGGTTGACTTCCACGTCCAGGAGCGCGAGCGCGCGGGACAGGCCCATGCGCAGCGCGCCGGCCTGGCCGGTCACGCCGCCGCCGTCGATGCGCGCGATGACGTCGAACGCCTCTTCGGCGCCGAGCACCACGAAGGGCTCATTGACGATCTGCTGGTGGACCTTGTTGGGGAAGTAGGTGTCCAGCGAACGACCGTTGATCGTCCACTTGCCGGTGCCGGGGACGATGCGCACGCGGGCGATCGCCTCCTTGCGGCGGCCGGTGCCGTACGAGTTGCCCGTGGTGACGGGCTTGCGCACGGGAGCGTCGGCGCTGGCGGCGGATTCGGTGGTGTACTCGGACGGGAACTCCTCGGTGGAGAAGTCCTCCTGCTCGGCCTCGACGGCCGTCTCGACACCGGTGGGCTCAGCCACGGTTCTCCTCTGAATCTTTCGCTTGCCCCATCGGGGGCAAGGCGTGGGGTTTCCCCACGAAAATCAAACTCGGTTCACTGCCCCTTGAGGGGCATACGGGGGACATCCCCCCGCAGGTCTACTGGGCGATCTGGGTGATCTCGAACGGCACCGGCCGCTGGGCCTGGTGCGGGTGCTCGGGACCCGCGTAGACCTTCAGCTTCTTGATCATCTTCCGGCCCAGGGAGTTCTTCGGCAGCATGCCCTTGACGGCCTTCTCGACGGCCTTGTCGGGCCGCTTCTCCATGAGCTCGCCGTAGCTGACGGAACGCAGACCGCCCGGGTAACCCGAGTGGCGGTAGGCCTTCTTCTGCTCAAGCTTGTTGCCACTCAGCGCGATCTTGTCGGCGTTGATGACGATGACGAAGTCACCGGTGTCGACGTGGTTCGCGAAGATCGGCTTGTGCTTGCCGCGGAGCAGGATCGCGACGTGGCTGGCCAGCCTGCCCAGGACGACATCGGTCGCGTCGATGACGTACCACTGACGCTGGACGTCGGCGGGCTTCGGTGAGTACGTGCGCACGGTCGTAGCCTTCTTTATGCTCGCGTCTTCGGCGCGCCGCCGGACACGGCAGCGCTATGGGGTCGGTCGGTGCGGGCACACGACGGCCCGGACCTTCCGTCTCCCGGCCCCGAGAGGGCTGTGATAGGAGATGACGCCGGACGCGCCGCGCATCGGTCTCGCGGACCTATGCACACAACGAACGAGAGGTTACCCGCCCCCGAGAGGGCAGTCAAAAGACCGATAACCTGTCGCGATTCTACCTGACCACAGAACGAATAGATTTCGGTTCCCGGCATTCCCTTCTTTACCAGGACCCGACATCTCTATCGTTGGTGGCGGTATGTGGCAGAGTTCTCACACCCGGCACACCCAGCGGCCCATCCGGCGCCGAAACCACCTGGGTGCCGTGGGCCTGCTCGCGACGGCCCTGCTCACGGGAGTGCTGCTCGGCCGGGTGTCCGGCGACTCGATGCCCGACGACCACATCTTCCTGAACGAGACCACGCCGCCCACGACGGCCCAGGCCGCCCCCAAGACCACGCCACAGAAGGCCCAGCCGCACGTCGAGCGGATCCCCCGGCAGGTTGTCACCACGACGCCGCGCGGCAAGACGGACGTCCGGCCCACCAAGAGCCCCACCGGCGAGATAGCCGGCTTCACCGACCAGGACCCGGTCTCGGTGCTCGGCGACGACGACGGCCAGTCGATCAGGAGCATGCCGGGCATGGCCGCCGACGTCGTCCGGCTCACCAACGCCGCCAGGGCGAGGAACGGCTGCCGCCCGCTCAGGACCGACGCCAGGCTCACCCGGGCGGCCCGCACCCACTCCATGGAAATGGCCCGCTCGGGGCAGTTCACCCACGAATCACCCGACGGCGCCTCACCGTGGGACCGGATGGAACGGGTCGGGTACGTCAACGGCACCGCCGAGAACATCGGCCGCGGCTACGCCTCCGCCAAGGAGGCCGTCCAGGGCTGGCTCGCCAGCCGCGACCACCGGCGCAACATGCTCAACTGCGACTTCAACGCCATCGGCGTCGGCGTCGTGTCCGGCCCCGGCGGGCCGTGGTGGACGCAGGATTTCGGACGTTCGTGACCACCTTCACGGTAATGTCTCCGCATGGGTTTTCCCGAGGAACCGCAAACCGGCACGGACGGCACCCCGCGTCGTTCTCGTAGAGACCGCCAGCCCCAGACCGACTCCGGCTTCTTCACACCCGCCCAGCCGAGTGCCGACGGGCAACCGCCATCGGGGCCGTTCTCCCAGGCCGGCGACGCTTTCACCCCTCGCCAGCAGGGCGCGCCAGGCCGGCCGGGCTCGTCCGACCCGTTCGCCTCCGGCCCCGCCACGGGCCCATTGGGCGCGGCGGGCTCCTTCTCCGGCCCACCCACCGGCCCGCTGGGCGCGGCAGGCTCCTTCTCCGGCCCGCCGACCGGCCCGCTGGGCGCGCCCGACCCGCGCGCCACCGGCCCGCAGGGACCCGGCGCCTTCCCTCAGGGCCCGCGCACCGGCCCGCAAGCGGCGGCGGACCCCTTCTCCACCGACCCGCAGAACCCGTCCGACCCCTTCGCCGCCGGCGGCCCAGGAGCGCCCGACGCGTTCACGCCGAGCAACAGGAAGCCCCCGCCCGGCGCCCCGCAGCCCGCCGCGAACGCGCAGCCGCCGTCCGGCCCTCCCGGTGACGCGCCCGGCGACGACCCGGCCGCCAAGGAGACCGGCCGCGGCAGGCGCGGCAGGGCCAAGTCCAGCAAGCCCGATAAGACGGACAAGGCAGAGCAGGCGGATAAGCCCGACAAATCCGCCGAGAAGACCGCCACCCCCCGGCAGACCTGGAGCCCCTACGACGAGGGCCCCCGCTCCCGCGGCCCGCTCTGGGCCTCGCTCGCCGGCGTCGGCGTGCTGGCCCTGCTCGGCGGCGGCCTGGCGGTGATGTTCAACGCCGACGACCCCGCCGCCGTGTCCAGCTCGGAGCGCCGCACCTCCGCCCCGCTCCCGTCGGCGCCCCCCGGCGAGTTCGGCTACGCGGGCAGCCGCAGCACGGACCCGGAGCCGCTCACCGTGAAGGAGCTCTTCAAGTCCAAGAAGATCACCGCCTCGGGCCGCGCCTACGAGATGACGATCACCAGCAAGGACAAGAAGTGCGACGACGGCGTGCTCGGCGACAAGCTCAAGAAGGCCCTCAAGGCCGGCAAGTGCACGCAGATGATGCGAGCCAGCTTCCGTGACAAGAAGGGCGAGACCATCGGCACGGTCGGCGTCGCCAACCTCAGCACGACCAAGAACGCCGCCAGGGTCGCCAAGGCCGGCGACAAGTCCAACTACGTCAAACCCCTCGCGGGCAAGGACGAGGTGACCAAGTTCCTCGGCTCGGGCAGCGGCGGCGCCAAGGTGTGGACGCACGGCCACTACGCCGTCCTGGTCTGGTTCCAGAACAAGGACGGGTCCGATCCCGACAAGACGGCATCCAAGCGACTCTTCCAGGCGGCCGAGGACATCACCAAGGCGACGGTCTTCAAGGCCCTCGACGTTCGTGCGCTGACGGGCGCTCGCGCGGCCTGAATTCTCACTTCGTACGCGAAAATCCCGCAAAAGTGACGATCGATCAGCGCGGGAACACTCATACCGGGGGAACGATCTAGAGACACTCGCTACGCTCGCCTTATGCGTGGCCAGGGACCCGGGTCAGAGCACGAGCGCAGGGAAGCGGGCAGCGCACCTCCGACGCCCCCGCCGAGCTTCGGTCGCCAGCCCCCCAAAGAGCAAGGGGGCCCACCGGCATACCCGGACGACCCCTCGGGACAAGCCTGGCTCACGGTCGAAGGCGAGCCACCCCGCGACGACGCCTGGCAACCCGCCGGCGCCGCCCCCGCCGAGGACTGGCTCTCCGTCCAGGAGTCCGGGCCCGATCCCGCCGCGTCGCGCCCCGCGCGTCCTTCGGACGTACGAGAGCCCGCGAGCGGCGAGCAGCCTGTCCCGGTCTACCCCGGTGCGCAGCCCTGGGAGGTGCAGGACGCGGACGGCGCGGCCTACGACTGGTACGCCGAGGACGACGAGTCGGCGGGCGTGCCCTTCACCCCGCCGGGCGTCCCCTGGCCCCAGCCGCCGAAGAGCTCGTGGGGTGAGCCCGCCGTCCCCGGCGCCCCCCGCTGGGAGCCTCCCCCGGCGTTCACCGCCGCGGCGGCCGGCATGCAGGTGTGGCCGGCCCCGGTCACCGGCTCCCCCGCCATGCCGCCGTGGCCCGCCGCCACCGGCGAGCTGGAGCCCGACGACGACACCCACGCTCCCCAGCGCAGCGAGCACGGCGACCCCCCGCGACCCGAGGAACCGTCCGAGCCCACATGGCAAGACTGGCCCGCCCAGCCCCCGTCGGAAGACCTCAGAGCCTTCCCGGCCACACCACCCCCCACGCATTCCGACCCCATGTGGCGCCACTGGCCCGCCCAACCCTCCGCGGAAGACCGGACCACGCCTCCACCGGCCGGATCCGAGTCGCCCGACCTCGCCGATGGCTGGGGTCCCGAGCCCGTGGCATCAGGTCCGTCGCACTACTTCGACCCGAACACCATGGCTCCGCGCCCCGTCCCGCTCAGCGCGCCGACGCCCGCCGACCACGATGCGCCTCCGCCTCCCGCACGCGAAGGCCAGCCTCCGTACGGGTCCTCCACGGAGGATCCGAGACCTCCGTACGGCGTGGAGCCGACCCGCCCCACGTACGGCGAACAGTTGGACGACGTCGAGGGCCCCACCCGCCCGGGCCAGGTGCCCCCGTTCGCCAGGAAGGGCGGGCCGGGACTCGGCGTCGGCATGCCGGTGCCGTCACCCGGCCCGAAGGGACCGCCGGCACCCCTGTTCGACCCCAAACTCTCCCCCGCCGCCCAGCAAGGCACCACCAACCCCGCCCCAGAGACGGCAGGCCCTCCGATCACCGGCAACCCTCACCCCCCGGGACCCCCCAGCCAGAGCGGGCCCCCGGGAATCCCCAGCCAGAACCCGAGCGGCACCCACCCCACGATCCCTGCCAGCGGCGATCCGCACACCACCGGAGCCTTCCGTGCCGTGAGCACTCCGCACGGCACCAACACTCCGCACACCGCAGGTGGCCCTCAGGCCGAGGGCGCCCCTGCCGGCGCGGCCGGGGCTCATGGCACGGGTGGCCCGCCCGGCGCTCCCAGGGAGCATGCCGGCCGCCGGGCCGAACCGAGTGATGTGCCCGTGTGGCCGCCCGCTCCGCAGCGCGAGGAACCGGAGCGCGACCAGCTCGACCTGCCGTTCGCCCCGGAGGTCTGGGGCCGTCGGCCCGCGTCCTCCGCGGAGCGTGAGGAACGCCCAGTGACCGCGTCCTCTGAGGTGCGCGAGGAACGCCCGGTTACCCCGTCGCCCGGGGAACGCCAGGAGCACCCGGTTACCCCGGGAGGGCGCGAAGAGCGCCCGGTGACCGCGGAGCCGGTCAAGGACGGGCTCCTCCAGGGCGAGGAACCACCGGCCTCTCCAGGCAGTGACCCCGAGGCACAAGCCGGAGCCGGCCCTCAGAACACACCCGAAGGCGTCACACCACCTGACGCCGGGCCACACCCTCCGGGCAGCGTGATCCAGGGAGTGCCGGTCCCACCTCCGGGAGGTTTCGGCAACCCCCAGCCGACCCAAGGCAACGCGCCGTACACGACCGGCTCCGCCCAAGGCCCGGCACGCGGCGGACCGCACGACACCCAGAGCCCGCCCCAGAGCGGCCTCGTCCCACCCCAGAGCCCACCACGCGGCGGTCCCATCACGCCCCTGACCAGGCGGTCCCCCAACCCGGCAGACCCCGCCGGACGGGTACCCCAGCAAGCAGACCCCGCCGGACGAGTACCCCAGCAGGGAGACCCCGGCAGACGGATGCCCGGCCACGGAGACCCCGCCGCACTGGTCCCCAGCCAAGCGGACCCCCCGGGACGGCTGCCCCGCCAAGGGGAGCTGGCCCCGTCCGGTGGCCCCTTCAGGCAGCCGCCGTTCGCGGCCATCCAGGTCCAGGAGCCGCCGAAGAGCAAGCGGGCGCTGTTCGCCACGCTCGGCGTGCTGGTGCTCGCCGGGGTCGCCACGGGCGGCTTCTTCGCCGTACGGTCCGCCAACACGGCGGCGCCGGCGAACACGGCCGCGAGCGCCCCCACGGCGAGCCCCACCTCCGCCCCGTCCGTCACCCCTTCCGCCGAGCCGTCCGGAACCTCCATGCTCAACTCGGAGATCACCGACCCGAAGACGCTGTCGCTCAAGGAGGCGTTCCCGGACAAGAAGGTGGACGCCGCGGGCGCCGCCTTCACCAGGGTCAAGTCGACCGTGGCCGACGACTGCGAGGACGCCGCGTCGGGTCCGTTCGCCGAGGCGCTCAAGGAGCAGCAGTGCAGCCGCGTGCTGCGCGCCACGTACGTCGACCGCAAGCGCCGGTACGCGGTGACCACCGGCATCGCCGTCCTGCCCAGCAAGGACGCCGCGCTGGAGGTCGACCAGGCCAAGAACCTGAGCCGCAACCTGTGGTTCCGCGGCCTCGCCGGCCCTGAGGGGTCCGGTGGCGACCGGGTGCACATCGCCGGCGGTTACGCGGCCGGGCTGGTGTGGGGCCGCTACATCGTCTTCAGCTACGCCACCCACGCCGACGGCCACACCCCGGGTGACAAGGAGAAGACCCTGGTCAAGGTGAGCAGCGAGTTCCGCGACGAGACCGCCAAGGTGCTGGAGCGCCGCATCACCGACAACTGAATCAGACTTCCAGGGTGCGCACCCGCCTGGTGGCGCTCGCCCGGTCCGCCAGCTCCGCATCGGCCGGGTAGCGCACCTCCTCCAGGCAGAGCCCGTGCGCGGGCGCCACATGCACCCCCGTGTCGCGTACGCCCGCCGCGAGCACCTGCCCGGGCCACTCGACCGGCCGCCGGCCGTCGCCCGCGGCCAGGAGCGAGCCGACGAGGGCCCGTACCATCGAGTGGCAGAACGCGTCGGCCACCACGGTCGCGACCAGCACCCCGCCGGGCTCGCGCGCCCAGTCCAGCCGCTGCAGCTCCCTGATCGTGGTGGCGCCCTCGCGCTTCTTGCAGAACGCCGCGAAGTCGTGCTCGCCGAGCAGCCGGGCGGCGGCGGCGTTCAGCGCGTCCAGGTCGAGCGGCCGGTTGTGCCACAGCACCTCGTGCCGCCGCAGCGGGTCGCAGCCGCCCGCGGCGTCGCTCACCCGGTACGCGTACCGCCGGGACAGAGCGGAGAACCGGGCGTCGAAGCCCTCAGGAGCCACCGAGACACGAAAAACACGGACATCTGGAGGGAGAACCCCGCCAAGCCTCCGCACGAGCACAGAGAGCCTCTCGTCCGTCCCCAGCGCGTGCGGCCGGTTCCCGTCAAGCCGCACCAGCACCTCGCCGGGCACGTCGACGTGCGCCACCTGCCCGCGCGCGTGCACGCCCGCGTCGGTGCGCCCCGCGACGGTCAGCACCGGCTCCGCGATCCGGAGGATCCGGCCGAGCGCCTGCTCGATCTCTCCCTGTACGGTGCGCAGCGCGGGCTGACGGGCCCACCCGGAGAACCCGCCCCCGTCGTACCCGAGATTCAGCCGCAGCCGTACCACGATCACCTCCATGCAGACACGCGGACGAAAAAGGGCCCGAACCCCGATGAGGAGGTCCGGGCCCGTCAAGCCTGATGTCTCAGGCCTCGTCCTTCTTCGCCTCGGGCGCCTCGGCGGCACCCTCGGCGGCCTCGTCGCCCTTGGCCTCGGCGGAGACTTCGGCGCTCTCCTCAGCCTTCGGCTCGGCCGGCTCCTCCGCGGGAGCAGCCGGGGCGGCGGTGCGCGTGACCGTGTTCAGCGGCTCGCTCACCAGCTCGATGACGGCCATCGGGGCGTTGTCGCCCTTACGCGCGCCGATCTTGGTGATGCGGGTGTAACCGCCGGGACGCTCGGCGAACGTCGTCGCGATCTCCGTGAAGAGGTGGTGGACGACGCCCTTGTCCTTGACGACCGTGAGCACCTGGCGACGGTTGTGGATGTCGCCCTTCTTCGCCTTGGTGATCAGGCGCTCCGCCAGCGGGCGAAGACGCTTGGCCTTGGTGACCGTGGTGCGGATCCGGCCGTGGCGGAACAGATCGGTGGCCAGGTTGGCCAGGATCAACCGCTCGTGCGCCGGGCTGCCGCCAAGACGTCGGCCCTTGGTGGGCTTGGGCATTGCTCTCTCCTTGTGAGTTAACCGCCCCGGCCGTGCCAGGTACCGGGGTCGGGCGGAAGGCCACCAGCGGCCTGCCGCGATGCGAAGGCCGCGCCGGCGAGATCCGCCGGCGCGCCCTCAACGGAAACCATCCGTGATTCCCGCCAACCGCGAAGGGCCCCAGCGAAGGACCCCGCGCGGGTCAGTACTGCTCGGTCTCGACGTACGCGCTGTCGTCGTCGTCGTAGCCGCCGCCGGCCACCGCGCTCGGGTCGAACCCGGGCGGGGAGTCCTTGAGCGCCAGCGACATCTCGTGCAGCTTCTGCTTGACTTCCTCTATCGACTTGGCGCCGAAGTTGCGGATGTCGAGCAGGTCCTGCTCGCTCCGCGCGACCAGCTCGCCCACGGTGTGGATGCCCTCGCGCTTGAGGCAGTTGTACGAGCGGACGGTGAGGTTGAGCTCCTCGATCGGCAGCGCCAGGTCGGCGGCCAGGGCGGCGTCAGTCGGCGACGGGCCGATGTCGATGCCCTCGGCCTCGACGTTGAGCTCGCGGGCCAGGCCGAAGAGCTCGACGAGGGTCTTACCGGCGGAGGCCACCGCGTCGCGGGGCTTCATGGCCGGCTTGGTCTCGACGTCGAGGATGAGGCGGTCGAAGTCGGTGCGCTGCTCGACTCGGGTCGCCTCGACCTTGTAGGTGACCTTGAGAACCGGCGAGTAGATGGAGTCGATCGGGATGCGGCCGATCTCCTGGCCGGGCTGCTTGTTCTGCGCGGCGGAGACGTAGCCGCGGCCGCGCTCGACCGTCAGCTCCATCTCGAGCTTCGCCTTGCTGTTGAGCGTGGCGATGCGCAGCTCGGGGTTGTGCACCTCGACACCGGCGGGCGGCGCGATGTCGGCGGCGGTGACCTCACCCGGGCCCTGCTTGCGCAGGTACATCACGACCGGCTCGTCGTGCTCGGAGGAGACGACGAGCTCCTTGAGGTTGAGGATGATGTCGGTGACGTCTTCCTTGACCCCGGGAACGGTCGAGAACTCGTGCAGCACTCCCTCGATCCGGATGCTCGTCACGGCCGCGCCCGGGATGGACGACAGCAGCGTGCGGCGGAGCGAGTTGCCGATGGTGTAACCGAAGCCCGGCTCCAGCGGCTCGATGACGAACCGGGAGCGCGTCTCGTCGATGGACTCTTCGAGAAGAGTCGGGCGCTGAGCGATCAGCATGTGCGGGTCTCCCCTTTTTCGTGTGGCGCCCGCTATATGACGCCACCCCGATGAAACAGCCTAGTTCTCGTACGGGATCCGTACGAGAACCAGGAAGGCGAGTGACTACTTCGAGTAGTACTCGACGATCAGCTGCTCCTGCACCTGGGTGTCGATCTGCTGCCGGACGGGCAGCTGGTGCACCAGGATGCGGAGCTTGTCGGGCACGACGCCCAGCCAGGCCGGGACCGTGCGCTCGCCGGCGGTGGCGCGGGCGACCTCGTACGGCATCAGGTTGCGCTTGGTCTCGCGCACCTCGACGATGTCGTGCTCACGAACGCGGTAGGACGGGATGTCCACCTTCTTGCCGTTGACCATGACGTGGCCGTGGCGGACCTGCTGGCGGGCGGCGTCGCGCGACTGCGCGAAACCGGCGCGGTAGACGACGTTGTCGAGGCGGCTCTCCAGGATCTGGAGGAGGTTCTCGCCCGACTTGCCGCTCTTGCCGGCGGCTTCCTCGTAGTAGTTGCGGAACTGCTTCTCGAGGACGCCGTAGATGCGGCGGGTCTTCTGCTTCTCGCGAAGCTGAAGCTGGTACTCGGACTCCTTGGGGCGTCCGCGGCCGTGCTCACCCGGCGGGTAAGGACGGATCTCGATGGGGCACTTGGCGGACTCACACTTGCTGCCCTTGAGGAAGAGCTTGGTCTTCTCCCGGCGGCAGAGCTTGCAGTCCGCGCCCGTGTAACGAGCCATTTCTCTGTATCTCCTGGGCTAATTCAGACGCGGCGGCGCTTCGGCGGCCGGCAACCGTTGTGCGGAACCGGGGTGACGTCCTGGATCGAGCCCACCTCGAGGCCGGTGGCCTGGAGGGAGCGGATCGCGGTCTCACGGCCGGAGCCGGGACCCTTCACGAAGACGTCGACCTTGCGCATGCCGTGCTCCATGGCGCGGCGGGCGGCGTTCTCGGCGGCCATCTGAGCGGCGAACGGGGTGGACTTACGGGAGCCCTTGAAACCCACGTGGCCCGCGCTGGCCCAGGAGATCACGTTCCCGTTGGGGTCGGTGATCGAGACGATCGTGTTGTTGAACGTGCTCTTGATGTGGGCGTGCCCGTGAGCGACGTTCTTCTTTTCCTTGCGGCGCACCTTCTTCGGCGCGCCCTGACGGCTCTTAGGAGGCATTGCTTGCCTTCAACTCCTGAGGTCTTCGGTCCGCGGCTGTGGACTACTTCTTGCCAGGCTTCTTCTTGCCGGCCACGGTCTTCTTCTTGCCCTTGCGGGTGCGCGCGTTGGTCTGCGTGCGCTGACCGTGGACGGGCAGGCCCTTGCGGTGCCGAATGCCCTGGTAGCAACCGATTTCGATCTTGCGACGGATGTCGGCCTGGACCTCGCGGCGCAGGTCACCCTCGATCTTGAAGTTCGCCTCGATGTAGTCACGCATCGGGACGAGCTCTTGGTCGGAGAGCTGGTGCACACGCAGGTCGGGGCTCACACCGGTGGCCTGGAGAATCTCCTGGGCGCGGGTGCGGCCGATGCCGTAGATGTAGGTGAGAGCGATCTCCAGCCGCTTGTCGCGGGGGAGGTCGACGCCAACCAGGCGAGCCATGGCGGGCATTCTCCTTCGTTGTGGCGGAGGTCTTGCGCGCCACTTCCCCTCCCCATGCCCGGGGTGGAGGGCCCCGGCCTCCGACCGGGGGTCTCCCGAGTGGTCCAGGTCTCTGACGAGACCTGCCTGCCCGGGTGTGACACGCGCTTACGTTGCAGACTTCTCATGCGTCGAGCCCGCACCCTGATCGGGGCGGACTCGGAGAAGCCTTGCGGCGACTAGCCCTGACGCTGCTTGTGGCGCAGGTTGTCGCAGATCACCATGACGCGACCGTGCCGGCGAATAACCTTGCACTTGTCGCAGATCTTCTTGACGCTCGGCTTTACCTTCATTGTCCTTTATGTCCTCAGACGTCTTATTTGTATCGGTAGACGATCCGCCCACGACTGAGGTCATAGGGGCTCAGTTCCACGACTACCCGGTCGTCCGGCAGAATCCGGATGTAGTGCATCCGCATCCGTCCGCTGATGTGGGCCAGGACCTTATGGCCGTTGTCGAGCTGCACCCGGAACATGGCGTTCGGGA
The DNA here is from genome assembly GCF_019396385.1 of Nonomuraea harbinensis. Classification (GTDB taxonomy): domain Bacteria; phylum Actinomycetota; class Actinomycetes; order Streptosporangiales; family Streptosporangiaceae; genus Nonomuraea; species Nonomuraea ferruginea. The sequence continues at coordinate 19,431 of NZ_JAHKRN010000013.1, read as the reverse complement.
GCGACTCAACCACAGTGCCCTCGATCTCGATGGCGCCGTCTTTCTTGGCCAAAATCCCTCGCGTTTCACTGATCGATCGTCTGAGGCTCCGGTTCACTAGCAGCCGCGACCTCACGCTTCGGAGAGAGCGGCGACCGGCAAGGGCCGCCGACGCGTGACAGTCTTAGTGAGCCGACAAAGAAGTGTACGGCACCATGGCGGAAAACGCGAAAACGCGTGCCAGATGTCCCGACACAACCACTCGCCAGTCTACCCGACCCTCCTACCGCCTCGGGCCGTCTTCCCCCCGCGCGCCCGTACGTGATGACCCCCGGCACGACGGAAGGCCCGCCGGGGAGCGGCGGGCCTTCCTGGGCTCACGGTCAGTAGATGCGGTGCACCGCGCCGCAGTACTTGGTGGGGCCGCCCCAGCAGGTGTAGGTGTAGAGCTTCTTGATGTCCCGCTTGCTCCAGATGTGCTTGTGGGAGCCGTTCCAGCGGTAGAAGTGCTTGCCGATCTTGCCGCTCTTGTACTCGTAGCGGAACCAGACGTAGCCGTGCTTGGACGTGGACTCCTTGCCGTACCACTTCGTGTAGACCTTGCCGCCCGACTTCCAGGTCTGGCCGTAGGTGTAGGCCTTCCTGTTGCTGGAGTAGTACTTGCCCCACGTGCCGGCGGTGGCGGAGGCCGCCTGCGTGGTGGCCGGCGCCGAGGCCGCCTGGGCGGCGGGAGCGAGGGCGAGACCGGTGAGGGCCATCGAACCGGCGAGAGCGGCTGCCGCAAAGACCTTGCGCATTTCGTTTCCTCCGTGAGTGGTGTTTCTCGACACCGTTCACGTTAGGAATCCGCGCGGTTTCGTTCTGTGGACGAATACGCAGAGCGCACTAGTGCACAGATGGAGGCGTCTACTTCCGCTGCTTGCCGTCTCCGAAGATCGTGCTCACCAGCAGAATCGCGCCCCAGGGACCCATCACCCACAGCGGCCACGGGTAGACGAAGTCACCCGACGTGACGCTGACGATGAGCCAGATGACCCAGTTGATCGAGCTGGCGGCGGCCCACGCGCTCCAGGCGGCCATCATCCCCGGATGCATGCGGCGGGCGGGGACCTCCTGCTGAGGGATCTTGGCGGGGAGGTTGCGCAGGTCGACGTCGGGCAGGTCGGCGGTCAGCTTGGCCAGGTCGCCGTAGGTCCTGCTCTTGTAGAGCTCCTCCAGCCGCTCGTTGAACTCGTCCATGGTGATGCGGCCCTGTGCGGTGTGCTCGCGCAGCAGGGCTGCCACCCGGTCACGGTCGACGTCGGACGCGCGCATCTCGGGGCTCTGCGCCATTCCCACTCCCGGGCTCGGGTCTACGGCTGCGAAAGGCGCTCTTTGCCCCCATCAAGAGCAGTGAGCACCCAAGGACCATTATGTGTCACCGCGACGCTGTGTTCGAAGTGCGCGGACGGCTTGCCGTCGACGGTCACCACGGTCCAGTCGTCGCCCAGCACGCGGGTGCGCTCCGAACCCAGGTTGACCATGGGCTCGATGGCCAGGCACATGCCGGCCTCCATGACCGGGCCGCGGCCGGCCTTGCCGTGGTTGGCGATCCACGGGTCCATGTGCATCTCGGTGCCGATGCCATGGCCGCCGTACTCAGGCGGGATGCCGAACCTGCCCTGCGACTTGACGTACCGCTCGATCGCGTGGCCGATGTCGGAGAGATGGCGGCCGGGGCTGAGCGTCCTGATGCCGGCCCACATCGCCTCCTCGGTGATGCGGATCAGCTCCAGCAGCTTCGGCTCCACCTCGCCCACCGGGACCGTGACGGCCGAGTCGCCGTGCCAGCCGTCGAGGATGGCGCCGCAGTCGATCGAGATGATGTCGCCCTCGCGCAGCTTGCGCGCCTCGGTGGGGATCCCGTGGACCACCTCGTTGTTCACCGACGCGCAGATCGTCGCGGGGAAGCCCTGGTAGCCCTTGAAGGACGGGATAGCGCCCTCGTCCCTGATCGCCTTCTCGGCGATGACATCCAGGTCGAGCGGGGTCATACCCGGCTCGACCGACCGCTTCAGCAGTTCGAGTGTGCGCCCGACCACCAGGCCGGCAGCGCGCATCTTTTCCAGCTGCTCGGCGGACTTGACCTGAATTCCATGCTTGTTTCGTTTGAACACGTACGGCACCCCCAAGGGCTTCAACGGGCAACATGGGAGCCCAATTCCCCCCACAATAGCCGCGAGGTGGCACGGACAACCGTGCCACCTCCGCGAATGGTCTGTGGCGCTACCCCAGGAAAGGACGGATCGCGTCCATGGCTCGCTGGGTGACCTCCTCGACCGGGCCCGTGGCGTCCACGCCGACCAGGATGCCTTCGTCGGCGTAGAAGTTGATCAGCGGAGCGGTCTGCTCCTGATAGACCTCCAGGCGGTGCCTGACGGTCTCCTCTTTGTCGTCGTCACGCTGGAACAGCGTGCCACCGCAGGCATCGCACAAGTCGTCCTGCTTGTCGTCGAACTCCACATGCCAGATGCGCCCGCACTGGCTGCACGTGCGCCGGCCCGCCAGCCGCCTGACCACCTCGTCGTCGTCGACCACGAGCTCCAGCACCAGGTCGAGAGCCTGACCCCAGTCGGCGAGCATCTTCTTGAGAATCTCGGCCTGGGGCACGTTGCGCGGAAAGCCGTCGAGCAGGAACCCGTCCTGCGCGTCGTCCTCCGAGAGGCGGTCACGGACCATGGCGATGGTGACCTCGTCAGGCACCAGGTCGCCACGATCCATGTAGGTTTTGGCGAGTTTGCCGAGCTCCGTGCCCCCGGAGACGTTGGCACGGAAGATGTCACCTGTCGAAATCTTCGGGATGGACAGGTTAGATGCGATGAACTGGGCCTGAGTCCCTTTACCCGCTCCAGGGGGCCCGACTAGAACGAGACGCACTACCGCAGGAAGCCTTCGTAATTACGCTGCTGCAGCTGGCTCTCGATTTGCTTGACCGTGTCCAGACCGACACCAACCATGATCAGAATGGTCGCACCTCCGAACGGGAAGTTCTGGCTCGCTCCGGACACCGCGAGCGCGAAAATCGGGATCATGGAGATCAGACCCAGATAGAGCGCACCGGGGGTGGTCAGACGGTTGAGCACGAAGTTGAGGTACTCGGCCGTAGGCCTCCCCGGACGGATGCCCGGAATGAACCCACCGTACTTCTTCATGTTGTCGGCCACTTCAGTGGGGTTGAAGGTGATGGACACGTAGAAGTAGGTGAAGAACACGATCAGGAGGAAGAACGTCACCATGTAGATCGGCGTGTCGCCGGTGGCGAGGTTCTGCGAGATCCACTGCACGACCGTGTTGGGCTCCTCCGCGTTCGCGAACAGCGAGACGACCAGCTGCGGCAGGTAGAGCAGCGAGGACGCGAAGATGAGCGGGATGATGCCGGCCTGGTTGACCTTCAGCGGGATGTACGTGGACGTGCCGCCGTACATGCGGCGCCCGACCATCCGCTTGGCGTACTGCACCGGGATGCGGCGCTGCGCCTGCTCGACGAAGACGACCGCGGCGACGATGAACACACCGATCACGAGCACGGCCGCGAAGGTGAACTTGTTCGCCTGGAAGATGTTGGCCATCTCCGACGGGAAGATGGCGACGACCGAGGCGAAGATCAGCACGGACATGCCGTTGCCGACACCGCGGTCGGTGATGAGCTCGCCCAGCCACATGATCACAGACGTGCCCGCGGTCATGATGAGGACCATGGTCACGATCTGGAAGACGTTGTCGGGGTTGATGAGCACGTTCGACTGGCAGTTCGGGAACAGCTGACCGGAGCGGGCCAGGGCGATGAAGGCGGTCGACTGCAGGACACCGAGACCGACGGTCAGGTAACGGGTGTACTGAGTGATCTTCGTCTGGCCTGACTGGCCTTCCTTCTTCAGCGCTTCCAGTCGTGGGATCACGACCACCAGCAGCTGCAGGATGATGCTCGCGGTGATGTACGGCATGATGCCGAGAGCGAACACCGAAAGTTTCAGAAGGGCGCCGCCGCTGAACAGCTGCACCATTCCGTAGATGTTTCCGTTGGCGCCTTCACGGGCCTGGTCGAAGCAGGCCGCCAGATTCTGAACGTGAACGCCCGGAGTCGGAAGAACCGAGCCGAGACGGAACAGCGCGATGATGCCCAGGGTGAAGAGCAACTTCTTGCGCAGGTCCGGCGTCCGGAACGCCCGGGTAAACGCGGTCAGCACGGTCCCTCCTGCGCGCCTATAAGGCGATGTGAGTATGCGATGGAGCGGGGGTCTGCCATCTGAGTCTCAGGTCAATCGAGCAGGACAGGATCCTGCCGTCTCGCGAACTCTAACGCACTACGCGCGTGGGGGCCCATTGTCAGAGCCCCCACGCCTCGTAATTGCTCTTACAGCTCGGTCACGGAGCCACCGGCAGCGGCGATCTTCTCCTTCGCGGTGTTCGAGAAGGCATGCGCCTGCACGTTCACCGCGACCGAGATCTCCCCGGTGCCCAGCACCTTGACCGGCTGGTTCTTGCGGACAGCGCCCTTGGCCACCAGCGCCTCGACGGTGACGTCGCCACCCTCGGGGAACAGCTCACCGAGCTTGTCCAGGTTGACGACCTGGTAGGTCGTCTTGAACAGGGCGTTGGAGAAGCCCTTGAGCTTCGGCAGACGCCTCTGCAGCGGCACCTGACCACCCTCGAAACCGAGGGGGACGGTCGTGCGGGCGCGACTGCCCTTGGTGCCGCGACCGGCGGTCTTGCCCTTCGACGCCTCGCCGCGGCCCTTGCGGGTCTTCGGCTTGTTGGCACCGGGAGCAGGACGCAGGTCGTGAATCTTGAGCGGAGCCTTGTCAGTCATGACTAGTCGACCTCTTCCACCTCGACGAGGTGCGTCACCACGGAGACCATGCCGCGAATCTCGGGCCTGTCCTCCTTGACGACGACGTCGCCGATCCGCTTCAGGCCAAGCGAACGCAGCGAGTCACGCTGGTTCTGCTTGCCACCGATCTTCGAGCGAACCTGAGTGATCTTCAGGCGTGCCACGACTAGCTCACCGCCTTCGCTGCCGCGGCCTCGGCGATACCCTCGCGCTGGGCCTTGAGCATGCGAGCCGGAGCCACGTCCTCGATCGGCAGGCCACGACGGGCGGCGATCTCCTCGGGCCGGGAAAGGCCCTTCAGAGCCGCCACGGTGGCGTGCACGATGTTGATCGGGTTGTCGGAGCCGAGCGACTTCGACAGCACGTCGTGGATGCCGGCGCACTCCAGGACCGCGCGCACCGGGCCACCGGCGATGACGCCGGTACCGGCGGACGCCGGCCGCAGGAAGACGACACCGGCCGCCTCCTCGCCCTGCACCGTGTGCGGGATCGTGCCCTGGATCCGAGGCACCTTGAAGAAGTGCTTCTTCGCCTCTTCGACGCCCTTGGCGATGGCGGCCGGGACTTCCTTGGCCTTGCCATAGCCGACGCCGACCATGCCGTTGCCGTCGCCGACGACGACGAGGGCGGTGAAGCTGAAGCGACGACCACCCTTCACGACCTTGGCCACTCGGTTGATCTTCACTACGCGCTCGATGTACGAGACGCCCTTGTCGGCGGCGCCGCCGCGGCGGTCGTCACGACGGTCCCGCCGCTCGCCACCGGTGCCGCCACCGCGACGCGGAGCTGCAGCCATCAGTGGTTCCTCTTCTCAGTTGCCATCAGAACTCGAGCCCGCCTTCGCGAGCGCTGTCCGCCAGAGCCGCGATGCGGCCGGCGTAGCGGTTGCCACCGCGGTCGAACACGACAGCGGTGATCCCGGCTTCCTTGGCCCGCTGAGCGAGGAGCTCGCCGACCTTCTTCGCCTTCTCGGTCTTGTCCGCCTCCAGCGCACGCAGCGAGGGGTCCATGGTGGACGCGCTCACCAGCGTGTGGCCGACCGTGTCGTCCACGATCTGGACGAACATGTGGCGGGTCGAGCGGTTGACGACCAGGCGCGGACGCTGGGTCGTACCGACGACCTGCTTGCGGACGCGGCGGTGACGGCGGGCCCGCGAGACGGTGCGGGCAGCCGTGTGCTTGCCGAACGCAGTCTTCGGAGCCATGCCTACTTACCAGCCTTTCCGACCTTGCGGCGGATCTGTTCGCCCTGGTAGCGCACGCCCTTGCCCTTGTACGGGTCGGGCTTGCGCAGCTTGCGGATGTTGGCGGCGACCTCGCCGACCTTCTGCTTGTCGATGCCGTCCACGTGGAACAGGGTCGGCTTCTCGACGCGGAAGGTGACGCCCTGGGGGGCGTCCACGATGACCGGGTGGCTGAAGCCCAGCGAGAACTCCAGCTGCGTCGGGCCCTTGGCCTGGACGCGGTAACCGACGCCGACGATCTCCAGGGACTTGGAGTAGCCCTGCGTGACGCCCTGCACCATGTTGGCGATCAGCGTCCGCGACAGCCCGTGCAGAGCGCGGACCTTGTTCTCGTCGTTGGGACGGGAGACCTGGATGGCGCCGTCGTCGTCGCGGCCCACCTTGATGGGCTCCGCGACCGTGTGAGTGAGCGTGCCCTTCGGGCCCTTGACCTGGACATCCTGGCCGTCGATCGTGATGTCTACGCCACTGGGCACAGGGATGGGCAGCCGTCCGATACGTGACATGCTGTGTTCCTCCCCTCTACCAGACGTAGGCGAGGACTTCCCCGCCCACACCACGCTTGCCGGCCTGCTTGTCGGTCATGAGACCGTGGGACGTCGAGATGATCGCGACGCCCAGTCCGCCCAGGACTCGAGGCAGGTTGTCCTTCTTCGCATAGACCCGCAGGCCAGGCTTGGAAACCCGGCGCAGGCCCGCCAGCGAACGCTCACGGCTCGGCCCGAACTTGAGCTCCACCACGAGGTTCTTGCCGACCTTGGCGTCTTCGACGCTCCAGGCCTGGATGTAGCCCTCCTGCTGGAGGATCTCGGCGATGTGCGCCTTGATCTTCGAGTACGGCATCGACACGCTGTCGTGGTAAGCCGAGTTCGCATTACGCAGACGTGTGAGCATGTCTGCGATCGGGTCGGTCATCGTCATGGCCAGTGGCCTTCCTCGCCGCGGTTTCCAGTCGGCCGAGTGTCAGTGGAGTGCACTGCTCTGCCGGTGGACCTTCGGCGTGGTCATGGGAACTCTCGGCGAGAGCTCCCGATTTTGATGTTTACAGATATGTGCGGCGGGCGGTCGCCCGAAGGGGGCGACTCACGCGCCGCCCCCCAAGGGTAACTACCAGCTGGACTTGGTGATGCCAGGCAGCTCGCCCCGGTGGGCCATCTCACGGAAGCACACGCGGCACAGGCCGAACTTCCGGTAGACGGCGCGCGGACGCCCGCAGCGCGAGCAGCGGGTGTAGGCGCGCACCTGGAACTTCGGCTTGCGCCCTGCCTTGGCGATCAGCGACTTCTTCGCCATCTGGATCAGGCCTCCTTGAAGGGGAAGCCGAGAAGCTTGAGCAGCGCCCGGCCCTGGTCGTCGTTCTTCGCGGTGGTCACGACCGTGATGTCCATGCCCCTGGGCCGGTCGACCTTGTCCTGGTCGACCTCGTGGAACATGACCTGCTCGGTCAGGCCGAACGTGTAGTTGCCGTTGCCGTCGAACTGCTTCGGCGACAGGCCGCGGAAGTCCCTGATGCGCGGCAGCGCCAGCGACAGCAGCCGGTCGAGGAACTCCCACATGCGGTCACCGCGGAGAGTGACGTGCGCGCCGATCGGCATGCCCTCGCGCAGCTTGAACTGGGCGATGGACTTGCGGGCCCGGACGACGGCCGGCTTCTGGCCGGTGATCACGGTCAGGTCGCGGACGGCGCCCTCGATCAGCTTCGAGTCGCGGGCCGCCTCGCCGACACCCATGTTGACCTTGATCTTCACCAGGCCGGGGATCTGCATGACGTTCTCGATGCCGAACTCCTCGCGAAGCTTGGCCGCGATCTCCTCGCGGTACTTCGTCTTGAGGCGCGGCGTCGGGCGCTCGGTCTCGGTGGTCGTAGCAGTCATCAGCTGTCCTCACCCGTCTCGTCGGCCTGCTCGGCCTTCTTGTCGGCGGGCTTGTCCTTCGGGCTGTCGTCCTTGAGCTTCTTCACGTTGCTCACGTGGATGGGAGCCTCCATGGTCTGCACGCCGCCAGACTTGGCGCCACGCGGACCCTGGTTGGTCTCCTTGGTGTGCTTCTTGATCATGTTGACGCCCTCGACCACCACGCGGTCCTCGCGCGGGAGCGTGGCGATGATCCGGCCCTTGGCGCCCTTGTCCTTGCCGGCGATGACGGCGACGAGGTCACCCTTCTTCACATGCAGCTTCGGCATTACAGCACCTCCGGAGCGAGCGAGATGATGCGCATGAACTTCTTGTCGCGCAGCTCACGGCCGACCGGGCCGAAGATACGGGTGCCACGAGGGTCGCCGCTGTCCTTGATGATGACGGCGGCGTTCTCGTCGAAGCGGATGTAGGAGCCGTCGGGCCGGCGGCGCTCCTTGGCGGTGCGGACGATGACGGCCCTGACGACATCACCCTTCTTGACGCCCGTGCTGCCCGGGAGGGCGTCCTTGACAGTGGCGACGATGACGTCGCCGATACCGGCGTAGCGTCGGCCCGAGCCGCCGAGCACACGGATGCAGAGAATCTCCTTGGCACCCGTGTTGTCGGCGACCTTGAGCCGCGACTCCTGCTGGATCACGTTGACTCCTGTTAGTCGCGCCGGTTCTCGGACGGAGGCAAGCCCCCGCCCGAGCCTGGCGGAACCCGATATGGTCTTGGTCCCCCGGCCACGAACCCGCAGGGGCCGCGCCCCGGGCCCCCTGAACCCTCAGGTTCAGAAGCCCGGAGCAGCCGCTCCTGGGGCCGCACCGCAGGCGACGCGAGGCCTGACGGCCTCGCGTCCTTGGACGCCGTCATGGGGAGTGACCCCCACGAGGCGCGGTATATCCGAGAAAACTACTTGGCCTTCTCGAGGATCTCCACGACCCTCCACCGCTTGGTGGCGGAGAGGGGGCGGGTCTCCATCAGAAGCACACGGTCGCCCACGCCGCAGGCGTTGGACTCGTCGTGCGCCTTGTACTTGGTCGTACGGCGGATGACCTTGCCGTACAGGCGGTGCTTGACCCGGTCCTCGACGGCGACGACGACGGTCTTGTCCATCTTGTCGCTGACGACCAGGCCCTCACGGACCTTACGGAAGTTGCGGTCGCGCTCGGCGTCCGTCTCGGTGGTGCCGGTGGTCTCGGTCTCAGCCATCGCTCGTCTCCTTCTCGACCGTGACGATGCCCAGCTCGCGCTCGCGCATCACGGTGTAGATACGGGCGATCTCGCGGCGGACGGCACGCAGCCGCCCGTGGCTCTCCAACTGACCGGTCGCCGCCTGGAAGCGGAGGTTGAACAGCTCCTCCTTCGCCTCCTTCAGCTTCTGGACCAGGGTGTCCTGGTCCTCCACACGCAGCTCTCCGGCGGTCAGGCCCTTAGCCATCACGCCTCACCCACTTCACGCTTAACAATCTTGCACTTCATCGGCAGCTTGTGGATCGCGCGCTGAAGCGCCTCACGCGCGACCGTCTCGCCCACGCCGGACAGCTCGAACATCACGCGTCCGGGCTTGACGTTGGCGATCCACCACTCCGGCGAACCCTTACCGGAACCCATGCGGGTCTCGGCAGGCTTCTTGGTGAGGGGACGGTCGGGGTAGATGTTGATCCACACCTTCCCACCACGGCGGATGTGACGGGTCATGGCGATACGAGCGGACTCGATCTGGCGGTTGGTCACGTAAGAGTGCTCAATCGCCTGAATGCCGTACTCGCCGAACACGACCCTGGTGCCGCCCTTGGCGGCTCCGCTGCGGTCAGGCCGGTGCTGCTTGCGGTGCTTGACCCTGCGCGGGATCAGCATGGTCAGCTCCCTTCAGCACCCGGCTGCGCGGCCGGGCCGGTCTCGGGGGCAGCCTGCGCGGCCGCCTCAGTCCTGGGGGCGCGGTCGCCACGGCCACCGCGACGGGCACCACCGGAACGACGCGGACGGTCGCCGCCGCCCCTGCGGTCGTCCCGCTCGCGGCGCTGACCGGCGCGGGCGCCGGCAGCGGCGGCCTCACGCTCGGCGCGACTGGTCGCCGCCTCGCCCTTGTAGATCCACACCTTCACGCCGATCCGGCCGAAGGTGGTACGGGCCTCGTAGAAGCCGTAGTCGATGTCCGCGCGGAGCGTGTGCAGCGGCACCCGGCCCTCGCGGTAGAACTCCGACCTCGACATCTCAGCACCGCCGAGACGGCCCGAGCACTGCACCCGGATGCCCTTGGCGCCGCTCTTCATCGCCGACTGCATGGCCTTGCGCATGGCACGACGGAACGAGACGCGGCTGGACAGCTGCTCGGCCACGCCCTGCGCGACGAGCTGGGCGTCGGTCTCGGGGTTCTTCACCTCGAGGATGTTGAGCTGGACCTGCTTCTTGGTCAGCTTCTCCAGGTCGCCGCGGATGCGGTCGGCCTCCGCGCCGCGGCGGCCGATGACGATGCCCGGACGCGCGGTGTGGATGTCGACCTGGACGCGGTCGGTCGTACGCTCGATCTCCACCTTGGAGATGCCGGCCCGCTCCATGCCCTTCTGCAGCATGCGACGGATCGCCACGTCCTCGGCCACGTACGACTTGTAAAGCTTGTCGGCGTACCACCGGCTCTTGAAGTCGGTCGTGATGCCGAGGCGGAACCCGTGCGGGTTAACCTTCTGGCCCACTATCGGGTCCTTCCCTTCGGCTCGCGGGACTCCACGATCACGGTGATGTGGCTCGTCCGCTTGTTGATCCGATAGGCACGACCCTGAGCACGCGGACGGAACCGCTTCAGCGTCGGGCCCTCGTCGACCCACGCGCGGCTGACGACCAGCGTCTGAGGGTCGAGATCGAAATTGTGCTCCGCGTTCGCCACCGCGCTCGAGAGCACCTTGTAGATCGGCTCGCTCGCCGACTGGGGAGCGAACTGCAGCACGGCCTGCGCCTCCGAAGCGGGCAGCCCGCGAATAAGGTCCACCACGCGGCGGGCCTTCTGGGGCGTGACGCGGACGAACCGCGCCTGAGCCCTGGCTTCCATCGCTTACTCCTCTGACTTCTGAAGGCTGTCTATCGCCGGCTGCGGCGGTCTTCCTTGACGTGGCTGCGGAAGGTCCGCGTCGGGGCGAACTCTCCGAGCTTGTGGCCGATCATCGACTCGGTGACGAACACCGGGACGTGCTTGCGGCCGTCGTGCACGGCGATCGTGTGCCCGAGCATGTCGGGAACGATCATGGAGCGCCGCGACCACGTCTTGATGACGTTCTTGGTGCCCTTCTCGTTCTGCGCGTCCACCTTCTTCTGAAGGTGATCGTCGACGAAGGGACCCTTCTTAAGGCTACGTGGCATTCTGGCTGCTCCTACCGCTTCTTCTTGCTACGCCGGCGAATGATCAGGCGGTCGCTGGCCTTGTTGGGCTGGCGGGTGCGGCCCTCGGGCTTGCCCTTGGGGTTCACCGGGTGGCGACCACCGGAGGTCTTGCCCTCACCACCACCGTGCGGGTGGTCGACGGGGTTCATGGCGACACCGCGGACGGTCGGGCGCTTGCCCTTCCACCGCATACGGCCGGCCTTGCCCCAGTTGATGTTGGCCTGCTCGGCGTTGCCGACCTGACCCACCGTCGCGCGGCAGCGCACGTCGACCATGCGCATCTCGCCCGAGGGCATACGCAGCGTGGCGTACTGGCCCTCCTTGGCGAGCAGCTGGATCTGCGCGCCGGCGGAGCGGCCGAGCTTGGCGCCGCCGCCCGGACGGAGCTCCACCGCGTGGATGAAAGTACCCGTCGGGATGTTGCGCAGCGGCAGGCAGTTGCCCGGCTTGATGTCGGCCCCGGGGCCGTTCTCGATGCGGTCGCCCTGCTTGAGGCCGGTCGGCGCGATGATGTAGCGCTTCTCGCCGTCGGCGTAGTGCAGCAGCGCGATATTGGCGGTGCGGTTGGGGTCGTACTCGATGTGAGCGACCTTGGCCGGAATGCCGTCCTTGTCATGCCTGCGGAAGTCGATGATCCGGTAGGCGCGCTTGTGACCGCCGCCCTGGTGGCGAGCGGTGACCCGGCCGTGTACGTTACGGCCGCCCTTACCGTGAAGGGGTGCAAGCAGCGACTTCTCGGGCGTGCTGCGGGTGATCTCGGAAAAGTCCGAGACACTCGCCCCGCGGCGACCCGGAGTCGTCGGCTTGTACTTACGGATGCCCATCTTTTTCGTTCATCCTTCGTCGGAATCCAGCTCCAGAGAACTGGATCTCTTGTGTCACCGCCGGTTCCCGCCCGCGGCCCCTGACCTCGGAGCCGCGGGTCTCGAACCGGCGATACGTGCAGAGCACCCCACCCGCGTCGCCGACGGCGACCCCGGGGGGATCGCGGGGGGCAGCGCCCCCCGCGGGTCAGCCGATCTGACCGAAGATGTCGATCCGATCGCCCTCGGCCAAGCTCACGATCGCGCGCTTGGTGTCGGGACGCTTACCGAAACCGGTGCGGGTCCGCTTGCGCTTGCCCTGCCGGTTGATCGTGTTCACCCCGGTGACCTTGACCCCGAAGATCTTCTCCACCGCGATCTTGATCTGCGTCTTGTTCGCGGTGTTCCTCACCAGGAACGTGTACTTGTTGTTCTCGTCGATCAGGCCGTAGCTCTTCTCGGAGACCACCGGCTTGATGATGACGTCGCGCGGGTCGGAGACCCGCTCCATGGTCGTCTTACGGGCGACCGGCTGACCGGTGTTGTCCATCAGGCGTCTTCCTTCTCAGTGCGAGCGCCCTCCGACAGCCGGGCCACGACCTGGTCGTACGCCTCCTGCGTGAAGACCACGGCGTCGTTGCAGAGCACGTCGTAGGTGTTGAGCTGCCCGGAGTCCAGCAGGTGGACCTCCGGCGCGTTGCGCAGGCTCAGCCAGGTCATCTCGTCGTCCTCGTCGACCACGACGAGCACGGACCTGGCCTCGGTGATGGCGCGCAGCGCCTGCAGGGCCGCCTTGGTCTTCGGCGTCTCGCCGTCGACCAGGCTGCTCACCACGTGGACGCGGCCTGCGGCCGCCCTGTCGGACAGGGCGCCACGCAGCGCGGCGGCCTTCATCTTCTTGGGCGTCCGCTGCGAGTAGTCGCGCGGCACCGGACCGTGGACGACGCCACCGCCGGTGAACTGCGGCGCACGGGTCGAGCCCTGACGGGCGCGGCCGGTGCCCTTCTGCCGGTACGGCTTCTTGCCGCCACCGCGAACCTCGCCGCGGCTCTTGGCCTTGTGAGTGCCCTGCCGGCGCGCCGCCTGCTGGGCCACCACGACCTGGTGGATCAGCGGGATGTTGACCTTCGCGCCGAAGATCTCGTCAGGCAGCTCGACGGAGCCGGTCTTGGCGCCGCTCGCGTCGAGCACGTCGATGCTGGTCACTTCGCGGCCCCCTTCTTGGCAGCGGTGCGGACGAGGACCAGGCTGCCGTTGGCGCCCGGAATCGCACCCTTGATCAGGATGAGACCCTTCTCGGCGTCCACGGCGTGAACCTTGAGGCTCTGCACAGTCGTGCGGACGTTACCCATCCGCCCCGCCATGCGCAGGCCCTTGAATACACGGCCCGGGGTGGCGCAGCCACCGATGGAACCCGGCGAACGGTGCTTGCGCTGCGTACCGTGCGACGCGCCCAGACCACCGAAGCCGTGACGCTTCATCACACCGGCGAAGCCCTTGCCCTTGCTCTTGCCCGTCACGTCGACGAACTGGCCGGCTTCGAAGGTGTCGGCCAGCAGCTCCTGGCCGAGGGTGTAGTCGCTCGCGTCGTCGGTGCGGATCTCCGCGAAGTAACGGCGCGGGGTGATGTCGTGCTTACGCAGGTAGTCGCCGAGCGGCTTGTTGACCTTCCGCGGGTCGACCTGCCCGTAACCGAGCTGGATGGCGGAGTAGCCGTCCTTCTCGGCGCTGCGGACGCGGGTCACCACGCACGGACCGGCCTCGACCACGGTCACCGGAACCAGCCGGTTGTCCGTGTCGAAGACCTGGGTCATGCCGAGCTTCTTGCCCAGGACGCCCTTGATCGTCTTAGCCATGTCAGTGCGTTCCCTCAGAGCTTGATCGAAATGTCGACGCCCGCGGGGAGGTCGAGCCGCATGAGCGAGTCGACGGTCTTGGGCGTCGGGTCGATGATGTCAATCAACCGCTTGTGCGTACGCATCTCGAAGTGCTCGCGGCTGTCCTTGTACTTGTGCGGCGAGCGGATGACGCAGTACACGTTCTTCTCGGTCGGCAGCGGCACCGGGCCCGCGACCTTCGCGCCAGTCCGCGTCACCGTCTCGACGATCTTCTTGGCCGAAACGTCGATGACCTCGTGGTCATAGGCCTTAAGCCGGATGCGGATCTTCTGTCCCGCCATAGTGGCCTCGGTGTCCTTCGCTGTCGTCAGAAAAAGTATCGTGCGGCTTGTGCCGCTGTTCAGTGCGTGGCCCCACGAGCAGACGCGTGTGATCTGCCTTTTCTTCCGTGATCCGGCAGTTACTTCGGTCGTTGCCCCGAAGCCACTGCTGAATCACGGCTTTCCCGTGGTGCCCGGGCCGGGCCGCCTCGCGGCCGCCCGCCCCGTTCGTGGTGTGGCGGCCGGCCCCTCCAGGAGGCCGGCCGCCGCCCCGCGGTCGTGCTACTTGATGATCTTCACGACCCGGCCGGCGCCGACGGTGCGGCCACCCTCACGGATCGCGAACTTCAGGCCTTCCTCCATGGCGATGGGCTGGATCAGCTCAACGCGCATTTCGGTGTTGTCGCCCGGCATGACCATCTCGGTGCCCTCGGGGAGGTTCACCACACCGGTCACGTCAGTCGTACGGAAGTAGAACTGCGGGCGGTAGTTGTTGAAGAACGGCGTGTGGCGGCCGCCCTCGTCCTTGGACAGGATGTAGACCTGGCCGGTGAACTCGGTGTGCGGGGTGGTCGTGCCCGGCTTGATGATGCACTGGCCGCGCTCGACGTCGTCGCGCTTGATGCCGCGGAGCAGCAGCGCGGCGTTGTCACCGGCGTGACCCTCGTCGAGCATCTTGTTGAACATCTCGATGCTGGTGACGGTGGTGGTCGTCTTCTCCGGCTTGATGCCGATGATGTCGACCTGCTCGTTGACCTTGACGATGCCGCGCTCGATACGACCGGTGACGACGGTGCCGCGACCGGTGATCGAGAAGACGTCCTCGACCGGCATGAGGAACGGCTTCTCCGTCTCACGCGGGGGCTCGGGGACGTTCTCGTCGACGGCGTTCATCAGCTCGACGATGCTGTCGGCCCACTTCTCGTCGCCCTCAAGAGCCTTGAGCGCGGAGACGCGGATGACGGGCAGGTCGTCGCCGGGGAACTCCTGAGCGGACAGGAGCTCGCGCACCTCGAGCTCGACGAGCTCCAGGATCTCCTCGTCGTCCACCATGTCGGACTTGTTGAGGGCCACGACGATGTAGGGGACGCCGACCTGGCGGGCCAGGAGGACGTGCTCCTTCGTCTGCGGCATCGGGCCGTCGGTGGCGGCGACCACGAGGATGGCGCCGTCCATCTGAGCGGCACCGGTGATCATGTTCTTCACGTAGTCCGCGTGACCGGGGCAGTCGACGTGCGCGTAGTGGCGCTTCTCGGTCTGGTACTCGACGTGCGAGATCGAGATCGTGATGCCGCGGGCCTTCTCCTCCGGCGCCTTGTCGATCTTGTCGAACGGCGTCGCGGCGTTCAGCTCGGGGAAACGGTCGTGGAGCACCTTGGTGATCGCCGCGGTCAGTGTGGTCTTACCGTGGTCGATATGCCCAATGGTGCCGATGTTCATGTGCGGCTTTGTCCGCTCGAACTTGGCCTTGCCCACTGGTTCTCTCCTTGAGAATCTGACTGACTTTCGTCTGCACACTCGGGCCCGGGTGTTCCCGAACCCCTAGGCGGCGGGACGGCTCGCACCGTCCCGCCAGGGACCGGGAACTATTCGCCCCGGGCCTTCGCGACGATCTCCTTGGCGATGCCCGGGGGCACCTCCGAGTAGGAGTCGAACTGCATGCTGTAGCTCGCCCGCCCCTGCGTCTTGCTACGCAGGTCACCCACGTAGCCGAACATCTCAGACAGCGGCACGAGCGCCTTGACGACGCGGGCGCCGGCCCGCTCGTCCATCGCCTGGATCTGCCCCCGGCGACCGTTGAGGTCACCGATGACGTCACCCATGTAGTCCTCGGGCGTGGTGACCTCGACGGCCATCATCGGCTCGAGGAGCACGGCGTCAGCCTTGCGCGCGGCCTCCTTGAAGGCCATCGAGCCGGCGATCTTGAACGCCATCTCCGAGGAGTCGACGTCGTGCGCGGCACCGTCCTGGAGCGTCACCTTCACGCCCACCATCGGGTAGCCGGCCAGCACGCCGAACTCGGCGGCCTCCTGGGCGCCCGCGTCGACCGACGGGATGTACTCCCGCGGCACGCGACCACCCGTGACCTTGTTCTCGAACTCGTAACCGTCGTTGCCCTCGCCCAGCGGCTCGAGGTCGATGATGACCCGCGCGAACTGACCGGAACCACCGGTCTGCTTCTTGTGGGTGTAGTCGACCTTCTCCACCTTGCGGCGGATGGTCTCGCGGTAGGCGACCTGCGGACGGCCGACGTTCGCCTCGACCTTGAACTCGCGGCGCATCCGGTCGACCAGGATCTCGAGGTGGAGCTCGCCCATCCCCCAGATGACGGTCTGGCCGGTCTCCTCGTCACGGCGGACCTGGAAGGACGGGTCCTCCTCGGCCAGCCGCTGGATCGCGGTCGACAGCTTCTCCTGGTCGCCCTTGGTCTTGGGCTCGATCGCGACGTTGATGACCGGGGCCGGGAACGTCATCGACTCGAGCACGACCTGCTTGACCGGGTCGGACAGAGTGTCGCCGGTGGTGGTGTCCTTCAGGCCCATCACCGCGACGATCTGCCCGGCGATCGCCGACGGGCGCTCCTCACGCTTGTTGGCGTGCATCTGGTAGATCTTGCCGATCCGCTCCTTCTTGCCCTTCACAGAGTTGACGACCTGTGAACCGGCCTCGAGCGTGCCCGAGTAGATGCGGATGTAGGTGATCTTGCCCAGGTGCGGGTCGCTGGCGATCTTGAAGGCCAGAGCCGAGAACGGCTCCTCCGGGTCGGCGTGACGCTCGACCGCGGTGCCCTCGTCGCCGACCGCGTGGCCCTTGATGGCCGGGATGTCGGTCGGCGCCGGCAGGTAGGCGACGATCGCGTCGAGCAGGGGCTGCACGCCCTTGTTCTTGAACGCGGTGCCGCACAGCACCGGGTTGAGCGCGCTCGCCAGCGTGGCGCGGCGCAGGGCCGCCACCAGCTGCTCCTCGGTGGGCTCGGTGCCCTCGAGGTAGAGCTCCATCAGCTCGTCGTCGTTCTCCGCGACGGTCTCGACCAGCTTGTCGCGCCACTCGCGAGCGGCTTCGACGTGGTCGGCCGGGATGTCGACGACGTCATACATCTCGCCCTTGGCCGCCTCGGCGCTCCAGATGAGGCCCTTCATCCTGATGAGGTCGATGACGCCCTTGAAGTCGGCCTCGACGCCCCACGGGAGCTGGACGACGGCCGGCGTCGCGGCCAGCCGAGTGATCATCATGTCGACGCAGCGGTGGAACTCCGCGCCGACGCGGTCCATCTTGTTCACGAAACAGATGCGGGGGACGTTGTAGCCGTCTGCCTGACGCCACACCGTCTCCGACTGGGGCTCGACACCCGCGACACCGTCGAACACGGCCACGGCCCCGTCGAGGACACGCAGCGAACGCTCTACCTCGATGGTGAAGTCGACGTGGCCCGGGGTGTCGATGATGTTGATCGTGTGACCGTCCCAGATGCAGGTGGTCGCGGCGGACGTGATCGTGATGCCGCGCTCCTGCTCCTGCTCCATCCAGTCCATGGTGGCTGCGCCCTCATGGACTTCACCGATCTTGTAGTTGATGCCGGTGTAGAACAGGATGCGCTCGGTCGTGGTGGTCTTGCCCGCGTCGATATGGGCCATGATCCCGATGTTGCGGACCTTGGCCAGGTCAAGTGCGGTCGTGGTGGCCACTTTCTTCGCGTCCTCGTCGTCTCGTCGAACCCGCCGGGGTTACCAGCGGTAGTGGGCGAAGGCCTTGTTGGACTCGGCCATCTTGTGGGTGTCCTCGCGCTTCTTCACGCTCGCCCCGAGACCGTTGCTGGCATCGAGGAGCTCGTTCATCAGGCGCTCGGTCATGGTCTTCTCGCGGCGGGCCCGGGAGTACTGCACCAGCCAGCGCAGCGCCAGGGTGGTGCTGCGCGCGGCGCGCACCTCGACCGGCACCTGGTAGGTCGCGCCACCGACGCGGCGGCTGCGAACCTCGAGGGTGGGCTTGACGTTGTCGAGCGCACGCTTGAGGGTGACGACCGGGTCGTTGCCCGTCTTGTCCCTGCAGCCCTCAAGGGCGCCGTAGACGATCGACTGCGCGATGGAGCGCTTGCCGTCAAGAAGCACCTTGTTGATCAGGGCGGTGACCAGCGGGGAGCTGTAAACCGGGTCAGCCATGAGCTGACGGCGGCCAGGAGAACCCTTGCGAGGCATAGTTAGCTCTTCTCCTTCTTCGCGCCGTAGCGGCTACGGGCCTGCTTGCGGTTGCGGACACCCTGGGTGTCGAGCGAACCACGGATGATCTTGTAGCGAACACCCGGCAGGTCCTTCACACGACCGCCACGCACGAGCACGATGGAGTGCTCCTGCAGGTTGTGGCCCACACCGGGGATGTAGGCCGTGACCTCGATGCCGTTGGTGAGCCGCACACGGGCCACCTTGCGCAGGGCCGAGTTGGGCTTCTTCGGGGTCGTGGTGTAAACGCGCTGGCACACACCGCGCCGCTGCGGACTCCCCTTGAGGGCAGGAGTCTTGGTCTTGGAGACCTTGTCCTGCCGGCCCTTGCGGACCAACTGCTGAATAGTGGGCACTGCCACTCCGTTTCGTGCCTGGCCGGTGTTACGTCAGTTGTGCAATTCGCAGGTGCTGCCGGTGTCATGACCTGCGAATTGTCCTTGCCTCCACGCCCCCGCGCTCGGGCGTGTCGCGCTGTTCGCACTGACACATCCACGAGGACTACGAGCTAGGAAGCCGACCTGCGCTGCCATTGAAGAGCGCACGATCGAGAGCCCGCAAACTACGGGCACGATGGTCCAGGTTACCAGGACCTCGCGACACGTCAAAACGCCGCGACTAGGCTCGGAAGCCTTGTCGCTCCGGGTGTCGCGCGGTCCATCCCACCAGAGGCCCGGCTACTGCTCGCGCCTCATGATATAGCGAGATCTGGTCTGCTGCCGACCATACCAAGAACATCCCCCGACGGGCAGATGACGACTTCGCGCTCCCCCGTACGCGCGACCCTCCGTGCGGGGGAAGAGGGCGGGAACGAGCGAGCGCCCGGGCCCTCCTTCGAGGGGCGATCGGAAGGGGGGGGTGTAGGGGAAGAGGGTATTAAAAAA